>NZ_CP150290.1:297500-1497500 GCF_038051995.1 Paenibacillus sp. FSL H8-0537 | reverse complement strand
TATACTATTTTCTCGACATCTTCTTCCACATTAGTGTCGTTTCCAAACATTTCACCAAGTGATGAATAGTTCAGTTGTCCCCTTCTAAATATTTCCACTAACCCTATAACTAACTCCTGAAATGAACTTTCCGAAAATTTCACCTTTAACAATTCCCACGAGTTATCAAACATCCAACTCATATCATTGGGATCATTATCACTATCGTCCAAAATTCCAATAACTACAGGTTTTCTATAAAGAAATTTCGAATTAATTCTTTCATCATTATTTAAAAACACTAAAATCCCCTCCCATCTTCTCTGCCATTTTACTATATAGTATATCCCATACTGCCTCTGTGTTACCTTCTTTAAATAATGCTTGAACCATAGGGTCACTGGAAAGTTCTCTTTGTGTTTGTTTAAAAACTTTCTCAACATCCAGTGGATGTATCGCCCATCCACCAGTTCCTCTCTTAATACTAAACGTTACCCCATTTGGAGTCACAGCTCTTATTTCTGCCATATCGAAATATACCACTGTTTCTAGGTCAGCAATACTAAACCTACTGCTACTAGGGTGATTATGAGTAAATGTTGTATCCTTTGCTATATCTTTATAAGAAGAAAGATCGATTTTTGCTTGTTCCCCATCAGAGATTAATCTACCAATCACATTGCCGTCTTTATCGAAAAACAGACCATGCTCTAACGGCTCATTTCTAATACCGTCTTCCAAATATTTAACTGTTGGAGGTGCTTTATCTACTTTCCCTATACTTGATAGTAAATTTTGACCACCCGAACCCTCACTTACTATACCTATCTTAGAATCTGCACTATTAGATTTCCCAGTCCCCTCAACTTCTCGCTTCAGCCGCTCCATCTCTTCCAAATATCGTTTCTGCACGTCTGTTTTCGGGACTTCAATTGGCGACTTGTCGTTGGGAAATGAGTCCATGAAATGTATCCCCTCAGGGGTCACAAGCCGATTGCCAAATCCTAGTCCTCGGCCACTTCCTGCCCCCTCCGGTTTAACCTCTGGGCTTTTCGGTACCGTCGGTTCCATTCCTCCTGGCCCCTTCACTTTAACCGAGAACAATAAGCCGAGCACTCCGATTACATCCTGCACATGCTCCTTGGAATTCGGATTTTCTGGGGCAAACGCCCCCTGCACCATTCCGGTTAAGCCCAAACTCAAATAATCCAAATACGCAGACACCGACTCATTCCGATTCGCCGTCCGATCAACATGTTCCTCCCATAGCGCTCCGGGTACACTGATCAAGCCCATCGTCGCATTGTTAAAAAAATCATAGACCGAGTCGTTGCTCTTGTTCGCTCTATCAACGTGAGCATTATATAAACGCTGGAGGGAGACCTATGCTAAGTACGGTGAGGATAGCTTGCTAGAAGAGCGCAGAGGCATCGGAAGCACAGGCAGACGATCGAAGAGTGAATCGTCAGCAGAAGAGAAGCTGACGCTCGGACTAAACTCCTCGAAGCGGAAAATGAACTTTTAATAAAGCTAGAAGCGCTCGAAAGGCGAAGCAGTAAGGAGTTGAAGCCTTCCGAGCGCTTTCAGCTCATTAACTAGACGATTCGCAAGCATGACTTACGACGTTTAACACGCTACTTATGTGAAATTGCCGAAGTAAGTACAAGCGGCTATTACCGTTGGCGCAGCACTGAAGAAACGCGCCAACTGCGTGAGATAGCCAATCAAAACGACTTAGAGCTTATTAAGGAGCATTTTGTAGCTTTGAATTGTAAAGTAGGTGCATTGGTCATTAAAATGCGGCTAGAGAACCTGAATGGCATTGTCATGAATCATAAAAAGATTCGTCGTATGCGTAAGTTCGGGTTAGTAGCTACGATCCGTTAAGCCAATCCCTATCGAAAAATGGCGAAAGCGACGCAAGAACATCGTACATGTTCTAATCTTCTGGAGCGCAAGTTCGATCAAGGAGAACCCGAGAAAGTCCTACTTACCGACATTACATACATGCGCTATGGCAGTGGTCAGTGGGCGTATCTTTCTTGTGTGAAGGATGGTGCTACGAGGCAGATTTTGGAGCACTATCTCTCTTGTTCTTTGGAGTTATCATGGGTTGAACGGACAAAACTCGCTTACTCAAACGACTGGACGGCAATATTCATCCTGATGCCATCTTCCATTCCGACCAGGGTATGCACAATACACACCCTAAAACCCGCCTCCTCATTGCTGAAACTGGGTTTAAACAGTCGATTTCTCGTAAGGGAAACTGCTGGGATAATGCGTCTATGGAGACGTTTTTTGGTCATATGAAGGACGAGCTTAACTACAAAGACTATAAATCTCTTAAAGAGCTACGTTTACGGGTCAATGCCTACATGACCCACTACAATTTCGAACGCTAGCATTGAAAGATGACTCCTGATGAATTCGAGGCCACTGAAAAAGTCCACACCTTAGAAATAGAATACCTTTCCTCGATTTTGCGAGGAAGGGTATTCTGTTTTGCTGTATAATAGCTGTAATAATTCTAGGCGGTGTCTCGGATGATTTCAAATCAACAAACTCTTAACCTCAGCCCGTATGTGGGAATTTACGATATAGTTGTACCTAAAGATAATATGCTCCGCCAAATTATTGACCTTGTTGATTTTTCTTTTGTCCATGAAGAATTACAAAATAAATATTGCCTTGATAACGGTCGCAATGCAGTACCTCCTATACGTATGTTCAAATATTTATTATTGAAATCTATTTTCGATGTATCCGATGTGGATGTTGTAGAACGATCGAAATATGACATGTCTTTTAAATATTTCTTGGATATGGCGCCGGAAGATGGCGTCATTAATTCGAGTTCTTTAACGAAGTTTCGAAAACTTCGTTTGAAAGATGTAAACCTACTAGACATACTTATTCAAAAAACAGTAGCGATTGCATTGGAAAAAGAAATCATAAAAAGTACCGCGATTATTGTAGACGCCACACATTCAAAAGCGCGTTACAATCAAAAATCACCCAAAGAGATTTTAATGGAGAAGTCCAAGCTGCTACGAAAAGCCGTTTATCAAATGGATGAAAAGATGAAAGATAAATTCCCTTCAAAAACAACAACAAACAAATTGGAAGATGAATTGGACTATTGCCGAAAAGTCATTCAGGCTGTGGAAAAGGAAGAAAAGATTCGCGAATACCCAAAAGTAAAAGAAAAGCTGAACTATTTAAAAGAAATCGTAGAAGATCACGAAGAGCATCTTCAATTCGCAAATGATCCGGATGCACGTTTAGGTCACAAAACAGCCGACTCCTCTTTCTTCGGATATAAAACACATCTTGCAATGAATGAAGAACGAATCATTACAGCAGCGGTGATTACGACGGGTGAAAAGAATGATGGAAAACAACTTCAAACTCTCATCGAAAAAAGTCATGACACAGGTATGAAGATCGATACCGTTATTGGAGATGCAGCCTATTCTGAAAAAGATAATATTCAGTATGCCAATCACAACGAATTACAATTAATATCAAAATTAAACCCTAATATCACACAAGGAACTCGTAAAAAAGAAGAGGAATTTGAGTTTAATAAAGATGCAGGTATGTACGTTTGTAAAGCTGGACATATGGCGATTCAAAGAGCGCGCACAGGTAAGAAAGGTATGAATAATAACCAAAAGAATACCTACATGTTTGACATTGAAAAATGCAAAGTATGTCCAATGAAAGACGGGTGCTATAAAGAAGGTGCGAAAAGTAAAACCTATTCTGTAACCATCAAATCCACCGAACATAAGGAACATGAGGCATTTCAAAATAGTGATGATTTCAAGGAGAAATCGAAAGAACGTTATAAAATTGAAGCGAAAAACAGTGAACTCAAGCATAGACACGGGTATGATGTTGCATCGTCCTCGGGTCTTGTTGGCATGCAAATGCAAGGTGCCATGGCCATATTTTCTGTTAATCTCAAGCGAATCATTACACTCATGAAAGATTCAAAGTAAAAGAATAAAGAGAAAGGCGATATTCCGTTCCAATGTGAACGAAATTTCGCCTTTTTGATTTAAAACAAATCTTAACAAATTATAAACGTAAGTTTTTCAGTGGCCTCGATGAATTCAGAAGCCATCTCCTAGCTGCCTAAGACTATGAGAACCGTTTTTTAAAACTGTCCATAAATGAGGTTACAGTTCAGGAGGCTAACTCGCATTGTGGCTTTTTGAGCTTATAAATTTAACTTTTCCTTGATTTGGGCTAAACAACTTTCAACTAATTCAATTTTTTGAGGATGTCCTGATAGATAATTCCGAGCTACTTTAACTAAGTAATCAAAAAACAGCTCATTATCCACAATTGCATACACTTCTACGCTAGTCACTGGGGGAGTTGTTGTAAAATTCACTCCGCTATCTCCAAAATACTCTTCATCATAGGGAGTGCATTCTGCGGCAAAATAGCAGCTGGTATAACCAATACCAAATCCTTTACCCTGTTTAAATTCATTAAGAGCATCTAAAAAATAGCCATCCCCTAAAGTACTATAATATGCCTCCATATTCATAATCTTTTCCTGTACATCTTCTACATAATAAATTTCATCATCCATATTATTCATCCCTATCTTTTGACTAATTTTTCGGAATTACAGGAAAAAAGTTTGTTATTTCTCCAGTGACTTTGTCCTTATAACCTATAAATTGCAGTTTTTCACCGTTAACTTCAGCATATCCTACAATTTCGTCAGAAACAGCATTTGGTCGTATATCTATTTTTATTCTATTACTTTGAATGCCCTCTTCCATTGCTTCTCTGCCCAACTTCAATATCTTTTCATCAGATAATAATTTTGGATCATAAACAGTTTTTGGATTTTTGTATTCTTTCCACTGACCAGTAAAGTTACCTTTTCCACCGTTAGCTGTACTCAATCCGTCATAAACAGGTAGCTTGTATTTAATTTCATAAATCCCAGAAATATCAGGATGTGGTGTTTGAGCCACAATGACTTGTTTTATATCCTTTACCTGATCCCCATAGTTTTCTAGAATGTACTTTTCAAAATTATCAAGGTTATGGCCACCTTTTATACCAATGGTCGGTTTTGCTTTGAAACCTACTACCTCAACTAGATGTTCACCATAATCTAGTTTATAGCTTACAGTTATTTTCGAAGCATTACCAGTCCCCTCAGCTTCTCTCTTCAGCCGCTCCATCTCTTCCAAATATCGTTTCTGCACGTCTGTTTTCGGGACTTCGATAGGCGACTTATCGTTGGGAAACGAGTCCATAAATTGTATCCCATCAGGGGTCACGAGCTGATTGCCAAATCCTAGTCCACGGCCACTTCCTGCACCCTCCGCTTTGACCTCTGGACTTTTCGGAACCGTCGGTTCTATTCCTCCTGGCCCCTTTATCTTAACCGAGAACAATAAGCCGAGCACTCCGATTACATCCTGTACATGCTCCTTGGAATTCGGATTTTCTGGGGCAAACGCCCCCTGCACCATTCCGGTTAAGCCCAAACTCAAATAATCCAAATACGCAGACACCGACATATTCCGATTCGCCGTCCGATCAACATGTTCCTCCCATAGCGCTCCGGGTACACTGATCAAGCCCATCGTCGCATTGTTAAAAAAATCATAGACCGAGTCGTTGCTCTTGTTCGCTCTATCAACGTGAGCATTATATAAATCGGTTGCCACTTCAGCTATGCTATTTCCGGTTTGCTTAATCGCAGCCCATTCCACTGACGCTTGGTTTTTTAGCACGCTCCAGTAGATCTCAAGGGTTCGCATCGAATCCTGCCCAAACTTCTCCAGCATGCCCGGCTTTTCCTCGACGATAACTTCCTTTGGTGGGGGATCGTATTTGCTTAATGCCTGCATGCTCTGCAAAATCGTCAGCACGTTCAGCAGCCCGCTTTTTACTTGCCCCTGCTGTACATCCGTTACTAATCCTCCAGCCGCTGTTCGAATCGTTTGCTGCAGCGCATGAATTTCCTTTAGCTGCACCCTCGCCAGTTCGCCCGTCGGACCCTGCGTTTGCGCCATCATCACCATAAACAAATAACGGGCGTTGTCCGGCAGCGGCACCCGCGTCGTCAGATCCCCTTCCAGCGCAAACGATGGATCATAGTCACACGCCAGCAGCGGCACCTGCTTGAAATAGCTCGTCATATTCACGTTGGGGGCAAAATAGCTCTCTGCTACGCCAAGCTCCTTCAGCTTCTCTCGGCTGATCTCTGCCTGTTTATGTACTTCTGCCATCAGCAGATGATTCCCAAACTGCTTGTACACTGCATACGCCGTTTGCGCTTTCGCAATCAGATCCCGCTCGGTGAATATCGCCTCCAGCTTCATTTCCGCATCCAGCTTTTCTGCAGCAGTCGCGCCTTGCAGGCCTGCGACCCGCCGCAGCTCCTTCACCAACGGATCGCTGGACCAGCGGTCCCGGCTGGCCTGTCGCAATATCCGGTCGATTAGGTTTGTCACCATCGGGCGGAAGGTGACCGGCACGGGCGTGTAGCTGCCGCCACCTGTCGTCCCTACCCGCTTCAACAGGTCAAAACGCTCCAGTCCGCTTAGTCCCTTCGCCAGTTGCTTCGCTTCCTGCGCTGCTTCCGCCTGCACCCGCTCGATGCCCTTCAGCGCTTTGCTGATCACTTCCGTCATCTGCTCCGCTTCCTGCGTCAAACTCGTCAACTGCCTTTGGATTTGCTCCAGGCTCCCCAGCACTGGCAAGGGACGATCCCAACTCGCTATCTTTCCGCTCACCCGTCGCCGCAGCTCATCGGTGTCTGCACCGATCTGAATCATTCGGCGCTGTAAATTTCTCACTTCATCCGGTTTAAATACGACCTGCTTTCCAGCCATTTCACACCTCCTCGCTTACCCGTTCTATCTCCCCGTGCCTTGGAAGTCATTGCGCACCGAGAAGCTTGATTCAAACATCGTGATATCTCCGTATTGAAAGCGATACGTCTGACCGCTATAGCTCACGCTGCTGAGCGGCTGCCCTTCAATTTCCCACATATTCGCCATTGGCGCGTCATACCGGATTTCCGGATTCGCCTTCCGCTCCTGCTGATAGGCGCTCAGGTCAAAATGAACCATCAGGTAGCCGTTTTTCAAAAACGCTACCTCACTGCCATTCAGTGCCCCGCCATTTTGCTTCGCTACGTCTAAAATATTCGTGCCCTTCGGCAGCACATACGGCGCAATCGGCAAGCTATACTCCCCGTACCATCGCTGCACACTCCGCAGCGCTTGCACCGTATTCACACTTGCCGGTACCTGCGAGCCGCTTGGGCCCACTAACGTGCGGGACGCATACGATAGCTCTTCCAAGCTGTAACCTGCACTGATGACCGTTTTCCGCGTAATGTAGTGCTTCCAGAACTTCTCCCACGAAGCGCCAAACCGATTAGCTGGCGACAATAGATAATCATATTCATAGCTCGCCGTTTGGCTCAGCGAGGTCGTCGTCACCCCGCGCAGCAAATCCGCCAGCTGATACGTTCGGCTGTACAGCTCCTGATCCCGCGCCGAGCCGACCTTAATCAGCTTGTTCCGTGGACCGGATACGTCGTAGTACAAGTCCACCTCCTGCGCGCTTCCTCCCTGCTTGCTCACAAACCAGAAGCTTGGCTGGATTTGGATGCCTGCGTCCTTGCCGCTGTAGCTACCGATGGTTTCAAAGTAAAACGAGATTGGATAGCCATTATGCGGCACCGTGGCCGCTTCCCGCGGATGCGAGCCTGGCCGAATCGGCAATAGCCGTGAAGGCTGGCTTGCTAAATTCGTCTCTTCCCGATCCTTCGTGCGTCCACCCGATTCATAGACATAACCCGAATGCTGCTTCGAGCCTTTCCCTGTGCGAAAGACGGTTTCATAGCGCAGATCGCCAATGTCCGTGATGGTGAAATCCGAAATCCGGCCTTGCACTGTGAAGAGCAGCGTACGGCTCGCTCCGTAGTTCGCGAGATCGCCATTCAAATCCGTCTGATACGCCGACGATCCATCCGGTGTATTAATCGCCCACGCCTGCGTCACCGCATCGTAGTTCCCTTCTGGTACCCAGACCGGAATGCGGTACGTTTGCTTCGCTGCTCCAACGGGATAATCGATCCACGTTTGCGCCGGATAGAAGGTGCTGCCGTGGTACACATCAAACGGGAATACAATCCGTTTGTTTCGCGTATATCTCGCATAGTCCCGGTTGCCGTATCCGAGCTGATTCAAATGCGGCGCCGTCTCATCAAAGTCGACGGAAAACTCTCGTCCCAGCACAAGCACCGTTCGCGCCATATTTGGGATAACGCTCTGATCAAAGCCACGGTTTTCATCCGGCGCTTCAGAATCATTGACCACTGGGGTGTGGACGGTCACCGTGTTGAGCCCTTCAATCGGGAACGTTTGAACATCCCCTTCTCCATTGATGCTCAGCAGGCTCTCGTACGATAGGATGCCATCACTCAGCTCATCCCGGCTATTCGCCCGGGTGCCGGGTATGATCAAGCCACTCTCGTAGAGCACATCTTCCCCGATCTCCTCGGCTTCTACGATATCAATCGGCTCTGGGGTTTCATCGTCCTGCTGCACGTCGTCCATGATAACGGAGCCGTCAAAATCCAGACGGTCGTTCCATACCTTGATGCGCCCAACCTGCCCCTCTGCTTCTTCGGTCCAGTCCTCCGACGGCACGCTCGGGCGCTCGCTGCCGCCATCAAGCGTTTCGCCCTCCAACACTTTCGCACTGTATGGCGGCTTCTCCATATGCTCGGCCGTCACGCCCCCTTGCACATCAGGCGCAGTATAGCCATTTGGCAGCAGTGTAATCGCTCCATAGGGCAGTGCATATTGATTCAGCGTCGCTTGCTTCAGTCCCCATGCATCGAACGTCGTAATTTCCCAATAGGAAAACGGCCGTTCCACCTCATATATCGTCGTCACCGTTTCGGATTCCTGATGGCGAACCGTTCTCGTTCTCGGGTTGCCGTCCGCATCTTCACCATCCGATTCCTCGGTTTCCCACTTCAACGTATATGTTTTGGACACGGGTATTTTAAACGTACAGGTGCCGATTTCTTGATCAAATGTATAGTCAAAAAGATACGCTTTGCCGAATACATTGGCATATAGCGCGTCACTGCTTGGAATCCCCTTGCTCACATCGAACTGCTCTGCCCCTCGCGCATCAGCCCGAATCTCTCCTCGGGCATCCGGCGTTATGGAGGTCTGGCTACGGCTTAGGCCTGGCTGCGGAACGCACATGTCAGAAGCCTCGCAGCTTGCTCCTGTACACGTGGTAGCTCCCACAGTCAGCGTGATTCTCGCCGTGATGTTATACCCATTTGCCCCATCATCTTTCCAGTTCGCCGTAATAACAGCCGAGCCTCGGCTATGTGCCGTTGCTAAACCTGTCTGTTCATCGACGGAAATGACGGCCGAGCGATCACTTTTCCACGTCACCCTATTCGTCATGTTCTGCCAGCCTAAAGGCTTATAGCCATCCGTCTTTATTTCAGCTTTCAACTGACTTGTCGCTCCAATGGAGGCAGGTGAATCTCCCATAATTCTTATTTCTTTCGTTTGCTTATCGACTCCACGCCAAATTAATAGAGTTTCAAAAATATAATGAACCCCGTATTTCTGCAAAACGCCGCCTGGTCTAAAAATGCCTAAAGGATTGCTAATTTGGTAATTAGGGCCTCCTGTTGTTACTTTATAGACCAAATAGTTTTTATTTGTTATACCAGCATTCAGCCAATCTCCAATTGAACCTGGATATCGATGCATATTCACAAATCTATGTTCACTCGAATTGCTAGAGAGGGAATACTCCCCCACCTGCATAGCATGTGCCTCGTTATTTTTATCTACAAAGCTTCGTGGTGCGTATAGTGACATATCCGTTACACCAACGAATGAAGTTGGGACTGGATATGGATTCGTATTTCGATCTGCACCCGTATTCATGTTAGCCGCATTAGCCAATCTTGGATAACCTTCAGCCTCTGACTCTGAGGATTCAGCCCTAAAGCTACCATCGTCCAATTGGGTCCAAATGATTTTGGGCTTGACGATGTCTCCTGCTACTACTTTATAATGCTTGTGCTGTTTAGAGCCTGTATACCCAGCAGAAAGAGGTTCAAATGTAATATCCCCAGCTGGAGGAAGTTCAATTTCACCAGCTTGAATCGTTTCATCCCCAACAGCTGCAGCAACAAAATTTGCTGCCCCTGTAGCCGCTAGAATCAGTAAAACACCCATTACCACAAAAAAATTTCTCACCTTTTCATCTTCCCCACTTATTTTCTGTTCAGCATTATCGTGCCTACAGTACCATCAGCCGCAGTAATCCATTGCATACCATATGTAGTACCAATAGTAGTCCAGATCGTTCTCGGTTTTCCCACTTGTAAAAAATCTGAAAAATCCTTGTATTCTAATGAAGCTCCATACTGTCTTGGTACCGTTTCATATCCAAACCGCTCAGGTGAATCACCAAAAATAACTGATCCCCCTAAAAAATCATAACTATCTAAATATTCATAGGAATGTTTCATCTTCTTTTCAGCCGTAACAGTTGTCTCTGTATAAATGAGAAAAGTTGCACCCATTCTTTGATCGAACATACTTCCATAGATACCTCTCTCCTCCGTTCCCAACGGTTTCGAAATATCTACTACTATCATTTGATGTAAAATAAAGCTGCCCCGTTTTCCCTTCATAATAAATTTTTTCCCCATAATGTTATAAACAGGTGCCACAACGTCCTTACTATCTTTGGACCATGTTGCATTGCCAAGGCTAACTGCATTCGTACCATACAGTCCAACTTCTCTCAATTCATTCAATCCCCTATAGCTTCCCGCCTTGCTTCCTTCAATTCTTAAATAGCGGTAAAGCATGACCGCAACCTCTGCTCGCGTCGTTGTATTTTCCAGTCCAAAGCTGTCATCTGGATTTCCTTTCATTAGTCCCGTTCCCCGTGCCAGCGCGATGTAAGGCGTTTGGGTTTTGCTAATACCTGTCTTATACGTCTCGGTAAATGGCAATAACGTACCTTCTACCTCTTTCAATGCCGTTTCAAAACTAGCTTCACTGCGCACCAGGCCCTGTGAAAACCACTTCGCCATATCATATCGGGTCATCGCTTCATTTGGTTTAAACTTGCCCCCCGGCGCATCGCCTGCCTTAATAAAACCAGCTCCTACTGCGCCCTCAATAGCACTTGCTGCCCAATAGCCGCTCGGTACATCCGTGAAGCTCAGCTTGCTTCCATCCTTTTTATTCTTCGTTATCCGTACGAGCACACTGGCCAGTTCAGCACGTGTAATGAGGCCATTGGGCTTAAACGTTCCATCCGAGTACCCCTTAAGATATCCATCCACTATTGCCTGCTTGATCGTCGCTTCTGCCCAGTGCCCCTTTATATCCTTAAAACTTGCAGCACTAGTGCTCGCATACACCTGTCTATCTTTCACTATATCTTGGTTGGGCCCATTTGCTTCTTTCGCCGAAGCCATTCCGCCTTGCAGCAATATACTGATAGAAACGACTCCTGCTATTATATTTTTCGCCTGTTTTTTCATTTCTCATTTCCCCTTGTTTATAAATTATATATATGAAATATAGAACTTCATTTTCAATTATTTACCTTACCCATTATTACATCTAAATACCTAATTTTCCATCTATTTTTTGTGTATATAGTATGAATATTGAATGTTAAGTCCCTGTATCTTAGCTTAAAAGAGAGAGTTGGCACGACTTATTTACTACATTCGCGCAAAGTCTACTTCGATTTAATGCATGTCTAGATTTAAAATCTGTAAATCCTTCCGAGAGATAATAAACCAAAAAAAACGAACTAATAGGGATAGAGAATGTTATTTCGGGAAAAACGGATAGGATATAAAAAATTTAGCAGCATCGATTAACAATAATGAACAAAAAAAGCATAACGCTGTCATTCAGCGTTATGCCCTCTGCTTTTGCCTATGCTTCTCCACTTGCTTAAGCTTTTTCCACTTTCTTCACAACCGGCTTGCTAATGCCTTCCGCCGCACTGCCCGTCGCTGCGAAGCAATCCGCTTCGTAGTTATACGAGATTCGTTCCGGCAGCGGCATCCGATTGCCGTCCACCAGTCCGCGAACGAGCTTGCGGCCAAGCTCTGGCGTCATGCCGTTATACCAATTGCCGTCAGGATAGACGACCACATTGCATGCATCCTCGCATCTGCCGTTGCACATCGTCTTCGTCGTATGGACGAAAGAATCCGCTTCGTGCTTCGCAAGCTCCTCACGGATGGCGAGCGTTACCTCTTCCGCGCCGCTGCGTTTACAGCTGCCTCCGTTGCATAGAAGCAGATGATGGCGCGTATGCGTCAGGTTCCAAGTTGCCATCCTCTGGAAGCCTCCTTTCCTACCTCGTTTCCCGGTGCACAGTCACCCGCCCCAAGGCGGGACTGTATTTGCGCAGCTCCAGCCGCTCCGGGGTCGTACGTTTATTTTTGGAGGTCGTGTAGTTGCGGTCACCCGTCTCCGTGCATGCCAACGTTACAGTAACTCTCATTAGGCTCACCTCCTTTTATAACATACTTTTCAACGGCCTGTCTCCTTAATTTATGGCGCAAGCTTCCTGCTGCGACTGCGGAAACGGATCGAAAAGGCTGTTCCAATCCTGCTTCATCTCTTCCTTCGTCAGCAAACACTGGTCAAGCGTTGCTTCAATCTCGGCGCGCTGCAAATCGATACCGATGAACACTACCTTATTGATTCGGTCACCATACATCGGATGCCAGCTGCCCGCAAGTTCAGGCTCCTCCTCAAGCAGCAAGTGCTGCTCAGGCTCGGGAAGCGCGGCAACCCACAGTCCAGCAGGGCCAAATTGAATCGACGGCCCCGCCTGGCTAATGCTCTGCGCCTGCAAGCTGCGGGTTGCCAGCCACATAATGCCTTTTGCCCGAACGATAGCTTCCGGCCATTCCTCCATCCAGCGCATTAACCGCTCCGGATGAAATGGCTTCGCCCGCAAATAAACGAATGACCCGATTCCGTATTCCTCTGTTTCTGGCGTATGGACAGGCGCATTCAGCTCCCGCATCCAGCCAGCCGATACGCTGGCTTCTTCAAAGTTGAATCTGCCGGTATTCAAAATTTCCGCAGGATCAACCTTGCCCTGCTCGGTGCGAATCAGCTTGGCGCGCGGCTGCAGCGTGCGAAGCACACCTTCCAGCTCGTCCAAATCCTCATCGCTGACCAGATCGCATTTATTAAGCAGCAGCACATCGCAAAATTCAATTTGGTCAATCAGCAGATCAACGACCTCTCGGTGGTCTTCCTCATGCGCCCCCTGACTGCGTTCAAGCAGCGTCTCGCCCGAGGAATAATCGTGCCAGAAGCGGTACGCATCAACAACCGTCACCATGCAGTCCAAGCGGCAAAATTGCGACAGGTCAATGCCCTGCTCCTCATCAATATAGGTGAACGTTTGGGCAACGGGAACCGGCTCGCCCACGCCCGTCGATTCGATCAATATATAATCAAAGCGCTCCTGCTTCGCCAGCCGCTCTACCTCGCGCAGCAAATCTCCGCGCAGCGTGCAGCAGATGCAGCCATTCGACATTTCCACCAGCTGCTCATCGGTGCGGGACAGCCCGCCTTCTTTTTGAACCAAAGCTGCATCGATATTGACCTCGCTCAGATCATTGACGATAACCGCCACGCGAAGGCCATCGCGATTGTTCAGCACATGGTTGAGAATCGTCGTTTTGCCTGCTCCTAGATAACCGCTCAGCACCGTCACCGGAATTTTAAAATCTGCTTGCTTCTTCACTGCTGCTTCCTTGTCCATTCGTTTTCACGCTTCCCTTCATATATATAGCTTGGCATAAACGCGATATCACCGGTCTCTTGCTGTAACTTCAATCTGTCTTATTCGTTCAAAGCAAGCTTCAGTGCTTCCAGATTGTTTTTCATCACGCCAATATAATCGAGCCCGTCTGCCGTTTCTTCCTCAGTCAGCCCTTCCAGCGGGTTCAGCACCGCTGTCTTGGCGCCGATTTCGCTCGCAATGGTGCTGGCGATTTTCGGATCAACCAACGTTTCGAAAAAAATCGTCTTTATTTGCTGCTCCTTCGCCAGCTTCACAATTTCCGCCATTTGCTCCGGGGAGGGCTCCTGGTCAGGAGACAGGCCGGAAATCGGCACCTGCGTCAAGCCGTATTCACGAGCCAAATAGCCAAAAGCCGCATGCTGCGTAACGAACTCGGTACGCTTCGCCCCTGCAAGCCCAGTCTTATACGCATCGTCCAGCTCTTTGAGCTTCGCAATATAGGCATCTGCATTCGCTTTATATTGGTCCGCATGGGCGGGATCTGCTTTCGCAAACGCCTCTTGAATGGCTGCAACCTCTGCCTGTGCCAGCTTCGGACTCAGCCATACATGCGGATCGAGACTATGCTCATGATCGTGATCATGTTCCTCTTCCTCATGGGCAGCCTCCTCGTGCTCGGCAACATGGTCGTGCTCATGTTCCGCATCCGCAGCTGCATCATCCGAGGCACCGTGCGCTTCTTCCCCATGCGAATGCTCGTCCTCCCCGCCCTCGGCTAATTCAATGCTGCTGCTCGCCTCCACGACGAAACGTTTCTCATTTGCCGCGCTTTCCAGCGCCTGCTCCGCCCAGCCTTCTACGATGCCGTTATATACGAATACATCCGCTTCTTTCAGCACCGCCATGTCCTTGGCACTTGGCTCCCAGTCATGCGGCTCAGTGCCGGCCGGAATAAGCGCCGTTACATCGGCGTATTCCCCGCCCACCTGCTTGCTGAACTCATACATCGGATAAAAGGTCGTTACGACCTGCAGCTTCTTCGCTTCCGTCTCCCCAGCAGCTGGCGAAACGCTCGCTTCAGAGGAAACGGCACTTCCGTTATCTGCTTGTGCGCCAACTGTATTTGCCCCATTCGTGCTTCCAGCCGCGCCACATCCCGATAGCAGCAGCACCGCTGCGATTAATAACAAAGAAAATTTGCTAAACATAACTTTCATTTTCTGTACCTCCATGTGTGTGAGTAGCTGATGCATCCAGCTTGCTGCTCTTTATGCGGGGAAAAGCATCCTGCTTCGCTAACTGCCCCGTTTGATGATTGTTAATGATGGTGCGATTTTGCCGATTGCCCAGCTTCCTGGCTATAACGGAGACCTTTTTCAATACAATGCCCAGGATCAGCAGCACGAGCAAAAATAATGCGATTGTTCCGCCCGGCGGCGTTCCCAGCTCATAAGAGGCGGTCAGTCCCGAAAATACGCCCGCTACGCCGACTAGCATCGCAATAATGAGCGCTGCCGCAAAGCTGCGGGCAAGCCGTACCGCCAGCGCCGCAGGCAGCACGATCAGCGCCGATACGAGCAGCACGCCTACAATCGGCATAGCCGCAGCGACAATCATGCCCGTCACCACGCTGAAAAGCATGGAGATGAGTCGGACAGGAATGCCACTTGCTTGCGCCGTTTCCTCGTCGAACGCCATCTGATACAGCGGTCTGCGCAGCAATATAAAAAAGCTCGCTCCTACAGCCGCTGCTCCAAGCATCAGCATAAGCTCAGTTTCGTTCACCGCGACGACGGAGCCGAATAAATAGGAGGAGAAGCTTTTGTTCATCCCTTTATTCAGCCCCATCAGCACAACGGCGCTCGACAAGCCGCCAATCATAATTATGGCAATTGACATTTCGCTATAAGCCCGGTATGAGCGCCGAATATATTCAACGGCAATCGCTCCTGCTACAGCAGCAGCGAACCCGGCGTAGGAAGGATTCCAGCCTAAATAGGCGCCAGCGGCAACGCCAGCTAATGATACATGCGAAAGCATATCCGCCATCAGCGCCTGCCGTCTCAGCATTAAATGCACGCCCAGCACAGAAGCGACTAAAGCGATGATGCCTCCGGCGCAAAATGCCCGCTGCATGAAGTCGTAGTGCAGCATTTCCATCCTCCCTCCCCCTTCCGTTCCAGCTCAATGATGCGGTCCAAATACGGACGGACCTCTTCGATTCCATGGGTCACCATCACAACCGTCCGCCCATGAGCCTGCACATGATGAAACATTAATTCGTAAAAGCCTTTACGGCTTGCTTCATCCATTCCGGTTGTCGGCTCATCCATGACGAGCAGGTCGGGCTGCTGTGCCAGCGCTCTGGCGATGCACACCCGCTGCTTCTGTCCGCCGGACAGCTCGCCGATTTTGCGGCCGCGCTGCTCCCACATGCCGACCTGGCGCAGCGCCTCCTCGGCACGGGCTCGTTCCTGCGGCCGCATCCGCCGCAGCCAAGCTCCGCTCTCGTATGCGCCAGACCTGACGAACTCCAGCACCGTGCTTGGAAAGCCGCTGTTAAAAGCTGCAATCTGCTGCGGCACATAACCAATCACGAGCTTTTTGCCGCTCGCGCCGAGCTTCGCCAAGTAAACCTCTCCACTCCACGGCTTCAGCAAGCCCAGCACCAGCTTAAGCAGCGTCGTCTTCGAGGCGCCGTTGGGCCCGGTTACCGCTATAAATTCACCGGTATGAATGTCCATATCCGCCTCATTCAGACTCGGTACGCTGCCGTAGCCGAACACGACATTATTTAATGAAACAATCTGCACGCGGTCTCTCCCCTTTCGCTCCAATGCTATTTTTCAAAAAGATAACAATGTATAAGTTTCACCCTCGAAACGGTAGCTTTGCCGCCAGTGGACAGCGAAAGCCGTTCGTATTTAATCGTAATAATTACGATAATATCTTAAAAAAGAAATCGCCAGCAGCGATTCATTAACGGTTATCATATTGATTAATAGTAATCATTACGCTTAATGAGTATAGCAAGCTGCTTTTCATTCGTCAACTGCCTGTTTTGGGCCAGCCCCCCATTGCCTTATACGGAGGAACATTCCATGCATGCGCTGGAATTGGAGCCAGATCCAGTATACAATAGGAGTCATTATTCAAATATTTTCCGGCATAGCTGGCCAAGAAAGGATGCTTACATTTTCAATGAGTACATCCGTTGAACAACATCGCGAGGAAGCACCTTCGACCGTTAATTGCATGGTCATTACCGTATCTGACACACGTACACCCGCTACCGATAAAAGCGGCACGCTGCTTATTGAGCTGCTCAAGGCAGGCGGCTATCAGACGACGCGCTACGCCATCGTCAAGGACGAATACAGCGAAATCCAGTCCGCGCTGCGCAGCGGAGCTTCGGACCCGGCGGTTGAGGCGATTTTGCTCAATGGCGGGACAGGCATTGCCAAGCGGGATACGACCTATGAGGCAGTAAAGGACTTGCTGGATAAGGAAATGCATGGGTTTGGCGAGATTTTTCGCTACTTGAGCTTTGCTGAGGATATCGGCACGGCGGCGATTCTGAGCAGGGCGATTGCTGGCGTTTACGAGGATACCGCGATTTTCTCCATGCCCGGCTCCAGCGGCGCAGTCCGGCTCGCGGCCGAGCGTATTATCGTTCCTGAGCTAGGTCATGTAATGCGGGAAATTTATAAGGATCTTCGCTGACGGCTTTATATAAATAGCAGCAAGGAGTTCTTTAAAAGGAGATTGCAAACCATGATAGAAGTATTTGAATTGCGAGATAAGATGGCGTTTTTTGATGAGGCTGTTCAGATGTATTGGGATCAATTATCTCACCACGGGCTACCTCTTTAATGGAGAAGCTGCAAAAATATATGAAGCCACTGTCCATCCATAAAAACAAGAGAAAGAGGGGATAGCCCACTCTTTCTCTTGTTTTTTCTCTCTCTTTCTCTTTATTTCTCCTCTTTATTTCTCCTCTCTTTTCAGCCCTTTTCCTGCCTCTTTTCAGCCCTCGTCTATCCTTCTCCCTACGATTTTACGAATAGTTCGTTCGTTTGTATGTTGCATCATTTTTGGAGATTGTTGTATTGAGGGCGCTCAAGGCGTCCAGCCGCAGCACATAGTTGTAATGGCGAACGTAATAGCCAGGCTGGCTGTACGATTCAAAGGAAATTTTTGTGCTGTCTCCAAGCCCACTGACAATGTTGAAGGTTGCGTCCTGCTTAAATGCATCCGTTCCGTCATATTGTTGAAGCACAATCTGGTTGCTGGCATTGCGCCGGAAAAAATGGCCCGGGTAATTCATCGATTCCAGCGATACGGACGATGCGCTCGCAAGTCCCGGCACCACTCGGAACTGCGAATCGGCAGCAGGAGATACCCCCGAATCAACGCGTCCAACATAGTTGTTATGACGGATTAGGTAACCAGCAAGAGCGCCCGCTTCAAAAGTGCTGTAGCCCGTCGCCTCCGCAGTCGCTGGGCCAAGCAGGCGAACCTCATGCAGCGTTGGCGTATACCAGTTGCCCGGATTGTTGAACAGCACTGCATTCACCATATTAATTCGCACATATCGCGCCGTAAAATGTACCGCGTCAGTCGTGAAACCGTATGCGGTGTTCGTCGTGCGGTCAATCGCGGCGTAGTTCACGCCGTCATTGCTGATTTCGATTTTATATTTGTAATAGCCCTCGGAGCCCTTATACATAAACCACGAAATATCAACCTCAGTAATCGTCTTCGGTGCGCCAAAATCCACCTGCCACCAAGCAGGCCAGCCATTATTTGCAGCCGCCCATGACACTTGTGCATTACCGTCATTGCCATTTGCTGCACTGCTCCCGGAGGCGATGCTGCTGGCGGTCGCGGTTTTGCCCAGCGCATGGTTGACTTGCGACGGCAGCGTGACCGCGCCAGTTCCTGCATCAATGCCCCATGAGCTATACCAATTGAGCGTTGCACTATTGCTTGCATCATTCAGCATAAGCGGCAGCCAGATGAATTTGTGGTCGCTGAGATTGAGCGGATTCCAGCGATCCGCCATATAGATGTAGGTGGTGGCGGCGCTGCCCGTCACGGTCATAATATTTTCAATCTGCGAGCTGTAAGCCGCCGGATCGCCAAAGGGCGAGATCGCAGACCATGTGCCGTTCATCGCCGAGGCTGTGGAATAGCCGCCTTGGTTCGGATACCAGCCCGAAGCCTGCGAGGTGAACAAATAATACGTATTGTTTTTCTTCACAACAGCGGGCGCTTCGCGGTAACCATTCTCATATATCCAGCCGACAAAGCTGCTCACGCCGGTATAATCAGCATTCAGCTTAAAAATCGCCATCGTATCGTTGGCGCCGCCATTTTTCCTCGAAGCGGTAATGAGGTAGGCGCTGCCGTCAGTATCGGCAAACACCGTCATATCCCGGGACTCGTAGTCCAGCGGCCGAAAGCTGCCTTGATACGTAAATGCCCCATCCGGTGTAGAGCTCGTCGCTACTGCAACGCGGGCGAGCGAATAATTGCTGCCATTTTCATAATGCATCCAGAGCACATATTTGCCCGTTGCGGCATTATAGATGACCTTCGGACGTTCGATCTTGCTCGTATTCAGCTCCGCTGCCGAAGTTTTGGTCAGCACGCTGCTGCGGAAGGTCCAATTTTTGAGGTCGCTTGATGTATACACGTTAACGGCATCGAACGTTCCGCCCGTCGCATGCTCGCCATACCAGTAATAGGTGAAACCGACTTTTAAAATGTTGCCGCTGTTCGCAAGAATCGGGTTGCCTGCGGTGTCCTTCCAATCCGTCCCGTTTACAATACTTACGCTTGCAGCGTTAGCGCGGCCCGCCGGAATCGCTCCGGCAGCAATTGAAAGCAGTAGAGTAAGCAGCAAAACAGCGATCACACTTCTTTTTCCCATAATCACCATGCTTGAACTCCTCCTTTATAATGATGCGACGCCTGGTTCATTTCAGCAACGCACAACCCTTATATTATCATTTATGTAAGCTATTTCAATTGAACAATCCGGCGAATGGTGAACGATCTGGACTTCGACGGAAGATGAGTTATTTATCAGAAATTTGCTATTCAAACTCGTTTATTGTAACATTTTATTAGTTTGAGAGATTGCTAGCTTTGCTGCCTATTTTTATATATTTATACATTCAGGAGATGATCTAGATTAGTTACGCTGCTGCATTTGCAATGTCATTCTTTATTGTGCTGCTGCTTATTCCTCCGCTTCGCAAGCTCGCTTTCCGCATCGATTTTGTGGACAAGCCCCGCAAGGATGTCGAACGCAAAATACATAAAGAGCCGATTCCACTCACGGCGAGCTATGCTATTTTTGTCGGCTTTATGGCTACGTATTTAGTATTTGTAGATGAAATTACAATGAAAACAGTCGCTATTATAATAAGCTCGATTTTGCTGCTCATTATTGGCACGATTGACGATTGGTACAAGACGCATGGCAAGGATTTTCCGTCATTGCCGAAGATGCTCGTTCAAGTGTCGGCGGCGGCAATCGTATTTTTCGCTGGTGTATCATTCGAGGGCTTCTACAATCCGCTCAGCGGGGAGTTCGTCAATCTGCCTTATGCCTTGCAATTCGTATTGACGATTTTATGGATTTTCGGCGTAACGACCGTCATTAACTTCTCCGATGGCATGGACGGCTTGGCGGGCGGCCTTTCTACAATTTCAGCTGTGACGCTGTTTATTGTGGCCCTTACCAAGGGGCAAAGCGATTCCGCGATGCTGGCTATTATTTTGATTGGGGCTGCAATTGCGTACTTGCGCTACAACAAGCCTCCGGCCAAAATATTTATGGGCGACGCTGGCGCGACGTTCCTCGGCTTTATGCTTGGGGTCATTGCACTTGACGGTGCCTTCAAGCAGGCGACTGTGCTGTCGATTTTCATTCCGATTTTGGCGCTTGGCGTGCCGATCTTCGATAACATTTTCGTCGTAATCAAGCGTATGATTCAAGGCAAGCCCATTTACCAAGCGGATGCGACACAGGTTCATTACCGCCTGCTGCATTCCGGCCTCAAACCTGGACAAGTGCTGTCGTTCCTATTTCTCATCAGCGTTTGCTTCTCGCTATTTTCGATTATTTTACTTATGATTCCGGTATAGAGCATGTATTGCAAAGAAACCTCTCCCGTGTGGCAGAGGTTTTTTTGCATGGGAGCACTGCCTTAGTCGATGTGAATAGTTGATGTCAGTTCAGACGCTCCATTACGCGGTGCAGCAGCACGCTGACTTCCGCACGCACTGCATGGTCCCCCGGAGCAAAAAGCTTGTCCGTCCGTCCTTGCAGCAGCTCAAGCTCGTACAAATACGCCATATCCTGCTCCGCCCAGTGGCCGCTAATATCACTAAACGGATGTACACCAGATGCAGCTTCTTCTTGTGCACCTGCTGGCTCGGCCGGGCCGAGCGCCTTGAGCTGCCGCGACAGCACAGCGGCAATTTCCGCCCGCGTAATCGGCTGATTCGGCAGAAAGGCACTGCCTTGCGGCCGCTCTACACCTTGCAGCAGGCCATTTGCCGCCGCTGTCTCCACATAGTCGTATGACCAATCGCTATTGCGCACATCGGTAAAAGCGGGGATGGATTGCTGCTTCATATCCAGCTCGAACGCAAGTACAGCGGCCTTCGCGAACTCTGCCCGCGTCATTAGGCGCCCCGGCTCAAAGGCGCCAGCTGCCGTCCCTTGCATTACCTGCGCAAGCGCCAGCTCCCCAACAGCTGCCGAAGCCCATTTCAGCTTCGCAACCGCCTCATAGTCCTTGAATTGCTTGAGGCGCTGCTCCACCGTCAACTGTGCTGCCGCTTTCGCAGGCGCTTGTCCGACGACCTTCGCCGGGCCTTCCTTGACTGCTTCTGCGCCAATGCTGACGACCGGCTCATTTACTCGATGCTGAATATTCAGTCCCGGATTATCCGGAAAAATAATGATCGACTTCGCCAAGCTGAAGGATGCGGCTCCATCCTTCTCTGCCTTGAAGGTCAGGCTGCCCAGCTTGCCGTAGCCAGAAAATAATGCCGGGCCCCGCTGGGCCGTCGCCTCGGCAATTTGAATAAGGCCTGCTGCGGCATCAAGCTTGTTCAGCAGCTGCATGGGACTCGCCGAAGCTGCAAACACCGCTGGCCGCAGCAGCGCCCCCGCCTCTTTTTCAACTACAGGCGCTATTCGCTTTGAATCGTATTTCATATGTACCTCATAGCCTTGAACTCCGCCGTAGCTCCCCTTAAAGCCTTGCAGCCATACGGCGACCTCGAACACGTCGCCAATCTTCACCTGATTGGCAGAAGGGACAATACGAATTTGCGGCAGCTTGTCTGTTTCCGCCTTCTCGGCTCCTGATACCGCTGCCGTACCAAGCCAAGCAGTGACCAGCAGGCTTACCCCCATTAATGACAACCATTTTGAATGCTGACTCCCTCTCATATTCATCTCTCCTGTCTTCGACTTCTTGCTCCCTATGCCTCATCCTGAAAATAAGGAGGGGAGCCCATCGCGCTCCCCTTCCATTTTTCACGACCGTTTTATGATCAGTCTCATGCCGCTTACAGCTTGAAGTTGCCTAAAACGAAGGAAATATCGAGCAGGTCAACCGCGTTATCCCGGTTAATGTCAGCTGCACTTGCCGGCGCATTGGCCCAGCTTGTACTCCGTGACTTGCCGAACTGCTTGGCGACAAGCTGGAGATCGGCCAGATCGATTTTACCGTCGCTATTCACATCGCCCGCCTGAAGCGGTCCGACATTAAGCGTCGTATCCTCGCCTGCCACCGTCACCGAAGACGCCGAAGCCACATGGCCTGGCACGACTACACGCACGGTGTAAGTACCCGCTGGAACAAGCAGCGTATAGCTTCCATCCGCCTTCACTTCACCAACAGCTGCAACCTCCTTGCTTGCTGTAACCGCCTCTACGACAACTTTGTGCACGCCATCGGCACCTTGGTACCACGTCTCGCTATAATTCACACTGCTGCCGAGAGCTTCCGCCGTTATTTTGCCTGTAATCCGATGCTCCGGCTCGGTAGGACCCGGCGTCACCGTCACAGAAACGTCGCTCACACTGCTATAAGCAATTTCTTGCGTATCGCTGTTCAATGCCCGAGCATTGGACAGTTTAAAATCTCGTTTTCCGGTGCTGCCGCTGGAAAAATGGAATGTTGCCAGCGTCCCGGAGCCGCTATAGCCGCTGTGATCCCCGGTCAACGATACGACATAGTCGCTCCGCGCAACGCCGCTCCCGAGATCGACAACCGTCTCATTTACGATAAGCGATCCGCCAGGATTGACCTGCTGCTGATACGTGGACAGCGTAACACTTGGCGCAACTGTGCCTTTCACGAGCCCGCTGTCATAAGTCAAGCTGAATTGCGCTGCATATAAGCCCTTTACATGCTCAAAATTCACATCAATATCAAAGGTTTCACCCGTGCGCACACTGGACTTTGAAGCAACAGCTGCCAATGTGGCAGGCTGCTCATTCGCACTCTCATAGTTGACAACAAAGGCTGGCTCAATGACGCCATTATCGGCGGCATCATACACATACACGTCAAAAGCGTTGCTTCCTTTAACAATAGGCACCGAAATCTCGAAGCGCCCGTCTGCTGCAATCGTCGCATCATACTGCTGCAAATCGCCGTTTGCATCCTCAGCGATGGCAGCAGCGCCAACTGCCGAATAATCGCCGAACAACGTAATAAGGCGGTCACTAATAATTCGTCCGCTAATCACACCGTCATTGCCTGTAACCGCAATTGGCGGGTCAGCCAGTTCCGCAACCGGAGCCTGCACATCCAAGACAAATTCGGCAAGCTGGTCAAGCAAAAAGTCTTCTGCCCCAAACCCCACCCAAGGCACGACGACATAATGTCCTTCACCAAGCTGCTGAGGGCCAAGAGCCGTCAATATTTCCCCGTCCCAGCCTTCAACGATGTAGCTGCCCGGGGTCATCCCCTGCGCGCTTTCCACAATGGCCCCTTTCCAGGACAAATTGCTTCCCGAAACCGCATAAACATCCAGTGAAAAATACGGCAGCGTAGCATTTACGCGGAACTTAAGGTCGGTCGTATCCGCTGCACCATCTCCATTTGGCGAAAAGAGGAACGGTTCAAGCGTAATTTCCGATACTTTTGCCGGAAGCTCCACGTCGCCTACATAAACAGCGAGTGGAAGCTGTATAGTCTGTCCTCCACCTTGAATGACGACTTCGCCCTCGTAACGGCCATCCTCCGCTGCTTCAGCTACCTGCAGCGCTACATCGAAGGAAGCCGTACCGCCTGCCGCCACCGCAAACGATTCTTCGCTAACGCTTAGCTCACCCGCTGCATCGCCATACCATATTGTCGATACTGCATACGAGCTGGCCGCGCCAGAAATATCCTTTACTTGGATCGTTTTCGCCGACTCATCCCCTGGAGCCTGTGCTCCGAAAGATAAGCTGCCCGTCAAATAAGACGTAGCGGCAGCACCTGCTACTGCAACTGTCGTTTCCTCCACGAGCGCTATCGCTTTTGCATGAGAGATTTGCTCCAAGTCAATCCGTCCTGCCCCTTGATCCATATGCGAATAACGCTCGCCGCTGCGATCTGCCAGCTTCTTCGCATTGTTCATCAGCAGCCCTTTTACCTCAAATGGAGTAAGTCCTCTCTCCTTTTGAAGCAGCAGAGCCGCAGCGCCTGCAATATGCGGACTCGCCATGCTCGTGCCTTGCTTATTTTCATAAGCATCCGAATAATCGCCGCCATAAGCAGGTATGGATGAACGAATGGCTACACCTGGCGCCGTTATATCCGGCTTAATAGCTAGACCCGGCAGTGATGGTCCGCGCGAGCTGAAATCACCCATCATATCCTGCTCTACTGTTGTACCAAAGTCGATCGCATACCCGCCAGCCCCAGCTCCAGCAGCCGCGTCAACCTTCGCTTTCAAAGCAAGTCCATCCTCCTGGGAAATGCTAAGCGTAGGGACATAATCGACTCCCGCATTCAGCGTTCCACTGAAGCCTCCTGTCGCATTGTTATAAATAATGACAGCCGCAGCTCCGGCATTTAAGGCATTCAGCGCCTTTTCGCCAAAAGTAATGGAGCCTCGTGAAATGAGCGCAGCTTTACCCGTTACATCTTTGCCAATGAAATCCTCCGCTGTTCCTAGGCCCGTATATACAAGCTCCAGAGCATTATTTTCCAGATTGCCAAGCTCAGGGGAGTAGGTCATATAGCCACCATAAACGGTGTCTACTCCGCTTCCTGTCAGCACAGGAACAGAAAGTGGCGGCGAAGAAGCTCCGACGGAAATCGCAAGCTCCGCTGTAGCCGGAACACCTACCGTATAAGGCTCCGGTCCATCGTTTCCGTTCGCCGCAACCGCCACAACGCCTGCCAGCATCACATTATTCAGCGCGACGGCACTAGCCTCGAACTGATCATTAAAGTCATCTCCCAGCGAAAGGTTAATGATATCCATGCCGTCGATAACCGATCGTTCCATCGCGGCAATGACGTTTTCCGTCGAGCCTCTGCCTTTCGGCCCCAGTACGCGGTAAGCATAAATATCTGCACCGTATGCGACGCCTTTTACCCATCCGCTTTCGCCATCCGGGTGTTCCGGATCTCCGCGCCCTGCTACGGTACCAGCCACATGCGTGCCATGGGAGGTTGCCACCTCGGCATCATTCGGATCGGGAAGCGTCTCGTACGGATCATTGTCATTGTCGACAAAATCATAGCCACCCTTATAAGCATCCTTCAAGCTTGGATGGAGATAGTCAATACCGCTATCGATAACCCCAACCTTAATGCCTTCCCCCGTTAGGCCGCTGTCCCAATAAACAGGGGTACCGATAAATGGAACACTCTCGTCCATTTTAGCCTCTACGCTTGGCTGCGGATCTATAATGATTTCCGAATTCGGATAGATCGCCTTCACGCCAGGCAGCGCAAGCAGCTTGTCCACCTGATTTGCCGGAACCTGTACCGAATAGCCATTGAAAATTTGCTGGTACTGGCGCCCAAGCTTCACATTCAGCTTCCTCGCAGCAGCAGCAAAGCTGGATTGCTCCTGCTTCACAATCGTCTGATAGCCGGCAATCGACTTGGCCTGACCTTGCTGTGCCTTGACGCTCTGCACGGCGATTGGATCGGATACCAGCTCAACGATGACGCTAATCGTCTTGCCGCTGTCCGAATGCGGTACGTAGTTTTGCGGCGTAATGAGTAGTGGTGTTGTTCCCTCTGCCGCAGAGCCTGCCGCTTCCACCTTGAAGCGCTGCTCTCCCTGCGCGCCAAGCAGCCCCGCCGACTCCTTCTTGCCGGCTGAATCAACCTGATCATAAGCTGATTTCGGCAGCTTCAGCTGCTCTGACAATATGGAAGATTTAAGGCTTTGCGGCGCTGCTTCCGCCCCCATAGCCCCTGCGGGTAACAATAAGGTGAGCAAAAGCGCCATGACGATTAGAATAGATAATTGCTTATTGCGACTTGTTTTACGTTTATACCATTGCTGCATAAAATCCCTCCTATTTTTCTTTGCCCTCTACTAAAAACCGCACCTTTCCTCCCTTCTATTAAATATCACAAATTACCTTTTAAACCATAAATATGTATTTTCTGAGCTCGCTAAAATCTATTGTAAAGGATCATTTACGAGAAAATTGTAGAACCGTCTGATTATTGAAAATATTTTGGAGCACACAAGGTGAAACGGCTTTCGCCGTCCTCTGGCGGCGCGGCGCGTTTCATTCCGAGAAATATAAGCCGATTATAAGTGTGAAACTTATAATCGGCTTATATTTAAAAAAAATCTGGCAAACGCCGTAAAGCAGCGCCTGCCAGATTGTCTATGAATCTATGAATGAAATGTCGTTATCCGCCAGCTTTCGTCAAAATCGGCAAAGATCAGGTTTAAATCATGCTTTCGCTTTTGTCGCTGCACGCACGATAGGCGCGACCTTCCCAGCTAATAGCTCGATGCTTTCGGCAACTTTGGCATAAGGAATGCCGCCAATATCGAGCTGGGCAATAAAACGCTGATGCCCGAACAGCTCATGCTGGCGAATTATTTTCTCAGCTATTTCCTCTGGACTCCCGACAAACAAGGCCTGATCGGGCGACGTCATTTCGGCGAACTCCTCCTGCGTAATGCGGAATTCGATGCCGCGCTGGCGGTTCATATGCGACCAATAATTCGTGTAATAGGGGAAATATTCTGCACGAGCCTGCTGGCTATCCTTCGCGATATAGCCGTGACCAGTGACGCCAACCTTCAAGCTCGCTGCATCGAAGCCCGACGCAACTCCCGTTTCGCGATAAATATCGACGAGCGGCTTGAACCTGTCTGGTGAACCGCCAAGAATCGCCATTATCATACCGAGGCCAAATTCCCCTGCGCGCACAGCGCTCTGCGGCGAACCGCCAACGCCAACCCATACCGGAATTTGCTGCTGAATCGGACGTGGGGCAATCGCAGCGGCCCGAAGGGCAGGGCGATACTTGCCCTGCCAGGTTACTGTATCCTGGCGGCTCAGCTCGCCGAACAGCTCCAGATTTTCGCTAAACAGCTCATCATAATCGCTCAATTCATAGCCAAACAGCGGGAACGATTCGACGAATGCTCCGCGTCCCGCAATAATTTCCGCACGTCCATCAGATAATAAATCCAGTGTCGCATAATCCTCAAATAAGCGCACCGGATCAACCGTACTGAGCACGGTAGTTGCACTCGTCAGCTTGATTCGCTTCGTTTCTCGGGCAATAGCTGCCAGCATAACTGGCGTTGCCGAAACGACAAAATCATGGCGATGATGCTCGCCCAGGCCGAAAATGTCCAGGCCGCCCTCATCCGCCAGCTTTGCCGCTGCAATAATATCCTGAATCCGCTGCTTCGCACTTATCGTTTCCGATGTATGAGGATCAGGCAATATATCGCCTAATGTATAAATGCCAATTTCAATTCCGGTTTGCTGCTCCCCCATTTGCTTCTCCATCGCTGCTTATCCACCAATCGTCAGCAAACTGGAAATGCCAGAAGGATCTGTGACCATCCAGCCATCTGCCTGCTTGCGGAATTGTATTTGCTTTTGCCCCAGTCTAGCCAGCACTTCATCCAACGCTGCTTGATTAGGAAGCACAATCGTGTAGTAGTCCAGACCTGCCGCATTCGCTGGAGCTGCGGGTACACCTACGCCTGCCCATGTATTCAGGCCGAGGTGATGATGGTAGCCGCCCGCCGAGATGAACAATGCGGACCCGCCCATGTTGAAAATAATATCAAAGCCTAATGTGTCGCAATAAAACTGCTGGGCTTGCGGCAAATGGCTCACATGCAAATGCACATGCCCAATAACCGTGCCTTCGGGCAGCCCATTCCAAACCGTGCCTTCGGAAACATCCAGCAGACCCTGAATGTCAACGGGATCAGTCGCCATCTTGTAGCCGCCGCCCTCCAGCTTCTCCCATTGCTCGCGGGGGCGATCGCGGTAAATTTCAATGCCATTGTTGTCTGGATCATTGAAATAGAGCGCTTCGCTAACCAAATGGTCGCCCTGCCCAACCGGTACATTATGGTTCGCCAAATTCCGCAAAGCAAGCCCCAGCGCTTCACGGCTTGGCAATAAAATCGCAAAATGATACAGTCCCGCCGCTGCACGCTCCGGCAGCACAACCGCACCCTGCTGCTCCTGCAATATGAGCAGCGGACGCTTGCCGTCAGCCGTCAGCTGCACTTCGTTCCCGCTTCGGGAAAGCTCCTTAAAGCCCACAACCGCTTTATAAAAAAGGAGCGAGCGCTCCATATTACTTACTTTAAGCTTCACATATCCAATATGTGCAGCTGGATGAATGGAAATAGTCATTGTCCATCGCCTCTTTATCTGATATATTTGTTATAAGAATATATATTTTATATGAGAAATATTATCATGTGAATGCTGGCAAGTCAATAAAACATTTGCTACTATGGATGAAGCTTAATGCCACATACACAGGCTCAACCGCCACAGCTTAACGACATCGGTTAAGAGGCAACCAATGTTTCAGGAGGTACTCATGGATATTGGCAATACCATTCGCTCAATTCGCAAGAAGAAACAACTCTCCATCCAACAGGTTGCGGAGCTTACCGGACTATCACAAGGGTTCCTAAGCCAAGTAGAAAATAACAAAACATCGCCATCCATTTCTACGCTCGATCATATTGCCGGAGCCCTGAACGTTCCGCTCGCCTTCCTGCTGCTCAAAAAGGATGAGCGGATGCAGATTTTGCGCAAGGATGAGCGTCGGCACACTTTGTACGGCGGCGGGAAGATGAAGGTCGAGCAGCTCAGCGAGCGCGGCAGCGTCAAAATGATGCTGGTCGAGCTTGAGCCCGGCGCCTCGACGGCAGAGGAGCATGCCCATGCGGGGGAAGAAATTCACTTCCTCCTCTCCGGCACGATCTATGTAGAGCAGGGAGACGAATCGGCAACTATCTACGCAGGCGATTCCTTTAGCTGGAAAGCCTGCATGCCCCACTATGCCAAAAATATTGGCGAGGATAAAGCCATTGTGCTCATTTCCATTAATAACGATACACAATTGGTTTAGCCTATAACGCTAAGCCGGATCAAAGCAGCGTTCTCTCAGGAGAGCACTGCTTTTTTTGTTGCCTGCCAGCAGACCCTTTTTGCCCATCCTATTCAATCAGCAGAATAATAAATGCCGCTGTCGGTAAATATATCCTTAACTTATTCGGATTTAACCACTCTTATTATTCAAGGAGAATGGCGATGGTTGACATAATGGATTACCGGCTGATGCCTTTCAGTACCGAGCTAGCAGCCAATATCGAAATTCTCAACACGATTTATAATGATTCCGTTGATATTAAAAGCCGGACCTTTCCGATCGCTGGAAAAACCGAGGCTTTTCTTTTGTTTATCGATGGCATGGTTAACGAATCGCTCATCGACCTGCATGTTCTTGCTCCGCTTCTGCAAACCCGAACCGAAGCGTCTGAGCTTGATTTTGCCTATATCCGCTCCGTCGTATCGACGAGCCAGCTTTCCATCGCCACCTCCTTTAATGAGCTTCTTCAATATATTTCGACCGGGAGCGCTGCCCTACTCGTTAATCATCTGCCGTTTGGCATCGCCATTAATTTATCTGGCTGGCAGCAGCGCGGTATCGAGGAACCAGCAGCAGAATCAATTATTCGTGGTCCGCGCGAAGGCTTTACCGAGACGATGAGTGTCAACACCTCGATGCTGCGGCGCAAAATTAAAGATGCTGCCCTAAAGCTGAGCTCTGTGCAGGTTGGGCGCTACACAAAGACGGAAGTCGTCATTGCCCATATTGATGGCATTGCTAATCACTCGCTTGTCGAGGAAGTCAGACATCGCATCGAGAAAATCGACATTGATGGGGTATTGGAAAGCGGCTATATCGAAGCATTAATTGAGGATCATCCGTATTCGCCTTTCCCTCAAATCCAAGTAACCGAACGTCCTGATGTGGTCAGCGCCTCGCTGCTGGAGGGGAAGATAGGCATCATGGTAGAGGGTACGCCCTTTTGCCTGATTGCGCCGACGACTTTCATGTCTATGCTGCAATCGCCAGAGGATTACTACCAGCGCTTTATGATCAGCACCTTCATCCGCTGGCTGCGCTTTCTGTTCCTCTTCATTTCGCTGCTGCTGCCCTCCCTTTATGTCGCGGTGCTGACGTTCCATCAGGAAATGGTGCCGACTTCGCTGCTGCTCAGCATTGCCAAGTCTCGGGAAGACATCCCCTTCCCCGCGCTGATTGAGGCGCTGCTGATGGAGGTTTCCTTCGAGGCGCTGCGGGAAGCCGGCGTTCGCCTGCCCAAGCAGGTAGGCTCCGCCGTCAGTATCGTCGGCGCACTCGTTATCGGGCAAGCGGCGACCTCTGCCGGACTCGTCTCCTCGCCAATGGTCATGGTCGTGGCGATTACGGGCATCGCGTCATTCCTCCTGCCGCAATACAGCGCTGGCATCGCCATACGCGTATTGCGTTTCCCGATTATGTTTCTGGCGGGCATGTTTGGCCTGCTCGGCTTAATGCTTGGCGTCATCGCCATCATTATCCATTTATGCTCCATCCGCTCGCTTGGAGTGCCATACTTGCAGCCGCTTGCGCCAATGAAATGGAGTGAAATACTGGATACGCTCATGCGTGCCCCTATATGGAGCAACCGTAAAAGACCGAGCTTTACTGGGCGTAAAAACGAAATCAGGCAGTCCCCTTACAACCGTCCTGAGCAGGGAGAAGGAGAGGCTTCCTCATGAGCCAGATGATGCGTACCGTACTGCTCTCCCTATTATCCCTATTGCTTTGTCTTATAATGAGCAGTTGCTGGGACCGCAAGGAAATCAATGATCTTGCGCTCGTAACAGGAGTAGCCATCGATAAGAAAGACGATAAGCTCATCGAGGTGAGCGTACAAATCTTTATTCCCCAGGGCTCTACACAAGGGGATCAAGCTGTCGGCGAAGCATCAGGAGGAACAGGGACAACCTTCGTTCAATCGGCTCATGGTGAAAATATTGCCGACGCGCTGTCCCAGCTTCAGCAAAAGTTTTCGCGTAAAATCTTTTGGGGGCATGCCGAGGTATTCATCTTTGGCGAAGCTAAGGTCAAGCAAGGCGTGAAGGAGGATTTGGACTTTCTCATGCGGGATTCAGAGCCTCGTGAGCGGGCTTTTGTGTTCGTAAGCAAAGGAAAAGCCAAAAAGATTTTGGAGTATCATTCGATTTTGGAGCGGAATACATCTGAGGTGCTGCGGGAAATGGCCAACAATAAAACGAGCATTACCTCCTCATTGGCTCATTTATCCGAAATGCTGGAGGATGATAGCAAAACCGCCTTGCTGCCTTGGGTAGTGCCGCTGCCGCCACCGAATCAAGAAAATCCTACGCAGAGTATCGGCTACATAAATGGGACTGCCATCCTACATAATGGCAAGCTGGTAGGTGTTGCCGACAACCGGGTGACGCGCGGCATTTTGTGGATTATTAACGAAATGGACAATGCGATTGTTACAATCCAGCCAGAGGGCGCTAGCGGGACTGTCTCTGTTAAATTGCTGCGGAACCGTTCCTCTATGAAGCCCCGCTTTCATAATGGACAATGGGAAATGACGATTCACGTCTCCTGCAAAAATCAACTGCTGCAAAATACATCGGACATCAACTTGACCCAGAGCAGCGAAAGCCTTCAAAAAATCGAGGATCAGCTGGAGCGCAACATTGAGGAGCGCATTAGCCTAGCTGTTACCAAAGCTAAAAATAGCTATAAGGCGGATATTTTCAACTTTGCAGGAGCATTCCATCGCGCTTATCCACGTGTATGGAAGCAAAATCAAAAGGATTGGGATGCGATTTTCCCAGAAATAAAGGTAATTGTAAAAGCAAAAGCAGAAATTTTGCGCCCGGGCATGTTCAATACCCAAGAATCCAAGTAGGAAGGAGGAAGCCGAATGATTAAGGAGAAAATCAACGGCAATCAAATTTTCTGGATGATTTCCACGATGCAGATCGGCATGACCATATTGCTGACCCTCAATCCTTCCATTGCGGTTGCCAAGCAGGATGCATGGTTATCGATTGCCATCTCTACGCTGTTCTCCATGGGTCTTGCCTATGTGCTGTCACGCATCAGTATCATGTATCCTGGCGATTCTCTAGTCACCTATGCGCCGAAAATATTGGGCAAGTTCCTTGGACACACAATCATTTTGTTGTATTTCATTTATTGGTATACGGTGCTTGCCATTATTTTACGGCAGTATGCCGATTTCATGATTGGCACCATTTTGCCGCTCACGCCCGTCCTAGTTCCGATTATTGGCATGCTCCTTGTGGCAGCCTATGTTTCCTTTGCTGGAATTGAGGTGCTTGCAAGGTGCAGCGAGGTATTTGGCCCTTTAGTGCTGCTTGGCATTATGGTGCCGCTTCTGCTGAATATTTCGCAAATAAAAATAAACAATTTACTGCCGTTTATGGTCGATGGTAGCCCGCTCGTGCTGCTCAAGGGCGCGCTGCCTACCGCTTCCTTTCTTGGTGATAACATTATGCTGATGATGATTCTCCCCTTCCTTTCGAAGCCGCGCGAGGGGACAAAAAGCGCTGTGCTCGGCTCCGTAGTAGCAGGAGTATTTACGTTGTTTTCCGCAATGGAGTGCATCGCCATCTTTGGCTACTCAACAGCTGCTCGGCAGACCTATCCGTTTCTCAATTTGGTTCGCTTCATTTCCTTCGGTTTTTTGCAAAATCTTGATGCCATCGTCGTCGCCATCTGGATTATGGGCATTTTCATTAAAGTATCGCTATATTTGTTCGTTGCCTCTTACGGCAGCGCCCAATGGTTCGGAGTGAAGCGCTGGCGAATTTTCATCTTTATTGCTGCCCCCGTCGCGCTTGTACTCGCGATGCTGCCACGCAACTTTGTTGACAGCTCCATCCTTTATCCTAAGCTCGTCGCCGTACCGATTAATTTGCCCTTCCATTTTATTTTACTGCCGCTGCTGCTGTGGATTGTCGGTATGATTCGCAGTAATAACAAAAAGAAAAGCAAACCTGACAGGCTTTAAACCGGCAGTCGCACTGCTGAAAAAGCAAAAGCCCGCAGTCGGAGCACCTGTTGCCAGATGTTCGGACTGCGGGCAGCTTATTGACTTAGCTGCTATTATTTTTTCGCTGCTAGAAAAGCATCGATTTGGCTTTGTACTTCTGCGAGAATTTTATCAATGCCGGCCGCCTTCACCTGCTTGTTCAAATCCTCAAGGCCTTTATCTACATCCTTGATCGCGCCATATTCCAGCGGAATAGCAAAGCGGAGCATCACATTTCCAACATTCGCCACTTCCGTCTTCACCTTGCTGTTGTCAAAAACGAAGGTTTCCAGCGGGTAGTGGTAGACCTTCGCTTCCCAATCCTTCGTGATCACTTTGGCTTCCTCTGGGAAGGACGCGTTGTCACGGTTAAGCGGTGAGTTGAAGCCCCAGCTGGAGAAGCCTGTAAAGTTCACGCTTTTATCGGTCGTATCGTATTTATCGTCGCCAACGGCTGTGAAATGTACCCCTGGGATACCGTATTGCACCAAGTCATGAAGCTCTTTGTCATTTTGCATCAGATCGACGAACATCAGCGCACGCTCCGGATTTTTGGAGGTTGCATGGACAGAAACGCCGTTTTGCGTCGATACGGCATTCGATTTTTTCGTATTTGGCGTAATGTCCGCAAGCGCAAGCTCATAAGGCGATTTTTCCATGCGCATCAATGCCATGAGTGAGCTGAGCGTTCCCATATTATGCGTAATAGATGCTGTTTTGCCTTCCTTGAAATCCTGCTGATGATCATTTTTATTGTTTAATACGTTTTTCGACCAGGCATTATTGTCAGCAAGGTCTTTGTAGTAATACAGCAATTCCTTGAATTCCGGTGTTTCATAGACGTTAAACACTTTGCCCGCTTCATCTGACAGTTTAAAGCCGATCGGCAGGTCGAAATCGAGCATGTTCCAGTCATGTTGCTGCTTGAGCAGAATACGGTCTAAATTATGCAGCTTCCAGTCGCCGGTTTCCGGTGTGAAAGGCGTAACGCCCTTCTCATTTTGAGCGATTGTTTTCAAATAATTAGCATACGCCTCCGGGCTGTCGATAGCAGGAAGATTGTATTTTTTACGCAGATCCTCCCGGTACAAAATCAGCTTCTCTACCGATTCGCCTCTGTTTTGCGGAACCATGTACAGCTTGCCGTTTACTTTCGCCTGATCCCAGCCAACCTTGTCCATCGCTTTCCACGTTTCTGGCATATATTTGGACAGCATATCGTCGGTCAGCTCCAGAAAACCGCCTTTGAGTGCCTGATCGTTATAGCCCGCCCAGTTCGCAGAATAGATAAGGTCAAAATCTTCATTCGCCGCAAGCTTCAGCGGATATTTTTGTGCCCAATCGGACCAATCTAGAAATTCGGCATCGACAGTCGCATTGATTTCTTCCTTGAGCTTTTTATTGATTTCAGCGAATACGGCATCATAATCAACCGGCTTCGGGCCGACAAACACCATTTTCAGCTTAACCTCTTTAGAAATATCTACGCCGTCCTTCGTCTGTGACTGTGCTGCTGAAGAATTTGTGCCTGCCGCTGGTGCAGTGCTTGCTTCTGTTCCTGTATTGCCACCGTTGCCGCATGCACCAAGAACCATGGCTAAAGTTAAGGCTACCGCCGGTATAACGACTTTTTTCTTCTTTTGCATATTGAATTTCCCCCTTAAATGTAACTGTTGTTTTGCCCATCTATCTTGATAAACCAAGTTCCCTTGGGATTATCCTTTCACTGCGCCAATCGTCAAGCCTTTTACAAAGTACTTCTGGATGAAGGGATAGGCAAGCAGGATCGGACCGCTGGCTACAACCGTCATTGCCATCTTAAGGCCCTCTGTCGGCAGGCTTGTCGTCACAACAGCGCCTGAGCCCATCATTGCCTTGCGCATACCATCCATGTTGCCCAGCATTTTGTACAAATAATACTGCAGTGGCATCAGCTTGTCGTCCGCAACGAACAACAGGGCATTATACCAATCATTCCAATAGCCAAGGGCAAGGAAGAGACCGATCGTTGCGAGAGCAGGCTTGGACAGCGGAAGAATAAGTTTCATGAAAATAAGGAAATCGCCTGCGCCATCGATTTTGGCCGATTCAACAATCGCTTCTGGAATGTTGCTCATAAACGATTTCATGACGATAATATAAAACACGTTCAGCAGCAGCGGCACAATCAGCGCCAGCGCCGTATCCTTCATATGGAGATAGTTGACGATGAGCAGGTACCAAGGCACAAGCCCGCCGCTGAACAGCGTCGTAAAGAAAAAGAAGAAGGAGAAAAAATTGCGCCATTTGAAATCTTTGCGTGATAAGCAATAGGCGGTCATAGCGGTCAGGAACAGGCCGATCGCTGTACCGATAACGGTAACAGAGATGGTTACCCCATATGCCCGAATCATTTGTTCGGGATATTTGAACAGGATTTTATAAGGCTCCACAGAGAAGGCAGTTGGGAAAAATTGATAACCCTCGCGCACAATGGTGCTTTCCTCCGTAAACGAAGAGGATACGATCAGAATAAAAGGCAATATGCACAGAACCGACAATACGGTTAAGGAAGTATAGCCGATAATGGCAAGAAGTTGGCGGTCGAGCTGACCGCTTTTCACAGACTTGACGGCTTTACTGCCGATATTAGCATCAGATACACTCATTTTCATGACCTCCCACTAGAATAAGGCGCGATCTTTGTCATACTTGCGAACGGCATAGTTAAACAGCATAATGGTGGTAAATCCGAGAACCGATTGATAAACCCCCGCAGCGGCCGACATGCCAATGTCATTCGAAGTGATGAGCGACCTGAATACGAATGTATCAATAACATCAGTAGACGAGAACAACACACCATTATTGCCGACCATATTGTAAAACATCCCAAAATCGCCTTTGAAAATATTGCCCACTGCCAGCAGCACCAATATAATGACGGTTGGATATAAATTAGGAATCGTTACCTTGAAGATACGCTGAAAAATATTCGCGCCATCGATTTCCGCGGCCTCATACATTTCGGTATCAATGCTCGTAATCGCCGCCAAATACATGATCGTACCATAACCGAGCGTTTTCCACGCCGCGACCAGTACGAGAATAATTGGCCAATAGGCAGGCGTATTATAAATATCAATCGGCTCCATCCCAATATTTCTCAGCAGGGAATTAACCGTTCCGATGTCAAAGCTGAGCAGGTTGTAGGCAATCGCGCCCACGACAACCCAAGAAATAAAGTAAGGCAGAAACAAAATCGACTGAGCGATTTTGCGGAACCATTTGCCCCCAACCTCGAACAGCAAAATTGCCGTGAAAATTTGCAGCACATTGTTGACTACAATAAAAGCGATATTATAGAGCGCCGTATTTCTTGTTATGCGCCAGGCATCGCCCGATTCAAAGAAAAACCGAAAGTTGTCCAGCCCATTCCACGCGCTGCCGAAGATTCCGCCGGCATAATCATAATGCTTGAAAGCAATAATAATGCCCGCCATCGGTATATAAGCAAACAGTAGAAAAAACAAAACGGCGGGCAGCAGCATGAGCAAAATAGCCCGATATTTGATGACATCCTGTATAAATCCGTGTCGCTTCATCTGTGCTCCCCTCTCTTCTCTTGTCTGCTTTCATTATAAGAAAAGCAGGGCGTCCGCATAATTAAGGGGAACAACTAAAACTTATACTAATTCAACGATTGCATAAAATAGCGGTTAAAAAATAACCCGGAATCCGTCGGACCCCGGGCCATTACGATGAGATAAACACAGAAAAACGATTAAATGTTATGTTTTTTCCGATATTCCCCCGGCGACATGCCAACCTGCTGCTTGAATTGGCGATTAAAATAAATAATATTTTTATAGCCAGCCAGCTCGGCAATTTCATATATCTTCTTGGTCGGGTCCTCCAGCAGCTTGCACACATGCTTCATACGCAGCTCGCTTAGAAAATCGCTGAACAGCGTATTCGTCTCTGCTTTGAACAGCTGGCCCAAGTAGTTCGGCGTAAAATCAAAGTGGGCCGCCACCTCATTGAGCGTAATTTTCTGATCGAGCCGCTGCTCCACATAAAGTGCGATTTCTTCGATCAGCTTCCGCTTTTGCCGCTGCTTCTTCAAATACAGCAGCTCGGACAGCTCGAAAAACCGCCTTCTCAGCCAAGAGAGAATGTCATGCACCGTCTCAAATTGAAACAAGACAAACGGCTGATGGGAGTCCCATTTTAAAATTTCATATAAATGCTCGTTCATTTGCTGGAGATCCGCATGCAGCTTGGACGTAATGCGAATGATGAGGTCGTAGATGTCGTTTTTCCCGGTTAGCGGCTGGTCGCCGCTGAACAGCTCCCGCAAGCAATCATCAACCGTCGTCAGATCATATTCCAGCATCGCCCGCAGCATCCGGTCTACTGTCTCTTCGAGGCTGTACGCCATCGCTTCTTTAGGCGACCAGGATGCTGCATCGTGAATGAGCCTGTTTTTCCCGACAATCCATTTGATGCTCAGAGCTGCCTGTGCCTGCTGATAGGCGTCATGCAGCTTGGCAATAACCGTTGTATGCATGCCAGCCCCGATGGTAATCGAATAGGGAAAAGCTTCGTTAAACGCTTGCACCAGCTTTTCAAGCAGCGCTTTGCATTCCGCCTCCTGCACCGTCGCCAGCAGCACAAAATGATAGTCATAGCTGGTCAGCAGCGTTCCAACTTGATGACGGTCAACAAAGGCGCGAATAAACAACGCCATCTCCGCTGTTAAGGAACGTCGCTCACCCGCTGCCATCTTGCCCAGCTTCCACTCCATATCATCCATTTCAATAATGGCAACAGCTGCTCCGCCCTGCAGCAGCGGCATAAGGAAGCTGTGAAGATGCTGCTCTACCCGCCCCGATGTCGGCTCGTTAAACCAACGCAGCAGCAGCTCCTGATGCACCAGCGTCAGCGTCTCGGTCAGCGACTGGTTTTGCAGCCGCTCCTGCTCGATTTTGTTGCATAGCTCCAGCAGCATATCATGAAGCTCGGTATCATCAACCGGCTTAAGCAAATATCCGGAGGCGTTCAGCTGGATCGCTTCCCTCGCGTAGCTGAAATCCTGATGGCCGCTTATAAAAACAAGATGCGCCATCGGGTTAATCGCCTTCGCCCTGCGGGCAAATTCCATCCCCGACATAATCGGCATGCGAATATCCGAGAGAATCAGGTCGATGCGCTTCTGCTCCATCATTTCCAGCGCCTCGAACCCGCTAGTGGCAACGGACACATCCTGCAATTGCAGGCGCTCATTGCCGACTACCCGTCGCCGTAGCCATTCCAAATCGATTGCCTCATCATCCACGAGCAATAAACTAATATCCATCCCCGCATGCTCCCCTCTAAGCTGCCTATAGCCAAATCCCTTCTGCATCCTCCCTCATCTCGGCATTTTCGACCGGAAGAATAATTTGCACCGTTGTGCCCGCGCCATAATGGCTGCCGATTCGAATGCCAAAATCCGTGCCGTAGCGCAGCTTGATTCGCTCTTCGACGTTTTTCAGACCATATTTATCCGATTTGGCGTCTTCCACTTTATCCGTTTGTCCCGCAGGAACAGGCATAGGCATTGGCAAGGATGTATTCGAGAGCATTTTTTTGATCGTATCCGGCCGCATCCCGATGCCGGTATCAATAATTTTCAGCTCAATGCGGTCGCCCAGCCGTCTGCCCGTTATGCGTATCGCTATCGTTTTGCCAAACCAAGCGTGCTTAAATATATTTTCCACAAATGGCTGTAAAATAAGCTTAATAATCGGTGTTTGCAAAATATCCGGCTCGATGTCGTAATAAACCTCGAACGTATCGGCATATTTTACCCGTTGAATGTCCAAATACGTTTTTACCTGTTCAATCTCCTTCTCCAGCGTAATGTACACATTGCCGCCATTCAGCGTTAAACGGTAAAACTTCGACAGCCCCTGAACCATCGCCGTCACCTTGTCCGTCTCACCCAAATTAGCCAAACTGCCAATCGTCGAGAGCGTGTTATACAAAAAATGAGGGCTGATCTGCGCTTGCAGCACATCCAGCTCCGCCTGCTTTTTCTGAATGCCCTGCACGTAGACATTTTTAATCAGCTCTTGAATGCTCGTCGCCATTTGGTTGAAGGAATTGGCAATATGAACAAACTCGTCATTGCCGGTAAAACCAATCCGCTTATGAAAGTTCCCTTCTTGGAAGGAGCGAACCAGCATAACAATTCGCTTCATTTTTTTGCCAGACAACCGGGCAACAATGTAGCCAATAAACGCCATGACCAGGAAGCTGATCAGACACACGGCAACGATGACCTTCTGCATTTTGCTGGCGTCTTTACTTAAATAGGCATGGGGCACGAGCGTCTCAATCACGAACGGCGTTCCGGGTATTTCTTCTTTCACACTGAGGTAGGAAGCCGGATTAGACTGATGGTTCGCCAAGCCGCGCGTATACATGACCTCGCCTGATTGAGTGTTTAGAAGTCGCAAGCTGATGCCTTGATCAATCGGGAACGTATCGAAGTTGCCAAGCAGCTCATCAAAGCGAGCCGTCACGCGCACATAGCCGATAACAGAAGCCATGCCGCTGGAGGACACCAGCTTGCGAAAATGCGAAACGTTTTCTAGTTTGCGGTCGGAAGCCAGCTGTATCCAAAGATTATCCTGATTGGATGCTTGGAGTGACTTGAACCAGTCCGTATTCTCGATATGATGCATCGAAAGCACATAATAGTCTCTGCGCTGAATAGGCTTGTCCATATCATCGCCCAGCACCTCGTACATTTTCTCGTCTACCGTGTAAACTGCGAGCCGGATATTGTTCCCATACAGCTGGAGCGGCGCTCTCATCTGCGGTATGATGTCATCCTTCATTTTCAGCATAATCTCCAGCGGTTCTCCCGTGTTTTGCAGGGCATTCTGAAACGTTAAGCTGCTGAAAAGCGTGCTCGATATACGTTCTATCTCATCCATTTGGTATTCAATATTATTGCGCGTCTGCTCCATCGCGGTGCGAATATTCGTCTCCGCCATCTCCGTTCGTGACTGAACGAGCATCGTATATGAGATATAGCCGACCAGCACATCCGTCAGCAGCACAAGCGCCATGTAAGGAATCATCATTTTATACGTAAATGGTATATACAGCTTGCTTAGCTGAAAGCTCTTCATCTGTTGTCTCCTTTTCTATCCTGCAGCGCTTATGTGCATCATTCTACAATATAGGAGGGGATTTTGATATGGCAATAAAATCACTATTCCTGCACTTATTTAAGCCTTACAAGAAAATAACCCGTAAAGTGGAAACTCTTAGAGAGTCCACTTTACGGGTTAGATTTAATTGTTTATTTATTTCACAATACTCTCAAGCACATCATCAATCATTTGCGAGTTGGCAATCGTTCCTGTGTACAGCCAGCTGGCATTGTTGTCATACGCGTAGACGTTGTTATTTTTCACTGCAGGAATGCCCTGCCAGATCGGATCGCTCAAAACTTCCTCTTTCGTCGCCTCCCTGCTGTTCACAATAAACAGGTAATCGGCGTCCAGCTCGGCGAGCTTCTCCTTGGAAATCGCACTCCAATTCGCCTTCGCCGTAGAGGATATTTCTGCAACCACGTTCGGAACGGCCAAACCCAGATCCCGATAAAGCAAATCGCCGCTGGATAAGCTTTGGTTGACGACGTAGACATTTTTAGCTGTTACCCAGAGAACCGCAGCCGACTTGTCACCGATTGCTTGGTGCAGCTTATCCTTGGCATCTGTAGCTTTCGCTTCATAATCAGCCAGCACCTGCTTCGCTTCCTCACTCTTATTCAGCAATTCTCCTACCGTCAGCAGCTCCTGCCGCCAATCATTGTTGACATCGCTGCCTACTGTATAGGTTGGGGCAATTTTAGCATATTGTGCATACTTGTCCCCCATTACCATTTCCGCATTGTCGATAATAATAAGATCAGGCTGGTAGCTCAGCACGACTTCATAGGGAAGCTCGGATGGAATAGCAGGGATATTCGCCAGCTCCTTCTGCAAATAATTTTGCACCTTCCCATCACTTACCGACCACTGAGCAACCGGAATGACGCCTAGCGCTACCAAATGATCTTCCAAATAAGAGGCTATAACGCGTTGAGGATTAGCTGGAACCTTAACTTCATTCCCCAAACCATCCTTCAGTACCCGCTCACCCGCTGTCTGTTCCGCTGTATGGCTGCTTGCGGCTGGCGCAGCCCCATTTGTCGCTGGAGAATTTGCCGAACTTCCGCATGCACTGACCAATAGAGTCACTGCAAGCAGCATCATAATGGCAATTGATTGTTTGGAAACTCTGTTCATTCTTAATACCCCTTCGCCTCTTTTTTGATAATGATTATCACCAATAACAGTATGCCCGCTGCGCCTCCTGGATACAATGGGGTATCGGGACATCAATAATGGATTATAAGGGCGTTTTCTTGGGGGACTCGCATCCATTTTATAATGAATCGGCGAAATGCCCGTATGCTTTTTAAAAATACGGCTGAAAAAATAAACGTCCGGATAGCCGACACCGGTGGCTATTTCCTGTAAAGTCCCCTCCGTGCTCGTCAGTAGATCTTTCGCCTTCTGGATGCGAAGCTGAATGAGATAATCAATCGGACTATGGTGGATTTGATTTTTGAATAGGCGCGTTAAATGCCTTGGCGTGCAATCCAGCACATTCGCCAGCCGCTCCAGTGTAATCGATTCCGCATAATGCTCATGGATAAACCTGACCGCCTGGGCGACCAGATCCGCTTTTATAACGGGAACCTCCTGCTCCTCAAGCTGCCGCAGCAATTCATAGATGAAGTCGTAGAACAACGTTTTCACATGCAGTTCGGCAAGCTTGCCGTCCTTATGAAATTCTTCGTTCAGCTGCTTCAGCTTCCCATAAAGGGATATTGGAAAAACGGGCGTAATACCGTATTGCATGCGAAAAGGATTTGTCTCCAGCAGCCGCTGTTTTTCTGGCATATTCCGAAGCGGCTGAACCGTTTTGTAGAGGATGAGATAATATTCAAAAAGCTCATCTATGGGGCCAATATCCAAATAAAAGCCTTTCCCGCCATGCAATATTTGAAATCTTTTGAATGCATATTCCCGATTGTCCAAAGCAACCGCCGCACTGCCTCTTAGCGCAAATAAAAACGCATTGGCCGGCAGCCGATAGGCGCTAAGCGCTTCCCCTAGCTTCATTTTAATATGCCGAACGTCCATCACTTTAATGGCACTATGCGTGAACCAAAACAGCTGCTCCTCCATGTTTATCTTGTCGTTCGTGACTTCCACTTGTTCTTCACTCCTTGCTCTTACGCTGCACTCGTCTTTATTTGAAAAAATGAATAAAAAAAGCAAAAAACAGGCCAATCATGGTAATATCTAACCATAATCGAACTGTTTGATGCAACTGCTCTTGCTTAGCGAATATTCGAGGCAATTTCCTCTGACGATTCAAAACTGGGAACGGCAGCCTGGGAACGGCAGCATTAGATCGTTACTCCGTTCGCTTACCTCGGGCCCGCTCATGCTTTTTTTTCGCGGACTGAGGCTCCGCTATTTTGGCTTTTGATCCCATTTCAGGCCATAAGCGGACAGGAAATTCGTTATTGCCCTTAATATCCTATCAAAATGGCTTATGGCAGCGCATTAGCGTCCCCTGAGTCCGCAGCCTGCGTCATATCCGTGATTCTGCTGAAATAGCGGCTGCTGTGTCCGCCGCCAAACCTGTCTTTGTGCAGGGTGTTTTCCTTACCGTTCCGTTCCCACCTGAAATGGAAAGCAGAAGGCTTCAAGCAGCCTCACAAACGCTGCTAAAACTTCCTAACCACCGAGCGGTACATGAGGAACAGGAAATACGGACTGCCGATCAGCATAATAATTAGACCTGATGGAATTTCTTTCGGTGCCATGATTGTTCTACCGAGCGTATCGGCAATGACGAGCAGCAAGCCGCCGAGCAGTCCTGACAAAATAATGGAGCGTCTCGTGTGATGCCCAATCATCATGCGCACGACATGCGGTGCCATAAGCCCGAGAAAACCTATCGTACCTACGCTCGCAACAGCTCCCGCTGCTAGCAACACGCCGATAATCATCGCCCAGAGCCGCGTTCCTCGAACCGGCAGGCCAAGGCCTATCGAGCTTTCGTCGCCAAACGCCAGCAAATCGAATTTTCGGCCTAAATAGTAGGCAATCGGTAAAAGGATAATCAGAAACAGCATAATGCTATAAAATTGATTCCAGCCTCTCCCATAGGTTGTGCCCGTTAACCAAATCAGGGCTGTACTATTCCAAAGGCTCGCCTTGACGATCATCGCCTGTATGCCCGCAGAGCCGATTGCCGATACTGCGATGCCAAGCAAAATAAGAACAGACGGATTTAAAGATTTGCGCCAAGCTAAGAAAAAGACAAAAGCTGCGGCAAGAATCCCACCTGCAATTGCCGCAAACGGGAGAGCGAAGATTGTTAAATTCGGCAGCGCAACCAATACGATTAGCGCGCCAAACCCCGCCCCCGACGTCACGCCAATAATCGAGGCATCAGCCAATGGATTTCGGACGGCGCTTTGAATTAAGACGCCGCTAATGGCAAGCGCAATTCCACCCCCAGCCGCAACGAGTGTACGCGGGAGCCTTAAATTCAGCAGCACGGAATAGGTTGAGTCTCCTCCACCGATAAGGCTGCCTAGCAAATCGGCAATCGGTATTCTAGTTCCCCCAAGCGACAAGCTTACGAGAATGATAACGATGAGCAGCACGGTCATGGATATCGCAGTCGGAGCGAAGCGCATACGCAGCGCTACCCCGCCGATGTTCATAGATGACTGCCCAGAGCCTGAACCGGATATATTTTCCATCTTGTTCAGTACGAGCCAGATGAGCCAAGGCGCTCCAATAATCGCCATGACCGCGCCAACCGGCATTTCCCCTAAATGGCTCCGCACCATACGAGCAAGCAAATCCGCCGCCGTAATAAGCAGCGCTCCCCACAATGCGCTGGCGGGAATAAGCAGGCGATGCTTGCGAATACCGCTAAGCCGGACAAGATGGGGGGCGACCAGACCAACGAAGCCAATCGGACCAACTACACTGACTACAATCGCCGCAAGCAGTACCGAGAGGCCAAGCCCCATTGCCCGTATTAAGCCTACGCGCTGCCCAAGCGAACGAGCGGTAGACTCATCGAGCTCCAAGGCATCAAATTGCCTTCCTGCGAGCATTGTGATTCCAAGCAAAGCAATGACGAAAGGCCATGCATACTCGACTCCGCTCCAGTTCAGCTGAATTAAGGAACCTGAGCCCCATAAAAATAAATTTTGCGTTTCCGTTTGCTTAAAAATATGAATGGCCGTTGTAAACGCCCCAAGCACCATGGATACGATCATGCCTGATAAGGCAAGCCTGATAGGTGTGGCCTTCCGGCCGCCGCTCAGGAAATAGGCAATTAACGCCGCCAGCATTCCCCCCGCTGCCGCCATTAAAAATGGGAACTGCTGCTGCAGAGCAGGAAAAGCTACCACGCCAAGGACAACCATAAAGTAAGCCCCAGCATTGATTCCCAGTGTATCGGAAGCAGCGAGCGGATTTTTCGTTATCGTTTGCAGTAAGGCGCCAGCCGCAGCGAGCGCAGCCCCGGCCAAAATGCCAATAACCGTGCGCGGCATGCGGATATCCCATAGCAGATTATGCTCCATCACATCTTGGCGGCTGAGCAATCCATCTAACACGGTGGCTGCTGGGATTTTAGCTTCCCCGAAGCAAAGACTAAGAAGGGATAAAACGAAAAGGGCGGCAAGGCCGCCCCCAAATATTCCAATTACCCGCCAGGTCATTCCGGTAGTGGCTTCATTGTTAAGATTATCGTTCATCTTGGCACTCATTTCGTTAATGTATTCACAACTTCATCAACGATCACTTTCGAGGAGATTGGACCGCCGAACACCCAGGTCGCGCTATCTAATCCGTAGATGCGTTTCTCCTTAACGAAAGTAAGACCGTTCCAAACCGAGTTATCCTTTAGTTCTTTCGAAAAAATATTATCATCCTTTTGAACAATGTAGATCAGATTGGTGTCTTGAACCGCCGGCAGCGCTTCAACCGTCGAAGTGCTAAATCCGTAAACCTCAAAGTTTTCCGATTTCCAATCGTTTTTCAGGCCAATCCGATCCAGCGTTTGTACGGCAAGCGAGTTGTCAGTAAAAAGACGCAGCGTTGCTGCATTTTGGTAGCTGTAAGCTTGTGTCAGCACGTAGTTGAAGCCACCCTTTCCTGCCGCAGCAAGCGCAGCCTTTGCATCCGCATAATGAGCATCCAGGTCAGCTAGAACTTTAGTACCTTCCTCTGTTTTTCCAACAGCAGCTGCAATCGTTTTGAACACTTCTTCCATCTGGTCATATTGATTGGTGTCCCCTTCAAGCGGGTATAGACTAAAAATCAACGTTGGCGCAATGCCTTTCAATTGATCATAAATCGCTTCGTGGCTATCCGTATTCGCTATAATCAAATCGGGCTTCAAAGCCGCAATTGTCTCTAGATTCGGAGCGTCACGCATACCAACATCCGTCACGTTTTCATCCAGCGGCGCTTCTGATGTCACATACAGCTTATATTGTGCGTTATCGGCATTACCAACTGGCTGCACGCCAAGCGCAATCACATCCTCTGTAAATGTCCACTCTAGTACGACAACCTTTTGCGCAGGCTTATCCAGCTTAACCTCGCCTTTAGCATCCTTTAATATAATAGGTCCAGCCGCAGCGGACTCCCCATTCGAATTTGCAGCAGCTGCATGGTCAGTTGCGGTTCCTTCTGCTGCCGAATTATTCGTAGTGTTAGATCCACAGCCCGCTGCGACCAGCACAACAACGATAACCATAATTAAACCCATTAGCCTTTTGTTCATTTTGTTTATCCCCCTATTATTCCAAAAATCAAAGCTATCCTACTGTGATAGTGTTTATCATTATGTTGATAATGATTATCATCATTAGATACAATAGCTATATTAGCTACCATTTTACTGAAAGTCAATGTTTAAATTTTCAATTTCCACTTTATCCGACCCGAATACAAAAAAAGGACAGGATACGCTCTCCTGTCCTTTTCCTCCTCGTTACCTTGTATCCTTATCGCAAGCTGTATCGGTCCTGCAGCCTATACATTCACCTATTTCAGCTCTGCAGCCAGACGCTCATTTCGCCAGGCTGGCGCTTGCCCCATAAATAATATGGAATGGACTTGAAGCGAACCGCGTTCCTCTGCTTCGTGTAAGGGCGGTAAGGCTTAACATCGGACCATGAAGCTGGATCTGTCATTACTCCATCACCTTCTACAATAACGCAGCCTCCAAGAAGATTTTGAACGGCATACTCTGTCAAGTTTGGTTCCTCGGCCAATTCAAGCGAGGTAATCGGAGCTCCATTGTCGGCTTCCTCCAGGCAATAGACGAGCGGACCACGCTGAATGGCCACTTTGCCAGCATCTGCCCGAAGTCGGCAATACTCCTATCGCAATAGAAAGCGCTAACAACTTTGCGAACTTAACATAATGAACCATGTTTTACCCCATTTCTATACATTGATGGTACAAAGCTAATTATAGGGTCATAGAGCGGCTGTTTATATATTCGGTTTTTAACCTTATATCGAAAATCGTACATTCCTCTTTCCGGTCAGGCTTTCTTTGATGGAATCTAAACGGGCCCCTGCTATAGTTCGAAAAAAGGCTCAACCTATTATACAAAACTAATAGATTGAGCCTTTCGATTTATTAGATTCTTTATACTTGAGCATGCATGGCTAGATGAAATCCTGGGAATCCGGCTATTCATCTGCCCACATTAAGATTATTTCATAAAAATAGAATATACACAAAAAATTAGACATATTGTAAAAATTTACTCATATTGTGATAGGAGGTATTGCAGTCTTCTGTTAGATGCATCTGTCGATTTAATCTATCTATGAATCTGGTGCGATTATCAACAGAATATTCCTCATATCAATGAAAGGGAGGGACGACCTTTATGAATCTATAAAGAAAACGATTTTATCACCAACAAAAAAATCTAAAGGAGGAATATTTATGAAGAATAGTTTCAAGTTTCTGTTCACATCCGTTTTTTCTTTGATTTGTGTTTTGTGCATTCATACGAGCGTTTTTGCCGCACCAGCATACAATGGGGTTGTCGAAATGGAGCAACCGTCAGGCGAGTCGTTTCAAGCTACGTTGCATGGAGATGAATGGTTCCATTGGGCAAGTACAAGCGATGGCGACGTACTTATACAAGATCAGCAGGGGTATTGGAATTACGCTGAACTTACATCAAACGACCTGAAATCGACGGGAGAAAAATATAAAATTGACAAGAGGCCTGCAAAAGCAGTAGATGAGAACCATTTAACCACATGGGTAAACAAATACAATCCTCAAGCTCAGAAAAAACAGGAGCTGATAAATGAGCTGCAAAAGGAATCCTCATCTTCTCTTGAACGTTCAGAATCGAAAGAGTTTACGGGATCACTACAAAATATTGATGGAACTGTCACTTCAGTTTCAGGAACCAAAAAATTACTAGTTTTGTTAATTGAGTTTACAAATATTGATATCGCATATAGCGACAACGATTGGAGCAACAAATTCTTTTCAGCAAATCAAAAGTCAATTAAAGATTACTATAATGAAGTGAGTAATGGAAAAGTGCAGCTCACTCCAGCGTCCGATTTATATGGCACGCAAAATGACGGGGTAGTAAAGGTAAAACTAGACTACGATCATCCGGATACATCGGGAAAAAGCATGGGAACAGTTATAACAGATGCACTTACTAAAGCTGATCTTGCGGTGAATTATGCTAGTTTCGATACCAATAATGATCAGGTCATCGATTCTAAAGATGGTTTCTACATTGTAACTATTCTTGCTGGTAATGAAGAGGCTAGTGGTGGTTCAGCACCAAATGTTTGGGCACATCAGTCGTTTGCTCCCGACACCAATCACGATGGTGTTACAGTATCAGGTATGTTTACGGCACAGGGCGAAAAACAATATGGTCATATGGCAACGATTGGTCTCCTTGCTCATGAATTAGGGCATTCCTTTGGTCTTCCAGATCTCTATGGTTCTAATAATCATGTGGGTGAGCTAAGTATAATGGCTAATGGATCCTGGAATAGTCTTCAAGGAGAAGATTATGGAGCTACACCCACTCATATGGATGCCTGGTCAAAAGTAAAATTAGGATTTGTAACACCTGTTGTAGTAAATACAACAAACAATGTTACTCTGAATAGCATCCTTAATAACTATAATGTTATAAAGATTCCTTTAGCGGATAATTCATATTTTTTAGTTGAGAATCGCCAAAAAGTTGGATATGATGCAAGCTTGCCAACCGTTTCTGGCGGCATCGCGATTTGGCATATTGATGAATCCATGAATAATTTCCAAAATGATCCTCACCCTTTCATCGATATTGAGCAATCCGTCAGTGAATATCAGGACTCGTTCTATTACACGAATAATAATCATGCTGCTTCCTTTGGTCCAGGTACCAATCCAAACAGTAATACCTACACTGGAAATAATTCAGGAGTTACAATTACGACGACAAGTACAAGTAATTCCGCTATGAATACGACAGTAACAGTAGGAGGAGCCCATCTGATTCCGCAAACGAATTGGACGCTAAAATATGTAGACAGCGATGAATTGTACAATGAAGCCCTGAAAGCCTTTGATGGGAACAACAGCACGTTGTGGCACACGAAATGGTCCCCAGTAGCTCCAATGCCGCACGAGATTCAAATTGATCTGGGTGCATCCTATACTCTCTCCAAATTCAGCTATCTGCCAAGACAAGATGGCCAAGTGAACGGAACGATCAAGGACTATGAGTTCTACGTCAGCACTGATGGGGTAAACTGGGGAACATCTGTAGCCTCAGGTGCCTTTACAAATGATACCACTTTGAAAGAAGTCAGCTTTGCAGCCAAGACAGGTCGATATATTAGACTGCGAGCCTTAAGTGAGGTAAACAATAACCCATGGACAAGTGTGGCTGAACTTAATGTATTTGGAGTGACGCAATAATGTATTTGTGAGGGCAGCTATTGAAATGATTGTACGCTAATGCTACCCGAAAGGTTATCATCTGCTGAGAGGTTCGTTCAGCATTTGATAACCTTTTTAAAACAGCATATATCGACTGGGACCAGACTACTCAAATCCTGTTTCTTAACAGAATTGCCAATATGCTGGGGATATAAGTTGTCACTATGCATTTTACTATTTATAGAGGGTGGGAAATGACAAACCGATAACGCACATTGTACGTTCAAGCTAGAGCTGTCGACATTTTTTCTTCTATTCGTTCAGCTCTTAGAATCCAGAAGAATACTGTTTAGGGATATCGGTTTCTTTGCCCAGATTTGATGCGGCTTCCAATGCCCAATAAGTTGAGAAAGACTCCTCTCTTTATTTAACTACATAGAGAAATTCAAATCCTCGCTTTCGCAAAATCCGCGCAGCTTTTTTTGATTTAAATGCCCTAGTAGACAATATGATGACATTATCCTCACGGATAAGATGATTTTTCCATACGTAAGGAAGGCGGCCTAGCGAGATATTGATCGTCCCAGCTGTAGGATCGGCCAAATACTCGAGTGAATCTCGAATATCAATCACTTTATATTCACGAAATTCATCCCGCCGTTTCAAAAAATCTTGATAATCGATATGTTTAAGGTTTGGCATGGGCCATAACTGACGTATAACAACGAACATTGTGATTATAACGGCTAAAAAAATCAACCAGAACATCCCGAAGCCCTCTCTTATTTCATTCGGATTTATACGGTACGGCAGCTGCTTTTTAGACTTTTTTCAATGCATCGGCAATTAAATCGTCACCAGCAATTAAGTCAAACGCACGCTTGTAGGTATGCTTCTCATCCAATGCGGCCAAAATAGCATGAGCTGCATCTTCACGAGGAATACTGCCAGAAGTGATATTCTCAGCAGCAAATACTTTTCCTGTACCCGGTTCATTCAAAAGAATGCCTGGCCGTATAATCGTGTATGTCAACTTGCTGCTTTCCAGTAGTCTGTCTGCATAATGCTTTGCTGCGTAATACGGAACAATCTCAGTGTGCCAGTTCTCACGGTTATTCGCCTGAATGGCACTAATCATAATAAATCTGCCAATGCCTGCTTTTTCAGCCGCTTCAATCGTTTTCACAGCACCATCCAAGTCAATCAACAATGTTTTATCATGACCAGTCTTGCCTCCTGAGCCCGCGGTAAACACAATGGCGTCACAGCCCTCAGCGACTGCGGCAATGGAATCTACCGTTCCTTCCAAATCTGCAAGCACCGTTTCGACGCCCTGCTTCTCATAGGCATCGGCTTGTTCTTTTTTTCGCACCATCGCCCGGACGGTGTGCTCTTGGCTTGCTCTCAACAGTTGAATAAGGCGCTGTCCGATTTGTCCATTCGATCCGACTACTAGCACCTTCATATTCAAACCCTCCTCGTTATGAAATATTGCCAGTCTATTGCGATAGCTCCTACGGATACCAGCAATGCTTGAGTATTGTGGGTAAAGGACGCTTTTGTGCGCAAACGATCTGTGATCAGTTAACAACATGATTGATCCTTACGCCAAATTAATTAAAAGCATGCGCATGCATTTAATTTAGCGTAAAAAACAAATGGTGTCAAGTCATGTATACCATTCATATAATCAGTCATAAATGGAAAATAAGCATTTCTTATCCAATATGGTTCAATGCTCGCAAAGAAGCCAAACAACGATTCCCTCATACACAAGCGTAAATGGCTGTCGCCGTCCTCTGGCGGCAAAGCTACCGTTTCGCGTAGAAATATAGAGAAGGATCGAAAAATCACATCCTTTCTCTATATTTGAGAAATCGCCGTTTGGCTTACTGATTATTGAATTTTGAGGATATGTTTGAGGTTATATACAAGACTATAAATTAATTTCCTTATTCGAGGAGAAGGAATAGGTCTGTCCTGCTTCAGCCATAAATTCAACCCTCGCGAGACCCGGCCCGCTTATTCTGCATAGGCCAGCTTCTGTGCACTCTACCCTGGCCTCTACCACCTTCATTTCCGACCACTGCAGGCTTACAGTAAATCCTCCACGCGCTCTAAGACCACGGACGAATCCACTATCCCAGGCTGCCGGCAGTGCTGGCAGGAGCAGGATTTCTCCGATATGACTCTGCAAAAGCATCTCGGCGATGCCTGCAGCTCCACCAAAGTTGCCGTCTATTTGGAACGGGGGATGATTGTCGAACAAATTAGGCAGTGTCGAATGATCTAATAATGCTAGCACATTGGAGAAAGCTTTCTCCCCATCCTGAAGACGCGCCCAGAAATTAATAATCCAGGCACGGCTCCATCCCGTGTGCCCGCCGCCTGCGCTCAGCCTTCGCTCCAGTGTTACACGGGATGCAGCCGCAAGCTCTGGCGTCTGCTCCAGGTTAAACTCGTCGCCAGGATAGAGGGCAAACAGATGGGATATATGACGGTGACCCGGTTCCGGCTCCTCATAATCCTCCATCCATTCCTGAACCTGTCCATATTGGCCGATCTGCGGCCTCGGCAGCCGTTCCAGCGTCGCGGCAAGCTCTTCAGCGAACGGCTGATCCCGGTTTAGAATTTCGCAGCTTGTTATGCAGGCGCCGAACAGCGCCCTAATGATTTGAAAATCCATAGAGGCACCTACACAGAGTACACCGCTCTCTCCCCCGGGAAGGGTATATCGGTTCTCAGGAGATACAGACGGACAGGTGACCAGCCTTCCTTCTGTATCTTCTATTAAATAATCCAATAAAAACTCTGCCGCCTCCTTCATCGTCCCATAGGCCTGTTCCAGAAAGAAGCGGTCCTTTCCAAAACGATAATGCTCCCAGAGATGCAGGCAGAGCCATGCTGCGCCCATCGGCCAGAAGGAAGCCGGCAAATAAGTATCCTGCGGGGCAGTATCCGCCCAAATGTCTGTATTATGATGGGCTGTGAAGCCTCGGCAGTTATACATTACCCTGGCAGTTCGGCTGCCCGGTTCTCTCATCCGCTCAATCAGCTCAAATAAAGGCTCGTGACACTCCGCTAAATTACAATTTTCCGCCAGCCAGTAGTTCATCTGAGTGTTAATATTAATCGTAAATTTACTGTCCCATGGCGGCAGAAAACTGTCATTCCAGATGCCCTGCAAATTGGCCGGCAAAGAACCGGGACGGCTGGAGGAGATCAGCAGATAGCGCCCATATTGAAAATACAGAGCGACTAAACCATTGTCCTCCTTCCCTTCTTTGATCCTTCCTAGCCTTTCATCAGTTGGCAGCTCGCCCATTTCCCCACCATTACCCGGGAGCTCCAGCTCCACCCGATTGTATAGGGCTCTGTAATCCTGAGTGTGTCGCACAAGTAATTCATTATAGGACAGCTTCTCCAATGTGCTCAGCTGTGATTTGCAGTGTGTCTCGGGGTCGCTGTAACGAAAAGTAGTAGCTGCCATCAGCAATAGAGTTACACTGTCCGCCTTCTCAATAAGGAGATGTTCACCAAGCGTCCGGCAGCTCCCCCCTTCAAGGACAGCCTTAAGCACCACCCGGAACTGACTTCCCCCTTCACCTCCACATTCGCCTCTCATGACCAGTCCGTTATGACCCCATTTTTCTGTCTTCTCCATATACTTCCACTGCTTGCGGTTGAATCGGGCCTTCAGTGATATAGCTCCTGGTGTATCGGCAGTAAACCGCAGCACGATCGTCTGGTCAGGATGGCTGGCGAACAGCTCCCGGGTGCAGCTTACATCACCTAAACGATAACTGACCCGTGCCACTCCGTCAGACAGATCCAGCTCCCGCCGGTAATCCGCAGCCTCTTGGTCATGTCCACCCATAGTAAGGAGCAGGTCACCGAGCGGCAAATAATGCCGCTGGGTTTCCGGCATACCCGGCAGTGTCAGTGCTGCAAGCTCCTCGGCATCCTTCAACCTTCCTTGCATTAGCAGCTCCCGCAGCTGCGGCAAATGAGGAAGCGCGTCTTCATTATTTCTATCCCGTGGTCCGCCGTACCATACCGTATCCTCATTTAGCTGAAGCTTCTCTTCGTATATGCCGCCGAAAATCATCGCACCAAATCGACCATTACCAATAGGAAGTGCCTCATTCCACTCTGAGGCTGGCTCTTTATACCACAATTTATTCTTTTGTTCGTTATTCAACAAAATCCCTCCCTTGTAAATATGGTTGTCTCCGATTATGTATATAGACATTATATAAATAAACGGGATAGAAATAAGCTTGTAATTTACACTTGTTACCGTGTATAAACCTCTCTTTTCAGAAGTGTAAAGCCTATTCACTCCTTAAATGAACGTGCTATAGCTTCTATTAAAATGACTCTTTCATTCTAAGTGAAGCTCCGTAAACAAAGAATGTAGTAAATTAACTTTTGCATGAACAATTCTATCCTCTTGTATGCTGCACTGAGCCTAAACTTGAAAAGCCCTGATAAGATCAACGTTCTTGATCTTATCAGGGTATATTTAAGTCTCATTTATGTTTTTTGGCCATGGTGTCAACTTTATTGAATCAGGGGTAGGAATAAGAATGCCATCAATATGATAAAACGTACAAGTGTTTCCAATTTCATTCAGTTCATTTGTTGAGGAGTATAAATAATTTTTCTTACCAGCCCCCAGCGCAATTCCTAACTCAACATGACTCCCTTTCCCTGCTGGGAACATGACAATTACAACATCTGCATCCATAACCCCTGCTACTTCTTCTTGGCCAATGTTACGGAGTTTTGTTAAGGTGTCTATGCTTGAATGAGTTGTCCAGTCATAAGTATGTTGAAAACCACGTGCCTTCAAACTCTCTGCTACTCGTCGTACATTTTCTATATTTTTGAGACTAGACGCTATGTAAAATTTCATAAAACCCCCCGGCTCAAGCTTTAATCAGAGCAGTTTTATACTAACACATATTGGAAGTATCCTGCCCTTTACTTGAACAAAAGCTGCAGTAGATCCTTCGATCCGCCGCAGCTTTTTTGATTGAACTATCGTTCCTCGTTTGCTTAATTTAAGTTAGAAACGTACTTACTGTTGAAAGAAAATAAAGTATTAGACTGCCGTTGCTTTGTTGATCTAACTGTTTACACCCACCAATCTCTCTAGAGTAATAGCAACACCATCGTTATCATTTGAATCGGTTACATGGGCTGCGCAATTCTTAAGTTCGATAATTGCGTTCCCCATGGCGATCGGGAATCCGCACAATTGGAATAATCCCAAATCGTTATAATCATCCCCGAACACCATTGCATTTTCTGGCTTCACCCCGATCTCGTCAAGTACCCATCGCACTGCTTCTTCCTTTGAAGCTGATTTTTGCATGATTTGAATCAATACTCCTCCATCAGTTGCGATTACGTTCACATGATTACCGAATTGCTCGATAACATCCATCCATGTGCTGTAACCATGAACCAATATTTTGGTTGGGGATAGTGATCTAATAAAATTCTTATCAACAACCAGGGGTTTAGGATCATTTGAACGGATACCGAAATGAGTAAGTTGCGAGTCAGGAACTGGTGTACACGTATAGCATGAGTCATAGACCTCGTAATTAATTATCGATTGAGGTGCATGTAACTCAATGAAATTGTTGATCTGGTGGCTAATCTCCATTGGGATACTAATGTGCCGTTGTGTTTGCTTAGACTTGCATATTGTTTGAGCACCATTGTAATAGACCAAGTAGTCTACAAAAGGAAAATTCTTTACAAATTGATTGGCCGCTCTGGGTGGTCGCGCCGTGGCGACGATAATATGGATTCCGGAATCATAACACCGTTTAACAGCCTCGTAATTTCTAGGCGATATGAATTTGTCGCTGCCGAGCAATGTTCCATCCAGGTCTAATACAATTGCCTGTATGTCCGACATCTGCATCTCTCCTCAAAGCAATTCTTCCAATAATAACCTAATTCCAGGAGAGATGCTAGACTCATTATTGAATTAATCAGCCCGTTACTTTCATAAAAATAGCAGCCGCTTACTTGCGGCTGCTGCTGGCAAGCTCGGCCTCGAATTGGTCGGCAACCAGCCGCAGTTCATCAACCGGGGAGTCGGCGGCAATCGGGTCGCAGATTTTTACGCCCGCTGGGACGATGACGCGATCAGCTTAAATCCGGATCTGATCAGCATCCTGATCGGCGTCAACAACGTTTGCGGATGATGTCGGAGCGTCCGGGCAACCGCATAGAGAGAGCGTACCGGCATTTGCTTGCGGAAACGAAGAAGTTGTTGCCTTCCCAGAATTGGTGCTGTACGAGCGTTTATATTGAAAGTCGGGGAGACAGAGGAAAATGGGAGGAGTGGCTGGCGAGAACGGATCGATGACTGCCGCCGTATCGTTTGTCAGTTGGCCGAGGAAGTAAAAAATTCCGCGAGCCAGTTAGGCTCACGGAATTTAACTTTCTCCAAATCGTACTGACCCGATCCGGTCCCGATGGACTAGATCTTGGCTGCGAATAATCTTAACTAGTTCCTATTCGTTCCAAAGCTTGACGCGATCCTGGATGTATTTCGAAAATCCTTTTTCCATTCTCTCTACACCGGTACTGATCAGTTCTTGTTGATATTCATCCCAAATTTGGTCGAATTTCTCCGGCTTAGCCATAATGGCCTGGGGGAGCCGACTCCAGGTAATATCCTTCACCTTGGTTTGCAGGATCGAGACCTCGTCGTCGGCCGGTAAGGAGAGATTCCAGGCCGCTCCCCAAGGCTTCGCCGGCATGTCGTTCACTGGCGTGAAGAAATCCGCCCAAACCGTGGCGCCATAGGCCTTCAAAGTTTCCTTGTCCGCGGCCGTATACTTGTTCTGAATTTCTTCAGGGTTCTTCTTCGTGAAGAAATTGCCGGTAGAATCCTTGACGCCATCGCCATAGTGGAGTCCCATGGTGACATAGGATTCAACGCCGGATTCCTTCTTGAACGCCTCGTTATCCTCGATGATACGCTTCTGCACGTCTGCCGGAACGACGCGTTTGCCGTTCTCTATTACATAATGCTTTCCTTCAACGCCCCAGTTGATCAGGACTTGAGCCTGTTCGGACGCCAGGTAGTCAAGGAATTGCTTCAGCCCATATCCTTCCCCGTAAGTCAGAATAAGGCGCTGATGCACATTGCGGAGTCCGATCCGATGTACTAGAAGCCAATGCCAATGAATCGTCGTTAATCAATAAAGACCTCTGACTTTGGCCAGTGCCTTTATCAAAAATTCACTTCTATCCTTCGCTTTCGAGGATCTACTATTCAATCCACGATCTCTAAAGTGATCTTGTATACATAGATGCCCTTTTCGATTTTATATTCATCGTGAATATTTTTGGTCCATCCAGTATCTCCACCAAGACCTGCATGTTTGTAATCGATATGAAGGAAAACAGAATCAGATGTGCCAAGCTCGTCCTCATAGGCGGCATTGTCATACTGTCCGATGCTGTACTGATGGATGTCAAAATGGAAGTGACCCGCCGAGGTAACTTTTACCTTGCGCTCATCCGCCGACACATACAAATAACGGACATCTTCCTTGCCCCCGCACTCAACCGGCACGATGTAGGGAACATGCTGTTCTTCAACAGAGCTTTCATATATACCGACGAAGGCAGCCGTTTTACGGTCCGCATAGTTCTCCCATGGCCCGCGGCCATACCATTTGATACTCTTCCAGGCAGCAGGGAAGGTAAAGCTCAGACCGATTCTCGGTAGGGTATCGACATTAGCATTATTCACGACAGTGTTAGTAATTTCAATGCCTTTACCGCCAATCGCATACTCCGTAAGTGTTTCAATGCATCCATGATAAAGAACATGAACCTGAATGATAACTGATGCAGGCGCTGCATATACCCGGATACGCTTGATCTCTTTCTGATCGGAGTCCAGCCCGAGGCTTCTCCAATCATCTGCATAGTTTAGCGTCTCACTAGGCACACCTGCGTCTATCCCCGTTGGCGGCCGATAGAAATTGTTCGCTCCGCCCGTAAAGTAGTCTTGATTATTGTAACTGACAGAAATGAACTCTGCCGTTTCTTTCGAGAAGACCACGTTCGTATTTTCATTATAAATATGAATTCGATCCGCAGCTTCTTCATATACCAGGCTCCCACTTTGAATATCCCCGGTATGTATTTCATATACGGAATCTTTCAACTCGACCTGGCATGCATAGATACAGGTTCCCTTATTTGCATAATAGGTGTCCTCGTTCAGATAAGCATAAAAATTCAGGAACGCTTCCCCAGAGACCTTGGTTGGATCGTATGGTGCCTGAAGACTTTCGATAGCTCCGGCCGGCGTGTGTAATCGGGGTAATGGACCGTTTTCCACAACCTTCCCATCGCAAACAAGTCCCCAACCGATGTCCAGGTGGCTTAAGTCCCGATGCGTATAATGATTATAAATTCGATAACTTTTATTACCGGGAACATCATAAGGCCGTTCAAAATAATCGATCTGGACGGGAGCTTGTATATTTTTAATTTCATAGGCAGCCGGTTTCAGCGTTAAATCCGGAAATACAATGCCGTTCAGGCACATATCGGGCGCGGAATCAATAATCTCTTCCTGGAAGGCGCCGCCATAAACATATTTTTTGTTCCCAGATTCATCATGCCGGACAAGCGCTTTATCCTGGAAATCCCAAATGAAGCCACCCTGAAACCGCGGGAATTTATAAATAAGGTCCCAGAATTCCTTGAAATTCCCGTTGCTGTTGCTTTTCGCGTACGCATATTCACACATAATAAACGGCCGCAAGTCATCGCTGCTCGTCATGCAATCCACGATCCAATCCTTCTGAGGATACATGGGCGCCATGATATCGGAAATATTGGCCGGAGGATTCAAGGACTCATACTGAACATATCTTGTTTTATCATATTCCTTCATCCACCCGTACATGGCAGCATGGTTCGCTCCGTAACCAGACTCATTTCCCAAGGACCACAGAATGATCGAGGGATGATTCTTATCTCGCAACACCATCCGTGCTGCACGTTCCATATAAGCATGCGTCCATTCGGGAGATGCGCTGAGCTGGCCGCCGATGCCATGGGTCTCAATATTGGCCTCATCCACAACATATATGCCTAGTTCATCACAAAGGTCGTACCATTCGACGGCATGCGGATAGTGACTCGTTCTTACCGCATTGATATTTAGCGATTTCATGATCTTGATCTGCTCACTCATATACTCCGTCGACACCACGCGCCCCGTTTCGGGACAAAATGCATGAAGGTTGGTTCCGCGAATTATAAGACGTTTGCCGTTAATTTTCAATATCCCGGTGTTATCGATGCTGATTTCTCGGAAGCCGACATTTGCACTCTCGATGTCAACGACATTTCCGTCAGGGTCGATCATTTCCAATACCAATTTATAGAGGTAAGGAATTTCGTCGCTCCACAATTGGGGACTCTTAATGGTTTGTTTGACTTTCGCCACATAGTTGTCTTGCAGGTAGGATCTGAAATCCGCAAACTTCGGCGTCTCAAATTGCGTAACCAATTTTCGATCGTGATCATAAAGAGACAGACGCACGTGAGCTTCCCCATAACAGCTTGCTTGATTATTAGGATAAACCGTCACGGCTAATTCGGCATTGTCATAATCACCCGGGAAAAGCGTTTCGATTTTATAATCATGAATTCGCATTCGCGGTTTTGCATAAATCAGAACATCTCTGAAAATACCCGATAGATGCCAGTAGTCCTGATCCTCCAGATAAGAACCGGCTCCGAATCGCATCACCTGAACGGCCAAATGGTTTTGCCCCGTTTGGATGTAATCGGTAATATCAAAAGAAGCGTTAAGCTTGCTGTCCTGCGAATAACCGACGAACTTCCCGTTTAACCACAAATAAAAGCAGGATTCCACACCGGCAAAATCGATAAACAAATCTCTGCCGTTAAAATGTTCAGGAATTTCGAACGATAGGACATAACATCCGGTGAGGTTATCCTCCGGCACATAAGGCGGATTCAAAACAAATTCATCTTGCTTCAGTTGAATTTCGTGATGAGAGTCCGCCCCCTTCCGCGCAAAGGGATACTTAATATTAGTGTATATAGGTTTCCCGTATCCGAACAACTCCCAGTTGGAAGGAACAGGGATATCATCCCATTTGGACACATCATATGCAGGATGATAAAACTCATCAGTTACTACATCCGGAGATGAAAACGTTTTAAATTTCCAAGTGCCGTTTAAGCATTTTACGTATTTTGACGCTCTCCGGTCGCCGCTTAGCGCCTGTTCCACGGTTTCGTATATTCCATACGGCTCATGCATGGGATGACGGTTCTTGTGAGCGACATGCGGATTCTCCCAGTCTCTGTTCAGCTTCATACGTTTCGAATAACCCCCTCATAAATTGTCTTAATTGGTTGTGCTATGAAAGTCGATACCCTTATAATATAAGGACAAGTTTTCACATAAAATGTTAGGTCTGGTAATTCATTTATCCATTTTGGTAGGTGCGGTGACGATATGAATTTCGATGCTATAAAAGAAAACGATGTCGTATACCGGTGTATCGGAGACGATTTCGACCAGGGCATTTTGTCATGCGGCTTTATGAGAAAAAGAACGGCAGAGCGCTCCCAGTATGACTTCAGGATCGGATATTACAGCTGTTTGTTGGTCCTGCAAGGCAACGGGCGATTTATCTCAAAGGAAGGCACTGTTATTACAATGCAAGCAGGGGATCTGGTACAACGTTTGCCCGATCGTATGCACTCCACCGAAATCGAGCCGAATGGGGAATGGATCGAGTTTTATATCAGCATAGGTTATCCTGTCTATCATTACCTCAAAACGCTAGGCATCATAAATTCCGACCAAGAGGTGCAGCCGACACGACATACAAGCGATATTTTGAATGAATTTGCCGCCCTGCTGAACTCTCTTAAAGCCGCTGTAGATGAAAGGCTCCCCTATTTGCTGATGAAAGCTCAAGAACTCATTATCCGTTTGCACGGCAGCGTACATCATACTCAGAGAGAGCACAATGATCATAAAATCTCAAAAGCTTGCCAACTAATCGGCGGCGCCAATGATATCCATTACAATATTAAGGAAGCCGCAGCAGCCGTAAATATGGGCTATGAGAATTTCAGGAAGCTATTTAAAGCCACAACCGGAGTTTCCCCTCAGCGGTACCACATTGAACATTTAATGGAACAGGCCAAAATGATGCTCCTCTCCGGACTCCCCATTAAACACGTAGCCGTTAGTCTTGGTTATGGGGATATTTATTCCTTTACCAAGCAATTTACGAAATCGGAAGGAATGCCTCCAGGACGTTATATCCGTAACCGCCACAGATAAGCAAGAAACTAAGCAAAGGGCAGGAGGATCTTGCTTAATAAAAAATCAGAAAAGGAAGCAAGGAATTGTTAAGTTGTTCGCCTGTGAAGCGCGAATGAAGAAAACCTTCAGGTATTAGGCGATTCATGACGTTCGATTTCTTCTTGATTTTCGCGGTAGGTGCCGGGAGTCGTTCCCGTGTATTTTTTGAACACCTTCGCGAAGTAGTGCTTGGTATCGAAGCCGACCTGCCGGCTGATCGCGCAAACGGTCGAATGAGGCTGCGTTTTCAGCAGCTTTTGCGCTTCCCGGATTCGTAACGCATTCAAGTAATTGACGAGGGTGTCTCCCGTCTCCTTCTTGAACAAGCTGCTAATATAATTCGGATGCAGACTCATGCGATCCGCAAGATGGTCGAGGGACAGATCGTTCATATAGTTCATTTGCAAATAGGCCAATATCCGTTCGGCGTGCCGACTGTAATCCGAATCCGATGCGGCGGGGAGCTCCTCCTTCACGCGGCTCAGCAGGGACGCGATTTCCTTTTTGTCCAAAGGCTTCAGCAAGTAATCTACGACGCCCGAGCGAAGGGCCTGACGGACATAGTCGAACTCGTCATAGCCGGTCAGGATAATAAATCGATCGCATACCCCCTCAAGCCTGGCCTCCTGAATTAATTCGAATCCGTTCTTCTCCGGCATATGGATATCCGTTATCGTCACATCGGGCATAAAGCGCTTCATTGTCTCTAATGCCTCCGGGGCATTGAGGGCCGAGCAAATGTCGGAACCGACAGGCGCGACTTCCTCGACGATTTTAACTAACCCTTTCAGAATCAAAGGTTCGTCGTCTACGATCAAGATCTTCAACGTCCGCCACCTTCCTTTTCACGATGATAATGCGCAAGCAGGCTCCTTTGCCCGACTCGCTGAGGATTTCCAGTCGGGATTCTCCTCCGAAGAAGCTTTTGACTCGTTCGTTGACGTTTTTCAAACCTACGCCGACCCGCTCCTCTGCCTTTCTAGGCTCGTCGTGCCTGGACAGCCGTTCGCGAAGCGCGAGAAGCTTCTCCGGCGTAATTCCGTTGCCGCTGTCGGTAACGTCGATCGTAATCTCGCTTTCCGTTTCCGTCGCCTGCAGCGAGATGTGGACGGGTCGAAGGACGGCGGAAGCTCCATGCACGATCGCATTTTCGATAAGCGGCTGCAAAAGGAATCGCGGACAAGCCAGCCGTTCGGCATCCAGCGCAACTTGAATTTCAAAAGTCAGCCTGCTTTGGAGCCTCATTTTGTGGATGTTCATATAAAAGGAAACCATCTCGATTTCCTTCGCAAGAACCGTTTCTTCCCGCGCGGATGACAAGCTGTACCGCATCAGTTTCCCGAACCAGAAGGAAATATCGGCGACTTCCTTGTCGTCGTTAGCCTCGGCGACCATGCGGATCGTCTCGAGCGTGTTATAGAGGAAATGAGGCTTGATCTGCGCTTGCAGTACCTGGTATGCCGCTTCTTTGTTGCGCAATTCAGCTCGGTGGACGTTGTTGATGAGCTCATCCATTCGCCGGACCATCGCGTTATAGGTGACGATCAGGAAGCCGATTTCATCCTTTTCGAACTTGCCGTTTTTGATCGTCAGCTGCCTGAGGTTATTGTCGTTCAGCGTACGCATATGCCGGGCCAACCGAAGAATCCGTTTGGTAATCGTCGAAGCCAGCAGGTAATAGGCGATGGATAAAGCGATCAACAGCAGCACGATCATCGTCACCAAGACGATTTCCTTCTTCTTCACGGAATGGAATACGTCTCCCACCTGACCGGTGACGATGACGCGAACGTCCAGCGGCTCGAGCTTCAGCTGATTGACGATCGTTTGCCGGTTGATAAAAAATTTCCTGTCATCCGCTTGCAGAAGACGCAATGTCTTCTTGTCCAACGCCGGCGCTTCGTTCGTCAACGGATCGCCCTGTCCGGACAACAGCAACGCTCTCCAACTTCCTTCCACACCCGCGGCCGCATAGAAGTTATGGATTAAACTTTTGCGTACCCGAATTTCAAGAAGGCCGATTCGCTCCGTAATTTGCGTATTGTAAATGTACTGGTAATAGATCAGGTCCGGATCCGACGCCGCGGGATCGGCGCGCAGCCATTTCCCCTGTCCGGCTTTCAGGGACGAGACGGTTTGTTCCGTTTGCGGATCCAGCATAGACCGATCGCGAAACAGATTGGTGATGGGCAATACCCGATCCTTCATCTTATAAATGACGATGGATTCGATCTCCGGATTAGCGAACATCGATTGCGTGTTCAGCGGGAGAATATAGCGGGTCAGCGCGTAGATGCTGTCCGCGTCGGATTCGTATACGCCGTCCAGATAATCGGTCAAGTAAGGATTGTATTGCAGCACCCGGTGGACCGACTGAATTCGGGCGAAATCCGTTTTCAGATTGGCGTAAGCCTGCTCCAGGATTTTCTGCCTGCTCTCCACGAATTGTTGCGTCAGGTTGCCGTAGATTTGCGTGTAATAGTGATAACCGAATGCCAGAACAGGGATAAAGATCATAATCACGTAACCAAGCACGATTTTGCGCATGATGCTCAAGGCGGCGTTTCCCTCCGATGTGGAATCCATATATCGTTAACATATCATGTACTAAAGAATTCTGATAGAGGCGCATCCCTTCCAGATTTGCAATTCCGCAAACCCCGGTTAACGTGAGAACGGATCAAATTGAAACGATATCCCAGCCTTCACGGTGTATCGGATCGATCGCTTCCTATAGCGCAACGTACAAGGCATTCCGCAAAGGGAACGGATCTCGGCGCCGATTAAGCTTCCTTCCGCCCAAGTCATGCCGACTTCGAATCCCCCTCTGGCGCGAAAGCCCGAGATGGAGCCTTCCGGCCATGTTTCCGGCAAGGCAGGAAGCAATTCGATTTCGTATTCGGCTTTTCCGTTTCGATAGCGGGATCGGCTTTGCAGCAGCATTTCCGCAATGCCCGCGGTTCCGCCGAAATTGGCGTCGATCTGCATCGGAAACGGCTCATGCTGATTGAGCAGATTCGGATTGGTCGATCCCGCCAAGAGATCGACGAGCCGCTTGCGCGCGCTCTCCCCGTCTCGCAATCTGGCGTGCAGCGCTATCCGCCAAGCAGCCGGCCAAGCCAGGATTCGGTCCTTGCTCCGATGGCGAAGCTCGAGGCTTTTGCGCGCCCCCTCGAACGTTTCGGGCGTATCCTCGGATATCTGATTGCCGGGATATAAGCCGTAAAGGTGAGAAACGTGGCCGTTCGAATCTTCTGGTCGATCCCAATCCTCCGGCCATTCCTGCAATTGGCCGAATCGTCCGATTTGCATGGGGGGGATCCGGTCCAGAACCTTTCGGATTTCGTGTTCGAACGCCGAATTTTCGCCCAGCAGCTCGCTTGCGATCAAACAACGTTCGAGCAAGTCTCGGATCAACTGCACGTCCATCGTGGACGAGATCGTGAGATGCCTTCTTCGATCGTGGCCGTCCCGATACGCGTTCTCCGGCGAATAGGAAGGATTGGTAATCAGCAGACCGGCGAATTTAACGCCTTCGGGAGCCTCCACCAGGAAGTCCATCACGAATCGGGCGGCTTCTTTCATGGCAGGGTAGGCCCGTACCCTCAGAAAGTCAAGGTCGGGATTGTATTCGAAGTGATCCCATAAGTGCTGGACCAACCATACCCCGCCCATCGGCCATATTCCGGCATGGATGTCGACCGGGGCCGCGGCGCGCCATAAATCGGTATTGTGGTGGACGACGAAGCCCTTCGCGCCGTAATAGAGTTCCGCCGTGCGCGCGCCGGTGACGCGAAGATCGTCGATCAGATCGAACAGCGGCAGGTGGCATTCCGGCAAGTTTCCGACCTCCGCCGGCCAGTAATTCATCTGGACGTTGATGTTGGTCGTCCATTTGCTTCCCCATTCCGGCCATTCTTCTTCATTCCATATGCCTTGCAAGTTGGAAGGCTGATCGCCCGGTCTGGAAGACGCAATGAGCAAATACCGGCCGAACTGAAAATATAACGCGGCGAGCGACGGGTCCTCCGTCTCCCGAATGTCGAGTACGCGCCGATCCGTCGGACGCCGCTTGCCGCCAGTTCGCTCGTCCGCCCCGGCTCCCCCCAGCCTTATCGAGACTCGTTCATACAAGGCTTTATGGTCTTCGACGTGTTCGTCCAGCAACTCGCGATAAGGTCGTTCGGAGACGCGCGCCATATACCGATTGTTCAATTCCGAAGGATCGCCCCCCATGTCCCGGTAGTTCAAGAAGCTTGTCGCTCCGGAAAAAACGAGGGTTACGGCACTCGCTTCCGCTATGCGCAGGACGCCGTCGCCGGCCGTGCACGAGCCGCCTTCGCAAAAAGCCGTGAGCCTCCCTTCGAATCGGAGTCCCGGACCTTCCCAAGAGCCGCTCCAATTTCTTGGACCCTTGCGCGTTCCGGTCCGTCCAGTCAGCCGAATCGCACGGCTGCCGTCCGATTGAACGGACGCATCGGGGTGGACGCTGGACAAAGACGCGTCTACGGCGATACTGCCCCGCTCGCCGCACGAAAGCCGAATCACCAGGCAGCCGCTCGGGCGGGAACAGAAGATTTCGCGCGTGTATTCGCATCCGTCGGCTTCATAGGATACGGTCGCCACCGCCCGCCGCAGATCCAATTCACGCCGATATCGCGTAACCTCGCGATGCCCGGGGAACGCCAGATTCAGCTCGCAAAAAGGCAGGTAGGCTTGCAGATGGATCGGCTCGCCCATCATGCGGTCCAGAAACAGCCGCTCCGCCTCCTCGATCCGATCATTGAAAATCAGGCTCCGGACTTCTTGCAAATATTGCCCCGCGTCCGGCCGGTTATAATCGTGCGGCGCCCCCGACCACAACGTCTCCTCGTTGATCTGGATTCTTTCCGTTTCCGCTGCTCCGAACACCATTGCTCCCAGCCGTCCGTTGCCAATCGGAAGAGCCTCTTTCCATGCCGTACCGGGCGAATCATACTCCAGCTTCATCATTTTCCCGCCTTTCCGTTCTCCCATTTGCCTTCACCTGCAATATAGCGTGCAAAGTCCGTCAGGAACGCGCAGCGCTCCTGACGGACCCAGTCTTATTTTTTAAACAAATCCTTCTTCTTCTGATAGGTTTGGTTAGCCCAATCCACCAAGCGATCCAGACCGATCTTCTCGGCGTTCTTCACCATGCTCTCGTAGTTTGCCACGGCTTCTTCCTCCGACTTCGCCAAGTAGATTTTAACCTTCTCGTTTTTGATCATCTCGTCGATCTTCGTTTTGATCGTCTTCTCGTCCGAATCCGGCTGCAGCTGAATCAAGCCGAGCTCCGGCTTGTAAACCGTGAACGCCTTTCTTTCCATCAACGCTTTCGTCTTCTGCGCTCCCGGTACGTAGCTCAACATGCCTTCTGTAACGCCGTCGTTGTACAGGTACCACCATTTGATTCCGTTGCTGTTGACGAAATCGGCGTCGGACGGATCGTATTTCAAATTCGGATGCCCTTCGTCGTTCCAGGTCCAATGCTTGCCCTCGACGCCGAACATCGTTAACTTTTTGCCTTCGTCGCTCGCCAGATATTGAAGGAACTTGATCGACGCCTCCGGATCCTTGTTTTTCTTCGTGATAAACGTACCTGCAAAGCCCAGTCCGGAGCTGACCGCTTTCGCATCTTTCGAAATGGAGCTAGGCAGCATTTGGAACGTATACGAACCGCCGGCGTTTTTGACCTTGATATTGTCCGAGTCTGCTATGCTGACCGTATGCATATGCGCGAATGCCTTCCCGCTGGTCGAATACTGATCGTCGATCTGATCGTTCGTATAGGCGAAGTTCTCCGCCAGAATGTCCCCTTCGCGGTACAGACGGTTCATAAACTTGAAGAAATCCAGCATTTCCGGCTGTCTGATCGCATAGTCCACTTTTCCGTCCCGCTCATACCAGCCGTCCAGAAGGCCCTCGACGCCGAACTGCGTCAGGAAGTATTGCTCGATCCAATCTTTGTCCATGATCAGAGGGATCATGTCCGGATATTTTTCTTTGACCATGCCCAAAACCTTCATAAAGTCGTCAATGGTGTCTATTGACGGATTGCCGAGCTCTTGCAGAATATCCTCGCGCACCGCGATACCCGGGTTGCCGTCGCTGCCGACCGAGTATTTGTTCTGCACCATTTCCTCCTGCGTCGCGAAGGAGTTGCGCACCGTATAGAAATTGCCGTCATCCATCGTGTGGATCGCAATTCGTATCGGATCGATCTTAAAGTCAGGCGCGTATTTCTCGATCAGCTCGTTCCAAGGATAAGAAAGCTTCGAATCGGACATCCGTGCGATGTTCGCGTTAGTAAAAACCAGATCCGGGAGATCGCCGGACGCGATCATGAGCGGAAGCTGCTTGTCGTCCGTGGCTACTGTCACTTTCAGCTTGATTCCCGTCTTTTCGGTAATTTTCTCGGCAACCGCTCCCGTCCATTCCTTCACCGGATACCAGGAGGCATCGATAAACAGGGATAGCTCCTTCACCTCGTTGCTTTTGGCGGGCGGTTCGCTCCCCACCGAGTTATTGACTTGACCATCGTTGTTATTTCCGCATGCGGACATCAGCGCTATCGTCATCATTAGGATGAGCGATAAGAGCAGTGCCTTCTTCCCTTTGTTTCTTTTCAAAATAACCCCTCCAACAAGTGATGTTTATATTAAAGCAAACGCTTTAATATAATGCCAACAAAATCAACCCTTCACGGAACCCAGCATAATGCCTTGAATGAAAAACCTCTGGAGGAACGGATAGACGCACACGATAGGCGCGATAGATATAACCATAGCCGCTACCTGAAGAGAATAGCTGGTGACGCCCGCTGAAGCGCTGTTCGCAACGGCTATAGCGTCCATCGGCGCATTGCTCTTGTTGATAACCTCCATCATCCGGAAAGCGAGCGTCCGCAGACCTTCCGACTGCACGAAGTAAGCGGAATCCAGCCAAGAGTTCCATTGACCAACCCCCAAGAAAAGCGACATGGTTGCGATCAGCGGCATAGAGACGGGAAGGATGATCCGGTAGAAAATAACGAGCTCGGTAGCCCCGTCCATGTAAGCCGACTCCTTGAGTTCACTCGGAATTTCCTGAAAGAACGAAATGGCTATCAGCAGAAAAAACGTACTTAACATGGAAGGAATGACATAGACACCAAACGTGTTCAGCAGCCCCAGTGAGCGCAGAACGACGTAATACGGTATCAAACCGCCGGAAAAGTACATCGCGAATATAATGACCGTGAAATAACCTTTGCGAAACAGAAGATCGCGGTGAGACAGCCCATAAGCAACCAAACAGGTAAAAAGGACGCCTAGGGCGGTTCCCGCAAGCGTTCTCATAATCGTGACCAAAAAAGCACGGTACCAGTGGGGGTCATCCAAAAATCGCGCGTAATTTTCAAAGGAAAAGGTCCTTGGCCATAGATAGACGCCCCCAAGAAGCGAATCGGTTCCTTTATTGAAGGAAAGAATCAGGACGTAATAGAACGGATAAAGCATCGATAACGTCAGAATGGCTAGTAATGCATAAATCATAGCGTCCATGATACGATCTTTTTGTTTTTGGCTGAGCTGCATGCACGCTCCCCTTTCCTAGAATAGACTTGATCCCGAAGTGCGTTTGGCAATGTAGTTGCTGGAGAAAATCAGGATGACGGAAATGACGGATTGGATCAAATCAATCGCTGCCGCATAGGAAAATCTCCCGTCTCTTAATCCGACCTTAAACGCATAAGTTTGCACGATCTCCGAGGTCGAATTGTTGATGCTGTTGCCGAACAGAAACGCCTGCTCGAAGTTGGAGCCCACCAGTCCTCCGCCCAGAATGCTTCCGATCGTCAGAATAAGTACAACGACGATCGTTCCTTTCATTCCAGGGAACGTAATATGGCGAATTCGAGCCAAGCGGCCCGCTCCGTCGATCTGCGCGGCTTCGTATAATGACGGGTTAATGCCCGCTATGGCGGCCAGGAAGATAATCGTCCACCAGCCCATCTCCTTCCAGACGGCACTTCCAGTCGCCAGTCCCCAGAAATAGTTGGGGTTCGTCAATATGTCAAGCGGCTTGTCGATTATGCCTAGCCCTAGAAGCGCTTTATTGACCATCCCGATATCCGTCGACAGAAAGGCGAAAGCGATGCCTGCGACGACAACCCACGAGATGAAATGGGGCAAATAGCTGATCGTTTGGACAAAACGCTTAAACTTCAAATTTTTTACTTCGCTTAATAGAATGGCCAGCAATATGGGGGCCGGAAAAGCAAAAAGGATTTTTAGCAGACTCAATGCCAGCGTATTTCGAACGATTGTTCCAAACTGATAGTCATTAAAGAACTCCTTGAAATGCTTTAATCCCACCCATTCGCTTGTAAAAATGCCCTTAATTCCGGTAGAGATGGAATACTGCTTAAATGCCATTAGAATGCCGAACATCGGCGTATAGGCGAAGACAAGCAAAAATATCATACCGAGCCCAACGAACAGGTGCAGCGTTTTTTGTTTTTTAAACCGCTTCCAAAACTGCGTTCGCTGTTCTGTTTTTCCCTTAATTCCGGTTACGCGTGTATCCAACTCCATATCTGCTCCTCCTTTGTTTTCAGTGTACTCTTCGAATCAGAGCGTCGAAAGCCAACATTCTTAAGAAAGCGTTGTCATTTTTAAAGATCGGATGGCAAGGTGCCCGGACAATAGCATCACGTTGCCGCCGTTCAAATCGGTTTGCGATCCGCATAGAACGCGGCGATATCGTCCCTCGTACGCTTCCGTTTCTGGACAAAAAATAGATGACCCCCGACGAATTGACGAATTCCGAGGGTCATCTACCGGCCAATGCTAGTGCGGCCTAGTTCTGCTTTGATCAAGGATTAAACTGTAGCGACAAGCGGTTTTATTTCACTCTTCCCTGCTTGGGCATTGGCGTTGACGCAAGCAATCGTTTCAATCCGGAAGCACGGTGTAGACGACGCCGGCATCCGCATGAAAGCGGAGAAGGCCGGCCAGCCTCTCGGATTCGACCGGTTTCCCTTCCACTGTAATCGAACAACTGATCGCGCTTCGGATACAGCATGGTCCACTGGCAGTAGAGGCAATTACGGCCTTCGTCAGACTGCCGTCCTTCCATTCCAAGTCGACCGTATAGCCGCCTCTAGCGCGCAGCCCTTGAACGAAGCCCGTTGACCAAGCTGCCGGAAGCGCCGGGAGCAGATGAAGCTCGCCCGCATGACTCTGCAGCAGCATCGTAAAATTATTCCTACCCACTATAATGAAGATAAAAATCACCATTAGTTAAGGGGGAAGTTCTGCACCTAAATATGCAATGTGTAGAGCTGCCGTTCCTGAGTTTACTGCGATTCCATATTCCCGATTAAAGTGTTCGGCATATTCCGCCTCAAATTGATGTACATAGACTCCTCCATAAAATCTTGCCAAATAACCTAAGTCTAAGGCCTTGTTCACTTCAGCTTTAGCCTCACTTGAAATATAAGGTTGTGTACTCTTCTTCTTATTACGTACTGGCATTCCGCCGTGTATTGCTAATTTAGTCATATACTACTCAACTCCTATATTCTGTAATTAGTTGTTTCGTTTGCAGCGCAGCGCTTAAGGAGTCAATTTCAAGTACTGCAGGAACTCCTAAATGAATTAAATTAATTACTGACGTCCAATAGTCGCCATTTACTGAGATATCTTCTCTCGTTAGTGCTCTATGGATATCACTAATCCTATTATTAGTATGCACATGAAATGCTTTAATAGATGATTTCAATAAATTAAAACACTGTTCTGGGTTTTCCCCAATAAGCGCATGCCCAGTGTCAAATATGAGACCACAACGATCCACTAGTCCATCAATGCAATATAATAGATCCGTAGCATCGTCTCCGAGGTAACACTTTAGACTTCCCTCAGGCAATTTCCTCATATTCTCAATTAATAAAAGTGGCCCATCTTCAGTATTTTGGATGATATCGCCAATAGCGTCTTTAGCTATACTTACTCTCTCTCTCTTTTTCGCTGAGTCTTCTGATTTAAATCCAGCCGACCCTAACTCTAGAACCAACCATTTTGCTTCCAGGAACTTACTCGCCAGATAAATTTCTTTCCATAAGCCTATTGATACTTTTCTTAGAGGCACAACCTTCTCAGCAATGCTTATGCCATTAGGTCCAGCTATACTAATAGATAGTCCATATTGAGAACATATATCCTTTGCATAATTTAATTCTTCCACAGAAGGAACTGGTGAATATCCATCGCCACTCCACCTCCAATCCCACTCCAGATGTGCGAAACCATTACATACCAGTTTTTCAACTAGTGGTTCTCTTAGGTCATATCTACGAACCCGATATCCAAATCTCATATGCATACTCCTTACCGATCAAAAATCGACAAAACGAGTTTTAATTGTTCTATCTGTCTAAGATATGTATCTACTGATCCTCTACCATTCAATAATCTTTCACGGTGATAAAAGTAACTATCGAGCTTTTTAGCTAGTATCGCTACTTCTAATAAATCTGGCTCGACCTCGCCTCCCCTATCTTCATAGGTAATAATTATTTCCTTATAAAGTTTTAATGGATCTCTCAGCTTTGATCGTGTGAACAACGTTAGAACAACAGAAGCAAGATCAAAAATCGCTGGGTCTACACTACAGAACTCTAAATCAAGTACACCAGTTAGCTTCGAATGATCTTTATTGATTCGTAGATTCGGATGAGTAAAGTCTCCGTGTATTAATTGAACCGGGAGTTTCTGGATTTTCTCAAAATTTTTAGATAAGCGCTGTGCTGCATCATAAATCAGAATATAATTTTCACTTTCAGTGTCATTTATCACTGATTTATGATTAATCTCTTGAGAATTATTTAAAAATTGATAAACATACCGTTCAACTGCCTGAATCAGTTGATTATTTGTCACCGCGAAACTCAAGGGTACTTCTCGAAGAATTCTATGAAAGTCCCCCAACCCTTTGGAAATAATAGGGTATAGACTTGCATCTTCGGGTGAGGGCATTTCCCCATCCATGTGTTTGCTTAATCTCCACAAATATTTACCATACTTATATATTTTATTGCCTTGACGTGTTTTAATTATCTCAGTAACCTTTAGACCACTAGAATCCGCAACATGTTTATCATTTAAATGTTCTAATAGATTCATTTCGAGACTTACGCGATCTACATCATCTAAAGTATATCTAGTAAGCCAAGCTGAATCTCCAACCTTCCACGTCGTGTTATTTATTCCTATTTCATCTGTCATTACTTTGAGATCAACAGCCCACCCAAATTTCAGTACATCAAGTACCTCGTTAGTCATACTTCATTATCCTTTCTTCTACAAAACTATTAACAAAAACATTCACTAGAGCTTCTAACTCTGTTTTTGTAGTGTATGTCAATATATAATTGCTCAATAATTCAGATTTTTCTATTTTCTCTAATATAGCCATAGCTCCTAAGTTTGCCGGGAGCCTATCATGCCCATCAGCTCTCGTCATGCGTATGCCACCGTTTGGAGATGGTGTTGTAACAAAAACAAGTTGACGATTGGTCAATACAGAAATATCAAACCATTTGGCTGCGGAATAGAAAGCACGAATTTGCTGAATGTTTTCAACATGCAAAATTGAATTAAAGGGACGATTTGAAAGTCTCCTTATTACCTCTGGATGATATGCAAGCAGATTATCATGATAACTACGTATTAATAAATCATTCAGCTGTCTGTCATCAGTGTAATCCAGCGCCCGACTAGGTTGATACAACGTTTTCAAAAATGGCAGAATCTTGTCGTTTAATGGATACACTTTACGCATGTGGTTAAACACATAATCACTTTCCCATATCTGGACTAACTGAAGATCGGCCACTGGATAACCGACTATCCGACAAATACTAAAGACCAGCCTTCGATAGCTTTCTTTAAGCTGATTCCACGTATCTAATGTCTTAACTTCTACCAAACAAGGTGACATTATTAATAGTAATACAGGAACTTGCATTATCTGGGCTTTTTTTATTAAAAAGTATGTCTCCAAGGCAATTTGAAAACTTACACCGCTACTCCCCTCCTCAACCGCATGATCCAAACATGGACCACTGACCAACAAAGTACCCTCATTTTCACTTTTAGTTAAATCAAACGTGGAGCTGGTTGCTAAAAACGGATATTTTTTATCATTAATATAATGATATCCATATGTTTTTATGAACCAGCTAATCGTGCGATCATACATTCGACGAACAATAGAATTTAAATTAATCACTTGCTTTTCCAAAATGTAATTCGCCCCCTTCCTCGTAGTTATCAGAACATTGTTTAAGACTAAGCCTCACTATTTAAGATCTTATCTATAAGGTGTAGTTTATCGTAAGGATGACCATTACCAATTAACTCTAATGATTTAGCTTCTGGGAGTTGTACGGTTACTTTTCCCCACCACCGGTAGGTACGCAACCAATTTTTTTTCAAATCACTTTGTTCATTGAGTTTATTAAGTCTGTTTGATAAATCTTTTAAGGATATTCTCACTTTTCTGTTACCTAACGTATTGTAATCAATTGAAGTAGCGATAAGTTTATGAAACTCAGGAATTAACGATAGAGTTTTCGGTTCCACTTTCATACCTCCAGGCCATCCGTTAATAATTCCCCTTTTCTCGCTATGCTTCACGAACGTGCGATCAGTACTAGCCAACTTATATCCTTTTGCAGGCCTGTTGATTAACCAGAATATGTAACCGAAAGATGCCCGTATTCATCATTAATCATGCGATGTATGCGCAACATCCATTCGATCGGTAAGCCATTCAGATGCAGTAGCCGAGTAAAGATAGTTTCCTTTTTATTAGGATTTCTCGTGCTACTTCTATCTTCATTAATGTCATAAACAGCTAGACACCTAATATGATTATCTACATCTGATTGGCCAGCAGCATTTAGTACATCAAAAAGGATACTACATAAGAACATAAATCTTGCAACGGAATCTGTGTTTTGTAAAGCGGCTTTATATAAACCTTTGTATGGCTCATTTTTCACTACACTTAATTGTCTCACACGGTGGTGTAGCAACTACCTGCATAGGAACAATTCGTATTTCGGAAACAAGATCATGAGCCGCAGGAACAATTATAAAATCCTCATCAAAGCGTAATTCCACATATTCATTTACTTCAACTTCGTATTTAATATCATTAGTCATGGTTCCATCTGCACTGAGATTAACAATGTTCATTTTATCCACCACCAAATACAAAAAATTTTCCTACCCAGAAATTTCACCAAAATCTCCGTTATTCTGCCCAAAAGCTTAACGAGGCTACCGATAAAATCGGCAGCCTCGTCGTGGTTGTCTAATGGAGCTAACGTCTCCCGATAGTTTAATGAGCTACCGTTGAAGATTGGCATACAAGCATTAAAGTTTTTCAGCATCGATACTCAGTTCGGCTCCAAACCTTCGATGAGGTGAATACTCGGAAACCATTAAAAAGCAGATAACTTTATTAAATGAAAACGTTCGGGAAAAGCATAAGCGTAATCATAAGAAAATAAAGCAGACAAGCAAACACACTGAGAGAACGAATCTTCCCCATTCTCTTTAAGATCTCTGATGCGTCGGAATCACGGATTACTTTGCGCATATTACTGCCAAGGATACCTCCAACAGCAGCGATTGCTAATAATAAAAGAATCGCGAGAATCCACCAAAGTGTAGGGTATTCTGCCTGGCTTACAAGATAACCGCCTGACAAGAAGGCAATAACAACAGCCAATTGGCCAAATCGGTTTAAACTGAATAACAATTCAAGCTGGCTTTTCTTTCCCTGTACTTCAAGCTGAGCCGAGATCTTGAATGCCAGCAAGGGTAGAACAAGATAAAAACCCATGAGGACCGCACTTAAAACATGAATATAGAGGAATGTTTGCGTCACTATTAAGCTCCTTCACTGAAAATTGAGTTACTATCTATACACAATTAAGCCATCCATATCACATGAGTCACACTGATAATGACTGACAAGAAGCACAGCACAATAGCCGGTATAGCCTTTGAAAAAGGATCTTTAGCTACCACAACGAGAACAAAAGCTGCGAAAAACATGGTTGCCGCCAGAAGGAGCCCTGCAATAATGGCCGCTATCGAATACCAAATACCTAAAATTAAACCGATTGCGGACGTAATCTCAATAAAACCAGTCAAAAAATTAAAGATGGGAGGCATGCCGAAACGCTTAAATTCTTTAGCCATTTTCCCGGAAATTATTTTGCTCCCCGTAAATATAAAGAATATGCCTACAATAACTTGAAGAATATGAATCACCAAAACAATTTCCTCTTTTCTCGATGATTTTACATGCTATAGCATGTTTTATTTAAAAAATTTATTTATCGCTGATTGCCAAAATCGTTTCCTTAAAGCTGTCGTAAACGTAACTCCAAAGGAACGGATCCTGCGCATATCGATTTCTCAACGAGCCGAAAACCTCTTTCTGTTTATCAGCGAATGAAGGATCCTCTTTATCCGGTAAAATGGCGCGGAGATTATCGACGATCTCTTGGACTTTGGGTGCCCGCGGCCCCCACTTCCCAACTACCTCTCCTTTGGAATCAAGAATAATTACGATCGGAATTGCACGGCCGCCATTGGTTAGATACCGATCTATTAATTCAACGTTTGAATCGCGCAGGGCTACTCTCATTTCCAAATTTGCAGCTTCCGTTATTTTACGAATGATTGGATTAATCATCATGGCATCGCCACACCAGTCCTCTGTAATTACCAAAAAATGGAATTTTGAAACCTTAATCTTTTGAATACATTCATAATCCGATATCTCAAATTGATTGTAAACGGAAAAACTTTCGTTTTTAAGGCTGCTCATTACATCCATATAACTTTGAATTGGCTTACCTTCTTCAAAATATTGCTGTTCAGTTTTTAGCACGGGCTAACACCTCTTCCTCCCTATTGATTTAACTCTCTTCTTTAACGCTAGCGTATAATTTATCTAGAATAATTTTTAAATTCTGAATTTCTTGTTCACTTAAGAACCTTGTTACATAATTGTGCGCTTCATTGACTACGGGCAGAAGCTCTGTTTTAAGCGTTATTCCTTTATTGCTCAAATATAAGTTGTGAGATCTTTTATCCGTGTTATTTACAACCCGTTTGACGATTCCCTTCTTTTCAAGCGAATGGATCATTCGAACAACGGTACTTTGATCTCGGTCAATTGCTTCCGCAAGTTCTTTTTGAGTTGTTGCTCTATCCCTATCTAGGACACTTATAATACTCCACTGCTCTGGTGTCATCTCATACGGCTTCAATTGCTTTGTAAAGTAATTGGTCATCTTAACATCTGTTCGATGGATCAAAAACCCCGTTATATTTTTCAGCTCCATAATTATCCCCAACTTTAAATTCGATTATTTACGAAAACCCCTTGTTTCTAGACTGTAATTTAAATGCTATAGCATATAAGTTAACGCAAACCGAACTCATTGTCAAGACATGCCTTCCTTCAGTCGGCTATGAAACAAAACAATAAGCCGCAAATAATGGCGGCCTATCGTAAAGAATTTAATACGCTATAAATAAAAATCTGGTGGAGGTAGGAACTGACCCCCATTTAGCGGACAATGAAAAAAACACCTAAGCAACATGCTGGCGCCGATACGCAATCGACGTCCATTTTTTTAGTTTTCTTTGCGGTCTAGCGTTGTTATAAAATGTGATATACGTTTCAATTCGCCTTTGTGCCTCTTCGATACTTCGTATATCATAGGGATAGAGTCCTTCCGTTTTGAGATGCGAGAAGAAGCTCTCCATTGAGGCATTGTCATAACAATTGCCTCGGCGAGACATGCTGATTTGGGAGCCAACCTTTGGCAGCATGTCGTGGTAAGCAAGGGACGTGTACTGGAATCCTTGATCGCTGTGAACGATCAATCCCGTCACGTCTTTTTGCTTTTCAAATGCTTTCTCAAAAGTCTGTAGAACAAGCTGATTATCGTTCCGAAGCCCCATGTGGTACGCAACAATTTCGTTGTTATACAGATCCTTGATCGCAGACAGGTACAGCCAAGTATCCGCGACGCGGTACTGCGTGACATCGGTGACCCATTTTTGATTTGGCAATTCGGCATGAAATTCCCGTTTCAGTAAGTTTTCTGCGACGCGGCCACCTGCGGAGGAAGCGTAGTTACAACGATGCTTGCGCCGAATTTTAGAGCGTAGCCCAAGCTCCTGCATGAGGCGCAGAACCTTCTTATGATTGACCCAAATCCCATGCTCCTGCAAGAGAAAGAGCTGTAGCTGCCTGTACCCGTATTTACCGTCATACTTCGCGTATAAGGCTTGGATTTCCCCCATGACTTCCTTATCCCGATCCACAGACTTTCGCTTTAAGTAGGCGTAATAACCGCTTCGTGAAACGTGGAATGTTTTACAAAGTTCAGCTACCGTATACCACTTCGATGCTTGTTCAATGGTTCTGTACTTATGGCGCACGTCTCCCGCATCCAGATTTCCAAACCCTTTTTTAGCATCTCATTCTCCCGTTTAAGGCTTTGAATGTGACGATTCTCGTCGATGTATTCCTCTTGCCGACCACGTCGATCCAATAATCCAAACTCGCCTTGCTTCCGATACTTCCTCATCCACACTTTCATCCGACATACGTCTGCTATCCCTAAATGATTAATAATCTGACGATAGGTCCATCCCTCCACAACATGGAGTCTGATTGCTTCCAATCTCAGCTCATGCGTGTATCGTTTAAACTTCTGTCCCTTTACCGGCATAAAAAATGCACCCCCTAGAATTTCATCGGATAAACCAGGGGTTTATTCCAATGTCCATTCTAAGGGGTGCACTTCACACATCGTTGCGGTTTTTTTGTGAATCTAAAAAAAAGGGGGGTTGACTTTCTCTTTGGTTCAGGGGGGGCCTTGACAGGCGTATGTTATGATCAAAAAGTTGAAAGTTCTCCTACAGATTTTAAACGAGAATCAGATAACTTTTCAAAAGGAGGTTTATATATGAGCAAAACACAATGCCTTTCCTGTTATTGCAGTTCTGGTTAACATATGCAGACAGAGGTATTTTGTTCTACTTAATTTCTAACATGAATCAAAAATTAGAAAGACACTGAGGAGTGAGGGTTTTGCAATCAGGTACTATTTCTGAAAATCAAAAAGTTCCAAATGTTAAGGTTTTCCCTATTATGTTTGCATTGATGCTTGCTGGTATCATAGGTACCTTTAATGAAACGGCAATTAATATTGCTATAAGTGATATTATTAATCAGTTCGCGATTACGGAAGCTAAAGTACAATGGTTAACAAGTGGTTACTTACTTACATTGGGAATTTTAGTTCCTCTTTCTGGACTATTGATACAATGGTTTTCAACACGTCAACTTTTCCTGACATCAGTCAGTATGTCTATCGTAGGATCTGCAATTGGTGCTATGGCGGGAAGTTTTGATATCTTGCTATTAGGGAGGATACTTCAAGCAGCTGGAGCAGGGCTATTATTCCCATTGATGCTTAATACGGCTCTTATTATATTCCCAGCCGAGAAACGCGGAAAAGCGATGGGACTAGTCAGTCTTGTGTTCACAGCGGGACCTGCCTTAGGCCCAGCCATCTCAGGTCTTTTAATTGATTATCTAAGCTGGCATTGGATATTCTGGGTATCGTTGATGGCTCTGGTGCTTGCTTTGTTGGCAGGCGTAGCGTTTATGAAAAATGTAGCACCTATAACCAAACCACGTATCGATATATACTCTCTAGTCTTGTCGACAATTGGTTTTGGTGGACTAGTTTATGGTATTAGTAGTGCAGGAGAGGGAGATCATGGTTGGAGTAACCCTGTTGTTATTGTACCCCTAATTGCCGGGGTTATCGCATTAATCCTATTTGTCATTCGTCAACTGAACATGAAAAAACCTCTTATGAACTTAAGAACTCTACAGAACCCTATGTTTGCTATAGGTACTTTGCTGGTATTCATATGTATGATGGTTTTTCTATCGTCCATGTTCATTCTTCCCATGTTTATGATTCGTGTTCTTGAATTAAGCGCACTGACGACTGGACTTATTCTTCTACCAGGCAGTGTAATTTCAGCTGTACTTTCTCCTGTCGTAGGGGCACTATTTGACAAATTCGGACCTAAGTTTTTGGTAGTACCTGGTCTTATCGTAGTTGCAGCCACTCTATGGTTCTGTTCTGATATTACGGTTGCTTCGTCCATTGCTTTGATTATGGTCTTGCACACCTGTCTGATTGTCGGAATTCTTATGGTATGGATGCCTGCTCAGACAAATGGTCTGAATCAGCTACCTTCTGATATGTACCCCGATGGTGCGGCTATATTGAACACACTTCAACAAATCGCAGGAGCTATCGGTATTGCAATGGCAGTAAGTATCATGACAACCGGAACCGCAGACTTTATTAAGAGTGTGGCTGATCCTACGGAGCCGGGAAATGCAACATTGGCGTTAACGGCTGGTATGCAGAACGCATTATTCTTCACGATGTTTGTAGCCCTTGCCGGACTTGTTCTAGGTGTATTTGTAAGACGAGTGAAAGTCCAGAAGTGGTCTGGAGACTCGGAATAGTCATAATCTAGCTCTGCCAGATCAGTGGACTACTATTATGAGACAACTTTCCCGAATACTGATTTGATGATGATCTAATAAGTTGAGATACAGATCATCTTTTTAAAAGACTAAATTGTACCCTATAAGATAGACACTTTGAAAAAGTCCATCTTGTAGGGTGTTTTTCAAAAGGTTGTAAAACTACCGTTGACCCAATAATCATAGAGTATAACAAAAAGTATATGCTTACAAAATAAGATTACAATGTTGTGATTATCTTATTTGAATTACATCATTGAAACTAGTCATGAAGCATGAATTTTGCATCCTTGCATGTAAAACAATCAATTTAATAACGTAACGTGTTCCCTTATACCTAGTAAAAAAAAGGTATGTTTACTTATCTATAATCTAAAGATTGTTACTGAGTTAATAAAAGTGAAATGATACGACATTTTTTGTTTTTTTTGTCTTTTTATGTTTTAGACAGGAGGAATAATAATGAAAAAAATTATAAATGTCAGAGGTGCAAGAGAGAATAACTTGAAAAATATCAATGTGGATGTTCCCCGAGACCAAATTGTCGTTTTCACAGGGGTGAGTGGATCAGAGAAATCAAGTTTGGCTTTCGATACGTTGTATGCTGAGGGTCTAAAAAGATATGTTGAATCACTGTCAGCCTATGCTCGACAATTTTTAGGACAAGCTACTACGCCAGATGTCGACTCTATTGAAGGGCTATCTCCTGCTGTCGCAATCGAACAAAAAACAACTTCACGAAATCCACGCTCTACTGTAGGCACCGGTTAAACTCCCTTATAGTGGACACTGCACCTCTTATTCGACATTAATCGTAGAATGGCTTTAAATGGCTTTGTTTTTCACCATCTGACGATTAAACCTTAATCTCCTTCGGCTTAACTCTACCTTGCTTCAATGCTTCCATATATTCATACGGGGACAAATCGTAAATGCTGCCATGAATGCGAATTCGATTGTAATCCTGAATAAACTGACTTACGATTTCATAGGCTTGTGGATACGTTTCAAACTCATGTCGCTGGTAGCACTCTGCTTCTATAATCGAATGATACGATTCGATATGCGCGTTTTTATTCGGCGTTTTTGGCGGGATTCGCTCATGAATCATGACAAACTCGTTACAAGCTTCCTCAAACAGGTTGCTGATAAATTGCGGACCGTTGTCCGAACGAATGACTGGCTTTTCTACCTTGTCAAAGAGCTGGCGTTTCATAACCGCTTCCTGCGTGATCTGCACGAGATGCTTGGCTTCGCACGTCAGTCCCAAATGATAAGTGACTACGGCGCGGTCAAATACGTCTAAGATGCTCATCAGAAAGAAGAAACGTTGTTCACCGCTAATCCAGCCATACTTTATGTCGGTCTCCCATAGCTGATTAGAGGCCGTTATGACGCGATTGTTAGCAAGTCGCTTGGGATGTTTCATCTTGCGTGTCCGCTGTGGACGCAGCACCTTCATTTGCTTGCATAGACGATAGACTTTCTTTTTGTTTATGTTCAGTTCATGCCGTCTTCGAAGAAGCACGGTTAGCTTGCGGTAACCGTAGTTCGCGCCTTCGCCCGCTAAGAACGCCATGATCCATTCACAGATCTGCTCATCGCTAACGGGCTTGCCGTCTTTTGTATAAGATTCGATTATTTCCAAACTTTTTCAAATAACTTGTCTTTGCCGGTCAGCTTATCAACTAAGTTCCTCAATACTTATGAATCCTCCAATACTTTTCTCGTTGGCTATCACTTCAAAGTATGACTTCTGAAATAGTTCCATCGTCTTGTAAATATTCACCAGTTGGAGTCTTTTCTCCTGCCTTTTGTAAGTAATAAACGACAAAACTCACATATATAGTCGTACCCGTCATGAAGAGAATTAAAAATGTGCCTCCCGTCTTATGGTTACTACAAGCATTGATTAGCAACTTTAACAATCTTACAAAATAAAAAAGTAGCCCTATTTGGGCTACCCTTGATGAAATATAAAGTTTTAATTTCCTTTTTAGCCCTTCCTATATAGGAGAGAAAAAGAAATCATTACGACATCATTCATCTATTAAAAAAACGTCATTTTAGCATAAACCAACATATTGTTGTTTCTGGGGTTCCTCTTTCCACATAAATAGCTGGTCAATTTAGAAAATCTCAGCAAAATCAGGGGATTCTTGCATTAAGGATAAGTCTGGACGACAAAACAACTTAAAAATACCGACAAAACACCATAAATTTAGCGTCATTATTAAATAAAGTCTACACACAAGAAAATCGTATCCTAAACCTTATAAGCCCGCATCGCCTTGCGCAGCTCTTTAAACGTTGGCCGCTTGCCGTACATCAGGACGCCAGTGCGATAGATTTTCGCTCCCAGCCAGCCGAAGATGTAAATCGATACGAACAAAATGCCCAAGGATAGCAGCACCTGCCATACTGGCGGGTTCGTCAGTCCAATTCGCAGCATCATGACGAATGGCGAGAAAAACGGCACAAAGGAAGCGACTTTCACGAGCATGGTATCCGGATTCGAAATGCTGAATGTGCTAATGTAGAAGCCTGCCAGCGATAAAATCGTAATCGGCATAACCGCCTGTGCCAAATCCTCCGTCCGGCTCACAATGGAGCCAATCGCCGCATACAGCATGGCATAAAGGAAATAGCCTGCCAAGTAGTAGATGACCGCATACATGATCAGCGACGGATCAATTTGATTAAAATCAATATTCCAATTCATAAACGCATTTTTATTTTGCGGCATCGATAAATTAATGATCATCACGGCTCCATACAGCACCAGCTGGAACAAGCCTACGAGGAACATTCCGAACACCTTTCCGAACATTTGTGTCAGCGGCGATACGCTAGTAATGAGAATTTCCATAACCCGCGAGCCTTTTTCCGATGTAATTTCTGTCGCAATCAGCTGCCCCGTCACCATAATAACAAAGAACAGCATAATGACAATAATCGATACAAGTCCCATATTGACCGCCTGCTGCTCAGGCGACAGCCCTTCGGTATTGGACCCTGTTCCCGCTTCAGCAGCAATTTGCATCGTCTCAATCGAAACCGGCGCGAACAGCTGCACCTTCTGCTCCTCGCTCAGCCCGGCTTCCTTGAAAATCATTTCGGTGCGTATGTTTTGCAGCGCCCCCTGCAGCGAACGAGTTGTGGATTCATCCAGCAGCTTCTCAGACTTATAGGTTACAGCTGGCAAGCCATTTGCTTGAACGTCGCCAAAGGTCAAATACCCTTTAATTTTCTGATCGATAATGCCCTGCTTAAGTGCTTGCTCATTGCCCGCATCACTACCCGTATCCGCAAAATCAACCAGTACCACATTCGGCTGCTCCTGCTGCGTGTAGTAGACTTTGAGCTGCTCGGCAAGCTTAGTGCCCTCGGCCGCGCTGCCCGCTTCCGACTGAATATAGCCGATGGAGGCCGTTTTTACACTGTCATTGTTAAACAGAGAAATCAGATAAGGAAGATTAGTACCAATCGTAATAATGATTGCGAAAATCAATGTCATAACTAGAAAGGATTTTGTCCGAAACTTATTGCGAATGGTAAAGCTGACGACTGTCCAAAAATTACTCATGCTTTTCACCCACCAATTTTATAAAGATTTCGTTTAAGGTTGGCTCCATAATCTCAAAGCGCCGAACTTCCGTCTGCTCCATCGCATGGCGTAAAATAAGCCCGCCCGCCGCTTCGTTCTCAATTCGGAGCTCGTAACCTGATTCATTGCGCTGCACATTCGTTACGCCTTCCAGCGTCTCCAGCCCCTTCACGGTGCGCTCGGTTCCCAGCATGACGCGCTCGCGTGGATACTGCCCCTTGAGTTCCTTAAGATTGCCTTGCAGTACCGCGTTCGAGCGGTGCATGATCGTAATATTGCGGCACAGCTCCTCCACATGCTCCATGCGGTGTGTCGAGAACAGCATAGTCGTTCCTTCTTCACGCAGCTCCTTCACCGCCGCCTTCAGCAGCTCCACGTTGACCGGGTCAAGCCCACTAAAGGCTTCATCCAATATGACGATTTTCGGCTTATGGATGACCGAAGCAATGAACTGAATTTTTTGCTGGTTGCCCTTCGACAGCTCCTCCAGCTTCTTATTGTAATATTCCGGCACGCCGAATTTTTCCAGCCAATACTTTAGGCTTTGATCGGCATCCCGCTTCGACATCCCCCGCAGCTTCGCCAAATACAGCAGCTGGTCACTTACACGAACACGCGGATACATGCCCCGCTCCTCTGGCAAATAACCGAGCATTTGCAGCTGATTATGGCTGTAAGGCTTGCCGTTATATAAGATTTGGCCCCCATCGGGAAAAATAAGTCCCAGCACCATTCGCATCGTCGTCGTTTTTCCAGCTCCGTTCGCACCTAGCAGGCCGTAGATTTCGCCTTCTCCTACTTCTAGACTAATGCCATTTACGGCTGTTTTATCGCCATATTGCTTATAAATTTGTTCAATTTTTAATGGGTTCACCGTCGTGTCCTCCTCATTATTATGCTCTAATATGCTGTCTGTCTTGTTCAATTAATACGGCTAAAATATCATCAAGGTCGAGCGTCTGCCGCCCCATGATCTCAATGCTCGCCTGCTCAAGCCAGCGCTCGGTTTCCAGTGCCTGCCGCGTAATGATTCGCATATTTCCGCCGCCTGCATCCTCCATTATGCAATCGCCGGGGATACTCTTGACATCAACACCATCAAGCTCTCTGCCACTCACATAAAACATATGCCAGCTGCTGAGCAGCTCATCCTTCTCGTACATGCCCAGTATGCGGCCCTGCGACATAAAGACGATATAATCCGCGAGACGCTTTACCTCATCCACAATGTGGGAGGCCATCAGAATCGTTCGCTCTCCATCATTCATATAATTGTGCAAAAAGCTCATCATGCTGCGCCAAGCCAGCGGATCGAAGCCAGAGGACGGCTCGTCAAGGAGCAGCAGCTCAGGGCGATGGGCAAGCACAAGCGCGAATTCATATTTGCGCCTCGTCCCTTTGGACATTTTGCCAAGCTTGATGCTGTCATCAACCTCGAATATCCGTAAAATTTCACGATACAGGTTCACATCCCAATTCGGATACCATTTTCGCACAAAGTCCGTCTTGTCCGAGGCTCTCAGCCTATTCTCATGGCTGCCAAACAGCTCAGGCACATAGCCGATTTTGTTCTTCCAGCCAGTATCTTTATGGTCTGCGATGGAATGGCCAAGCATGCTAAGCTCTCCTTTATCCGGCTTGATCAGGCCCAGCAGCATTCGGAAGGTCGAGCTTTTGCCCGAGCCATTCGGACCGACAATTGCGGTGACGCAGCCCTTCGGCACTTCCAATGAATAAGGTCCCAGCTGGAACCGCTCATGCCGCAGCTCTACTTCGTGTATTCGAATAGCAATATCGTTGCTCATGACTTGCCCTCCCTCTAAGCATGATCCTCAAAATGCTTCTCCAGCTGCTCGCGAAAAATCCGTTCCAGTTCCTCGCGAGAGCATTTCACTCGCTGTCCCGCTGTAATAGCCGTCTCGAATGCTTCAACTACAGCATTTAGCCGATAGCGGTCACGATCACCCTGCTCAACCGCTGCAACGTAGGTTCCCGTTCCCTGTCTCGTTCGCAGCAGCCCTTCCGACTCCAGATCCTGATAAACCCGTCGAACGGTAATGACGCTGCATTTCAACGATTGCGCGAACTCCCGAATAGACGGAAGCAGCGTTCCTTCGGCCACTTGTCCACTAACAATCAGCGCTTTCAGCTGTACTTCTATTTGGTAATAAAGCGGTTCTGCGCTTTGCTCATTAATTTGAATCGGCAGCCACACGGCTTCACCTTCTTTGCTTGATTACTGAATGTCTTGCTTTAAAAGCTTCGTGTTTCCAAGCGGCGTTTAAGACTCATATAGCTGACGGCAATTCCAACGATACTTATCAATAGTCCGATTAACAAATACCACCACTCGCCATTTTCCATTCCTCTTAACAAGCTTTGGACAATCGAAATATCATTGACACTAAGCAAGAAGGTGAGCAGCAGATAAAAAATGCAGTATAAGAAACAAACGATCATATACGTTTTTCCGCTGTAGCCGTATTCCCAAATGGCATAGGTTGCTGCCATGCCAAGTGAATATAGAAACCAGAATAGTCCGAATAAAATATAAGGGCCTGGAGAAATCGTCTCTTTCATCCCATCGACCAAAAAATACTGAAGGAGGAAAAAAATAATTTGCATAGGAAGCAGTATAACAACGATTTGCATCAGCCTTCCCCAAATCAACTGAGGCAGCGGTATCGGCAATATGCGCCATTCAGCCAGCTTCCCGCTAAAGGTATCATTACGCCAATAGAACATATTCGTATGGCTTAGCACAAAGCCTAGACAAGGAAGCGTCGTGAGAAAAACAAAATCAATGGCCCAATACTCGGCTGCCAAAACCAGCGGCTCATCTAGACGGAAGAGCATACCTCCGATAATTGCCATATATAAAGCTAAAAAGAGCGAGCCTAGAAAACCCCAACGAGTCTTCCGCAATTCGTAGATTAAAATATGACATGCCCCTTGCCACATACTCACAAGTTTTCCTCCTGTCACTCTGTATACTGTATATATCTTTATACACAGTATAAACACACCTCTTTTCGATGTCAATCCATCGCCAGCAAATTTTTATAAAGCTGCTTCACCCACACCATCGAGCAGGGGCAAAACAAAAAAACCTTGTCCATGAGCTTATTAGGCTCTGGCCAAGGCTTTGCTTCTTTCAATTTATAGGTTGTTGATTTAGAAACGTGCTGCCGCTGCTTTCGCTTCTTCAATTGCATGCGCAACAATCGCTTCCGCTTCATTTGGCATCTGGTTGTGGCCTTCTGCAATAACGATTTCGAAATTCGTTACGCCGAAAAACTGCATAATATTGCGGACATAATTGAGGGACATTTCAGCTGCCGCTGCTGGACCTTCTGAGTACACGCCGCCTCTTGCATTAAGCAGAGCAACCTTTTTATCAGGAATAAGGCCAACTGGACCTTGCTCGGTATATTTGAATGTTTTGCCTGCTTGGTAAATGTAGTCAATATAAGTGTGCAGCACAGCAGGAATTGTCAAATTCCACAGTGGGAAACCGAAAACAACTTTGTCCGCCGCAAGAAATTGATCGATATATTTGCCGGAAACGTCAACCGCTGCTTGCTCTTCAGGTGTCAGCTCATAGCCGCGTGGCGCTTTGAAATTGCCATTAATCATATTGGCATTCATATACGGAAGCTCTTCTTGGAACAAATCCAGCTCCGTAACGACATCATTCGGATGTGTTTCTTTATAAGAATCGAGAAAAGCTTGATAAAGCTTTACGCTAACCGCTTGGTCTAATCCACGATCATTTGCTTTTACAAAAAGTACAGTGCTCATAATAAATATTCCCTCCGAAAAAAAGCGCTCTATGCGGGCAGCTTCTCTATTGTGTATTTGTGATAAGCTTTATTTTACAAGCCTTCTGCTCACAAAACATCGGCCAATAGCATGAAAGTCGCCAGCTTGGAGGCGCGGAGGGCTTAGGTCTAGCCTTACGCCTCTGGGCCCAAATAATGAATGCCGCGCAGCGCCGCTTGTGTTCGATCGGTTACATCAAGCTTGCTAAGAATGCTGCTGACATGAGTTTTCACTGTTTTCTCAGCAACGACTAATGCCCGGGCAATATCTTTATTGCTGCTTCCTCTCATCAATTGCCTAAGCACCTCCATTTCACGGGGTGTCAGCGAAGCGAAAGCTATTTGATCTGACTTGGAGCGTGATGAATCGCGTTCCGAGTCTGCTTGCAGGGGCGAATGGAATAAGCGATCCTCTGTCCCATCGCGCCGGGAAGAGGCTGCTCCCGTACCGATTAACACGCTGGTAATATCGGGATGCAGCTGAATATTGCCTTTATAGGCGCTGCGTATCGCCTCCGCCAGTTGATCCGGTGCGACATCCTTCAGCATGTAGCCAATCGCCCCCGTCTGCAGAGCAGGTACAATATGGCTGCGGTCTGCGAAGCTAGTCAGCACCAGCACCTTTATCGCCGGATGCTGCTCGGCAATAATTCGGCTTGCCTCTATGCCGTCCATGACAGGCATTTGCAAATCCATCAAGATCATATCCGGCTGCAGCTCGGCCGCTTTCTCCACCGCTTCCTGGCCATTGGCTGCCTCCCCGACAATTTCGAAATCCGGCTGCAAGCTCAGAAAAAAAGCAATGCCCTTCAAAACAATTTGATGATCGTCAACGAGTAAAAGCTTAATTTTCACCGCTTACCCTCCCTCCTCTAATGCCAGCGGTATGCTTGCCCGAATAATGGTTCGCTGCCCCAGCTCGCTATGAATAATAAATTCGCCGCCGAGCGCTTCTGCTCTTTCCCGCATGGACAGCATTCCCATCGTCTGTTCGTGCAGTTGTTTAGGCGAAAAGCCTCGCCCATGATCCTCGATCTCCAGCGATACTGCCCGCTCCGATTTCACCAGTCGAATATAGGCCTCATTCACGCCGGCATGCTTTCGAATGTTGTTGAGCCCTTCCTGGCCAATTCGCCACAGCCCTTCCTCCAGCGTTCGGGGAAGCTCCTTCAGCCCTTCTGCCTTCGTATGTACGGTAAGCTCCATCCTTTCGCCGTATTGCTTAAGCGCAGGCAGCAGCCCATTCTCCAGGCCAGCGGGATGCAGCTGCCAAATAAGGGTACGCATCTCGCCTAGCGTCTCCTGCGACAAGCTGGCAATTTCCTGAAGCGAGCGCTCCACAATCGGCTCTTTCCCGCCAAGAATCTTTTCTGCCCCTTTGGCGATAAAGGACATCGAAAATATTTTCTGCATCACCGAATCATGCAAATCCCGTGCCATTCGGATTCGCTCCTCCATGCGGGCAAGCTCCCTACGCTGCTCAATTACTCTCAAATTATCAATGCTGAGCGTCAAATGCTCGCCGAGCGCATACATAAACTCCTCATGATAATGATCGAAATGCCCATTATCCATACTGCTAATGAACAGAACACCATATGGACAGCTTCCCCTTCGCAGCGGAATCGCCACGGCCGATGAGAATGCCTTTAGACCCGTTGCTGTTAGCGGCACAACCGCTTCCTCCTTGCTATCCACAACAACGACGAGACGATTATGGTGAAACGCTTCGGCAACAAGCCCTCCATTTTCACAATCGAGCTGCTGCCAGCCTTCCCTCGTCTGCCGTCCATCATAATTGGCACGAAGCGAGAGCTTATCCTGCTCATAGACGAATAAAGCAATTTGCGGCCAGTCGAATGCTTCAGCGATATGTTCTACGGCTTTAAGCGGAAGCTCGCTAATGTCCTGCACTGCATGGATTCGGGTAATGACGTCGCCAAGCTTCGCATAGAGCAGCGCACTTCGCTCCTGTGCCTGAAATAGCCGGATACGCTTAATCGCTGTTCCTATCTGGTAGGCAACCGCCTGCAGCAGGGCCAGCTCCTCATTCGAAAAAAATTCCTTGCCCGCCTGCGCAGCATTCAGCAGTCCAAAGCTCTCTGTGCCTGCTTTCAGCGGCACCGTCGCATGATGCGTCAAGCCGCCTTTATCGCCGGCGTTGTATTCCGCAGCATATACGATTCGCGAGCATTCAATAATGTTGACCGCGCGATTCAGCTTGTTCTGACGATAGCTTTCGGTGCACCAGCAGCCTTCTCCGCACATCGCTGCATTATCGTTTGCCGCAAGGGTTGAGGGGAGATTTTGCGCGGCCGCACATATGCTGTCTGAATGCTCATCGAGCAAGAAAATCCAGCCTGTTGTAAAGCTCGTGACCTCAAGAAGCTTTACTAGCACCGCATTCAGCATGACCTTCATATCATTCATCGAATTGAGCATTTCGGCAATTTCCTTGAGCGCCGCCAGCTCATCTGCGTGAATCTCTCTTGGCAAAGCAAGACCCCCTTAATACAGCAAAGCCGCGAATCAGCTTCGCGGCTTCCTTGTCGTGATTTTAACCTTATAGACCAAATATAGCATCAATCATCGGCTTCGTATGGCCGCCCGGATACAATAAATAAAGCAGCACATAAACAATAACTCCCGTAATCGCTGTGAAAAACCAGATGATCGACGTCACACGGCCCCATTTGCGATGCTTGTCATATTTGCTCCTAAAGCCCAGCACCAGCGTCGTAATTCCGAATACCGCTGCTACCGTTGCGAGCGTAATATGGAAAATCAGAAAGATAACATAATAGAGATGCATGCTGTCGGGTCCGCCCCATGTCGTATTGCCGACAACTATTGTTCGTGAGGAGTAAATAATAAAGAAGATGATGGCTGCAATTGCAGCTGCAATCATCACTTTCTTATGCGCCTCAACCTTCCGCTTAATAATCAGTCCCCAACCAATCGCAACCAGTATCGCACTAATAACGATAAACGATGTGCTTATTGTAGGGAGAATAAAATACCAATCCAATGTCGATCCCACCTATATCGGTAAAATAGTAAATCCGCATGACTATTACAGAAGTTGAACTAATGAATGGCATGGTAGCAAAGGTCGTCATTGCTCCATAACCACTTAGGTTCAGCTTATATAAGTTTATGCCGTACCTGTATTGGTATTAGGCAAATCGTCTTCCTTATTCTCACGCTTGTACCAATGAGAGAATATATACGCCAGTATAATGCCGTACATCAGCTCTTGCAATAGCTTCATGACGATGCCGCCCAGCTGCTGGTCCTCTACCACTTCCATCAAATTGAAAAATTGAGGACCGTCGAACATCGTAAGCAGCCTTGTCGGATCACCCGATACACAATAACCCATCGCCAGAACCCAAACATTTGGATCATTATATACCGCATACAAGGGGCTGCTTGCAAATATAATTAAGGCGCACGCGGGAGTCAGCAAAATGCCATTCGCGAAAACATACGCCATCTTCTTCAAATCTGTCAGGCGATTCCATTCCGGCACGGGACATGCAATCTGCCACCACATCATAATCGCAGCAATTAGCATAACAAAATAATAGATACGGTGAATCGTATAGTGAGTCATGACAAAGTCATGTATGCCTGGAACATGGTAAAAAGAAAACAATAGATTAAACAGCAGCAGCGATAAAATAGGATTCATTAAAAAATTGAGCGAACGCCATTTTGTCGAAGCAAACAGCTTGCGCCACATAAATGCAGGGATTGATAAAATAAGCATTGGCGGCACAATGAGATACGAAATCGACATATTGAACATATGGAAGGTGAACATTAAATGTCCCAGGAAATTAAGCGGCCCGCCATTGCACAAATAATAGAGAATAGCTGAAACAACAAACATAAACCGCTGCTTGCCTGTTGCAGACGCCTCAAGCGGTGCGTGCTTCTCCCGCCATGGTCCGTTCAAATAAAAATACAAAATAATAACTGCAATTGTACCGAACATATACCATGGGGTCCACAACTCTTCAAAACTGAAATATTCCAGGCCAAGCATGGCTGCAACCTCCCTTTATCTTCTGCAAAAGAGGAGGGAACCCACCCGGGAACCCTCCTCTGTGCAATTGTAAATCTGTATTACCACCAAACCCAATATTCCGCCATAATGATACACGTGAATGCAATGAATACACCCATAAGAATGCCGACCGTAGCGAAAACGTGGCCGCGGTCTTTCATATGCATCCAGAATGCCATTTGTACGAATACTTGGAGCATAGCGCAACCCATGATAATGATATAGATGAAGCTTTTATTGATTTCGCCAGCCGCTACCGCAGCGAATGCCACGAGTGTTAGCAATATGGAGAAAATGAAAGCAATAATGTGCTTCTTCGGTCCTTCTGAGTTGTGGCGAACTGGACGCTGGTCTTCAGCTGTCGAGTGATTGCTTGCCATTTGGCTAGACCACCTTTCCCATCAAATAAACGACGGTGAAGATAAATACCCAAACTACGTCGATAAAGTGCCAGTACATACCTGCAACATACACTTTAGGAGCTGTAACAACCGTAAGGCCCTTTTTCATCAACTGTCCGATAATGCTGGAAATCCAGAAAATACCGAACGCAACGTGAGCACCGTGGAAACCGACTAGCGTATAGAAGGAAGAACTGAACGCACTTGTCGTAAAGCCATGTCCTTCATGCACATAGTGGTAAAACTCATAAATTTCGAGTCCAAGGAATCCAAGTCCGAGCACTACGGTTACGATCAACCAGTTGATTAACGCTTTTACATTATGATTATGCAGCGCTTGGATAGCAAATACGCTAGTCAAGCTTGATGTAAGCAAAATAGCAGTTGCTGCTGCAACGAGCGAAAGCTTAAACAGCTCGCTCGGCTGCGGTCCATCCAGCACTTGATGGCGAAGAGCAAGGAACGCCGAGAACAGCGTTCCGAACAAGACCGTTTCACCACCAAGAAATAGCCAGAAGCCTAATACTTTATTGCGGCCCTCAAGAGTGGCTTTCTCGGGCTCATGAGGAAGATGCCCATCTGCATGTGAATGTGTACTCATGCTTTAACCCCCTTGTCTTCCAACTCTTCCGGCTCAATGTGGAAACCATGATCATCATATACCGAGCGAAGGAACATGCTTCCGAACGTAATGAGCAGGCCAAGACCGGCAACATAGAAGCCGATATGCTCTGTAATAAACGTCCAATCCCTCGAATACATCAGGCCAAAGCCTGTAATGAACAAGCCAAGCGACATTGTGAACGGCAGAATAGAAGGAGATGGCATATGGATCGAGCCAATTGGCTCAGCAGGTGTCATGCCTTTGTGTCCATCCATTTTTTCTTTCCAATAAGCATCGTAGCCGCGAACAAGCGGAGTTTGCTTAAAGTTATATTCCGGAGGCGGCGATGGAATGGTCCATTCCAGCGTACGGCCATCCTCCCAAGGATCATCCGCTGCATTTTGTGGTTTTGCATTCGTAATAACTACGTTCAGAATGAACATAATCGTACCAATACCCATCATAATCGCACCGATTGTACTAATCAGGTTCATTTCATTGAATCCAAGGCCGTCCAGGTACGTCCAAATACGACGCGGCATACCGAGCAAGCCGAGGAAATGCTGAATAAAGAATGTCAGATGGAAGCCGATATAGAATATCCAGAACGTCCATTTTCCAAGCGTTTCATTCAGAATGCGACCGAACATTTTAGGCCACCAGTAGTGAAGACCGGAGAAAATACCTAAAATCAGACCGCCGACGATAACGTAGTGGAAATGGGCAACTACGAAATACGTATCGTGATACTGGAAATCCGCTGGAGCAGCTGCAAGCATAACGCCTGTAACGCCACCCATAACGAAGGTTGGAATGAATCCAACAGCATACAAGTTAGCGCTCGTAAACTTGATCGAGCCGCCCCACATCGTAAAGATCCAGTTGAAGATTTTGATACCTGTTGGTACCGCAATCAGCATCGTTGCTATTGAGAACAAGGCGTTTGCAACAGGGCCTAGACCCGTCGTAAACATGTGATGGGCCCAAACCATGAAGCCCAAAAAGCCGATCAGAATGGTCGCGAACACCATCGAGCTGTAACCGAACAGGCGTTTACGCGAGAACGTACTGATTACCTCGGAAATAACACCGAAGGCAGGCAGGATGAGGATATATACCTCAGGATGTCCGAAAATCCAGAAAATATGCTCCCATAATACAGCGTTACCGCCATTATTAGGGTCGAAGAAGTTGGCATCGAATATCCTGTCGAACATCAGTGCTGCCAAGCCTACAGCAAGTGCAGGGAAAGCGAACAAGATAAGCGCCGACGTAATGAACGAAGCCCATGTAAACATCGGCATCCGCATGAAGGTCATGCCTGGAGCACGCATATTAATAATCGTTACCAGGAAGTTAATGCCTCCGATTAGCGTACCAATACCGGCTATCTGGAGACCCAGGACATAATAATCCATCCCATGGCCAGTACTGAACGCCGGCCCCGAAAGTGGTGCATAGGCCGTCCAGCCTGCTGCTGGCGCACCTGTACTCGTGAACCAGCTGACATTCAATAATACCGCTCCGAAGAAAAACGTCCAGAAGCCTAGTGCATTTACAAACGGAAAGGCAACGTCGCGTGCGCCGATTTGCAGCGGAACGACCGCATTCATTAAAGCAAACAGCATCGGCATCGCAGCCAAGAAAATCATCGTCGTACCGTGCATCGTAATCAGCTCATTGTATGTATCCGCACTAACGAAATCATTTAGCGGCTTCCAAAGCTGAATCCGAATAAGAAGTGCTTCCAAACCACCGACTAGAAAGAAAAAACCGCCGGCGATCAAATATAAAATACCGATTTTTTTGTGGTCAACCGTTGTTAACCAGTCCATCAGACCAGAGTAACGCTTAACCGCGTGTCCTTGAGCCAAGTTGGTACCTCCTTTTCATCACCGATGATCTATTTTTCGTAGTCCAATGTTAATTCCGATAAGTATTTCGCAATACCATCAAGCTCTTGCTGCGTCAGATCGATCTTGCCCATCAGATTGCCAGGTTTAATGTCATCTGGATTTTCGATCCAACGATGAAGATTTTCGTAAGTGGAAGCTTCATTGGAGTACTTAGGATCGTCTGTATTAATCAGGATACCACCAACGGAATCACGGCTTCCGATACCGGTAAGGTTCGGATACAATGGTCCGCCTTTGTCGCCAACAGCGTGGCAAACGAGACATTTGCTTTCGAAAGCAGCGGCAACTACCGGATCGCTTGGCATTGCTACTGGTTCTTGAAGCGCGGCTGCCCAACGGTCGAACGAGGCATCATCAACCGATTTCACCTTAAAGTCCATCAAGCCATGGGAAGGTCCGCAAAGCTCGGCGCATTTGCCCAAGTAAACGCCTTCTTTTGGTGCCGAGAAGAACATTTTATTTGTAGAACCACCAGGATTAGTGTCGATTTTACCTGCAAGAGAAGGAACCCAGAACGAGTGAAGCACGTCTGCTGTCTTCGCTTCAATTGTAATGATCTTGCCTTTAGGAATAACCAGTTCCTGCGCAGTCTTAATGCCCAGCTCCGGATATTCGAATTCCCACCAATACTGGTGTGAAGTTACGATTACTTTAACCGCATCTGGATCGTTTGAATAATCCTTTGACAGGTTAAACACGGACTGTACAGTAGGTACACCTAAAATAATCAAGAGAATAATAGGAATTACGGTCCAAATAATCTCTAGCTTGTGGCTACCTTCGACCTGCTTGGGAATCGACTTATCCCCCTTGCGTCTGCGAAAACGAACAATGACAAACAAACAAAGCGCGAAGACAATCACAACTACACCGATCATGATTGAAAATGCGAGCTTCATCAATCCGAATTGCTCTTGCGCTACGGGCCCCTGGGGATTCAGCGCGGATAGATCTGCTCGTCCGCATGCTGACAGCACCAATACCATCAAGGCCAGAAGCGGCGTAAGCCGTTTTAAAAACTGCCACCGATTCATCAATAATCAACCCCACTTTTGACGTTTTTGCAGCTGTAAACACCCCGAAATTGTGGCAAACTGCTTGTTTTTAAGCTAATAAAAAATGACAACTTCTGCGACCTTAATACCTTATTAAATATAAAGTTGAAGCCCTTATTTGTCAATGTTCCACAGAGAGTTCACAAATTGTTCGCAAAGCTGTCAAATTCGTTATTTTAAAGCGCTTTTTTCGAGAATCGCGGGCTTTCCGTTCACAAAGTCAAATCTGTATAGCTTTTCCTGTGTATATTTAATCGTTCCCTACAAACCCTATTCTTATTACAGCAGGAATGGAGGACATCCAAATGCCTAAAAATCGAATGCTTAATGCGTTATTATGCGCCGCCCTCCTCGTTAGCTCATCCACTGCCTGCAACTACGAGCAGCGGGTACAAAACAGCGACTACGATTATGGCAGCAGGAAAGCCGGCGATCCAAAAATGCTGGGCAGCAAAATGTATGGAACGACGACAAGCAACCCGCATCAGCATGACAATGCTTTTTTTGAATACAGCAATACCCTCTCGAAAAAGGTGACGGATTTAAATGGCGTCGCCTCGGCGAACGTCATGCTGACGGACAAAAACGCTTATGTCGGCATCGTGCTTGATTGGACCGCTGTTGGCACAAGAGGCGCTGGAGGCAATCGGGAGCAGTTGAACGGCGGACAGCCTGAGGACGCCTATAACACGAGCCGTGTCAGCCCGCTTGAGGACAATCGGCTGCTCGTCAGGCCCTATCAGTCGTATTTTTCAGTCAACGACCACAATGAGCTGTCTCCTGAGCTTAAACAGACTATCGCCAAGCGTATTCGTGAGCTTGCCCCTATGGTGCAGGAGGTGCACATATCCGCCAATATGGATTTTGTGAACCAAATGAATGATTATGCGGTGGAATCTTGGGGCGGACGGCCGCTGACCCCGCATGTCGATGCTTTTAATACTTTGGTGAAATATCAATTTATCGGCGGCAAGGAAATGCCTAAGCCTATTCAATCCAAAAAGACACCATAAAGTCGTGCCTCGCCTTTGTGTATCAAAAAAACTCTTCTATTATATATGCTGATGCAACGCAATAATGAAGAAAGGGGACCGTTAAGCAGGGTCCCCTTTCTTCTGTTTCAGCATAATGAACAGACATAGCAGCATGGCAGCAAGCGACCAGAACGCCATTGCCCCGTAAAGCTTCGACCCGCCGTACTGATCAATGAACCACCCTCCGACGGTTGCCGATACTATGCTGGATACCCCAAACAGCAATACCGCCAGCACCGTCTGCCCCGTTGCCTTCCATTCCTCAGGAATAATCGCATACAAATACTGAATCGAAGCCGCATAAAAAAGCACAAAGGAGACACCCTGCAGCAGTTGCAGCCACATGAGAGATGCAGGATCTGTGACGACAGCAGACAGCGCAAAGCGCAGCACATAGAAACTAGCAGCAGCAGCGATAACAGCCAGCTCTTTTCCCGGTTTAATAAAATAATGGCTAATGGCAAAAAAGACAACTTCAATAATCGTCATAACGGTCCAGGCTTGCCCGACCAGTTGGACATCACCGCCTAAACTTTTGATGTAGAGGCCAATATAATTATCATTCAACCGGTGCGGCACGGCGAGAAACAGCACAAGCCCGAGAAACCATAGCGTCTGCTTGCTTTTGATAAACAAGCCGAAATCCCTGATCGCAATCGGTTTGGAGGCTGCTGGCACTTCTGCAAGCAGACTGCACAGCAGCAAGGTAATGATCCCATAAACGAGAAATAATACCGCCAAGCTGCCGATGCCATAGTGCTTGCCCGCATAGCCGATGATGGAGGAGGCCATCGCAAAACCAAGCGCGCCATACATCCGAATCGAGCCAAAATGGACCTTGTAATGACGGGACACACGATAATTGAAACTTTCAACAAGAGGGTCGGTCGGCATGAAGAAAAAATACATCAAGCTTATCCCTACAAACAACGGCACCAGCTCTGTTGAGCGATAGAGCAGTCCGCCGATTACGACGGATATCGCAATTAGCAGCAGTAAAACCTTTTTGACTACTTTATATTTGTCGCTAATCATGCCCCAGAGCGGCTGAGATACGACGCCTATGAGACTGCCCAGCCCCAGCATTAACCCAATATTCGTCGCACTAATATCGCGTTCAGCCAAATAAATCGGCAGAAAGGAGAGAAATAATGCAAACAGCGAGAAATAGAAGTAATTGTATGCGCGCAAAAATAAAACCTGTCTCATAGCTCGCCCCTTATCGTTATGTATATCCACCTCCGTATATTTTAAAATACATCGTCTGCGTTGAACAGCCGATTTTACAGCATTTATGACACAGCGCCAGTGGCCGCCCGGCCTATTTTTTATTAATTAGCGCTTGCAGCTTATTTATCGCGCTTTGATAATCGGACCTGTCCTTCTCATCGAGAAACAGCTGATCCTGAAGCTGCAGTTGAACCTCAAATTGCTTCATTATTTGAAGAAGCTGCGTTTTGGGATTTTTAGGCTTTGCTCGCTCAATGGATTTACTGCTTGTCTGAAGCATGAGTCCTCCCTGATCATCCACCTGTCCCAAAAAAATGTCCTTAAGTTTCATTTGCTGCTCACGTAGCTTTTTGTTCAGCCAATTTTCATCAAGGCCTGCCGCTTTCAGCTCCGGCAGGAGCACCTTTCCATCCATGATAATGGTCTTGGCTTCTGCCTGCTCCGGAACCTGGATACCTAGCATTTCGGCGGTGAGCGGGTGCTGCTCCTTCTTCAATAGAACGTTGATCTCGCCGCTCTGCTCCATGATCGCAAATTCCACATCCGCTACTTGAAAAACATCCTTTTTGCGCAGCTGCTCCAGCAGCTCATCCAAAGTCAAACGCTCCTTGCTTAAATTTCTCTCCAGCAGCTTTCCTTTTTTAATAAGCACCGTTCCTCTTCCATCTATAAAGTCGCGCAGCTTTTTGCTTTTCATCGTCGCGAACTCAAACCCTACAGACACAATCACCCACACCGACAAAGCGACAATACCTAAATACCAGTCATTATCGAGGTCAAGCGAAATATACGAAGCAATGTTCCCCATTGTAATTCCCGTAATATACTCAAATAACGACAGCTGCGAAATTTGCCGTTTGCCCAGCAGCTTCGTCATGATAAACAATATAACGACCGAGGACAACGTTCGCAGCGTAATTTCCAACCAATCCTGCATAAAAGGTTACGCCTCCTGCATTTGTTTGCTCTTACCCGGGTAAGCGGACTGAAACGCCGCGTGCCGCTAGAGGACGGCGACAGCTGTTTCACCTTAAAATAGCGTATCCAGATAGGCAAAAGTCATGCATATAGAGCCATCTTTTTGCCTCCCCTTGCAATTATTCTATATATGGGCTATAATAGACTTTGATGTGTTATATTTAACCCCCAAATATCCCTCCTAGAGATTCAATGTTTTCCACAGATCTTAATCTTCTTTTCTGGATTTTCTTTTCTGTTATTTCTGAATTCTCACGTTCGTGCTGTACGAGCTTTGATTCACACTGGCGCGGTCTAGGAGCCGCAAGGATGGAAGAGAGGTAGGGCTTCCGTTGTTTTGGAGTTAGGTTACGAGGCAAGATTATGCTGTCTTGCAAGATTAACAAGGGATATAACGGCCGTCTTGTTGCAGAAGGCCCGGTTAAATATACGATACACAAACAGCGGCACCCATTATTAGGGTGCCGCTATCCAATTTTATAGAGGTATTTTGGCTATTTGATCTGTTTTCCCCAGACAGCAAGCCCTTTGTCGTCCATGCCGGTAAATACGAGCGTAGGCTCGTTCAGCTCCCAGTCCCATGCTGGCAGTACCAGCACCGTTTCGACCGCCGCCTCCGTCTGATCCTCTTCTTGAAAGTACAAGCGCAGCGTATGCTCGCCGTCAAACTCCCAATAGTCTACAACATCTTTTGCGTCTTTGGCGCCAATCTTACCGTCTTTTCTCAGCTCGACCCTTTCCGAATCAATAGGCCCGTCTATATATTTCTCGTGTACAATGCGCTCCCATGTTCCCACAAGCGCAGCCTTAGGTAGCGTCTGCACCTGTTCCCCCGCGAATCGTTCCGGCGACACCACCGGCCAGCCGTCGCCAGTCCAAAGCAGCTTGCGCACATGCAGGTACATCCAGTTCGAATCCTGCTCGGGGCGAGCATGATGAACGATATAATCGCTACCGCCATCCTGCAAAATCGAATTATGGCCGGGAGCAATCCAGCCGTCTCCTTCAGCAAATCGGTAGCCGCCCATAAGCTTGTTGCCGACATCGAAGGTTGGATCATAGGCGGTATCGAGCAGATCCCGCCCTAGAGAATCCAGAAAAGGCCCTGTTATCGACGCCGAGCGTCCTACTCGCACATTATAATCCTGGCTGAGCGAATCATAGGAAACGAACAAATAATATTGCTTCTGCTCAGCATTATAAATCATATAAGGGCCTTCCACGGCACCCGATTCCAAGGCAGCGCGAGCCGCGATTTTCGTCCCGTAGCCCTGCTCCTTAAGCTTGCCCGCAGCCGGATCAAGCGGAGATACATAGATGCCTCCGAAAAAAGAACCATACACAAACCAAGGCTTGCCTTCGGCATCCTTTACGATGTTAGGGTCAATGGCATTCGGTTCATCACCAGGTCCCGTCTTGACGACTTCCCCCTGATCCGTCCACGGTCCTTCGAGCGAATCGCTTGTTGCGACGCCAATAAACGAACGATTCGAGCCGAAGGTTGACGCGGAATAATACAAATAGAAGCGCTCACCAAGCTTCGCCACCTCCGGCGCCCACATGCCCGTTGCCCCCGTCCAAGCCTCTGCTTCCGCAGGAACACCATCGAGCGCATAGCCTACCCATTCCCAGTTCATTAGATCCTTCGATTTTCTGACCATGAGCCCCGGCTTTGCTACTCCGCCAACCTTAACATCCGTGGAGAAAATATAATACGTATCCCCTTCCTTAATAATAGAAGGATCATGCACATTGCTTATATTCCAGCCCTGCTCATTGTCTATCGTTGAAGTATCGTACATCGGGTAGCTAGGCGGCGCCTGCGGATAAATCACTTTCTCGCCAGAGCAGCCAGACAGCCATACCGTTGCAACAGCCGTTATCGTTAACAAATATCTTTTCATAGGCGCCTCTAACCTTTCACGCCAGAAATGGCAACTGATTCAATAATTTGCTTCTGGAACACGAGAAAAATAATAAGCATCGGCAGCAGCGCAATGAAAGAGGCCGCCATAATAAGCGCATAATCGGTCTGAATCGCATAAGTCGCGTTAAAATTCGCAATAACGAGCTGGAGCGTCTGCTTCTCCGGCGAATTCAGATAAATAATCGGGGCCAAATAATCATTCCATACCGCCATAAACCATAAAATAAGCTGCGCCGCCACAGCTGGACGGATAAGCGGGAAAATGATTTTGGAGAAAATGCCGAAATACGAGCTGCCATCAATTTTTGCCGCTTCAATAATTGCCCCTGGCACGCTCGTCAAATACTGCCGGAGGAAAAAAATCATCATAATGTTGCCGAATAGTCCCGGCACGATCAGCGGCTTGAGCGTATCAACCCAGCCAAATTCAGAGAACAGAATAAACTGCGGAATCATAACCGCCGGGTAAGGAATCATTAGGGCGGAAAGCAGCAGCAGGAAAATCATATTTTTGAAAGGAAACCGCAGCTTGGCGAAGGCAAACGCCGCCAGACTAGAGGTGAATGTGCCGATAATCGTCACGCACACCGTAATGATCAGGCTGTTCTGAATGCCGCTGAGCAGCGGGCCCTTTTCCCAAATTTCGATATACTTCTCAAAATGGAACGTTTCCGGTATCCATACCGGAGGCAGCGCAAAAACCTCCGCCTTCGACTTAAAGGAGGTAGACAACGTCCACAGCAGCGGGGCAATCATGAATACGGCACCGATACTGATGACGATAAAAGCGAGCAAATCGGTCAGATTGAATCTTTTTAACGATAGCATAAGTCAGGCTTCACTCCTTTCCTGCCGGCAAGTTTATTCCATATCCTTCGAGGAACGTTCATTCATGCGGAACTGCACGAGTGTAATGACGAAAATAAACAGTCCCAGCAGCATCGCCATCCCCGAGGCATAGCCCATCTGCAGGTTCTCGAACGCTTTCTTCCATACATAGAAAACGACCGTTGCCGAGCTGTATTCCGGTCCGCCCGTCGGCGTCATAATGTTAACCTCAGTGAAAATTTGCGCTCCCCCGATAATTTTCGTGACGACGATAAAGAAGGTTACAGGCTTCACCATCGGGAACGTAATGTTCCAGAAAATGTTCCAGCTATTCGCGCCGTCCAGCTGCGCCGCTTCATAATAGTCCTTCGGCACGCTTTGCAGAGCAGCCAAATAAAGCAGCATGGAATACCCGATATTTTTCCAAATCATCATGAGAATAAGAGCAGGCTTTACGGTGTACTTATCCGTGAGCCAGTTCGGCCCCTCAAAACCAAACAGCGCTAGAAACTGGTTCACCAGACCATAGTCGCCGTTATAGGCCCACTGCCACAAAATCGATACAGCCGCGAGTGAAGAAATAACCGGCACATAATAGATGACCCGGAACGTTGTCGTACCGAACATTTTCCGATTCAGGCCCATCGCCAGCAGCAGCGCTAATGTAATTTCAATCGGAATGCCAATCATCATAAAAATCGTATTAAAGCTCGCTTTATAAAAAAGCTCATCCGCGAGAATATCTTTGAAATTGTCCAGCCCGATAAATGTCATTTGCCCGAGCCCATCCCAATCGGTAAAAGAACCATATAGGGAGTACAGCAGCGGATACATCGTAAACAAGAGATAGCCAACAACGGGGGCCAGCACGAATAAATACCCGTAGTAGCTTTCCTTCCGGTAGAGATTCGATCTTACTTTCATGTTTCACCCCTCAAAATGACCGGAGGCCAGAGGAACAGACGCTCTTTGCAGCTGCCCCTTGAAAGCCAAGGAGCCGCAGCTTCGCCTGCCCTCCACCCTGCCGGTACTGAGATCACCTCTGAGATTAGCTGCTGCTTTCAACCTTTATTTCTTGGATTTCGCTTCCTGCTCAATCGCTTTATCAAGCAGCTTCTGCATCTTCGGCTGCTCTGCCTTCACATAGTCGGCAGCTGTAACCTTGCCATCAAGCACAGGCTGAATGTCGGTGAAAAATAGCTGATACCATTCCGAGTTGTACGTCAGCGTGTTAGGCATTGGCTTGCCGTAATCCTCGACGATACGGAGAAACTCTGCTTTATTTTCAGGCTTCGTCGTCGTGTCTGCTGCCCATTTTTCCGCCATATCAATCAGGTTCGGAATTTGCACCTTGGCATCAACGAGCTGCTGCATGCCTTCCGGCGATGCGGTGAGATACGTTACGAGCTGCGCCGCTTCTTCCGGATTTTTCGAGCTGCTGGATACGCCAATGCCAAGCGAGCCAAGGAATGTCGCCGATTTGCCCGTCGAGCCAGCGGGGTAAGGAATCAAATCATAATCGAAAGGCAGCGTCTCATACGTCGCAAGATCCCACGGACCTACCGGGAAGAAAGCAAGCTCGCCCTTCATCCAGCGCTGATACGTATCCAGCGTCGCCGCATCTTCAATGGAAGGCGTAATTTTATGTACATTTTGCATATCGGCAAAATATTGCAGCGCCTCCGCGAACTTCGGATCGTCAATCGTCACCTTCGTATTCGTTGCGTCCAGCCAGTCCGCGCCATTGCTCCAGACGAAGGCCTGCAGCGCCCAGTTGACATTAAAGCCCGTTCCGTACTGGTCGATTTTCCCATCGCCATTCGTATCCTTCACCAATTGCTGATTGACCTTGATGAATTCGTCCCATGTATACGGCTTTTCCTTATCCGGCAATGGGATTCCCGCCGCTGTGAACATGTCTTTATTGTAGCCGAGCGCAAATGGGCCAACGTCCTTCGGCAGACCATAAATGCTGCCTTGGCCTACGTTATTGCCATCATAACGGTAAATATCGACGCCGCGCTTCCATAGGTTATCGAAGTCGACATCCTTCACATATTCGGTAATATCTTTGAGCACTCCCGCATTCACATAAGCTCTTAAATCGCCTGGGTCAAAATAAAAGACATCCGGCACGCTTTTGCCCGTAATCGCTGCTTTCAGCTTCGTCGCGTATTGGTCGCCCGTCGTCGTAATGATTTTCACCTTTACACCAGGATGATCGGCCTCAAATTTCTTGACCGTCGCCTCATACGCCTTCTGCTCCTCCGGCCCGCCGCGGAACATAAAGCTAATTTGCTTCGTGCCACCCTGCCCAGCCTCGGTGCTTCCTTCTGTTTGCGAATTGCTGCTGCAGCCCGCGATAGCGCCCCCAAGCACAATCGTCGCTGCCATTGTTGCAAGTAAACTTTTTTTCATCCTCAAGCCCTCCTCCATAAAATGAAACCGCATACACAATTTAAAAATGTTGATGTGCATCATGATGGTATAAGTGCTGGCTTACGCGACACACCCGTTTGCAAGCCAACTGGCCTTTCAACCGTTGTATGGCTCCTTATGATTCCATATTGCTTAGTAAACATTAATAACAAATTTATTAATTATTAATGTTTTTATTATTTATGATAATAGTTCAAAGCGCTTACATTGTCAACTATATTTGTTTAATTATCGGAGACCCGTTGTGCTGCTGCCAGCCTCCTGCCTACTTGCCGTCTCGCACCGGAACACCAAAGCTAGGCCTGCCATCCGCTGCCCAGCCGAATACTTGCGCTCTAGTGTGGCGGTTTGGATCATAAAGCGGATCTCCTGTAATTTCCTTGTAATTGCGGGCATGGTAAATCAAAATATCCTGCTTGCCATCCGGTGACACCGTAAAGCTGTTATGTCCAGGGCCATATTGCCCGTTCTCTTCACTCGTTGAAAAGACAGGCTCAGGTGCTTTGCTCCATGAGGCCGGATCGAGCAAATCGCTGTCCTCCGACGCGCTCAGGAGTCCCATACAATAATGATGATTCGTTGCGCTCGCCGAATAACTAATAAATATCGTTCCACCACGCTTCAGCACCGCGGCTCCTTCGTTGACGTAAAACCCGATTTTCTCCCATTCGTATTCGGGCTTGGAAATCAAAATCTGCTTGCCGCTCATCGTCCAAGGATTGCTCATTGCCGCTATATACAAGTTGGAGTTGCCCGCTATCGCCAAATCCTTCTGGGCCCACACGAGATATTGCGTCCCCTTATGCTCGAAGCTTGTCGCATCCAGCGCAAACGATTCCCAATTGGCGACAAGCTGCCCTTTTTCCACCCACTGCCCTTCGAGCGGATTAGCTGATTCATTTTCCAATACGAACATGCGATGGTCGAACAGTCCTTCGACCGTCTCCGTCGTCCGAGCGGCCGCGAAGTAGATATACCATTTGCCCTGAACAAAGTGCAGCTCCGGCGCCCAAATGTTAGCGCTCATCGGTCCTTCCGCATATTTTCGCCAGACGACAACGGGTTCTGCTTCCCCCAGCTGCTGGATCGTGCGCGCTCTTCTAAGCTCAATACGGTCGTATTCCGGAACGGAACCTGTGAAATAGTAGTAGCCGTCGGAATGGAGATATACCCACGGGTCCGCACGCTGCGGTATAATAGGATTGACGAAAGCTTGCTCGACTTGAATCTGCTGTTCCAGCATAATCAAAACCCCTTTATTAATTATTCATAAATATATTACTTACTCTCTTCGATGTTAATATATCAACAGTTTTATGTGACTGTCAACCGGATTATGCCTGTTTAAAGGCGTTTCCTTGTCTGTTTCGAGCAAATCATGTATCATTAGTGTCAATCAGTGTTATTCACATATTTATTAATATTTCAATTTCCGGAGGACGCCACGTTGAAAATAGAACTTTCCGAACAATATTTGCCTGTATTCGAGGCTATGTCCAGCAACGTCCGCATCCAAATTATTCACCTTCTGTCGCAAAAATCGATGAATATCCGCGAGCTCGCCGAAGCGCTTGGACTGAGCAGCGCCATTATGACGATGCACGTCAAGAAGCTGGAGAAAGCCAACATCATCCACTCGGAAATGACGCCCGGCAAAGGCGGAGCAGCCCAGAAGGTTTGCTCGCTCAGCATCGATAATTTGGAGATCATGTTCCCGATCAAAGATGTGATTCCGCGCGAGGTGCGCCGGACCGATATTTCGATTGGCCATTTTACCGATTTGGACATTACACCAACCTGCGGCATTTGTACGCGGGATTCCATCATTGGCATATTCGACGATCCGAGGCATTTTCTTGATCCGGAGCGGCTGAACGCAAAAATTTTGTGGTTTGGGCAAGGGTATATTGAATACAAGATGCCTAATTACATGCTGGGGAGCGAAAATCCGGAGCAGCTCGAAATTTCGATGGAAATTTCCTCGGAGGCCCCTTTTACGAACAACAATTGGCCTTCGGACATCAGCTTCTTTTTCAACGGCATGAAGGTGGGCATGTGGACGAGTCCCGGCGACTTTGGCGGCAAAGGCAAGCTTAATCCGCCATGGTGGTTCGAAAGCGTCAATCAGCATGGGCTGCTCAAGCATTTGATCGTGAAGAAGGAAGGCACCTTCATGGATGGCATCAAGTTGTCCGATGTGACGATTGACGATATTGATATTCGCAGCAATCAATGGACCTTCCGTATCGCCGTAGAGGAAAATGCCGAGCATATTGGCGGTGTCACGCTGTTCGGCTCCGGCTTCGGCAATCATAATCAGGATCTGGTGTTCCGCCTGTATTATACGAAGCAGCCGCAGGAGAAGAATGCGGAGAGCGACAGCTAGTGTCTGTAAACTAGCGTATAGCTAGTTTCTGTAAGCGAGCGTATAGTGGTGTGCATGCACATACTAATGAGGCTGAAGCAGCAGAAGCAGAAGCAAGGGCAGCAGCACTTGCAAACGCCGACGCTGTCCCAAAGCTAAAGCCGGATGCTTCATGATCGTTTTGGCGGACACAGCAGGCGCTATTTTAGTAGAATCACGGGTTTAGGCAGTCGCTGCGGACCCAGAAGCCGCTATTACCCTGAAAATGTCCATTTTGTCGGGATAATGAGGGTGATAGCGGCTTTCCTGTCCGCTTACCGCCTGAAATCGGCCCGAAAGCCAGAATAGCGGAACCTCAGTCCTCGAAAAAGGCGTGAGCATCCCGAGCTGCGAGGTCTGGGCTAATCGCAGGCTGCGGTTTGCATACCACCCTATTACAACTGCACGTAACACGTAAAAAAGCTGCATCCTTAGAAGGAGGCAGCTTTTTCGTATGGATAGAAATAGTTGTGATTTAATGATTTCAGTGAGTATCCGGGGAATGAAAAGCATTCATATTCACATATTGATTAACCGGCTTGCGGTAGCCGCGCGGGCGCTCTTTATTTGGATTGCTTTTGCCCAGCGTTATCAGCATAACCGGCACATAACGATCAGGGATTTCGAACAGCTCCTGCACTTTTCCCGCGTCAAAACCGATCATTGGGCATGTGTCCCAGCCCATATCCTTCGCGATCAGCATGAGCTGCATCGCCGACAGGCTCGCATTGCGAATCGCATCGTCCCGCTGGAACTGCTCGCCGCGCGATTCGTAAAACTGAATCACATTTTCATTTTCCTGATCGTAATCGAGCTTGCTCATCATGCCCAGCGCGAGCATGCCTGCGTTCAGCTCTCCAACATTGAGGTGCGCCTTCGTATCACCAAGCACAACGATGGCTGCTGAAGCATTTTTTACTTTATATTGTTTGGAAGCCGAGTAGATTTTTTCTTTGCTTTCCTCGGATGTCGCCACGATGTAGTGGCTGTGCTGCAAGTTAAAGGCTGAAGGAACGAAGCGGTTTAATGAAAAAAGCTGCTGAAGCTCCTCCTCCGAAATCGCTACATTTTCCACAAAATTCACTGCCGAACGACGTTTTTCGATAATCGTTTTAAGTTCTCCCATGTTCAAACGCTCCCTTTAAAAAATCATTTTATGTAAAGTGGCTTAAAAGCTTGCTTCTATGTTGTAATTATAATATATCTACTTTAATTTTGTAAGTAGTTTTCAAAAAATATTTTTGTTATTATTTTTACGGATACGATAACGCGCCTTGGTAATAAATTTCTCCGCTTTTATGGTGCGAATGTGAAGCTCCCTTAAAATCCCTAGGGGATTCGCACCCCAGATTTTGTCGAACCGTGACGAAAACGAGCTAATCCGCAAAAAGTCAAGCTTACTCTAATCTTTTTTCGATATTATTTCGTTGAAAATAGCGCCGATTAATGCCATGATGGGATTAATTAGTAATGTTTTTGCTGTCGCACTCTGTATGGAGTGCGTGGATTGAAACTGACCTCTTGAAAAGCCACTGCGGTACCAGGTATCGTCGCACTCTGTATGGAGTGCGTGGATTGAAACACTTACGGTGAGATGACTATTGCTCTGTTGCTTGCGTCGCACTCTGTATGGAGTGCGTGGATTGAAACCTTAAATAAGCAATTCTCGCTCCTAGGGAATACATAGTCGCACTCCGTATGGAGTGCGTGGATTGAAACCTTTTTGCCTCTGGCAAGCTCATTAAAGCAACAGTCGCACTCCGTATGGGGTGCGTGTATTGAAACGCCTGCAGCACGGTTGCGCATCGTGTCGTATACCGTCACACTCCGTATGGGGTGCGTGGATTGAAACTTATCGAAGAGTCTAGGATACTTACAGACAAATAGTAGCACTCCGTATGGAGTGCAACAGTAGCAAACATTGAAACTGATACATCAATTTCGTATTATGCAAAAGCTGGTAGGCAAATGGTACTAGGGAACTGAAAATATCAGTTCATAGGCTCTGCCGAAATCGTCTCGCAGCCGTTGAATAATGCAAAATTTTGAAAACAATTTTTTAAGGCTGTTCGCAATTGCTTTGTTGGCTTTATGCCGTTCTCGTACCAAATGTTTTTAACAACGAGCGTCCCGGATTTTCGCTCCGCGATTACCTCAGCTCGTCCGATGAGGCTTTCTCCGTATAATAAAGGCAACACATAATAACCGAATTTCCGTTTGATTGCAGGCGTGTAAATCTCCCAGGTGTAATCAAATCCAAACAATTCGTTGATCAGTTTTCTGTCCCATAAGAAATTATCTAGTGGGGCAATCAGCTCGCAGCGCAATTTCGGTGCCGGATTTTGCAGGACGGCTTCAATAAGCGGCAAGTCCTCCGCGCGGCAGTACAGTATATCCTTCATCTGTTCCACGACAACAGCAATAATGCGACCTTCGTGCAACAGATGGCGGAAAACCTCGTTGCGCTGCTCCGCTTTCAATCCCCATATGTTCAGCCAGGCATCGGATGCTCGGTTCCATAAAAGTCCAACAGCGCCGATTCGACGCAGTACCCGCCACTTATAATGCTCAAGCTCGCCTTCTAGCGGCTCTGGCGCATTCAGCAAATTTGGCTGTATGTACTTCCCCGCGATATCGTAATACTTACGCGTTCCTTTTTTATGATGGATAATCAACTCTCCTGTTGAGTACATCTGCTCCAGCACCGACCGCGATGTATTGCTTCCGCCGCTCCAGTGGATCACCGATTGCCAAGAGAAATTCCCATCCAATTTTAGATCATTCGAACTTAGCGCACCGTGATTTTGGATGTAAACCCGTACTTGCTCTGTCAACGCTTCCATTTCGGGATAGCGCTTGGCATGCTGTCGGGCAGCATTCCTGTACCGTTCAAAATACGACCAGTCCTCAACAGGGATAATAGCCAGATTCTTGTCGGGATAATCGATCAGGAGTCTATCTTTATACAACAACTCGTCGAGCATGTTCTTGGTAAATTCTTTGATTCGCGACTGCAGCACCAGTTCGGCGTTTTTTCCACAAACATCGATGGGATCATATTGAATACAGCTGACCTGCCGCACAAAATCCATTACGCCCTGCTTTCCGGTAAATTGATATTCGCCCAACAGCCCGTGCTTCAGTAACAGAAATTGCCGTGCTTGAAGGTTTGTCAATTGGATCATGTACGCGTCAGCTCCTTAACGAAACAAACGGGATCCGCTTGCACATGATGATGGATGGCGAGCTTGCTTATCTCAATAAAGTTACTATTTGCTTCTTGCCATAACGATGGTATCCATTGGGGCGCTTCATTAGCAAGCCCCTTTCCTAATTTTCTAATAATCGAAAATTGCTCTTTTCCAACGATTTCAACCACGCCTATTCCCCCTATCCATTGGAAAACAAAAAAACAAACGTATGTTCTTATTTAATTTTACCATTGTCTCAAGTATGAAAACAAGAGCTATTGAGAAACAATGACACACGAGGCTTTACTGCGGAATGATTCAAGATTGCACTCATGCAGCACATGACTTATGACTTCATTTTGTGGAAAGTTAACTCTGTAGTTGAATCCAGTCTTTGATGAAAATAGAAAAAACGGCAGAGATGCCGTTTTCGCGCCCCCTATTCTCTTTGAGTTAGGCTAATCATACAGCCCGAACTCAAGAGAATTCGGGCTGTATGGCTTTTCAATTAGGTAAATGTGGCTTGCGAGCACAAATCTTTATTCCGCTTCCGCCTCGCTCAACTCCTGTTCAATCACAGCCTGTATGGCCTCGTAATCAAACGGATTCCCTATTCTCTTGTTGTTAATCAAAATGGTCGGAGTCTGCAAAATATTAAAATCCTTCACGAGCTGCTGATCCTGATCGACCCGCCCCTGCACTTCCTCCGAGCTCAGCAGGGCCTTGAACTGGTCTTTATCCAGCCCTGGAACGGACGCCTCCGCCACCTGCATCAGCTTCTCTACCGTAATCCAAAGTCCGTCATGGTCTGCATCCGGCTGCTCCGCAAACAAAGCTTCATGGAAATGCCAGAAATCGGCCGGATTTGATTCGAGCACCGCTTCCCCAGCCAAAGCGCCTAATGCTGATTCTGCCCCATGAAATAGAACGTTCACATACGAGAACGAGGCTTGATTCGTATCTACATAATCCTTCTTTAATTGCGGCCAAATCTGCGAGCCCCATGCCTTGCAGGACGGGCACTTGTAATCTCCGAACTCTACGATAGAAACCTTGGCTGCCTTGTCTCCCCATGTAGGCTGGCTGGAAATGGGCGGAGCCACTGCTGTTTCCTGCTCGATGCCCGTCCGGCTTTTGGAAATCTCGTTAATGGCGAACAGCGCAATAAAAACAACGACAATGATTACGGTGTACCAAACTAATGTCCTTGATTTCACGTTTTTCTTTTTCATTCTGCTTCTGCCCCCTGTACGATTTATAAAAATTGCAGCGCTTCACACGAAAGCTTCTATTTCCCATCTAAGAGAAGAAATCTCACTTCACCTTAACATATGAGCAATTATTCATCAATCGTCTAACCCTTCCCTACTAACGCAAAAATGCCCCGCATCTAATTTAGATGCGAGGCATTAAAATTCCATCTTTTTTTAAATATAATTTCACAAATATGCATTTCACAAATGTGCGGCACCACCGCTTGACCCATCCGTCAACCGTTCCTACAAGTTCCCCAGCAAATTGGCACGAATTCCTGCCAGCTCCTGCTCACGCACCAGCTTGCCATTTTCAAAAATCGGCTTCATTACGTCCTCCTGCTTCCTTGCCTCATACTCTTGAACGCTCAAATCGTCCGTGAGTGTCAGCACGCCGTCCTGCTCGGTTACGAGTACGAGTCCGGTTTGCGATTTTTTCACTTTGCCGATATCGGTTGCTGGGTCTTTGAAAATTTTACGCTCTTCGCCGTTAATGATCGTAAACGTCGATTTCAGCGCAAAGCCGAATGTATCGCGTGTATTGTACTGGTAAGTGAACGAGCCGATGCCGAATACCATATTTGTCGATGCAAAGCCCTTCTCCGCCAGCCTCTCGCAAATTTCACGGCAGCGGCTGATCGTAATCGCATCCCCATAAATCGCGCCAATGTGGCTGTCAAGCTGCTTATAGCCCTTCTCGGTCACTGTACCGCCGAATATATCCCACAAAATTTCAATAACGCCTTTGCGCGCCAGTGGATGCTCCGAATCGGGATCGCCGCAAATGATATTGACCGGATCGCCACTGTCCGGACGAATGACAACCTTGCCGTCGCGGGCGAGAATATCCTCTTTAAGCCCTCTGACCACCACATCGAGCACGCTCCACAAATCCCATGTATCCGAAACAATCGAGACAAAGCCTTTCGGATATACCTCATTAATCAGGTAGCGGTACGACGCCATTTCATCGGTGCCATGGGCGCACATGACGCTGTGCTCCGTTGCTGGAATCGAAGTGCCAACCAGCTCTTTCTCCATATCCGCGCCATAAAATTGCTCCAGATACAAAATCGCCGGAACCGTATCCGTTCCTGTGAACGATAGCAAATGCCCAGCGCCGCTGCCTTTTGCCGCTTCCAGCGAGCTCATGCCCCGCATCGAAAAATCATGCCCCTGAAAAGGGACGCCCGACGTATCGCCGCTTGTCAGCAAAGCGTATTGCTCCAAAATTTTACGGTATTCAAAAGCAATCGTCGCGCTCGTTGTCGGCATCCACAGCTGGCACGACATGAGCGTCTCCAAATAATTGGTCACCCAGAAAAATTCGGGATGCGTATTTTCAATCGTCAGCATCGGCACTTTAACCGGAACGATCAAGCCTTCCTCCACAGCCTTGATGCGAATGGGCAAGTAGCCAAGCTCATGCAGCGCAGCAATGTGCGAAGCATCTGGATTAGCGTCGCCCAGCGCAAATTTCAGCACGCGGCAGTATTCCTCCACAACCTCCTCCTTCGTTCTTGCGAAAAAATGCTCATTGAAATAGTCGATCAAATATTCCTTAATGAAGGCTTGAAAACCAAAGGCGACCACTTCCTCCACGCCTTCCAGCCGGCTAGTACGGGCGGTCCAGGTCGAGTAGACGAATTCCGTCCCTTTCGGATACTGGTTTTTGTGGCTGATTTTATAAAAATCGCATAGCAGTGTCGCAGGGTAAGCTGTCTTCGTCGTCATTTTAAACCTCTCCCCATTCAAAAAGTTGGATTTTCTCATGTCCTGCTTCATTCAGCATCGTATTGGTCGTAAACACTTTATCGATAAGCGGCGAATCAAGCAGCTTGCCCTTATGAATCGAAGGCTCACAATGCCCTACCAGCAAATAAATTTCCGCCGCGCCCAAGCCTTTGAGCTTCTCCGCACTGCGCATAAACGTTCCCCCGTAGGAGCAAAGATCATCGACGATAATCGCCTTAAAGCCCTCGCTTGCCACTTGCCCAACCACATCTAACCGTTCAATTTCACCCGTTTGAAAATTCCGCGCCTTAAAGCCGACCAGCTCGTTATAGCCGCGAACTTTGCTGTAGCGCTTCTGCGCCCCGGCATCAGGGAAAAATAAATAGTCCGCCGCACGGTCAAAGCCCGTTGCCTCAACAACAAGGTCCAGCAGCTCAATCGTCGGATACCGTGCCGAGCAATTGTTAAGCAGCGCTAGCGTCACATCCGAATGCGGCTCCAGCACCGTCACCTGTCCAAATGCCAAGGAGTTGATCAGGCCGCATACATATTTCAAAGTAAAAACAGAGGCTCCCTCGATCCGGTCCATTCGGCTGTAGGGCATATAAGCAATCGTCAAGTCGGCGTGCACCTTACGGCTGTCCAAATATTGCTTCACGAACATCAGCTTAATCAAGTCGCTGTCATTCTCATATTTAAAAGCAAGCGTATTCTGCTCGGCCATAAGCTCCGTAATCGCATCACCATCTACAAGCGTTTCTCCATTGGGAAACGTCTTGAATGCTAGCTCCGTGCCATTGAGCTTGATCATCTAACTCACTCTCCTCGCTGCTACGTAGTTACTATTTAAATCTGCCATTCCGCTCTGACACACTCTGATATGCTCTGTTTCCCTTACTCTGGGAGCTAACCGTAAATCGACAGCTGCGGTTCATGTCCCGTAAACCGATACAGCTGAGCCGGGCGCTGCGAATACAAATTCGATGACTTCGGCTCCCCCGCCGCGTCCACGGCTTTCTCAATAATGCCGCTGCGGCTTTGCGTCGATGTGATTTTCCGAATAAAGTTTTGTTCCGCAAAATCCGGCACGACCGCTTGAATGACCTGATACAGCTCGGCAATCGTAAATTCATCTGGTAAAAAAGCTTTCGCTATCGTCGTCGTCAGCATCTTCCGCTGAATTTGGAGCAGCGCATCCTCGATCAGAGTCCGATGGTCGAAGGCGAGCGGGAGCTTCAGCGCATCCGCTACCGGGAACAGCTGTACTTCCGATGCGTCGACCGCCGCCTGCCGATTCGCAAGCTGCTGCTCACCCACGAGTGCCAGAAACGCATGTGAAATCATCCAGCCCCGCGGATCACGTCCGGGCGCACTATATACATTAAAATACTCGAGATGAACCTCGCTAACCTGCGTCTCCTCGAGCAGCTCACGTCTGGCGCATTCCTGCACCGTCTCGGTTTCCAATGTAAAACCGCCTGGCAGCGCCCATTGCCCTTCGAAAGGCCAAATGTTACGTTTGATGAGCAGCACCTGCAGCTCATGATGCGGCAAAGCTTTCTTAACCTTGCTGCGCTCGGTTGAAACAATCGTAAAGATCACGATGTCCGTCGGCGCTCCGTCCGGCGTTCGGTAATGATCGGGCGAATAGTTGGATTCATTTTCGATCAAGTGCTTCACTTCCTGTTACCATTTAATTTTCTATTTGATATTATCATTATGACATTATTAAATGATTTGTCAAGCCTTTTGAATATTACCGATAAACGTTTGCTGATCGAATACAATGCAAATAGCGGGAGCCGCTCATTTTCAAGAGCAGCTCCCGCTTTTATACCTTTCCTTCCCTCATCCCTCATCCTCTAAAGCCGCGGATCAACCGAATCCGACTCCATGGATAAAGCGGCAAGCACACATTCATGAATCCGCTCCACCGATTCCTTGCGAATAAACCGTTCCACCGACTCCAGTCCCAGCGCAAATTCCTTGAGCGCATAACGCTCCTTTTTGCTTGTTTTGCGCTGCTTCAGCCTTTGCAGATTTTCGGGCAGCAAATAATCCATGCCATAAATAATATGCAGATAGCTGCGGCCTCTGACTTTAATGGCCGGCTGGATCAGTCTTCCTTTATGTCTGGCGACAAAATACTCCGGCTTAACGACAGCCCCTTCATGCCCCTGCTCCGTCATTTCCTCCCACCACCGAATCGCCGCAAGCTCACTGGCCTCATCAGTTACAACCTTATATTCCGTTTCCATGAACAGCTCCGAGCAAGCAGCCAGCTCGCGCGCATGCTCCATATGCCAGCTGTGCTGCTTGCTTTGGTAGCTTGCTGTACTATGCGCCAGCGTGTGGAAAGGCGCAATTCGAATACCTTCCAGGCCATTCGTATCCCAGCAATATTGCTGGAATGCCTGCTCGAACGTTTCGGCGTTGCCCAGCTTGATTTCCAGCTCATCAATCCAGTGCTGCACAGCTTTGCCCGCGCCGTTCGCCTCCCGCAGCTTGGCGATTTTGGCCCGTCTGTCCATCAGCGAAACCTCTGCCACATGGGCATATTGCGAAGCAATCAGCTCCCGAGCCTTTAAATTCCACGGGACAATTTCCGTATCCAGCAGCACTAAATCCGTACCGTAACGGTCAAAATAATTCGCCTTCGTCAAATCGCCATTCAACTGCCGCAGCACTTGCTCCTCAAGCATAGGCTCGAAGAACCTTCTGCCTGTTCGAGTATAAATGACGCCTAGTGTCTGCCGGCCGACATACGAGGCAGCTGCGGCTTCGTTTCGAAACAGCAGCACGATGGCTCTGCTGCCCATATGCTTTTTCTCCATGATCATCTTCTCTACGCCTTGTGAACGATAATAGGCGAAGGCTTCGGCCGGATGCTCCAAATACCGCTCATCCTCAGCCGTCTGTGGCGGCGGACTCATCGTCGGCGGAATATACACCAGCTCCTCCAGCGGCACCGTATAATGCGATACGGTATCAATCGCCGCTTTAACGAATTCGCCTCGGGCCGTTATATCGCCATAAGCGGAGGTCAGCACCGAGTACCCTTCAATATATTTTCGCAAATTTGGCTGCCTGAACCGATTTAATTGTCCCTCCAGCAAAGGATTGCGATCTTCCCCGGCATAATTAGCATACGCCTTCACTTGTACGAACTGCTTCTCCGGGTAACGGTATGCGGTCAAATACCCGCCAAATACGGCGCCTTGATCAATATTAATCGTTTGGTTCATAATCGTCGGCTCGACTCGCGGATCATGTCCCCAGACGATAAGCTCGCCAGACTCATGATCGTTATACCATTCCTTGCGCAGCGGCTTGCCCTCCGCATCGGTACCACCCTGCTCCCCATAGCGGCAGTAGTCCTGAATTTTAGTCGATTGCTTGCCAATATAGCTGTCGCGAATGCCCGCATGCACAACTACGAGCTGTCTCACGCCATTGCGGCAAAAGACGAGCTGCGGGGGCGCTTGCAGTAAAAATATCCGAAGCCGCTCCTTCAGCATACGTGCTGCTTCTTCACCATGCTCCCGCTCAAATTGCCCAAGCTCTGCTGCGGTTTTCTCGTCGCCATGGCTAAGCTCAACCTGCCTGCCGTCTAGCAATCTCGCTATCTTCCAGCCATGATTGCTGTCCGTCATGTAGGCAAGCCCTGCTTCCACATGCTTGCGCCACCATTCCATCGCCGCTAACGATTCCGGCCCACGGCTCATCACATCCCCGACCGATACGGGCAATCTGCCTTCCGGATGGCGGTAAAACCCTGCTTCATCCGGTTTATAGCCCAGCTTATCCAGCAGCTCCAACTGCTCCTGAAAACAGCCATGAACGTCGCCAATAATATCGATTCCTTGCCCCACCTCATGAACGAGCGGGTTAACTTTGCGCTCGAATGCAATATCCATAAGCTGTGCCGCTTTCACGACATAACTGGCGTCAAAGCCTTCCAGCCTCAAGCTGCGCAGCGAGCGCTTGAACAAATGCGCTTGCTTCTTCACCCGCTGCTTGCCCCTAGGAAACTCGCGCTTGCCATCCCGGCGAAGCAGCTCCTCTTCTGGCGTATCCAGCACAAGCGCAACAATCGGAACATGCTGCTTCCGCGCAAGCTCCACATAACGCTTGCGGTCTTCCTCATATAAATGCGTTGCGTCAATCAGCGTTAATTTATCCAAGCGACAGCGTATGGCGATCATGCCCTCCATCGCTTCGAACGCTTTTGCCGAAATATGCTGATACTGCTTGTAAATAATATCGGATTCCAGCTTGCTGCGACTGGTCCAATCCATAAATTCCACATCGCCAACGAGCATGCGGAACTGGTCTGAAGACACAACCTCAGTCGCCTTGATCGTACCCGCTGCAATCAGCGTGTCCAGCAGCGTCGTTTTGCCGCTGTTCGATGGGCCAACCAATAGCACAATACCGGCATGGGGGAGCCGAATGACCCTTTTATCCTGTTCGCTCATGATCGCCCATCCCCCTCTAATCTTGTAAATACAGCCATCTGTGTAGGCTGTCCGTACTGTCTATCCACATCGCCAACTCCGCATATACGGACTGCATAGCCGAATGGCTTGCCCCATTTTTCACACCATTCACGGAATTGCTCCCGCGTCCATTCGAAGCGATGATCGTTATGCCTCATTTCATAGTCGTCCAGCTCATACAGCGTGTTATATTCCTTATTCGGCGTCGTAACGATCCAGCTCTGCGGCTTGTAGCGCGAAACAATCATTTCGATCGCCTGATCCAGCCGGAAGGCATCAATATGCTCAATGACCTCACACAATACCAGCACATCTTTGCCACACAGCCATTCATCATAATAAAAAAGCGAGCCAATAACAGCCTGCGGCACTACCGCGCCCTGCCTGCCCTCAAGCTTTGCAAAACGTTCCAAGGCGCGAATTTGCGAGCGGCCCGAAGGCTCTACCGCCATAATCGTGTTCACGCCCGTTACGGCTCCGAGCCTCGCCGCCAGCTTGCCTTCCCCTGAGCCCATGTCTACGATAGACGCATGCTGAGGCAGCGCCTCCACCACTTCAGCTATCGCTTCATAACGAAGCTCGTTCAGCCTTGCTTTGCGCGGCGGCTCCACTTCTATTTCTACTCCGGCTACTATGCCCTGCTCTACCTGCTGAGCCTCCGGCTGCCGCTGCGTTTGCTGCGCAAGCTCGCGATTAAACTTCGCAATCAGCGGGCTGAAGCGCAGCGTGCGCCTAATAATAAGCTCGCGCTGCGGATGCCCCGCTAGCCAGCCTTCTCCATACCGATGCAGCTTGTCGGTTTCATCCTCGCCAATAAAATAATGCTTATAATCGTCCAGCATTGGCAGCATAATGAACAGCTGGCGCAAGGCGAGCTGAAGCGTCTGCTTGCCGGCAAGCCGAATCGTCCGCGCCGAGCTGCGGCTTTTCAATTGAAACGGATAGGCGATGTCCGCCCTTTCAATCTCGACCTCATAGCCGAGCGCGCCGAACAGCTCTTCAATCGTCCGGTCCGGCAAATTCGAGGCGAGCGGTCCGAAGGACAGCTCCAGCTGGAAAGCATGCTGCACCCACTCGGCATAAGCCTCCTTCGGCTTGCCATTCAAGGCTGTCCCGAGTGCGGATCGCATGTAGGTACAGAACAAGCTGCTCACCGCAAATTCGCGGTCATTAATATAATGCGTAATATCATAATGCTCCGGGCTTCCTTTGTACAAATCTATGGGATCGGGCTCTGCAAACAGCAGAACCTCCGTTTCTTCTGGCGAGCTTATCGTATAAACGAGGCACACGCGCGCCTCTTTTTCCTTGCGTTCATATAAATGGTCCGGATGCTTGGATAGTAAAAAAGAATGCTTATCCGCATGCTCGCCCAGCGCTTTTATCGTTAAAAACATGTTATCCCCCCCTGGCTACTTCCTTCATTTTCCACGAAGCAAGCCTTTATGAACATGGCGGAAGTATTACGAAGCATGATTTTTTTGATAGGAGGACAACGGCAAATAAGCATGTGTTGAAATCACACATGCTTACTTAGGCCTATTATTAAGACATGGCGGCCTGTTCATTTTCCTATTCACGCTATTGGTGCTGGCGCTTCCTAATTTCATTCACGCCCATAATAACGGCAATCAGCTCATAATCTCCAAGCAGGCGGGTTTCATTCCATAAGCAATAAGCGCCGCTTTGCATCCAGCCGCTCGTCTGCGCGAAGCTCGCAATCGACTCCTCGCGGCGGTTCATAATCATATACTCCTTGGAAAACGCCGGCGACTCAATCAAATAAAAGCCTCGCTCGCCCGCATCATAATCGAAGCGCTTGTTCATGAAGCTCATCCGAGGGCGCAGCGTGCCAAGCGGAGTGCCCTGACTGTCGCTGACTTCCCATTTCATCGAGAAAAATCGAAATCTCGCCTCGCACATTTTCGTATCATTGGCATTATAAACTTCAAGCGAAGTACTGAACGCACTTTTCAGATTAACCCAGCCCGCAGACTGCCCAGTCTCATTCATAATGCTTGTACTGCCGGAATTGAAGAAGTTGTCTCTGAAATATAAGGACATGCAGCCTCACTCCCCTTCTACGATGTCATCACCATATACGAAGTGCTCCAGCAGCAACAGCTTTGCCTCATTCAGCTCGCCTGAATTATCAAAATCAAGCACCGAAGACGCTGAAATCGGCCAGTTCAGCTTGCGCGGCCCCAGTGAGCGGCTGAAGGCTTCCCAATTGCCAAGCTTCCATTCATCAAGCTCTAGGCCCCGTTCCTCTATCCGGCTGCGATGCAGCTCCTGATCCCGCAAGGAGACAAGAACGACCCGCACAGCCACATCACGCAGGCTTGCACCGATAGCCGACAGCTCCTGCTCAATCCACAGCGGATCAGCGGTTTCCTTCGTGAAAGGACCGATGACGAGCGCGTCCGTGCCAATCGCTACATTTTCCAAAGCCGCATCCATCGTAATCCGGTAGCCGAGATCGCGGCAGCGCACCTTATACAGCTCCGAATCGCGATCCTTCGGATCGAGCCCCGATGCCGTCATAATCGCTTCGGCAGCCGGACGAAGCAGCGTATCCATATCAAAAATCGCAGCGCCCTTGCGCCGTGCGAGCGCCTTGGCCAGCGTCGTCTTGCCCGCTCCCGCCCCGCCTAGAAAAAATACTAATTTACGCATATGACTCGCCCCCACACTCTAATGCTAATTACCCGCAAACATGAACGAATGAACACCTATCAACTCTGCCTCTCTACTATAAACCATTTTCTAGCCAACTGGTCAAAAACAGCCCTTAAATACCTCTTTTTTCGAAGGGTATTCCCTACGAAAACAACCTCCAAAGCCGCATGAGCTTGCGGCCTTGAAGGTTGTACGGATAACTGGAAACGTTAATGTCCAAGCGCTCCCGTTAGTGAACTTTAATATTCAGCACATCGCCGGCAAGCTGCGTATTCACGCCTGCTCCGTCCGTGCCGATCAGCTTGGTTACCGCAAGCGCGGTCACATCAGCTGGCGCACCCGCTTTAATGCGGAAGGTCAGCTTCAACAAATTGCCCAGCGGATTATTCAGTCCGTCGCCGACATGACTGCCCTTCAAGCTGATAACGCCTGCAGCGTCCGCATGCTCATTGATCACAAATCTGCCTGTATCAAGCGATTCCGGGGTTCTTACGAGCTCTAATACATTCGGATCATATTCGATTCGAATGCTTTGCTCCGCAATGCCTCTTGGCACATTTTGCAGGGCATAAACGACATCGAAGCTTTGTCCCTTCGCCATTGCATGAGGTCCAATGAGCGTTGCGCCGATGGAGCTTCGATCATCCACAACGGGTGTCCAATAATTCGGAATCGGCACACCTGCAAAATTCGTGTCCGATGCAAAATAGAAGCTTGTGTACGTTGGCTGGTTATACGTCGTATTTTGCCAAGCTACGCCTGTACGGTACTGCGGATCATGCATCAGCGTATACAGCTTGCGATCTGTCAGCTCCGTGCTCGTATAGATGCGGATAGCCGAGCTGTCCACGGTGCGCACAAGCATTTCCTCCCGCCAGTCTCCGAAAATATCCGCTACGAGCGAAGGCGTTCCCTTCGTATGGTTATTCGTGCGGGTTCCATCTGCCGTTAGCAATCTGCCACGCTTCCAATCATCAATCGTCGGCGTGTTTTCCAAGGAGCCATTCACAATTTGCGTCGTCATATTGCCCGCCCATTTGATGTTCATGTTCGTTCCCGGCGAGGTGGTGCTGATCTGCGTTCCGCTTGCTGTCCATGTGCCAACCGCCCATGTCTCCAGCCCTCTGTGATTCGGGTCGATATCGCCTACCATGCCGCGTCCGGTATCCTTGCCGGTGTAGCCGCCATAAATGACTTCGCCTGTCGCAGCATCGCGCAGCGAGTAGCCATAAGGGGCATACGGTCCACCCTCATGCACCATAAAAATTTCTAAGCCCGGACGGTCAGGATCAATATCTGCGACATGAAGCGCATCGCCATGTCCAAGACCTGCATACGTCCCCGGATTTGCGCTGCCCGGCGGCAAAATATCGCCCGAGCTGTAGAGCAGTGTACCGTCATGGTCAATTGTCGAGGAGCCATAAATAATTTCCTGCTTGCCATCGCCATCCACATCCGCCGTGCTTAGCGAATGCGCGCCCTGCGTCGTAAGCGTTGCAAAGGCCAGATTCAGTCCCGGTCTGCCATGCGGCCCATCGTTGAAAGGATTCGTCATCGGCACCCAGCCGCTGTCGACAAACCAGTGCTCACGCAAATGCTTGCCGTCCCATTCATAGGAAACGAGCGTCGAGCGCGTATAGTAGCCGCGGGCAAATACGGCATAAGGCTTCGTGCCATCCAAATAAGCTACGCCTGCAAGAAAACGGTCTACACGGTTGCCCGGCTCAATCCGGCCCATCGCATAGTCGCCCCACATGAGGCCATCGTCATGCCGGCCCGGCTTGTAGGGGATCGTCTCCAGCTCCTTGCCTGTCGCTCCTTCAAACACGGTCAAATATTCTGGCCCGCTCAAAATAAAGCCTTCAAAATCACGCAGCTTGTTGTTGCCGCTGCGCGCCGGCGCATATACATCCATAAAATAATCCGTCAGTTCTTCCGCATCCTCGCGGGACAGGGGATAGGCATATTTCGGCGCAATACCGAAGCTTTCTTCCAGCGTTGCCGGCCAATTACCGTTTACGACCTCCTCATGCTCGGCCCATTTCATGAACATATTTACGACATGCTCGTAATAGCCCTGCTTGCTCACGCGATAATCGTCGTTATTGCTGTAGCCTGCTGCGATATCCTCTTGCGGCATCGTAATATAATTTTCGGAAGCGATTCCTCCGCTGCTGTCGTATTTCGTTATTTTGGTGCCCGGCGCTGTCTTGAACATCATTTCCGCCTTGCCGTCACCGTCAAAGTCATACACCATAAATTCGGTATAATGCGCTCCTGCGCGAATGTTCGGCCCTAGCTCAATGCGATACAGCTGCGTGCCATCAAGCTCGTAGGCATCAATAATAACCTCGCCGGTGTAGCCCTTCTGCGACACATCCTTGGCGTTCGACGGGTCCCATTTGACGATATATTCAAATTGCCCGTCGCCATCCACATCGCCGACGCTCATGTCGGCAGCCGAATATGTGAAAGCCTCACCCACAGGGGTAACCCCATCTGCCGGTTTATTAAGCGGCAAATCATAATAACCATTTCCCCACGGTATAGCTTCACTGCTGCGTGCCAGCTCTTCCCCATTCACCACAGCCGCTACCTGATAACGCGATGAAGTGCTGCCCTGCGGGTCCGAGTAGTTCGTGCTGTCCGTCACCGTTGCAATGAGCGCACCATCCCGATAAACATTGAAATTCGCTCCGGTCATTCCACCCTCGGAATAGCCCGTCACCTCATTGCCTAGCAGCCGCCAGCTGAGAAATACGTTTTCCGAAGAAGCTACCGCTACAAGTCCTCTATCCAAATATTCCAGCTGTACTTTGCTCATAGCTGTCCCTGCTTGCCCTGAAGCTGCCGTTTCCGCAGCAGCTGCGCCTGCGGCGCTGCCGCATAGCAGCGTAAGCCCCGTTAGCGTGGCAGCCGTCCTTTTAAGCCAGTTGGAGTGGTTGCTGAACATGAATCAATCGCATCCTTTCGATTTGAAGATCAGTTGGTTGCGCTTACAAAAATTAAGGTTAAACCCGTCTTCCTCCTTTTCGCAGCACCTGATTAGCGCAGTAAATCCCTTTTTAGTATATAGATTCCTATTTGGCGAAACTAGGAAAAAAACAGAGTATTTCCATTAAATAACCGTCTTTTCCTGACGTTAGAAGATACTCCCTTGCCCCCTCTCCTTTCGTAAGCTCAAAGGATATCGTGAATATAAGTTGAACTAGAGAATGGAAGAAAGAGCAGCCATCGAACTGGAGTCCTGACTGACTAACTTACTGTCAGTCTTGTCTAAAGGAGATGGGAGGGTGAGAGGACAGAGAGGCCGTTAAAACTGAACATTTCCCCTTTTTATTCGGTTCGCGGACTCAGAAGCCGCTATTGTCTCCAAAAACCGTGAAATGCCACCAGAAATCGGATGATAGCGGCCCCACAGTCCGCCAATAGGAATATATGATCTCAATTCAAAAAATAAGGTCTGTGCAGTCCGCTAGGACACGGCTATCAGCAGCCATTTTCAAGCAAAGCTTGGAGTTGGGGTAGAGCCTCCTCGTCTAAGCAGCTTCAAGCATGATTCATCACTGGTGTTATATTCGATAGACCAAGCTAAATCGCTTGTGTCAAACGAAAAAAAGAGAACCCCAATTTCGAGTTCTCACTGTTCCATGTTTTCTGGTTTCTGGTTTCTGGTTTCTGTTCCCTTGAATCTCACACTTTAAAGCTTATTTTTTCGAATATTTGCCGAAATTATTGTTTATTCATGCTTTGATGCAGCACAGCTAGCATCTTCGCCGCTTCGGCTCTTGTTGCGCCGCCTTTCGGATCAAAGGCATTGCCGCCCTTGCCAGAGATGATTTCGGCCTGCTGCAACGAAACGATTGCATCTGTTGCCCACGAGCTAATGCTGCTTTGATCAGCAAAAGCAACTCCGCTAGCCGACTTAGGCAGCGTAAAGCCAGCCTGATCCGTAAATCGCTTCAGCATAACCGCCATTTCCTCACGGCTAATCGGCTCATTTGGCTTGAATGTGCTGCTGGATGTTCCTTGGACAATCGCATGCTCTGCTGCCCAAGCTACATAAGGCAGGTACCAGTCTCCGGCTTTGACATCTCCGAATGCGGAGGTCGTATTTCCAGACACATCTGCGCCTGCAATATCAGCCAGTATTTTAGCAAATTCTGCTCTCGTAATGTTCTTATTCGGTGCAAACTGATTGCCGCCGCTGCCTTCAATCATATCACGGGCAGCTAAATAGGAGATGAATGAAGCTCCCCAATGGCTGTTTGTATCGCTAAAGCTGATCTTATTGTAGCCAACAGCGTAATGGCTGAGATGGTTCGTTACGAAAGTAACCTTGCCATTGCTGTAGCTGGAATTGCTCATGATGCTAGGCTTCCCGTCATTATCGATATAATAAGCAACAATAGCGCTTGTATCCTCGCCCTGTGCAGGTGTATAAGGAATATCAATTTGAATGCTGCTGCCGCCAAAGGTAGAAAGACTCGATGTTCCGGATTCAATTGCAATATCCAGCACTGGTCTTGTGCCTACTACACTTTTGGCTTCCGGTGTAAGCGTATCTGCTTCGCTTTGTGTGACCTTGACATGAATGTTATTGCCTGCTGCCTTTCCAATTGCATTCAGCGTAGTTGATTGAATCGTAAGGGTGCCGAATGGTGTCACCACGACCACTTTATCCACTTTGCCAGCAGACAGATTGGCAACAGCGGCTTTGGATAGCGAGATGCCGACTGATTTTGCATGATCTGCCGATTCAACGGTCAGCGTGACGATTCTCGATCCCGCTTCTTTTGCCTGAGCCTGCTCCACTACGGTTTTAATCTGAGCATCTTCAATGACAGCCTCTGCATTTCCATTAGCGTCTGCCTTTGCTGTCACCGTTACACCAGAATTCTGATCTACAGGGTTAGCTGGAGTAGGCGTTGGAGCAGGTGTTGGTGAAGGCGTTGACGAATTACCCGAGCCTCCAGAACCACCAGAGCCTCCCGAACTCGATTTATTCGTAATTTCCAGCGAGATTTTATCGGCTTGATAAACGACCTGAGCATTATACTGGCTCGGCACCCCGCTGATTTCGACCGATGTGAACTGTCCGTTTTGCTGATTAGCACCGTAGCTCACAAGTGTGACTGAGCCATTGCTTGGCACGTAGCTGCTTGGAAAATTCACCTGCAATTTCCCGTTTGTTTTTACCGCGCCTTTAATTTCAAGCACATCACTAGCGCTCGCAACGTTAAGCTCAAGCGTACCGCTCGCAGCTTGCGTGAAATTTCCGCCAATCGTCATTTTTCCAGCTACATTCTCCGTAAGCGTTCCGCCGTTATTCACGACATCGCCGTTTCCAAGAGCTGTTGCCGAACCGCTCTCCAGCTTACCCGCATTAATCTGAGTACCTCCGGAATACGTGTTGGTACCGAGAAGCTTCAAGGCGCCGCTTCCTTCCTTCGTCAGCTTGCCAGCACCAGCAATGTCATTCTTCCAGCTGTCCGCTGCATGGAAGCCGCCCTTGCTGGCATCCATCGTCACCGTTACATCACCGTCAAATGCGCCATAGCCATCTGCTGCGACAAAAAGATTAAGACGTCCCCAGCCTTCCGGATCATCCAGCACCGGATAGCCAGAAGAAATGCCTGTAGTCGCCAAAACGGCACGGCGCTGTTCATCCGTCAAATAAGGCTGGCGCGTTTCCATCAGCACTTCTGCCCCTTTAGGCACAACCATCGGCTCGGTTGTCGAATGGATCTGATCGAAGCCGTAGGTCAAACGCTCGGTAAATTGCGCTTTATTTTTCTCATAATCCGTAAAACGGTCTTCCGCTGTTCCTGTTTCCGTCAATAGAAGGGCATGCGCTTGATCATAAGCACCCTGCTTGAGTGCCGCATGGTCTGGGTCAGACAAGGCAGCCGCCGCTAGCGCCGTTGCCATAACACGTCCGCCAATAACATCAAGCGGAGAATGCATGCCTGCAATAATTCGGCTGTTCTCCATCTCCGAGGCGCGGGTCAGCAGCTCTTGGAACCGTTCAGGCACCGCATAGGCAAGAGCATAAGAAGCCAGATAAGAAGCATTCGTGTGACCGCTCGGGAAGCCGCCGTCCGTAGCTGGCGTTGCACTCCTTGCAGGTACTAGCGTAGGAACAATCATCGTAATGTCATTTGCCCAGCGGTAAGGACGCATATAGCTGTAGAAGCTTTTAGCAGGGTTGCCGGAGGCGGAGTTGCCGCGCAGGGCTCCAATCAAATCCACCATTTTGCCAAGCTCGGAATTGGAATCTCCCGCTTTGTTGGAGTCATTGCCATCGTTGTATTTAACTGTGGTAGCATCGCTCGGAATACTCGTAATGGTCGTAAAGGTTCCCGATTTGGCTCGATACACATCAGTCAGAGCACCAAGACCTTCAGTCGCTCCATACGATTGATTCGTTCGATCAACGTAATAAGCGAGCTTTTCATCCTCCGCTGTACGCGTAGCAGCAATGTTCGCTACATATTGAATGTTGTAGTCCAGTACGCTGCTGTTGCGCTTTGTGCCATTGTCCCATGAAGTCCCAGGCTCCCAGAGCTCCTGAAACCCTGACAATACGCCAATGACCGGGTTGGCATATACAGACTGATTGACAGGAACATTGTTTTTGTAGCTGTCTACAAAATGTCCCCATGCCGGAGTCGGCGGCAGTTCAATTGAAGCTCCGTTTGATGCTGCGGTTGCAGCATTCCCCACTACGGAATTGGAAAGCAGTAAGAGGCCCAATGCAACAGATACGACCTTTTTGGTAGAATTCTTTTTCAAGTTGAGTCTACTCCCATCGTTTCGTTATTTTGTTTTCCGAATCGATTTCGAGCGTAACATTTGGCCCTGCTGCTCCTCAATATAACAATTTCTGAAATGTATAAAAATCGTATCCTATCCTCTCTCATTCCTGCTTTTCCCCCTGTTCTGGCTGGAGAAAGGATGAGAAATAGGTTCTATGCTATAGAGTCTTTTGCTGCATATCTTCCTCAAGCCGAATAGTGTTAAGATTTGATTAATGGGTATAAGTCCGTCCATCCGGTGGTGTATAATCGAGACGGTGAGGAGGCGTAGACCGTGAAAAAGTGGAACTCTGTATTTGCTAATCTGGCTGTATCTTATATTTCCATCGTGCTGGTTATTGTTCTCTTGCTCTGCTCCGTCTTCTATATTTATTTCTCAAAAAGCTATGAAGAGGAGCTGCACTCTAAAAATCAGCTGATTATAGACAACACAGCCCAAACGATTGAAGCCACGGTGCTTCAGAGCGTACAGCAAATCTATCTGAATCTATCTCTCGATAAAACCGCAGATATTCGTTTATTTGCCGATTCCTCCTATAAAAACAACCTTAGCAAAGCCATTGATCTGCAGGAATTGCTCCAGTCACAAGTGGCTGCCCATTCAGACCTCATCTATGCGGCGCATTTATACTATCCGGAGCAAAATGTCATGCTCTCCTCCAATTATGGGCTGAAATTCAATGCCAACCAAGGCAGCAGCGCCGTATTTTTTGCCGATTGGATGAATGGGATGCGAGGCAATAAGCAAAACCAGCTCTGGACAACAACCCGATTGATACCACAAGATATTTATTCCAGCCTGCCGAATAGCAAAAAAGAAGCCTTGATCACCTACACGCATAGCTATCCCTTTCAAGCCTCTGGCGAAAACAGTGATCTGATCATTGCGATTGACTTGAAGGAAAGTGCGATTAGCGGGGTTATTCGGAATATGATGCCCGCGCAATATGAAAGCACGTTTATATTAGATCGTTCCGGGAGCCTGATCACGGGTTCAGACGAAGAAGGCCTAGGTTTGCACAACGCTCCCGACTCCAGCATCACCGAAACCTTGCTGTCCCAGGCGGAGTCTGGCCGCTTTAAAGACACGATTAATGATGCCCCTTATGCGGTTTCCTACCAAACGCTGCCATCGACCGGCTGGAAAATGTACAGCGCCATGCCTGCCAGCTTCTTCTATCAAAAGTTGATTTTCGTGCAAAAGCTTGTACTTGTTATCTGTGTAGCTGCTCTATTGATAGGAATCGTATTATCCGGGATTTTTGCGAGAGTAAGTTACAGCCCAATTAAGCGATTGGCGGGAAGAATAAAGGACTTATCCGGGCATGCGCCTGAAAATGTGACGAATGAATTCAAGTTTATTGATACCGCTTTCATTAGGCTGAACGATAAGGTCAGCAATCTGGAAGAGACGCTTCAGGCCAATAGCTCGGTTATTAGGCATAATGTATTGCTGAACCTGCTCCACAATAGCAATACAAGAGAAAAATTGGCGGAAGAGCTCCCCTTTCTCGGCATCTCTCAGGCCTACAGTCATTATTGCAGCATGATTGTAAATTCGGGCCAAGCCTATGCCCATTTAAGCTCCAGAGAAATGCAGTATGTCGTGTACCGAATGATCAGCCAGTTGGAGGGGGCTTCTGTGCCGGAGGCGCATATCATTGCCGAGGAGCTGCCGGACAAGACGATCGTTATCCTTGTTTGCGCGAGCGAAACCTGCGACGAATTTTTAGAGCAGCTGTCCCGTTTTGTATTAGCGGAAGCCAAGCAGCAGTTTCAGCTGGATTTTCAAATTTCACAGGGGTGCTGGGTACAGGATATTATCGAGGTTCACCAAAGCTATATGGAAGCCCAAAACTTAATAAAATACGGCTATTTCCTGCCGGATAGATCCATTTTGAACGATCGTACTCTACTGGATCGCGAGCATAGCCTTGAAGAAATCCCGCAAGCGATGCTTATGAGGTTCAGAGATAAATTGCATGCCCGTCAAGCCCACGAAATTGCGGCAGCGGTAGAGCAATTGGTGGTGACGATGCGGGAAGGCATGTACTCTGCCGATTATTGCCGCTTTGTTTTGGCGAACACCGTATACGTCTACTCCGATTATTTGAAAAACGTTCGATACCAGCAGCACGAGCAAGGCCATTTGGATTTATACAATCAGTTTAACGAGACACGTAATATCTATCATTTTCAGGAATGGCTGGTTAGCTCCTTATCGGCATGCCTTGAGCAAATGGAGAAACGGAATAACGATCGAGCTGTCTCCAGCATTGACGCTGCCAAGCAATATATTCGCAACCATTTATCGGAGGATCTGTCGCTTGAGACGGTGGCTGCCCAGGTGTTTATTAGTCCCAAGTATTTGAGCAAGCTCTTTAAGGAAGAGAGCGGCATCACCTATACCGACTATGTCACCAGCCAGCGAATGGAAAAAGCGACCGCTTTAATCGTGAACAATAATATGTCTGTTGAGCAAATTGCCAGTACAGTCGGCTATAGGACTGCGGCTTATTTTATTAAGAAATTTAAGGAACGGCATGGGTGTACACCGGGCAATTATTTGCGCCATACCGTTAAACAAGCGTAAACGGCTGTCGCCGTCCCTTGGCGGCAAAGCTTCCGTTTCGCGTAGAAATATAGAGAAAGTATGGCGAAGTCATATACTTTCCTATATTTCAAGCGTAAACGGCTGAAGCCGTCCTCTGGCGGCAAAGCTTCCGTTTCGGCCATACCGTACATGCAGAAATACGATTCAAGGAAGGTTTCATCATGAAAATGAAGGAATTACAGCGTATCATCGCCCTTATCGCCGTCGTATGTATGAGCTTGGTCAGCGGGTGCGAAACTAGCTCTGTGCACCTGTCTGCTGCCAAGGATTTGCAAACCCCCATAGCTTCTGACAGCCCGCAGCACAATATTTCCTGGACGATGCATCTCAATCTGCCTGTTCCAGACCATGCGGAGATGGTGCGCCTCCTTGAAAATAAATTCAATGTCAATTTGGACGTCTGGAATTTAGAAAACAACAATTATGAAGCGCTTCTGGATATGAAGGTGGCGCAGGGTGAAATTCCCGATTTATTCAGAATCAGACAGACTCAGGATCTCCTGAAATATCAACAGCAAGGCTTGCTGGCCGAAATTCCCGAGGAAATGCTTAATCAGTACGCTCCAAACATTATGAAGGCCATTCGAGAAAATGCGCCCGCCTATCAGGATTATGGCAAAATCGACGGCAAATATTATGGCATTCCTGTCGTCAATCCCACAAACATTTATCGCATACCTGTCGTATATAGAGAGGATTGGCTCGATAAGCTGGGCCTGACGGTACCTGAGACGCTAGCTGATTTTGAGAAGGTCATCTATGCATTCGCGAATGAAGATCCGGATGGCAATGGCAAGAAAGATACGTACGGCTTGTCCAGAGAAGGAATGAATGTTGTATTCGGCGCATTCGGGCAAATCGTCTTCGCAGACCAGCTTTACTTCGGGGTGAAAAATGAAAAGCTCATCATCGGCGCATTGGAGCCGGAAATGCAGGAGGCACTGCACTATCTTCGTAAGTGGTACGCTGATGGCATCATCGATCCCGAGTTTATTACCGGCGAAAATAAAGGGGGCTACAAGCATCTGTCCCATGCCTTTATCAATGGCAAAATCGGCATGACCTCCATGGGCAATTACTATCACTGGATTCAAGATGGCGATTATTTAGTCTTTGAGGATGAGGACGGCGCGAATGGCGCGGAGCTTCCGGTAGAAGCTACATTTAACGCAAAGGAACTAACGGCGGGCAATCCGCAGGCCCGAATTGTGTTCGGACAGCCCTTTCGTGGACCGGAAGGAAAACGAGGCTCCAAGGCCTATGATATGCTGATGAGCTTCACCGCTATCGGAGCTGACGCAGCCGTTGATCCAGGCAAGATGGAGATGATCCTTCAAATACTTGACTATGTGAGCGCGAGTCCCGACCCGGATGAATATGCCTCAATGAAATATGGGATCAAAGGCACACACTGGACATGGGCAGGAAACGTGAAGGAGGATGTCATTGTGCTGCCTCCCTATGACACCATGTTCAACTATCAAAATACAATCGGCGCCAATTTAGGCATGACGGTACCCTTGGTCCCTAAAGAACGAAGAGAGCGATGGGCCTCAACCTTGAACCTTGATCAAGATGGCATCTACAACGCTTTGGAGGTTGCGACTCCCTCCTTAATCCATAACGGAGCTGAATTAATCAAGTTAAAAAACAAAGCCTATGTCGCCTTTATTACCGGCGAGAAGCCGCTAGAGGACTTTGACCGTTTCGTCCATGAGTTTATGAAGGCGGGCGGAACTAAGGTGCTACAGGAAGCAAATGACTGGTATCGCCAGCATGCTGTAAAATGACGGAAAACCATGTATAACCTCTGCACGTTTATTCCACAATAAGAACGTTTTGTTACAGGCGCATGCCGCGCCATTACAAGGAGGTTATAGGATGAGTCCATCTACAACACAAGCGCCAGCCCAGACGCTGCCGCCCCAGCATCAGGATCAGCAGCCCGGACTGGAATCCGTTATGCATCCGCAGCCTGTCTATAAATCCGCAACTTATAAGGCTGCTGGAAAACTGACGGGCAAAGCTGCGATTATTACCGGAGGGGACAGCGGAATTGGACGTGCCGCAGCGATCGCTTTTGCAATGGAGGGCTGCGATGTCAGCATCGTTTATTTGGAAGAGGACTCCGACGCGAAGGTTGTAAAACAGGAGATTGAGCAGCTTGGTAGACGCTGCCTGCTGATTTCTGGCGATATCGGGGATGAAGCCTTCTGTCAACAAGCGGTCGAGCAGACGGTTCAGGCATTCGGCAAGCTCGACATCATCGTCAACAATGCTGCAGAGCAGCATGTGCAGCAGCGCCTTGAGGATATTACGGCGGAGCAGCTTACCGCTACGTTCCGCACCAACGTGTTCGCGATATTTTATTTGACGAAAGCGGCGCTCGCCCATTTGAAGCAAGGCGCATCCATTATTAATACGGCATCGATTACCGCCTATCGCGGCAATGAGACGCTGATCGACTATTCGGCCACCAAAGGCGCGATCGTCTCCTTCACCCGCGCCCTATCCGCCAATTTGGCGGGACAAGGCATTCGGGTCAATGGCGTCGCACCGGGTCCCATCTGGACGCCGCTTATTCCGTCCAGCTTCGACGCACAGAAGGTCGCCACCTTCGGCGGCGATACGCCGATGAAACGCCCTGGCCAGCCTGCCGAGCTTGCCGCCGCTTACGTCTATCTCGCATCGGATGATTCCAGCTATGTCACCGGACAGATGATGCATGTCAACGGCGGGGAAATTATTAACGGGTAACAAAAAAATAAAAGTGCACCTCCCAGAATGATTTTGGATTAGCGCCAGCTTACGCAGACTTTTCCAATACCTAATTCTGAGAAGTGCACTTTTCATTCACATGCAGCCTGCCCATTAAAGAAGCGCAGCATCCGAGCCTTGCTGAAGAAATACAGCTCGAGACGCCCCCTCTTTTTTGACGGACTGAGGTTTCGCTATTTTGGCTTTTAATCCGATTTCAGGCCGTAGGCGGACAGGAAAGCCGTTATCACCCTCATTTTCCCGTCAAAATGGCTAACAGCAGCGCATTAGCGGCTTCTGGGTCCGGAGCCTGTTCCTTAACTCGTAATTCCGTTGAAATAGCCGCTGCTGGGTCCGCCAAATAATAGGATCATGAGCTGGCTTGCTTACATTTGCTTGCTATTTGCTTGCTATTTGCATACATTTGCATACATGCCCTAGAATGCGCCGGTCTTACTCCTCTTCCGGACCCAAATGCACTTTATCCTCCTCATTATCGCGAACCGTTTTCTGAAGCACGAGGCAAGCTACAATCAGGAAAGCTCCGGCAATAGCGTAGTAGCCTTTTACATAGAATGGCTCCTCCAAGGTGTACAGGCCGATGTATTGCGCAAGCACAGCAATGATAAAGCCGATCCAAGCCATGAACGTAAAGGCTGGCGTGTTGCGATTGCGATAGGAAGGATTTTGCTCCTTCAGAAATTTATCCTCATCATTGTCGCGGGCAAGCTTCTGGAGCGTAAACGAAGTAATGACGAGCAAAATTCCTGTTACGGCGTAGTAGCCCTGAACTGAAAGCGGCTGATTGAGCGTATAAATGCCGATAAATTCAAAGGCGAATGCGAGTACAAAAGCTCCCCAAGCCATAAACGTATAAGTTGGTGTATTCCGGCGACGGTAAAAGTTCATTGATTTGCGAACAGGCATTTGATTTTCCATGATAGGCGTCCTCCCGTATAACCTTGCGGTTATTTGTTTGATAGCCTTATCTTACCTGTTTTCGCTGGAATAAATAGTACCATCTTCTCTTAGTACCAGCTGCTAATACGATGCAATCAGCTTACACAGCGCTTCCTTCCCGCCCGCTCCCCGTGAGTTCGCTCCCCTCTGCATGAAAAGCTTGAACGGCACTATCCAGCCGCTCCACTAATCCGCCAAGCTGCTCAGCAGCAGCGGTTACCTGCTCAAAGCCATCCGTCTGCTCCTCCACTGCCTCGGCCACCTGATTGGACAAATCGCTGCTCTGCGCCGCAATAACCGCAAGGCTGCCAAGCTGCTCATGCACTTGGCCGACACCGATGCTAAGCTTAGCAATATGCTCGCTGCTCTCCTTGATTTGGCGCGTGCTGCCTGATACGGACAGCGAGATGTGGCGCAGCGCTTCATCCATCTGCTTCACCACCTCGGATTGCCTGCTGCTTTGCTCCCTCACATCCGCCATAGAGACAACGGTTTTCCCGATATCCTGCTGCACACCTGAAATGAGCGCCACCGTTTCTTCCGTCGCCTCGCGCGACTGCTGGGCAAGCTTGCCCACTTCCTCCGCTACGACAGCGAAGCTCCGACCCGACTCTCCCGCTCTGGAAGCTTCAATCGAAGCGTTCAGCGCCAAAATGCCCGTCTGCTTGGCGATGCCGCTAATCGTCGTCAAAATTTGATTCACGCTTTCCGCCTTGCTCCGCAAATCGCTAATGATTTCGCCGATCTGCTGCGTCGCCTCATTGCTGCTGTCATTGCGCCTTGCCAGCTCCTGCATCAAGACAAGCCCCTGCTCATTGCCCTCATTCATCCGCACGATGCCCTGCCATACCTCCTCCGTCTGGTCGCGCAGCGCGGAAGCTTGATCCGCAAGCTCTGTAGCGGTATCCGCACAGGAAGCCAGCATCGCCGATTGCGACCGATTGCCCTTGGCAATTTCCGCGACCGATGCGGTCATTTCCTGCGCCGCAGCCGTCGTCTGCTGCGATACGGCCAGCAGCGTATGGGACGACTGGCCGATTTCCACAGTCGTTTCCTTAATGCTGCCCGTCAAGCGGCGCAGCTGCTGCACCATATGATTAAAGCCGCTGCCGATGCGTCCAATTTCATCCTTGCCTGTATAGCGAGACTGCACATCCAGTTGTCCGGCGCTGACCAGCTCCATATCCGCTACGATTCGCTTCAGCGGCCGCACCATGCGCGAGCCTACAAGGAGTGCGGTCAGCACGGCGAGCACAATGACGCCCAGCAGCAAATAAAGAATGAGCCACGTCTGCTGGTTAACCTCCTGATAAATATCATGGGTGGGCGATGCCACAATTAACGTATAGTCATTCGACAAATTCGCATAGGCAACGAGCGTCTCTTCTCCGCCCCAATCCGTCAGCATGATTCCCTTTGGCTCCTGCTCAACCTTTTGGGCGAAGGCCGCATCCACATCTTTAAGCACAGCAGCCTCTGTATGGACAGGATCAATAAGCAGCTTCTGGCTGGCATTAACCAGAACCGCATAGGTATCATCAAACGTTCGAATATCGCCTAGAAAGCTTTGAAAAAGATCAAAACGGATATCCATCCCCACAATGCCGACGGATTCTCCATTTTTAAACAACGGCACTGTATAGCTGATCATATCGACGCCGATATTTTCATTGCGGTACGGGTCGAGCCACATCGCCTTTCCCGACTGGACGGGGAGATAATACCAGCCTACATGAGCGGTATCGCTAGAATCATATTGGCTGAAATCGGTTGGTGTCAGCTGCTGCATCTTGCCGCTGTCATCCGAGTCCGCATGAAAAATGCCGGAGGTAGGAGTGGTAAACGCAGGATTAAACCGTACATAGAAGGACATGGCGCCCTCCGTCTCATCCGCAAACTGCGCAGCAATCGGGCGCAGCGTTTCTTCATATTGCCTAACGTATTCGCCATCTGTCTTGAAGCGCTCCAAATTGTCCAGCAGCGATACAGCGGTTATGGCCAGGCCATCAACCGAATTTTGAATGGCATTGATTTTGGAATCCAGCTCGCCAGCGGCGCTATCGACCGTCAGCCCTGCATTATCCCGCGAATAGCGCTCCAAAATGGTATTGCTAGTATACAAACCTGTAAACCCTACAACTGTTCCAGACAGCACTGCAAAAATAATAATAGCCAGCATGATGTGAATACGAATGCTACTCATCCTACTCCTGCCTCCTATGAAATCCTTTCTATATAAGTAAAACTAGGTGATATTCATAGTGCTAAGGTCGTCACTACGAGAAAGTTTGGACTTCCGGCCGCTGTTGTTTTCAGATTTCTTTAATGATTCTTTTTTGATGATGAATTCCGAAAACAAAGGTGATCGCTATCGCTCCTACAGTTCCAATCTTTCTCTCCGTTTCTCCCCTGCTCTATTCATTTCTTTTGTTCAACTTATAAAAGAAAATAGATTTCTCTTATCTGCTTTCATTTTCCTTCTTCTTCCTTTATCGGCTGCAAAACCATTGAAATGAATATAAAAAGGACAAAGACTTAGTTCATATGAACTAAGTCTTTGTCCTTAGGTTGCAGCCGTCCGTTGACCGCTGTTTATATCGTATAGCTGACCTTCTTCTGCAGCGGTATTTCCTGTTTGCCAAGCACCTTATTTAGAATAAGGTTTTCAAAATATATAAATCCGCTGTCCCGGCTGCGCGGCCGATCTAGCGTAATTCGCTTGTCGAGGGAGATGACGCCTTCCTCAATCAAAATAACCCGGTCTGCCAGCGCAACGGCCTCGCTCACATCATGCGTGACGAGAACGACCGTGAAGCCCTGCTCCAGCCACAGCCGTTCAATCAGCTGCTGCATTTCAATGCGCGTCAACGCATCGAGCGCGCCCAGCGGCTCATCCAGCAGCAGCAGGCGAGGCTTGCTTGCCAGCCCCCGCGCCAGCGCAACCCGCTGCTTCTGCCCGCCGGAAAGCACATGCGGCCATTCGCCTGCGCGGTCCGCAAGCCCAACTTGCGCCAGCGCCTCCGCTGCCTTCGCCTTATCCTTGCCTGGCGTGCCGATCCGCACATTGTCCAGCACACTCTTCCAGGGCAGCAAGCGCGCCTCCTGAAACAGCACGCGAATATCTGTCCCTACGCTTTGCTGTTCGCCGCTGCCGAGCAGCAGCGTGCCCTCCGTCGGCAAATCCAGCCCGGCGATCAGCCGCAGCAGCGTGCTTTTGCCACAGCCGCTGCGGCCGACGATGGCGACAAATTCGCCACGGTCTATTTTCAGATCAACGCCCTTTAGCACCTCCTTGCCTGCAAACTCCTTGCGTACCCGGCTTAACTGGAGCTGTGCCCCTTTGCGGCTATCGGTCATGTCATCCCCTCCTATGCTTTCGCACGGCTGTAATTCGGATTCCACTGGAGCAGCCGCCTCTCAAGTATTTTCGCAATGCTGTCGGACAGCTTGCCAAGCAGCGCATAAATGATGATGCTCAGCACCGTCACATCCAGCTGCATAAACTCGCGGGCATTCATCGCCATGTAGCCGATGCCGGAATTCGCTGCTACCGTCTCCGCCACGATGAGCGTCAGCCACATAATGCCGAGCGAATAACGGACGCCGACCAATACCGAAGGCAGCGCTCCCGGCAAAATCACTTCTTTATACAAGTCGAAGCCCCGCAGCCCATACACCTTCGCCATCTCAATCAGTCCGCGATCAATCGAGCGAATGCCATGAAAGGTGTTGAGATAGATTGGGAAAAAGACGCCCAGCGCGACCAGCAGCAGCTTCACCTCTTCGCCAATGCCGAACCAAATAATAACGAGCGGAATGAGTGCCAAATGCGGCACATTGCGCAGCATTTGAATCGACGAATCCATCACGATTTCCGCTCTTGAGGAAAAACCGTTAATAAGGCCCAGCAGGAAGCCGATTCCGCCGCCAATGAGAAAGCCCAGTATGGCACGACGGGCGCTGATTGCAATATTTTCAGCCAGCTGGCCGCTCTTGATCGAAGTGATCAGCTCCTCAATGACCTGCAGCGGCTGCGGCAAAACGTTAGCGGCGATAATGCCCGTAACCGTCAGCACATGCCAGGCGATTAGCAGCAAAATCGGCAGCAGCCATGGCGTGAAGGAGGATGTCCAGAAGCTGTAGGATGGTTTTCGCAAAATATAGCTCTCTCCTTTCGGCCCCCGAATTATTTCAGTGCGTCCGCAAAAGCGTCGCTCCAGATCGTCTTCACATCAACCGGGTTTTTAAGCAAATCGACCTTTTGCAGCGTATCGGCAATATCCTGCTGAGAAGCAATCGCTTCATCCGATGGCGGCAAAATCGTCGTCGGCTGCTGCGCTTCGCCGTCCTTCAGCGTTTGGAGCGCCTGCTCCACAGGCTGCTTCGTATTTTCAGCTACAATGCCTGCCCATTTCTCCTGATTCGCACGAATCCATTCATTGTACTGATTGAGCCTGTTCAGGAAATCCGCAATCGCTGCATGCTTGCCCGGATCTTCAATCGCTGCCGGATTCGCTTCAATCGGGAAGTTGCCGGATAAAATGTTCTGGGCAGACGCCAGCGTCGTAGCGCCATTTTGGCGTCCCGAAATGATCGCATTGCCGTAGCTCGCCAATGCATCCACGCTGCCGCCGATCAATGCGCTGAGGCCATCGGAGGTCGATAGCGCTACAGGCTCAATGTCCGTCCAGCTAAGCCCCGCTTCTTCAAGCATTTTCAGCAGAAAATAATGCGCGGTTGTGCTGCTGACGTAAGCTACCTTTTTACCCTTCAAATCGGCTACGGATTTCACCGTCGATCCTTTTGGAATAAGCAGCTCCTGCTGGAGCGTGCTGGATTTTTGAATGGCAATAATTTTAAAATTGCCGCCGTTTGCGGCCTGTGCTGCAAACAAGGGCGGGATTTCGCTCGTCAAGGCGACATCCAAATGTCCGCCTGCCATGGCCTCCAGCTGCAAATTGCCGCCTTGGAAGACGCTGAATTCGATTTTGTAAGGCGTATCATCGAGTCCAGCTTCCTTGAAGCCGATCTTTAGATTTTCCCAGCCCGTCTGACCGATGTTCAGCGTGACTTTGCTCAAATCCGGCCTGCCTTCCGCTGCCGGGCTGCTGCTTTGAGAAGCGGCAGCTGGGCTCGCCGATGCTGCTCCTGTGTTCGTCGTTCCCCCTGTATTGCCGCATGCTGCGAGCAGGCTCGCTAAGATGATGGCTATGCTTAGGCCTAGCCATTGTCTCTTTCTGTTCTTCACGGTTGTTTCCGCCTCTCTAGATCTCGTGTGTAAGGTTTCCCCTTATTGCATGCCCTTTATTGCGAAGCAGCAGCTGCCTTGCTTCTAATGCGCTGCCCCAGCTGGTCCGCTGCAATAATCGCCTCAGCGATTGCCGCCGGATGAACCGCGAATGGCAGCTCGGCAGCTTTCGCTCCAGCAAGCGGCACTTTACCCGCAATGTCATAAGCGATTTTATGTGCGTTTTCTTCAAATCCGAGCTGCGCCAGCGTAACCGGCAGGCCAAGTGCATCCAGCTTCGCAGCAAGCCGCTCCGTCTCCGCGGCCGTTTGCCCTTGCAGCAGCGTGTGGGCAACGAGCCCAAACGCAACCTTCTCGCCATGCAGCGAGCCATGCGTTTGCGCAAACTGCGTCAGGCTGTCGTGGATGGCATGGGCCAAAGCGCCGCGTGCGCCTCCTGCCGATACGGTGTTCACTTGTCCGGCCAGCCAGACAATTGCGTGACTCACCTCATGGAATGCGGGTGTCACGATGCCGTCGCCCGCGTTTGCATACGCCTGCTGCGCATAGCGGTCCAGCACCTCGACCGCAAGCTCCGACGTTTTGACGCCAAGCCGTACATCAAGGTCGGCCGGAACCTTTTTCACATTGACGACCGTCTCGTTCCATTTCACATACGTATCGCCTATGCCCGAAGCGAGGTAGCGCTTAGGTGCAGCAGCAAGCGCTACCGTATCCGCAAGCACCAGCTGCGGGGATTGCTTCAGCGGCAAGTAGCCTGCCGAGCGCCCCTCCTCGTCGTACAATACGGTGAGCGCTGACCATGCCGCGCAGGTTGCCGCAATTGTCGGCACCGTCACGCTCGGCACATTAATCCGCTGCGCAACCGCCTTCGTCAAATCCAGCACCCGACCGCCGCCAATTCCAACCAGCACGTTGATATCCTGGCTCGCTGCCAGCTCCGAGTAGGCTGCGATCTGCTCCGTCGTTACTTGCCCGGAAAAGCGATGCACCTGATAGGTGACATCGACCGCATTTAGACTGGCAAGCAGCGGAGCCGCTGCTTCAAGCGCTTTTTCCCCGCCGATAATAAAGAGCTTGCTGCCGATTTCTGCAATTTTCGCTCCACCGTCTGCCCAGGCATTCGGCTCGTTTACATATTGATTTGGTGCTTTTACTTGTACCATTTGTTTGCGGGCCCCCTTGTTTGTAATCAGCTGCACAGTCCTTTATACTCATTATTCATAGTTGTTTACTTGTATTTAGGCAAGTATAGGTTACCCCTAGCCAATCGTCAATCGGCATCAGCCCAGAAATAATCTATTAGTCGATTATAAAAATCTATAATCGCGCGAACGCTTTTGCCAGCGAAAAAAAATGCAGAACGGACATCGTTGCTGCTTTAGCAACGGCCTGTTCTGCATCTTTTCCCCTTTACGGCTCATTCGTTTCTATACGATGCGTCTAGAATGCCCCGCGACCATAACGAGCGTCACTTCTCCATCTGCTGCCTTAACTCGGGATACTCCCGTTCGAATGTTTTCACCATTACATACAGCTGGAGCCCCCTTGCTGCCTGCATCGCTTCCTCCGCCAGCTCAATTGCCCTTGGCCGATTGCCCTGTTTATACTCCATGTAAGATAGCAGCGACTGCTTCATCCATGCCTTCGAGATTCGGTTTATATGATCGTGAGCCTCAGCGAACTCTCTTCGCTCGATGTAATAATAAGCTTGATAATAATGCCTATATTCCACTGGCTGAATCAGCTCAATTTCGTGTAAAACATTTTGGATATCCTTGTTATAGTGAGCTTGGAGCGTCTTGAACAGCGCCTGTTTATTTTTTTGCTTGTACTGCTTGAGCAGCTTCGCCATCGTCTCTTCAAACTCGTCATCCAAACGATTGGCTACCGTGTAGTTGATATAATAACTGGGTATGCTGCGGTTCGCGAGCAGAAACCTCTCAATTTTCACCAAGCTTCTCGTTCCTAAAATCGTATAAAATAATGGGCCCAGTGTCACAGCCAAAAACGTTAAAAATATAATGACAATCGCTGCCGGCCCTTCAACCTTTAAATAATTCAATAGAAAAATGAGCGGAATCGCGACCAATATATAAATCAATGTTCTTTTCACAAATCTCATTGCTTGCTCTCCTTTATGTTCTTTTCAATGCTGCTCTCATTCTACCATCCCACTCTATCCAAATAAAAAAAAGGATAATGCTCATACTGTCTGCACAGCCCGAGCATTATCCATGATTCCGCGCTATCCAGCCTTCATTTGCTGTGTGTCCTCGCTGCTCAGTACGAAGTGGCTGAGATCATCCTGCAGCTGCTGGGCCATATCGCGCAGCGCTTCCGCCGATGCTTGAATTTCCTCCATCGACGCAAGCTGCTCCTCCGTAGCTGCGGCCATCGTTTCCGCCTCATCCGACGTTTTATTCGAGATGTTCGCTACTTCGCCAACCGATGCCGTGACCTCTTCCATGCCTGCGGAAATTTCCTCGGCGGCTGCCGACACTTCCTGAATTTGATCGCTCATCGAGCGAACCTCATGCAAAATATCGCCAATCGTCGTATTTGCCTGCTCAATAGAGGCAAGACCAGAAGCCGTCTCCGATTTCATCTCGCTCATCGCCTTCACATTCTCGCTCACCAGCGTCCGAATATCTCTGACCAGCTCAGATATCGTCTGCACCGACTCACTCGTCTGCTCGGCCAGCTTGCCTACTTCGGAGGCTACGACGCTAAAGCCCCGTCCATGCTCGCCAGCTCTCGCTGCTTCAATATTCGCATTCAGCGACAATAGCTGCGTCTGCTTGGCTATCGCCATAACCGCTTGCACGATTTGGCCAATTTGCGCCGAATGCTCATCCAGCTTGGAGACGACCTCGCCCGAACGGACAGCCGATGCTTGAATACTGTTCATTTGGCGTACCGTCTGTCCAAGCTGCTCTTCGCCTACTTGAGCGTTGCCCGTCACCTTGACCGCAGCGTCCGCCACTTCCGATGCTGCTTCGGCGATTCGGGTAATGCCAACCGCCATTTCATTCATCGCTTTCGACGTTTCATCCGCCGATACGCGCTGTACGTCCGTTCCTTCGGATACCCCTTGAATCGACTCGGCAATTTGCTTCATCGCCTGCGTCGATTCATGTGAAATAGCTGTGAGCTCCTCCGACGAAGCCGCTGCCTGCTCAGATACGATCTGGTTTCTCCGCAGCAGCCCATTCAAGGAGCGAATCATTTCATTAAATGACAGGCCGACCTGACGCAGCTCATCCCGCGTTTCCAAATTGAGTTCTTTGGAAAAGTCGCCTTTCGCCATTGCATCCGCACGATTACGGAGTGCAGCCACCGTTACCATCACATTACGGTAGAAAGCCACGTAGAAAATAGCCACGAGCAGCAAGGACAGAGCCGTCAAGCCAAGCAGCATATTTCGAGTCGCCGTCAGCTCATCGATACGCTGCTGGAGCACCTGCTCAAGCTCTGTATTCACCTGGACATAAAAGTCGTTTAACACACCAATCGACGCCGTTCCCGACTTAAAAAACTCCGACCCATCCATGGTCAAGTTAGAGCCGTTAAGGACACCTGTTTTAAGCAGCGCTACAAAGCTTTTGAGCGATGTCGCAGTCATCGCGCCACTTTTCTCCAATGATGGTATCAGTGCCTCGTTCCAGCTTAAAGCGCTGCTCAGCGACTTATTCATATTCGTCAGGGAATAATTAATCATTTCCGCTTCCAAACGAAGCTTGATTTCTTCGTCATCCCCCATTGCTTTGCTGGTAAGCACACCATTTCCTTTGCCGCGAATAAGCGCCGCATGCTCCATGAGCGCAGGAATTTGCTGCACGAACATAGAACCCAAATAATAAGAATCCATCTGCGTATCAAGGGACAGGCCCGATTCATCAGAGAGCTTGTTCATAATATTAGTTAAATCTAAAACAAGCGTGGAATGGTTGTCAAAACTGTCGTCAGCCTTCATCGTAGCGTTGCTCGAATCCAATTGTGTCCACTGCTGCTTCCAGGCCTCCCACAGCTCCTGCGCCCCCGCCATGCCTGACGCTTTTATAGCTGGGTCTAGCGTTTGAATCAAGCCCGCAATTTCCTGTGATTTGGCATCTACCTCTGCCTTGGCATCAGGATTTCCATTCAACAAGCCGGATGATAGCCCACGGTGCTGCTGCACTTGGAGCATAAGCGGCATTATATCTTTAATATAAGCCACGCCTTCATGTTCTTTTTTAATATACTTAATGTTTCCTTGCTGCTCGCTAACCCATAGAACAAGCAGCAAAACCAGCGGGATCATAAACAGAGCACTAACGACCATGAACTTCTGTGCATACTTCAACTTGGACATAAGAGCTGTGAAAGGACTTAATAATTTAAAAAACATGAGACCCACCCGCCTATTTATTTAATTACTATTCATGAATAGAAATATCGGCTATAGACGGTCAATTGTTTAGTGAAATTCAAGGAAAAGTCGTAATGGATGGAGATTCCTCCTTCATTTTGACAAATGTTGATGGAAGCTTTGATTCAATTTATGCGTATTTCGCATTGTATAAGAATAATGATTGGACATCGACCAGATAATCAAATTGCGGGAAATTTGGCATATTCGCTGCCGTTGATTATAATAGTGGGCGAGAGCTGTGAAATAGAGAGGAAGAGATATGTTGAGCCATACCGCACAGGATGTAGCCGATTGGATGCTCGGAGAACTGAAGTTTGCCGGCATTCTTCATCAGGAGAAGGCCGTTGCCCATATTACAGAGCATTTTGGAGAGCAGTTCATTTACGTGAATGAGCAAGGAAATACGTCGATCGACAAGGAAGTAAAAAAAGCGTTCAAAAAAGGCCATGGCGGCAAGGCAGCCTGGGACCGTGAAGGTTTTTTCTGGGGCTGGACTTAGCCGGTAGACGCAGCTAGACAACAGATAGGCAGCAAGTACGTAAAAAAAGCTATGCAACCTTCGGTTTGAACATAACCGGAAGCCGCATAGCTTTTTCTACTATAGGGGGGCTTGCAATGCTCGCTTGCTGCGCTGGTACGCCCAGTGGTTCGTCGGTCCATGCCCCCCGCCAATCTGAATGCCGTCCTCGATGGCCGCTTGAATAAACGCCTTCGCTTGGCGCATCGCCGCTTCCATATCCGCTCCTTCGGCAAGTCCTGCCGCAAGCGCCGCCGAAAAGGTACAGCCCGTGCCATGCGTGCGGGCCGTTGCAACGCGTTTGCCTGCCAGCTCGGTAAAGCCGCTGCCGTCATACAGCAGATCGATAGCTTCCTCGCCCGTATCGTGGCCGCCCTTAATAATAACGTAGCCCGCTCCATATCCAGCGAGCCGTTTCGCCGCTTCCCGCTTATCGTCCGCCGTGACAATTGCAATGCCCGTCAGCTTCTCCGCTTCCGGTATGTTCGGCGTAATCACCGTCGTTACAGGCAGCAGCTTGTCCGTCATCGCCCGGATAGCTTCCTCTTGCAGCAGCGAGGCTCCGCCTTTGGCGATCATAACCGGGTCTACGACAACATTTTTCCAGCCAAGCTCGGCAATCGTTGCGGCAACAGCCGTAATGATCTCGCTATTGAACAGCATGCCCGTCTTCAGCGCATCGACGCCAATATCCGAGCCGACCGAATACATTTGCTGCACAACGGCTTCCACGCTGAGCGGAAATACACCCTGCACACCAAGTGTATTTTGCGCAGTAATCGCGGTCACCGCGGACATGCCGAATACGCCAAGCTCCTGAAAGGTTTTCAGATCCGCTTGAATGCCCGCCCCGCCGCCGCTGTCCGAGCCCGCAATCGTCAAAGCAGTCGGGACGCTGCGTGGTGCCTGCCCATTCTCATGTACGCTCATGTTTTGCTCACGCCCCTCTCTTCATCAAATACAGAACCAAGGTGAAACGGCTGTCGCCGCCCTTCGGCGGCGCGTTTCACTCCGAGAAATATAAGCCTAATGATAAGTAGGAAACTTATAAATGCTTATATTTTAGATCAAACGCTTGTCCACCGATTCTCGGTTTCGCAGATTTCCACTTCCAGCTCCAACTCCAGCTCGCTGTACCTAGCTCTGCCTATCTCTGCCTAGCTGAAACGCTCAGGAGCGAATGCCCGCATGAAGTCCGGCAGCTTCTTGCCTTCTACGCTATCAGCCACGAGCTGTGCTGTAACCGGACTGAGCAAAATCCCATTGCGGTAATGCCCTACCGCCATCACGACGCGGCCCGATTGCGCGAGCGCACCAAGCAGCGGAAAACCATCCTGCGTGGATGGGCGAAGGCCCGCCCAGGTGTGGAATGGCGTCCACGTTTCGAGAAACGGGAAAGCTTGCTTGTTCCATTTTCGCAGGCGTTCAATGCCCTTCTCCGTAACGGTCGTCTCGAATCCAGCTATATCCTCAGAAGCGCCGCATACGAGCGTATTATTTTCCTTGGCCACGAGATAGCCTTGATTGCAAAACACCATATGATGAACGGGCTTTTCCTCCGCCATATAGGCGCAAATTTGTCCGCGAATCGGATAGACCGGAATGCGAAGGCCAAATGCAGCTTCCAGCTGCTGCGCCCAAGCTCCCGAGCATACAACGAGCCGGTCCCCTTCAAAAACACGCCCGTCCGCTGCTTCCAGCACGACCGAGCTCTGCCAGTCCTTAATCGCAACCTGCTCCAAATGCTCATGAATGTGAACATCCATCAAGCGGCAGGCATCCTCCAGCGCTTTAACATAATGCGGCGCATACAGATGGCTTTCCTCCGGCGTATACAGCGCTGCCCGCACCTTGCCTGACAGCTTTGGCTCCAGCCGAAATACGTCGCCACCCTCAAGCAGGCTGCCCGACGAACCATACTCCCGCTGCCAGCGCAGCCTGCCTTCAAGCGCCAAAATATCCGCATCATGGTAAGCGATATACATGCTTCCAGATTCGGTATATTCGAAAGGCAGGTCGGAAACCTGCTTTACGCGGTCTGTAAAGGAAGGATAAAGCCGCAAGCTCTGCGCACATAAGCGAAAAAAATCATCCGGCCCCTCTACATTTTCCGAAAAAGGAGCCAGCATCCCCGCAGCCGCTCCGGATGCCTGTCCCCCGCAGCTGCCAATTTCCAGCACAGTCACCTGATAGCCGCGGCTGCGCAGCTCGAACGCACAGGATAAGCCAATAATGCCGCCGCCCATGATTACAATTCGTTCTCCCATGTCCTAACCAGCTTTCCTTGTTGAATGATGCTGTTATTTCAGCTTAAACTCCTCGTAACCGCTGCTTGCCGAAGCATAACGCTTCTTCGAAATACGGCCGGACAAATAAGCCAGACGGCCAGCTTCGATGCCGAGCCTCATCGCCCGCGCCATGCCTGCCGGATCTTTCGCCTTCGCAACCGGTGTATTCATCAGCACGCCCGCCACGCCAAGCTCCATTGCCTGCGTAACATCGCTGACCGAGCCAAGTCCGGCATCGACGATAATCGGAACCTTCGCTTCCTCTACAATAAGGCCCAAATTATAAGGATTCAAAATACCAAGACCCGTGCCAATTGGAGCCGCTCCCGGCATTACAGCCGCAGCACCCGCTTCCTCCAGCCGCTTGCAAATAACCGGATCATCCGACGTGTACGGAAGGACGGTAAAGCCCTCTTTTACGAGAATTTCCGTCGCCTTCAGTGTTTCAATCGGATCAGGCAGCAGCGTGCGTTCATTGGCGCTAATCTCGACCTTGATCCAGTCACTGAGACCCGAAGCCCGCGCAAGACGTGCAATCCGCACCGCTTCCTCCGCCGTGCTTGCCCCTGAAGTATTCGGCAAATATTGATACGACTTCCCTTGCAAATGCTGAAGAATCGAATCGTCCTCGGTCGCCTCCAAGTTAATGCGGCGAATAGCGAACGTCAGCACCTCGGCGCCTGACGCCTCAATCGCCTCCCTCTGTACATAAGGGCTTGGGAAAAGCCCGGTGCCGATAAAAAATCGTGACGTTAGTTCATGGTTGCCAATATGCCATACATCCGGTTTCATTCGCTTTAGCCTCCTCCTACAAAATGTACAAGCTCGATTTTCATGCCTTCACGAACCTCGGTTGCTTCCCATTGCTCCTGGGTCAGCACCGCTCCGTCAGCTTCAACGACAACCGGCTTGCCCGCGAGGCCAAAATGGGCAATGACCTCTTCAATCGTCTTCGCTGCCAGCTCCTGCTTCACACCGTTAATGACTAGTTCCATTACGACTCTCCCCATTTATCCAGCTTGTCTAGAAAAGAGCGGCAGGTGCCGGAAATATCGCTGCTGCCAACAATTTCGCTAACCGCACAAATGCGCGTCGCGCCAGCCGCAATCACTTCATCCACATTGCGCAGCTTAATGCCGCCGATTGCGACAAATGGAATTTTCACCTTATCCGCTACCTCGCGCACGTATTCAACCGTTACCGGATCAACAACGTCGACCTTCGTCTTGGTTGGAAATACTGGACCGACACCGATGTAGTCGGCACCTTGCTCCTCGGCAAGCAGCGCCTCTTCAATGGCGTGCGTGGAAATGCCGATGATTTTATCGCCCACAAGCTTGCGTGCTTCCACCAGCGGCACATCGCCTTGTCCCAGATGAATGCCGTCCGCATCCACTTCCAGCGCAATATCAATGTAGTCATTGACGATAAAGGTTACGCCATGCTTCCGGGTCAGCTCGCGAAGCGCCCGCGCTTTTTCCAAAATGGCTGGCTTGTCGCCCGACTTGTCGCGCAGCTGAATAATATCAACGCCGCCGTAAATCGCTTCCTCCATCACCTCGATCAAATCGCGGCCCGGATGAAATTCCTCGCCTGTAATCGCATATAAACGAAAATCCTTCATATTCACACAATCCCTTCGCTGTTGGCTGTTAGTTTCCGATATAACGGGCATATAAGGTTTTGGCACGGACCATATCTTCCGTCCCCTGCACAAGCACACGCCCATCGGGGAACAGCACGAGCCGCTCACCTTCCGGCAGCTCGGCTTTCAGCAAATAAGCGTTATGCGTAAGCTCCACAGCAATCGGTTCCAGCCTTTGCCGCCACTGCTCCAGATTAAGCGGAGCGCCGCCAGAGATTTGCACGGTGCTGCGTCCGCATAGCGAGACTGCCGCGTCCTGCTCTGCCGCCTGCAAAGCCGGATACTGCTTCAGCTGGCAGCAAGGGCATTGCTTCGCAGGCTCGCCCAGCTTCATCTCGAACGAATGATTTTGCCATAAGTCAAAGGTCATCAGGCTGTTTCTTCTTTTGTCCGCAGCTCCAACCAAATATTTAAGCGCCTCTACCGCTTGGTAGGAAGCGACAATATCTACGACTGGCGAAATAACGCCGATCATATCGCAGGTCTGTCCGCCCGCATCGGCTGATTGAATAAAGCAGCGCAGACACGGCGTAGCGCCCGGCACAAGAATAGCGCTCATGCCCCGCGAGCTGACCGCCCCGCCATAGGTAAACGGAATGCCGCTGCGGAAGCAAGCATCATTAAGCAGAAAACGCGTCTGAAAATTATCTGTCCCATCTAGCACAAGGTCGATATCCATCAGCAGAGCGTCGATATTTTGAACGGTGACGTCAGCAACGATCGCTTCGATCTTGATATCGGAATTGATTTTGCGCAGCTTCCTCTCGGCGGCAACTGCCTTCGGATAACCATGCTCGACATCCTCTTCGTCGTAAAGCATTTGCCGCTGGAGATTGCTGCGCTCCACATAATCACGATCAACGAAACGGACGAGCCCGACCCCCGCTCTGACCATATGATTGGCCAGAACAGTGCCGAGCGCTCCCATTCCTATAATAAGCACAGCGCTCTCGCTTAGCTTGCGCTGCCCTGTTTCACCAATGGGCGCAAACAACATCTGTCTTGAATAGCGTTCGTCCATACGCCGTATTCCCTCCACTATTATAGGTTGCGGAATGCATCCTCAGCCTTGATTTCTTTCGTGAGCTGGCCATGCTCCTGCAACCATGAAATGACATTGCTCCACGACTCCGCCGATTGGCTGCCGAAAGCTTCGGAGCCGGCATCCATGAGCGGCAGCAGTACCTGCAAGCTTTGCTTCTCGATCTCGGTATCAAGCGGGTAATCCGCGCTTTGCTTGTCGAGCAGCACCTGAAGCGCCTCATCCGGATGGCTTGCCGTATATTCCTGCCCTTTAGCCGCCGCGTCGATAAACTTCTTGAATGCTTCGCTTTTGCTGGCAACGCCATCCTCGCTTGCTGTCATCACAAGCTCGTAATAATCCGGTACGCCATAGTCGGCAGGGTTAAGCGCAATCAGCTTCTCGCCTTCCTTCTCCAGCAGCAGCTTCTCGTGGTTCACATAACCTCCGATAATGGCATCGACCTTCTTCGTCGTCATGGCCGGAATCAGGTCCCAGCCTACATCGACGTAGTTCAGCCCTGACGGATCGCCGCCGTCGGTTTTCACCATCGTATTCACGTACGCTTCATCCAGCGGAATCGATGGATAGCCGATTTTTTTGCCGACCAAATCCTTTGGCGTCTTCACGCCCGACGATTCCAGCACGAACAGCTGATTCAGCGGGTGGCGCACAAGCGAAGCAACCGATACAATCGGAATTTCCTCTGCGCGGGCAACGGCTACCTGCATTTGATAGCTGATCGCCAGATCCGCTTTGCCGGTTGCAACCAGCTTGAGCGCATCATTCGTATCCGCCGGCACCTGCAGCTTTACATTGAGGCCCGCTTCCTTGAAGTAGCCCTGCTCCTCCGCTGCGTACAAGAAAGTATGTACCGCATTCGGATACCAGTCGAGCAGCACCGTCAGCTCCTGCACGCCTTCGGCACCATTTGCTGTGTTCTTGTTATCCGAGGAGCATCCCGCCATAATGACTAGCGTCAAAGCCAGACATGCTGCGATCCATGAGCTGCGTTTCCATTTGGAAGCTTTATTTTTCGTATAATGATGATTTCCTTCATTCACCTTACGCATAGACAACTTACCTCTTTCTTGTTCTATTATAGTATATAAATTGCGATAAAGCTTGAGCGGCACTCCGCCTTGGTGCCCCCTTACTGGCCTACCTTCGATTCTCTCCGATAGGATAAGCAGATTCGCTCAATAGCCAATACGGCTAAAAATAACATAATGCCCATCGCTGACAGCAGCAGCACCCCGGAAAAAACACTTTCGCCGCGCAGCATATTCGCCGCCCGCTTTGTGTACATGCCCAGGCCCGCTTCGCCGCCCAGCCATTCGCCAAGCGTAGCGCCGCCGACGCTGATCGCCGCTGCCATTTTCAGCCCCGTGAAAAACTCCGGCAGCGCCGAAGGGATTTTCCACTTGAGGAACAGCTCGCGCTTGCTTGCTCCCATCGTCCGCAGCAGCTCCCCGATATCCGGGTCCGCCGAGCGGAAGCCGTCCGCCGTATTCATCGCAATGGGAAAAAAGGTGAACAGCATGACAACGGCGATTTTGCTGCCGATTTCATAGCCAAACCACATGACCATAATCGGCGACAACGCAATAATCGGAATCGTCTGCGAGGCGACAACGAGCGGGTACAGCGTCTTGCGCGCCAATGATGAGCTGTCGATCCAGATCGCCGACAACGTGCCAAGCACGATTGAAATCGCCAGCCCAAGCAGCGCCTCGCCTAACGTGATGACGAAATGCCGCGCCAACAGCCCGCTGTTCTCCGCCAGGGAGACAAGCACATCAGACAGCCTAGGGATAATATAATGGGGAATTTGGAAAATTCGCGTTCCCACTTCCCACAATACAGCGAGCAGAAGGATGAACAGCTGGGCAGGCATATGCTTCTTGAAAAAACGCTTCATTGCCTTCCCCCCTCTAGGCTGGCCGCTGTATGCGCATGCCCGAAATGCCCAAGCAGCTGGCGTTTTAACGCCACAAAAGGCTCGCTCAGCATCGTCTCGTAGGTGCGTGGACGCGCAAGTGCCACCGGATATTCCACCAATTCGGCAACCGGCGCCTTTGCAGCAACCAGCACCCGATCCGATAGAAGCAGCGCTTCATCTATATCATGGGTAATAAAAACAATCGTTTTGCGATGCTGCTCCCATATTTGCAGCAGCCATTCCTGCATGCTGACTCTCGTCATTGCATCAAGGGCGCTGAACGGCTCATCGAGCAAAAAGAGCTCGCCGCCGCCCAGCAGCGAACGAAGAAACGATACCCGCTGGCGCATGCCGCCCGACAGCTCATGCGGATACTTCGCCTCGGTTCCAGCGAGGCCGAAATCCGGCAGCAGCTCCCGCACCCGCTGGCGCGCTTCCTTCTTCGGCGTTCCTGCCAGCTCCATGCCGAGCGCGGCATTATCCAGCACCGTCCGCCACGGCATAAGACAATCCTTCTGCGGCATATAGCCAAGCTTCGCCGCCTGCTGCTGGCGATTTACGCCGCCGATCGCAATCGTGCCGGCTTGCGGCTCCAGCAGCCCGGCCAGCAGCCGAAACAGCGTCGTCTTGCCCATGCCGCTCGCCGCAAGGACGCTGACGAACTCACCCTGCCTAATATGCAGGTCAAGCCCTTCAATCAGCGGCGGCCCGCCGGGAAAAGCATACGTCAGTCCGCTGACGCTAAGGCCTGCCGGCTCGTTGTTTTCGCTATGTGCAGAAGTGGTCGTTGCCGCTGCTTCTGCTGCTGCTGACTTGCTTGCCCCCGCCGCCCGTTCAAGCCCCTGCTCTCCCAGCAGACCTTTATTTATGCTCACACTGGCCACTCCTCCATGCGATATGCCATATCCCAAAATAAATATTCCATCTTCGATGTTATGACAAAATGCTCCTCCAGCTTCGCAAGCTCCCGCTCCGGAAGCCCTTCTGCCAATTGATCCATGAGGCCAATGCACCAGTGGGTCAGCTCGCCGAACTCCTCCGAGCTGTACATAAGAATCCATTCCTTATACAGCGGATGATCCAGCGCACCCGGATATTCGGCGAAGGTTACGCCGATTTCGCGGTAGCTCCACATGCACGGCAGCAGCGCTGCTACAACCTCTGCAAGCGAGCCATTCGCCGCGACGTCGAGCATATACTTTGTATAGGCGATATTGCTTGGCGCCGGCTGCGTGCCTTCAAGCTGCTCGCGCGTAACGCCAAAACGGTCGGCATACTGGCGGTGCAGCTCCATTTCCACATGCAGCGTGGAATGATACAACCCGGCGAATTTGACCATTGTTGCCATATCGCCAGCTTTTATACTGCCGTAGGCGAACAGCTTCGCATAGTCGATTAAATAGACGTAGTCCTGCTTGAGATAATAGATGAAGCGCTGCGGATCCAGCGTTCCTTCGCGCATTTCCACGAGAAACGGATGCTCATGGCTTTTCTGCCATACTTCGCGGCTTGCTTGATATAATCTATCGCTAAATTTGCTCATCGTGTCCTCCGGACGCCGGATGAAAAAGGGCTGCTGCGCTTCTCCAGCTCAAACCTTTCACGCAGCGAAGCCCTTTTTCACCGGCTTTTTATTTAACAGAGAGTGATTCGCTCTCTCTTATATGCTCAGCTCGTTTATTCAAATACTTCTATGTTTAATAAAAGCTGCTGCTTTAACGCTACTTTAACATTACTCTCATTAATCCGACTTATGTTCGAGGATTGACATTCCTCTATATCCGCGATTTGGTCGATTTAGCCGATTTGGTCGACGATTTAGTCGATTTGATCGATTTGGTCGACGATTTAGTCGTGCCAGCGGACAGGAGATTCGCTATTTCAGCGATTTGGCCACTTTAATCGTGTTCGCGGACAGGAAATCCGCTATTCCGTGATTAATGGGGACTTTATAGGCTTTTTGCTGCCAATAACTGCATCTGAGTCCGCGAACAAGGCAAAATCGTTGATTTTCGCAAATTAACGGCTTCTCTGTCCGCTCGACAACTACTCGCTACTCACTTCTCACTACTCGCTTCTCACTTCTCGCTACTCACTTCTCACTTCTCACTACTCGCTACTCGCTACACGTTAATCGCTACACGTTAATCGCTGCTCGTTAATCGCTGATGCCTGAGCCCTGCTCGCCGCCCTCTGCTTCCTCTTTCGGACGGTTGCACCAGTCGGCGATGAAGCCCAGCATAACTTTTGTATAGTAAATCAGCTCGTTGATGTCGACGCTCTCGTCCACCGCATGGGCATGCTCCAGCTGCCCTGGACCATAAATGACCGTCGGGATGCCTTCCCTGCCGATCCAGCCTGCATCGGTTACGCTTGGGCTCATGCCAACCGCAGGCAGCACGCCAAGCACTTGCTGATGGCTTTGCTCCAGAGCCTTCAGCCCCGACCACTCGGGCTGAAGCTCCTGCGAAGGGAAAATCTCGCCGCGCTCCTCAATCATCGAGCGCCCTCCCCAGCGGAAGGTTGGCGGATGCTTGCGCATCCAAGGATCGCCCTGCGCCACGCCAAGCAAATGCTCTTCAATCTCCGAAGCAATCGCTTCATAATCTTCATTCGGGTAAAAATGAACCGTGATCCAAAGCGAGCAGCGGTCTGCGATAAAAGCGGCATGACGCCCGCCCTCAATGACCGCAGGGTTTATCGTATTCGAGCCGGGAGGAAAACCCTCATAAGATTTGCTCACTGCCCAGTGGCGCTCCAAATCTTGAAGCCCGGCGATCAGCTTGGCCATTTTTTCAATTGTGCTGGCTCCTTGAACGCCGCCCCCAGCATGGATCATGCGCGAACGCATGCCATCATGGAACGTCTCCGGGCTTTGCAAAGTGACCCAGCCGGTTATAACCCCGCCCTGTCCTTGAATCGCCAGCCCGCTCGTATCAGCGACGATGGCAAAATCCGCTTCACAGCCGCGCTCCATACAAGCGCGAGTACCTGCCTCGCCCGCTTCCTCGCCAATAACGGCTTGAAACAGCAAATCCCCTTTCAGCTCCACACCGGCTTCGGTCAGCAGCTTGTTTGCAAACAACAATGCCGCAAGCCCGCCTTTCATATCGGCGGTTCCACGTCCATAGGCGCGTCCATCCTCCAGCACCAGCTTGAACGGATCATGCTTCCAGCCCCCGCTGTCGCCCACCTCGGCGACATCCATATGCCCATTGAGCAGCAGGCTGCGGTAGTGCTTGCTATCGGTGCCCCGTTTTACCGCCGTCACGTTCGGATCACCCGGGTAAACCTCCCACAGCTCCGTTGCAAAACCGCTCGCTTGCAGCTGCTTCTCCAAAAACCGCTGCGCTTCCAGCGTATTGCGTGCTGGAGGGCTGACGGTCGGATAGGCCACTAGCTCGGCTAGCAGCGCAAACAGCTCATTCTGCCGCTCATCCACCTGCTGCTGCAATGCCTCAATCCACGCTTCTGTCATCTACTTTCTCCCCTTTCCTGAAGGAAAGCAATGCTCGCAGCTCATCCAAAATCTCGCCCTAGACAAAACTACTTTTTTAAGCGGAGAAATACAAAAAAACCATTCGAGAATACACGAATGGCTAGGTTTCGTTATGTTCTCTACGCCAGCATTACCTGGATCAGATTAACGGTCAGGAAAACAAGTTCCCTATCTCAGCCAGACTTTATCCAGCACCCGCATTTCGTATGAAATTAGTTTAACTATAACGGAATACTTGAGATTAGGCAACGGTTCTATTGTGATTGCGGGTGATTACCTTTTTTAGGGGCTGTAGCTGTGGTGAGAAGAGTCTGCACTTATCGCAATAAAATAAGCTGCTATGATATACTTCCCATATACTAGTTTATTTGGAGGGAAATACGTGGCATTGATCAGGAATTTAAGTAAAATATCAAGAAACTCTAGATTACAAACAGAGGCAGAGTCTACATATAACATATTAGTCAAGAATGGCAAGAAATACATTCAGATCAATACGTATGGCTCTAAAGAACGAGTACATACCAACGTAGTAAGCCAGACCATACAAATAGATGAACAAACTGCGAAACAACTGTTAGACATAATTAAATCGGAGTTTTCTTTATAATTATTAGATCACTAATTGATTAGCTACGGGAGGGATTATGCTGGCTACCTATAAACAAATTCAAGATTACATTAAACACAACAATGGGTACGTTCCCAAAACATGTTGGATTGCACATATGAAAGAAGTATGTGGTCTAAAGCCTAGAGTGGCACCAAACAGATACGAGGCCAACATGAGAACAAATCCGTGTCCCCTAGTCAAACAAGATGATATTAAAAATGCTTTTCGACACTTTAATATGTTTGAATAACTGACCGTAATCCTATTATGCCAATGATTGTAGAATTGTACTTGCAACTCTTGAAGGCTCGCGCATCAACAAAAACATCGTACCAGATCTAATTCAGAATGTGGATGTTTCCTATTTTGTGACCGATATGGATGCCTTCAAGGAAGATGAGGAGTGGCTGAACAGTTTCGGCAAGCGGATTATGATGCAGAAGCCTGAGGATATGGAGCTTTTCCCATCCGAATTAGTTAATTGGTTTTCCTATCTCCTCATTTTTGAAGATCGGCATAAGCTCGACTTGACGTTGATTCCAATCGACGAGGTGGAGAATTATTTTATGAATAGCGACGGGTTAGTCGAAGTGCTAATCGATAAACAGTTGCTTATGTAAGAAGAAGTGCTCCCAACTGAACGTCAATATTGGACGAAGCAGCCTACCGCAAGAGAATTTGACGATTGCTGCAATGAATTTTAGATGGTTTCTACTTACGTGGAGGCTATTCCTTTAGCTTAGGGAAAAGCTATATATTTATTAACCGTTAACTTCCAGAAGAGGATTGGGAAGCACTGCTTTCTACTTATGCTGAAAATAGCTGTCCCAACATGTGGCAGTGCCTATTCACCTGCTATGAGCTGTTTCGAAAAAACTCTAAAACCGTAGCAGCAAGCTTCAGATATACATATCACCATTACAATGAAGCCATCACCAAATATACAGAACACATCTATCAAAAAGAGGGCTTTCTCTAAAGCAGCTTGACGCTGCTCTAGGGAAAGCCCTCTTAAACATGCTTGTGGCTGTTACACCATGATTTTGCACATTGCGTTCGTAAATTCAACTGGATCCTGAATTGGCAAACCTTCAATGAGCAGCGCTTGGTTGTACAGCAGGTTCGTGTACAGGCCGAGCTTCTCTTCATCGCTGGCGAAAGCGGTTTTGAGCGACTGCAAAATCTCGTGGTTGACGTTGATTTCGAGCACCTTGTCCGCTTTCACATTTTGGCTGTCCGGCATCGCTTGGAGAATTTTCTCCATCTCGATCGACACTTCTCCTTCGGAGGACAAGCAGACCGGATGTGATTTCAAGCGCTTCGAAGCGCGAACACCGGATACTTTGCCCGCAAGGATGCCCTGCATCTTCTCGAACAGCTCCTTGTTGTCAGTCGCTTCCGCCTCTGTCGGCTCCTCACCCTCCTCTGCTTCAATGCCAAGATCGCCGCTGGACACGGATTTAAACTCTTTATCCTTGTATTTCAAAATCACTTTAATCGCAAATTCGTCAATATCGTCCGTGAAGTACAAGATTTCATACCCTTTGTCCAATACCATTTCCGTTTGCGGCAGCTTCTCAATGCGGTCGATAGATGCGCCCGAAGCATAATAGATGTACTTCTGATCTTCCGGCATGCGCTCTACGTATTCATCGAGCGATACGAGCGTTTTCTCCTTGGAGGAGCTGAACAGCAGCAAGTCCTGCAGCGTATCCTTGTTTGCGCCGTAATCGTTGTAAACGCCAAATTTCAGCTGTCTGCCGAAAGCTTTGTAGAACTTCTCATAGCTGTCGCGCTCGTCTTTGAGCAGGCTGATCAGCTGGCTTTTAATTTTGTTTTTGATGTTTTTGGCAATGAGGCTCAGCTGGCGATCATGCTGTAGCAGCTCGCGGGAAATGTTCAGCGACAGATCCTCGGAATCAACCATCCCTTTCACGAAGCCAAAATAATCCGGCAGCAGGTCGGAGCACTTGTCCATAATGAGCACGCCATTAGAATACAGCTCAAGGCCTTTTTCAAATTCCTTCGTGTAATAATCAAAAGGCGTATGCTCTGGAATGTAGAGAATAGCGTTATATACAACCGCGCCGTCTGCACTGATATGGATATGCTTAAGCGGCTTGTCGAAGCCATAGCGCTTCTCCATATAGAAGCTGTCGTAGTCTTCCTGCGTCAACTCGTTTTTATTTTTGCGCCAGATCGGCACCATGCTGTTAATCGTCTGCTCTTCGGAATACTCTTCGAATTCGCCTTCGCTGTCCTCTTTCGGACGTTGTCCGGCCACATCCATCTTGATCGGGTAGCGAATGAAATCGGAATATTTCTTAATGATCGCACGCAGGCGATATTGCTCCAGAAACTCGTCGTAGCTGACTTCTTCCGCATTGTCTTTGATTTTCAGCACGATTTCGGTTCCGACGGTATCCTTCGTAGCCGGCACAATCGTGTAGCCGTCTGCGCCTTCGGATTTCCATTTGAACGCTTCCTCGCTGCCGAGGGCACGGCTTGTTACCGTTACAACGTCCGCCACCATAAACGCCGCATAAAAACCAACGCCGAACTGGCCGATGATGTTATGGCCGTCCTTCGCTTCATTCTCGTTCTTGAAGGCCAGCGAGCCGCTCTTGGCAATAATGCCGAGATTGTTCTCCAGGTCCTCCTTGGTCATTCCGATACCTGTATCGGCAATCGTCAGCGTGCGCGCTTCTTGATCCGCCGTTACTTTAATATAGTAATCCGCCTGATTGAATACCAATTGATCATCGGATAATGCTTTGTAGTAGATTTTATCAATTGCGTCACTAGCATTGGAGATCAGCTCGCGTAAAAAGATTTCCTTCTGCGTATAGATGGAGTTAATCATCATTTCCAGCAATCTCTTCGATTCCGCTTTAAACTGTTTCTTGGCCACGAATAAATCTCCCTTCAATAATCATCATTATTAGGCTGCGTAAGGCTACGTCTAGTTTAGCACTCTTCACGCCTGAGTGCTAATCCTAATTTTTATATACCATATATGAATTTGTAATGTCAACTTATGGTTGGCATTCGCCTCGTTCATTTTCCTCCCACCCATACGTCACCAGCTTGCAGCTTGTATACAGTGTCTGCTTGTCCGCCCCATTGCTGCTTCTCCACATCATAAGCTCTGCTCTTGATCCGTTTAACTTCCCGCTCCGTGCGGAATCCTGATGCCAAATCATCCGCTAGCTCGGATTCATAATGAAACTCCGCATCTATATGAAGCTGCCAGACAAAAGACTCCACGCCTTTGATTTTGTGCAGCAGCGGAAGCTTAGCGAGACGTTCGTCTGCTTTAGCCTGCATTATATTATTTTGCTCAAACGTATGATCATAATAATGAAGCTGCTCGCCAATCGCCGCAACCACCTGCGAGGATATGAAATCCGGCTCAAACAGCCATATTTTCAAATAAAATGCTTCGTTTCGCTGCTCCAATTGCTGATGCCACGCTTCATAAATATCCATTAACGCGACCAGCAGCAGCCGTGAAAACCAGACAGGCGGATTACGGCGAACCAATCTATAGAAAGGGTCTATCCAGAGCTTCACATAATCCCTTTGATGATGAGCGAGATACTCCATATCCAGCTGCATATAGCGCTGCTTCCACTTCTCTATTTGCCGGACTCTGCGCTTCCAGCCTCTTATTTTATGCTTATTCGACAACGCTTTTTCCATCCTGCTGCCAGCGCCCCTTCGCCCTCTAAGTCTTTCTATTATATCGTTTCTCCCCTTATTTGGAAGCTGATCTTTCGTCGTTTTTACAAAACTAGCTCTGTCCCTTGATCTGCCTTTAACAATCTATTTATATACTTAGAACGATTCTTCATACGATCTTAAAAAAGGATAAAGGGGATTTGCAGGCTTATGAAAACGGTCAAGCAACTTGTTCAAATGATGTCAGTCGCAACGATGCTCGCTGCCGGTACAGGCGCCTTCGCTCCTGCCGCTCTCGCTGCTGATGCACCTGCTGGCGATTATGTGAAGCTGCGCCAGGCTATCGAAAATATGCAAGGCGAAGTAACATGGAACGCCGCCAGCCGCAGCGCTGAAATTACGGTAAGCGGTTTAAAAGCATCGTTCCCGATCGGCTCTTCGTCCGCTACGATTAACGGTGCTGCAGCCGAGATTGGAAGCCCTTCCCTTTTGACGAAAAGCACAACCTATGTTTCCAAAAAAGCGCTGGACAGCCTGAAAGCGCAGCTCGTCCAGCAGAAAAATAAAAGCGGCTTTGAGCTTGCCGCCACCTTCCAAATGCCAAGCGAAAAAGCCGAAATCGCCGCTTCCACGCCAGACGGCAAACGCCTGCTCGTTACCGAAGCCGACAACGGCAGCATTTCCGTGCTCGACATCGCAGACCTCAACAAAGTCAGCGTGCTGAAAACCGTCAGCTTCCACGACCTTTCCCCAGAGGCGGAAGTGACCAGCGTCACCGTATCCAAGGACGGTCGCTACGGGCTTGCGGTTATCCGCACGGGCGATGATGTGAACAAAGCGAGCAAAGGTCTGCTGGCCGTAGTCGATTTAGCTACCTACGAAACGGTAAAAACGTATGAGCTTGGCATCGGTCCCGACTCCATCGCGCTTTCGCCAGACGGGCTGAATGCTGTGATCGCGATTGAGGATGAAGAGCTGGATAAAGCCGCGGATGAAATCGATTATGCGAACGCGAAGCGTCCTGGCAGCATTATGATCGTTTCTTTTGCAGGCGGTGATCCGCTGAAGGGAGAGGTTGTGGACATTGCTACTCCATTGGACGGTGTAGAGGGAGCCATTTATCCGCATGATCCGCAGCCAGAATACGTGGCAATCAGCCCGGACAGCGCAACCGCAGCCGTAACGATGCAGGAAAACAACGCCATCGCGCTTGTCGATTTGAAGACGAAGAAGCTCATTCAAATTTTCTCGCTTGGCACGACGCAGCATAAAGCCGATCTGGAGGACGATGGGAATGTGCGGTTTACGGAGGATTTGACCGCTCGTTATGAGCCGGATGGCATTGCTTTTTCGCCGGATGGAAAATATGTGCTGACCGCCAATGAAGGCGATTTGGGCAAAAATGAATTCAAAGACGGCGTGAAGGCCGGTGGTCGCAACATCGCCGTATGGGATTTGGAGGGCAAGCGGGTATACGACAGCGCGAACCTGATTGACGAGGCGACAGCGAAGGTCGGCTTGTATCCCGATGACCGCAGTCCGAACAAAGGCAGCGAGGTGGAAAATCTGACCGTCGCGACAGTTGACGGAACAGCACTTGCGGCAGTAGCGTCGGAACGCGCGGATGCGATTTTATTTTTCGATGTCGCTAATGCTGCCAGCCCCGTCTACCTCGGCTTGATACCGACGGCTGGAGAATCGCCGGAAGGCATTCACCACGTACAAGGACGCAGCTTGTTCGTCAGCGCGGATGAGAGCACGGGAACCGTAAGCTTTTACGCGAAAAAATAAGGCGGCTGCAAGCTGCCCTTAGCACAGAGGGTGTGGCCCGCTTTAAACTAGAAAATCCCTTGAAGCACTTGTATGTGCTCAGGGGATTTTTGGCTTTTAAAAATCAGTTATTCATCATTAAGAAGTCGTCCATTATCATGCCATTGGCCGTACATTTTATTTTCTTTCGTATTTGTTATAAATTTGTCTAATCTCCTGTTAAATATTTCTGGCTGATTTTTATTGCTTTGGATCGTGTCGATCCGAACCCTTCTATAAAGCGCTGGAAATGCCATGAAATTCTCATATACCTGTCTTTCCTCTTGCAGCCTTTGTTCTATAACCCTGTCTATTTTAAAAGAATCATCATCCATAGCAGGAAGTACCTTTCTTCCTTCGTCTCTCATTAACCCCAGTTTTTCAAGGCGGCGGACACGTTCTTTATTCAATTCCGTCCATGAACTTCTTTTGCTTCTAGGAGACAGTCTCTGCGCCAGCTCCGTTTCAGATATTTTCTTTTTGACTCCATCAATCCATCCAAAGCACAAGGCTTCTTCGACCGCGTCCAAATATAGCAGCATGTCTGGATTCGGCGTCATACTAACGACTGCCCAACAAGATTTTTTAGTCGTACCATTTTCCTCAAGCCACATTCTCAAATCTTCTCTCGATTTTACTGTAATTAGATTTTCAATTTCCATATATCAAATACAATCTCCTTTCTATTTATACCAAAACAGCGCATAGTCATTCATGGTGGACGAGTGGCCAAGCTGACGCAGCATAGTAGAAACATTGCCCCTGTGATAGGTTCCGTGATTGATCAGATGCAGCACAATTTCCGCTAAGCTTGTTTGGCGTATTCCGGCAAATGGATTATCAAGCAGAATGGTTTGCTCCAAATCAGCTTGGCTTCGGAACCATTCTCTGTATTGCTCCGATAACAGGGCAAAGACATTGGCGTATTCATCTACAGAACTCAGAATCTCTGCATTTAGCAGCATACATGCTTGCAGCGCCTCTGGCATACCCGTGCCTGTCAAAACCATATACCACATCTTATCAACCGCATAGATATGGGTAAGGGCATGGGCGATGGTGGGAAACGAGCTGTTCACTTCTTGACTCAGCACGGAGGACGGGAGCTCCTTGATTCTCCCAAGGACAGCTTGACTCGCCCATGTGTGGTATTCAAACATTTGTACCGGATAATTTGACATTCGTAACGTCTCCTTTTAAATGATCATGAATTTGATTTTGTTACTGTTGTTATTATAAAAAAAGAAGTATGACACTAGTTCGTCATACTTCTTCATAAAGCTGGAGTGTGTTTTGAAGCTGTTCTTTTAGGACGCCTCGCAGTGCAATAGGCTCGAGGACTTCGACGCCGCTGCCAAAGCTCAGCAGCATGCCCCAAAGCCATCGTGCTTCTAATGGTTTATAGACGGGAATACGCATCGTCAGGCTTCCATCGTCATGAAATTGCTTATCAGCCTGGTGAAACTGATCCATCGCTTCCGCCAAAGCCCTCGGCCCTACTCGAATTACCACATCCTTCAACTGCTCGGTGCCTTCCTTGTCTATGAAAGCAGTCTCCTTCGGCTCCCTGTGATGCGGCTGAAAGTCTTCCTCTGTCAAAAGCAAATTCATCATCCGCGATAGTCGAAACTCCCGATAGTCCCGCCGTGTTCGGCAAAATCCATGCACATACCAATTGCTATATTTAAAATGCAGCCACATCGGTTCTATATCACGGGTCGTACGTTCATTATTGACATTGATATATTCAAAGCGGACTATCTTTCGCTTAGTAATGCCCATGCGTAAATGACGAAGGGCGTCAGGCTCCATCCTGAGCGTTTCAAAGTCGATGGATAGACTCGGGGTCTGATGCTCGGGTGTGACTGTTTGCAGCCGTTCAATGGTTCCCTGAACACGCTCATCTTTAAACACGGTAGAGAAGCTTCTAAGCACGGTGATTAAGGAGGCGACATCGTAAGAACGGAGCAAGCTTTTATCCATTTTGTACCCGTCCATGATGCCATATCCGCCTTTACTCCCCTGCTGCGATATGATCGGTAAGCCCGCAGCACATAGGACATCGATATCCCGATAAATCGTTCTTTGAGAAACTTTGAACTCTTCAGCTAACATGGAGGCAGACAAAATCTCGTGGTTAAGCAGCTTGTAGATCATAGAGATCAAACGCTCCAATTTCATATATATCCCCGCCCGTTATGCCATTTCGTATTTCACGCTTCTTATTTCTTCCCATTTTCCACAAAATGATCTACCGCTGCCTGCTCAATTGCCAGCCCTTCCGTGTAACGCTCCATAAACAAGGCAAAGCCAAACACATCTGCGCTGTCTGGATAAACCTCTTGTCCTTCTGCATCCTTGAACACTTTAGTGGTAAGGTAATCAGCCAAGCCCTCATTCTGCTCCTTATTAACCATATAGGATGCCAAAATGGCCATCCCCCATGCGCCGCCCTCACCAGCCGTAGACATGACCGAAACAGGAACATTCAGTGCTGCGGCACACATCTTTTGACCGACTAGCGGTGTTTTGAACAATCCCCCATGCGCCAAAATATGGTCAACCGTTATATGCTCCTTCTGTGTCAAAATATCCATCCCGAGCCTTAAGGCAGCAAACGCGCTAAACAGATGTACTCTCATAAAGTTAGCCAGATTAAAGCGGCTTTCTGGAGAACGAACGAACAGTGGACGGCCTTTTGCAAACCCGGTAATGTTCTCGCCTGAATAGTAGCCGTAACTCAGCAAGCCGCCGCCATCAGCGTCTGCTTCCAGCGCTTTGCCCAACAGGACGCTGAATAACTGGTTCATATCGGGCTTCTGCCCCATTGCCTCATAAAATTCACGGAACAAGCCGAGCCATGCATTAATATCGCTGGAGCAGTTGTTGGCAAGAACCATGCCGACAGGACTGCCATCTGGTGTAGTCACGATGTCAATCTCAGGATACACCGTGGATAAATCTTTCTCCAGTACAATCATGGCAAAAATCGACGTACCTACGGAAATGTTGCCGGTACGCTTTTTGACGCTATTCGTAGCGACCATGCCAGTTCCGGCATCGCCTTCTGGAGGACATAGCGGAATACCTGCTTGCAGGCTGCCAGTTGGATCTAATAGCCTTGCACCAGCTCCACTTAGATATCCAGCGTGTTCACCTGCAGTATGAACTTTAGGTAAAATATCTTTAAGCTTCCACGGGTATTCTTTATCGGCAATTAAATCGGCAAACTGCTTCACCATATCTTCATTATATTGCGTTGCAGATTCATCGATTGGAAACATACCAGAGGCATCTCCCACACCAAGAGCCTTGCTGCCAGTCAACAGCCAATGCATGTAACCCGACAAAGTCGTCATATAAGCTAGGTTAGTGACATGCTCTTCCTCGTTCAAAATCGCTTGATACAAATGTGCGATGCTCCAGCGCTGTGGAATTTTAAACTGGAATTTCTCGGTTAACTCCGATGCAGCTGTACCCGTTGTGGCATTGCGCCATGTACGAAACGGAACCAATAGCTCCCCTGCGTGATCAAGTGCAATATAGCCCTGCATCATGGCTGAACATCCGATTGATCCGATTTTTTGCAGGGTTACGCCATAATTGTTCTCAACCTCTTGCTTTAATTGGCGATAGGTTTCTTGCAGCCCGTTAATCATTTCATTGAGATCGTAGGTCCAATAACCGTCGATCAATTGATTTTCCCACTCATAGCTGCTGGAACCGATTGTTTGAAAATGGTAATCAACCAGTACAGCCTTGATTCGTGTAGAGCCAAATTCGATGCCAAGCGAGGTTTCCCCCCTGACTATCGCTTGTTTCATATTTTGATCCATAATGGCGCTGCTCCTCTCTGAATTTGAAATGGAACCGAATATAGAAGGGAAGGTAGTAGCAGAAACAGCTCTGAGCTTGTCTTGTTATGGCTTCCAAATTCGATTGAAGCTGGACGCCGCATCGGTGAAGGATAGCTCGTAAACGTCGGGATTGGACAGGGCTTCCCATTCATGAAACCCGACTGCCTGATCCAGATGCTTGAGCAGCAGCGAAATGAGGTTGCCATGTGAGACGATTACGGTATTTTTCCAGCCGCTATTCAGTGCCTCATTAACGACTTGAACAGCCCGGCTGGTAGCGGTATGGCTAGATTCCCCGCCCTCGTAGCATAAATCCATGTCCTCATAGGTTCGGCGAAGCATTTCGCGCCAGTCGGGATGATTTTGACCCGATAAAATGCGCTCGGTTAACCGCTCATCCCGCTTTATGGGCAGGTCAGTGGCGTCAGCTAATGGAGAGATCGTTCGGTAAGCCCGCTCATATGGGCTCGAAATGATTCCTTCTATCTGCTTCTTCGCCAAAAATACAGCTACTTGCTGCGCTTGCTCTATCCCTGCTTCGGTTAATGGAGCGTCAGGCTCTTGGCCTTCTGCTTGGCAATGACGGACTAGATATATCGTGTTCATGCGCTCACGATCCTTTTTGGGTTATTAAATAGGCTCTCTTGGCTATTGGCTTTGCAGCTCGCCTAATACTTCAATCTCTACATCGACAGCGGAAATAATGAACGCTTCTAGTGAATCCAGCAGCACTCTGATCTCAAAGCCACCGTCAATCGTGTAAATTTCATCGTACAGCCACCACGTATTTTCAGGAAGATCTGGAAGCTCCAACTGCTTGACTCCGTGAAACGTAATTTTAATATCCGTAAAATAAGAATAAGAGCCGCGACAGTCCAAATATAGAAAAAACGTTGCTTCATCAGGACGATCATAGGAGGTAAATTTGGCATCGTGAAGGGTATTTTCGAATAGCTTGATCGCATTGGGCGGAAGCTCGTTTTGAATAGATTTATAATAGCGGTTATACGTCTCGGCCACTTTACGCATGCGATCATCATAGTCTTGCTTCCACTGCTTCGCCATTTCCTTCAATTCAGGAGGCGGGTAGATCGTATTCAACGTACCATCGTGTATGTAGGGGTGAAAGGCTTCTGGGAGGTATTTTAGCAGATGTTCTTTCTTTTCTTCTAACAATTCGCGCTGCGATTGTAGAGGGTCTTTGCCTTCTGAGCGAAAATAGGCGAGGTACTCCTCCCATTCCTCTTCTGTCTCATATATGCACATTATCCCGGCAATTTGCATTTCTTCATACCATTCTTTTGTGCAAAATTTCATGGTTCTCCTCCTTGAATGCTTGTGCTTGTTGTGATTTTGATCCGCTCACTCCACACGCTTACTCTTTGACCAACTGATTTGTTATTCAGCTATCTTTCCCTTTTAGTTCAATCATGCCAATTTATAGGTGCATTCTTATACATGGAATCAGCAAGAAACTCATCAAACGTATCAAAGATCGTAACTATTCCTTCAGTACTTGAAAAATTCATATCTGTATCTTGAAAATACTAACCTTCTTTCTAGTGGAATAGCTCATTATTTGAGAAGAACTGGTCGCCTTACATCGTCTGGTTGATCATTAGATGGAGTCAAAAAAATAAAAAATCCACAACCTTTTTTAAACAACACCTCCCTTTACTAGACACCATCTAACAAGTGGGATGCAGATTATTTCGGTTGTGGATTCGCATGGTGGAACGTGGCTATTAGAACAAATTACAGCTATTATTCAGTTCGAACCAAAATCCAATCCTATATAAAATTTAATAGTTTCAGCATACGCGAGAGAAGTGTAACCATTTCTGCCCGAGTTGCTTCTTCTTGCGGCTTGAAATTACCTTGCTGATCGCCTTTAATGATTCCTAAACTAAGCGCTTGATAAATAGAATCCTCCGCCCAAGATGAAATGGATTCCACATCTTCTAAAGCTAACACCCTATTAGCTGTCTGCAAAGAAGGATTAGCATAAGCAATAGCTCGGGTAAGCATAACCGCCAACTCCTCACGTGTCACACGGTTGTTCGGACGGAAAGTCCCGTCACTATATCCCTTGATTAATCCCACCTGCTCAGCTGCGATAACATCTGCTTCATACCATTTCCCATCCACATCAGAAAAGCTAAATTCAGTGTTATTCAACGGAATCCCTATTGCACGTACAAGTAATGCAGCCGTTTCTGCTCGGGTAAGCATACCATTCGGATCAAAATTCATTTCGCTACGCCCCTGAACGATGAACTTAGCTGCAAGTAACTCTATATCCGACTTTGCCCAATGATTCTGCAAATCTACAAAGCCAACTCGACGATCAATTACGAAAAAGTAGCCGTTTCGCATACTCTTCACAATTGCTGTGACTTTACCATTCTCATTTATGAATTGTGCAGGAACAAAGTTGAACGCTTGCTTCTCTTCATCCCAAAATACGACTGTAGCAAAATCGGACTCTTGGCCATCAAGCTCAATCTTTCTTTCAACATAGGATGTGAACGCTGAGATCTCAGAGCTTCTCCCTTGATCATCTAGTCCATTAACGTTGAACACAACTGGCCCTGCCCAAACATTTGCGCCAAGACTCTTCTTAACTTCAACAAATTCTGTTGTCGTATCTGCTCTGCCTATTTTAATGGTTAAATCATGATTATTCCCTGCAATCGCCATCTCTTGAATCGGTATGGTAATTTCGTCTTTTACTGTAATGAATTGCAGTTTCATTGATGGTGAAATGGCCATTAACTGCGTTAATGTCGCTTTACTAATCATAAATTCTGCAACTTCACTATCTGATTTGATTGTAACTAATCCTTTTTTCAAATCATCAAGTTTTAGTTCAACTCGTTGTTTTCCATTAGCTGACATAACCTCAATGTAATTCGATACTCCAGAACTAGTGTTACTCCCAGAATTAGTGTTACTTCCAGAATTAGTGTTACTTCCAGAACTAGTGTTACTGTTTGCAATAATGATTAGCGGATAAATGGCTTCATAAGTAGCACCATCAGCTGTTATCGTCGCTTTAAGTGTTATGCTCTTATTCCCCTCTGTATAGGACGGGCGTTGTACATAACCTGTCGCACCATCTACAAATTGATTATTCGAGGAAACCCATTGAATGCTTCTACCTTCATCATCGGTTGCTGGAAGACCGAGAGGTCCAATAACTGATGAAGCGGTATCGTTAGTAGCATAAGTTAATTTCGGAACATCATACACGTTGAGCTTCGCAGTATTGCTCGTAACTTCATAGTTACCTAAACGTTGATTAGGATCAATGATTTCAGTCTCTATCGTATAATTGCCAACTGGGCTGCTTTGCTCTGCAAGCGTCACATACTTCACGGATATATCGTCGTTGTTCCGCACACCTGTTACAACACCGTCCAGGAAGGGATTCGCATTGTTTACCCAACGCGATATGGTGTGAGGCGTTACTGTAATCGGCGCTCTCGTAACGGATAGACTGCCTGCGGTTTTCGTTACTTCGTAATTTCCTAGCTTGTTATTCGGGTCAACCAGTGACGCTTCAATCGCATAGTTCCCTACATTACTTGCTTGATCAGCGCCCGTTGCGTAAGTTGCTGTAATCCCATCTGACGATAAACCGCCCACTATCGTTCCTGTGAATACCGAATTGCTCATTCCGTATTCACGCGTCGCATCGTCTGCGGTTACCGATAGTGACGCTTTCGTAACACTCAGACTACCCGAGGTTTTCGTTACTTCGTAATTTCCTAGCTTATTATTCGGATCAACCAGTGCTGCTTCAATCGCATAGCTCCCTACATGACTTGCTTGGTCAGCGCTCGTAGCATAAGTTGCCGTAATTCCATCTGACGATAAACCGCCTACTATCGTTCCTGTGAATACCGGATTGCTCGTACCATATGCACGAGTCGCATCGTTTGCGGTTACTGCAAGAGGCCTCTTATCGACCCTCAGCGTAACAGAATCATTCGAAGTAAGATGGGTAGGGTCTCCTGCGAATTCCGCTGTAAGTGTATGATTCCCTATTGCCGTGTTAACCGAATAGCTGAATATCGCTTCACCATTTCCATTCGTATTAGATGAACCAAGAACGTTTCCATCCAGAGAAAATGTGACTGTTTTATTCGATACTGCCTGATTTTGAACATCCAGCAATGTAGCTCTGATCTCCTCAGTATCACCATAAGTTGTTGTAAGCTGGTCCAACTGCAAAGAAGTCGAATAGTCCCTCTGCTGAGAAGCTACATACGTCCTGAATGCAAAATCAAAATTGAAATTATCCCAAGATTCAAAATAATACGGTGTACCGCCGTTATATGCGCTAGGATTGTATATTCTCCAAGTGACTTGGTTCACTTGACTTGGTTCATTGTTGGTTGTCTCCATCATCATGCCATAAATCTTGTTAGACTCCACATAAATCCCTTCGTTAAAATTAAACCGAACCCATCCTCCCGGAAATACAGGCACAATACTACTGCTTACCTTCGCTACGCCTAGTACTGTCCCATTAATATCGGCGCCTTCATGAATCGTCAAGCTTATCTCTCGCTCAGTAGCTGAAGATTGACCAAGAAATACATCGACATCGTACATCCATCCCGTTTTGCCTGCAGTAAAGCTTTGTCCTACACCCTTTGATCCGCCTTGCGAATTCGGAATCGTATTATCTGTATCCGATGTTTGATCAATTGGATCAACGAATGACGCTTGGCTAGATTCCGGCATTGCGAAGGCAATCAATAAAATACCAATTACGATAAGAACCCCTTTTTTAAAAAGGTTCATCTGTCTTGAATGTAGCATGGTTGCAACGCTTCCTTCCGTTCTTTATTAGTATGTAATATGAATGCTCTTATCTTAAAAATTAATAAACGCACCAAACTATTAACATTATTATACACCATAACCTTTTCGCTACTAGGATTAATCTATATATAAAAAAATTCAAAATGACCTTAAAAATAGCTGTAATTAACCCTTACCGTTCAATTACTTATTTAATATTGAAAAATGGGTACTGTCACTCACACTTGTATCCTCTTGCCCGAATATGATTGTTTAGAAAAGAACCGACAATGTTACGCATCCTTCGAAGGAGATGTGGTCCAGTGACACAACTTGGTGGGGGCTGTTTGACGCTTACAATGAAAACATGATAGAGGATGTGTTCGTGTTTCAATCCACGCACTCCATACGGAGTGCGACAGCGAAAATACATATAAACAAAATCTAAATGAAATATTGACTTTTCCCCAAGCTCTTGATTATTGTCATGATTCGACAAATTTTGAGGTGCGAATCTTCTAGGGTTTTTATGGGAGCTTCCGATTCGCACCTAAATCGGCATAACCTTTTTTCACTCCATAGGACGATGGATCATCAGCCACTGCTTGGCAAAATCGACCGCCTCTTTCAGATCAAAAAGCCGAGACTCGGCGCTGCCTACCGCACCTTTTTGCACAGAGCCCTCATGATCGTAGAACTGTCCAATCCGGCCAAAATCTTCTGAGTCATAAGCGAAATCCGTAAACCATTTCCATACTCGCTCGTCCCCTTCATAAATAGCTGTTCCCAGCTGCTTCGTCGGCAGACGCTCACTCATTGCTTCAGCCAGATGAAAGCTTGTACAAGATTCATACCCCGTCCCCAGCATCAGCACCTTGGCGCCCAAACCGTACAGCTTACCGAGTGGCGACGCCATGCCGAATTGTGGGCTTAGCATATGCTCGGATGTGATAAGCTCCGCATACTTGCCATTGGCGCAAAAAGAAACCTGCGGGTGCGTTGAGCGCACCGTCGCTGGAAACGTTCGGAACAGCTCCGCAATACGACCCATTCCCCGCGTGGGTGATAAAGCTGGATCGAAAGCCGGAAGCTCCCGATAAATCGTCTCATACCACTCCTCTGGAACCGGAGGATTCCCCCACTCGGCGGGATCACTCCAATCCCCGGTTTGCGCAGGCATAATTAACGTGCCCTCATCTCCGACCGTCTGCATAAGCGCCTGCACCATAGCCTGCGGGCCGCCGCATACCCAGCCCAAGCGCGACAAGGAGGCGTGCACCAGCACCGCATCGCCCTCTCGAACGCCTAGTCTTCGCAAATCCTTCACGATGTCGTTTATTGTAATCGGTCTTTTCTGACTGTTAATCAGCTGCTGTTCTCTCACATTTGTTCCCCCTGCTTCTACCTTTGTGCCTTAATGATAAACCGCTCTGCGTTCGTTTTGATGCCTCTTTCCGACTTATTATCCTGAATGAAGGCTTCTAATCGCCCAAAATCTTCCGGCTGCTGCCCAAAATTCGGAATAATCGGCGTATGCTTAAGCAGAAAAATCAAATCCTCCGCCGTCTCATAAAACTCCGCGACATTCCACTCCATAACCTCAATCTTCGTAAAGCCAGCTTCGGTCAGCTCCGCTATATACTTCTCCTTGAGCGAGCCTGGCTTCTCCCCGTAGGCTTGCCCTCTTCCGAACGTCTGCTTGAGATTCAGCTTATCGTTCTCGCTCACTTGCTGCGTTAGGAAGGTGCCACCATGCTCCAGCACCCGGGCTACCTCCTGCGCATGGAAGGCCGAGTGCCTACAGGAAACGATTTGAAAGAAGCGGTCTGGAAAATCCAGCTTGTCCGCATTCATTGGCAGTACGCGAACGTTGCTGCGTTCAGCTATCGTTATATTTTTCATAGCGGTATTGACCATGCTTGTAGATAAATCAATCCCCACCAGCAGCAGGGCACAGTCCGCAATTGATAAAATAGCTTCCCCGCCGCCCGTACCAATATCGAGCAGAAGATCGGATTTTCTACTAAGCTTGACGACCTCCTGATACAAGTCCCACTTCGCTTCCTCCGAAATACACTTCAGCCTGCTGAAATCCCAGCCATTGCTTGCTCCAACCTCATTATAAAAAGCCTCGTAGTCGATTTGATTCATTATGATTCAGCCTTTCCTTAAAAATCCAGAATATCCCGTGCGCGCATAATAGTCTAAAAGACAGCTGCTTTGTAAATTGTAACATTTTAGGGGGCGTTTTCGTAATAAAGTGTATATAAAATGCTGTTACTCGCTTTTGCAGGGTAATCCTTGTATCGGGGGAATTTGCGATGAGAAACGAAAAATTAGTTCTTGTACTGTCGCTATTTTTAATTTTTTTCGGCTTAAGCGCCATTATTTTTGGCTATTGGGAAGCCTTGCAGCCGAGAACGGGTCCTGTTGGAAACGGAGTTGTATTTCCAACCTTACTTCAAATACTCCCCTCTATTCTAGCCATCGTGACGGGTGTTCTGAATCTGGCCCATTTCGTCTATGTACGCAGAAAGGTCTATTATAAGAACAAAAACAATCACAATAAGTGAGTAGAGAAGATCATTGGAAAATAGGCTGCTTCCCCGTAGATGATACGACACGGAAGCAGCCTATTTTTTCAATTTAAACAAATGCGCTTGTAGTAACCCCAATCAGGAATCATGCTGAATGTGTTTTTAATTCACTACTGTGTACGGAGTGCGACAGCGTTTATCTTTTTGTTCTGTACTAAATTTTAAAGACGCCTCAAGCTTTCAATATAACTTGAGGCGTCTTTTTACTATTCTTTTAGTAAACTCTACAATAGAGTACTCTCATCAAATCACTAACGCTACCAGTATGTCTGGTTTAACCTCAGATTATTAATCTTGCAAGTGTCAAGTTATAAAGCAAGAATCCCAGGTGTTGTTAAAGAATTTTCTGAAGATTAATATTCCCTTCTATCTCCCACTCTCTCAGAGCCTGACGAACCTCTTTATCCCCGATAAGAACTTCATTTAATTTATTACGCCCGATGTCCAACACTTGGTACAGGTCTGGCTTCTCATCTAACATTCGTCCGAGCCTAATCTGATAGGGGGCAGGCACTAGATTGAAAAAAGCATCTAGCTTGTAATTCAGATTGCTCTGGGGCTTGTTTGATTTAACATAGGTGAATAAATCGTTGTTATTGCTGCGTGATTTCGTATTTGCCCATTCCTTGCTATTGATGAACTTAATAAAGTCCCAAGCCTCCTTTTTGTTTTGCGTATTTGCAGCTATACCCATTGCATTGCTAATTGTAATGTTCCCACCTACGCCTGGCTGATCAGCATGGATAGGCAGGGTAACCACATCCCATTCAATCTGTTCCATTCCCTGAATTTGTGGCGCATTCAGATTCGCGTCCATTATCTGATTGACGTAATTGTACGAAGCAATTGTCATAGCCGTTTGTCCCGATAGAAAGTAATCGTTAGAATAGGGATTCATAATGTCATTGCTTGCTTCAGAAGCATTTTTATTCTCGACATCAGGCAGTGGAAGCTTTGTATGGCGAGCCAAATTAATAAAGTCCGTCCAGATCCGTTCCCAACTATCCGTATCAACCGTCATTTTACGTTCCTTTTCGTTAAAAATCATGGTTTGAAGCGGCGACGCATAACTCAACATATCGTAAAACGCATCCGAAGAGAAACTGTTGAAAGTAAATCCATGCGATAATTCCCCTTCACCTAGATGAAGGCGCCCTGCCAACTGAATTAAATCATCCCAGGTCATTCCATCGCGAGGGAATGGAACTTCCTGTCTCTCAAAGATCGTTTTATTATAAAAGAGTGCTGTGGTTGAAAACGTTGGTGAGAGACCATATGTATTGCCATTACCTATCATGGACAACGTATTATTAACTGGCGCGGCTAGTTCACCCGTTTCAATCTGACTTTCTTTTATTAAGGGATCTAGGGCGTGTACGCAAACCTATTTGAGCCATAAACGAATGGAAAGCAGCGTCAAAAAAGCCTTGAACATATTCGCTGTTTTCTCATAGCGAGTAGCCAAACGACGGTAGTTTTTAATTTTGTTGAAAAAGCATTCGATGAGATGCCGTTCTTTGTACATGTCAGCATCTAACGGACGCTTTACTTTCCGATTGCGTTTGCTTGGGATCACCGGAGTAATTCCACGAACTTGCAAAAGCTCCATAATAGCATTGGTGTCGTAGGCGCGGTCCGCCAACACTTCACCTGGGCAGAAGTCTAGCTCCTGAAGAAGGCGGTAGCCCGTGATCGAATCGTGTTCTTGTCCTGGTGTCAATTCGAATCGCAGCGGATAGCCCAGCGCGTCCACCATGGCATGAATTTTGGTGGTTAGTCCTCCGCGCGAACGTCCGATGGCTTGCCGATCCTGCCCCCTTTTGCGCCCGCTCCATGTTGATGGACGCGGACGATGGTAGCATCGACCATGACTTGCTCCCAATCTGGTTCGATTGCGACATGCTTCAGAATTTCATCCCAAATATTTGCTTTTTGTAGACGCCAGAAAAAGCTGTAGGCGGAGGACCATGGCCCATAGTGACTGGGCAAATCTCGCCATGGCGCTCCCGTTCGAGCCACCCATAGCACCGCGTTCAGCATCTGGCGACGATCTTTGGGTGGGCGTCCTCCTTGTTTTTTTCGGGCCGGGGGCAACAGGGCGTCAAGGATATTCCATTCTTCATCCGTTAACTCGTATCTTCTTCTCATATCCCTTATTTTACTAAATTTCTACAGATTGTACAGTTTGCGTACACGCCCTAGATTTATCAACAAATTCTCATCAATCAGTCTCCACAAGCTTTGGTAATCAACCAGAACAAGATCAGCTTTACTTGAATCCAATAATGTTGTCTTTAATTGCTCCAATGGACTCTGCTCCTGCTCACCATCCGTCATAACAGGGATAAATTCTATCGTGACGTTCGGATGAGTAAACTCATAAATCTCGGCGTACTGTTGTCTAAGCCAGTTGTTCTCAGACTCACCGTATGTAGTTGCGATCCGCAGCAATACGCTGTTCGCATCATCGTTTTCGGATGGACTAGAAGTACAACCTATTAAGGTTATCATGAATACAATTATCACAATAACTGCACTTACCATGTTCTTAGCTTTACGTTGCATGCTAGGAGCCTCCAGAAAATTGTACTTATTCGAATTCTTTGTTTATCTTAAGGAGCGTGAGTATATTCTTCTTTGAATATTGCCGTAGGATCCATAAAACAATTATACGATTAATTGCGAGAAGGATTAAAATTACCAGTACTATAATGGAGAATGTGAATAGATACACATTTTCACCAATGAAAATAGCACTTACTACCACGATGTAAAGCGTTATCCCCACGGCAGTGAAAAAGAAGATTGCGTTAATATTCCGTGAGTATATCTGATTAATTGTTGTTGGGTTGTACCCCAGTTGTTTTAAAATTCCCATATCCTTTTGCTGTACTTTAAGATAAGAATTAAACGACAATATCACATGCGCGGCCGTTATCATCAGAATTAGAAACCCTAAGGTCAATGACAATACTAGCGTATTTTTCATGGACACATCAAAATTATCAAATGCTTTAAACGTATAATTTGTATTATATCCTTCATCATTGACCAGTTCTGCAATTCCTTCCACTTGAGATAATGCGTCGACGTAGACATATATCTTCCTCAAGGATTGGATACCGAACGGATTATGACTATCATATTCCTTGACGAATTGGTCCCATTGAATCACATATGTTTTTTCGATCATTTCTTTATACGTTTTGCTACCTATATAAATAGTTTCTAATTGTTCATCGTTATAAAGGGAAAAAGGGTTTTTATCTGATACTCCTAACTGATAGTACATCGGATAATCGACGATCTCGCTACTACTCAGCCCGTCTTCATGGACTTTGACAATGGGGAGTTTCAAGGTTAGCACCTGATCTAATTCCATCTTTCCGCAAGCTTTTCTTATTTCCAAGTCACAGCTTCCTAAAAATTCGCCACCTGCCTCATCGAGGCCATAAATAAAATGAGTACCTCCCTTTGCATCTTGAATCCCGAAGTTAAACTGATACTCCTTAAAGACCTTATAGCTTGTATCGGGGTACTTTTTTTCAATCTCTTCACGAATGGTCGTTTCATCCTCGTATTTCAGAGGTTGAGCATGCATCGCATTTCCTTGCGAGGTCGTAATTTCAATGATATGCGTATTATCATTGGAGAGAAAATCTTTATCTACTTGGAGATATTGATTAATAAAATACACGGCTGAGCTCGCAATCAATACTAGAGAGAAGATGAAGAGCAAAATTGAAATTCGTAGATACGAATTTGATTTCTTAAGGATTAAACGGGATATAACAGGCGTGTTCTTAGCTTTATTCATGATATAATCTCCCGTTCTCCAGTCTCAGGTCCATCCCACCCTCTAACAGAAGGTTGCTTTCATGACTAACCACAATAATCAACTTGTTTTTAAATACATTTTCAATGGTCTTGATAATCTGTTCTTTGTTTTTTGTGTCAAGCTTTGAGGTCGGCTCGTCCATCAGAACGATATCCGGCTCCGAAATAAGAATGGACGCTAACTGGACACGTTGTTTCTCTCCGCCGGAAAGCATCGATACTTTTCTTTCTTTTAGATCGAGAATATTAAAGTTGCTCAATGTTTGCACGATTAGCGATTCAAAATGTGAATCAGCATGGTGATTAGGCGAGAAAGAAGCATACTTAATGAATAAATTTTCTCTGACTGTTAAATTTGAGAAGAGCATTTCATCTTGGAATAAATATCCTATATTTGAAGAGCCCTCCCCTTCTACATGACCGCTATCCGGGTTATCGTAACCTGCTATTAAATTGAGCAACGTTGTCTTCCCAGATCCGCTTTGCCCATGAATGATATAACGGTTTGGACTATGAAATTCAAAATCGATACGATTAAGAATATCCTTATCACCGAACCGTTTCGTCAAACCTACCAATTTTAATGTCTTCATGGTCCCCTCTTATCTACAGTTATGGAATATTGATTTGCTTAATGTATGCTTCGCAATAAACAGTAACGACTTGATCATCGACTGAAAAGTCAATGACGCCTGAAGCACTTCCTATTTGTTTCTTAGACGCAATATCAATAACATCCAGCACAAGATCTGCTTGTTGGTTAGGATAGATTTGAATAAGAATTCCATGTTTATCGTCTATGTAATTCAACGTTTTTTTCTCGAATTGTATTCGATCATTAAATATCAATTCATTGCTAGAAGTTAGCAATTCTCCATTTGTACTATATAACTCCCCAGTTTCGAGATTATCCGCTTCAATCCGTGGTGCTGCATCTAAATTGTTCAATAATAAGGATTGTAAATTAAAAGAATTTGAAGTTTCGTCATATACCGTATAGTAAAGTTTATCTTTAACTATCGTCCCGTATGACACCAGTGCCGATACATTAGGAAGATCTTTCGTGCTATCATTAATTAATTCTGCAATAGTACGTTTCGTTTCCTTCCCACTGTCATCATAATAGGAATGAATAAAAAAATAACGCTCACCATTTGTTGCCAAAGGAAAAATGGCTTCGTTTTTTCTATCTTTCAATAGTACGCTTTCCGTAACGTTATCCTTGTCGATTCTTAATATCGAGAAACCATTTGTAAGGCTGTTTCCAACCGTAAAGTATGGGCTGATGGTATTAAATTCATAGTAAATATAATTTGGAATATCCTGTTGTTCTTCGATGGACTTTGTCTTCTCATTATAAGTGAGTAGCTTTTGAGAATACCGATTGATTAGATACATACATTGGCCCTCTTCACTGCATTTAGGCAGTTCAACATTATTCACCGTCCCACCGCCTGGCTGTACGTCACTTTGCCGACTACAACCTGCTAGCGCGAGTTGAACAATAAGCAACATCAAGACGAATTTCTTCATTTGCCCCCCATATCGATCATGAAAGATAGTAAACGACAGGTAAAGAATCAGCCGCATACACGGTCGATTCTTTACTTGTTATCTTCTTCAGTTTTGCAAATTAAACGCCTGCGCTAATTTCGTAATACTTAGGGTCGCTCGAAAGCTTTACTTTAGCGGTGTTTGTTGTAACAATCGTTCCACTTCTATAGTCGGTGCTCGGTCCGATAACGATGTTTGAACGCCAATCCGACGATTTTGATCCATTGGCATTCTCCCAAAACTTCAGAACCGTTGTCGTACTCGCCCATGCGGAACCGCCCCCAGCGCTTACGCCGTCAGCGGCAACGCCCATGGAAATATTTGCGGAGTTTCTCAAAGAGGCTGTGCTGCTCCATGAAGTCCTAATGGACGATACTATTTTCGTACCGCTATAAACGGCAGATACCTGCCAATCCCATTGAAGCGTATTTCCGGAGCTTGTCGCGACCGTAGCTCTCCAAACATTAGAGGTTAAAGTACCTTGACTGGATGGTATGGTCAGTTGTTTTGCTTGGGTACTGGCAAATGAAATTCCGGCAAACAAAGAAAGACTTAAAATAGGCACAGATAAAAGAGTTGCACAGGTTTTCTTAAGATTAAATGTCATTACTTAACCTCCATATGAAAATAAGTTTTTATTTGAAAGCTGGCCAGCTCTTCAAAACACCATTCTCCCATATCTTACTTACTTATCTAACACATAGAATGATAGCATATAATTTCCAATTTGATAATACCAATTACAATTTTATCAAAATATTGTAACTTTTTAGACATTTTCATTAGCAAGGGATATTTCCTGTAAGAGTGGGACAGCACATCTGGGGACACGTATGGGAGACTAACTTGAACTTCCCTCAAAACCTATGGTATGGTTAATACGTTAAAATGTGGAAGTAGATTGAACTAGAGAGGTGAAGCATGAAATTTTTTGAGAAGGATTATAAATTTCTTATTATTATGATGGTAATGATGCTTACGTTGGTCGCGTGCAATTCAACTAACAAGGTTTCGGATTCTGATGAGGATTTATTTAAGTTTAAGAATACACTTATTGGCAGTAACAGTGCTGTGGGACAAATTGTTCATCAGTTGCCTGCAAACGATAAATTAGACAAGATGATGCTTGAAACTGAACAAGAGCCGTATGGCCTTTCCTTAAATTATAAAAATGACAATAATCCGCTCTCCCCTGACGATTGGGAGCAAACGATTGTCTACAATGCCTCTTTTATTTTCGCCCTGATTCCAAATGTAGACCGAATAACGTTTACGGTGGAGGAAAAGACATATGTTATCCACCGTGAGTTTCTTCAGAAATGGTATGATGGTCACGTTCTTGTGGAATTTGAATCTACCAATGATTTAAAGGAATTTATCGGGAAATATATCTCAGACCAACAAAAAATGGATCAGCTATTTGAAGTAGTAGCTAACCAGTAATAACTACTCTAGGTTTATACTTATCTTGCTCCAACTAACCCTGTTAGTAAACTTAACTTGACTGAGTTCCTTTGATTTTCTGACTCTTCGAATATCCTCCCCAATTGTTGGAATTATCATTTCCCCATGAATACAGAAAAGTCCCGATGAATTTAATCGGGACTTTTCTAGTTGAATATAGTGCTGATTGCTACAGCTACTTTTTATATTCAGAAAATAGATTCTATGTTCGAATTCCAAAAGGTCGAACGGCACTTAAAGATAGTTTTAATCCTTTGGAATTTATAAAAAAATTCAAATGTCATCTGTCTGCCCTTTGGCCTTCTTACTTATGAAGAGTCCGTGCTTTTTCTTCCGACCTACTACTTATGGCTAGGTAGCCGTTTCATCCGCTCCATAAGGAGCACGACATTAACATTTGTGACCATAATGATCCAAGAGCTCAGTTTCAATCCACGCACTCCATACGGAGTGCGATTTAGGGTTACAGTCGCAACAGCATCCAGCATACTGTTTCAATCCACGCACTCCGTAAGGAGTGCGACGGGCGACAAGTTAGAGTTAACATACAGCAACGGCGTTTCAATCCACGCACCCCGTACGGAGTGCGACGATATTCGATTGGTATACGGCGATCCGTAAGTGGTTTCAATCCACGCACTCCATACGGAGTGCGACGCATGTTCAGCAAATAAAACTATTGTCAACGAAGTTTCAATCCACGCACTCCATACGGAGTGCGACGAATGGCTCACCTTTGGATTTCATTCAACTAATTGTTTCAATCCACGCACTCCATACGGAGTGCGACAATAACTATCTTTGTTCCTCTTGAACTCTACTCCCAGTTTCAATCCACGCACTCCATACGGAGTGCGACAGACTTTGTAGAACAATTATACATATTACTTGATGTTTCAATCCACGCACTCCATACGGAGTGCGACGTGTCGAAATTAATGCTCTCGACTTTATCCGGCTGTTTCAATCCACGCACTCCATACGGAGTGCGACAAGGATGATTTCGGTTTTCTTTTTGTCATCATGCTGTTTCAATCCACGCACTCCATACGGAGTGCGACCCACGTACTCACTGCCAAGCAGCAGTTGTTTATTGTTTCAATCCACGCACTCCATACGGAGTGCGACTCACCATCTTCGTTATTTTGTTTATCGTAGTGGCGTTTCAATCCACGCACTCCATACGGAGTGCGACTAGTACAAGTAATGTCTACGAGCTTTACTTTAAAGTTTCAATCCACGCACTCCATACGGAGTGCGACTGCGTAGCTTCCGGAGATAAAACAAGACATGTGTGTTTCAATCCACGCACTCCATACGGAGTGCGACAATCAAAAGTTTGCAAAGCTACACGATCAGTAGGTTTCAATCCACGCACTCCATACGGAGTGCGACATAAACATTTGGCTAGTCTCTTTAGACAACTCGACGTTTCAATCCACGCACTCCATACGGAGTGCGACTTGCAGGAAAAGTTGCTGGAGAGTGGATCGGAAGTTTCAATCCACGCACTCCATACGGAGTGCGACAAAGGCATGCGAACAGATTTCGTTCGCATCATGCGTTTCAATCCACGCACTCCATACGGAGTGCGACGATATCTGACAAGCCGTAATTAAATTTGATCAACGGTTTCAATCCACGCACTCCATACGGAGTGCGACGAAGCTTCCTTGACATCCTTGTGGCGGTCATACTTGTTTCAATCCACGCACTCCATACGGAGTGCGACTTCACTTCAAATCAAAAAAAAGAAGAACCCTTATAGTTTCAATCCACGCACTCCATACGGAGTGCGACTTGGTTATTTTTATGGTGTGTCAGTTCCACAACGTTTCAATCCACGCACTCCATACGGAGTGCGACAGCGAAAATACAAGTGATTGATCCCATCATGGCATCAATCACCCCATTTTTCAATAAATTTAATACTAAAAAAATCTAGATCAAACCTTGACTTTTTTTGAAACCACTCAAATTCGACAATTTTCTACAATTTCTGAGGTGCGAATCCCCTAGGGTTTTTATGGGAGCTTCACATTCGCACCATGAATCTGCAAAAAAATTATTGTTTACAGAATAAGCGGAGCTTCCATATCATAGGCTTCTTTTGCACCGATGTGCTCTACCTTGCTTTTGTGATTATCACCCAAATTGTAGAAGCGCAGGCTATCCGTCTGCTTATCAATGAGCTCCTCCAATTCATACTTCAGTTGGCGAAACTTCGTCGCATCTACAATACATTCAAATACGGAGTTCTGCACCCGCTGACCGTAATTCAGACAGGTTTTCGCTACTCGGGAGAGCCTTCTACGCCCTTCCTTGCTTGATGTACTCACATCATACGTTATTAATACGAGCATATGAACACCTACTTCCAGAAAAATGGCGGGTATTCGTCCAAATCACCACGAATATGCCTCGCAAGCAATAAGGCCTGGGCGTAAGGAACAAGCCCCCAAGCTATCTTTTCGTTCAAATAGGGGTGCATAATCTTCTCCTGCTTGCGTTCTTGCCATGCCTTGAGCACCGCTTTCCTCGTGTCATCGTCCATGATGACGGCTCCATTTTCTTTTTTCACGAAGCCGCTGTCGTTAACGACCTTCTTGTTGATCAGATACAACACCATACGGTCAGCATACACGCTCCGCAGCTCCTCCATCATATCCAGAGCAAGCGAAGCTCTCCCCGGACGGTCCCGGTGCAGAAACCCGACGTAAGCGTCCAGTCCCACGGACTCCAGCGCGGCTGTCACATCTTTTGCAAGCAGAGAATAAGTGAAAGAAAGCAACGCATTGACATTATCCAGCGGAGGACGCTTATTTCGCCCATGAAAAAAAAACTTCTCCTTTTGCTGCAAAATCAACTGGTCAAACACCGAGTTGTATTGCACAGCAGCCGACCCTTCCAGCCCGCGCAAAATATCCAGCTGCTCCACGCCGCGAATAAGCTTCATCGTCTCCGATAGCGAAGCACTGACCTGCTTCATTCGCTCGATATCCATACGGAGGGCATGATCCCGCAAGGCTCGTTCAACCACCCACTTGCTGTTATACACTTTTCCCAAAATCATATTTCGGGCAAAAATAGCGCTTCGCCGCTCATCATCGGAAATTCGGTACTGCTCCTTGCGCAGCACAACGTTCCCTTTATCCTCACCGACGACCCGTGCCAAAAATCGTCCATTGCGGGTCATAAAGGTCAGTCCGATGTTATTTTCTGCGCATTTCCCCATAAGAGCTGGACTGACTCCCGCATAACCAAAGGTACAGACTCCCTCCAAATTATGCAGCGGATAGCGTCCGGCAATTTCGTCGTCCCGCTTTATAACAATATTTTCGCCATCGAGCGATAAATACGTATCCGGCATCGTAACAAACAGTGTGTTCAGCAGCTTTTTCATTCGTATAACCTGCTTTCAATAAAGCTTGAAACGGGTTTTCGCTCCAGCATTTCTGGCAAACAAACGACATTCAAAGAGCAGCTCTGACAATGCGGTCCCGGCTTCGCCCGTGGTGTATGGTTCCGCTCATAGTAGTGGCGCATTTCTTCCAAGCTTTGCTTGACCTTGGTTTTATCCGCTTCGGAGACAGGCACCTCCACCCGATGCTTGATTTCATCATAATAGAGATAGCCCATCGACAGTTCGCACATTAACATCTCTTCCAGACAAATGAGCTGGGCTACTAATTGCGAGCGGTCGGAATCATTCCGCTTCGGCTTGCCGCGTTTGTATTCCACGGGATACGGAAGGTATAACCCTTCCTCTCCCGCCAGTGGAACTCCTGAGCTATCTCGTATAAACTCTACGACATCGCATATGCCGGAAATGCCCAGCCGCCGTGATTGTACGGGAAGCGCGCGCACAATGAGCTTGTCCCCGCGTTTCTCCCGCAGCATGGGCTGATCGGCTTTGCGGTGCAAATGTGCCCCTTCAACGGTGCGGACATTTTCTTCCCATTGCTGCTCAATATGGATAAGCGCCCATTGCCTTCGGCAAAAGTTGAAATGCTGAATGCCAGAGAGCATTAGAAAATCTTCTTCGTCATAGTCCCACATATCTTTGGGGCTCCAAGCCTTCAAGAGGCTCAATTGTCCAAGTGTAGTCGTCGATCGATTTCCCTTCGACTACGTCATCTTTCAATTTAATTTTCAAGGAGCGATGCACCTTCGCTGAAGAATATTGTCCAAGCTTGGACTGGTGCTTCCACCAGAAAAGATTATGAACTTCCATGCTGCCGTCCGGGCGCGCGGATGAGGTATCATTTTCAAAAAGAGAAATAAGTGCTTGTTTGATCTTCTCCGCATCGTCCTTCGTAAAGCCAGTTTTCTCCGCCAATTGTGTATTGATGCTGCCATAAACAACATACACGCCAAAATCCACCCTATGCTTCATCCCCATCGTATCGGAACCCTTCTTGTTCGGGTCCTTGCCCGTCACCGAATTGACGCTTTTCGTAATTTGCGTGCTTGTAATGGCAATCGGCTCGACGCTAAGCGCTGTATGAATCGAGACAGGCCCGCGAACGCCCACGGATACACCCGATGACGCATCCGCCCCGCCGCTAAAGGCAAACACCTGACCGAAGCTCCGCACATCAACCCATGTCTTGCAGGCCGCCTGTGCGTATAGCTCATTGTTTTGCTTTTTTCCCTTAGCATACTCTTGAACATCGGCATTCGCATCTACACGTTCTTTAATGCTGCGGTACCCATCGTCACGGCGCTCATCCGACTGGACGAGAATCGCTTCTCCCATGTCTTGCAGCCTGTTGCGGATTTTGCGCTTTAGGCACACATCAGAAATCTCGCCAAGTCCTTCATAGGTTTGCCTTGGACGGTTCCCATTTAATGGGTCGCCATTCGGATTGGCATTTCGGACGGACAGAATAACGGCAAAATCAATTTTATGGTCAAGTACGCTCATTTTAATCTCTCCCTATATGTTTATTAGTAGACTCGTAGATTGCTAGACTTGGCTATTCCTCTGTATCATCCTGATCGTTATCTTGCTCGCTGTCTTGCCCCTGCGTTGTGTCGCCTTTATCTTTTTTCGTATAAAGGTCATGACGCTGGCTGTAAAAACCAAGCAGATACAGCCCGCTAAGCGGAGCATCCGTAAAATCCTCAGGCTTCAGCATCGAGCCCACCTCATCAAGCAGACCATTGTAATATCTCGCATCCGTCCCCATTCGCGCCTGATAGGGCTGAAGGTTGGATTGGATAATACTCCATGTGCGTCCCGGACGCTGGGCAAAAGCGTTCATATATCGGACTGCATTCGTTGCCCGTTTCTCTTCTCTTCCTAATGCACGTCTCTCCAGCACGTCGGCAATCGCCAGCATTCTGCCGAACAGATAATTTCGATCATCCAATTGTTTATTCAGGCTCACTCGGAAGCCCTCCTTCTCTTTTGTTTTGTTGACCAGCGCACAGGCGATGCTTAGCGTTTTCTCCCATTCCCATGGCTCCATGCCTACCGGATTGGAAGCTCGACTAATCGCACTTCGAACAATATCTATTGGGATTGGACGACCATCTACGATGCAGGGCAGCATTCGCTCCAGCAGCCCTTTCACCACTTTGTCACTTGCCCGCGACCCATAAGCGGCGAAAGCAATATCCTTTGTCGCTGGCGCTCCTGTAAAAGCTACATATTTGTCATTTTCGTTTTTGCGATACCTATGGCGCCAAAAGCAGGTTTCATGCCAATGCTGCAATTGATTCATGAACAGCTCGCGGTTCATATCTCGGTAATAGACAATCGACAGCCGTCCTGGCGTCGCCGCATCAAGTGTCATAATAACGACATTTGATTTATATTCGCCATCGTAACGAAAGCCGCTAAGCGCCTTTCTTACTTCAAGAGCATGCTCCCTATGCGCCATATCTCCAGCCGACGAATCGTCCTCTTCCTCCTTCAGATAGTCAAACAAATCCTCCGCAGGGTCTGGCACTTCAAGCCGATCTGTTCCCCATACGAGAAACACTTTGCCGTCGAGGGTGAAGGATTGCCGATCAATCAGCCATTTCAGCGCATTATGCGCCTTCTGCGATACCTCGTAGCTGACGGAGGCCGCATCCCGACTCGTCCGAAACCGACCACGAAACGTGAAGCCACTTGAGTCATTGGCTGAAATCAGCTTCGTTTTATCACCAGAGTTACGAATACGCGAAGCATGCTTGTCCGCATAAGGAAGCTGCTCGCCTGTCACATAACATAAGTCCGTCTCTGCAAGCTGCTCATTATAAAAATCAATAAAGGACTGCTGAACTTCCCGATCCCGCCATAGCCTTGGCTCGGTATCTCCCGGAATCTGTACAGCGAATCGCACAAAAGCCGAGCTTTGATCAGAGGCAATCACTTTGAAAATAGCTGGCTTCTCCTTGCTCTCATCGCCTTCCTCCTGCACCCATTTATCCAGCAGCTTGCCTTGCATGTCTGTCCATAGCACCTTATACTCTACTAAATCCGCTATCAGCGTGCCTTTCTGCAAATATTGATAAACACTTTCCACCTTGCGATTGGAATAAGCAGACGTACACCATGTACGCAGCTGTTCCAAATAATTTGCATGTGGCGTATGCTTCTTCACTTCGCCAACATATTGCTCATAGTCGCCAGCGACATACATAAGCTTATCGAACAGGGGATAGGGAACAGGCGCGCTTGTCCGGCTTGCCGCAGCCTCGGTGCAAGGAATGATCGTGCTTCCTTCTTCCTTCTCAATCACCTTCGCTCTTAAAAATTCGCCCTTCCCATTCAAAATCACCTCAATATGCGCACTTTGTGTCGTATGTGAAATCGGGATAAGCGCATATTCACGGCCATTTCTTTTCTTCTCAAAATTCCCTATCGCATCCGTATGATTATCATAGGTTTTGCTCAAATTTGCGAGCCAGCTCATGCCTTCTCCCCCTCTGCAAATAGCTCTTCATGCAGTTGGTCGACAGACTCCATATTTTCGGAGCCGAAAATTTTTGCAACACCTTCGCCTGTTTTGCGAGTCAGTTCACAAGCTTCTGGGCGAATGAAGCGGATAATGCCGCGCTCCATCTTGACTGGCCACAGCCTTGTCTCCCTCTCCGGCCTGCCTGTTTCATCTGGATAGCTGATGCCATGCACCATATGACCAAAGTCTACTTCTGGCACCTCGTCATAAAAGCCCTTGCCTTCGTTAAAATCGCAAGGCTCCACATAGCCCTGGCATTCACGCGTCCCGAGAAAAATATCTCTGCGCCCTCCCGCCTGAACCGAACGTTTGGCGATATTATGATGCTTATTTTCGTTGCGGTCATAGACGAGATCCTCCCTATGAGGATTGAAATCGAAATAGGCTCGAACCCGATATTTGACATCCTTCAAGTAAGTATAATAAGCAAGCGTATTGCCTCCATTATATTCAATGGGTCGAATGCCCTTCGACTCTGTCTGAATGACATTCATGATACGAACCTCGTGGATGTACCAAATAATTGTAGGCTTCCAATATATCGATTCCACAATCCCTTTCAGAGCTTGATAAGTAGGAACCTGGTAGCTGAACTTCTCTCCTCCGATTTTGGTCAACGGGTCTGTGAAAAGAGCGTATTTGCCGGATACTTCAAATTCAATTTGGTTGCGCATCCTATTCTCCTTTCTGATAGCTTTGATAAAGCTACCAATTCATTTATATAGTAAAAAATCTTAGCTTCGTGAAGACTTGGATGAACTGCCCGCAGCCTTCACGAAACCTCGATATTATTTAAGTTACTGTTAGAAACTTTGCAATATACGCCTTACTAGTTTCAAACAACGCTTACTTAATACCTTGCCGATAAGCTTTCTCCACAGACTTGTTCGTAGACTTTGCGCCATGCTTTAATTGCACTGAGCCTATAACCAGTTGCAGAACTATAAAGGGAAAGCCTAGCTTCATTTAAATATGCTGTCTCCATTACTACAGTAAGTATTTCGCGAAAAATGGACGTTTCAGCATCAACTAGACTTCTGCGATTATCTGCTATATTTACTCACCTCCTCATTGGACGAAAAGTCGGCTTAAACCATTACCCTTAAATACCTTCTTATGGTTTTTATCATTTGAATGAAAAAAAACTTAAATATTACCTCAAATTACCATTTTAATCAATATTTTATCATCTGATTGTTTGCAAAAAGTATCCTGTGCTACACTACAATTACATCTTTGAAAATAACCGATTTAGCAGTTGGAAGTTGTCACTTTTAAAAGTGTGGATTGAAATTTATGTTTTTGCATTTGTATTTGTATTTGAAAACCCACCCGTAGGTGGGTTTTTCACTTTTCATCCAATGATCGCTGACGACCATTCCCCTTCGCCACCCGTCTCCACACCAAACTGCTCAGAATAGGCTGTTTCCCTCAATGCCAGCACCTCGCCATGCAGCAGATATTGAACATCACCATTTTTTTCAAGCTGCCTAAACTCATTCTCATAAATATTGACAACATAAGGCTGAAGCTTACGCAGTAGCTCGCCCAGTTCTCCTGCCTTCAGCTCGCCGTTCAAGTCAAGAATCAACTCTCTAGCTTCCTCGTTATAAGGAACCAGTACCGTTCGCGCCGCACTACTAATGACTTCAAAATACTGCTCCGCTGTAGCGAGTGCCGAGAAGCTAATCAACTCAGGCAGCTTCCCATGCTTCCCTTTATATCCAGCAGCAAATTTATCGTTTTGCTCCAGCAGCTCAAAAATATTTTCATCAAGCTTCTCTACGTGGTACTGCATTTTATTTTCAATCAGAGCATAGTAGTATTTAAAATAAGCCTGCATCGCCGCTTTCGACAGCAGCTCTCCCCCATACAGCTTCGGATCGTCCCTCATATCGTCCAATATGCGCTGTGTCTGCTCCGCACCGATGCTAATTTCCTTCAAATGCGTCAGCACCTCATCCGCAGACTTAATTATATAAACGCTCCGAACAGCATCCTTCCCATGTCGATTGCATCTACCCGCTGCTTGCGCAATAGAGTCCAGTCCTGCAAGGGAGCGAACAACACATTCAAAGCTAATGTTCACGCCTGCTTCAATAAGCTGCGTGCTGACGCAAATGACCCGTTCCTTTTCTTCCGCAGCGAGTGCTTTTATCAGCTTTTCAAGCACGTCCTTCCGATGCGCCGCGCACATATTCGTGCTTAGATGAAACAGCCGTGCATCACAGTCTCCTGACTTCTGACGCTCCTCCAGCTCAGCGAACAGCTTGCGCACAGCCGACTTCGTATTCAATATCACCAGCGTACTGTCGATCTCATCCATCCTGTCCAGCACAAAATCCGCCAGTTCATCTGCCTTCCAGCCGCTCGGAGTCGTTCGATCTACAACCTCCACCCGCTTAAAGCTCCGACCTACTTCATCCAGATTTTCGATCATTTCAGCATCTTCTTGCAAATGTAGCCGATGCTTCACTCCATCCAGAGCAGGCTGCGTCGCCGTACAAAGCAGCAGGCTGGAGCGTCCAAAGGCATGTAGAAAATTCAATGCCGCGTTAAACAAAGAAATACACTTAATCGGTACAGACTGTACCTCATCGAAAATAATGACCGCATCCGAAAGCTGGTGCAGCCTCCGTACATTCCGCGTGCCCTTCGCATAAAACGTATTCAGAAACTGAACCATCGTTGTAAAAATAATCGGGCGATCCCACGTATCTCTCGCCAATTTGATCTGCTTGCGCCGAGCATCATAAGCTTCGGCCTCGGCCGCATCTTCTGGCGGATCAGGCTCCTCAATGACATTCGAATGATGCTCCAAAATCATATCGTGCTCCTGCAAAATATCCCTAATTTCTTGCGCGTTCTGCTCAATTATGGTCGTGTATGGAACGATATAGATAATTCGCTGCTTCCCTGTCTCGATCGCGTGCTTTAAAGCATAACGTAAGCTTGCCAACGTCTTGCCGCCTCCGGTAGGAATCGACAACGTATAAATACCTGACGGGCGCAGCGCAAAAGCATCACATTGCAGCGACATCTCCCGTCTCAGTCGGTTAATCGGATGGTCGGCGTCCTCCGCTTCGTCCATTTCGTCCAGCTTCCTCATTAAAGCCTCATAGCTTCTCTTGAAAAATGGACCATGATCCTCCGCTGGCTCTACCGCCTCCTCCTCTTCAAACTGCCGCGAATTGGTCCGATCCGCATCAATCAGGCAGCTGAAAATATACTTGATCAGCAGCGAACAGGTAATTCTCGGCAATTTATATTTCTTCATAACCGCTACAAGCTGTTTCAGCTCGGCGGCAGCCTTGGCAAAATATGCGTCCAGCTCGGCTTCGGTATACTGCCCGAAGAACACCGCACTCGCTTGCTCATAGCCCTGTTCAATTTCCGCGTCCTTCTGCTCATCCACTCTTTTTAGAAAGGGTGATGTTTTACTCGGATCAATAAGATCCCGAAGCCCTTGATGATGGGAAATAATACAGTTAGCGATCCATTCTGCTGCCATTTTCTCGGCCTGCTTCGAACTTTTCTTATGGTACCTGCGATAAATCAGTCTGCCGCCTGCGGTCGAATGATCGACTGAGCCTCTTTTAGGCGCCCTCACATCCTTATCATGGGCCGCCGCTACGGCTAGCTGAATATAATTCCTAAAAGCGGTCGTATTTTTGCCCAAGTCATGAAGCCAACCTGCCAGTCCCGCCAGATGACTGGCTCCAATCTTGCCTCCAAGCTGCTCGCAGCCTTCCTTTACCTCTTTCAAATGCTCGTGGACGGTTTGAATTTTGCCGTCTTTTTCCCGAATATGTGCAATATATGACATAGCGCCTCCTGAACTAGATTTAAATGCCTATTCAACACTCAATACAGGGTATAAAATCATAGAACATACATTCGACAATATCCAACATATTCCTCTTCTTACATTTAAAATTTATGTGGATTCGATCATTTTCTCCCTTTTTCACGCAAGAAGACCACCCCTTGAGGGGTGGCCTTCTGTTCCAAAAAATATGCCATTTGCAAATCCTCATTAAAAACCTACAGCTGCCGACTATTCAGCGCCGCCAGCATCGTTTCACCCGAATAAGCCAAGGGCAATTTCAACATAGGTACTTTGTTAATTCTGCGGTTCAATTTGTTGAACCATTGGGCAGGCAATTCTCCCGTTTCATCCATTTGATACTGGTGCATATGCTTGATGATCAGGATCATGTCGTTTATTTGACTAATGATGCTGCGATCACTCGTCTTCGTAAAGCTGAATGCATCAGCGCTTTGCAGATAGCGTTCTATAACCTGCTTGTCCGCTTTATCAGCAAGCAAATTTTCAGCGATGCTCTCTGCTACAAGCTCATGGAATCGTTTGAAATCCTGCTTTTTCAAGCCATGCAGCACAAAGTTATATCGGGTCTCATTATTCATAACCAACACGCATTTCCGGCGATTCAGCAAAAACAGATGGGCATGCCAGCCAAATAGCGGATCTACCGCCGTCGGCACTGCCACAAAATCCATCATCCCAAGCTCGCTCTCGAGCTTTTTCGTACATTGCAACGTCAGCATTGCTTCATCTCCCTGATACAAATCTTTAAATTCAGCATAGCCCCGCAGCCAAAAAAGCGCAAGCTGCCTCGAAGCTAGTTGAATCTGAAAGTGAAAGCAGGCCATTCCAGTTGCTGACTTTTTTGAAGGACTGAGGTTCCGCTATGCTGGTTTTTGAGCCCATTTCAGGGCATAAGCGGACAGGAAAGCCGTTAGCACCTTCATCCACCTGTCAAAATAGCATTGTGCAGCGCATTAACGGCTCCTGTGTCCGCGGCCAATACGATAACCCATGCTTCGGTTAGACTAGCGGCGCCTGTGTCCGGCAAAATGCCAGGCCCGAAGCTGCCTTTCGGTACTCAAGTGCCTGCATGACAATCTTATCCGGATGGCTAAACACCAGCCTTGCGTTTAAACAGCAAATACATAAAAAACGGAGCCCCGACTCCTGCGGTAAACACCCCAGCGGGAATATCCAGCGGCATAAACAGCATGCGCCCTGCTAAATCGGCAAGCAGCAGAACAATCGCGCCCAGCAGCGCAGACACCGGAATGACCATCGCATACGAATGTCCCGCAATTCTCCTAGCCATATGAGGCGCAAGCAGCCCGATAAAAGAAATCGTTCCGGCAATGCCGACAGCCGCTCCCGCCAGAGCCACACTAAAGAACAGCAGCAGCATGCGGCTTAGCTGAAGCCGACTTCCCAAGCCGCGCGCGACGTCCTCGCCCAAGGCTTGCACATTCAACTCCTTGGCAAAAAGCAGCGCCAATGGGATAAACACAACGACCCACGGCCACAGCGCTTTAATATACGACCAGTTCGTGCCGTAAATGCTGCCCGTCATCCAGTTCAGCACCTGAGCCGCCAAATAAGCGGGACCGCTAATGAGCAGAAACATCGTAAGGGCGCTCATCGCCGTCGATATGCCGATGCCGATCAGCACGAGCCGCAGCGTGGAGACGCCTTTTTTCCAAGCCAAGCCGTAGTTAAGCGCCGCCGCCACAAAAGCGCCCAAAATCGCAATAACCGGAACGAAGTGGATGCTGTAGCCAGTGAACAACGTCATAAAGCCGACCACTGCGACAGACGCGCCGCCCGTTACGCCAAGCAAATCCGGCGATGCCAGCGAATTGCGAATGACGCCCTGCAGCAAGGAGCCTGCTACCGCTAACGCTGCGCCAATGAGCAAGGCGGCTAAAATGCGCGGCAAACGAAACTGCATAATAATTAAATCGCTGTCCTCCGTATTGCGGCCCAACAGCGACAGCAGCACTTCCTTAATCGGAATAGCGACGCTGCCCAGCGATAAGCATAAAATACTTAAACCAACGAGTACGAGGCTTAACGCAAGCAGAAGCGAAATATTTTTTCCTGTGCGCTGCTTAGGCATATTTCTTCCTCCTCGCCACATGAATCAGGAACGGCACGCCAATAAGCGCCGTTGCAACGCCTACTGGAACCTCCTTCGGCAGGAGCACGAATCGGGACAGCAGATCGGCCGCCACCAGCAGCAATGCCCCTGCCACTGCACAGTAGGGAAGCAGCCAGCGGTGATCATTTCCAACCAGCGCCCGGCATAAATGAGGAATCACCAGACCGATGAAAGCAATCGGCCCCGCAGCAGAAACGGCACTGCCGGCAAGCAGCACGACAGCTGCTGTGCACAGAAGGCGGATCAGCAGCAGACGCTGCCCGAGCCCCTTCGCATTATCGTCCCCGAGTGCCATCACATTCAAGGAGCCCGAGAGCAGGAACGCGAGCAGCAGCCCAGCGATTATGTACGGCAGCACCATCACAAGATGGTTCAGCTCCCTTCCTGACACCGAGCCGACCATCCAGAACAACGCCGATTCAAGCGACTGCTTATTGATTAAAATAAGGCCCGAGGTAACCGAGCTCGCAAATGCCGCTACACAAGCTCCCGCCAAGGTGAGCCGAATCGGCTCAAAGCCTCCTCTTCCCTGCATGCCAAGCGCATAGACGAACATAGCTGTGACCGCCGCTCCGATAAAAGCAAGCCCAATCATATGGTTCATCGTCAGCGACGAGCCGAACAAGGCAAGCCCAACAACAATAAACAGAACCGCACCAGAATTAATGCCGAAAATCGACGGCGACGCAAGCGGATTGCGTGTCAGCACCTGCATAATAGCGCCGGCCACCGCAAGGCTCGCTCCTACCACCGCCGCAATAAGCGTACGAGGCACGCGGGTATGAGTCAAAATTAGATGCTCGTTCGAGCCATCGAACTGGCTGTAGGCGAGCCACAAATCTTTTAAGCCAAATTGCTGGAGCCCAAATAGTACGCTCGCTAGCATGCAAATAAGCAATATAACGACTCCTGCTGCGAGTACAGCAAGCTTGCTGCCTGGTCTCTCCATCCACCTAGACATCGCTTTTCCTCCTGTCTTTCCTCAATAAAAGAAGCCGACGCCAATAAAAATGACGTCAGCCTGCTCATTTGTTTCAGTCTCTTTATTGAATGTCGAAATATTTCACAATTTCATCCAGCAGCAGATTGGCCGCCTTGTAGCCTCCGGCTGTATTCCAGATCGCCTCATCTACTTGAACGACTTTATTATTTTTCGCTACGTCAAGGTTTTTGAACAGCGGATCATTCATCCACTCTTCCACTACTTTAGCCGCATCCGTCTTTCCTGCCGCTTCTGTTACGAAGTAGAACAATACGTCCCCGTCCATCTTCGGAATGCTTTCTTTGGACATCACTTCAATAAAGGAATCCACATCCTGTGATTCTGGACGAGCAAAGCCAAGCTGTTCAAGAAGCACACCAGAGAATGTTTGCTTCTGATAAATGCGCACTTGGGAAGCGGAGAAGCGGGCTACGGACACTTTCGTTGCCGCTTTATCGCCAACCTTCGCTTTCACCTCAGCGACGCGCTTATCAAATTCCTCCATCGCTTTGTCGCCTTCATCCTGTTTATTCACCGCTTGAATATACAGCTTGAAATTAATTTTCCAATCGCCAGCCAGATCCTCGGCAAATACAGTAGGTGCAATCTGGTTCAGCTGCTCATAAATTTTCTCTTGTCTTACCTTGTTCCCGATAATTAAATCCGGCTTCAGGCTGGCAATCAGCTCGATGTTCGGCTGCAATTCATCGCCTACAACCGTCACATCCTCCATTTCATCTTTAATATGCTCGTACCACGGATCGCCAACCCACGATTGAACCGCGCCAACCGGCTTGATGCCTACCGCAAGCAGCGCCTCTGTTCCTTCATTCGTCAAAATAACGACGCGCTCCGGCGTTCCCGTCAAGGTCACTTCGCCCATCGCATGCTTGATGACGCGGGAAGCATCTGCTGTAGCCGTATCGGTAGCGGCTGGCGTAGAAGCTGCCGCATTGCTGCTTGGCGAAGCCGAGCTCGTATTTGTCGTCGCGTTCGTGCTGGATGTGCCTGCTCCGCAAGCGCTAAGCAGCAGTGTAAAGCAAATAAGCACCGCCGCCATCATGGATATTTTTGATTCTCTGTACATAAATAAAGGCCCCTCTTCCTTGTAGTGAGAATGATTTTCATAACCATACTCACTATACCGTTTGAGCCTCCGCGGGACAAGGGCATATCTTGAACCGGGTACAGGATTATTTTGAACCTTCGCTTTGTATTGCCCCAGCGACATGCCGGTATGCTTTTTGAAAATGCGATTAAAATAGCTGTCGTCCGGAAAGCCTACGCTTTCGGCTACTTCCTGCAGCGTCGCCTCCGTTCCAAGCAGCAGCTCCTTCGCCTTGCCGATGCGCAGCGCAATCAAATAGTCGATCGGACTTTGTCCAATCGCCTGCTTGAACTTGCGGGACAAGTAGCTGACGCTGCAATCCAGCAGCTCCGCAAGCTCGCCGAGCGCAATACGCTTTGCGTAATGCTCCTGCATGTAGCGAATGGCTTGCGAGACGTAGTCCGCTTTTTGCACATGGATGTCTTGATTGGAAAGCTGCTGAAATAATTCATGGATAAATTGGTAAAACAGCGTCTTAATATATAGTTGATCCAGCACGTTCGGATGCTGCCATTCCCGCTCCATGCGTTGTATTTTATCAAGCAAAGCAATGGGCTGGCGGGAAACAAAGCTGTATTGCAGCTGAAACGGATTATGCTGCTCCATCAGCTGAACCAGCTCCTGACGGCTCGGCAGCGGCAGAACCGCTTTGTACAAAATCAAGTAATATTCCAACAAATCATCTGGCACAATGTCCAGACACATGCCTTTCCCGCCATGCAGCACATGAAAACGCTCCACCAGCACCGTCTTGCCATCCAGCCGCACTTCAGCATTTCCACGAGTCGTGTACAGAAAAGCGCTCGCCGGCAGACGATAAGATCGCAGCTCCTCTCCTCGCTCCATCATCGTATGCCGCACGTCCATCACGCGAATGGAGGCCTGGTTCCACAGCAATATATGCTCACTCTGATTCACCGTGCCCTATCCTTCCTTTCCTCATGCTGCTAGTATGCACCCATGTCGATCCACATCGATTGTTCTTGTCCTTCTATTATAAGTGATAATGATTCTCATATACAATGCTTGATTGTGAAATCGTACGAATGGCTCATCGGAAGGGAGGAAATCATAAAGGCTTTCCCGAATGATAGGTATCAAGGAAAACCTACATTTTATAAGGAGTGATCTACGTGGAATCATCCAATCTGTTGCCTGATCAAGAGAAAGCAAGCGATTTGCCCAATGTCGGTAAACCTGCAACACGCGCATTCACCGCAGCAGGATACTTGCAGCTGGAGCAATTCACTAAACTTACCGAGGCGGAGGTGCTCAAGCTTCACGGGGTAGGACCTAAAGCAATAAGGATCATCCAGGAAGCTCTCGCCGCCAAAGGACAATCCTTCGCTGAACAAGCGTAAACGGCCGATAGCCGTCCTCTGGCGGTAAAGCTAACGTTTCGCGGTGAAATATAAGCGCAGTATAAGGGGGAAACTTATACTCCGCTTATATTTTAAAAAACTAATAGCTGCTGTTACAAATAGGTTAGGAGCGCTCATCGATTAGCTTCTCAAAAAACGGGTCGAACGATTGCGCATAGACTTCGACATCTCCACCGTGGCAGTCCTCGCGCAGGACCTCGCCTGCAAACCATTTTATCGCAGAGGGCTGCTCCAGTTTATTTTTCAGTGATGCGTACATCGTCTTCATAATCGTCTTCATCATCGTCTACCTCGTCTGTCGCGACTGTGTCGTCTGTCGCGAGCTTCAACGCTGCATGAAACATCTCGAAATTTTCACACAAAACGGATAGATTACCTTCCATCATTTCTTCGACCGTTATGTTCTCGCTTTGCGCCTCAGACTCCGCATCCTCTAAACAGAGAGCCATTTCATGATCGATATATAAAAGGCCAGGATTCTCATCGGACTCGCGATAATCAAAAACAAGCCAGTCTCCGCTGCTGATGCTCCAAGCGAATGGAATTAATTTGCGCGGCTGAAGAACAACCTCGGCGATCGCTTCGAGATTTTCAGGATAGGAGGCATCCAGCTTAATAAACCGAATACCCCAAGCGGTGTAGCCGTTAAAATCGACGAGGTCATATTCTGTATTAGGATTAGCGGATTGCTTCTCATCCGTTGTCAGAAAAGCCTTATACGCTGCTGGAAAAGTAAGCTTTAGCGATTGTTCAATAGCATGAATGTCCGATAGCTGCTGTGAAAGTTCCATCTCGTTATTTGCTCCCTACTTATCGGCGCTGCGCCTTTTATTTTTTCTTGCTCCGCTTCTCTTGTGCTTTTTTGATGTTCTCAGCCACTCTAAATGCAACGATTCTGCCGATTAGTTCATAAGGAAGTGGCTTGTCCAAAGGAAACTGAACAGAGCCCTTTGCCCCTTTATACACGGACAATTCCTCTTTGAAAGCTTCAATGCCTCTCGGAGCAGGATAAAACCCGATATGGTTTTTGTACGCCGCAAAATGCACCAAATTGCCATGCAGCGCAAACGTCGGCATTTGGTAGCTGATCTTCTCCGTCGCTTCCGGTGCCGCCTCTTTGATGACCTTCCTCATCTCCTGCAGCAGCGCTTGGATTTCTTGCGGGTGTCCCGCGATATATTCGTCGATCGTTTCAAAAGTCGTTTGGTTGCTGTCCATAAATAGCCCCTTTCAGTTAATTAGTTCAAAAATTAGTTCAATAAGTTAGACATAATTAAGGAAAATACAATAACACCAAACATAATAGCACCCCAGCCTGTATGATTGAACGAAAAAAGCGACTGAACTCACAACCTTTCCCATTTAAAAGGAAGGTATTGAATGGCTTCATTTAATGTTTCAATGGATATGCGTATATCATTGATTATACTATAAAGTCATTTTTTTCATCAGCAATTAGCCCTTAAACTAGGACATAGGTCCATATGTATGTGAGCTAAATTCATGCTCTTCGTTTCAGGAGTGTACTCCCTATACAAACATAGACTTGGTGGACACAGCAGCCGCTATTACAGCAGAATCACGGTTATGGCACAGGCTGCGGACTCAGGAGACGCTAATGAGCTGATATTAGCTATTTTGACGGGTTGAGGAGGACAATAGCGGATTTCCTGTCCGCGTGCGACCTGAAATCCGGGAAAAAGCCAGAATAGCGGAATCTGTGTCCTTCAAAAAAAGGAGAGTGCCTTCAGAGCTGCGTGCTTTCAGCCACAGTACTCGCAACAACAGCACGCACAGCAAACGTACTCACAGCAGCCACAGCAACAGGGTTTCCAGCCGCTATCGCATGCAGCGTTTCTCAAACCTCGAATCATTAGATGAGATTGGTCTAGATTAGGCGCTAGGCAAGTAGCAGCGAGCTGGCTCCGTCTTGCACACAACCCGGATAAAGCCCGCGATCTCATAAGAGACCACGGGCTTTATGCTTTGCACAAAAAAAGCGTAAGCAGCTTACAACGCAGCCGACTTGGTATTTTCAATAATAATCTGTTCTAATTTCATATGCACCGGGTTAGCAATCGTATCCCCTACTGGGCATTTGCTCTCCAAAAATCGAACGAAGGCTTCTACCTTCTCCTTGGGCGAATCTGTTTTGATCTTGAACGTATAGCGGATGTCGGAATAGCCAGGGCGAACCTCGCTTTTATTGAAAAAACCATCGAGATCAAGCTCGCCTTCAACCTCAACTTGGAAATCGTCAAGCTTTACATCAAACTTGGGAGCATAAACCCGGGCAACAATAGACTGGCATGCGCCTAATGAGGCAAGCAGCGCTTCTACAGGATTCATCCCCGTATCCGTTCCTCCGAGACTCTTCGGCTCATCTATCGTCAATTCGAACTGTCTAGCTGTCGCTTTGACTCTAACCCCATCCTGTAAATGCGCCGTTGCCTTAAACGTTTGAACATTAGCCATCGTTAAGTCTCCTTATGTAGAAAATATTTTTAGTCCATTTTAATTCCGTTCCTCATCCATTCTAAACTCGCACCCAATCTGCTTTTGGAAAATAGCTCTTGCAAGCTAGCATTTCATCATGCAGGCGGTTCAGAACCTCTTGTTCCTGCTCTTTAATCCGGTTCAGATTATTGTTAATGGAATGAATAATGTCAGGGTTGCTGGTCTGACTATATTTCATAAAGGCTACCCGTTGAAGATTAACGTCCCTCTCGATTGGCTCATAGCCAGCTAACAGCGTTTCGTCCTTGATGTAGCCTTGAGCAAGCATATATTCGATTTTGGCACGCATGCACTTCTTATGCTCCCACAAAATATGCAGCGGCCGGCCATCGGGCGCTCGGGTTCCTTCGGTTACCTTCATTTGCTCCTCCGCAATGTATCGGTACACATCCATGCCGAACGCCAGATTGCTTTCGGAGTGGAACATGGTTTTCAGACGATTCGTAGCGCTGAGATAATCTTCAAGAAAATAGAGAACGGAGTCTGCCGAGAACACATACTTGTGATCGGTGGCACGGTATAGGCAAATTCGTGTCTTATATTCTTCGTAATTGCCGTATTCGTCATAATAGGCTGCATTATTGAATGCGTTTTCATAATCGTTATAGGAAACGGAGAACGTCTGATATTTGCCGTCTACGAAATTAGTCACCAAATAGCTCTGCTGCTCGCTATCGTAACCGCTGATTAACAGATCATGCGTAAAATTCCTCACGCCAAAAAAATCACTGTAGGGCATATAATACTCATTGATGAAAGAGAGAACATGATAGCCTTGTTCAAGACTCGTGTGAATAAAACGGTGGATGTCCGTTAAGGAAATGACGAGTGAACGGGATATCGCTTGGGTCTCCCGCAGCGGGCAATTATCCAATTGGTAAAAATTCACTGGGCAGGCTAGCTCTACAAAATCTTTTGCGCAAAATAATTGGGTGTAATAGCTGTGCATCCACGGTTGGAAGCTTTCGGAATGTCCTATAATACCGAACAAATACGCGTGGTGCAAATAGCCATAAATAGGTGAATCAGCTAGCGGCAGATGAATTTTCATTGAAACATATCTCCCTTATTCACATTGTATAAAACACCCAATATTGGTAGAGTCGAAGCTATTATCCCACTCCTATATGGCGCTGTCAATTGGCAAGATTGATGCAGCGTTAGTGTTTATACTCTTAAAACAAACTTATCGAATAGGATTAATAAGCATTCTACCATTTCCAATATTTCACTGTCAATCTGATTTTTAAGATACGGCCCTTTCCATAAAAAAAAGACACCGGAGGGACAGCGCCCTCCAATGCCCTTTTCGCTAGATTAGGAATAATTCAATTCCGCCTCAATTTTCCGAAAAACCTCATAGCTCCGCCGCGCAACCTCGGAGATCGCAATCGGATGAAAGCCGCTCAGCTCCGCATACAGCGTATCATTCAGCGGCTCAATCCATGACTTCGGCAGCGCCGCTGCGGCCAGCTTTTCCGCGAAGCCGTAAGGATACAGAAAGAAGGTCTAAAGGAATGTTATTCGATAAGTGAGGATGGGGAGCTTGATCAAATTGCTTGGCAGGAACCGTACCGTATTTCTCGAGGTGGCAGTTGGGCTGAAAAGGCCCGGGGGTGAGGGTGTGGGGCTACGTGCAGACGTCGCGGTCATCCGTCCTTTTTGTATCGACGATCTTGGCTTTCGCCTTGCCCGCTTTGTTGCACCATAGCATAGGCCAAGTTAATGAGACGAACTCACCAAGCATGGCGTGTGGGTTCATCTCATCTATCCATTAGCAGCCTATTTCATGTTGATGCTTATGCCTTGCCTTTATAAGTTTTCGTGGCTGTATCGAGCATGGATTTCCAATCCGCAAACTCGGTCTCACGTGCAACATGGCGATCAAAAAGCTCGTCAGGAATGTTGTCGATCTCCTCATGCGTCTCTGCTTGAAAGTTGCCTTTCTCCAAAAACTGCCCAAAGCTGCTGCTGCTGGAATGCTTGCTCATAAATGCATCATTAAACAGCTCCTGTAATGATACCTCGTTCGGATCTTCCTGGTTTGTTTTCTGTCCCTGCAATTCCTTCAACAGGTCGTCAAATGACATTGGTTTTTGCTTTCTCAGATTACCACTCCTTCAATTTGTGCGATCGACTCCAGGCCCATGCAAATTCCTTATACATGGAGTCTGATCTTTTTAAAAACCTTTTAAACATTCAAGCGTAAACGGCTGAAGCCATCCTTTGCGGCAAGGCTTCCGTTTCGCAGGTGGAATATAAGTCCATTTATAAGGGTGAAGCTTATAAAGGCTTATATTTTCAAAAAAAACCTTCTGGAAAGCGCTGCTTCATGCTGCCCAAGATTTCAGTTACTTCTATAATATCATTATTCATGCTATGCGTTAATATATGGAACGTTTAAGTTTTTTATTTTTGGACTAAACGCTGGGTTTCTCGCCTTTTTGAGTACCTGAAGCAGCGGCTCCATCCTGGTTTTTAGTCCCTTTGCTTTTATAAGGCTTAGGCGCGTTTTTGGCTTTATTGGCACTAGCCTGCCACCGATTCCAGCCCTTCTTGTCCGTTCCCCTGCCTGTTCCACCCTTGCCCTTCGCCTTGCTCAAAAAATCACTCCTTTATGGTTGGCTCAAAATCGAGACCGTTGCTTGCTGCCTAAAATCAGCCAAGGTGAAACGACTCTCGCCGTCCTCTGGCGGCGCGGCGCGTTTCATTCCGAGAAATATAGAGAAAGGATGGCGAAATCATATGCTTTCCTATATTTTCAAAAAATGAAAAAGCATCTCCTACGCCTGTATTAGCTGACAGACCTGCTGTGCAACCAATGGAATAGACAGATGCAGACTCAGTATAACAATGAAACGCATGATTTGCCAGAGCTAGCCATTAGAAATGATAGCTCTTCATGGCGAAAGCCCGATAATGAAAGCAAAAAAGCATCTTCAACTACGCCGATTGGCTGTTGAAGATGCCAGATATTATGGTTGATTCAGACAAGACCTAATCAATCGTCGCTGCTGCTTGAAGACGTATTATTATCTTCTTGTGCACTTATTATAAATGGCATCCCTTTGCCCCTTACTTAGCGCTTATTCATGGCCAATCATATCTGACGATCCAAGGCTGGGTGTCCCAGCCTGCGATTGCTGCTGCGATCACGCTATTCGTAATGCACCTATCATTTTGTGAGGACTGAGGTTCCGCTATTCTGGATTTTCATCCAATTTCAGCCCTTAAGCGGACAGAAAATCCGCTAACACCCTCATCATCCATACAAAATGACCTTTTCCGGCGCATTAGCGGCCTCTGAGTCCGCAACCCGTGCTAAATCCCAGATCCTGTTGAAATAGCTGCTGCTGTGTCCACCAAGACGAAGAAAATGAAGCTGTCCTTTGACACTTTTGCATATACGCCCAAATCGAAGATAAACTATTCATTTCTATAGCGGCAGCTTCACCAGCACTTCGTATTTCGCTCCGGCTTGCACATCCTTAATGACGTCGCCTTCAATTAAGTCACCATTTACATATACCTCTACGCCATTAACGGATGCATCACGCTTCATGCTTACCTGCAGCTTTGCTCCGCGGAATAACCTCGTCACACTAGCTTCGTTCCAGTCGGCAGGCAATTGCGGGCGCACCTGAAGCCCTTGCGCGTGGCCTTGCAAGCCGAACAGCCCGTCAATCAAGCAGCGATATACCCACGGAACCGTCCCGGTATTGAACAGATGGCTGGAGCGCCCTGCCGTCCGCGGAAACTGTTTATACGCACCGCGATAATAATTCGGAATGAAGACAGGCAGCTGGCCCCGTCTGAGGATGTCCTCGGAATCGGGTCCAGGAATCATTTTTCGCAGCAGTCGGTAAGCATTCTCTTTCTCCCCCACCAAATACAAAGCGTAGATGTAAAAAGCAGCGGCATGGTTATACACCGCGCCGTTCTCGGCACTGCCCGGATGCTTCTGCGTAACCCGGCCTACATCTTCCCGCATCGCGGTAAAGGACGGTGCCAGCTTCTCCACGCCGTAAGGCGTCTCCAGCTGTTCCTGAACCGACCGAATCAATCGCTCCTGCTTATCCGCATCAGCAGCTCCGCTCATCAAGGCCCAGCCTTGAGGATTAATAAAAATCCGGCCTTCCTGATCTTCGCTGATCCCAAACACGACATTGTCATCTGTAATGCCGCGGGCGTACCAATCGCCATCCCACAAATACTCATTTGCTACAGCGTTGGTCGTATCAGCTGCTTGCCTGAACTCTGCGGCAATGGCGGCATGTCCGCCCTGCTCACAAATGTCGGCCCATACTTTGAACGCATAAGCGGTCGCAATCGTAAGCCACCCCGACACGCCTTTGCCTTTATAGCCGACCATGTTCATCGGGTCACACCAATCTCCTTGATTGATGTAGTTGAGGCCGCGCTCATCCCGGTCATGCATGAGCCACTTCATAGCGCGGTTCATATGCTCCAGCACCGATGCCGCCCTTGCATCGTCTGAGAAAGCAACCTGCTCCTCCAAAATGCTGTAATCATTCGTTTCATCCAGATAAGTGCTCATACATACGGGCAGCCAGACGCAGTGGTCCGTATGAGGCACCTGGTTAATATATTTAAGCTCAGCATCCGGGTGCAAAATAATGCCGTCCGGCATCGCTCCGCTTGCATGCTGCTGCGACAGCGCCGTCAAGAAGGCGTCTCTGGCAATTTGCGGCTGAATATAGCTCATGCCCATATTATCCTGCAAATAATTGCGTGTCTGTGGATCTGTCGTCAGACGGTTCGTTTTGCCGTGATAATACATTTGACGCGGCAGCCAGTGATTGACGAAGTTGTCCAATCCGGCATCCGGTGTCTGAATTTGAATATTGCCTTGTCCTTCGGCGACATAGGCTGCATACTCCTGTTCAGCGGCGGTGAATCCATCCTGCCCTGCGGCATTGCGCTTTACAAAATAATGCTGGCGGAATTTTTCAATCTCCGCTTCATCAAAAGCCGGACCAAAAATAAAGCGGTAATCCTGCTCAGCCCCTGCTTCCAGCTCCAATCTGTATTGAAGCGCGCACACTGGCGTTTCATAACGCGCATCTCCGCCCGAAAGGGTTTCCCCTTGAAGCGCGGATGGCGAGTGCAGTCCGCCTTCGCCTTCAAAGCTTTCATGATTCACTTCCCAAGCAGCAGGCTTGTGATCAGCAAGCAAAAACGTCTTGTCTCTGTAGGTTTTTATTTTACTATAATCCTGATACTTCTGGTACGGCGTGACCGCTGAGCAGACAATGCCTTGCAGGTTCTCTACGTAAGCACCGGATTGATTCATCCACGACATATAGCCTACCGTAAAATAAGGGTAGATGCTGATTTTGCGTTGCTTTTGCGACCGATTGGTGACCTTCATGCGCCATAGCTCCAAGGCATCGGCTTTAGGCAGGCGCAGGCTCATCTCAATGGAAAGCTCATCGCTTTCAATGGTCCAGCGAATATCGTGCTTGCCCACTGCAAACGTATAGCTATCCGCTAATTTCCGTACCGGCTCATAGGGAGCAGAGAAAATCTCTCCGCTCTCTTCATCTTTAATATAAACAAAACGTCCAGGGTGATGAGCATAATACGGCTGCTCCGGCTGCATAAACGTTTTCGCTTCCAAATTCGGGGCATACGAATATTTCGCCGGCTCGGGCTGCATAAATTGGGCGACAGCGTAACCGCGGCAATTCATATGAATCATCATTTTTTCATTCCAGAGAAATCCCGATGCCTTAGGAAGGCTTGTCGGACTGGTCAGCTCATAATATTCATTGTTATCCGTTGCTCTAATCATTACTGAACCTCTCTTTCAATAGCTGAAATAAAAAGCACGCCTAATTAGGACGTGTCTGAAAACCCGTTCAGTGGCACCTTTCACCGCCTTTTCGCCCCCTGCTTCGTTCCGTTTGCTTGACGTACCCCCGGTACGCCTTCACAAGCGCGCCTTGCATGGAACAAAAATTCGGCAAAATTTGCTGTCCTCAGAGTTCTCAGACACGCCCTAGAAGATTGTAAATATCTTCTATCATTATAGCATTGGAGCCTCTATAGTCACGGTCTTTCCCCGAGTTTTATAATGATTATATCGTTCCCTATTTTGGAAAAACAAAAAATAGACTGCTCCTTGTGAACAGTCCTTCAACGTCTAATAAAGCAGCTTTGTTTTTCCCTGTATTTGCGCGCATGCTCTAGCCCTTACCGCTTCTGCTGCATGAGTAAGATATACATTTTCAACTCTGCTGCCGAGTGCGCTAACTACTTCATTCGTAATCGTTCCTACTCGCTGGGCGATTTCTCCGGCTGTAATGCTCTCATTGCCATCTTGTCCGATCAGGGTCGCCGTATCTCCTTGACGAACCTCAGCAATTGCCGTAACATCAACCATCAGCTGATCCATACAGATCTTCCCTACTATTAAAGCCCGCTGGCCGTGTATGAGTACGCAGCCTCCATTTTGGGACAGCTCGCGTGGAATGCCGTCTGCATAGCCAATCGATACCGTTGCAATTTTGCTATCTCGTGAAGGCGTGTAGCAGCCATTGTACCCGACGGGCTCGCCTGCATGAATGCCCTTTACCAACGTGACGGTCGCTTTCAGTGCTAACACCGGACGCAGCTCGACGTTAGCATGCACATGGTCGTTATCCTGGCTCAATATGCCATATAGGGCGATGCCCGGCCTTACGATTCCATAACGCTGTTCCGGATAATTTAAAATACCATAGCTGCTCTGGATATGGGTTATCCCGGGCTCGATGCCTTCGGCGGTAAGCTGATCGACCACGCTGTCGAATCGCTCTAGCTGAAGCCTCGTAAAATCCACATCCTCCTTACGATGGCTTTCCGCAGACGTGAGATGGCTGAATGTGCCCATAACCTGCAAATTTTTATGCTTATACATCGAACGTATACGCTCCATGTCATTGTAATGTTCACCTAGTCGATTCATGCCCGTATTGATTTTAATATGCACCTTGATCTTTTTACCAAACGCTTGAAGCCGCTCCGCATCATCTGCATTAATAACGGTCTGTGCAAGCTGGTAGCGGCACAGCTCCTGAAGTCGATGTAACGGTGTATAGCCTAGAATAAGGATATCGCCTTTGATCCCTTTTTTACGCAAGGCTATGCCCTCATCAATCTCTGCAACGGCGAAGGAACGAACGCCCGCCTCATTAAGCCTCCTTGAGATCGGGACGCTCCCATGACCGTATGCATCTGCTTTGACGACCGCCATTATTTGGGTGCCTGCTCGTGTAATCTTTTTAAATTGCTTGAGATTATGCTCTAAATGGTCCAGATTTATTTCTGCCCATGCTCGATGCATGGCGGGTTTCCGAGTCGCGGCAGCTAGCTTAAAATAGTCCACACCGCCATAGCCAAATTTACTCACAGCTCCCATCGCCTTTCCGATGAAATACCGTCACTACAAAACCGTCCTGATTATTGCCGGATAGTTGATAGCTATCTCCACTTATAATAGGCAGCGTTGTTACCTTCTCCTCCGCTTCCACATAATAGATTTGGGCGAAGGCCGATGGCGCCTCCACATAAAGATGCTCATTGTGATAGGAGAAGCTCTGAATATACGCCGTGTACTCCTCCAAGCACAAATCTAGCTGCTTCATAAGCATGGAATGCGGATAGCCCACGTAACGATAATGCCACGGCTCGCAAGCGATGCCCGTAATCCCTTCCTTGCTTTCCTGATATCTTTGGATAAAACCGTACTCTGCCGCAAGCGCTTTGAATCTGCGGCTGGCGCCATCATCAGGGAACGATGGACGTATATAATCGATATCGCCCTTGCACAGCCCTACGTCTACAGCAAGCCCTGTTTGGTGCTCGCTTGCACCCGGAATGGCCACATATCTTGCTGTAAAAGCAGCCCCACTCTCCTCTAGCGAAGCCGCATATATCTTTGCTTGCGCTTCTCTTGAACGGTAACCGCTAACTGCGGCAATATCGTCCTCCCCCTGGCACGCCTCCAAGAGCGCAGACAATGGCTGAATGCACATTTTATCCAGCATGATCCGCTGCTCCTCCACATGGCTGGCCTGACGTATACCTGCAGGCAACGATCTGAGGCTGGGCACAATCTGTTTCACCGGATTTTCCTGATTCACTAGAATTAAGCTGCCTTTATGCACGTCGTCTCTGCTCACCTGAATACGGCTTTCATGCTGTCTATCCAACTGCCTTTCATGCTTCCACTCACTGGGCTTGCGGTTTATGCTTATGACTTCCATCATAATGCCACCTTTGCTGTCTCCAGCTCAATGAGACGGTCAAGCAACTCAGGGAAGTCAATGCCCACATGCTTCATCATATTCGGGTACCTGCTGTGCGCCGTGAAGCCAGGCAGTGTGTTGACTTCATTAAATAAAAGCCGCCCATCGCTCGTATAAAATAAATCAACTCTTGCGAGCCCTTTGCAGCCCAGCACTTTGTAAATCCGCAGCGCCATTTCCTTCACATTGTCCGCAATATTCTGATGGATGCGGGCAGGCAGATGAATAGTCGCTGTACCAAGCGAATACTTTTCTTCATGGTCAAAAAACTCGCCCGTCAGTGCAATTTCATCGATTTCGCCGATTATTGGCTGCAGGGCATCGCCAAGTATAGCACAGCCCACCTCAAAGCCATTCACATGCTGCTCGATTACGATTTTCTCATCATGGGTAAAGGCATCTTCGATGCCGCTTATCAGCTCTTGCTCCGTATAAGCTTTCGTTATCCCAATAGAGGAGCCCGATCTGGAGGGCTTCACATAAAGCGGGAAGCCCAGCTTCGCAGTCGCCTCCACCGCTTCGGCAATGGAATCGCCAGCCAAGATGGTAATCGAAGGCGGAACCTCCAGCCCAGCAGCTTGGACTACATTTTTGGCCACCGCTTTATCCATACAGATGGCAGAGGACAATGTGCCGCAGCCTACGAATGGCAAACCCGCAAGCTCCAGCAGCCCCTGCACGGTGCCATCCTCGCCATTTTTACCATGCAAAACCGGGAATACGACATCTAAAGCTGTGATGTGAAATTCCGTATGAATAAGCTCCATCAGCCCTTTCGTTTCTTTACTTGGTGAAAGAAGGGCCGGGATGCACTTGGCGGTCTGGCCGCTCCAGCGATCCTCACGAATATCCTTTATGTCACCATTATATCTATACCAGCGTCCGTCTCTCGTAATACCGATCATGATGACCTCATATTTTTCTTGATTCAAATGCTCCAACACAGCAGCCGCTGAGGATAACGACACCTCATATTCCGTAGAACAGCCGCCGAACAATACGCCCACTCGTATTTTACTCATCTTCTCATTTATCCCCCTATCAGGTGTATGAACCTATCATAGTGGGCTTCTCTTATGAGCCTATAACCGTAAGCTTAGTAGAATCAAAACATTTGCTTATCATTTCTTAACCTTTCTTAACATTTGTTTAGCAAAAACAAAAAACACAATCCCTCTTGCTTTAGGAAATTGTGTTTTCTTTATTAATACAAAGGGAATCGCGTTTCAAATACCGTCTCGCCTCGCCGGCTTTTCACCGCAATTGTTCCATCATGCAGCTCCACTATGCTCTTCGCAATCGAAAGTCCAAGTCCCGTCCCGCCAGTCTGCTGTGATCTGGATTGGTCTCCACGATAGAAGCGTTCAAATAAATAAGGCAAATATTTTTCCGGAATCGCCTCGCCATAATTGACGACCTCCACTACAGCATAACCGTGCTTCTGCCGCAAACGGACATCGACATATCCGCCATCCTGTCCGTATTGAATCGCATTCATGACCAGATTTTCAAACGCTCTGACCAGCCGGTCGCCATCGGCCTTAATTTTGAGCGGAGCAGCGTACGGGAAGACACGCCCTTTCATCCCCGCTGCTTCCAAATTCGGAACGAACTCCTCTAGCAGCTGCTGGATAAAACCGTTCAAATCTAATTCGAGCTTTTCCAAAGGCATGCCGTTATTGACTCGCGTAAATTCGAATAAATCATCAATTAGCTTTTTCAAGCTTAACGACTTTTCGTAAGCAATGCCAATGTAATAACGAAGCTCCACCTCATCTTTATATCGATCATTTTCAATCAGCTCCAGAAAGCCGAGAATGGAGGTCAAGGGTGTGCGCAGATCATGAGATACGCCTGTAATTAAATCATTTTTCGTCTTCTCCGCCCTGCGCTCCTCTTCCATTAACATGTTCAGCTTGTGGCCCATTTGATTGATATTATAAGCCACTTCCCCCAATTCATCCGAGGATTTCACCGCAATCTCGTAGCTCAGATTCCCATTCGCAATCTGCTGGACACCGAATGTGATTTCCTTTAAATACCGAATGGTTTGATTGCTGATCAGGAAAAATACGGCCAAGAAGAGAAAAAAGCAGGTAGCGATAATAAGCGGCAAACGCCCTATCGTTCTAACAATGCCGCGTATAAGCTCTCCTATCGGTGCTATATCTGCAAGCAATACGACCATAAAATATAGTAAAACAAATAAAATAAAGCTGATCACGAGGCTTATTATAAACCCGAATACGAGCTTCCAGCGAATCGTTCGAAACAGCCAGCTTCCCGTTCCGAATGCTGCAATGCTTCCAAGATAACTAGCCTTTGCCGCATTCGTCTCCCGACTGTAGAAGAAGATTAAACAGAGGCTAAACAAAAGCAAAGCCGCAAATATAACAAGCGGTAAGGTCCCTACTATATTTTGCAGCCCTCTTACGGTTTCGCGGAAGGGCCCAAAATTCATGAGCAAATTAGCCGAGAGCCCATAGGCGACAAACAATCCGATTAACGTAATGACGAAGCTGCCCAGTGTAGTAAAGATAAGGCGTTTCATTTGCTCACTGTTCATAGCGCCTCCATTTTGTAGCCGATGCCCCATACCGTTTTAATAAACTTAGGATGCTGGGGGTCCTTCTCAATCTTCTCGCGAATTTTCCGAATATGCACCATGACCGTATTTTTCGATTCCATGAACGGCTCATTCCAAGCTACCTCGTAAATTCGCTCCGTACTCAGAACGATTCCCCGATTAATAGCTAACAGCTCCAGCACGGCGAATTCACGCGGCGTCAGCTTTACCTCTTGCCGATCAACGGTAACGGTGTGGGCATCAATATTAATGACCAGATCATCGATTACAATTTGCTGGTCGCTGCTCGGCTCCAACTTTTGAGCACTCAACCGATTATAGCGGCGCAAATGGGACTTAATACGTGCAACGAGCACAAGCGGACTGAACGGCTTGGACACATATTCGTCGGCCCCGATGCTAAGACCGGCAATTTTATCGATATCCTGCGTCTTCGCTGATAACATAATAATCGGGATGTTATGATCCTCTCGAATTTTCATGCACGCTTCCAGCCCGTCCATCTTCGGCATCATCACATCAAGAATGATGAGATCAACACTATTTTTGCTTAGCAGCTCAAGCGCCTCCAATCCGTTCGACGCCTGCAGCAGCTGATAGCCTTCATTCAGCAAATAGATCTCAATCAGCTTCAATATTTCTTTTTCATCATCAACCATTAATATCGTTGCAGCCATTACGTTTCCCCTTTCCTCCAAAAACACCCTTGCCTCGTTCCCTACAGTTTACCCTCCCTACATTATGAAGGAAACAGTTTAACAACAAAGACCTCAATACTTATGAATGGTTTAATTTTTTCTTAACGATGTGCGGACATCACATTATAAGCTGCCCAAATTAACGAATATTACCTATTCACGCCATTTGAAGGATTCTAATATGCCTTTCATCCAAAAGCTGTTTATCCAAGGCCAAAAAATTGTATGATGTTTAGATATCGTTGTACAATGACGCAAATGGAGCTTGGGGAGGTATCCTTTATGTATAGAGTAGCGATTTGTGAGGACGAGGAGCAGCAGAGAGAGCTCGTCAGAAGCATGCTGATTGCTTTGTCGATCAAGTCCAATATCGAATTTGAAATCGTATTATTCAGCTCGGGAGAGCAGCTCCTGTCTCATTATGAGCGGGAAGAAACGCCCTTCCATATTTTAATTCTGGATATTGAAATGAATGGACTGAACGGCATTCAAACCGCTCGGAAAATAAGAGGGCTCAATCGCCTTGATGAGCAAATTGTCTTTCTGACAAGCTACCCGGAATATATGGTCGAAAGCTTTGACGTCATGACCTTTCAATATTTATTGAAGCCGGTAGCCCCTGCGATCCTTGAGGAAAAAATAATGAAGCTATGCCAATACTTTCAAGCGCTTCACAAAAAATTTCTGGTCATCAAGTCAGCCTATGATGAGGTCGTTTTAAAATATGATGATATCATTGGCATCGAGGCTGCCAAAAGCTTAAGCGTAAAGAGCAAGCTGAATTTTATGACCACACATGGTACTTATGAAAGCAAAGGCATTCTTGCCGATTATGCTTCAGCCTTGAAGGACAGCAACTTCTTGCAAATCCATCGATCCATTATTATTAATCTGCTCCATGTGAAGAAGTTTGCGAGCGGGGTTGTTCTCATGTCCAACGGTATGGAGCTGCCGATCGGACGTTCTAAAATTAAAGAAGTGAAGGATTTTTATACGAAATTTATGATCATGAGGGTTAATGAATATGATTCAAGATAACCTGTTTATTGTATTAAGCATTGCTCTTGTGATGTGCGTCCAAGTCTCTTTTTTCTTCGACTCGGTTTTTGGCAAGTCTACCAGGAAGCCTCATCGCCTCCTTTATTTCATTGTGTTTATCGTGCTGGATTCTCTGTATTTATTTTTTTATATCTCGCCTGTCGTATCCTCGGCTTTAGCGCTGCTTGTCATCTTTAGCTTGGCCCAAGCTTACCAAGTCGAGTTAAAAGCCAAAATCATTTTCACAATCCTTTATGGCGTGTTAATGACCATCGTCAATCCAATCTCGCTTTATATTTTTTATACGCTGGATTCCTTCGAATTTAGCAGCTTTAATAGCAGCAATGATCAGGATCAGCTCGCTTACACGAAAGCTACTCTACTCACCTGCATCATCATGTTTGCCGTCATTCAAATGATTCGGCTATTCGCCAAGCACCGAAGCTTCTCCTTGCATTATCGCTACTATTTACTCATTATGAGCATCCCTGTAATCAGCCTATACCAGCTTAATGTGCTGACGAGCTATAGTGAAAAGAACATTCATTATTTCATATCGGTCCTCGGATTTCTTTTCATCAATGTGATGATCATTTATATTTTTGATATGATTATTGAGAAGTTTCAATTTATGCATGAGAATGCCCAATTGCAGCAGCAGATGGACTATCAGGATGCCAATTACGAAAAAACCGTTCATAGCTTCAAATCGATTAAAAGGATCATTCATGATACGAACCAGCAGTTTTTGTACATTGAGGAATGTATTAAACGAAATGAGCTGGCGGCAGCGATGGCGCATATTAAGACAACGTTAAACAAAGTCGAAGACGCCTATCAGCGGGTAAATACCGGGAATCTCGTCATCGATGCACTTGTTACGAATACGCTGACGATTGGCCAGGCGAATGGCATACGAATCGATACGAAGCTTAATCTGAATGCCCAAGAAGTAACGATTGACCGGTATGACCTCTGTGTTGTCCTTGGAAATATGCTGGATAATGCAATCGAAGCTTCAAAACAGGTGCGAATCGCCGAGGATCGCTTCATTCTCATTCACATCCATGCCAATGAATCCGCGCTGTTCATCCATATCCTTAATGATATGGAAACGGAGGCCGCCTCGCTGCACAGCCAGAAGCCGAACCCGGAATACCATGGCATTGGCTTAACCAACATCGCAAGAATATGCGATAAATATGGGGGTCATATGACGATTGAGACGAAGCCGAAGCGATTTCATAATATGGTTATGCTGCCCTTTTGAATGAACAATCCTTAAACAATCTTGTTGTTTAGGGATTGTTTTTTTCGTTTCAGGGACATTCGCTCCATAAGCTCCTCCCTCCTTGTAACATACAAACAGGAAGTAAAATTTGGCAAGGGACTTAAGAGGAGGATTTATAAAATGAAAAAAATGATTGCTGGATTAATGGCCGCTGCGCTGTTCATTATCCCCATAACTCAGAGCTTTGCTCAGGCAAATAAGGTTGCGGCTCAAGACACGGTTAAGGAAAAGGCGCAGCAGCTCGCTTCGGGGATCGTATCCCATTACGGTGTCAGCGGGCTGCAATATGCGATTCTGGATGAGGGGGCCGTTGCCCTGTCGGGTAGCGCGGGGGTATATGATAAAGCGACCAAGGCGCCCATTACGAAGGACACGATGCTCGGAATAGGCTCGGTTAGCAAAATGTACGTTACGGCGGCAGCGATGATGCTCGCTGATGCTAAGCAAATCGATATCGACAAGCCGCTCACGACATATATCAAGGATTTTAAAATGGCCGATGAGCGCTATAAGCAAATAACACCCCGCATGCTCATGAATCATTCAGCAGGACTATATGGCTCTCACTATGAGAGCAGCATGCTGTTTGGTGACAATGATACAAGCAGTCATGATAAATTATTACTCAGATTGCAAACCGAGCGTTTAAAATCAGCTCCCGGCGAATATTCGGTATATAGCAACGATAGTTTTCAGCTGCTTGAGCAGTTGGTTGAACGAGTGAGCGGTTTAAGCTATACCGAATTCGTTGAGCAGCGTATAGCCAAGCCTTTGAATTTAAGCGCTACGAAAACACCACTCGATTCCTTCGATCGCACGCGGCTGGCAAAAACATATTTCCCTACGATGGATCAAGCTATGCCCGTCGAAAACGCTAATGTTATTGGGACAGGAGGCATTTACTCAACGGCGGAAGAGTTAAGTAAGTTTGCTGAAGTATTGATCGGCGATCATCCCGATATTTTATCCGCACAGTCGGCCAAAGCCATGCAAAGCCATGAATATCGAAAAGGAATCTGGGTTCCGGAAGAGTCCAATACTACTAACTATGGGCTAGGCTGGGATGCCGTTAGCTTGGCCCCTTTTGATGAATATGGCATAACAGCCCTTTCTAAAGGCGGAGATACAATGATGTATCACGCTGCTCTTATTGCGCTGCCTGAGCACCATATTTCCATCGCCGTGCTTTCCTCGGGAGGAAGCTCCCTTTACAATAGCGTTTTTGCAACCAATGTGTTGTTAGAATATTTAAAAGCAGAGAACATCATTCCAGACATCCTGCCAGATAAAACCTTTGAGCCTTCCGTGAAAGTCGATATGCCGGCAGATCTGCTTGCTTATTCTGGGTTTTACGGCACAGTGGGATCAACGATGGATATTGCGATTGAGGACGGAGAGCTTGCTTTACCCGCTTTATTGGGAGGATTTATACGTGAACAAAAATACGTATATACAGGCAATGGACAATTTAAAAACAAAGAAGGCAGCATAACGGTAAGCTTTGATGAGCAAAGCAATGGCAAAACCTATTTAAAGCTTAGCTCCTATTTGCAATTCCCTGGCATCGGTCAAACGCTCATGGTTGGTTATAGCTATCAAAAGCTGGACCCAAACCCTCTAACACAGGCAACGAAACAGGCTTGGGAAACTAGAAACGGCAAAAGCTACTACCCTTTGAATGAAAAAATCACTTCTATTTTTTATTTATTGCAGCCGTATTTTGTAAAGAAGATAGCTGTGAATACCGAATATGGATACGCATCAGGCACTAAAATTGTGGATGAAAATACAGCAGTCAACGCTGCTGAAATTCCCGTGATGGACGGAAGAGATGCCTTTGACCTCCATTTCTACACGTTGAAAAAGAAAGAGTATTTGATGATCGACGGCTCCTCCTTTATCCGTGAAGATGCAATCGAGCCTCTTTTCAGCGGGAAATCGTCGGTTAGCACGATACCACCAAGCGGCCATGCCGTATGGTATAAAATTGATAAGAAATCGGCAAATAAACGATTGACCGTTGATGTGCCATCAGGCGCGGGCTTTGCCGTATATGATGCAGCGGGCATGATCATCAACTTTTCGATCGCCAGCCTTGAAAAATCGGTGACGCTGCCAGCAGACGGACTGATCGTTTTCGGCGGTAAAGCCGGGGATAGCTTTAAAATTGATTTGAAGAAGCTATAAACAGCGCATGCAGTATTGACGTTAAAGCTGCTAATGCATCATAAAGACTATTCCTTAAAGAACAAAAACCGCAAAGCATTTAGCTTTACGGTTTTTGTTCTTTACAATAAATTTTTAGTTGCTATAAACCAAGCGGATTGCCAAAGCCACACATTAGTACTGGCTATAGATCCGATACAAGAATACGGCTGCTTCCGCTCGGGTTGTTAGCGCCCGGGGATTAAGCTTATTTCCAGAACCGGAGATTAGACCTTCCTCCACAAGAAGCATGAGGCTCGCTTCCGCATAAGCGGCGATATCCTCTTTGTCACTATAGGATTCCAGTGCGGTGAGATTTTGTGCAGCGCCAATTCCTTTGAATTTTTCCAGCGCACGGGCCGTCAATACCATCATTTCCTGCCGTGAGATGCTTGCCTTCGGATGGAATTCATTGCTGCCTGTTCCTGTTGCCAGACCTAGCTGCTTGGCAATGCCCAGTGCTTCATAATAGTAGGCATCCGAATCCACATCAGCGAAGTTTTCTTTAAACTCGGCTGTCAGTTCTAAAGTCTTCACCAGCAAGGCAAGGTAATCGGCACGTGTGATTGGCGCTGTCGGAGAGAAGAATTTCACCGAGGTGCCGCCGATAATCCCCTTGGAGGCCAGCACTTCAATAGCGGGTCTAGCCCATTCTACGCTGCCTAAATCTGTAAAGGTTTTGTGCACGTAAGCCACTGCGTAGGAGCTGAAATGCGACGTTTCAAAGGTCACCGTTCCGCTCACCGTATCATAACGTCCGTTTGGAACAGAGATGACGCTGCCGCTGCCATCTATATACCAAATGACGATATGCTCTGGATTTTTCAGTTCCTCAGCAGTTGGTACGTAAGGGATAGAGATTTTAACTGGCGCAGCTGGATTGTTCCACGGCGTCGTTACGCCATTCAGTCCCAGTGTAAGCTCAAGCAGCGGGCGACCGCCTACTGCTTCAGACGTTTCAGCGGACAGTTCATTCTTATCGCCTAAGCCAATCGTAATGCTTGCGATTTTTCCATTCGTTCCTGCGATGCCATGCAGCATGTTAGCTGGAATGGCTATACTTCCTGCGCGGGTCATGAAAATCAGTTCACTGCTTCCTGGCGCCCCAGACAGTGATTCTGCTGGCACTTCGAGCGTGTAGGATTGTATAGCAGCGATATTAGGTACCGTGATAACCGTTGTCTCGCTGCCAGTGAATATTTTTCCCGCCAGCTCGCCAATGGAAATGATTGCGCGCCCCGCGGTTGTATCAACCTTGACCGGCAGCGTTGGAGGCGTCGTTCCCCCGCTTCCTGTAACGGTTACAGAGTATTGCGGTGTCACCGTACTGCTTCCACCACTCCCACTTCCTCCGCTGTTTCCATTGCCACTATTACCGCCACTGCCATTGCTTGGTTGGTTTACCGTCAATGTCACGGTGTACGTGTCCGTTGAGTCTGTAAATCCATCGTTGGCTGTGAAGACCAGCGTCACAGTCCCTGCCAATGTTGGTGTATACGTGTAATTCTCGGTCGCAGCTACTGCTGCCGCACCATCCACCGACACCTTGTACGTCAAGCCATCGCCATCTGCATCTTCAAAAATGCTGGCTAGATCAAGTGTATACGGTGTATTCATCGTTACAATGGCGGCTGTCGTTGCACCCACATCTGCCTGGCGGACAGGCACTGTGTTAGCCGTGAGCTCCACCGTATAGGTGTCCACCGAATCGATTGTTCCATCGTTCGCTGTAAAGACAAGCGTTGCTTGGCCTGCTGTTGTCGGCGTGTACGTATAACTTTCCGTTGCAGCAACAGCGGCTGCCCCATCTATGGAAACCTTGTACGTCAAGCCATTTCCGTCCGCATCTTCGAAAATAGCAGCTAGATCGAGCGTATAGGACTCGTTCAGCGTTATAACAGCATTAGACGTCGCTCCTACGTTCGACTGACGTACTGGCATCGTATTAGCTGTAAGCTCCACCGTGTAGGTGTCTACTGAATCTATCACTCCGTCGTTCGCCGTAAAAACAAGCGTGTATTCGCCCGCCGCTGTAGGCGTGTACGTGTAATTCTCGGTCGCAGCTACTGCTGCCGCACCATCTACCGATACCTTGTACGTCAAGCCATCGCCATCTGCATCTTCAAAAATGCTGGCTAGATCAAGTGTATACGGTGTATTCACCGTCACAATGGCGGCTGTCGTTGCATCCACATCTGCTTGGCGGACAGGCACCGTGTTAGCCGTGAGCTTCACCGTGTAGGTGTCTGCCGAATCTATCGTTCCATCGTTCGCTGTAAAGACAAGCGTTGCTTGGCCTGCTGTTGTCGGCGTGTACGTATAACTTTCCGTTGCAGTAACAGCGGCTGCCCCATCTATGGAAACCTTGTACGTCAAGCCATTTCCGTCTGCATCTGCAAAAATAGTGGCTAGATCCAGCGTATACGGCGTGTTCACCGTCACCGTCGCTTCAACTATCGCATCCTTATCCGGCTGGCGGACAGGCAGCGTGTTCACCGCAAGCTCTACCGTATACGTGTCCGATGAATCGGTCATTCCATCGTTAGCGGTAAAGACGAGCGTTGCTTGGCCTGCTGCTGCAGGCGTATACGTATAATTTTCTGAAGCTGCTGCCGCAGCGCCATCTATGGATACCTTGTAGGTTAATGCATCTGCGTCTGTATCTTCAAAAATAGTGGCTAGATCCAGCGTGTACGCTGTGTTTAACGATACAGTCGCAGTTGTCGTTGCAGCTACTGCCGCCTGCCGAACAGGCGCTTGATTCACCGTCAACTCGATCGTATACGAATCGTCCGAAATATCTTCCCCATCACTAGCCGTGAAAACAAGCGTTACTGGAGCTGCCGTATTTGGCGTGTAGGAGTAAGCTGTGCTTGCTGCTATTGCTGCTGCGCCGTTCACCGCTACGTTATAGCTTAGCGGGTCGCTGTCCGCATCTTCAAAGATTGTGGAGAGATCAATCGTATAAGGCGTGTTTAGCATTACTTTGGCAGTGTCCGTCGCATTTACATCCGCCTTGCGATTAGGCTTGTTGTTAGGCGCTTCTATAACCGTCAAGTTAAATAGCTTTGTCCGGGTTTGCCCTCCGGATCTGCTGATTGTAGCTGTCAAAGCAACGGCATGATCATCATCAGTTGCCCTTGTCACTTGGCCTGTGCTTGGATTAATGAGTCCGCTCACCGATACACTCCATATTATGGTTGAGCCTGCGGCGCCATTTGCCGGAAGAATTAGATCCTCCGTTACATCATTTTCTGAGCTGTTCGTTCCCTTGATCGAATCCCAGGTTAAATTCACATAGTCTAAAGCTGTAGACTCTTTAGCCGTATAAGACTGCCACTGGAGAGAAGGATACGTGTACCCTTCCACAACTCTCCATACATTGTTAAAATCCCAAGTAGAGTAGGTCGCCTGCTGCATAAGCTCTGCGTCATTTTTAGCTGAGCCTGCGGCCGATGCAGCAGCACTTAAATGATAATAATAGCTGTTTGTGACATTACCGCTAGGATTATAGCCAATCAGACCGCCATTGGCATCCCTTCCGCCACTTGCAATACCCACGCTGTAGCTGTTGCTGACATCTCCCATATTCATCCCAATGAGTCCGCCTACAAATATAGAATTATCGCCGCTGGCACTTCCTGTGCTGTAGCTATTGTTAATCGATCCACCTGACTTATACCCAACCAAACCACCGGCCATTCCATCTGCATCAGCGTCTGTATTGCCTGTACTGTAGCTGCCGTTAATATTGCCTGCATTTCTGCCGACTAGCCCCCCGACAACCGAGCTATTTTTGCCGCTGGCATTACCAGAACCGGAGCTGTTATTAATGGTTCCGCTTGATGAATTGGAGCCAATCAGACCGCCCGCTGATGATGCATCTCCCGTCGTTACCGTACTGCTGCTTTCGCTATCGCTAACGGTTCCCTCGTTCATGCCAGCAAGACCGCCAGCATAAACCTGAACATTATTCGTATTTACAGAGCCGCCACTGCTGCTGCCCATGATCGTTCCAACATTCACACCGACCAGGCCGCCCGCATAAAAGTTATCAGCGCCACTCGTAATTACGCTGTTGCTTGAGCTATTGCTGATCGTCCCTGCGTTATTACCAACCAGCCCCCCTACCGAGGTAGGGTCCGTGAAAGAAATGAGACCGTTGCCCTTGCTATCCGTAACGGTTGCATTCGATGCGGTGTAGCCGACCAAACCTCCGACGTGCGCATTATTTCCTGTAGCTGTAATATTAAAATCAGCCAGTGTCATATTTTTCAGTACAGCCCCGCTACTTAATTCTGAAAACAAGCCCACAAAGTAATCTGCTGAATCCATATTCAGATTATAAATACCAAAACCATTGCCGTCGTAAATACCGCGAAAGGCCCCGAGCGGCGTCCAATTGCCCGTCAAGTGAATATCCCCTGTCTGCTGAAAATAAGCTCCCGCTCCCGGAATATTGACGTTGCTTAATTCCACCGCGCTTGATACTTTATAGGGATTCGCAAGCGTGCCGTCTCCCCCTGAGAAATTCACCGTATCTTCAGCCGCATACACCGCTTGGGGCATCCCCACAACGAACATGCTTGCAATCATACTGATGACAATAAGCATAGCGGTCGCTCTATTCCACACTCTTTTATCCATTATTCTAGCCTCCCGATTGCTTTCTTTCTCCTACTTATTAAAGAATGCCAAGGAATCAGCCTCTTAATAGCGACGCCTTAGCGTATCAATATGATTATACTAAGATCCAATAAAAGAATAATAAAAGAATGTAGGGATAAAATGCAAAAAACCGCGGAGCACTGGGCTTTCGCGGTTTTTGTTTAAGGAGTAATATTTTATTATTGGCGCTTATCGGCTCATTGCACTATTCCTTTACACTGCCTACGTTCAATCCCACCACAAAGTACTTCTGGAGGAACGGATATACAAGGAGAATCGGCACCGCTGCGACCACTGTAACCGCAGCACGAATCGATAATGGCGTTACCATTGAAATCGAATCCTTCGTCGCCCCTGCTCCATTCGCCACGGAAGGGTTACTATTGGAATTCATCGTCGAGGATAAAAGCTTCATCAGCTCGTATTGCAATGTGCTTAGCTCTTGTCTTGAGGACGTGTATAGAAACGCATCGAACCAGGAATTCCATGCCCCTACAGCTACAAACAGAGCTATGGTAGCCAAGACTGGTTTACACAGCGGGAAAATAATTTGCATGAAGATTTTGAAATCTCCCGCCCCGTCAATTCGTGCGGACTCTACAAGACTTTCAGGAAGCGTTCCAATGTAAGTTCTTATTACAATCATGTTGAACGCGCTAAGCATCGAAGGAATAATGTAAACCCAGAAGCTGTTCAGCAAATGCAAGTCCTTGATTAGAAAATATCCTGGGATCAAGCCAGCGCTGAAATACATGGTCAAAATAAAGACAAGGGTAATCGGTTTGCGGAAAACAAATTCCCGCCGGCTTAACGTATAAGCGAGCATCGTCGTTAGAAAAATGTTCAGTACGGTAGAAAGAACCGTCCTCGCCACCGAAACCCAAAAGGCGTTGTATATCGTCCCCGAAACAAAAACCGCCTTGTAGTTTTGCAAAGTCCATTCCCTCGGCCACAAATAGATACCGCCGCGAATCGTATCATTCCCTACATTTAAAGAAACGGCGATCGTATTCAGAAAAGGATATAACGTAACGACCACCAGAATCAGCATAAAAATGGTATTAAATGTGTTAAAAAGAATCGGTTCCATTCCGGAAGTACCCAAGCCTCTGCTCAGCGATCGGCCTGAAGCTTTTTTTCGACTGATTGGTTGATTTTCCATATCTATAACAGCCTCTCTTCCCCGAGTCGTTTAGCTGTCCAGTTCGCGAGCAGCAGCATCGTTATGCTAACAACTGTTTTGAAAATGCCGCCAGCTGTAGCGAGCGAGTAATTGCCTTGAGCGATCCCGTATTTCAGTACAAAAATATCTATCGTTTCTGACCAGTCGACAACTAGGCCATTTCCAAGCAAATACTGCACTTCAAATCCGGCGTCCATGATATGTCCGATCGACATAATCAACAAAATGACAATGGTCGATTTCATACCCGGCAGGGTCACATTGAGCATCTTCCTGTAGCGATTTGCGCCATCAATTTCAGCTGCTTCATACAGCGCAGGATCAATTGAAGCCAGAGCGGCCAAATAAATAATCGTGCTCCAGCCGACCTCTTTCCATATATGTGATGCACCAACGACTCCCCAGAAATACTCTCCCTTGCTTAGCCATAGGATCGGCTCATTAATCAAATGCAGCCTCATCAGCACATCATTAATGATCCCGTCGGATGCCAGCGAGGTGGCTACAATCCCGGTCACAATAACCCAAGACAAAAAGTGAGGCAAATAAGAAATCGTCTGGACCATTCTTTTCCACAATACTTTTTTTATTTCGTTTAATAGCAATGCCAATATAATCGCGGTGGCAAAGCCAAGCACCAGATTAATCAGACTCATCCCGAGCGTATTGCGTAATACGCGCCAAAAACGATCATCGCTAAATAAAAATTCGAAATGCTTAAAGCCAACCCACTTCTGCTGGCTAAAATCACGCGCTGGCTTATAGTCTTGAAAAGCCATCGTCCAACCCCATATGGGAACATAAGAAAACAAAATGATATAAAGCATGAGTGGAACAGACATAAAAATGAGTTGTTTCTGACCTTTAATGACGTTCCAGTTCATTCGTTGTTTTATTCCTTTTTTAGCATTCCGGACGGCTTTCTTCTCCAATAAAGTCTCATCCATTCATTCCCGCTCTCCCCACAAGCCTTAATTTCAGAAAGAGAGGAAGGCATGATTAATGCCTTACCTCTTGCTGATTCTCAAACGAATGTCTTATTTGCTCCAATCCTTAATTCTTTGCTGAATGATTGTATTGATTCGATCTTCATAAGCCTTAACATTGGTGTTACCAATCTCAGCGGTATAATCGTTCCAGACCTGCTCAAAATCGGCCGGTTTTGCCAAAATAGCTTTTGGAAGGAATTTGGAAGATAGTTCATTCAACTTCGTATTTGCGATTTTGGCATCTGAGCCATCCACTAAATCGATGCTCCAAGCCGGATAATAAATCTGGTTTGCTGGCGGTTCGCTGAAGAAGTCCACATAGCTGTTAAAGCCGTAAGCTGCTAGTACCTCTTTGTCGAAGTCCTTCAGACCTGCTTGATATTCCTCAGGTTGAGCTGCCCCATCCGTAGAGTTGCCGTCGCTGAAGCTGCCTTCAGTCTTAGGCAAAAACTTAAATAAGGTATCCGCTTTATTTGCTAATTTCCAAGTTGCATCTGAGAATTTATCACGCTGCTCTTGCGTCTTCATGAATCGACCATTCTCATTGACGATGTAGTCTTCTTCGACAAAGCCCCATGAGAACGTTTTTTGCCAATCCTCCGTCATAAGAGCATCCAGGAATTTAATAATTCTTTCTGGGTTCTTGGCATTAACGGTAATACCGAAGCCATTGTTTAAATTAAGCGGACCAAGGTCACGATAATAATCTTTAATGCTCGCATCGTAAACCAAAGGCAAGCCTACATAAGTTCTATTGTCTTTTCCTTGGGTAGTCAAGGAGTCCTCTGCCGCTTGGAAATTCCAGTGCTGATCAAACATCCCCAGAACCGTGCCGCTTGACAATTTAGCCATGTACTGATCATAGTTTTGTGTGAAAGTCTCTTTATCAAGAAGTCCAAGGCTATTTATTTCATTAAGCTTTTGGTAATACTTTTTGGAAAAATCTTTATTCGAGAATATTTCCGCTACTCCATCCTTTACAACAACTCCGCCATCGTTCGGGTGCCCGATTAAATGCTGCGGAGCGTTGAACAAGCCCCAGTTTCTCCAATCGCTGTTCAAAATCTCGAACCCGATGGTCGGACTGCCGTCAATCGTCGGGTATTTCTCTTTATATTTGGCAATCAAATCAAAATACTCATCAAGCGTTTTGACTTTCGGATAATTGAATTCCTTCAATACTTCCTTTTGTATCCAGAATGCAGGTCCTGAGTACCATGTACTGTTTACTTTCCCGTTAAACACGCCATAGTTCGGCAAAGTATAAATATGTCCGTCTGTAGGATCCTTCATCATGTTCCAGAAATCTGCATAATGCGCCTTAAGATTAGGAGCATGCTGTTCGATGAGATCCTCAAGCGGAATAAGGGCCCCTGCAGTAACCAGCTTCGTATTGGAGGTCATTACATCTGGAAAATCTGAGCCTGCAATCATTACGCCGAGTTTTTGCTCACTATCACCAGCGAGAAATTCAAAATTAAGTGTTGCTCCCAATTCATCTTTGATCTTCTTATACACCTTGTTATCAGGTGTCGGCTGCTGGCCGGCTTCCCCGATATAGAAACTAATTTCAAACGGCTCCACTTTTGCCGTTCCATCTCCGCCTGCTGCTGATGTTGAAGAGTTGTTGTTTTTGCCGGTGTTTGTATTATTATTTCCGCTGCATCCCGACAGAACCACGCTAAGCGACAACAGCATAACCATACTGAGCCTAAACAGCGGTTTGGACTTGCCCCCCATGTAAAGCACCTCCATCTAATTTTAGCTACATGAAATACCAATTCCTGCATGTAACCTCTCTACATTATAAAAGCGCTTTCATTATTCAACTATTGCTTAATTATAGTTTTAACCCTAAAAACTTTATAACTTATTGCTTTTATACTTATTCGGAGACATCCCCAGCCTTTTTTCAAACTCCTTCAGAAAATGACTGTAATTGCTGTAACCGACACGTTCCGCGATTTCGCAGTTTTTCAGCTTATTATGCTCAAGGAGACTTACCGCCTCAGCAATCCGAAGGTCATGGACCGATTCATTGAAGCCAAGTCCATTCTTCTTCATCAGCAGCTGACCCAAATAAACCGGATTCAAATAAAAAACTTCCCCTAGCTTCTTGATTGTAAGATTTTCGCGGAAATGCTCTTGTATATAGCCGTTGATTTTCTGCACGATACCCTGCGATTTTCGCGTCTGCTCCTTTAATAGGAGCTCTATGCTCTCTTCGCCGCATACTAAGAGCCGACTTAAAAGATCATTGAGATGGAGCACAGAGCCCGATATTTCCGGAATGCTGTATTTTCCGAGCATGGCTTCGGCTGGAGTATCGATAGTCTCCCGTACATACTCGATTATTCTATACAAGAGGTGAATGACGATTTTTTTTACAATATCGGGAGCAATAAGCGTCTCTCGGAAGCTGCTTGCAGCTGAATGCACAGCTTCCTGAAAGCTTGATTTGTGAAGCAGCTCAATCGCCCCCAGCATACCGTCCATGAGATGAATGTCATAGTGATAATGAAAGGGCTTATCCCGGATATCGCTATAATAAACAACTTCATTGTAGTCCGATTTGTAAAAGAGATATGCGATCGCTTGCTTCGCTGTTTGCAAGCATCTGCCTATGCTGAGTAAGGACGACTCTTCCATACCGGCTGCCACAAATAAACGCCGACCCGCATACCGACGCATCAGCTCGTCGATGACAAGGCAAGCTCTGTCCTCATCAACCGTTTCGATCGTATATCCGTAAACGATGCCAAAGCTGTTCTCCTCCAAGTCAATCAGAAACATAAACGGCTCTGGGGCCAGCAGCGATACGGCCGTCTCTCTCAATTCAGCGAACATGAAAGCATCCGCTTGAACGAGATAGAAATTCCATTTTTCCCTTTTGACAGATAGCGTTATGAGCGGCATTGACAGGACGGAATCCTTCGACATCGACTGCTCCGTCAACAATTCTTTGATCCAAACAACCGTTTCTTCGTATGTAGCAATCTGGTCAAAGCTTTGCTTTTCACCCTCCTGCATCAGCTCTCGGTGAATACCTTCAATTTCCATTTCAGCTTCTTCCTGAATGATAGGCTTCAGCAAATAATGATTGATTCCATACCGCATCGCCCGCTGTGCATATTCAAAATCACTGTACCCGCTCACAATCATAAAACTAACTTTTTTCGAATGGCGCTGCCGCCAGGCGGCGATCATTTCAAGCCCGTCCATTATCGGCATATTGACATCCGTCACAACCAAATCAGGCAGCTGCTCTTGGATTTGCTGTAAGCCTTCTAACCCGTTGCTGCACGTTCCACAAACCTCAAAACCTAGTTTATTCCAATCAATCCACAGCTGCATGCCTTCCAGAGCGCCCGGCTCATCATCAATTAACAGTACTTTATAGGTCATGTGTTATGCTCTTTCCTTCGTCAAAGTTGTCTAGCTGCTGGAGCAGCTTTATTGGAATTTCAAAAGATACTTTCGTCTCCTCATTCGGCTCACTCACAATATTGAAAATCACCAGTTCGTTATAATAAAGCTCCAGTCTGCGATACACATTTCGAATGCCGATACTCATATCGGGCGAGCTTTCATTGCGGATAGATATCATTATTTCCTTCAGCTTGTCAGGCTCAATTCCTATTCCATTATCAGTGATCACGACCCGGAGCCGATGATGATTAACTGAAGCGCTGATTTTAACCGTTCCCAGTCCGTATAAGGCTTGTATGCCATGCTTGCAGGCATTTTCAACAAGCGGCTGTATGCTCATCTTTGGAATTTTATAGCGCAGCGCTTCCTTATCGATATCGAATTTGAATTCAAACTTGTCTCTAAAACGAAATTTTTCGATTTTAAGGTACATCTCAATAAACATCATTTCTTCCTGAAGCGAAACGATGTCCTCTTTCCAGCTCAGTAATCGTCGGAGCAGCTTGGACAAGCTTTTAATAATATCCGTCACGTCTGCGTAGTTGTGCTTTGTGCATGCAACAAGAATAGCGTTTAACGTATTAAAAAGAAAATGAGGATTCATCTGGCTTTGCAAAAAATTCAACTCGGCCTGTACCCGCTCCATCTCCAAGCTTTTTTTCTGAATCTCCAGCTTATACACGTTGTTGAACAGCGAGTTGATTCTAGCTGTCATCAAGTTGAAATTTTGAATCAAGCCACCGATTTCATCGTGGCCCTCATCCATATGAATGAGTTCAAACTTCTCGTTCGTCACCTTCTGCATATGCCGGGACAGCCGCTTCACCCGGTAATTGTATGATCTGAGCATGACATAGATGAATAGGGATGCGATCAAGCTGACCACTGCAGCCGAAATCGCTACAAACAGCCGCATATCCAGCATGGCATTCGAAACCTGAGTCCCTTGTGGAAGTCCGATCAAACGCCATCCCTTCACATATTTGGCCCTGCCGATTGCTATCTCATGGATACCTTCTTGCTTGTATGACTCTGGCAGCTTAAATACGGGGTAAGCATCCTTGATATTCCCCCTCTGATAGCCGCTTTGGGCAGACATAATAATTTGATTATGATCATTGACCAAAAACAAATTCAAATAATCTTCTTCCCGCATGATTACATCGTAAATTTTACTAAGGTCGATATCGATTCGAAGCAGCTTGTCATACTTATTGTAGGAATCATAGTAGTTCATACGTTCGATGATGCTGAAATAGGGGACAGTTGAAACCATATCATTCACTCCAGCTGCGCGGTATGCTGAAACGATTACCGGATCGGTCGCCTTCTCCCACTGTTTGTACCATTCGCTTTTCAGCACATTATCATTGATCTTGTGGTAGTTGCCTCCCGACACAACCGATTGATTGTTTGTAAAAATACTGATGCGTGAAATTTGATTATTGACCGGTATATAGCTATTCACCCGGTTTCGAAGCTGTTCATCGAACGCTTCATAGAAATCGGCTTGATTTTCATAGGTACGGTCCAGCATTTCATACAACGTCTTATCGGTGTACAAGGCATGGCTGACAGCCACCCCGCCGTTTATATAATCGTCAATATCCTTTCTCGCCCGCTCCAACGATATTTCAACATTCTGCTCCTCGCGCGACTTGATCAAGTCAGCCATCCGGTCCATAAACAGCAGATTAATGACGATAATCGGCAGAAGAATGCCCACAAAAAAAATAAGAAGAAACTTGTAATTTAAAGGAATATCGTTCACAATTGTACCGAATCTGAATCTTCTTCCCTTCATTTGTACACCATCCCTGCCGCTATCGCTTCCTGTTTTCGAAATCCGTTTTAAATACCGAAGGCAAAACCCCAGTGTGCATTTTAAATTTATTGATAAAATAATCTACCTTCGGGTATCCGACCTGCTGCGCCACATCGGATATTTTCATCTGGGTTCGCTTTAACAGCCGCATAGCTTCCTCAATCCGCTTCTCATTCAAATACACGTTGAACGATTTCCCCGTATGCTTCTTGAACAATTGCCCTAAGTACGCTGAATTCATATGAAAATGCTTTGCCAAATCATGCAGTTGCAGCTTGTTTCGATACTCACGGTCCACATACTGGATCATATGAAATATCGTGTTATTCTCATTTTGCTGGTTTAACGCATGCAGAACGTTAGCAGTCTCCAAGCATAGGCAGCGAACATAGCCCTTCAGAGCGGGATAATCCTCCTTGCTACCCAGGCTGCCATGCTCTCTTTCCATCCCCATCATAAACGTATCCGGGTTTCCATTTTTTTCGGCCAGAAGCCTGCATATCGTCAATTCCAGATCGGCTGCATAGGCCCTAGCCACTTCGATATCCGGCAGATCGCCAGCAGCAATCGAATCGAATGCCTCTTCTACGCAGCTTTCGATGGCTGCGAAGCTTCCCTCGGCCACAATCTCCGGCAGCTGTCTGAATTTGAGCTTGGACACGACATGCTGCTGGTTTCTCTTCTCAACCTCGTGAAAATAAAACACTCCGCTTTTGCCTTGGGTTCGCTTCTGCTTCCAAACTTGCAGCGCTTGCAAATATAACTCTCGTATTGCCCGAATCCCTTCCCCTCTATCACTGATAGCTATAATGACAGGTTGCCCCAGCGTAATCACCAAATTCGTTTGAAGCAGAAGGACCTTTTCCTGAAGCTTTCCGTCCGCATTCGAAGAAGATTCAATGAGCAGCCCCGTTCTTCCCATGCTGTCTTGGAAGGAACATGCGATGTCCTGTGAAAAAACGCCTCCCACCTGATACCTCAAATCGAGAGAGAACGGGAGCGTGTCAATCAAGATACACCTTAACTCCCCGGACTTTTCTTGAAGCTGTAGCGAAAGACGGACTTGCTGCTCTAAATCCGTATTATATTCACCTTGAATGAGACGGTTAACCATATGATTGAAGGCAAAATAATGCTGTTTCAAGCGATTTTTCTCATCTGCTTCCTTCTCCTGTAAATGTTGGTTAAGCTTGACCAATAATGCCTCGATCTCCTCATCGTCAATTGGTTTAAGCAAATACTCCGCTACCCGTTGACGTGTTGCCGCGAGCGCATATTGAAAATCATCATAGCCGCTTAAAATAATAAATTTAGGAGGATGGGGAAGCATCCGATTCGTCTTCTCAATCAACTCCAAACCGTTGATCACCGGCATCCGGATATCCGTGAAGACCAACTCGGGACGCAGCTCCTTAATAAGCCTCAACGCATCCGGACCGTTTAATGCTTCTCCGCAGACTTGAAAGCCATAGCTTTCCCAATCAATCATCATTTTCAGCCCTTCTATGACCCCTGGTTCATCATCAACCAAAAGCACGTTCCACATAACCTCACCCCTATCTATGAGCGCATTCATTCGGTTTGATGTAATCAGAATAAAAGTAAGATATTTCGTCTCCGTTGCATAAAAAAACCCCTCCATTCATTCTTCATCTAGGTTACTATGTTAAGTAAACTAGACTTAGAACTCATTTCAGGGGCCTGAGAGGTATGAAAATATTTATCATCCATGAGCTTCTGGTTGCCGCCTCCTTTCTAGATAATTATAAAATGTAAGCGATTACAATACAACATGATAAATTATAGGCTTAATCCCCTATATTATGTATTCTGTATTCATTCTTTCGTTCTTCTTGATCTTGGTCGGTATATAGGCCTCCACTCCGCCATTATTAATAGAATTATATCAATATCCAATAAAAGAATAATAAAGGAATTTAGGGAAAAAATAAATATAAAACCGCGGAGCACTGAGCTTTCGCGGTTTTATTTTTATGAGGGATATTTTATGATTGGCGCTTCCCAGGCCAAATCTCCCTTATTTTCTTCTATAAAACTTTTCCCAATCGTAAATGATTTCTACGAGTGAAAATTTCGATTGGTATCGTTCATTTTTTTCCCATTCCCTAATTGCTTGTTTTCTTGTTTGATAAAATTTATAATCGCTTATGTTCCAAGAACAATATACTTTTCTGTACCATTTACCATTATTCATACAACCTGCATAACGACGTACAGCTTTAGCAGCTTGGCGTTTTGCCCAACACGTTTCGGGAGTCGTATGATCGCTACTGACGGGTGATTTTTTATAGCTTCTGCTCAATTTCTCTAACCTCCTTCTGGGAAGCTAGAGACCGTCCAACGTTTTCATATTATTCACCCCTTCTCTTTTTCTTTATAATACGTTATATCAAATAATGTCTCTACTCTAACCTCAATATACTCATCTTCTACTGCCCGGCCCTCTGTTCATATCCGCTCCGCCATTTCCCCTTGAGCTGGCGTCCGACTGGGTTATCGCTTGAGCGGTAATGGCCTCGCATGAGGCAAGCACCAAGGAGCAGCTAAGCATCACAATAATTAAAATAAAGCCATATCTTTTACTACGCATCTTTAGCTCACCTCTTTTTAGCGTATAAGCGTTAGCGGAGGAAATATTTTTTCCATACACACTCATAAAAATCCTTAAAGCCCATGTAGGATAACACAATCAGCAATGGATACACCGGGTAGATATAGCGGGACTTGATTTCCCATAGCAGATAAAAGGCGATAAAACCTAAAATGACCAAAATTAAAGAGGTTTCTTCGTATCGTTTGGCTCTAATGCCACTAAGCAAGCGAATGAAAATCCCGCAATACATCAGGAAGCTCATCACATACAGCACCCAGAGCACCCCACTTCTATAATTCGAATCGGCCTTGAATAAGTCTGTAGCCCACGTCGTATAGCTGTACCGCTCCAGTTTAAAGCCCCTACTCCCCCCTGTATCGGAGGAGCCATCGTTACCCATGCCGTACCTCTCCATCTGATACGTTCCTTCCGTCCACGTCCAGATGAGCTTTTTAAAATACATTTTCGCTAAATCGCCTGCACTCGCCTCAGATAGCTTATTGCTGATCGACTCCTTAAACAGCTCTACACTGTCCGCCTTATTATAGCCCGCATCTCTTTGATAAATATTGTAGCTTTGCCTGCTGTCCCAAAACCCAAACGTATTCAGGTTGATGCCCATATTCAGCCACATGTAGACAGGCGCAGAATTATCATTGACCGATTCATCTACAACATTCGTGGCCTGCAGAACCGCGTTCTGCGACCAGGCCGGAACATTAAACAACGCCGCCATTAGGATTAACGAGGCCACGGCCTTTTTCACTCCAATTTTCCTTATGTTGAAAATAATGCTGAGCAGCACAGCAATCAGAAAAATGACGCCGATGCTTCTGAAATAGTTGCCGATGGCCAGCAAAATCGCAGCGAGGATCATCGTCTTAATCGATCTTGTTCGGATAAACCTCACAGAGAAATATAAAGCACTGGTCAGAAAAGCGGTAGCAATCACATCGTTATAAATAAAATTGCTCATAAACAGCGCAGGAATATAGGTTGCTCCAAACACTAGAACGCCATAGTCATGTTCCTTAGACTTGCTATTCAGCTCTCTATTGAGCAAATAAATCATTACTGTAGTAACGAGCGTAAATAAAATATTGAAGATTTTGATGACCAAATAATTATCAGGAAATAGCTGCAGCAGCGTTTTTAAGTATAGAACGATGGAAAAGTTAAACGGAAACATATAAAGATATCCGCCCGTGTTAAAGGTGGAATAATCCTTTTGATACAGCATATTCATCGCCAGAGAAAGCACCGTTTCGGAATCATCCGTCGGCAGGCGGGGAAACAGGAAAATAATCGCGATTTGGAGTGCACACGAGAACAGCAGCGTGGCCGGGATAACGATTTTCCAGCTGTATTTGTTCAGCTTTAAGCAAAGTTTATATAGAAAGATGCTTAACGCGAGGACTGTCCCTATGATTAAAATAAATAAAACAAGCTGCTGCTTTCCCAAGTGTGGGGTGTCGCCGTATTCGTAAAAATGATATTCCGCCCTCACAAAAAATGACGACGCGATAAAAAGCCCTATAAGGCATGCAAGCATGATATACAATATTTTTTGAATGCCCTTAACCATGGACAACCTCCTTTACACCATTAATATAGAAGCATTATAAATCCCTAATCTGAAAATCTCATGAATAGGCAAAATAAAGACGCTCTAGGGGCAAGCTCCCGAGCGTCTGGTTTGGCAGATGTATGGTATTTGGTTTTTGTATTGAATAATCGTTATTAATAAGCCTCATAGATAAGCTCGCTGTCCATTTCAAGCTTATGATTAAAAGCTGCGTAAATGTAAAGTTGCCCCGCTGGACTGTCGCCAGCATCGTAGCCTAATCGAAAAGTGCGGTCTTCGGCAAACTCCAGCTCAGCCAAAACGAGCTCATTTACATCCTCATCAGGATGCAGGCTGGCAATCAGAGCCAGCGCGCTTTCGCATAGCTCGTCAAAGTGCTCCCACATTTTTTTTATAATAGGCGACAGCCGTTTCATGTCCGCTTTGGTGGCGACAGCCACAGTTGCGGCAAGCTCTTTCTCCCTATATTGAAGCGTGGTGGAATAGGATGAAAGAGCGACATCGTATACAAAGGTTCCGACCCCTTTGATCGTATGATTAGGCTCGACAATGAGATTGCTCGAATAATCTACCCGCGCAAGCTTTGGATTATGGCTCGTGTCCAGCTTCGGAATTTTATTTTCTGAGCAATAAAGCTCTTCTAAAAACACATTATGGCTAATGTCCAGGCCTTTAATATGATTATTGAAGCATCTTAAGCTTTGCAGGGCTGAATTGCGCGTTACGTCCAATTCCGTAAGATGATTGTTGTTGCAGCGAATTTCAAGCAGGCTCGGACATTCCTTTACGTTCAAGGCTATTAAATAATTGTTTCCGCAATCAAGACGGGAAAGCTGTTTATTTTGATCCAAATTTAAATTAAAAAGGGCATTGTAGCCGCAGTTGAATTGCTCTAAATTCGCGTTGTGATCCACTTGCAATTCCGTAAGGATGTTCCAATAGCAGTCCAGCTTGACGAGCATGGCGTTGTGGCTGACATCCAGCTTCTGAATTCGGTTGAACCCGCAATCCAATGCTTCAAGCTTCCTATTGTTCGTCAAATTCAGGGCATGAATCTCGTTTTTGTTGCAGTTAAGCTTTTTTAGGTTTATATTGCGGCTAATATCTAGCTCCATCAGGTTATTGTAGGAGCAATCCAGCTCTTCAAGCGACGTAAAATGTTCAATGCCTTTCAAACTTGAATATTTTTGGCTTGCTAGCTGCAACGATACGATTTGCTCCACATCGCTCGTCTGAATCCATTCGCGATTTTCACAATAATTTTCTAAAATATATGTTTTGAATCGTTCATCTCTAAAATCTTCTGTAATATTCATAGCGCTCCTCCTTGGGGCAAGTTCCTAATGAATGTAGAAAAACTAAATTTATCATAGCATAAATTTGGATATTTTTATTCCTATCACTCGACAAAACCCGTCATTTGCTCCTTCTTCTCTACCATTTACAACTGTATTTCAATAAGATATATTGAAATGGCTAGAAATGTTAGCGCTAACATTTAGTGAGAAGGGAATGATGCAGCCTGTTTCGAAAAGCTTTTAGTTTGTATCTAGCTTAGCTTTAAAATAATCCATTTTTGAGAGGGCGGACCATTTATGAAAAAAAGAAGCGCAACATTATTCGTACTTGTTTTGGCAATGTCTCTTATGTTCAGCATGACGGCATCGGCCAGTGCTACTGTCGTAGCCTATGGAATGACCTATTCCGATACACTCACAGCTGGGCAAACCTCTGCCTATTTTCTTTCTAATGCTAAAACGTCTGGTACAAGCGTTAAGGTAACAGCATCGGCAGCAAATGCGATTCAACTGCATTACTACTGGACCTACAATAATACAACACTGGACCTTGGCACATACGTCGTAAACAGCACAAACTACAATGGCGGTGCGGCCTACTACAGCCCTGGCACTTTGACTACAGTAGTAGAGCGCGTTCCAGGATCGACGACTCCTTTACCTTCCGTATCCTATAGCATTTCCTTCAACTAATAGGATCGGACATCGAATAACCACGCCCACTGATCCAAATCAGCGGTAGTGGTTATTTTTCATAGTGACTGAAGTTGCTGGATCAACCTTCCACTGCGCGTATAACGTCACATTTTCCACGCCTAAATTCATAACCGTTAAATACCACAGTAAAGAATTTTATATTCTTCTGCTTCGACCTGTTTCGCGAACTCAATCAACTTACATAGCGTATCAAGAAGCTCTTTTTTGCTAAATGACCATTTATCGTAATAGCCGGATTGTTTCGGGTCTTCTTTGAATCCAAGCTCGCTCTTATTTTTATCAGGATTGTAGGTTTTAATCCATTTTAATGAATCTTGCATATAACCAAACATGTCGTCATGTAAATGGACAACGTTTTGTGGATGTTTTTCCATATACTTTGAAACGCCAGTAAAAATGGGCTCTTGTTCCCAATCTTGATTGGAAATAAGTATGAAGTCATGCACTAGAGTTATATCAAACCTCTCCTTTTTAAATGCTGCCCATATCGTCTGGAGTCAACTCTATTATTTATACAGGTTTTAAATGACATCCCCATTTTAAAATCCCAGTTATATGTATTATATCATCTCCCCCATACCAACAGGATTTTTTTGTAATTAATATAGAAGCATTATAAGTGGCTAATCTGAAAATCTCATAAATAGATAGAACAAAGACGCTCCAGGGTGCAGTCCCCAGAACGTCTTTATTCGTTTAATTATTTGATATTTTATTCCAGCTCCCAAAACACGCTGCCGCTTTCGATCCGAATCCACAGCCGCTGCTTTGCCCGCTGTAGCAGTAGACTCAGCTGCTGTTCCGTCTGCTCTATTGTAAATTCCTTCACCAGCCAAGGCTCCTCTGCTGCCCCGTCTAGATCATGGGGCAGCACAACCGTACTAAGTCCAGCGGAACCGCTCGTTATAAGCTTGGCTGCAATTATGGACGTCTCCTCTTTGGACCCGTAAATCTCCGATACCCAGCCCTGCCCGATAACGATTTCCGGTTTAAGCTCAGTCGCTGTAGCGGCAGCATCAGCGGTCCAATACATCTGCACGCCGATGCTTGATAGTGAATAGTCGATTTGAACCCCCGGAAACGGTTCTGCTTCAATTAATACCGCAGCAGCATCCGGATGAAGGTGAAAGCGCTGCTCCGCCTGATGTCCGCCTTCACCGTCCAGCCAATCAACCAGCAGCAGCAGCGGTACCTCTTTGCCCATTAACAGCCAACGTCGGTGCAGCAGCGGATTACTCAGCCGCAAATACCCGTTATGCGAGGCGTCGACGAACTCATAAGCAGCTGTGCTTTCGCGGCGGTGAGTCGTGCATTCAGCCAAAGGCTCGCCCCAGGCTTGAGTTGAAACATAGGGTGTCTGGTCCATACCATCAATGAGCACCGTATTGTGAGCAGCGGTGCTTTTGAAATAATGCCGCCACTCCCCCTCCTCGTAAGTATAGCGGCCGGGATCAGCAAAGATTAGCTGCCGCCGCCAGTACCACTCCAGATTAAGTGCATCGGCATGGCCGTGGGCTCCTCCCATCGGCGCGGCATCGAAGAACAGGTGCTGGTCGACATTTTTCATAATGTAATATCCTGTCTGCGGGAAGTCTTTCCCCGTCACAGGTGAATATCCGTGCTCCTGCCGCTCGACCAATCGCTGGAATGCTTCAGCTCCAAGCATCCACAGAAAATCCGGGCTGACCTCTCCAAGCATGGTTAACTCCTCGTCGTCCAGTATTCCGCCCAGAATGGCGACTCTGGCACGTCCATTGCTGACCCATTCCGAGTCGCCGATAGCCGTAGAGCGGTTATCGGGCCTAATCATCGCCAGTGTGAAGGAGGTCATCCTGTGGAGCTGCTGTCCATATGCTTCTGGAAATGGATGCCCTGCTAGACGCCCCAACAAATATGGCGTGCCAAACATCTCAATGCTGCCATCATGATAGTGGGTGGTCAGTTCAGTCTGGATGCCCTCTGGCCCAATTTGATGATACTGGCATAGTTGCAGCCGCTCCATCGCTAGTTGGCGCCAATAAGGAGCCTTTGGATGTTCAGCAAGAAACACGCCGATCATGAACAGCCCTTGCATATGCATAATCGCATGGTTGATGTTCGTATCCCCTAAGTAGGTGCTGAGGTAATCTGCATGCTGCTCCAGAGCCTCTTGCAGCCCGGTGAAAAAGTCCTCATCCAGCAGGCGACTGCTCTGCATGTAGGCATAAGCCGATATCCAGGACTGGACACGCAGCCCAGTTTCCAACAGCCGCCACGGCCCTGGCAGCTGGAAGTAAACAGCAGCCTCATAAGGCGGCCGCGGGGACGGCGGCGGATTTTGCTCCCGCCAGCTGCGGAAATGCTCCTTAAAGGCTTGTACATATTTTTCATCCTTGGTCATTAAATAGGCTTTGCCAAGATCCAGCATATGCCAATGACGGTTTACTCCCCAAGTGAACTCGGGATCACGCGAGGGATTGTAGAGCCAATCAACCCGCTCGCCCATCTGTATCCAGGTGGTGAGATCATTTGTATATGGAATCATGAGTTCGTTCCGGCAGGCATGATCAGCAATCAGGATCGAGGCGGCGGCATGGTCCGGGTAATACTCGCCATATCGCTGGGCGGCTTGCTCCAGCTCCGCTCTAGTAAGGTAATAATAGGTGCTCATAGCAGCCTCCTGTTTTTTCTTTGGGCAGTGTCGCACAAGGGCAAGTTCGACTCCCTGATACCGACCGATACAAATCAAATCATCGTCTGCATGACGAAAAAGGAACTGCCCCATAAACATAACGCTCATTTACGGGGCAGTTCTTTCCTAAATCTACTCTAATGTTAATCCGTTATGCCGCTACTCGTTTGACAGCTTGCCCTGCAAGTTCAACGAATTAAAGCTTGGGTCTGCTTCAATTGTTGTCAGTCCGGAATCTCTGGCTTGCTTGAGCGCGGTATTGTAGCGAGTGTTCAGATCAGTTATTGTCTGTCCTACATCTCCACCAACCATTACAAACTTCACGAATGATTCTGCCCACTTTGACCCCTCAACCTGACTCTCCGTTGCTGACATCGGGTTAGCCGGGTAAATCGCATCATATTTTTTCGGCAGAAACCCTGCAATCCCTGGAATTTCCGGCTTCTTGGCATTAGCGAGTACTGTCGGAATCAACGATACGCCATAACCTTGCTCAAAATATTCAGTCTGCAGATCTACGCTGTAGATGTAATTCATGAATTTCCAGGCTGCATCCTTGTTTGCGGAATTGGCGTTAATGCCAATGTATGATCCGCCGATAACCTGCGAAGCACCCGAAATTTGTCCGCTTTGAGTCGGGGGCTGCGCCGCCGCCCAGTTGATTGTTGTCGGGAACTGCCCCTTGTAAACGCCAGGCTCACCAGAGTGATTGAAATACATTCCAATCTTACCCTGTGCGAACTGGGCACGAAGCGGGTCAATGTCGAGGCTCTCTACACCCGGCATCATACTGCCGCTTTCCACCATCTTGCGCATAGCTAAAGCGATATCCTTATACATCCCGAAGTCAAACTCGCCAGTAACGTAATTGTAACCGTCAACGCCAGTCGTCGTGCTGGCTGGCGCAACTGTATTTCCTGGACGTCCAAAGCCGCTTGAACCCTTGAGCGGGCTTGCGAAGCCGTAGATGCCCTCCGCCTTGCCCAAATCCGTAATGAGTTTGGCATCCTCTACTAGCTCGTCCAGCGTTGTTGGAGGGTTAGCAATACCTGCACGCTTGAACAGATCGACATTGTAAATCAAACGCCAAGTCTGTCCGGTATTTGGCAGCGTGTAAATTTTTCCATCAATCTCGTTTTTGTGTTCGATAATAACGCTCTCGAACGTCTTCTTCATTTCATCGCTCATGTAATCGTTAATCGGAGCAAGGTAGCCTTTTTTAACATAAGTTTCGAAATCATCAATTTGCAGCACATCCGGCGCTTGCTGGCTGGCGAAAGCAATATCCACAGCTTGCGGATAATTGTCGCCCATAACGCTCATCTCAACTTCAATGTTGTCCGTGTTGGTCTTGTTGAATTGATCAACCTTACCTTTCATAAACTCAGCATCATGGCGATCGGGAGTCCAGTAGACAATCTTTGTCTTTGTGCCTGAGGAACCTGAAGAGCTTGATGGGCTTGAAGAATTTCCTGATTTGCCGCTGTCCCCGGTTGTTGTGTTTCCCGTGTTGGACGAGCAGGCGGCCAAGGCCATAATAAGCAGTGAACTTACTAGTACTAGCAACCACTTCTTCTGCATTTGCTTTCCCCCCGAATTATGTTTTCTGGAATGAGTTCGTCACTCCTTACTATTAAGAATAACGAGTATGATCTGACATGTGAGTACGGTATCTCAACTGCGGTAAGGGGGGGATTTCATCTTTTCTTCAGATCTTGCTGTTCAAAATAATGCTGCCGATAGGTGGAAGGCGTCATTCCGCAATGCTTTTTAAACATCTCGCTGAAGTACGGGCGATCCTCGTAGCCAAGCTGTAAGGAAATTTGCTGTACCTGCATCCCCTCCATCAGCCACTCCTTTGCCTTCTCAATCCGCACATTGGCAATGTAGCTCGCAAGGGTCAGAGAGGTCTCGCGCTTGAACAAATTCGCCAAATAGCTTGGACTCAAATGCACCGCTTTGGCGCAGCTGTTCACGGTCAGATTGGCATCCAGATGCTCTTGTATATATAGCTTCACCTGATTGATTACTTTGGAGTGCTCCGTATGCTGCCTGCTCTGCAAACAGTCGCAGCATAAGGCGCAGAATTGAACCATCTCGCGCATCCATTCCGCGAAGTTTAGTAGTGGCAGCGCCTGAATATGAGACATTCGCTCCACCAGTTCAGGGGTCAGATCCCCGCTCATTATCTCCAGCATCGTGCGGTAGACAGTCACACTGAGCGATTTAAACTGCTGAACCATCATTTCAGGGTCTGGATAACGATTCTGCAATACCCAGTCAAGGAACAGCTCATCGAGCATATGCTCTGTCTTCACCTTGCTGCCGCTTCGCAAAGCATATAGCAGACCCTTCTCTTTCTCCGGTGCGTAGCGAGGCGTCATTGTATATTCCTGCAACTTAACATAGCTATAGCTATAACTGCCCGGAGTTACACTATAGAAACGATGATTCAACGCCTTCGCGGCCTCCTTATACGCAATGGAAATTCCTTCTGGCCCTTCATGGACCAAGCTGATTCCCACCGACACTGGATCCATGAGGCTCTCCTCAAGCCGAGCCTTAGTCTCCGACCACGTTTTATCCGCTTCAGCAGGATCCTTGCTCTGCAAGAGTACGACTAGCCGCTGACCGCTCTCCTGGAGCAAAATCCCCTGCCCCTGCCCCTCCAGCATCTGCCGAAGCAGCACAAGCATAGCCTCCCCCATAGCCACGGAATGCTCCGGCTGTGCAGGCTGCCCACTATCCAGCAGCAGTACCTGATAAGAGGGCAGACGCTGATCCAGCTCCCATTCCTGCCACTCCAGCTCCCCTCTGGCTGTCTGGGGCTGATAGAGCAGACTGCGTAGATACTCCTCACGCTGGTGCAGCCTGTTTCTGTGCACCTCCTGCTCCAGCAGTCGCATTTTGTCCGATCTATCCTGCTCTTGTTCAATTGCCTCACGGACCTTCAGCACACTCTTCACCACCTGAGCAGGGGTGAACGGCTTCAGCAAATAATCAGAAGCGCCAAGCCGCACAGCCTCTTGAGCGTAGGCAAAATCATTAAATCCACTCATGAAAATCACCTTGGTCGGCAGACGCTCCTCCACAACGGCGCGAATCATCTCACAACCACCCAATTTCGGCATGCAAATATCCGTCAGTACGATATCGGGCCGCAGCTCACGGATGATTTCCAGCCCCTTCTGGCCGTCTTCAGCCGTTCCGACAATTTTGATGCCATGCTCCTCCCAAGGAATCTGATAGGCTATACCGCTTACGACCATCTTTATATCATCCATTACGCACATCGTCAGCATACTCATAGACTATCCCTCCCGTGGAATGGTAATGACAACCGAAGTCCCTTCATAAGGAACACTCTTAAAATACATGGACGCCTGTGCGCCATAATTCAGCTGCAGGCGACTGTAGATATTGTATAGTGCATAGCTTGTATGACCCTGGAACTGTCTCAGCACCTGTAAATTCAGCAGCTCCGCGTCCAACCCCCGTCCGTTATCGGTCACCTGCAGCTCAAGTTGTCCCTCTGTTTGCCGCGCGCGAATGGTTATCACACCCACTGTGTCGAAATCCTTGAAGCCGTGTAAAATGGAATTTTCCACAAGCGGCTGCAGTAAAATTTTGGGCAGAGGCATATCCAGTACTGATTCATCTGGAACCTCCAAGATATACGTAAACAATCCCTCATAGCACTGCTGCTGCAGCAGCATATACTGCTCTACATGCTCCAGTTCCTGACGAAGTGTGATCATCTCCTGACCGTTATTCAGCCCCAGTCTAAATAGCAATGACAAGGAAACAATCATCTCCCCCACCTGCTCGCTGCGGCCTCCCTGGCTTTTCCAAAGTATCGTATTCAGCGTATTGTACAGAAAATGGGGATTAATCTGGGCCTGAAGCGCCTTAATCTCGAATTTCAGCTTTTCCTGCTCCGTATACTTATTCTCTTCAATTAAATTCTCGATCTGAATGAGCATCCGGTTAAAGCGATAGCCGATTACCGCTACCTCGTCCTCATATTTGCTCTCGAAGCGAGCCTCCAAATCATTATTTTCCACTCGTTGAATCAGACGATACAGCTTGTGGAGCGGTTGCAACAGACGACGGGCCAAGAAATTAGAGAACATCAATGCAATTACCATACAGACCAGCATAATACTCAAAATCAGCCAGCGGATCTGTCGCATAGGTCCGAGCAAATCTCCCTTTGCCTGAACGCTGGCTAGTATCCAATCGCCGTTAATACCAAGCCTGGAGTAATTGACAAGCTGCTCGTCCTGATTATTCGTATAGGAAAATGCCCCTTCCCCCTCTTCGGCAAACCGATTAAGAAAAGAAGCACTGCGGAAATCTTCGAGCGGCGGACTTGCCGAAGGCAGTACGCTGTAACCGTCTCCCGTTAGCAAAAAAAGCCTAATCTGATCGTCAATCAGACTCTGCTCAATAACATTACGGAAATATTCTTCTCTAATATTGACAATGAGATACACGCCGGGCAGATTATCATTGTTCACAGAGTTGCGCAGAGGACGCACCATGAGCGTTACCACCTGCTTTCCCCCCTGTAATAGCTTGTCCTCATGTCCAGATTCCCAGCGTACATTCCAAGAATAATCCTTAATCTCTTTCTTATAAAGCTCCGTGAATACCACATTTTCCGCTATTGTATCCTTGGTTGAATAAAATTCGCCGATTGGCGTGGAGAGCAGCACTGATTCGACTGCTGGCTCCACCTGCTTAAGCTGTGCAAACGGTGTTTGCATGAGCGAGAGGTTTTGGTAGAAACGTGTGCTGTTGCCATAACGCACATCGTCCATCACTCGGCTGTACGTCTCGCTCATCATCAGGGAATACGATGAAACAATTATATGCCTCATGCTCTCATCGAGTGCCTGAACCGTCTTGTTCAACATCGTCTGCTTCAGCTTCAGCGCATTCTCCTCAATAACCTTGGCGGCAAAATTATAAGCTAATCCGCCAGTAGCGCTAATGCAGAGAAAGGCTAACAAAACATATAAAATCTGAATTCGATTTTTGAGCGAAAGCTTGTAAAAGCTCCATTTCATAGCTCGTCATCCTTTTACAGCTCCGAGGGTCACTTGCATGAAGGATTTATTCGTAAACAGATAGACGACCAGCAGAGGCAGAATCGAGATGCAGGCTCCGGCCAGCATCAGTTGAGACTCAGACGCCGCGCCAATACCATAGCGTAAATTGGCCAGTCCCACCGGGAGTGTCTGCAACGACTTGTTGCTCAGAGTAAATACCAGCGGCAGTATATACTCATTCCATGAATTCTGGAATACGCTTAGTCCGGCTACCGCAAGCGCAGGGCGCAGCAGCGGCATAATAATTTTCCAGAATACCGCAGCAGGGCTGCAGCCGTCTATCCATGCTGCTTCATCCAATTCACGCGGAATCCCCCTCAGGAAGCCGATTAATATAAAATAAGTTGCCGCGTGGGCACTGATAAGAATAAGAATGACGCCCCAGAGCGATTTTTGCAAGCCTATCATAACCATTAGATCAAATTGAGGCCGTAATACGACCGCACCGATTGAGATAAACAGTGTACTGGCAAGTAGCCCTGTATATGCTTTCTTGCCTGGAAACTCCGTCCGGTCTACCGCGTAGGCCGCCATAGCCGCTACCAGCAGCGTGCCCATGGTCGTCATCGAGCTGACAAAGATACTGTTCAACGTAAAGCGAGAGAAATTCGCTTTATTCCACGCCGTTACATAGTTGTCGAATTGCCACACATCAGGTAAAATTTTAGCTCCCGCAGTCAATTCCATATTTGTCATAAAGGAACCGAAGAGAACGACTACTATCGGAAACAAAGTAATACCTGCACTGATAAGGAGAAATGACCACAGAAGGGTCTTCCCTGCGATTTTTGTTATCATTGACCATTCCTCCTATTATTCATACAACTTGTTCAGCTTCTTGGATAAATAGAAGTAGATAAGGGTTATAATACCAACAATGACAGCTGTTACGAAACCAACAGCACTTCCATAGCCGAGCTGCTGCTGAACTTGAGCATCAGGAGAAATCGGGAACAACAACTTGAAGAGATACAAATACATGACCTCGGTCTTCCCGTAAGGTCCCCCTTCGGTCAGAACCATGATGCTCTCATATCCTTTAAGGGAGATTGTAATTGCCAGCATAATGATCATCTGCATGACAGGTCCGAGCAAGGGAATCGTGATGCTCCAGAACTTGCGCACCTCGCTTGCTCCATCCAGGGAAGCCGCTTCGTATAGATCCTCGGGAATACCTTGAAGTCCGGCGAGAAAGAGCAGCATATAATTGCCGACCGCTCCCCATATAGCGATCATGATAGTAGTAAGCATTGCATAATTTGGTCCTAGCCAGCTGATTGGCTCGCTGATGATATGGTATTTCATTAGAAATTGGTTTAATACTCCATTATAAGAATTGAAGATGATGAAAAAGACGATGGACATGACAGAGGCGCTGAATACAGTTGGCAAATAATAAACGGCCCTAAGCAGCGAACGACCCTTTATTTTCCGATTTAAAATAAAGGCGAAGATCAACGATAGCGGAATGGTCACAATCAGCTTGCCGACTGCGTAGATACCTGTATTTACGACCGAGTTCCAGAAATTCTGATCTCGCGTCAAACGGGCAAAATTACCGAAGCCCACAAAGATCGCCTCACCATAACCTTGATAGTTATAAAACATAAACCGAAGTGCCCACAGCAGAGGATACACGCCTAACACCAGCGTCAGCAGCAGACTTGGAAAAATAAATAAATACGCCGTCCTTTTGTTCATTTAAAGCCTTCCCCCTTTTTCTCCTCTGTTGAAAACAAGTATAACGGAGGGATGATTCGGCAGGAGAGAGGCGATTCAACTTTCTAGTGTAGGATAATCTAACTATCCATTGCGTTTTCGCAAAGAAATGTAAGAAAACATAACATTGAAGCTCGATAAATTTCAAGCACTTGTAAAAAATACGATTTCTATTTCTGGGGCAGACTCAATTGGAATCAAAAAAAGAGAGGTTTGACACCCCTCTTTACGATCTTCTTTCATAAATCCCTATGTCATTAGCTGCTGCTTGGCAGAACACCATCGGAGGCATTGTTCCAATTTACTCGGCGCGGCTCACACGAAAGCCTTGATCCGGGCCAAAGCCGCTCGCCTCGAACTTGCCCCTATAAGATATCTCGTTGTTTCTGATGTCGCCAATCCAGCCGCCACCCTTTACAACCCTTAAAGAACCACTATCGCTATCCAAATCTCCGTCTTCATACCAGTTCCAACACCATTCCCTTACATTGCCTGACATATCGTAAAGTCCTAGCTCATTAGGTTTCTGGACACCGACTGTCTTTGTTTTATTTTTGTTGCTTTCTATCATTGTCCAGTTCCATTCGCCTGATAATGGTTTGTCTCCAGCGTTTTTCCAATACCAGGCCACTTCATCTACATTATTGCTTCCGCTGTAGGTATAGCTGTTACTCGCCTGACCTCCGCCTGCAGCGTATTCCCACTCCGCTTCCGTCGGCAATCGATAACCATTCGCTCCCTCATTGATCGTTACGGTCCATTTTAGATTATCGTGCTCACTCTTATTACTAGGGTCTTTTTTATTTTTGTCTATCTCGTAATACGGCTTCAGGCCCTCTTTTATACTTCGTTTATTACAGTATTCAACAACATCATACCAGCTAACCATTTCTACTGGTAAATCGTCGCCCTTGAATCCGGAGGGGTTGCTTCCCATAACCTCAACCCACTCTTTTTGAGTTATCTCATATTTGTCGATATAAAAGCTTGATATAGTTGCACTTTTCCCATAAAAGTTGGACTTTGTATTCACAAAGTCCCCACCTTTTACAAAGACAAGGCTATCATTATTTTTATTATTTTCGGTCTTTTCCGTCTTTTCGGTCTTCTCGATCTTCTCGGTCTTTATTGCCATTTCGGTCTTCTCAGGCATTTGTTGTGAGCAAGCGGTAACAACCAATATGATTACTGGTAAAAGGAAAATAAATTGTTTTCTCATTCATATTTCTCCTTTAAGCAGATAGAAAAAGGATGCAGGCAGCTATCTTTTATTGAAAAATATAAGGCCGCCGGCTGTGAGGCCGGCAGGCCTTAGCGAGCCTTATTCATAATTAAATAACTTTCTCATTATTCCGAAAACGGTCTAGCGCCTGTCTGCTACCCTACTTGCAGCTGGCCTGTTACCATAACTCTTACCACACCGTTACGTTAGAGCTGCCGCTGCTTTGATACCCCTCTGTCGCAAACACCTGGTAAGCCCAACTGCTGCCCAGATTCATTCCTTTACTTTTCCATGCATTAACGTGGTTGCTGAACGTGATTGCGGAGTTGACCCCAGTTGCCCTCTTCGACTGGCGGACACTCCAATACTGAGGGAACGTTTGTGTGCCGTCAATGGATGGCGCGTTGTATCTCATAGTCGTATAAATGTCATATGTGCCTCCATCGCTGGATACGGTTCCTTTAAACGTTCCGGTAGGACGATACGTGCCCCAGCTGTCAACGACGTAATATTCAATAAGCGAGTTTCTTGTCCACCCGTAAAAAGTCAAATATCCATTGCCAGACGGAGCCCAAAGACCGGCATTGTAGTTAACTACCCGGTTTGGCGATCCGAAATTCCAGCCCTTACCCACAACAAAATTCCCGACATTCGACCATGTCACACTATAATTGCCGCCAGAGCCATTGACAGCATTTACTGATCCGCCACCATCGGTCCAATTTTGCCAATAGTCTGTCGCTGCACTTGAGGTTGCTGAGAACATACCCAAACTCATTGAAGCTGCAAGGCATACCGTCAAAATTTTCTTATTAAGCTTTAATTTAAACATGAAAATACCTCCTAATTTTTTGTCGTTATCTGCCTACCTATATAGTGTGGTTTCTTCTCATTGCAGCACAACACTTATCCTGTGTCATGTCTCAATAGCATTTTACTATCACCTCCTTCTTTAGGTAAATTATAGCAAGTAAGCGCATACATTGATACATTGTAAATTATAGGTTTTTCCATGATGCATCCTTATGCCCCTTGCCTTGCTTTTCTCGGTCGTCATGGCAATATGCGTTTGGATACAAAAAAAAGGAGTTGACACTTTCATGCCCTCCTTTTGCATCTTTACCTTCTGAGATTTTCAGTTGCTCCAGTCGAAATCTAATACCAATTCACTCGTGTGACCGAGAAAATGATAGTTATAGCTTCCGATTAATTTTTCCAGCTCTCCTGTACCGTTAATGATTTGAGCAGGGCTATCAAGAGTACCGTTATCAAACATGCCGTTTTCACAAGCTGTAAAAGCTCCATATTTCCCATCGTAATGACCTTCAAAGTGCAGGAACCCCGCAATTTTGGATTTGGCCTTTTCAGCATCTTCCATATTACTATCTAAGTAATACAGCAAGTATTCTAAAGTTGCTTTCCCTTCCAAAATACCTTTAATTTCATATTCCACTTTTGCAGTATTAATGGGGAAGTTGCTTAGATTATTTTCAATGGGCTGTTCCTCCCACTTTGTTACAGTAAAAATGGCTGTTTCCATATCATCACTCAATGGCATTCATTAATTCATAGAAATACTTGGATTCCTGCGTCTTATTCAGACTATACCAGGCATCTAATGTTTCTGGTGAAAACACATCTAGCTCCCTCAAGACATGTACAGAAAACTCCAATGGCGCTATACCAGATGCAGTAATTAGTTTTCCATCCGTTACAGCTGGCTCCATTTTGTAATATTTTTCTCCCGTATAAGTGGAACAGACCATTTTAAGGTATTCCAAATCATTGCTTGTATGCTGGCGCGAGTTCAGCAAGCCAGATTGGGCAAGTCCCATTGTCGCACCACAAATCGCTGCAATCCATATCTCTTCCTTTAAACACCTCTCTGCCATTTTTAAAATGGGTTGGTGAATGGTTTCCGTCCAGGTATTTCCGCCGGGTAAAATCAATGTATCTTTGCTTTCGATGCTGCATTCATCCAGTCTGATATCCGGCAGTATTTTCAGTCCACCCATTGTCGTTACAGGCGTCTTTTCATTGCTCACGGTAACGATTTTGGCTGGGAACAGCCCCTTTTTAAAATATCTTCCCGAGTTCAGCTCGGCAGTTAAGTAGCCGATTTCCCAGTCTGACATCGTGTCAAACACATAAAGATAGACCGTATTCGTCATTTGCAAGCTCCCCTTATTTTACAAGTCATCAAAGGATACCAACCATCCTTGCATCGGCAATCCATGATTATCTTCATTATAAAATAGCTTCACTGACATCTACTGTCAGTGAAGCTATGAAAGCCGATAATATTCCATTAACTCCGATGCAACAGCAACTAATTTTTCCTTCATGCTCCACGGTTCGATGACTTGAATAGATTTCGCATAGGGAAGCAGAAAATAAGGAACATGTGTAAGCATAGAGGCTTCCTCCAGTAAAAAAACGGCTTGATTGGCTGTCCGCTCTTTCAGATGATGCCCCAAAAACCAATGCAAGCATAAGTCATCCAATGCCTCTGATCTGCCTTCGATCATTAAAGAAATTAACCCAGCCTTTCCCACTAAATCAGGCAATAGATTTTGCATAAAAAATTCACGGGCCGAAAAAGCTTCAGGACGCTTAAAGAGCATTGGAGTCCGCTTGATTTGTACAATCCGTTCTGCCCGAAAACTGCGGATCTCCTTCCTAAGGTGACAAAATCCAACTGTATACCATTTATTGTTCCAGTTAACCATTCCATAGGGGTCGATCACCCGGTTCTTGGGTTGTTCTTCATGGCTTGTCCGGTAATCCATTTCTACAGAAAATTCGTTTGCTACAGCCTGCTCCAATTCCGCCAATACCGGCTGAACAGAAGGGTAGCCACTGCGGTTTATCACTTCAAAACCAGCTAAATGACGGCTAAGCACGTTTTCCTGCTCCTGATTCGAATACATTTTCAATTTGGATGTGGCACTGTCTAATGCCTCACTCAAAGGGTATCCGGCCTCTTTTGCAAAAGCAGCAGCGTGAAGGAGTGCCTTCTTCTCTTCCATATCAAATAGCAGAGGGGATCTGATAAAATGATTCAGCAAGCGATACCCACCATTATGGCCTGTATCGGAGATAATTGGCACCCCACTGGCACATAGTGCATCTATATACCGATAAACCGTCCTTATATTTATTTCCAGCTTTTCAGCTATTTGTTTTGCAGTCATTTTCATGCCCGAATTCAGCATCCAGAGAATCGCCAGCATATTATCATTTTTTGGCATCGTGTACACCCTCAGCTTCTATATAAAACGTAGTATTGGATAGCCGTCAAATTAACGGCGAATATCGCCATAGCACCTTGCATTTGCAGCCCTAACAGACCCGAGGACGAGGCTATGTGATAGCCATGACGGTGTTTTAGTTCACTGTTCTTTGCTTCAATTTTATAACGTTCTTTCGTCTTGGCTTTAACATTGTTTTGGCGTGGCATAATATCCTTAGGCACTATAAGGTCGTACAGTGCCGTGTAAGGGCTGAATGCAAATGTAATTTGAGGCTGTAACAATGAGCTTCCCGTCTTTCACTGTAATCATTTAATTATACAGCAAAGAAGGTACTGCTTCCTATTGAGGAACAGTACCTTCTTCAGTTAGGAGACTTTTTCAGTGGTCTCGTGTAATAAAGAAATCATCTCTGACGTGCTGCTTAAATCAGGTCTGAAATTTGCAAAAGTCTTTGAATAAGGGTTGCAACCTCAGCTCGGGTAATAGACGCCTTCGGTGCAAGCATCGTGGCGTTTCGTCCAGATACTAGGCCAGCCTGCAAGCTGTCTGCAACGCTGCCGTATGCCCAACCGGATACGGTTGACGCATCTTCAAACGGACGAAGTGTTACCTCTTCTGATTGAACGGACAGCTTAGTCGTCAGTCCGGTAATCGTCATCGCTCTGGAGAGAATCGTCATCGCTTGTTCTCTAGTAATCTTGTCGTTCGGTCGGAACGTTCCGTCCTCAAACCCGCTAATCAGTTGATACGCCAATGCCGTGCTGATCGCACTGTTGTACCAGTCCGATGTCTTCACGTCAGCGAAAGCCGTTGACGCGTTTTGCGGTTTCAACCCCAATCCGCGTACAAGAATGGCTGCAAACTCAGCTCGGGTAATATCGCGATCAGGACTGAACAGTCCGCCGCCCGTACCCTCAATGACCATCCGCGATCCCATATCGTTAACGGCATCCTTCGCCCAGTGTTCCGCGACATCAGAGAATTCGAGCGGATGCCAGACGACCGTGTACGTACTATTGGTTAAACTGTTGATCTGAGCGTAAAACTTGCCATCAATCGATACGATTTTAGTCGGTACGTGCCGCACTGTTCCGTCCGCATCAACGACGATCCCCGTTGTAATTCGGTTAGGATCAATGCCATCCGGCAAAGCCACTATGCGTTCAACATAGATGTTGAATGTCGTGACTTCCACTGTTTTCCCGCCATAGGTACCCGTAACCGTGAAGTCCAGCGCGGGCACGACAACGGAGAACTCGCCCTTCGCCGCCGCATTCTCGAGCACCTTCCCCATCGTGTCCGGCGTTTGCGCAACCATAATTTTTAATTGGATGTCCTCCAGCTTCACGTTTGTGCCGAGCTTCCCTGCTAATTCGTCAATGTTGATTTCCTTGGCCGGCAACGTATAGGTTCCCCTGTTCGTCTGCAGAGTGAGCGTCGCTGAGAGGTCCTCCATATTTTTAACCATCTGACCGTTCAGTTCACCAACAATGACATTTGACGCAGACTTAACCGGAATGGTGACGACTGCATTGACGCCCTCCGCATCCAGCTTTGTCTGCAGCTTTACCGGATCGATGGCGACTGTCGTTATCTTGACGCCACCCGAATCAGTCGTTGTCGCTTTTCCTGCATTTTCAATCTTGCCGTTAACCAGTACATCTACCGACTCTTCGTTCGAACTGGCCGTTCCACTCGATGCTCCGTTCGTAGGTTGAGGAGGCGATTGCTCGGCAATCACTATCGCCGCCGTTTGACCAAACTTCAAGACTTGACCTTGCGCGTCTACCTCGGCTACACCAATCTTGTCCCCGTTCGCCGCAGGGATCATGCGGTCGCCTGGTACGGTCAGGTATCCCGTAAGCGTGTCGCCAACATTCGGTACGTTTACAGTGCCGTTACCGAAGTTGAAGTAGACCCGCCTGTAATCACCGTCGGCGGCAGGCGTTACCGTAATCTGAGTTTTGCCGTCGTTCGCCGCGCCAGCCGGATCACTTGCTATCACCGTCAAGCCTCCAGCCGGAACGGAAGCATTCGTCGTGAAGCTCAGCGTTGTAGACGGTCCAGCAGGAACGGAGCCGCTGGCCGCCACCCGCACTTGAACCGTGTGTTCACCGCTCAACTGCGGCATATTGGTTCCGTCGTATCGGACGAAAGCTCCGCTGTCAACCGAGAATTCCATTGTCGTGTCCAGACCAATAATCACATTGTTCACATCGTCGGCACTCACATTCGGTGCCGCTGGAATGGTTGCATCCGATTCATGGATGGTAACTTGAGCGGGAATGGAAGCAAACGCAGATTCCGATGCGATTACTCGCACGTAGTAGATGCCCGGTTCCAGCCCGGCAACCGACGTCCCGGTTATATTCGTCCATATTTCCGTATTTCCTTTTTTGAAGTCCATCGTAACATTCACATTGAGAATCGAACCGTCATTAGCTCCGTTATAAGTGGTATCCGTCACGGTTATATCGACTGGAGCTGACGGACGGACTGGCAGACTCAGCGTCTGCGCCGCGCTGTCGGTCTTTGTCGTGCCATTGCCCTTCTTCACGACGTTCACGGTTGTGCCCAACCAATTGCCGTCGATCGCCACCTTACCATTGCCGTCCACCGTCACCGCTGTTCCGTTAATGGTGTAGGCACCAGCTGACTCCAGTCCCGTCAACTGCTCAGCCGCATAGTCGATTCCTGCCGACGGTGTCGCTTCCTGCGTCGCAATGAATGCCGCGATTGTCACCGTCTGCGCAACAGACGCAAATGCCGATGACGTCGCTTTGACGCGCACGGAGTACGTATCCGGTGCCAGTCCTGTTACACTCGTGCCGGTTACATCCGTCCAGCTGCTAGCCGCCCCCTTCTTGTACTCCATCGCCGCCGTCACGTTCGTCAGCGTGCCGTTGTTCCCGCTTATGGACGTCTCGTCCGTTTTTTCAGCGGTCGGTGTCGACGGGCGAGCCGGCAGACTCAGCGTCTGCGCCGCGCTGTCGGTCTTTGTCGTGCCATTGCCCTTCTTCACGACGTTCACGGTTGTGCCCAACCAATTGCCGTCGATCGCCACCTTACCATTGCCGTCCACCGTCACCGCTGTTCCGTTAATGGTGTAGGCACCAGCTGACTCCAGTCCCGTCAACTGCTCAGCCGCATAGTCGATTCCTGCCGACGGTGTCGCTTCCTGCGTCGCAATGAATGCCGCGATTGTCACCGTCTGCGCAACAGACGCAAATGCCGATGACGTCGCTTTGACGCGCACGGAGTACGTATCCGGTGCCAGTCCTGTTACACTCGTGCCGGTTACATCCGTCCAGCTGCTAGCCGCCCCCTTCTTGTACTCCATCGCCGCCGTCACGTTCGTCAGCGTGCCGTTGTTCCCGCTTATGGACGTCTCGTCCGTTTTTTCAGCGGTCGGTGTCGACGGGCGAGCCGGCAGGCTTAGCGTCTGTGCCGCGCTGTCGGTCTTTGTCGTGCCATTGCCCTTCTTCACGACGTTCACGGTTGTGCCCAACCAATTGCCGTCGATCGCCACCTTACCATTGCCGTCCACCGTCACCGCTGTTCCGTTAATGGTGTAGGCGCCAGCTGACTCTAGTCCCGTCAGCTGCTCAGCCGTGTAGTCGATTCCCGCCGACGGTGTCGCTTCCGGTGACATCGGAGCGGTTACCGTAACGGAGTTAGAATCCTCGGAACTGGAGCTCTTTGCCGCTATATTCGCCGCTTGAACCGAGAACGTGTAGTCTCCTGCGGGTAGACCTGTCACCGTAATCGGACTGGTAGTGCCCGACGCAGTAATGTTGCCCGGTGAGGAAGTAACCGTGTAGCTCTTAATCGCGGCACCACCGTTGCTTGCTGGAGGATTAAAGGATACCCTCGCCTGATTAACGCCACCTACAGCACTAACGTTCAACGGAGCGCTAGGTGCTGACAGGTTGTAGAGGCTGAATTCATATACTCTAAAATAGTTATCGTAATTAGAGGTAATAACAAGCTTGACATATCTCGCAGTAACTGGGGATGAAAAAGCCTTCATGCCCGAGTTATAATACGAGGTTGGAGTCATCGTATCCGCAGCATTCGGGTCGTTGATCTTAGAAAAGTTTACGCCATTCGAACTGACTTGCAATTCGATACCCGAAATGTACCAACCACGATACATTTCCCATGCATTAAAGTTCGTCTGTGTACCTAAATCGATCGTTATATAGCCCCCTGTGGTTGTATTGTTTTGAGACCAGAACGTAGTATTATTGCCATCTACTGCGTTACTTCCCACGTAAGTATTAAAAGTGCCACTTACCGTCACCGACTTGTTCAATGCCAAGTTCGTCGCGGTTTCTGCATGAATCTTTTGCAAATTCACAAAGAACGAAGCGTTAAATATGAGTAAAAATGCCAAAGTTGTTGAGATGAATCTTTTGAGCTTAGTATTTAGTGAGTTCATTTCAGTATCCCCCTAGTTGTTCTGATGCACACTATCGTGCGTGCCAATATAACGAGAACGATAGTAGGAGGCCACTCATGTATAGAGTGACCGGCCTCTCATACCATCGTACTTAGTTGCAGAACTTTATGAGCGTTAAAAGGCTTAAATCAGATCCGATTTTTGCAATAATCGCTGTATGATGGTCGCAACCTCGGCTCTTGTCATATTCCCCTTCGGTGCCAGTAAATCACCGCTTCGGCCGAATACAACGCCTGCTTGCACATTGTCCGCAACGCCGATTTGTGCCCATGCAGCTACTTCCGCTGCATCAGCGTACGGATGAAGGGCAGCCTCTGCCGATTGCTCATATAGCTTCGCCTTCAGACCGGTTATCGCCATCGCTTTGGATAGAATAACCATTGCTTGCTCTCTTGTAATTTTGTTGTTCGGACGGAATGTGCCATCCTCGAAGCCATTGATAAGCTGTAAGGAATAAGCTGTATTGACCGCTCGGTTAAACCAATCGGTTGCTTTAACATCCGAGAACGGCGTTGCTCCATTCTCGAGTTTGAGACCTAATCCGCGAACGATAATTGCTGCAAATTCAGCACGAGTGATTTCCAGGTCAGGGCTGAACAGCCCGTTGCCTGTTCCCTCGACGACCATGCGCGATCCCATATCGTTAACGGCATCCTTCGCCCAGTGTTCCGCGACATCAGAGAATTCGAGCGGATGCCATACAACCGTATAATCGCTGTTCGTCAAGCTGTTGATTTGTGCCACATACTTTCCGTTAATTAGACGGATTTTAGTTGGCACATGACGTACGGAGCCATCTGCCTCAACGACAACTCCTGTCGTAATCTTGGCCGGGTCCACTCCATCCGGAAGCACCATCGACCTTTCCACATATGCATCAAAATTCGTTACTTCGATAATCTTATCTCCGTATACTGCTCTCACCATAAAGCTCAGCGGCTGACCAACAAGCGTAAACTGGCCTTTGACTGCTGCGTTCTCCACAATCTCCAACGTATTTGTTGTCAGATGGGCAATTTCAATTTTCACTTTAATATCTTGCAAGGCGATGGATTCACCTACCTGCTCGGATATGGCAGCAATATTCATTTGTCCTGCCGGAAGCGTGTAGGTCGCATTTTCGGTTTTGAATACGAGGACGGCCTGCTTGTCCTCCATGTTTCTCACCATTTGACCGTTCAGCTCTCCGACGAAAATGTCAGAATTTTGTTCAATTGGAATCGTGACTACCGCTTGAAGCCCTTCCGCAGCGAGTCTCTCATCCAGTTTTTTCTGATCCACAAAGACCGTTATTTCGGTTTGATTGTTTCGTCTTCCAACCGTTGCGTTACCCGCATTCTCAACTTTTCCGTTAACCAGAATATTCACACCGTTGTTCGGAGTGTTCGGCGTATTCGGAGTGCCCGATGTCGATGGAGCGGAAGGCTGGGATGGCGTATTGGATGCTGCCGGAATGACTGCATTCGATTCCGCAGAAGCAGAGCCTCTACCCGTTGCATTAATTGCTTTTACCGTAAAGGTGTAGCTTGTTCCATTCGTCAGGCCTGTGAGCGTAATTGGACTTACTCCTCCAATTATGCTGATATTTCCTGGTGATGCTGTCACCTCATAGCCTGTAATCGCACTTCCACCATTATCCGTTGGAGGCGTAAACGTTACGACAGCTTGCCCGTTGCCCGCCACTGCGGACACGTTCGTTGGCGCTTCAGGAATTGTGGATGAGGTCGCACTTGTGAGATTCGATGCCCCGCTCAAGCCTCCCACGTTTTCTGATTTTACGACGAAGTAATAGGTCGTGCCATTGATCAGGTTTTGTACGTTGAAAGTAGGTGATGTGACAATCGCCACCTCAACGAGGTTATTTGGGTCAGCATCCGTTGCCATATAAATACGGTATTGCAAGGCATCCGATACTGTACCCCAGTTCAGCGTAACTTGACGGTCGCCGCCATCAGCCACAAGATTTTGTGGATTTTCAGGAGCATTCGGCAAGTTTACAACTTGCGTAACGACAAAGGAGACGGATGTCATATGATCTGCAGATAAGGTCACCGTTACCGTATAGGTGCCTGCTGGCAAATCGTCTTTTGTATGAATATTAAAATCGGTTGACGCGCTGTTCATTAGAATGGAATCTGGCTGGGTTATTGCAAAATCGTTAGCGTTTGCGCCACTAAGCGCTGCCGACAGGTTCGACAGGGTGCCCGTTCCCGAATTTGCGACCAGAATGATTTTTGTTTGTTGAGTGCCTGCTTCGTATCCCTGCACAAGTGCCGTTAACGACTGATCCGTAATTGCACCGATAGAATAGGAAGCTGCTGCCGTGACCGTAATCGTCGAGGTACCTTTTTTGCTGCCATCCACCGTCGACGTTGCCGTAATTGTGTAGGTACTTAACGGTGCATCCGCTGCGACCGTGACATTTCCCGTGCTATCTACTTCCACCTTGTTGTTCACATCATCGCTTGTCCAGGTGACTGTCGTCGCTGCTCCTCCCACTGTATCTACTGATGCTGTGAGCTGTTTGCTTCCTCCACGCTCGACGCTCGCACTACCCGGATTCACGCTGACGCTGTTGATAGCTGGCGCGGCCGTGACCGTAATCGTCGAGGTGCCTTTTTTGCTGCCATCCACCGTCGACGTTGCCGTGATCGTATAGGTGCCCGGCGTTGCATCGGACGCTACCGTCACATTCCCCGCGCTGTCTACTTCCACCTTGTTGTTCACGTCATCGCTTATCCAAGTGACCGTCGTCGCTGCTCCGCCTACTGCGTCTACCAATACTGAAAGCTGCTCGCTTCCTCCTTGCACGACGCTTGCAGTGCTTGGACTCACGCTTACGCTGTTAACTGCTGGTGCCGCCGTGACGGTAATCGTCGAGGTGCCTTTTTTACTGTTATCTACCGTCGACGTTGCCGTAATCGTGTAATTACCCGGCGTTGCATTCGCTGTTACGGTTACTTTCCCCGTGCTGTTCACCGCAACCTTGCTCGAGTTGCTGCTCGTCCAAGTCACCGTCGTCGCCGCTCCTCCTACTGCATCCACTGTAGCGGTGAGCTGCTCGCTTCCCCCTTGCATGATGCTTGCCGTGCCTGGGTTCACGCTTACGCTGTTAATAGCTGGCGCTTCTGTGACGGTAATCTTCGAGGTGTCTTTTTTACTGCTATCTACCGTAGACGTTGCCGTTATCGTGTAATCGCCTAGCGCGGCATCTGCTGCTACGGTTACATTCCCCGAGCTGTTCACCGCGACCTTGCCCGCGTCGCTGCTCGTCCAAGTCACCGTCGTCGCTGCTCCTCCTGCTGCATCCACCGTAGCGGTGAGCTGTCTGCTTCCTCCTTGTGCAACGCTTGCAGTGTCTGGACTCACTGTTACGCTATTAATTGTCGGCGGCACAGGCGGCACATGACTGGATGTCCGAATTTGAGTAGTCGTTCCATTGGTCTCCTGCCATCCGACATATAAAACATTGTTTAACGCTGCTGCCGCAGGAAATTGTGCGGCTCTCGAGGCGTTTACGTTCAAGCCCTGGACTGCGTTTCCATCTACGCTCGTCCAACTCGTACCGTCATATTTTTTAACCCGGATTTGAAAAGCCGTTCCATTGTACTCCTGCCACACTGCATATAAAGCGTTATCGAGTGCCGCTAACTTAGCATAATTTGCTCTGAAATTAATATCCTTGTTTATACCATACATCCCGTTGCCGTCTGCACTCGTCCAAGTGCTGCCGTCGTATTTCTTGACTCGAATTTGATTATCATTCGTTCCGACTATTTCGTCCCACGACAAATATAGGCTGTTGTTGAATACAGCAAATGAGAGGTTGGATGCGGTTTTTGCCGCATTTATATTCAAACCGCTCGTACCTCCGCCGTCAATGGACGTCCAATTCGTCCCATCATATTTTTTGGCACGAACTTGAACAGCGCTTCCGTTGGTTTCACTCCACGCCAAATATAAAAAACCATTGTATTCCGCCATTTTAGGGAGACCCGCTCCCAGTGACGTATTTGCGTTCAAACCGTTCACACCGCCGCCGTCAACGCTTGTCCAAGCCGTGCCGTTATACCTTTTGACCCGGATTTGATTCGCGTTGCTGCTGTTAACCTCATTCCAAGCCGCATACAGATTATTGTCATATACAGACAACTCAGGGTATGATACTCCTCTTGAGGCATTAATGTTTAGCCCATCTGGGCCGCCATCAACGCTCGTCCAACTCGTGCCATCATATTTCTTGACCTTTACTTGATTAATGGTGGTGGCTGAGTTTCTTTCAACCCATATAACATATAATTCATCGTCAAAAACAGCCATAGCAGGGGTATCCGTCGCTTTTCCAGAATCTACATTCACTCCACTTGCCCCATTACCGTCTACGCTCGTCCAGCTCGTGCCGTTATATTTCTTAACACGTATTTGGGTCGCCGTTGCATTCGGTTCCTGCCATGCTGCATATACTTCGTTTCTGAATACAGCTAATGCCACGTTGCTGCCATCTTTTGCAGCGTTTACGTTTATGCCATTAATACCTCCGCCATCCACTGATGTCCAGCCGGTTGCCGCCCAAGCCGTACCTCCGCTTGATAGAAGCGATATCAAAAGCATAACGGCAAGTACAAGATGTACCGTTTTTCGGATTATATTGTTCATTCTTCGCTTACTCTTTATTGGAACCAAACTACATCTTCCTCTCCGCATTATCATTCTGTCGCATAGTCCATATGATCTAGCTCAGCATACAGGAAGGCACCTTAAAAAAACCTTAAAAATCGACAATTTTCTACAAGAAAAACAGGCCCCATCGTAAACGATGAGAACCTGTAATGAATGCCTATATGGAGGCCTATTTTGAAGCTCTGTCGCGTTCAGCCTACAGCCTGTTAAACTCGCGAGGCAGGGATGCGTATAGTGACTTTCGTACCAAGCCCTAGCTCGCTCTCCAGCTCCAGCGAAATTCCATATTCGTATTTCAAGCGCTTGTTAATATTACGCAGGCCGACCCCCTGCGGCTCAGCTGTATCATTCCGTTCAAGCAGCGTCTCCAATCGCTCAGATGCGATTCCGACTCCATTGTCGGCTACGACAATTCGCCAGCCCCCATCCAGCTCTTCCACCGTCATTGTGACCATGCCGCCTTCCATGCGATCACCGATGCCGTGACGAATTGCATTTTCTACAAGCGGCTGCAATATAAGCGGCGGCATTCGCAAGCTATATGCAGACTCCTCGATCGTATATTCGAAGCGAATTCGATCCTTGAAGCGGGCCTGCTCAATCTCCACGTACGTACGGATAAGACTAAGCTCTTCTGCAAACCCTATGCGCTCCTCCGTATTGCTGAACCGAAAGCTTCCTCGCAGGTAATCGGCCAGATCGACAATCATCTTCCGACCGCGCTCTACATCCTTATAGCTTAATGCCACAATACTATTCAGCACGTTATACAAAAAATGAGGCTTGATCTGCGATTGTAAAAACGCCACCTCCAAGTGGACAGCACGGCCAAGCGATTCCTTCATGGCGAGCAGGCTGCCGATTCTTGCCTTTAGCTCATTAAGATCGAACGGCTTTGGCAAGTAATCGTTCGCCCCTGCTTGGAAGGCCGCCACCTTATCCTGCGGCTGATAAGCTGCCGTAACCATCAGAACGGGCAGCTCCAGCAGCGAATATTGCCTTCGAATTTCCTGGCATACTTCATAGCCCGACATGCCTGGCATCATTAAATCGAGGATAACGAGATCGATTCTGCCCGATTGATCCAGCTGCTCCAGCGCCTCGTACCCATTCTTGACTGCAATGACATGATAGTCGAGAACTTGAAGGACGTCTATTAAAACCTTCAGGTTCACATACTGATCGTCGACGATTAGAACCGTATGCTTTCCGCTTGGATTCGAATAATATGGCGTTTGGAAGGAATAATCAGGTTCCTTGAGCATCGCCTGAGCATTTGAATAGGATGAAGACCATGATGCTTCTCCCCGTTCTTCGGCAATCGGAAGCGTGAATGTAAAGGTCGATCCGACTCCCGGCGTGGATACAACCGCAATCGTTCCCTTTTGCAGCTCGACCAGTTGCTTGGCAATGGGCAGCCCTAATCCAAAGCCGCGATGCTGTGCTCCCTCAAGTGATTTGAATGGTTCAAAAATATAGGGAAGATCTTGCGGCTCAATGCCTTCTCCTGTATCCTGCACCGAAATTTCGATTTCTCTGCCCTGCTCTCTTCCGGTAATGATGATCTCCCCGTTGTTCGTATGCTTAATCGCATTATCCAGTAAATTTCCGATAATCTGACTCAAGCGGATTTCATCGGCAAGAGCAGAGGACAGCTCTGCAGGCACCTGGTTCACAAGCCGAATCTGGTTTTCCATGCACAGATAGGAATAAAAGCGCACCTGCACCTCCGCTACCGAACGAACATCGATCGGAACCGGAACCATCCTCAATTCTCCCTGCTTCAGCTTGGATAAGTCCAGGATGTCATAAACGAGCTGCGAAAGCTTTCTTGTAATGTCGGTAAGCAGTTGGAGCTTTTCCCGCTGCTCCGCAGTTGGGGGCTGCGCCGTATCGCTTAACATCGATTGGGATATATTTAGCACGCCGTGAAGAGGCGTCTTGAATTCATGCGAGGTTCGGGCGAGAAAATCATCCTTTTGCTTGTCCGCTTGCAGCAATTTCCCGGACAGCTCCTCAATTTTTTGGAAAGCGTTCGAGAAACGAAGCGACATCAGCAAGGCAAGCATTAGCAAAACAAGAAATGGTTCAATCGGTGGAAGCGTATAGATCGGCACACCGAAATAGACGTTCATATTCTGGTTTAACACTAGCGCATTCAATGCCATTGCGGCCACAGCTAAAAACCCGCTGCCCGCTACTTTATGCAAAGCCGTATATACGAATACATATGTGGCGTACAGCAGCGAGATCGTAACATATAGCGACGTCACTTGGCGAAAAGGGCCTGTTGAAAGCTGGGAGGCAAAGCCCATATTCAGCATGACAAGTATCGCTCCAGAGGCTAGCCCTCCTCGCGTAAGCCATTTAAAGCAGTAGGGCCGAAAAGCAGTATAAACATAAAGAAAAAATCCTAAACCAACGCCCACTGTAGAGACCATCTGGATACGAAAATACAGCCAGAATGGAAAGGGGCCGACCGCATTAAATAGCACTCTTTCGCCGCTTACGCTTGTAAATACAGCAATACATAAGCAAACGAAGCCAAACACCACCAATGAAAAATCATTTCGGCGTTGCGAGAATAGCCCGATAAAATATAACCCCATGATCAGAAATGCGGTTAACGCGATCCAATCATGAGCGGTCGCCTGATCGCGAATGCCGGACATTTGCTCAGCCTTGCCTAAGAGAAGGGATTCACCGATCCCGCTGCCAACACGAAATTCATAGTTGGCTACTTGAACCAGAATCTCATTCCAGCCTGGCTGCAATGTAAAATAGCTTACATATGGTTTATTAAGTGCTTTGTAATGCTCTTGCTCAGCCGGATTCCCGCTTGATCCGACAATTTCCCCGTTAACAATGAGCCGATTAGAAATTAGGATCGACGCTGTTTTCAAGCCGTAGATTGCACCCGTATCACCCATCTGAAGCTGCAAGCGATAGGTCGCCATGCCAAGGGTATCCATCTGCTTTGACCATAATCCGGGAACCTGAATGAGCGCAGGTGACATGACCCCCGCAGCGTCAGAGGAGAGAGCGGGCAGCTGGGTGAGCAATTGGTTTGGATAAAATGTCCACTGACCATCCAGCCGAACCGCCCCTTCCTCCTCGAACCTCCACGCCGTTAAGTCCATGACCCCATTCACTGCTGTCGGCATAGGCTTCAGCTGGATCGTTGAATAAGTCAACAGCATGACGTAGGTTGCAATCAATAAGGATAAGGTTATGAGAGCCGCCGCCATTTTTTTTCTCATCAGCCTTGCCGCTCTGTCTGGTCTGTCGTTTCTTCTATTAGCCGCAAGGTCTCTGCCTCTAGCTCAGCTCCCAAATGCAGGCGGACTGCTTGCTGCAGCTGTAGACAAACACGGTACGCCTCATTGCGATTGCCCATCTTCAAGTGCAGCTTAATTAACTCTCTTCCGTCCAGCTCCGAATCCGGGGCTAGCGACAATAGCTTTTGCAGGCTGTCTATTGCAAGTGAAAGCTTTCCCTGACCTTGAAAATGGGAGTGCCCTTTGCGAAGCAAGTGAACGTACGAGGCTTTCAGCTCCAGCTGTCTAGCAGTGGCCCAATTGAAATCGCAGGCTTCCATATATTCACCTTTGTACAGCTCGTTTATTTTATGATAGGATCTTTCATCCAGCTCCACCATCGCCAACGTACTGCTGAGCAGCTGCTCAAATACAATAACGTCGACCGTCACTCCGTCCAAGGAAGCGCCAAAGCCTTGATCTGCTTTTGTAATATGTATCGGAATGTGATGCTCCGCCAGACTTTTCCTTAAATAAGACAGGCATGTATACAAATACGTCTTCGCCTTGCTCAAATCATAGCCCGGCCATAATGCCTCAATAATGGAGGCGGTTCCAACAGGCCTCCCGGCATAATGGATGAGAAACGCGCAAAGCTCCTTTTCCTTCTTCGTTTTCCATGTCAGTCCCTTGTTTGTGTTATCAGGCAATACAAGCTGGAAGCCTCCCAAGCATTGAACAGCAGGTCCGGCCCCCGCTCTCTGACGTGAAAGAATAGCGGACTCGGCTAGGGTCTGCTTGATGCGCGACACCGTGCTCTGCAATCTGTCTATTGTAAATGGCTTCAGCAGGTAGTCAATCGACTGAATTTCAAACGCTTCGACCGCATATTCGGCAAAAGCCGTTGTGAATACGATCGGCATTTGCGGGAACATGCTTCTGATGATTCTAGCAGCCTCCGTGCCCTTCATTCCCGGCATTTGGTTGTCTAGAAACACGGCATCTGCGGGTGACTGACCTAAAGCCTCAATCGCTTGAATCGGATTCATATATCTTCCTACTACTTGAACATCGTCCATTTGCCCTAGCAGTATATCCAATAAATCCAGTGCATCCTCTTCATCGTCAATGAGCATTACACGAACCATTCGTTCTTGTCTCCTTCAACTATTATGCCTGTACCCTCAGAACGTATGAAGCCGCAGCTCATAAAAATACTGCACGCTTGGATGCTTTAGCTTGATTTTTTCACTCAGGTTTACTATTCGTTTTTTTCCGACTCGTCTGTCTACTAAAGCTAAAATATTCAATAGTATATCGCTGCTCTCCATACTTTCCTCTATAGGGGAGGATAAAAAATGATTCGCTACAACGACAAAATTGGATTTGCTTAATGCTGACTGTGCCGACATAAGCTCCTTGGCATGCTCGGATATTTTTCTGCCTCGGGCGATGACTGCCAGTCGATCCTCTGGAACTAACCCCTTGGTCTCTATTCTGACTGCTTCCATTTCAGCAGGGCTGATCGGAATCTGGATACTTGAATCATTTTTAATTTCCAGCTCCGTCTTATACCATCTAATGGAGCTCGCAGCATCATTCATATTAAGCACGTTCTTTTTATCTACCGCCAAATAACAAAGCCCTGCTTTATCGGGCAAATAACGATAGCTGGTTGAACGGTATTCGACTCTTCCAATTAACGCAGGACAGAGAAAGCTCTCCAGATTTTGTTTCATTTTACTCCAGGACATGTGCTCCTCCTATGTTTCGTATCTATTAAGTAAGCTTAAACGTCGTTGCTCAAATAAGTCAATTAAGAATATGCATTCCCTCCAGCAAACTTCAAGCATATTTAAAGCATATTTCAAGCAAAAAAACCTCTGCCGCTGTCGGGAGAGGTTCACTTATTCCTTGCCTTTTGATGAAAAACGACTGGCCTTCATTTGAAAGGCTACACCCTTAGCCAGCCCCGGAACCCTCTAGCACCATAATAGGATTCTGCTCCATTATGATACATGAAGACCATGTTATAGCGACGATCACAAAAAACAGCACCGCCGAGCTCTCTAATATTAGCGGGTGTTTTCACCCAGCTGGACGTTTTCAAATCGAATTTCCCAAGCTCCTGAAGCTCCCGATATTGCTCTTCTGTCAAAAGCTCAATACCCATGGACTCCGCCATTTCTACCGCACTATTTTGCGGCTTATGCTCTTTCCGTGACTCTAGCGCCTCACGGTCGTAGCAAATGCTTCTGCGCCCTTTAGGACTTTCCGCCGAGCAATCCATAAAAATAAACTCGCCCGTCTCATTGTCATAACCAACGACATCCGGTTCACCGCCAGTTCGTTCCATTTCATGAAGCGACCATAGCTTTCCGGCTTGAGCTTCAAGCTTCGCTTGGACGCTCGTCCATTCAAGACCTTGATGCCGATCTGTATTTTTATCGAAACGGGCTTTCAAGGCTTTAAGCAATTCCTCCTGCTGTTCTGCTGACAGCTCCTTTGAAGCACTGTTTGGACTCGTTGTCATCTTTATTTCTCCCTTCTATATTATAATGCCGCCCTACATGATTCAGCCTGACCAAGGCTGCACGGTCCTCTTCAACAAGAGCCAGTGTCAGCATCTTACGTAATTGCGTTTAAAGCCGATTCGGCCTTTATCGACATCCTTCTGAATATTGCCTGCGGCGTCGAGACGCTTGCTCTTGGACTTCGCGTCCGTCACCTCCACCGGCCCGATAGCCGTGGCGGTTTCGACCGCCTTGTCATGCAGCGGCACATAGGATACAGCTGTCGTATAGACGAAATTATTCATCGCGTATTTGGCGCGTTCAGGAGCATCGTGAATCGTATCACGAACCTTATCCAGCATTCCGGACAGCTTGCTCTCGGAAAACTCGCTGTCCTTACGGCTGCCAAGCAGCCAGCAATAGCAGCTCCAGCCTGCCGACATACGCAGCTCCTCGCCGCTTGCCATCCATTTATCAGCCACCTGCTGCGCAATATCTGTTTCCGCTAGCGTTACCGCTACGACGTAATCAGACAGCATGAAGAAATAGGCAGCGTCTATCCAGCGGTCAAAGTCAGCCTCCGACATCGCCTTAGGCTCCGCAATTACGCCGGCAAAATACATCGCGTCGTAATTTCCGGTCGCGTAAAGCTGCTCGGCCAGCGGCTGGTTTTTTTTCGTTTTCCGAGCAATCGGCTTCATCGCGCCTGTCGCCACACCAAACAAGGGCTCATGTGCTCCATTGGATATATATTTTTTTTTGGTGTGCTCCTTGCCAAGCGCTTCAAGCTCCTGCATAACCTCTTCGAACTTCATCAGAATCCCTTCCTTCTCTTGCCATCAACCATCCATATTGTAAAGAGCTTGTCCGATAACTGAAATGAAGCGTTATTCGTACTCCTCTTATTATAGATTTCCCAGAGTGAAAAATCAGCAAACCTTCTACCTAAATATTCGCTTTAGTCCTTCATGAAACATTGAATAAATACTCATTGTAATGCATAATAATAAAATCCAAATAAACATTCGAGGGGAACCAAAATGACATATACATGCGAGTCCAATCACTTAGAAAACTATTTAGAATTATTACCAGAGGTTGATTATGATCATTTTTCAATCAAAGCTTTAGCCGCGGAACTAGATCGCCAATCGTCCAATGAAATGGATTATGTTAAAAATGCTTTTGAATATGTTCGTGACCACATCTCGCATTCATGGGATATCCAAAGCTCTCGCATTACGTGCAAAGCATCTGATGTTCTTTTCTTCAAGGAGGGAATTTGTTATGCAAAATCGAATTTATTATGCGCTTTATTAAGGAGCCGAGGAATACCCGCCGGGTTCTGTTACCAGCGTCTAACCTTGGGAGATACTCCTGATACAGGTCACGTTATCCATGCGCTAAACGCCGTTTACATGAGGTCCATTGGAAAATGGATTCGATTAGATGCACGGGGAAATAAATCGGGGGTAGATGCTCAGTTCTCATTAGAAGAAGAGAAAGTGGCTTTTCCAATACGCGAGGAATACGAAGAACTCAATTATCCTATCATTTATACGAAGCCCCATGTCAAAACAATCAACGCTTTACTTCAACATTCAGATTGCACCGCTATGTATCTCCATGGTTTGCCTTCGAGCTTGTAGTCTTAACTTCTATAAATGCTTTTCCATTAGAATGCAAAATGGCGGTACAGAGATATTTCCTCTGTAGCCGCCATTTTTATAGGCTAAGAATACTATTTTTTACAGATAGCTTATGACACCTTTATATCAAATATTATATCCTCCCATTGGCTTCGCCTTGTCTCAGAACCGATCCAAGAAGTGACCTACTGATTTTGCCGAGCCAGCATGTTGATTAGAACGGTTACTGCCTCCGCTCTCGTCGCATTGCCAGTCGAATGGAACCGGTTATTCCCCATACCTTGAATGATGCCAAGATTCTTTATCGCAACTATCGCGCCTCTCACCCATTCAGGTATATCCTTGTCGTCCGCGAAGCCCGTTGCTCCCAATTCGGTCGAAAGCTTAAGCGCATTGGCAATCATAGCGACCATCTCCGCACGCGTTATTTCTGCGTTCGGTCGGAACGAGCCATCTCCATACCCTTTAATAATACCTTCTTGCATGGCTTGCGCGACGGCTTCCTGTGCCCATGTCCCAATCTTATCCGCATCGGTGAAGTTTAGCTCCACTCCCACTGTCTTTGGCTTCAACGCGTTCATCAGCATGACCACGAATTCAGCGCGGGTCACCGTGTAGTTCGGTTTGAAAGTACCATCCGGGTAACCGTTAATCATTTCACTTTGTACGGCTTGCTTAATGGCCTCCTCTGCCCAGTGCCCACTAATGTCGCTGAAAACAATCGTCGGTTGTGGATTTGTAGAGGGATTCTCTTCAGACCCATTATCAGAAGGATTGCCAGCGGATCCACCGTCAGATGGAGCTGTACTTGGAGGCGTCGATCCGTTACCTCCAGGGGCGGCATTCACGGTTACGGTATATGTCACCTTCGTGATTCCATCCTCTGCGGTAACGATGACTTTCTGACCTGTTGCCAATACGGTAGCCAGGGTATTACCGTCAGAATCGTATACATTGAAAGCTGCCTTCGGTGCTGGCGTAATCGCCGCCTTGAATACGGCTAACGTTGTACCGTATGGAATGCTCGTAATGGTTTCGTTAACCGTACCTCTTGAGCTTACGATCCCTATCAGCGACGTTAGCGTAGCCACATTGCTCTTCGCAACGCTTACCGTAACCGTCCAGTCTTGCGTGCTACCATCCTCCGCAGTCACCGTGTATACGACCGGAGCTGAGAAGTCATTGTTGGTTGTTCCACTTACCTGATCTACCGTGCCGACCTTGGCGGATGCGTCGGCAGACAACGTAAACGTGGCCACCAAGTTGCTCACGTCCGTGCCGTTCGCCACTTCAATTGCAATCGTGTGGGTGGTCGTATTAATCGTTGCGGCTCCTGTCTGCTCTGCCAAGCTGAATGCTGTGATCGCTTTCGCACTGCTTGCCGCAGCCGTCGCAATGCTTACCGTAACCGTCCAGTTCTGCGTGCTTCCGTCAGCCGCCTCTACAATATAGGTCACTGCATTCGTAAAATCATTCGCGGTTGTACCACTCACTTGATTCACCGAACCAACCATTGCCGATGCTCCCGGTGATAACGCGAAGCTTGCCACAAGACCATTCAAATCCGTTCCATGCGCCACTTGAACCGCAATCGTATGGGCTGCGGCATTAATCGTCGCCGCTCCTGTCTGCTCTGCAAGGCTGAATGCCGTGATCGCCTTCGCACTGCTTGCCGCGACAGTCACCGTGACCGTCCAATTCTTGATGCTGCCATCCTCCGCAGTCACGACATAAGTCAACGGGGTCGTAAAATCATTCGTCGTCGTACCACTCATTTGTGTTACATTGCTGACTTTAGCTGCGGCTCCCGCGGATAATGTGAAGCTTGCTTTTAGACCATTCAGACTAGTACCATTCGTCACTTCAATCTCAACCGTTTGCGCGGCAGCACTGATCGTTGCTGCTCTGCTTTGCTCCGCAAAGCTGAACGCTGTAATATCCTTTGCACTGCTCGGCGGCGCAACGGTCACCGTAACGACCCAATTTTGCCTAGTTCCATTTTCCGCCTGCACTACATAAGTAACGGGATTCGTGAAATTGTTAGATGTTATGCCACTTCTTTGAGATACGCCATTAACCCTGGCGCTGGATGATAAAGTTAACGAGAAAGTGGCGACCAAATTAGCCACATTCGTGCCGCTCTTCACTTCAATGTCTACCGTGTGGGCAGCTGCATTAATCGTTGCCGGCTTGGTTTGCGAAGTAAAACTGAACGCCGTAATGTCTTTTGCATTGCTCGCTTCAATGTAGACATTAACGAGCCATTCCTGAGAACTGCCATCTGCCGCTGTTATGATATATGTGACAGGCGTTCTCATATCGTTGGCAGTAGTACCACTTATTTGAACGACACTGCCGATTTTCGCTGTCGCTCCAGAAGACAAGGAGAACGTTGCCTTCAAATTAGACAAGCTAGTCAGGCTCGTTCCGAAGGCGACCTCAACATCTACAGTATAGTCAGTCGTATTAATAACTGCAGCTTTCGTTTGTGTAACCCCAATTACTGAAAATGCCGTGATCTCTTTCTCGCTGCTCTTCGTCACGGTGACTGTCCAATTTTGCGTGCTGCCGTCCTCCGCCTTCACCTCATAGATGACCGCATTTGTAAAGTCATTGGCCGTCGTCCCGCTTACCTGAACAATAGAGCCAACCGAAGCCGTCGCGCCAGCAGATAACGTGAATGCGGCTTTCAAACTAGTCACATCAGTGCCGCCCGCCACCTCTACCACTACTGTCTGGGCAGCCTGATTAATCGTTGCTGCTTCGGTCTGTTCAGCGAAGCTGAAGGCTGTAATATCCTTTTCACTGCTAGCAATGACGGTCACGGTATAGATAACCTTCGTCAAACCATCCGCCGCGGTTACAATGACCTTATTGCCAGAAGCCAGGGTCGTCGCCACAGTCGCTCCGTCTGCATCGTAAATTTCAAAAGTCGCATTAGTTGCTGGTGTGATCTCTTCCTTTAAAACAGCTAATGAGGTTCCGTATGGGATGTTTGTTATCGTTTCGTTTGCCGTTCCGCCCTGGCTGACGACTCCGATACCGGAAGTCAATGTGGCCGCGGAGCTTTGTGCAGCCCATTGTGCATATAAGGTCGTATAAGGCATAATCTGCAAAGAGCCGCTATAGCTATTGCCGTGCCCGTTTGGCTGTGTGTTCCAGCCGCTGAACGTATATCCCGTCCTCGTTAGGTTAATTGGCCCCGCATAAACACTGGCCGTTTCACCCGGAAAATACGAGTTGGCGTCGCTTGGAACAGTCCCCCCGTTGTTTCCGTTCCCGTCATATTGCAGTTGAAACAAAGTATCCTGCAAATAAGGATAGCCGTTATTACGCAGCGGATCTACCGCCCATAGGTTGACAAAATCCCACCCGGCAACAGGTCCTTTCATACTTGAGTCCAGGTAGAGACTGCCGACATTATTCCCCAAGTCCCTGCTGCTCAAATTTCCTACGTCAGCAATTCCGCTCACATTCCCGCTGGCGTAGCTGTTGCTATACGCCCCTGTACTATTGGCGTAATCATACCCTATCAAGCCGCCCACATAATATGATCCGCTTACATTCCCTGTGGCAAAGCTGTCGCTGATGGAGCCGGCTACTTCAAGGTTGCTGACCAAGCCCCCGACATGCTGATCTCCGTATACATCCCCTGTGGAATAGCTCTTGCTGATCGTTCCATAATTGTAGCCTGTTAAACCACCCGTATAGTACGTTCCGTTCACCCGTCCCGTGGCAAAGCTGCTGTCAATTGCTCCAGAATTGCTGCCCACTAATCCGCCTATACTTTGTCCATCCAACATTCCTCCGGTGGCGTAGCCGTAACTAATCGATCCATCATTCTCACCTGCCAAGCCCCCTACTGCATAATCTCCTTTCACGTCCCCCGTCGCGTAGCTATACGTGATTGTTCCCGTATTGCCTCCCGTAAGGCCGCCTGTTCCATACGCTCCAAACACATCCACAACAGCGAAGCTATGGTCAATAATCGCATTCGTATTGAAAAGCGTGACACCATTGTGACCAACTAAACCGCCTGTATGATCGTCTCCATTTACTTGACCTGTTACATAGCTGTTTGTGATCATACCTTTATTAGCGCCAACCAGACCGCCTACCGAATTCAAACCGGTAACATTTACATTTTCCAGCTTTATATTATGAATAACACTCTCTACGCTGGTATTACCGAACAATCCCAGGTTATTACTCTGCTTATCAATAGTCAGCCCAGAAATCACAAATCCGTTGCCGTCGAAATTCCCCCGAAAAGGTGCATTCGATCTATCTCCAATCGGTGTCCAGTTATCCTTATAGCTGCTGGTATTCAAATCAATATTTTTTGTCAGCTTGAAAAAAAGATCCTTATTCAGATAAGAACCCCTGATTTCGTTAAGCTGATCGGCCGTTCCAATAAGATACGGACTGCTCGATGTGCCATTACCAGAAAATTCATTCGCCGCGAAGGCTTTGCCACTTCCGAAGCCCCCTCCAATTATGGCATTCCATAACATGACCGCCGTCACCAGCACGACCAACCATTTCGCTCCCGGTCTACGCATTGCTTTTCTCCCCTCCATTATCCCTTAGACGTTCATAAATAAGCTTATTACAGCCAAATAAAAGAATAATGATAGAATTCGACTCAAAAAAGAAAAAAACGCACAGCACCAAGGCTTTGCGGCTTTTTATAATGATGCAAGAAAATTTATTTCCCTAGTGACTTCGCTGAGCTTTTAAATATTCATCATAATGGCCAGCCTGGGAAACCGCCACCGCCTCCATCAGCAGAGTAGTCACCAAGAATCATTCCATAGGTTACGTTCTGTGCAGGTATTGGGAGTGAACGAATGTAAAGATTATCTATCACTGGACCTCCATCTACTGCTGTCCAACCTGTAACCTCGTAATTTTGATAGAAGATTAGAGGAGGGGTCTTTAATGAAACCTAAAGAAAACTTTAAACTCGCATTTGAGATAAAATAGGCCAATCATGCTATCATTAAAATAATCAACTTATTTATAGCGCATCTTGTAGATTGGGGTCGACTTCATCATGAGGGATTTTCTCCGATTGGGTACTCGTACTATCTTGCTTCATTTAGCTGTTATTTCCGTAGTTGCTGGTTTGGTCGCAAGCTATCTCCTCTCGTCTACACCGGGTTCCCCTCGGATTCAAAGCGAAGAAGGCATTCTAGATTTAACGCAGGATCATGTCAGTCAGAATTTGCTAAAGCTGCAAGGGGAATGGACGTTCTACTGGCAAGAGCTGCTTTCGCCTGAGGAAATACGAAGCCGCATCGAAAAAGGGGGACAGGCTGATCGATACATCAACATCCCCGGATCCTGGCTAGACTACAAGCTCAATGGTCAAGAGCTTCAAGGAGAAGGCTTTGCCACATTTCGACTGGTCATTAAGCTTAGCGAGCAGGATCGGAATGAGCGGCTTGCACTACGGCTGCCTTCTATTTTTCATGCGTATAAATTATGGGTTAATGGTGAGCTGCTAGCAGAAGTCGGTGTGGTTGGTCAGGCCAAAAGTGACATGACACCCCATCTGGCAACGAAGCTGGTGTTCTTCCAGCCCAAAAACGATAAGGTAGAGCTGGTTATGCAAGTATCGAACTTCCATCATAAGCGAGGCGGCATCACCACGTATATAGAGCTGGGCGGCAGTGATGAGTTAACGGTCAGGACAAAGCTGAAGGTTGCCACAGATATGTTCATAACGGCAGGCCTGCTGGTGATTGGCTTGTATAATCTGCTGTTGTTCGTGCTGCGACGCAAGGATAGGGCTCCGTTGTACTTTGGTCTGTTCACCGTGTTGTTCGGCATCCGCTCTTTGCTCAACGGCGAGATTATGATTACACAATTGCTTCCTCATTTTCCCTGGGAATTGCAGTTCAAGATTGAGTATTTAATTCTTTGCATCAGTGGTTATATCATCACCATGTATTTTGAATGCATTTTCCCGAATTATGTGTCGCGATGGTTTCGTCTTTGCACCCATATCGCAACTGGCGCGCTCTGCCTAATTGTTGTGATGACCCCTGCGCTAATCTATTCCAAATTGTTACTGGTGATTGGTGTAATCGTTGTACTGCAGATGGCGTATTTGATGATCGGGCTTGCCTACGCGGCTTTGCGGCGTATGGAGGGAGCGCTGATCTTCCTGCTCGTGTCGGTGGTTACTCTCGTTACGGTTATCAACGATTTTTTATATTACAGCGAATGGTCACCCATCGGAAATACATCTCCGTTTGGTCTGTTGGTATTTACGATCGCACAGATGATTCTGCTTTCTTCAAGATTTACGAGGGCGGCAACGAACGAAGAGAGGATAGCACGCGAGCTGCTGGGAGCGAATAACAAGCTGTCTGAAATGAATACCAATTTGGAGCGGATCGTGATGGAGCGCACACATGAGTTATCCGCAGCTCACGAAAATCTCCGCACGTCATATGAGCGGTTACTCCACTCTGAGCAAGGGAGGAAGAAGCTGCTTGCCTACATTACACATGATTTGCGCATGCCGCTGTCCAGCATGCTTGGTTATGTCGAGGCTGTGAAGGACATGGTTAAGCCGGAGCGCAATGAACAGTACCTGAAGTATATTCAGGACAACACGATTAGGATTAATCGCATGATCGAGGAGTTGTCCTTCTTGTCACATCTGGAGACGGGGCAAATAGCGTATCGAATGGAACCGGTTCATGCGATTCACTTCTTGCGTGGTTTTTTTGAACAGTATGAGCTGGTTGTGCGTGACGCAGGGCTGGATTTCATACTGGATATCGGAAATATAGAAGACCAACGACCCGACATGCCTGTTGTTGAGATGGATGCACAAAGATTAGAGCAGGCTTTGTTTAATCTAGTGTCGAACGCGATGAAGTTCACCACTAGCGGCGGGGTGGTGCGTCTTGCACTTGCCTTGGACGAGCTGAAGGATAACCGCTGTGCGATTATTAGCGTACAAGACTCTGGTACGGGTATTCCTCCGGAGCAGCTTGAGCAAATCTTCAATCGCAATTACAGATATGATCGATCAGGCATGGAAAATGGCATAGAGGGAAGCGGCCTCGGGCTGGCGATTTGCAGGGAAATCGTACAAGCGCATGGCGGGGCGGTTCGAGCGGAGAGCGATGGCAAGACGGGGTCGATATTCTATGTATCGCTGCCTCTGTATTTTTGAGAAGCAGGAAGGTGATGGCATGAAGGATACGTACAAAATTATGATCGTCGATGATGATCCCCATATTTGCGAAATAGTTCAGGTGTATTGTGAGAGAGAGGGCTTCACATCCGCCTACAGTCATAACGGGACAGAAGCTATGGAGCTGCTTGCGTCTTTCGAGCCGGATTTGATTGTACTGGATGTACTACTAGCTAATGAAAATGGCATTGATTGGTGCAGAAACGCCCGTAGCTACACGGATGCACCGATCGTATTTCTGAGCAGTCGTGAGGAAGACGAGGTGAAAATCAGCGCATTATCCGATGGGGGCGACGATTATGTGACCAAGCCGTTTAGCCCAGGCGTACTCATGGCCAAAATCAAGGCTCACCTTCGCAGAGTATCGAAGGGCAGAAGGGAACAACAGCTGGAGCTACCGGGTTTGACGCTCGATTTCTACGCACAGTCCGTCAACCTGGGTAGTGAACCCATCTTTTTATCAAAAAAAGAGTTCAATCTACTGTCCTATATGGCACAAAACGTGAATCGTGTCGTCAGTGCCGATGCATTGTTTCAGCTCATCTGGGGAATGGAGAGCCTGGAGGATACGAGAACGGTCGCTGTACACATCAGTAATTTACGCAAAAAAATCGAGGCTGATCCTGTCAATCCTGAGAGAATCATTACAATTCGCGGGGCCGGATATATGCTGGTTGCCAGTAAGCGTTAACATAGGGATAAGGTTGGTCGTGTACACGACTAATATCGTCTGGCGCAAAGCTATAACCTTTCAGCTCCTCACGACATTTTTTTGAATGCGGGAGCATATAACTGATCCTCTTTTTCCCAAGTCCATCTATGCTTATGAACCCGATATATCCTTATCACATACTGCACATGTGCGGAATGAGCAGAGTCAACACAAATAATCATCACATTCTAGGGACGCCTAAATCCAGTTACGGATCTGAACTAAAAATTGTGCAATCCACACGGGGCAGTGAAACTGTTCATTTCAAATTCTAAAAATAAGACGCTCAGGGCGGCATCTCCCGAGCGTCTTTTAAATATCGGCTACGCCGGATTATCTTCGTTTCTTGCGAGATAATTCTCTATTTTTACAACAATCATGTACTTATTGACTGCTTTTTTCACTTTCTAGATTCAACATATTCAAAAGCATAACAACCGCTTCAGCTCTTGTTGTTTGTGCACGGGGATTAAACGTGTTCGCCCCTGTTCCTTTCACTACGCCGCGTTCTTTCAGAGCGGCTACTGCGCTTTTTGCCCAGACCGGAATCAATTGATCATCTGAGAAAGAGGTGACTGCATTCGGGTCCAGTGGCAGCTCAAATGCCTTCCCAATCATCGTTGCCATCTCTGCGCGCGTGATATTTGCATTCGGCTGGAAGGTACCATCCTTATAACCGCTAATAATGCCAGCTCGCACAGCTTGTGCTACCGCAGCCTGTGCCCAAGCCCCAATATCCGCTTTATCTGTGAAGGTCAGCTCCGCTCCTTCTTCCTGAGCGTTCAATGCTTTCATCAGCATAACTGTGAATTCTGCACGGGTTACCGTTTTACCTGGCTTAAACGTTCCGTCCACATAGCCATTAACAACACCATCTTTTACTGCTTGCTTGATACTTGCTTCAGCCCAGTGTCCTGCGATATCACTAAGTTCAGCAGGCGTTGTTCCCTCTGATACGGGAAGCCCTGTCGATTGGTCTACAACAAGAACCGCAAATTTCGTAAAGTGATTAACCTCTACTGAAACCACATTTCCGATTGTCTTGCTGCCTTTCACTTCTACCCATTCTTTCTTCCCTTCATCGAAATAGAAGATCGCAACCCCTTGGCCGCTCTTCACATTGCTCGCATCGAAAGCAAAGGTGAGCGTTACAGGCTGGATGAAATTACCTGGAATGTTTTTCAATACTTCATATACCGAGCTTGCAAGAACCTCTTTATGGACTAACACATTTTTCGTATCTAGCCATTTCGTAATCGTTAATTTCAGTTCCTGATTGACTGCGCCTGTAGGAACGGTAATCGTGAACCGCTCTTCTAAGCTTACCTCGCCAATTGATCCTATTGGAAGCGTTAGGTTCCCGTCTTTTGACGTCACTTTAGCTGGAGCTGGAACAACACTTCCGCTATTGCTTCCATTATTGGGTGGAGCAGTTGCTTCATTTACCGTCACCGTATACGTAACCTGCGTTACGCCATCCTCAGCAGTGACGATGACTTTATTACCTGTCGCTAATACTGTAGCTACCGTTATTCCGTCTGCTTGGTACACTTCAAACGTCGCATCCGCTGCTGGCGTGATTGCTGCTTTCAGCGCTGCCAAAGTTGTACAGGATGGAATGGCTGTTATCGTTTCATTTCCTGTGCCCGTTGCACTTACGGTGCCGATTGTCGAAGTTAGCGTCGCCACCGTTTTCACTAACGTTACCGTATACGTAACCTGTGTGACTCCATCCTGTGCTGTAACGATGACCTTATAGCCTGTTGCCAAAGTTGATGCTGCTGTTGTCCCATCTGCTTCGTAGACCTTAACCGTCGCACCCGCTGCTGGCGTAATCGCTGCCTTTAGCGCCTCTAACGTCGTTGTGCTCGGAATATTCGTAATCGTCTCGTGCAATGTCCCGCCCGTGCTAACCGATCCGATTGTAGAGGTTAACGTTGCGGTGGTATTAATCCATCTAGCAAATAACGTCTTACTCGCCGTAATTGTAAAGCTGTCTGCCGCCGAGTAGCTCTTGCCGGTTCCATCCGCTCGCGTATTCCATCCCGCGAACGTGTAACCTGTCTTGACCAAATTGCCGATGTTTCCGATAACGCTAACCGTTGTTCCCCGCAAATACGCGGTTTCGGCACTCGGCAAGTCTCCATCGGTTTCACCGTTTCCGTTATAGGCGACATGATGGAGCTGAGAGCTCTGCAAGTAAGGATATCCCTCGTTAAGCGAGGAATCGATTGCCCATGTTTGCTCGAAATCCCAACCTTCATAGCTGCTTTGCAGCATCATCGCCGCTGTCGTTAGCCCCGTACCGCCACCTGTCCCCGAACTCGTTTGTCCTGTTGTTTCGCTATCGAAAAAGCTATTGTTAGCCCCACTATTGTTTCCTACTAAGCCACCTAAGCTTCCGTCACCTGTTACGGCACCCGTTGCATAGCTGTTGACGATAGGAGACCAGTTTCCGCCAACTAATCCGCCTGCGGAATTCTTCCCATTCACGCTTCCATTGAAGTAGCTGTCAGAGATAGATCCTTCATTGCCTCCTACCAATCCGCCTGCTGTCCGATGTTGACCGCTAATGCTTCCGGTAGCAAAGCTATTTCTAATCGTGCTATAGTTCACGCCGACCAATCCGCCAGCATATGTCGCCGCTCCGCTCAGACTTCCCGCAAAGAAGCTATTGGTAATGCTGCTTTCATTAGAGCCTACCAATCCGCCTGCAAAGTACCCGCTGACGCTTCCTGTGATGACTCCACTGTTCGTGATCGTTCCGCTGTTCACTCCAGCTAGTCCACCAACAACCTCTCCACTGCTTACATCGATATTTTCCAGAATGACATTGCTGACCGTCCCATGGTATATAAATCCGAATAGCCCTAGAGGATCGTAAGAATAAGTCCTACTAATCTTTAAATTCGCAATCGTATAACCGCTGCCGTCGAAGTTTCCTGCAAATCCATTACCATAATCCCAATTACCAATTGGCATCCAGCCTTCGCCAGCCGCATAGCCGCTCAAATCAATATCCGCTGTCAGCTTAAAACTCGCGTTTAAGAAATACCTGACCTGATTAAGCTCGGCCGCGGTTGCAATGAGATAAGGATCCTCTGTAGTTCCCGAACCACCGGCAAATACCGTACCCGTTGCCGGGAATGTCGCTGTTACCACTCCGGAATCGGCTGAATTCGTTACGATTGTTGCCCCCGCTAACGTGAAGAAATCCGAAGGCACTCCCGTCAACACATGCCCCCTCTTGGGCGTGATCGTCAGAGTTGCCGTGTAGGTCTCTCCCTCTGCAAATCGGGGAGCAGCCTCAGGAGACCAAGCGATTGATGCGGTATATTCATCTGTAGTTGTCTCCCGAACTGGCACTTCGCCCGCGACTGGCGCAGGTACCCCGCTAATCGCTGCAGTCGCAATGACATCTATAGCATTCATCGTCACCGTATACGTAATCTTCGTTGCTCCATCCTGAGCCGTAACAATGACCTTATTGCCCGATGCCAACGTCGTCGCTACCGTGGTTCCATCAGCCTCATAAATCTCGAACGTAGCATTCGTTGCCGGCGTGATCGCTGCCTTCAACTCGTCTAACGTCACATCGCCCGGAATGCTCGTAATGGTCTCCGTCGCTGTCCCGCCCGTGCTCACCGTTCCAAACCCGGATGTCAAAGTAGCTTTGGTGCTCAGCCAATGCGCATACAGGGTTGTATTCTTGGTTATCGAAAATGTGTCTTCTGACACATAGCTGGTACCGCTGCCGTCCGCTAACGTATTCCATCCCACGAAGACATAGTCGGTTTTGACTAAAGGATCTGAAGGATCTATATCTCCACTCACGGTAACCATTGCATCATTAGAATATACGTTGTTGTCAATCGGCACGCTTCCTCCCATGTTACCGTTACCGTCGTAGTTCACAAAACGGTAGAAAGCTTTCAAATAGGGATAGCCTTCATTCACATCCGGATCGATTCCCCAATAATCGTTAAAGCCCGGCCAATTTACATACGTACTTAGCGTCTTCATCTCTAAAGTTGTTTTACCTGTTCCTTTCCCCGTATCACTTTGCCCCGTCGTGTCGCTGTCGTAGAAGCTATTGGAGACTGATGCTCCTGGATTCAAAGCACCGGCCAAGCCTCCTGTAGGAGAGCTTTCAGCCCCTACCTTTCCTGTGGCGTAACTATTGTGGGTCTCCCATTGATTAATCCCTGTCAAGCCGCCTGCGTTTCTATGCGCCGCATTCACACTCGCATTGCTGTAGCTACTGCTGATTGATCCAGAAGCGAACCCTACCAAGCCTCCTACAGATGAACCTCCGCTTATCTTGCCGGTCGTGAAGCTTCCCCTGATTGCTCCAAAGCTGGACCCAACCAAGCCTCCTACATTAGCATTACCCACAACATCGATATCTTCCAGCCCGATATTAACAATTGAACTTAAAGCAGAGGTTTCTCCGAAAAGCCCAACACGATTACTTTGTGGTCGATTAATCGTAAGATTAGTAATTTTATACCCTTTGCCGTTAAAGCTCCCTCTAAATGGATTGCCAATCGGCGCCCAGCCTTCTCCTCCCGCAAAACCGCTTAAATCGATATCCGCGATCAGCTCAAAATATATCCCGGATCCCAAATGATTTCTGACCTCATCGAGCTCAGCAGCCGTTTCAATGAGATAAGGCTCATTGCTCGTACCCGTTCCTCCTGCAAATTCTACACCTGACGCAGCAGATACCTGATTCCCTCTAACGAACAGCCCGTTCCATCCGCCTAGTACTATCAACATCGCTAAGATGATAGACGTTACTTTCTTACTTGCTCGAAATCTTGTACTCATGTCGTTTTCTCCTCCATACCACTATTGAATTCGGAACTAAGTATAGGTCCCAAACCATACAAAAAAACACTAACCAAAGTTAGTGTTTCGCAAATATTGTAGAAAAAAGTCTAATTTATGAGTTCCAACTCCTTTGCACGGGCGATTGCCTGACTCCTTCTTTTAACTCCCAGTTTTCCGTATACGTTATGAATATAGCCTTTGACTGTCCCTTCTGTTAATCCGAATCGATAGGCAATTTCCTTATTCGTCAATCCATCTGTCAGCGCGTACAGGATCTCTGTTTCACGATTTGTAAGTGATTCGAATAACAGCTGTGAAGCTTTCGCAGAAGTTGATGACGGATCATCTGTTGGAACGATTGGTGAATAACTTTGGCTGCGAGCTTCATCTAATGATTTCACATACATCATTCGGGCAATCATTTGCTCCAGCATGACCCGTATTTCTTGAGTGAAAACGCCGGCTATGAGACTGTTCTCCAAGTAAAGTGCGAATGGCGTTAGTCCTCCTGTGAAAAGAACAGGCATACACAGTACGGATTGGGACTGGTTTCTATGAATAGAGGGATCAGCGGAATAAGAGCTGTGCGAAGCATTAGCAAGTACCACCGATTCGCCTGTTTTTAGTACATAACGGATAATAGACTCACCATACGAAGCTCCGCTGCTATCGCTCAATGAGACTTCCTTTTCAACGACGTAGGTCTCTCCCTCGCTACCCACAATAAATCCCTTTTCCGCACCAGAATAGCGGATTGCAAGCTCCAAAAATTGGGCCATTGTATGACAATGGTCTAGTGAATTCATCCATTCTTGCTGCTGTTTGTATTGCCTATTGTCCGCAGTAAGCCAAGAAGTGGATTCAGACTTGATTTCGTTTGCTCTAGGCTCCTCTGTAACTGCCTTGTCTTCCCCTATCCTATCAATCGCAGCTGTTCTTAACCCTTCATTTGTTTCTCTCAGCTGCCTTGCTTTGGCAGTAGCACCCCATCTTGAATAAGCGTCACATGCATCGGCAATAAGAGCCTCCGCACCGTTCACACTCTCCATCTGCCTATAGAATACAGAGGCCCGTTCACAAGAAATAGCCGCCATTAGCCCCTCTCCCGCCTGGCGGGCTGCCCGAATGGCTTCCTCGTATAATTGTGCAGCAGCAACTCTATTGCCCTCCATCCGATAGCGTTCAGCTGATAAAAGCAAATAAGTAGACGAATCCTTGCCGCTATAGCCAGACCATCGCCTCATGGAACGCAAGTGCTTACGCAACTTAATCCGTATCCTCTTCTGCTCATTTGGCGACGCTTCCGAATACATAGCAGCAAGCGTTAATGAATGGTACATCCTCTGTTTACGAACATGCGGCCGAGTTTGGAGGAAAGTATTTCTCTCACCTCTTTCAACCCATTCAAGGGCTTCCCGGTACCGCCCGAAGAGATAAGCAATCTCTATGTTACAGGTGCATGTGTAATAGACCTCGTTATTCAAAAAATCCTTGTTTGGCTCATTCAGTAAGGGCGTAACGTATTGATCGCTTTCTCCAGCCCCATCTTGCATTTGTGCGATGTACCAATTCGCCCTACGAAAAATATTACGTGTGACACCGTCCACAAGCTGCTGTGAAGTCTCTTCATACACTTTTATCCGTGCAGATAATGAATACAAATCGCCGGTGTAGTTTGTTATAGTCGTCATCATCGCAATACTAACATAGGTTAGATTAGCCGATTCCATCCCATATTGGATCGATTTCTCAAACTGCTTAATCCCTTCATCCGGAGTAACAATTCCGACAAGACCTTTCAGATAATATAATCGGCTTCGCAGGTCTGCGCTGTCAAAGGAAGCTGCTAGATGGAATGCCTGATCTACATATTGAGGCCCCGTACGGAAACCTGACATTTTATAAATAACCATCCCGTAGCTGGCAAGCATAAAGGAGAAAGCCTCATTGCTTCCATGCTTTAGACCATACCGAACAAATCTTGAGAATAACACAGCTGACTGCTCTAGACTTAGTACATAGACAGGGAGCGAAATCGCCATGACCAGGTCTGACAATGCTTTATAGCGAGGGTCACGATTAATCGGTAAATGAGGAACCTCGCTGCCCTTATTGAACAATACGCTCTGTGTCATTAATATTTCCTTTATAACTAATGCTTTGGAAGGCTTGCTTGGTAAATGCCAGCCCAATTCTGCTAGCGCCTGCTGCCCAATATGGACAGCCGTTTCATCCTTCTTCAAATACGAATACATGGCAATACGTATTAAATAGATATGAGAACGTTCAACCACGTTTGTTGTGCAAGACATTAAGTTTGCAAGTAGCTCCTCCGCACGCTCTGTATAACCACACATATATTCACATTCGGATATCTCCAGCATGATACGGTAATCAAGGGACGCTGTATTCTTCCAGTCACCGCCAGACAGACGTAAAGCGATCTCATAAAAATGGAGCGCAGCCGTAAATGCTGTTGTTGCCTTAGACTTTATACCCGCCTGATAGTTAAATGCGGCAAGCTCTCTCTTCTCCGCATCATCCACTATCTTCTCGCTGCCCAGATTCAAGTGATGCACCCTATCAAATATAGTAAATACACTCTCACTTAATAAATGATCGCGTATGACACGGCCAATGGTCAGATGTAAGCTCGCTTGGTTCGATTCAGACATTGTCATATAAGCCGCCTGTTGAATACGGTCGTGCAAGAATCTATAATAACGTTCAACACCGTCTGACTCATCACTGTCATTTTCTCGGCAGATTAGCCCCTCTTCCTCTATGACATGCAGAAGTCTGCGTACATGCAGCAGGGGATATCCACTTACTAAAGAGATCGTGAGTGGACAGAAACGATGTCCGATAGCTGCCCCTATGGCTAACAGCTCGATCTTTTCGGGGGATAGCATACGAATACGAGCCTCAATCAAATGTACAATGTCAGGATTCTCAGGAATTTCCGTGATGACAGATGGTTCCCAGACCCATGAGGCCTCTACTTCATCATAATAAAGCTTATTCTCTCGATACAGATTGTCCAGTAAACGATTCAGGTATAGTGGATTGCCGCCTGTTCGGTGGTATAACACCTCCGCAAGCGAGCGAATACGGGCGGAGTTCTCATCAAGAACATCCGACACGAATTGTCTCACTTCAATGTAGGACAGAGCCTCGAGATGGATATGATGTACAGATAATTGCAATTCATCATGCAAGGAAAGCGACTCCGCCATCCATACAGCTGCATCCACTTTATTCTCTTCATGTTTTTGCCATCCTAAAGTGAATTCCTCCCGAAACGCACTGATTACTAGTAAGCCAGGCCGTGCCTGATCGTGTACAATTGTACGAAGAACATCTATTGTAGCAGGATCTGCCCATTGAAGATCATCCAAGAATATGACTAAGGGATGCTGCTTATCTACAAAAACTTTTATGAATATAGGTACTAAGCGGTTAAAGCGAATAGCAGCCTCAGCAGGATGCAGCGGCTCTATCGCTGGAATGACATCGAACAGCTCTGCAGCTTCTGGTAACAGCTGTACAATAACAGCTGCTCCCTGGCCTAAAGCCTTTGTTAATTGTTTCTTCAGTTTCGCTACTCTATCCGGCGATTCGCTCCATATTTGTCGGATTAGGCTTCGCAAAGCTTCCAGCAATGAAGAGAACGGAATGTCGCGATTCATCATATCGCATTTGCCACTAATGAACCGACCTCCATCCCTTATAACTAACATCTGAAGCGCTCGGACGAGCACCGTTTTGCCACTGCCTGCACTTCCGCTGACGAAAACGAACGAAGATGCACCAGCTTTTGCCTGTTCGAAAGCATCTCGGAGAGCTCTTTCTTCCCTTTCACGACCAAAGAGGGTCTGAGGAAGCCGAAATCGGCTTGCCTCATCTGCCTGAGCGATTTCGAAAAATATGACTTCTCCCTTTTCCTCCATCGATAAGGCACACTGCTTCAAATCACTTAATAAACCATAAGCACTCTGATAGCGCTCTTCCGGATTCTTCGACAACAGCTTCATAATAACAGCCTCAAGCGAGCCAGCCACATCGGAACGCCATTCGCGCAGAGGCTTCGGTACAACAGCAAGGTGCACATGTATCCATTCTTCTAAACTTTGTGCATGAAACGGCAGACTGCCTGACAGCATCTCATAAAAGATCATACCCAGGGCATACAAATCGCTGCGCCCATCTAGCATATGATTGATTCTGCCCGTTTGTTCAGGAGACATATAGGTGTAATCCATGAGTAGCGGATCTGTGAGAATAGCTGATTTCATATCCAATTGAATTTGAAGATTCGCCGGATTTAAATTTCCAAATAATTCATTTTGCTTATGAGCCCGATGTACCGACTCAGTTAGTCCTATAGCTATACGTAAGAAGGAAGCGACGTCCATTGGATCTCCGTTCATCATTTCCTTCAAATGAATAGCTTCTGTAAGTATCATCCTAGGTCCCTCTCCAATCCGTACGCAGTGCTTCTTGTTATTCTATCATTTTATTCGAATCAGGGCGCTGCGGATTGACCGTGCCAAAGATATGAAACGGTGTTATCCCATTTGCGAATAGGCTATCTATCAGCTTGACCAATTCTTCCGACGATAAATCTTTGCCGTTGCGTATCCAAAGGCGAAACATAGACATTAATGTTGATATGTAAAACTCAATCAGGTATGGCGTTAAGATATCATTTGTTGGAAGGTCCACAATCAATCTCTCAAAGGGAATTTCTCTTTTCAGACGTTCAAGAAAATGAACAGAACCATAGTCACCTAAGAGGGCTTTTAGGACTGAAATTTCTTCTGTATTTTCCAAGCATTGAAGGGCATCTTGGAAATTATGCGTAGAAAGCTCCCTGCTTGCCATTTCCTCCTTAATGGATTTCAAAATACTCTCTTCCACATAGTCCAACAACTCATAGATATCTGTAAAGTATTGATAAAATGTACTGCGATTATATCCTGACTTGTTAGCAATCTCTTGAATAGATATTTTTTCAATTGGTTTTTGGCTATATAAATCACAGAAAACACTTATAAATGCTTGCCTTGTTTTGTCCGTAATTTCAGGTTGCTTTTTCATGATTAGCCTCCATTTTCTGTTCAATACATTATCCGACAGATATTAAAAATCTGATGGTTGATGACCGTATAGTGAATACATACAATATTATTATACAACACGTTGTTTGATCATCAACAAGGATCATCAACTATTTTAGGGAGGCTAACATGAGAATTTTATTCTTCGGTAGAGGTGTAATTTCGACCCAATATGCGTGGGCTTTTGAACAGGCAGGGCATACAGTTGAGTTTTACGTCAGAAAGGGGAGAAAAGAAACCTTCGGAAGCAGTATAGAGCTTGAAATGTGGGACGCACGAAGAGGGAAAAAGATCATAAAAGAAAGCTGGAACGTCAAACTGCATGAGGAGATCCTTCCAAATTATGATCTCATTATTGTGAGCGTCAACACGGAACAACTTCCGGAAGCAGCACAATTCCTATCGACTGCTGCAGGAAACACCCCTGTCCTCATATTCAATAACGTTTGGCAGGATTTGAAATCATCGATCGCACCATTGTCAATGAACAATGTTGTCTTTGGCTTCCCCGGAGCAGGAGGCGGCATAGCGGACAATAGGCTTCGAGGTGGCTTTTTGAAAATGCTATTTCTTGAAAAACCACGGGCAGGCACTGAGCATATTAACCAATTGGTCAAAGAAGGTTTTGAAAGTGCCCATTTTAAAATTAATTGGGTAAAGGATATGCAAAACTGGCTATGGAACCACTTTGCCATGAATGCAGCTATGGAAACCGAGGTATTAAAACAGGGAAGTTTTTCAGCACTCCTGAATCATAGGACCTTATTTGCAAATGTTGGGTTAAATATGAGAGAAATGATCCCTGTACTTAAAGCAAGAGGTGCAAAGCTTGATGCCATTTCTCTCATGTTGACTAAAATTCCACCGGTACTTCTCGGCATACTTTTTAACAAGGTTATTTTTGCAAAAGGCAGCTTACCGCGACTTTTTGTGGAATACAACAATAGTAAAGCAGGTTTTGCGGTACTTGAAGTTGTGAGAGAAGCAAAAAAGGCAGGCATACCTTTGCCACGTCTTACGATGGCATTTAAAAATACTGAATATGCAAAAGAAATATAAAGAAGCCTTCGATGGTTTCGAGCCTAAGCCGAATCTGCTTCTTGGCCTAAAAAACACACCCCTTAGCATGCATCGGATTACCCGCGGGTTTTTCCAATGACTATTCTAAGGGGTATCTACAACGAACTTAGACACGCTCATGCAAGACCATTGGGGTGTCCATCCTCTGTCCACACATTCATTAACAAACGTTTGGGTTAACATTAGCACAAGTCCTTTTTTTTCGATGCTCTGTTTTTGTTGCAATGTCAATTGCAATCACAGCATTAAATCTGGCAGTTATGCCCCACCTTACCTCAGCGAGGCATATTTGCTCGATCGAATGAACTCGCGATGGGCTTCCTGAATCGAGTTCACGCGCATCAGCAGCTCCTCGGAACCGCCATGCTTCAGTTGCCCCGCAATCTGCATGAGCTTGAACGTTCTGTAATAGCTCGCATCCGCTTTGCTTCGACTGTGCTGCAATACGTCTTTATATGCTTGGCGTTCCATCGAGAGGCTGATTGCTTGATCATATAAATTGGAATCTTTTCGCTGTAAGTAGTCCATTTCGTCGGTGCGCAGCTTCTTTCCCAGCATGAGTACATTTCGAATAGATGCCAAACGCGTCTGATCATTCGTCGCTAGAGCGTCCTTGCTTTGCTGCATTCCTTTGAAATAATTACTAGCCAGCTGCACGGATTTTACATTCACGCCATTTCCCTCCTAAATACAAATGTCGTCACATGCAACGACGCCTCTGTCCAAGCATCCGATTGCATCTACCTTCTCATGACAGATCATTGTTCTTCGTCAAAAAACTACAAATATTTCTTCTAATTTATCATGGTAGATTGCTACGCAAATGAAATGTAAAGAAAACTTTATGTTCAAGCTCGTTATGATGCTGACGCCGAAGACAGGAGCCGATACGTATGTTGAGATCGGCTTCACAAGTGCCTCAGGCACCTCGTCACCTTCCGTCCGTATTCTTCGCCCATATCGATTTTTCACCTCTTAATTTTATCACAGCACATGAGACCACTTGTGCATGACAAAGAAAACTTTATGCGCACCTTGCGCTCAATCGCATCCGCCAAGATATGGCCATACCGAACTCGCAGCAAAACAGCCTGCTCCGATGGGAGCAGGCTGTTCTAATTGTTTGATCTATTATTAAAGGTTAATGCAAGGCCGGATCATACTTCATCACAATCACTTTATCACCTAAGAAGGAGTTCGTATTTGGTCTAATAATATAGTTCACATAGATGTTGTCGTTCCTGTCTGAGCTGATCTGTAACCACATAATTTCAGCTACGTTAGCTGCGGAGATGCCGGCATACTCTACGACGCTCCAGGAATTGTTCTCGAATTTCATCACCGTCACCCTGTTGCCGAGTGAAGCATCCAGATAAGCAACGTAAGGATTACCCTGTCTGTCGAAGGCGATATCCGCGATGAGCTTCCCACCATGCGTTTGGATCGGGAAATCAGCAATGCCTACAGGCACCCAAGCATTCTCCACATATTTCACCACGGTCACCTTGTTATCTTTCGTATTGACGATATAAGGTACGCCGCTTGGATCAAGCTTGAAGGATGCCCCATAATAACCGCCTGGAACCGGGGGAGTGCTGAGAGAGGTCTTGGCAAGATTCGCACCCTCGTATTTCACAGCGGCAGCTAGAACTCCACTCTGAATGGTGTAATACGTATAGAATAGATAAAGAGTCTCTACTTCTCCTTCGCCATCAGAGTCTTTGCCAAACGCGATGACTAGATTATTAAAACTCCCAAACCCTATACTATCTATTCTTTTCCATTGGCCATCTATTAACCTCACCAAGTATATGGTATGAGTGGTCGTACTGGCATCGACATAAGCCATATAAGGAGTGTTCCCCTCGTCGAACACAATCGACATATTTGTTCCGAAATGCGTTATCGTACTGCCTACGGTTTCCCAAGCTTCCCCATTATATCGATATACCACGGTTCTCCATGATGCATCAATACGAGCAACATAAGCAAAATAAAGGTTGTCCTGACTGTCTATGGAGAGAGTTACGTCTACTGAACTATTCTGAGCCTCAGGGAAGGTGCCTGGACCGCCAACGATCTGCCACTCGTCTGTCGCTCCCACATATTTCTTCACGAACACCTCTTTATTAAAGTTCAATACAGCAACATAAGGAGTGCCATTACTGTCGACAACGACGTTGGACTGGCTGGACACAGCCAATTCTGACGTATCACCCAGTTCCAGCCACGATGTCATCGTCCACTTCGCGTACAGGGTAATATCTTCGGTCACCGCTGCCGAGAAGTCATAGGTAATCGTCAACTCGGGATCGCTGTACCAACCACCGAACCGATACCCCACCCACTTCGGTGCGGCAGGTGCCACAGCTTGTTCTCCAGGAATCACCGCCTGGCTCGTTACGGCTGGCCCGCCGTTGCCGTCGAAGCTCACCGTGTAGCTATTAAATGACCACTTCGCGTACAATGTGAGGTCAGCGATCACCTGTCTCTCCGTGAAGAGATAAGCTTCATTCAGTGCCTCGTCGCTGTACCAACCGATGAACGTATAACCGTCCTTCGTCGGTGCGGCAGGTGCCGCAGCCTTGTCGCCCTGTTCCACATGCTGGTCATCCACCAGCGATCCGCCGTTGCTGTTAAAGCGGACCGTGTAGATGGCCGTCCACTTCGCGTACAAGGTAAAGTTAGACGTCACCTGTGTCTCGAAGTCATAGGGTGTGTTCAGAACGGCATCCTTGTACCAACCGACGAACGTGTAACCGTTCTTCATCGGTGTGGCAGGGGCCGTAGCCTTGCCGTTATATTCCACCGGCTGGTTAACCACCGCTGACCCGCCGTTACTGTTGAAGCTCACCGAGTAGCTGTTTATCGTCCACTTCGCATATAGCGTAAGGTTAGCCGTAATCGGTGTCGTCGAGAAGCTGAAGCGGCTCGTGCCCGTCAATTCGCTGTCAGTGTACCAACCTTCGAATGTATGGTTGCTCATCGTCGGTGCGCTAGGCGCCGTAGCCACGGCGCCATCTTCCACCGTAAGGTTATCCACTACCGTGCCGCCGTTGCTTTCGAAGCTCACCGTGTAGCTGTCTTTTGTGGCAATCGTCCACTTCGCATACAAGGTGAGGTCTTCCGTCACCCTTTCTGTCTCGAAGTCATAAGCAATCTCAAAATCTATATCGCGATACCAACCGCCGAACATATAGCCTTCCAACGTCGGTGCGCCAGGCGCCGCAGCCTTGGCTCCTTCGTAGACCGTCGCGTCAGGTACCTGCGACCCGCCGTTGCTGTCGAAGCTCACCGTGTAGCTGTGCAGCCACTTCGCATACAACGTGAGGTCTTCCGTCACCTGTGTCGCGAAGTCGTAGGAGATCGTAAGCGCGCTATCACTGTACCAGCCGCCGAACACCCAACCGTCCTTCGCTGGTTCAGTCGGTTCGCTTACCGGCAAACCGTAGCCTACCGTCTGAGCATCCACCGCAGACCCTCCATTGCTATCGTAGCTCACCGTGTTGTTGTTCAGCGTCCACTGAGCGGTGAACTCGACATCGTGCGCGGGCATCGTTGTCGAAGGAGCAGGCGACCATCCTGTGAATGCATGCCCCTGCCAAGTCGGAGCGGCAAGATACGATTGGATCGTTGCCCCAAGCGGTACGTTAACAAACTCAGTTGCTTTGCCGGAGCCATTGTAATTGAGCGTCATCTTGTAGCTATCGCGCTTATAGTACAGTTTCAGCACCGTTGTGCCTTTGCCCGTAATCAGAGCCTCCAGCACCGTTCCCGGTACGGTGTCATTGAACGTAAAGCCCTCATAGGACTTGGTTGGATTCGTCAGGCTCGCCACAGTATCGGTTGTCCCGCGATACGATTCCGTATCCGCAACCGTATAGGTGTCGCTTCCGATATTCTGCAGCAAGTAGACGACCTGGTAAGACGTGTCCTCTCTCCCTGTCCACATTGCAGTATAGGTGGTGTCCGAAGCAGGCATCTCACTTGGAACGTCCGGCGACCACCCGGCGAACGTATATCCCTGTCTTGTCGGCACGGGTATACGAGCAGCGATATTCTTGCCTACTGCTTCCGTTAACGAGCTTCCAGGCGCACCCGCATAAGCCCAATTGAAGGTCATCGTTCGATTCATCGGGTAGTAATCAACCCTGACGACCGTCGAGCCGTCTCCCTTGATAGTGACACCGCTTAATGTACCTGTCGCATAGCCTTGGTCCTTAAACTTGTCGGAGCTGATCCGAATCTCCGTGCCGGTTGTTCCGGTCAAAGTCTGCGTTTCGACAGGCGACGTCGATGTCTTGGTGTTCGGGTCTATTAAATAATGCCGAACGGTATACGGCGTATCCGTGTTCGGGATCCAGTACGCGTACAGATTCCAATCCGAGGCAGGCATACGACTCGGAATGGTCGCCTTCGTACCGCCGGAGGCAGTCCAGTACCAGCCGTCAAAGGTGTATCCCGGATATACCGGGTTGTTCAAGCTGATTTCCGCGTTATATGGGGCGGCGACAACCTCGGTCATGCCACCATTCTCCGGATGCAGTTGGAATATATAGTCGCCCACTCTGGCCAACCAATTCAACGGAATCTTGCGCGTGAGTGAATCTGACGAGTACGACAGCGGCGCCCCCTTCCAGGTGATGACCAGGTTGCCCTCGCTCACCTGAATATCCTTGTTCACCACTTCAATCTTCCCGGTATCCGCTCTATACCTGAAATTCCTGTTGTCCACCTGAATATCAAATCTCGAGCGGTCATACACCTGGGTATTCATCTCTCCAGTCTTCAAATCAAACGTACTCATCGTGAGCAGCGTCTGCGGAACAGAGATGGATGACGCGGAACCCGCCAAGTTCACTGTCGGCGCATCACCCTGCGAATAGGCAAAGTCGACAACTTGCTGCTGTTCCCCTACCGTGTACAGCGGCCATGTATTCTCGTACACCGGTATGCTGGCCGAGAGCAATCCATCGCCCAATTGTGCACCTATTGAGCTCTCCAGATAGATGCCAATCTCAACTAACAGAGCGCCTAAAGAACGAGATGTCTGCTTCCCATTCAGCTGCTTCACCTGATAGTAGAAGTACCCCCATAGATTCACATAAGCGCCGGGTTCTACGGATAACCCGATGCTATTGAGCTTGACACTTCCAACCCCTGCTTTGAGCTCCAGATGAATGCCAGCCCGCAATCCGAGCGTCCCCATAACATAGAAGGTGAATTGATAATTGCCGTCACCCGGCAAGCTTACGGTGCTACTCGATCCTGTGAGCCTAAGCACGTGCAGGGTAGCCGAGTAGCGCTTCGCCGTCGTATAGTTAAAATCCGCCCCGATCGTCAAGTTCACATTGGCTTTGACGACGAACTCTGCGGTAAAGTTGACTTCAACAATACCAAGCGCCACGCGCATGCTCTTGTCGACGAGCTCTTTCTTGATTAACGGAACCCAATCCGTTTCGTTCTCCATCATCTCTTGATACTGCGCCCTCAGCGACGCCTCGTCTACGCCGGTATCTTGCACGCCATCGATTAACGCTTGAATCTCGGTTGCGATGTCCCGCACATGACCTAGTATGCCGCCATTATTCGCTTTATCCCAGTCGTCCAACGCTTCCTGCAGCTTATCGTGTTCGACGGTGGCGATTTTCGCCGTAACGTTGATCCCGGTATAGCTGTAGGCATCCAGATTCGCGGTGACACGATAATCACTCGGGTAGGGTATGCAAAGAAACCATACGCATGCCTCTCCCCATTCCGTCTCTCCATTTACGCCTAGCCCCAGGCTTATCTCCTCAAGGAAAGTACCGGTCATATGGATGACGAGGTCACTCTCCTCATGAATCCGAATGACAATATCGGCTCCCACTTGAAGCGAGGCGCTTACACCGGAGGTTTGGCCGGCAATATGCTTCAGCTTCGTGCCGAGTGAAGCGACGACGGTCAGATTCTCCACGCTGACATTGCTCTGGTCTGCCGAGAGCATCTTCACTTCCATCTGTGATTTGAATTCATTCGTACTCAAAGCCAGAGCGGACAGATAGTCCGCAGCTTGAATGACGAATCCGCTGGCTGTCGCCTGCTGTTCAATCTGATCCTCAAGCTTCGCGATATCCTCCTTCGACAGCAGCTGCTCGCCGTCAATCGCTTGCTGCTGATAGATGTCGAAGACATGCTTAATATCTTCCTCTGTGGCATCGGTATACGTAATGATATCCTTTTCCGCGTCTGGCACAATCGACGTAATGCGTCCATAACCGACCAGTTGGGAGCTTACATCCGTTAGTTCACCCTCATAGAAAGCGATAAAATCGCCCACATCGACGGTGGTGAGTTCACTCAAGCCTAGTGACGCATACTGGCTGTCGCTGTAGTTCATCGCGATATGATCTACTGTGATAGAGTGGTTGTCCCGCTCTCCGTCCTCGTCTGCCTCTGCGCTCACAGGCAGAACATCCGGCCTGAACAACACCTGCTTGGCATCCGCGTGATCATAGGTGTAGGTGCTGCCGTTAATCCCCGTAATCTGTACATAGGCGATAGCACCATCGGCGTCACCGGTTGTTTCTACCGTGCGCTGATCGGGGCGAACCCCTTCATAGATGGCGACGGCATCGCCAACTTGAATCCCGACTGCACCAGTATACGTGAACGTTCCGCCGCTTGCATTCGCCGCAGCGAGACCGGTATCGCTGTCGCCCACCGTCGTCGTGACCACCGGAATCGCCGGCGAATCTACATCCGCGCCATTCAGCATCATATCCGAAACTTCTGCGAAGGGCAGATAAATCATATTCGGATTCAACGGGATATTCATGACTTCCTGCTTGGCGACGCTGAATACATAGATGCTCGTCGTCGCGTCTTGGCCTTGGAAAGACAGCTTATCGTCCGTCAACGTAAGCTGATAAGTATTGCCTTCTTCGAACCGACCGGTTGCAGACGCTACCTTGAAGAGTCCGTCCGCAGCGGTGACGGTAATCCCTGCGGAGTCCGGATTCGCGATATCTTCAAACGTCATACCCGCTTGTACCTCTGCTGCCGTCAGACTGCCGGTCGCATCGTTTACAGGGATGGTGAAGTCCGGTGCGACATTCAGCACCGAATAGCTGGGAATGTTCTGTACCGCATTACTAATGTTATCGATATACTTTGCATACAACCTCGTATCAGCAGTAATGGTACTGCCATTCGCAAAAATAAGAGAAAGCTCGCTATCCCTAAACCAACCTTGAAAAATATACCCTTCTTTCACAGGAGCAGGCAGATTACTTAGCGCTTCCCCTTGCCGTACCGTTCGAGCGTTAATCTCCGTGCCTCCGTTGCTCTCGAACGTAAGCGTATATGTAGAGGCATTAGGGGTAGAACCGCCTCCGTTCGTTCCTCCCCCGCTATTGCTTCCACCATTATTGCCGGGTTCAGATGTCGGCTTCGGTGTCGGTGCCGTTGGATTCTGATTTTGCCACGTCTGCACAACTTCGTTATTGCGCATGAAGAGAACAGCCGCTTCCGCACGAGTCGCTTGGACATGCGGATTGAAATTGCCATTCCCATCTCCGAGGAACAAACCTGCTTGCCACAGTTTGACGACCGCGTCAACCGCCCAAGAAGAAGCATCGGCGAGATCCCCCGGCTTCGTGGTTACGCGATTGCTTGTTTGATAGGGAATCTGATAGCTTTCGAAATACCGCAAATTCAGCGTCGCCATCTGCTCTCTGGATACGATTGCGTCCGGAGAAAAGTTCCGACCGCCCGTGCCGGTGACAATCCCTTTCTTAGCCGCCCATTCTACATATGGCGCATACCAAATGCCCGGCTGCACATCGGCAAAGGTCGAGGTTGAATACTCGCTTACATCCACACCTGCCATTCGTCCAAGCGCCGTCACATACATGGCACGCGTCATCGTGCTCTGGGGCGAGAAGGTGCCAACGCCCGTTCCGCTGAATATGCCGTTCTTCTGGACATATTCGACCGCATCATAGAACCAGTCCGTTGGACGAACATCCTGAAACCCAGGTTCGGCCGCTATCACCGGCTGCGTTGGCAGTTCGGCCGCTATCACCGGCTGCGCCGGCAGTTCGGCCGCTGCCGCCTGTTGCACTGGCAGTACGGTCACCAACATGCTGATGACCAGCAACCATGTCAGAATCTGAGATTTCAACTTCCATACCCGCTTTGCTATCTTCTTCAAACCCATCCAACCCTTCCATTAGTTGCTATGAATCTCTTTTACCTCCATACCGCTCTCCCTATCAGATTAAAAACGGTATAGTCCTCCTTCGCTTCGTCCTTGTAAATATATGTAGATTTATGTCACTATTTTATCATCGTTAATAGGACCAATTGCGGAGTGCAAAGAAAACTTTAAATTCGCGTTTACTCGCACTTGCGTTAAGGAAGCGCGAGACCTGAAGGTTGTCTCGATCTGAAGAAAGTTTCCTATCGTCGCTCAGCTATTTGTAGGTCACTTTTCCCTTTAATGATGATAATATTTAGATATTTAACTTGCTTATCGAGCAGTCGCTAAAGCTGCAAGGGGAGTGGGCATTCTACTCGCAAGAGCTGCTGGCAGAAGTCTGTGTAGTTGGTCAGAACAAGAGCAGCGTGCCCGCCCATCTGGCAACGAAGCTGGTGTTTTTCCAGCCCGAGAATGACAGCGTAGAGCTGGTTATGCAAGTCGCCAACATCCAACATAAGCGAGGCGGCATCATCAAATATATGGAGTTGGGGGCAGTGATACGTTAGCGGTCAAGACCCAACTGACAATCGCTGCCGAAATGTTCACCACCTCAAGCCTGCTGGTGATCGGCATGTATCAGTTGCTGTTATTCATACTGCGACGGAAAGATAGGTCCCATTGTATTTTGGCCTGTTCACCTTACGTTGTTCAATCTCGTATCGAACGCCATGAAGTTCACCTCCAAAGACGGGCTGGTGCAAATTGTGCTGGCTGCGGATGAGGTGAACCTTTCCCGTTGCGCGAAAATTAGCGTACAAAACTCTGACACGGGTATTCCTCCAGACCAACTCGAGCAAATCTTTGATCGTAATTACAGGTATGATGGACCGAGCCCGGGGAATGGCGTAGAGGGAAGTGGGCTTGGACTGGGGATTTGCAGGAATATCGTCCGGCGCATGGAGGAACGGTTCGAGCGGAGAGCGACGGCAAGACGGGGTCAATTTTCTATGTATCGCTTCCTTGTATTGGAGTCTATGGCAGCGACACTTATATAACCAAGCGGTTCAATCCTGAGATGTAAGCGTCAAATCTGTGTCTAGGGCGTGACTGAAAACCCGTTCAGTGGCACCTTTCACCGCCTTTTCGCCCCCTGCTTCGTTCCGTTTGCTTGACGTACCCCCGGTACGCCTTCACAAGCGCGCCTTGCATGGAACCAAAATTCGGCAAAATTTGCTGTCCTCAGAGTTCTCAGACACGCCCTAGTAACAACAAAGAAGGGCTCGTCGCCCCAATGTCATTAAGTTAAGGATCAAGTTCAGAAATCAAGGACAAGAGCAGGTTATTGAATAGATAACCCGCTCTTGCCCTTGAAAAAACCTGAAATACAACTTAACATGCAGTTAGAAATGTGTAGTGCAGCTTCGCTTTAAGAGATGGCTGACTGCGTATAGACATGAAAAAACCCATCATAGATAGACGTAGAACGTTTTGTTTTTCTACTATCTACTATGATGGGAGCATATCCGTTAAGAAATCGTCTTTTTCAAGCTATTCTAGGCTCTGTTCGAGCTCCAGCATCTCAACAAACTTAATATCGGCAGGTGCAAAGCTGTATTCTTTCAGCTCCTCACGAGAAACACAACGATAATCATCATGATTGACTAAAATAATTTCCCCGCTTACATATGTCGCTTTATACGCAACTAGCCGAATATGAGTAGCCCCATAATAATGATCGATCACACCAAACCATTCATGGGGAAAAATCTCAATCTGCATTTCTTCCAGCAGCTCTCTGCGGAGACAGGTCTGCGTCTAATCTCCCTGCTCGATTTTCCCGCCGGGAAACTCTCATAGCCCTTCATGCCTCACATACTCCGCCTCCCCTAGAAAAATAAACGGCGACGTGAAGCTATGCTCTTCCTTGTATTCACGAACAAATATGGCGATACGGCTGCCCTCAGACTTTACATCGAGTTACTTTCCAATTACTGAATACTTAGGATCTTCCTATAATATAGGCCAGGATTGCCTTAACATCCATCTCATCCACAAATCCATCATTATTGAAGTCCGCTGCTGCCAGCTGATCCGGATTTAGTGTGATTAGTCCCTTCAGATACTTCACTAGCAACTGGGCGTCCGCAGACGATACGCTGCCAGAGCCATCAAGATCCCCCTTAACAATCTGGACGTAATAAGCTGTGTATGTGGTCTCCGCAGTAATTATCATCGCCTTCAACTCTTCGCTACTCCGCTTGGTCACACCACCATCGTTGCTCCAGCCTGTGAACCGATAGCCACTATCTGGAGTAACAGTCGGCACAGCTACTGGCTTGGCTCCAACCTCAACGTCCTCGCTCTGTGCGCTGATTGTCCCATGATCGCCAGGCTGATAGCTCACCTTCAATAAATGGAGAGAAAGGACAGCTGTGTTCGAGATTAATTGCTGCCCGGAGGCACCGGTAATGATGACGCGATACAGATAACCGTTCATATTCTGTAATACCGGATTAATAGTCAGGCTGCTGCTCGTTGCTCCACTCACATCCGTAAAGCCGTTACCTGTACCTGTCGTATCTACCTGCCATTGATAGGTAAGGCCACTGCCGCTAGCTGTTACAGAGAAGGTAGCAGTTGCACCAACATCCACCGGTGTATCTTCCGGCTGCTTAGTAATGCTTAAATCGGCTCCTACCTGGTACAATCCAGCATTACCGCCGACAAGCAGCTTCCCGTTTCCATATTGCATAGCACCAAAAGAAGTGGAAGTAATGTCACTGTCTGGTGTCGCGATGGATGTCCACGTAGTCCCGTCATCGGATGACATGAGCACGGTTCCGTTAGAACGCAATACATACACATTATTGTCTTCATCAACAGCTAGAGCGCGGTAATTGCTGCCTGAGGGCAATATTCTGGTTACTGTAGTGCCTACAAGCTTCCATACTCCGTCTGCCCCGGAAATATATGTTGTCCCTCCGGCTTGAGCAAGGTCGCTAAAGTCAGTATCTGTAGAGCTCACCTGAATGGAATTCCAGGTAGATCCTCCGTTAGTCGAATAGTAAATATTTTTTCTCAGATCTCCTAAGATGAATCGACTGTTAACCTGATCGTATACAGCATTTATAATACGAACGCCACTGAAAGTATTTTTCGTCCATGCCTTCTCTTCTATATTCCCAGTGGATGAAGCTTGCCGATAGATGACATTGCTATTGCCAGCTCCCATTACAAAATTACTTCCGTCAGTAACAACGGGCCCAAGCAACAAGCTTTCCACTGGAAAGGCGGATGGAGTCCAACTGGAGCTGGTATTGGATGTATCATTCATATAACCCAAGAAAGAAGTAGTCGTATAATCAAAAAAGTCTGTAGTCATGTTATATCCCGTCGCATAGGTTCTATCTCCAATAAAGGACAGGTTTGCCAGGCTAAAACTCTTGCTCGAACCGAAGGTATCCGAGCCAATGATTTTGGTCCACGTCTGCATATCCGTGGATTGGTGAGCGACATTATGGCCACCAGTCAATTGCGATTTGTAATAAAAGGTACCGTTGTTGAAATAGAGCTTCATCGGGGAACCTATGTTATCCTTGAGCAGCTTGTATTTATACTGCGGAGCCGTTGCTGAACCATCTGCTTGTACCTCGTCCTTGGAAAGCAACAAGCTGACCAGCAAGGTGGAGACCAACGACAGGCATAAAGCAACTCTTCCTACTTTTTTGAGCATAAATTGTTCTTTCTCCTCTCGATAATGCAAAAATGCATTCCATATTTCCCATGATGCAAGCAGAAATACCGCTTAAAGAACGTCTGCCAACGTATACAAACACAGGGGGCGAATTGCCCCCTGAACTGAACTAATTAAATCAGACCGGATTGCCGCAGAAGCCTTTGAACCATCGCTGCTACCTCGGCGCGAGTCATATGCTGCTTAGGTGCCAGCTCAGCAGAGCCTCTACCGGATACAATGCCTGCCTGCACGCTGTCGGCTACACCGTCTTGCGCCCAGGTCGATACGGCTGTTGCATCCTTGAACGAATCGAGTACGGCGGTTGTGGATGTGGTCACAGAAGATTGCTTGTCCTTGAGTCCCGTCAACTTCATCGCCTTCGCCAGCATGACCATCGCCTGCTCACGCGTAATCTTGTCATTCGGACGGAATGTACCATCTTCATATCCGCCAATCAGTTCGTATGCTTGTGCTGTGCTGACTGCCTTGCTGTACCAGTCCGTCTGCTTCACATCCGAGAATGCTGCTTCTCCCTGCTCGAAAGCAAGTCCCAGCCCCCGTACAAGGATAGCTGCAAACTCCGCGCGGGTGATGTCGCGATTCGGACTGAACTGCCCATCGCCAGTCCCTTCAATAATCATCCGTGATCCCAAATCATTCACAGCCGACTGTGACCAATGCGAAGCCACATCGTCGAATTCCACCGGATTCCATACAACGGAATAGGTGCTGTTAGTCAAACTGTTAATTTGCGCATAATAGGTTCCACCATCATTCACGATCTTCGTCGGTACATGCCGCACGCTGCCGTCTGGAGCAACCACGACACCTGTCGTAATCTTGTTCGGATCGACTCCAGCCGGAATCACGATGCTCCGCTGCACGTAAGCATTGAATTTCGACACTTCAACAGTAGTATCACCATTCACGGCCTTCACTGTAAATTCAATCGGCGGCACCTCGAAAGTGAACGAGCCTTTCGCAGCTGTATCCTCTACTATCTTCAGCATACTTGCTGTTGTCGCAGCGATTTCAATGTATATTTTTATATCCTTCAGTGCAACGGACCTGCCCATTTTCTCCGTAATGGAATCAATCTGGATTTGACTTGCAGGGAGCGTATACGTCGCCTGAAGGGTCCTGAGTTCGACTACCGCCTGCTTGCTTTCCATGTTCTTGACCATTTGACCGTTCAACTCGCCAATGATTACATCCGAGCTTGTGCTGACCGGAATTGTGATGACCGCTCCCTGGCCTTCTGCTGCAAGCCTTTGCTCCAGCTTCTGCGGATCAACCTGAATGGTTATTACCTTCTGGCCGCTGCGATCGCTTGTGACCACCGTCCCCGCTTGCTCAGCCTTGCCATTGACTAGAATCTCCACGCCGACAGCCTGGGATGGCGTTGTCGTTACAGGCGTACCGGTACCACCACTGGTGCTGCTGCTGTAAGGGTCCACTGCATTGGATACAACTGAAGCAGCGCTCGCCCCGATTGTATTCACAGCTTTTACCGTGAACGTATAGCTTGTTCCATTGGTCAAACCAGTCACGACGATTGGACTTGCCGTTCCTGTCACAACAACTCCACCCGGCTCGGCAGTAACCTCGTAGCCAGTAATCGAGCTGCCGCCATCGCTTGCCGGTGCTGTGAAGCGGACCGTTGCTTGTCCATTTCCCGCAATAGCTGTCACGTTCGTTGGCACTCCCGGAACGGTTGCAGGCGTCGGTGTGTCAGGTCCGGAACCACCTCCGGCGCTTGGAGTTGCACTCTGCTGTACCGAAGCATCGCTCAGCCCATGAGCATTGCCTGCTTTAACCGTAAAGTAATAAGCTTGACCGTTGCTCAGATTGTTGACCGTGTAGACAGAGGCCGCTACACTCGCGATCTTCTGTTCACTATATCCCTCTGGCTCTGTCGCCATGTAAATGTTGTAATATGTCGCTTCTGTTACTGTAGTCCATTCCAGATAAGCCTGACTGTCTCCTCCAACTGCTGTCAGTCCTTGTGGAACAGCAGGTACGTCCAAATTTCCAGACGACGGCGAGACTGTTACTTTACCGGGATTCAGTGTCTTCTCCATCTCATTTGCCGAAGCATCTGTGACACTAAATTGATTCAAGTCTGACGTCTGCACGGTCAGAGCCTTCTGTCCATTTGTCGCCTCGTTCTTGATGAGGAAGCTCACCGTGAACAGCTCGTCTCCAGCCATAATCGGCGTATCTCCACCGTCACTGTCTACCCAGACCGTCTTGAGCCAGCCTGATGTATTATTATAATTGGAGTCGAAGTAGTCGCCCGCTGCACCTTGAATATCCGTCACTTCCAGGGCGCCTGCATCAAAGTCTATTCGCAGCATGTAGGAGCCGACTCCAGAAATCTCGCTAACGGCTCTTACCGAGACATTGACTGTCTCACCCGGCGCTCCGGCTATACTGCCAATGCCGATCGTTACTGTATGACGCTGCCATTTGGCATAAAGTGTCGTGTTCGCCTTAACTCCTGCTGAGGAGAAATCCCAGGCTGATGTCCCTTCCGGGTTGGTGTACCAGCCCATGAAGCTGTAGCCTTTCCTGATCGGAGCGGGCGGCTCGCTGATGGTTGCTCCGCTGTTTACATCGATGACGCTCTCCACCAAGCTGCCTCCTTGTGAATCGAAGGCCACTGAATACTTCGCTGCTGTGACGTTAATGCTTCCATTAGAAATATAGATTGAATCGGATGGATCATTACCAACATAATTCGTTACATTTACCATTAAATCACCAGGCAGTACACTTTCTTTGATTCTGAAGTTCAGTGTAGCAATCTTGGTCTTCTCCAAAATTACTGTATTTGAAAGAAGTGCATTGAAGTGAATGCTGCCTGTTGTGCTGCTATCAATTGTGTAGGTCTCTGTACTGCTTACATGAAGCTCGTCATCCACTGACAGCAATTCAAGTGAACTGGCATCGTATTCGAGCGAGAAATCAAATTTATAAATAAGGTCTTCCGGCTCGGAAAATACTGCCATACTTACTGTATCTCCCGGCTTGCCCTCCGTACTGCTCACTTCAATGGCAGGCAGATTATCTGTACCCGAGGAACTTCCGGCTCTAACCGTCGGACTGACGGACAGCACCAGACAAATAACCAGCAAGAGGGATACCCATCTTCTCCAGCCTGCCAAATTTCGCTCCTTCATCTCATAAAATTTCATGTGCTCAACCCTTTCCTGAAATGATCGCCAAGATTGACTTGACATCCTTGTCATCACAATACCATCGCCAATAATATTTTCTGCTTCCAATTCCCATCTGCCAGATCAAGCTTCATGACAAATATGTTGTAGTTGTTTCGAGATGCCTGATTTCCCTGCCTTCGTCCATTTGTCAGATGCTGCATAAGCGCGCTCCAACCTTCATGTCTGGAATTCGGGAACATATCCAAGGGTCAGCATACAAATAAGCAGCATTAGAACTATCCTTCTTGCCGTCAGGACACTTCTGATCATTTTTTGTTGATTGCTTGCCCATTCCTTTCTTCCTTTTGTTCAATTACAAAATCTACAAGCTTTTTTATCTCTCTCCTGCAATGTGCGTATGCCCCCACAGATCGTCATACTTTTGTCCCCTTCCTTTTAGCCTAGTATAAAAAATCGCACCTTAAAAAAACCTTAAAAATCGACATAATTCCACAGCATGCTGCCTTCACAAAGAACGCATATATGCCAAATTGCATGAATCATTACATGAACAATGACCTTGATCAGTCATTTTCTCCTGCAAAAAAACAAGTCATAACCACCGACTAAGCGGTGGTTATGACTTGTTTTAAAGGTAAATGTGGCCGTTTCACATCCATTTCACATCAACAAACCGTGTACAGAAAATACGAATTATCCTTCATAACCCTCTGCTTCATAATAAGGATTTTAATCATGTTCAAGGCATCTTTTTACAACATGTCGTTCTACATCAAATGAAATTGGACTCCTTTTAGACATTGCAAAAACCCCCATCATGGTAGCAGTAGAAGTTTTGTTTTTTCTACTATCTACTATGATGGGAGCATATCCGTTAAGAAATCGTCTTTTCCCATCTATTCTAAGCCCTGTTCGAGCTCCAGCATCTCAACAAACTTAATATCGGCTGGCGCAAAGCTATAGCCTTTCAGCTCCTCACGACGAACCCAACGATAGTCATCATGATCGACTAAAATAATCTCACCGCTTACGTATGAAGCTTTATACGCGACTAGCCGGATATGAGTAGCGCCATAATAATGGTCGTTCACACCAAACCATTCATGGGGAAAAATCTCAATCTGCATCTCCTCCAGCAGCTCTCTGCGGAGACAGGACTGCGCCGATTCTCCCTGCTCGATTTTCCCGCCAGGAAACTCCCATAATCCTTCCTGCGATTTTCCTTTTTTGCGCCGAGCGATTAAGAGCTGATTCTGTTCATTGCTTATAATTGCCGCTGCCACCTCGAGCATTCCAATCACATCCTCCTAAACAATCGCTTTATTCGCTGCCGGCACTAAGGCAGGAGGCATTTCCTTCTTCAAGCGCCACACAAAGCTCATCGGCTTATTCCCTTCGTGCCTAACATACTCCACTTCTCCTAAAAACATAAACGGCGACGTGAAATTATGCTCTTCCTTGTATTCACGAACGAATAAAGCAATGCGATGGCCAAGCTGCTTATGATGAATATATCTTTGAGCGGTTTTCGTCTCCTCCGAGATGCGGCTTTGAGTCTGCCAATGGAACAAACGCTCGTTAATCGCATAGTCTTCGTATAGGGTGGACGGCGAGAAATCCTTATCTGATTTATTGAGCGTGATAAAGAAAATATCCGTCCCCTTATCCTCCAAATATTTCACGCCTTCACGGAAGCTTGGCGCCTTATCCTCGTTCCAAACCCCAAAAGCCGCTAATATTTGATTGGTCGAATACCTGCAATGCAAATCTAATGGACACGCATATGGAAAAGCATTGGACTCGTCAACGAAATTTATATGCTTCATATTATAGGATAAAATATCAATGATCTCTTCCCGGAACGCTGGGCAGGAAATAATAAATTGAATGCCCTGCTCCATACTCGTAAAGCCTTGCTTGCTAGGCTCAGATGAATAGAACGTGTAGTAGAACAGATTCAGCATGAGCAGCTCTTCTTCTGTAGCCGCGATTTTTTCACCAGATAGGTAAGCAATGAGGAACTTTAATAGCCTACGCGAGTTAAGGCTTAGCAAGGCAGGCAATCGTTTGACTAAGTGATCCTCCTGCTCCATTTCGAAAGCATCTAGAACCTCTGCTTCTACCATCAACCCTCGAAAGGAACGTTTTCCTGTTCTCCCGCCATAAAGCTCCTGCAAGGTCATCCCATGGTAATGGGCAAAATTCTCAAGGCTCAGCTCAAGTCCCGTGTCCCCTTCAAAATATTTCAGCTTATAAATCAGGCTTCGTCTGTTTATCGTTGCCTGCTTCAAATTATATAGAATGAAGGTTTTGGCCAGCTTCTCTAGCTGAATAAAGCTGCCCTTCGGCAGACTCGAAAAACCATGCTCTACATAATGCTGGACAGAATGCTTCGTCTTTCCCAATATCGCTCGAAACTTATCCTGAAAATTGTAATCCTTATGCGATTGGCCAATAAAATCGAGAACCGTCAAGCATTCCTTCCCTTCCGCTAACCGAAGGCCCCGGCCTAATTGCTGCAAAAATACCGTCAAACTTTCCGTCGGGCGCAGGAACAACACCGTATTCACTTCTGGTATGTCGACACCCTCATTATAGAGGTCTACGACAAAAATCATTTTTAGCTCGCCATTTACGAGCTTATGCTTGACTTGGCTCCGGTCCTGTTCACTTGAACCGCCATGCAACGCTTGCGCTGGAATACCCGCTTCATTAAACACTTTAGCCATATAAAGCGCATGGTTAACCCCTACACAAAACCCAAGTCCCTTCACATCGTCTACATCGGTCACATATTTTTTCAAGCTGTTAATAATTTGTGTGGCTCGAATTTTGTTGTTCGTATATAGGTTCTCAAGCTCCTGCAGATCATAGCCACGTCTTGACCATTTCACTTGAGACAGATCCACATGATCGCTCACCCCAAAGTATTGAAAGGGACAAAGCAATTTTCGATCAATCGCATCTGTCAGACGAATTTCCGCAGCAATCGTATCGTCAAAATAATGCAGAACATCCTTGCCGTCCATCCGTTCAGGCGTTGCCGTTAGACCCAGTAAGATGCTCGGTCGGTAATGCTTTAACAGCTTCTGATAAGTTGGCGCCGCAGCATGGTGAAACTCATCCACTATAATAAAATCGTAGTAGTCTGCTGTTGTATGCTCCGTTAACTTAAGTGTATTAAAGCTCTGAATACTGATAAAAAGGTGATCAATAGACCCAGCCTGATGACTCCCGACATGCAGCTCACCAAAGTTCAAGTCCTTCAGAACAAAGCGAAACGTGTCCAGGCTTTGCTTCAAAATCTCTTCCCGATGGGCCACGAATAACAGCCTGGCTCGGGCATTCCGCTGTGTAAAACGTCGGTAGTCAAAAGCGGAAATGACCGTTTTGCCTACACCTGTAGCGGCGACAAGCAAATTTTTCGACCTGCCGTATAACGTTCTCTCCGCTTCCAGCTTCTCAAGGATTTCCTTCTGATAATCATAAGGCATAATATTGAAAGCAAAATACATCGTTTCTTGATTCGAAGCATTTTTATCCCGTTTTCCAAGTGCTTGCTTCAGTCGGTCTTCATGCTCCGGATCGTTAACTGAATAGCTGGCAAACTCACGATCATTCCAATAGCTTTCGAAGGTCGCTTCGATTTTTTTCAGCACGTCGTAGGAATCCTTCTCCGTTACCTTCAAATTCCACTCTAGCCCACTTGTAAGCGCAGGATTCGAAAGATTGGATGAACCGACATAAGCGGTCGTAAATCCCGTATCCCTTTTGAAAACATAAGCTTTGGCATGCAATCTTGTACGGCTGCTATCATAGGAGATTTTAATTTCCGTATTAGGCAGCTTGCTCAGCTCCATAACCGCCTTGAAATCTGTCGCTTCCATATAGGTAGTCGTGATTACCCGCAGTTGCCCGCCTCGTGCGGTAAATTGCTCAAGCTGCTCCATGAGACAACGAAGCCCACTCCATTTGATAAAAGAAACGAGAAATTCAATGCGATCCGCCGTTACAATTTCCTGCTTTAATTCGTTCAACATATTGGGCTCGGCATGTGAGCCTGTGAAAAGCGAGCTTTGAGATAGCGGCGTTGTTGGACGTACGACCTTATCATTTTTGATCGCACGATGAGAATTTAGCTTGGCATAAACGTAGGTAAGGATTTCCCCTTGCTCGTGCAGCTCCAGCTCCTCATAATCCTGATGATCGAGACTATTTCTGAGCGAGGCTATCATTTCGTTGCAGGCTCGAACCTGCGCCAGTACCGCTTCCTCGTCGCTGCTCGAACTCTCACGCACCAGCTTTAATGCTCGGCGAATGACAGTCGCGATATAGTTGGAAAGCAGCTTCCGCGCTTCCTCCGGATCAAGCGGCTCCTTGCCAATATCATAGGCCGACGGATCTAATGCCCCCAGCTGCCTCAACGTTCCGTTATTGATGACCTGTTCATAAAGACCTTGCTTCATGGAACACCTCTGTGTGTTTGGAATCAGTCATTAAGCATGGGTTTTCTATCTTATATTTCTTGAGGTTCTCAGATATAAACTAAATTAGTCCATAAACATAGTTGAACATATAGATATGTCTATGGCAGGTGCATCTAACCCTACAAATTTAAAATTTATTACACAAAAATCATACATGTAGGATACAAATGTAAACTGCTCATACGTTTTAAACTCAGTATATCCAAATATTTTTACTACATCATCAATAAGCACCGATTCATCACAACATATTCCGATTCTATAAATTAAATCATCTACAATTTCAAGTTCTATATTATTAAATGAATAAATGGGATACCCCGTATCGTCTATTATTCTAATATCTTCAAATCTAGATTCATCAAATTTACTGCCTAATGGAATCCCTTGGAACGCCCTATCTGTCAATACATCTTTAATTTTATATAAAAATTCATACTTTTTCTCCACTTTGTCCTCCGCTATCAATAAAATCCGAGTTCTATAATAATCATACCAATATCCACCAAAATAGTATATCCATGAGTCGAAGAATGTAGAAAAGAACCTCCTATACAGGAAGTTCTTCACTTTGTTATTTGAATTAGGAGCTTAGTACAATCATCCCATCTCAACCACGCCACGCACTCCAGATGAGCGGGTTGACTTATTCACTATTTCAATCAGCCGTACATTTCCATCAATTTCAACCGTATTTCCAGTCAGCTTTCCGTTCATTGGATTCATTTCGCATACTAAAATCCGTTTATTCGTTACGCAAACGATTATATGTTTATTAAAGAAGGGAGTGACGCTCTGGTAAAGCAAATACTTAGTTAACGGGGCATAACTCATTACATAAAAATAATAATAGTAGGTTTCATCGGGTTCAACAGTTTGCTTCAAGTATTGATAAAAATACGGGTTTCTATTATACATTTAATCTATCCTGTTCGCATTGATATACTATCCAAATCAATTACTATTCTATACTATCAGAGCATGTTGATTAACCACTAAATGGTAGAAAAAACCTTCAACTCGTTAAAATATTTGTAGCCCTAATCTTGACTATCTACTTTTATACACCTAACCGTCAACATAAATTTGTCAGCAAGTGTATGCTCACATGAAAAAACCTCCACCACGTTATGGGGGAGGTGGCCTATTCATATAAATAAATGCTTATTTTTCTATAACTCTGGCTACCTGATGCTTGCAGTTGGAGCAACTTCCTTGAAGAATAATGCCGTGCGTGCTCGATTTTACAGAGAAATCTCTGATGGTTGTGGTGTCCAAGCAGTTGCCACACCAGACATTGCTAATGTATTTTCCACGCACATCCTCTGGTATTTTGAGCCACTCGCTCATTGCTGCATAGGAAATGACACCCGAAGCATGGTCAATATCGTCTTCTTCCTCAGCGTGATCTACCCATTTGAGATCAGAATACGAGCCTGCCAACGAGTCATGTATTCCCCAGCATTCACAATCAGGTGTATGAACAATAGCCTTCACGCGGTCTTTATATTTTTCAAATAGGTCGGGTGTTTTCTCTTTATTCAATAGCTGAATGACTTCTTCATAAGAATCAGTGAAACAGTCTCCCATGTCTTCGAAAATGTTAGCCTGCTCATGGATATACTGGACCACCACTTCACAGAAGTAAACCAATAATTCAAAAGGCCAAATCGTACCCTTCCCAATCGTTTTCAATTCAGTGAGAGCTAGTTTTACTTTAGATACCCTTAGCTTGGGCAATCCACGTGTTGGATAAAACTCCTTGTAAATTCGCTCTTTGGATGCATTAATCATTTCGAGTAAGGCCGATTCGCCTTCCAGTTTGACAGAAACATATACCTGAGCATCTTTATTGGTTTTGACTGTCTCGTACAACAGATCAATAAGTTCATCTTTCGAGCAATCACTAAGCTTGCGTTTGATTTTAGCAGGAGTCAACAATACAATCATCCTCGCATATCGCCATAAAACGGCCTTTATTTGACTTTTCCAAACAATATCGGAAGCCCATCCGAACATTTTATAATGAAAGAATACAATTCAGAATATAGTCTTTATGATTGATGGAAAATATGAAACCTAAGCTAGATGTAATACTAAGCTCTTCTCAGCAGCATGTTTGAACTCCGTTTCATGAACGTGATCTTTCAATATTTTTGTATGCAGTCCTACTTGTACTTGTCTATATTACCTGTAAAGCTCAATGCTAACCACAAATATCCTATTTCATTAATCTCCCCAATATAGCCTTATCACGCACTCCACATGCCATGTGCATGAAAACAATATAATGTTCCCACACTCAACCTCACGATATTTTTTTGAATGCGGGAAAATATTACTGTTCCTCTTTTCCCCAAGTCCATCAATGCTTATGATCGCGATATAGCCTTACCACGCACTCCACATGTGAGGAGTGTGTAATATTGTCGAATATCTATGAGCATCTTATGTTACCATAAACAACAGATTTTCGATATTCTAGTAGTGATGATATTAAAGTCCATCGCAATTTCAATCCGCTCGTGTCGCTTGATCAATCGTTGAAAGAGTCCACGAAGTTAATTCATTTTCATAGGTTCTATCACTTCGAATAGAAATTGATTATCATTTAAATATTCTCTTATGTATGCTTGGGCGTATTGTTGTTCCTCGATCAAACTAGCTGTTTCTCTTGGATCAGAGGAATGATGGCAGTAGTTCTCGATCATGAACATAATGAAGAAACATTCCAGATACCGAACATAGTCCGCTTCCAGCGTTCTTACACTCTTGTAGCCTTGGATAAACATCCAACGATGCTTCGGCCAAAGCTCCAATAAGGTACCTGCCATATCATAAAGATAATACCCATAACCACATCTTCCGAAATCAATCGGGTAGGGTTGATCATCTTTAAAAACAATATTGCCGGTATGTAGATCTGCATGAATGAGTCCATACTTTTGATCATTTCGATGCATTACGGTAAGTTCGGATACAACCTTCTCAGCCGCAGCCTGATACGATTTCCATGCTTTTTCTGATAAAAAACGTGTATAATACCGTTCCAACTTAGCCATATCACGATTAAAACTGTCTGCTCCCCATATGGGTCTCACAAAATCAGGAGGTGGGACGAAGCTCGCAGCTGCCTCATGCAGTTTCCCCATCAATATGCCCATCTTATTAGCACAGCTGTCCGTAAAATCTCCACTTGCATGTTCTCCCTCTATCCACCGCATCATCGTGACATAGGGGCGTTTATATCCCTTTTCTGTATCTATTTCCAATACATAAGATCCATCGCAACTTGCCAGACCTTCTGGTACTGTTAGATCATCCAATTCGTTCAACGCTTGAAGCAAAATAAGTTCTGAATGGATCTCCTTCTTGCTCAATCGATCCGAATGAATACGAAGCAAATAACTTTTTTTTGAACTTGTCTCAATTTTATATGTGATTGTATCTGATAGTTGTATAAACTGAATTTGCTCCCATTCCAGGTCATACTGTTGAATGGCTAATAAAGCAACTTTCCTTGCTCTGACTAGTAACGACCGCCGTTCTTCATCTGTATCAAATCTAAAAAAATCATACATATGTTGTCCCCCTGCAATTTTGTATGAAGCAATAACCAAATAACTGTTATAAATGTTATTGTAACAATAGCAATGCCATGAAAATATATAAAGAACAAGTAAAAATTATTTTTTACACAAAAAAAGTCACATTAGAATTTAATCCAACGTGACTTTTTTTGAACTATTTATTTGAATAAACGATCTTTTTAATACTATCACTAGAAAGACCAAATCGATCTGAAAGTTGATCAATAGTTACACCGTTCGAAAATTTTTGGCAGATCTCATCGTTTCTAAGAATCAAATATTTTCTGCTACCAGAATTTTCGCCCCATTTTTTACGTAATCCTTCAGCTCTAGGGACATACACCATCCCACCATTTACATACTTCTGTATTTCTTTTAGTAATTCTTTTGGAAAGATGGTGTCAGCATTTACATACTTCATGATAGCTCGCTCCTTAAAATAGTAAAATTTTAAAGGTAGCAAAGTCTACGCTATAACAATTATCACTGTGCAGATTTAAGCGGTTACTTATCTTATTAGCTCCATACAAACAACCGCCGTTGTTCATAGAATAGACTTTGCATAGAGCATATCTCAAACCTTGCCATAGTGCCCCTCCTACTTCAACTAACTACGAAACCATAGTAGTGCTTACAATCCCTGTTACTATACAATAAGAATGTTCACGGGAAGTGGGATATCGTCTCAGTAATAACATATTACCTCACCTGAGTTAAGTCAACAAAATTAAATAATACATTTGAGCAATGCTGTCACATTTCATTTATGATTTCAGAACCATCAATATTAAGCACTCCACATGCCATGTGCATGAAAAGAATATAATGTTCCCACACACAACCTCACGACATTTTTTTGAATGCGGGAGCATATTACTGTTCTTCTTTCTCCCTCGTTCATCAATGCTTATCATCCCGATATATCCTTACCACGCACTCCACATGTGTCGTCCACGGGTAACGTCCCTGTTTTTATCGCTTCTGTTATAGTGTCAAGAATCGCAGTATTTGTGGGCATTTGCAAAGAATTTATGCTTTCTTGCCAAGGATTATTAAGCATTAACAGCACTTTTCACATCAAATTCACATCAGGTTTATAGCAGCTATTTGAAAGTGAATTGATGTTTTCTGAATCATTCCAAGCACTTTTGAATTAAATCGTTTTGTTGGCATCAATTAGCCCCCTTGTAATAGTAAAGCGTCGAAGTACTTTCAACTTCACGCATAGAGCTGAGTGTAGGCTTTTCTTGCCTACTACAGAAGCGGAAATGGTTTCTGCATATCCCCGTGTCGAAAGACGTAGCCGTTCATAAGCGGACGGAGATCGAACGTGTCGTAGGTGTTGATCTGGGCATCAACTTTGTCGCGACGGCGTATGACACGGATGGCAACACCGTCTTCTTTCGAGGAAGAGCGCTCAAACAAAAATGAGCGAACTACTAGAGGCTGCGCTCGGAGCTGCAACGCAAACAAACCCCATCGTCCGTCGCAGGTTGAAGCAAATCGGGGAGCGAGAAAACCGATGGATGACCGATGCCAACCATCAGGTCAGCAGGGCACTCGTGACACGGTATGGCGCGAACACGCTGTTTGTACTGGAGGATTTGACAGTGATTCGGGAAGCCACGGAAAAAGGTGAAGCAAGCACAACGTTATGTGACGGTATCATGGGCATTCCGCCAGCTTCGGGAGATGGTGACGTACAAGTCGCAGTTGGCGAAAGCGTTGACGATTGCCGTCAAACCGCGAAAAGAAATCGAGACAGGCGCAAGCATAGATTCCGTTGCCAAGCCTGCGGCTATGCAAGCAATGATGACCGGATCGGCGCGATGTATCTTTGTCAGAAAGGAACAGAGTACCTTCTTCCAGATGCAGGCTCAGCATGACTGGGCTTGCAGGGTAGCTGTCAGTCTGCCCATCGGTAAGCGCAAGCTTGCCTGAGGATGTAACACCACGCTCTTAGGAACGCGAAAAGATCGGAGTCGCCATGACGTTCGTACGATCGGGTAGTTGCAAGCTCCCACTTCAAATGATAGTTAAGTGGGGGTCATTGACCCGACATTTATCTACCCTATAAAAAAAGAAAGAGTTACCTTGAAGCCATTAGTTCCGCTGGCTTCAGGGTAACCCTCCGTTTGTTAACCTACTTACTCTGTTGCTCCAACATTCTCAATAAAATGATTACTGCTTCCGCTCTGGTCGCTTTTGCATCGGAATTGAATTTATTTGCTCCTGTGCCTTCTATAATGCCAAGCTTCTTCATTGCTGCTACTGTGCCTTTCGCCCATGACGAGATGTCGTTGTCGTCTGCAAAGCCGGTTGCGGCATCAGATTCGACTGCAAGTCGGAGTACCCTACCGATCATTACCGCCACCTCGGCGCGTGTAATCTCGGAATCGGGGTGGAATGAACCGTCCGCATAGCCTGTTATTAGGCCTGCTTGCACCGCTCGCGCCACCGCTGTCTGCGCCCAAGCTCCGATCTTCGACGTGTCTGTGAACGTCAATGTCGTTCCTTCTCCTTGCGCCCCCAGTGCATTCATTAACATAACAACAAATTCCGCGCGCGTCACCGTCTGATTCGGCTTAAACGTTCCGTCACGATACCCATTGACGATTCCTTCACTCACTGCTTGCTGGATCATACTCTCTGCCCAATGTCCCGTAGTATCGCTAAAGTTAAGCTTTACTTCGTAGGATTTGCTTACAGCCAACACCGCATATTTTGTAAAGTGATTTACCTCTACGGAAATTTGATTGCCGTTAACCACGCCCCCGACTTCCACCCATTCCTTCTTCACTTCGTCATAGAAAAATATTGCAGCTCTTTGGTCGTTCTTAAGAATTGATGGCTTAAAATTAAAGATTAGCGTTACCGGTTTGCTGAAGTTCTCCGAGAAATTTTTCAATATCTCATAGACCGGGCTGGCTAGTAACTCTTTTTTCGTTAGAAGGTGTTGAGTGTCCAGCAATTGTTCAATCGTTAATTTCAATTCTTTGTCTGTTGCATTTGCCGGTATATCGATTTTAATCGATTCCCCCAAACTAACTTCGCCCGCCTTACCCGCAGGAAGCAATAATTCACCGTTCTCTGAGATTACTTTGTTATCAGTTGGTGGTGTTGGATCCAGTGCTGGTGATGTCGGTGCAACTGCCGCCGCTCGTGTCACCGTCACCGTGTACGTCTTCGTCGTTGTGCCGTCCTCTGCCGTCACCACCGTCGTGATCGTGTTGCTCCCAACGTTCAAGTTAATCGTTCCAGACGTTGCTCCGCTCGCAACTGCTATGCCGTTCACCTTCACCGTCGCGTTACCGTCCGACACTGTCGGTGTTGCGGTGATACTGCTCACGCCATTAGCCACGCTCGCCGTGTAGCTTGTCGTGCCAGACGCAAAAACCGGGCTCAGCGTTCCGCTCGATAACGACAAGCCGCTCAAGTCAGCGTTACTGCTTAGCGCTGCCGCCGCTCGTGTCACCGTCACCGTGTACGTCTTCGTTGTCGTGCCGTCCTCTGCCGTCACCACCGTCGTGATCGTGTTGCTCCCAACGTTCAAGTTAATCGTTCCAGACGTTGCTCCGCTCGCAACTGCTATGCCGTTCACCGTCACCGTCGCGCCGGCGTCCGATACCGTCGGTGTTGCCGTGATGCTGCTCACGCCATTAGCCACGCTCGCCGTGTAGCTTATCGCGCCAGACGCAAACACCGGGCTCAGCGTTCCGCTCGATAACGACAAGCCGCTCAAGTCAGCGTTACTGCTTAGCGCTGCCGCCGCTCGTGTCACCGTCACCGTGTACGTCTTCGTTGTCGTGCCGTCCTCTGCCGTCACCACCGTCGTGATCGTGTTGCTTCCCACGCTCAAGCTAATGTCTCCCGATGCTGCTCCGCTCGCAACTGCTATGCCGTTCACCTTCACCGTCGCATTGCTGTCCGACACCGTCGGTGTTACCACAATGCTACTCACGCCATTAGCCACGCTCGCCGTGTAGCTTATCGTGCCAGACGCAAACACCGGACTCAGCGTTCCGCTCGATAACGACAAGCCGCTTAAGTCAGCGTTGCTGCTTAGCGCTGCCGCCGCTCGTGTCACCGTCACGGTGTACGTCTTCGTTGTCGTGCCATCCTCTGCCGTCACCACCGTCGTGATCGTGTTGCTCCCCACGCTCAAGCTAATGTCTCCCGATGCTGCTCCGCTCGCAACTGCTATGCCGTTCACCTTCACCGTCGCGCCGGCGTCCGATACCGTCGGTGTTGCCGTGATGCTGCTCACGCCATTAGCCACGCTCGCCGTGTAGCTTATCGCGCCAGACGCAAACACCGGACTCAGCGTTCCGCTCGATAACGACAAGCCGCTTAAGTCAGCGTTGCTGCTTAGCGCTGCCGCCGCTCGTGTCACTGCCACTGTGTACGTCTTCGTTGTCGTGCCATCCTCTGCCGTTACCACCGTCGTGATCGTGTTGCTCCCCACGTTCAAGTTAATGTCTCTCGATGCTGCTCCGCTCGCAACTGTTGTGCCGTTCACCTTCACCGTCGCGCCGGCGTCCGATACCGTCGGTGTTGCCGTGATGCTGCTCACGCCATTAGCCACGCTCGCCGTGTAGCTTATCGCTCCAGACGCAAACACCGGGCTCAGCGTTCCGCTCGATAACGACAAGCCGCTCAAGTCAGCGTTACTGCTTAGCGCTGCCGCCGCTCGTGTCACCGTCACTGTGTACGTCTTCGTTGTCGTGCCATCCTCTGCCGTTACCACCGTCGTGATCGTGTTGCTTCCCACGCTCAAGCTAATGTCTCCCGATGCTGCTCCGCTCGCAACTGCTATGCCGTTCACCTTCACCGTCGCGCCGGCGTCCGATACCGTCGGTGTTGCGGTGATACTGCTCACGCCATTAGCCACGCTCGCCGTGTAGCTTATCGCGCCAGACGCAAACACCGGACTCAGCGTTCCACTCGACAGACTCAACCCGCCTAAGTCAGCGTTGCTGCTTAGCGCTGCCGTCGCTCGTGTCACCGTCAATGTGTATGTGTTCTTCGACGTGCCGTCCTCCGCTGTCACAAGTATCGTGATCGTGTTGATACCAACATTCAGGGTAATCGCACCCGATGCACTGCCGCTTGCCACCACCGTACCATTTACTGTTAGCGTTGCCTTGCTATCTCTCGCCGTCGGTGTAACCGTGATGTTGCTCACGCTGTTCGCCACGTCAGCAAAGTATTTCGTATAGTTCGCTGGGTCTTCCATAGGTGTGCCGCTTGATAACGTCAAACCGTTGTGTTTTAAAACCGAGTCATTGCCAAGCAAACGCGTCACCGTCAACGTGTACGTCTTCGTCGTACCGTCCTGCGCTGTCACCAGTACTGTGATCGTATTACTGCCCAAGTTCAAATTTACCGGGGACTGGCTGCCACTTGTTACTACCGTCCCGTTCACCTCCACCGTCGCCCAGATGTCAGACAATACCGGCTTTACCAGGAGACTAGTCACACCATATAAGTTGCCTAACGCATAGCTGATGTTGCCAGGTTCAAAATCAATGTTATAAGGAATAACACCATTCTCTTGGTAAAAAGTCAAATCACTCAAATCCGCATTGCTGTCCCTCTGTCGTGTCACCGCCACCGTGTACGTCTTCGTCGTTGTGCCATCTTCTGCCGTCACCACCGTCGTGATCGTGTTGCTTCCCACGCTCAAGCTAATGTCTCCCGATGCTGCTCCGCTCGCAACGGCTATGCCGTTCACCGTCACCGTCGCTCCGTCGTCCGATACCGTCGGCGTTGTCGTGATACTGCTCACGCCATTCGCTACGCTCGCCGTGTAGCTTGTCGTGCCAGACGCAAACGCCGGACTCAGCGTTCCGCTCGATAACGTCAAGCCGCTTAAGTCAGCATCGCTGTATTGTATAATCCTTCCATTATCCCCCACCGCTACATAAGTGCCGTTAGCGGAGATGACACCTATAAGCGAGTCCGTGATTCCTGACGAGCGACTCGTCCAGGTTACCCCGTCGCTGGAGGTCAATATACGTCCGCTGTGCCCCACCGCTACAAAATTACCATCGTCGTAATTCACAGCTCGAAGATGATTCGCGATGCCCGACGTGCGGCTTGTCCATGTCAACCCGTCACTGGAGGTCAATATCGATCCTGCTGTTCCCACCGCCACATACATGTTGGCGTCGTTGCCGACGACATTGGTTAGATTATCTGTAAGCAATGGGGATGTTTGATCCGTCCAGTTCACTCCATCACTGGATATCAAAATCGTTCCTTCGCCTCCCACTGCTACAAATTTGCCATCGGTGTACGTGACAGCATGTAGTTGATTCGTGGTGCCTGACGTGCGGACCGTCCAGGTCTCTCCATCACTGGAACTCACTATCGTTCCACTATCCCCCACCGCCACAAATTTATCAGTACCATAGCTGACGCCCCTTAATATATCCGTAGTACCCGCTTCAGCTGTGTGATCCGTCCAGTTCACTCCATCAATGGAGTTCAACACTTTTCCAGAGTTCCCCACCGCTACAAACTTACTGTTACCGTAGGTGACAGCGTTAAGTGTATACAAGCCGGACCTACGGATCGTCCAGAATGCTCCGTCTATAGAGCTCACTATCGTTTCATCTAGCCCTACCCCAATAAACATACCACTACCATAGGAGACGCTATATAGAGAATTCCCAGTCCCAGACGTTTGACCCGTCCAGGTCACTCCATCAGTGGAAGTCAATATCCTCCCATTGTAGCCCACCGCCACTAACTTATTATTACCGTAGTTGACATCATAAAGATAATTCGAGGTGCCCGATGGACTGCTTGTCCAGCTTGTTCCGTCACTGGAGGTCAATATCGTTCCAGCTTGCCCCACAGCCACAATCTTGCCGTTTCCGTAACTAACGCTCAATAAACGATTATAAGTCCCCGACGTTTGCTCCGTCCAGGTCACTCCATCAGGGGAAGTGAATATCTGCCCATTGTAGCCCACCGCAGTATACTTATCATTGCTATAGATAACATCAGTAAACTCATAAATGGTGCCCGACGTTTGGCTTGTCCAGCTCACTCCGTCACTGGAGGTCAATATCGTTCCTTCGCTTCCCACTGCCATAAACATACTGTTAGCATAGATGACGGAATTTAAAGACTCCAAGGTGCCCGACGTTTGGCTTGTCCAGCTCACTCCGTCACTGGAGGTCAATATCGTTCCTTCGTATCCCACTGCCACAAACTTATCGTTGGCATAGATGACAGAATAAAGATAAAGCAAGTTTCCCGGCGTTTGGCTTGTCCAGCTCACTCCGTCACTCGAGATCAATATCTCACCAAATTGCCCCACTGCCACATACTTACCGTTGCCGAAGCTTACGTCACTTAAATCTAACAGTGTCCCCGACGTGCGGCTCGTCCAGCTTACTCCATCACTAGAGGTCAATATCGTTCCGTTGTCCCCCACTGACATATACATACCGTTCACGTAGCTAACGCCATTCATATCTTGACTCGTGGGTATCGGACTCCGAATATTCCACTGATCATAAGAAGCTGCCGAAGCCAACGCTGGAATCATGCCTACCAAAATGAATAATAAGGTTAATAAGAAAAAAAATCGTCTGATCATAGTTTCTTCCACTCACCTATTCCTAATTAATATTGAGCTTACTTAGAAAAGTATAACAATGACAAGGAGTTGAATTCTTAACGAATTCTTAACGAAATTTAAAATGTATATCTGTGCTACACTTTCTTCTGGCAACCTGATATATTTTAATAAAAAGTGATAACTATGGAGAGTGACCTACCCCTGATGAATTCAGACAAAATTTTAATCGTTGACGACGAACCCGAAATCCGTCAGCTCATCCGCATTCACGTCGAACATGCTGGAATGGAAGCTTTCGAAGCTGAATCAGGACATGAAGCAATAGCGCAACTAAAGGGAACTCCCTTTAGCTTGATGATTCTCGATCTGATGATGGATGACCAAAACGGATTCGAGGTCTTACACTATCTACGAGAGAATGAATTGGAGCTACTAGTCATCGTGCTTAGTGCCAGAAGAAACGAAGAAGACAAAATCACCGCACTCGGTCTTGGCGCAGTAGATTTCGTTACAAAACCCTTTAGCCCACTGGAGCTTATTGCCCGTTTACAAACCAATCTCAGACGACTACGTCCCAAAGCTCCTCTCAATACCGCTGTGATTCAACTGAATAATTTGAAGCTCGATGTTGACAATCTACTCCTTATTAATCATGGAGAAAGCTTTACCTTGACCCAGATGGAGTGCGAACTCCTTCAATTGTTTATGAGAAATCCTGATCGCGTACTAACCAAAAGAGAAATCTATCAGCAAATCTGGAATCACGAAAATTATGATGATAACACGTTAAGCGTTTTTATGAATCGGCTACGCAAAAAGATAGAACCTCTCCCCTCTTCTCCACACTATATTCATACTATTCGAAGTGTAGGTTATCGTTTTTCGGGAGATGGACTATGAAACTTCGTACAAAAATGTGGATTTTCGTCATTTTGAGTTACGTAATAAGCTTGGTTGTATTCCTCATTCTCATCAAAACAATAGCGAATGTCGCAAATGATGGATATTCCTTGCATATTCTAGACAATATTGCACATTTCGCACTGGAATCCGCGCAGGAGCAGCAAGTATTCAGTAAGCATGGAATTGAATCAGCTTTAACGCCTTTTTCCAAGGAGCATCCAAAAATCCGTTTTGAATGGATCGCCTCTGATGGCACAGCGATATACGACTCTTCCGGCATCATGAACCACTATCAATTTAAAGAACTGTTCGATCGATTTCTCGACATGAGGTATACACTATCAACCGACGGAAATCAGGTTTCACTGGCCTATGCATCAGAACAGAATGGAGAAACCTATTATTTACTAATGGGATTGCCTGCTGATGCGTTAAAGCCAGGCCAAATGTATTTCTACGTTCGTTCCTTCTCCGTATATTTTATTTTTGCATTACCTATATTGGTCGCATTTTTAATACCATACATACTATCTTCATGGTATTTTCACTCCATTAATCGACGTATCCGCAAGTTAAATATGGCGTTGAATCAAGTTAATATCCAAACGAATGTAATGGAACTGAAGGATAACTCCAAGGATGAAATCGGCCATCTCACTCGGCATTATAATGACATGACTCGAAGAATACGAACACAAGTCAATCAAATCGAACAATTGGAGAATAATCGCAAGCTCTTACTGTCTAATTTATCCCACGATTTGCGAACACCTTTAACTATGATGCTTGGCTATGCTGAGTTGATTCGAACTGGCCATTACAAAGATGAGAAGGATCTGCAAACCAGCGCCAAAATCATTCTTCAACGCTCCCGATACATGGCCAAGCTTCTTGATCAAATACTCGACGTTTCACGACAAGAAACCGATAAGCTGGAAATCCATTTCTCCTCCTATAACTTATCCGAGCTTATTCGAAAAATTGCTTCTGATTACCTTTTTGTTATAGATGAACAGGAATTGTTATTTGAGGTAGCCTTACCGGAAATGGAGGTTTTTGCATGGATTGATGCTTCATTAATCGAAAGAATGCTCCGCAACTTGCTAGATAATTCCATTCGTTATGGGAAGGATGGACACTTTCTCCACATCGAGCTGATTGAGGAAGAACAAACTGTGTGTATTGTAGTGAAGGATAAAGGTGCAGGAATTCCTCCAGCAGAACAGGAGCGAATCTTTGATCGGTTCTATCGTGTAGATCGGGGAAGAAAGGGTGAAGGCCTTGGCATCGGACTATCTATCGTAAAGGGTATAGTCGAAGCGCATCAAGGCAATATTCAACTGACGAGTATCCCCTACGAGGAGACTACATTTCTAATTAAGCTGCCGAAGAACTAGATGAGTTAGAGAAGCGATGCCTACACCTGTAGCGGCGACGAGCAAATTTTTCGACCTGCCGTATAACGTTCTCTCTGCTTCTAGCTTCTCAAGGATTTCCTTCTGATAATCGTAAGGCATAATATTAAAAGCAAAATACATCGTTTCTGGATTCCAATCCTTTTTATCCCGTTTGCCAAGTGCTTGCTTTAGACGCTCTTCATGCTCCGGTTCGTCAGCAGAATAACTGGCAAACTCACGATCATTCCAATAGCTCTCGAAGGTCGCTTCGATTTTTTTCAGAACGTCGTAGGAATCCTTCTCCGTTACCTTCAAATTCCACTCTAGCCCACTTGTAAGCGCAGGATTGGAAAGATTGGATGAACCGACATAAGCGGTCGTAAACCCCGTATTCCTTTTGAAAACATAAGCTTTGGCATGCAATCTTGTACGACTGCTATCATAGGAGATTTTAATTTCCGTATTAGGCAGCTTGCTTAGCTCCATAACCGCTTTGAAATCTGTCGCTTCCATATAGGTAGTCGTGATCACCCGCAGTTGCCCGCCTCGTGCGGTAAATTGCTCAAGCTGCTCCATGAGACAACGGAGTCCACTCCATTTGATAATGGAACAAAAAAAAGAACAGTCCTCGTTACTTGACTGTTCTTCCTATAATTCTAGCCTCTGTATGATACACTCAATCCAAGAAGGTACAGCGTCTGAACAAAATGTAATTGAACCGTCGTCCACTTCCAGAATTATCCTTCCTTCTGATAGACTATTGTCAATCACAATTAAATGGTCTAGTAAGTGCAGGTTAGAGAGCAAGTTTTGAATAGAGGTTTGATGACGTCTTATAATATCGTCTGAGGGAATATGATGTCCACCATTTTTCACCCGAACAGCAACCCGTTCAAGATTCAAATGATAATCTCCAAGACCCACATAAAACATCGTAACCCTGAATCCATTGGCCTTGGCAGCATTCATGAGACGTATGACATTCCCACCTGCTAGTGTTGTCTCCACGGAAAAGTCACGACTATTCCGGATACATTCCTTGGCTAGTTTTATCGCTTCCTTCCCAGCAGATACCTTTCGACTTTCAGGATTAACCGAATCAAGACCTCGTGCCAAAGCATCGGGATCAATATTAACACTTATTCCGATTCTGTCCACAATAAGGTTTCGAATCGTGCTTTTCCCACTCCCATTGTTCCCAGCAAATACATACATGATTGGAGTCTGATCAGGCATCAGGATCCCCCTGCCCAGTAACAGGTATTATAAGTCCGTCATTGTATTCCCTTACCATTTCACCTTCATTCGTCTTATAAACAATATATGTTTCGTTAGCCTTAGCATCCAGCTTGGCTCGATCACCTGTGAGTTTAATAAGCTTTTGAAGATCTTTCATTTGATCCATTTGTTTCACCGTCCTTAGCCTAGACTTCAAAACCTATACACAGATTATAACACAAAAAAATTTCTGACTAAGAGAGCCAAGCCCAAGAGAACTGGAAATCGCTCATTTCAAATAAGTAAACTCTACTCATTAGCATAGAAATGTTTATTGAAGGAGTACCTAATCTTTTGTCGTTTTTGCCAGTCGATTCTGGATATAAGATTGAAGGGCTTGATCCCTGCAGTAGATATAACAGCCCTTCATTCCTCTGGACATTAGGATTTTGTAGATATTCTTGATAAGGGCATTGAGTCTGGCCGGATCGTTTTTCAAGCCCTTTTTCCCCGTTACATCTTTATAGTCCTTGAAATCAGAAAACAAAGTGCCTGTCTCAGCATCGTATCTTAAATCATTACCGATAATGACACCGACATACTCAAACTCCAGCCCTTGTGTCGTATGAACGCAGCCTATTTGGTCAATTCCTTCAGGATGGATGGCCCATGATTCACGAATGGCGTAGCCGTTCCATGGCATTTTAAAGCCATGCTCCTCCAAAATAACATCTTCAATCTGTCCATTTGTATTCCCTAGTTTCGGGCCTGTCCAGCTCCATGCATAACCGGCTAACAGACGTGCTTTATGACCGTTAGCTTGTTTATCTTTAATAAGCTCATACAAACGATGCGGTGAATCAACAATGCGAAAATCGAAAACCGCCTTATCCCACCCGTTAAAATTTCCCGTCTTCCTGATGTCTAGCACGTCATCAACCCAGTTTAAATAGCCTTCTGCTCCAGCACATCGAAATTGAGCATGCAAAGAATACTCATGGTATTCTGCTCCTAACTCCTTGCTCATTCTCTTGATTTCATCTACCGTACCGATATCATCGGGTCTAATCCTTTGCATATCGTCGATGAAAAACACGCTAGTTTTTGTACTTTTGATAATGTCTTCAATTTGATTCACACCTTTATACATATAGGCGCCTTTACCTTTCAGACGATGTGCTTCATCTACGATTAAAACGTCAAACGTATCAGCATCCGTATCAACAAAGCTGCCCGATCCTAGAAACAAGCTCTTCGTTCTCGTCTTCGATCTGGAGCTTTGCTGCGTCAACATTTCCACCATCACATTTCGAAAAGAGGAATTAGGCGCGACAAATTTTACATTTAAGCTGTTACGCAGCAAGCCTCCAAGAGAGTTCATAGAAATAACGGATTTCCCCGTACCTGGCCCACCTTTTATGACAATCGTCCTCTTTTTATCTTGTTTCTTAGCAAGGGTTACGATGGTCTCATAAGCAACCTTCTGCTCATCGAGAAGTACAAAATCTGAATTACCATCAAATAGAGCGCTTATGTGGTCAATCAACGCTTTGGAAGGCGTTATTTTCCCATTTTCAATATTGTAAAGGAGCTCCATTCCTTTGCCTTTGCCAACATATTTAAAAATAAACTCTTGCAGCTTCTTCGTCTCATGAGACAAAAATAAAGGAGCCTCCGCAATCATTTTCTCATACTGTTTGGACTTGAGAGGTTCAGGATTTTTTTCTTGGTAATTATGCAAGAAAGCAACAGAATGTGCGTTAACATCCTGACTATGTACGGCTGCATTCATATCAACGATATATTGTCTATAAGACCATGCTTGGTAGGATGGATGCGTAGTTTCTCTCACCCCGCCATTTAATGATGTCTTGACGATATCTTCTTTCTCCGTCGACCATGCTTCTTCCCATTGCTTGAGCTCCACAATAATGAAGTTTTGATTCTGTTTATCGTCCTGACCGGCAATGAGGAAGTCGATCCGTTTACTTGTAGATGGAATATTGTATTCAATCAACACGCCACAGTCATCAGCAACCTTCGAATTCCGGATGATCCGTTCCATGAACTGCATCGAATTATTCCAAGAACGTCGTTCCGAGATCGCAGGCTTCCTCCCTAGCTTTTCAACAAACGCAGCTTCGATCCTATTAGTAATCTTATTGTCATCCACTGCCTCTTTAAAGTCAGCAACAGAGCTACTGTATATAATCATTAGGCACCTTCTTGTGTTGGAATGCTAGCATGTAGCCTTGATTCAAAAACTAAACAAATCTTATGTAGAGATTCTTCTTTCCGAATTCTTATGCTGGTATAATTCGACAAAATGAGGCAAGACTCCTCTTTATGCAACAGGTTTTAGAGGATAGACATCTATTGTAATGTCACATTGGTATGTGAGTATTCTCCCGTCCAATCAAGAAAAAAGCTGAAAGGATGTCGGTTAATAGCCTAACATCCTTTCAGCGGAATCTTCTTTTAGGAGAGAAGCAATGATTACCCTTCCATCCTCCTTAATGAACATTTTAATTGTATATTGAGGACACTATAACTGAATTAATCCAAAGCATCTTTTGTTATTAATAGGAACGGTATTAATAACTTTCTACCTACTGATTATTCTCTTCTAATTTCACACTCATTACCTTCTTTGCATCATCAATATGTGCATGATCTAGCCTCACTTTGACACGACCTCTCCGTCGCGCTTCACGCCATAAAAGCAGCTCTTCTTCATTCTCCAACTTCAACTCGGCTATTTCCAATGCCCGGTCGAATATATACTTTGATGTGAAAGCGATGCTTCGAACCCCATGACCACCGGGGAGAATGTTTTTTTTCCTTGTCTCCCAGTCCTCGATTTCGAATACTATATAAAGTTTATCCGGAGGATTATTCTTTGAGGGAATTACTGTGATTTCGCCGCGTTTCATAATCTTCCAATCCCTTATTCTTCCGTAGTATCTCACACCTACTATTTCATTAGTCTTATCGAAAAACTTCTTTGATTGATAAAGCGCCACATACTCCAATTGTGTAAGGATCTTATGATTCGTAATATTCTCGAGCGGGGTATGATAAAAATTATGCTTCAGCGCTACTTCCAACTGTTCCTCGCGGCTCATGCAACCGACCAGTACATTTTTTCCGCTATACTTGTTATCGTAATACTCCTTCGACCCTTTTGGTCGAACAGCTCGCTCATATGCATTCTCCGGACTGTCCAAAATAATCTCATCCAGAAACTCTTCCAACAATTTTGTTGATCCCGGCAGAAAAGGAAATGCCCCGACATTAACCGCCCTTATGCTTTTGTATAATCGATGCTCCTTATATATCTTTTCATCCGGGTAAGGGAACAATACATACGCCCCAAACATCATCCGCTCGAACTGCTCCGAATCTTTCTCCGCATGTACGATAGCGTCCCGGTAACGATGCATCGTGTTGATATCCTCCTCTTCAGGCCCTGGAAGCCCGCCATAGTTCGCATAATAAGGCGTCCCCGGCTCCGCAGGATTCAATCGATATTTCGCATCAAACACGTACTTATACTCCGTAGAAGTCTCCATTTTTCGAAGAGTAAGTACGTTATCCGGTTTCTGCGTAAGCGTCGGTCCCCGAAGCGCTTGATTGTAAAACAGCTTAAAAATTTCTCCGTTTTTCGGGTTGCGGTAAGTCACCGTCGACGCGGCAGATTTCTTAAGCTTAACAAAAATCCCACTATAATCCAACTTTATGATGTCTTGCCTGACCAACACATACTTGTTACTTAGCAACTGATGTATCTTAAGGAAGCACCAGTATTCATAAAGAGTGGCTAAATCCTTCAAAGACAACTGGAATAAGTCATCCTGGATGATGAGGCCTTTGAGCAGCATGAGGTAGTACTTGTATACTTCTCGATAACCTGGGGCCATCTGCATCACTAAGGAAACGGACATTTGCTTCATAGTTCCCACTTGTAAAAAATCAAACTGAAGCACCCTTCGAACTTCCTTCTGCATACGGGTCATCGTCTGAGCCAACAAAGGGTCCTCTAGTCTTTTCTGGTCCTTTAGTAACTGCCACAAGTCTTTCAGCTTCCGCTCAATACGGAGGAACACCCATCGAACGAATCGATTTTCCTGCGTATCATAATTAACGACTCTTCGAGTATCCAACACATGCTTTGGAACAAATTTTTCGCCTCTGACTCGAATCATTCCGTTAGCGGGATCTTTGACCAGTTGCTGCGGATATTTACTCAAGTAATGTAAGGTTTTGTTATTGATTTTCTTTGCCCTATCGGCCGGGACAATGCGTTGACTCTGATGCATTTGCGTATGAGGGGATCCTTCTATACGTTGAACAGCTTTTATAAGTTGGTCAAAAAGATAGCGTAATATCGTAAAATATTCTGTTGAACTTTGCTGCTTCGTCTCTTTCAGGCCCGTTAGTTGATATGTTTTGCGCAGGAAATCAAAGGTCAGGTTATGAATCTGGTGATTAACATCTTGAAGAATGACCTGATAATCCCTCTTGTAATCCATCTTCACAGGGAAAACCTCCAACCTAATCCTCAACAGAGATGAAGCGCTTGACCGTAATTCCAGCTCTGAAAATCCGACCTCATTCCCAAAATTCAAGTTCCCTGACAGAACCCGCTTTCCCTTCGGCAATACCGCCTCGCGCAACGAATAATTTTCATGGTAAAAAGATAAGTCTATATCCTCTTTCTTCTCAACCAATAAATTGTAGGTTTGCGTCTCGTAAAAGATCGGAAAGCAAGCTTGTTCGTTCTGCCAAGGCTCTAGCTCTCCACGATTGGGATTAAAGACAGCAATAGATAGAACCTTCAATTGGTCGGAATGAATAGATATGTGAAGATCCGCCTGCTCCCACTCTCTCTCTTCTGTCCGATGTAGCTGGAGCATATCTACCGTTGGATGATACGGTTTCCCCTCTAAGTAGAGATCAAACAGATTCGTTTCAATGTGCAGGAGAATCACGCTCTTTTTAAGAGACCCAAAATGAAGTGTATCCGTCATCATAAAGCCTCCGTAGCATGTAGATAAGCTTCCTACTGGATTGAGGATATTTGGCATTATTTTCGGTTACTTGCTTAGTCCACAACTGCTCAACATCTCTTTCTCCATCCAAATATTCTTTGCTTTGAACGGTGGAACCCGTAATACAGAGCAATAAGAGCTCGATGATTACCTTTTTCACTACTGAGTTGTTGCCCTGAATTCGGGGTAGAATCTTCTGCATGATCTGCATATCCATTGCCTCATCGGTAGTCATCAAAGAGAACCGTTCGTTGTATATCAAGTAGAAACAAATTGAATCCCTGACACGGAAACCAACGTGCGCGTGGATATTTTCAAGAATCGTGTTGATTCTTACCAATTGACCTACAGTTCTTTGGACAATATCTTTATTGTTTATGTATGCGTCCTTTAACTGTAAGTAGTCGCTGGTCAAAAAACTCGCCGCTGGATATACAGCCTCTGATTCTTCTTCCGTAATACCTACAATATCTTCTAATCCATAAAAACTGTCGAGTTGGATATGATTGAATTCGATGGTATTGGCTCGGTCCAATACCTTTTTGCTAAAAGGATGCGTGGTTTCATCCATGTTCACCGTACCTATGAAGAAAACATTTTCAGGGATACAAAAATTGCTACCTACTTGATCTTCAGTAACAATTTTATCGGTCACAATATGCCCATCTTGCCAACGTTGCGTTTCTAAGATACTGAGTAAATCGCTAAAATAGTGTTCTACTCTCGCTAGGTTCATCTCATCTAAACAAACAAAGTAGGGTTTCTGCCAGTTCTCCGGCTCAGAAGCCGATTCTAGTACGTAAGTTAATTTTCCTCGGCGGAATGTTCCACCCAGATCCTTGTAACCTATTAGATCGGACGGGTCATTCCAATCCGGTCTAACCGGAATAAGCGTAAACTGAGCATTCGCTTCTGTTGCCCCAAGGGCTTCTGCAAATTTTTGGATTAGCTTTGTTTTCCCAGTGCCAGAAATACCGGCCAAGATAACGAAAGGTTTTGTCTTTAAAGAGAGATAGAAGTTTTCAATTAAATTGTAAGGATATTGAAATCCTTGATGAGCAATATAATGTTTTATTCTTTTTAACATTCCGGAAATTTGATTATCCTCTTGTTTTTGATGAAGTTCTTCCTTTTCAATATTATCATCATTTATGTCTGTTTCTTCAATCTCTAAGTGCAATCGTTCCCAAATGGGCCTAAACAAATGAAAATAACGATGCAGCTCAGACTCCAAATCAAATCCTTTTTCCATGAGCTGATCTGGTTTAAATAACTTAGTTATCCCCGTTTTTGAACTAGTCTTTGTCCGAATATAATATACGTAGCTTTCAATATGTGGTAGTTTTTCTTCAGAATTAAGCCATTCTTTGGTTATGACAAAACCTTCTTCTTCTAGCAGTCGTAAAATAATAGCCCTATATTCATCCACTGAAAGAATGTTGATAAATTGTTTTTCGATTGATTTTATCTGTGCTTCTTTCTTTTCTTTAACAGTAGCATTAATTCTTCCGTTTGAGGAACCACCAGAACCAAAACAAAAGGTTACTTCAAGTAGATCTTTTTGAAATACCCATGAGTATTGAAAGCTGAAAGATTTATCTTCATGTATGGATATACCCGACCAAAGATAATCCTTAGGCTGATTACCATAAGGTGTGGGACTACCAATTCGAGCTTCTATAATATGATCAGATTTTAATTGATTTTCATTTAAAAATGAGCGAGCAAAACTTCCAGCTGCATCGTTATAATATTTAAGAACTGCTTCATTTTCTTTTCGTAATTCTGTCATCAGATTTTTCTTTTCGTCCATTGTTTTATCTGTTTTTTTTATTGACTTAACAGCATGGGAAATTCCCCTGTAAGTTTCGAACAACTCTGAATCAATTATTGCATTTATACTCATTTTCAGGTTACCACCTTGAACAAATTTTATAAACTCTACAACTCTAATTATAATTACTAAGACATTCAGAGATATTCATGGAATCTCAAATCACTTCTTATTGTTTGGAAACTCCAAACAATAAGATACATTCCTTCACAACTCAGCAAAAACATTTAGTTCTCTACTTCACGATTTATTTCCCACTAAAATATCTCTAATCATTTATAATTATTTTAATTTCCATATTTATCTTAGCTATGCAAAAAAACAAACATTAATAGGTACCATTTTCATCTTGAGGTATTACATATCAGGCCTACCAGAAAGTCGGTTTATATTGAGCCAAAATCGGTATACCGTTTTATCAAAAAGACGCCGAACTTTTAGTTCCGGCGTTGTATTTTAGACTTTAGAATACTAAATAAATGATTTCTATTCTCTTTACTAAAGAAATCTTTCCCCTTGATAATCCTGGTTATCACAGAAAATTTTTAAAGTTATTAATATAGCCCGACTCTTTAAAAAATAGTTCATCTACCCCTGCTCTAGACTGATATGCAATATATCGATTCAAAACGTTTTGAATATACTCTTTTCGTAAATACAACAATTTATTAAGTTTTTCCGATTTCACATCATTTTGATGAAGAGTGGTAACTTCATAGAAATTCCATTTAATAATCTTCACCTTTTTTTCATCATCAAAAGGAACTGCCATATAAAAACAATTTGGAGTATCAGAGTTTTTGAGGCTATCACCTGTTAGATTTGTTTCAACTCTTCCTACCAAAAATTTTATTTGTGATTCGACTTTTTTGATATTAAAAGTATCACAATACGGAGTAATACATAATAAATATGTATTATTAGTAGTTTCGTAATAAATTGCACCCGTTTCAATTCGATCATCCGTACTCTCGTTGAACTTTAACAATTTAGTAAAATTATAAATTTGTGTTCTATATGATTTACTAAACTCAGAGTCATCCCCAAAAAAGGCTGGCCATAGAACAAGTAAGTTAATTAATTTTTCTTTATCAATTTCAAAGTTCTCTATCGCACCAATTAATTCAGTTTTAAAATCATTAAATGACTTCTCAGCATTTTCAGAAAGAAATTTCAATATCACTCCATTAATATCAATACCTAAAATATGTCTTTTGAACTGACTGCTTAAGTTAATTTCAAAGAAAGTACTAATTTTTTTAAGATTCTCTTCAATAAAAGGATACCCATTCAAAGAAGCAACTATATCACTTTGTAATGACCTAACGCCATTTTCACTTATAAACTCATCCCAAAGCATTATGACAAGGAACAAATCTTTTTTTATATTTTCTTTATCCACTAAATCGGATATCTTTTCCTCTAAAGCTTGCAGGCCTTCTTGATGCTCTTGAATCTTATCTACTAATTTTGAAACAAAATCTGAATTTTTAAAAAGTTTAATTAAGGCTTTATTCGTTTCACCAGACCCAATTTCTAGAATCAACTTAACGATCTTTTCTAAAGGAAACCCTGCGATAGTAGCCTTTTTTAAACTAGATAGTTTATTTTCAACAAAAAAATTATATTGATATTTTTCTTCCTTATTTTCCATTATAATACTTAGAAATTTATCAGTTAAAAATCTGGGGATATCATTTTCCGGGATCTTAGCAGTAAGTATTTGAGAGAAAATCACCTTTTCAAAAGGGGCGCTAAAATCTAGCATTGCTTTACTTATGTTATTATTGATTCTTGCAGCTGTATCCATAAAGTGAAGAACCAAGCTCTTATCAGCCAAAAGTTTTTGTGAGATTACTGGAATAATTTCTTTTGCCTTAAAATGCTTCTTGGAAATAATAAAACCGAATAATTTATGCCCAGTATCATTAACATTTTCAAAAAAATCCCCATCGCTTTTTGTTATTAACTTTCTGTTTTTTAAATATTCCATGATATCATCAAAGTCATCGGATGCAGTATAAATCACAGCACACTTTAAACCTTTATCAGAACTTGCATACTTATGCAAAATAGCAGAAGCCGCTGCTCCTGGTTCTATAGTTTTAGAATTTTCCAAATCCCAATCGACGATAAGAAGTTTAATGGTTGATAGTAAATTTGCTAGAACATCAACCTGAGCAACATCAATAGTTGAATTATATTTGAACGGAGTAGTAACAAACCCCTCTTCCATTAACTCAGTATGATATGATGCCTCTGGCTGTAAAGTGTATTTTTTAGGTGAAGTTGGCGCTGCTGCTGCTGCTGTCTCATTCATACTCGCGTTACTAGATATATTATCCTCTTCTACTCCAAATAAAATTGCTGGATTTACGGAAGCATAATCAATATTACTTAAGTCTAGTTCAGTAGCCTCTTCAAGCACCATGACGTTCAAATCCAACTGATCATCTATTATTAATATTGAATTAAAATAGTCTTTAACAATATGATTTACGTAACTTAATTCTGCAGTCGAACTCATTTTTGCACCTCTCGTAGTATAGCATCTTTTTTAAACTGAATACCAAAACATGCTCCACCCAAATTTTCAATGCTGTTATTGTTGTCTTCTAGAAACAAAAAATGCCCCCGTGATTCTAAGGTATCTCTTGAAAGAAATAGTCCTAGACCCCTACCTTGCAATTTTTTAGTAAAGTATGGTTCAAAAATCCTTACCTTATCTGATTCTTTTATCCCCTGCCCAGTATCATGAATAAATAATGTCTGATTTGTTTCAGAGTAATAAAAATGAATCGCTCGTATATCCTGATTAAGCATCCAATAAATCGAATTTGATACTACATTTGCAATTGGAGTGAATAATACAGGTTCAATTTCTCTTACTATTAAATCTTCAGGTATATCATTAACTATCTCTATTGTGTATTTTCTTATATCGGTCGAAAAATATTCCAAAACATCTTCAATAAATAGTTTTAAATTTATATCTCTAGCTCTTTTTCTTGACTGCTTATATAAGGGGCTCATTCTGGCTTGAAGCCTTTCTAATGAAGCAAAAGATTGATTAACTCTCTGAATAACTGAAGCCAATGGAGTTGGTTTAAGTGCTTTAGATAATGCGTCAACATTTTCCCTAATTATTTTATTTAAAGCGTTAAATTCGTGACTCGTCATTTCGGCCGCAAGTCCCACTGCAGATAGATCACGATACATTTCAACTTCTTTTTTCAGCAGTCCTATAAGAAATTCATCATTGTTAAATACACTTACACTTTCTAAATTATCAACGACTTTATTTAATAACAATTCTGTATTTTTAAACACTTTACTTATCTTTATTTCATTCTCATAAATTAATATCTTTTCTTGTATTCTACTAATATTCAAATTGAAATCTTGTAATATTTCTTGAATTGATTTTTGTAAAGTATTATCATTCATTAGTACTGTCTTATTACTCATCTTATACTGATTAAACTTTTTCTGGTAGTCATCAAGCTCCTCTATTTCTTTGTTTATTTTATGTCTATTGTCTTCAGTTGATTTTAGCAATAGATTTATAGTTTTTTCTCGGACTTCATCTAATAATGTATAATGGTTCTTGAAGTAATTGTAATTTGATTCATTTATCTTTTTAATGAAACTATCAATCCATCCAAGGGCCTCATCTAGATTTTCATTAATATTGAATATATCCTTGTTTTCACTATTAACCCGTACACGCTCAAGTTTGCTCACCAAAATTTCAAGCTTTTGATTACTCCTTATGACTTCACTTGCACATTCGTTATTCATTTCCTCAACCAATTCAATTAGTTCAATTGAATGATTATATCTTGGATTCAATTCAAGTTTAAATCTCCCCAGTAAATCTCTTTTCTCAATATACTCTCTCTTAAAAGCGTAGATCAGATCATATTTCTCCAATTCATTTCTGCATAATTCGATTTTATTTTTATATTTTTCGTATACTGCATCGATATCTGTCGATAGTGTGGATGATCGGACCTCCAAAGTTCCTCTAAATTCATTTAAACTTTTGTTCAGGTCTTTAAAATATTGCTTTTCCTTCTTTTCCTCTTCTAATTGTTGTTGCCTAGCTTTCTCATGCCTCTCATGCTCCTCTTTTAATGCATTAATATAGTTGCTTCTATTACCTTCATTTTGAGTAGTTTCTAAATATTCAAGTGCCCACCATTTTAATAAATTGATAGCAACATTTCGGAAGTAATTATAACTCGAGTTTTCTACAAATCCTTCCCTGCTTGATTTATCCACCAAATTTGGATTAGAGATTTTACTAATTTCCATGAACCCAAACATTCTTCGATGGCTAAATAAATATGTGGTAGCACGTCTAGATCTTCTTTCTTCCATATGTAAAAAATCGTTTCCTTTTTCGCCATACGGAAGAATTCTTAATCCATCCCTATAAACATAAATTCCTCCGATGTCTTGGAGCTTGTCTTTCATGTCTCGATGTTGGTCCTTATTCAAAGTGGAGGAACTTAGGTTACCCTCCAAAAAAAACCATTTTAAATATATAGGTCCAAATTCTTTATAAGTTTTATCACTAAGCCCTATAGATAATTCACTTGCAGGGACATTTACATCCTCTACTTTGCCTTGTCCTCGCATAAATGCCTTGCCTATGAACATCCCATTAATTATTTTACCCTTTAATGCATAATCGTAAAGTTTAATGTCATCCTTATTAAACCACTGTTCATCCTCTAATGAATGCCCGTTTATGTGAATTTTAGGATTAAATCCATCATCTTCTCTTATTTCATCATTAGAAAAAGTGGGATTTGTTTCTGGTATTTGTGAATCTTCCAATTCTAATTCTTTATCATAAATATCTATATAATTTTGGAAAGAGTATAAAAGGTCTTTTAATCTTCGATATCGAATTTTCAGTGTTTCATCCTGCACTTGAAGATTTTTAATATTTTCATACACTCTCCAATCCCAGCTAGAATCTATATTTGTAAGGTAGAATATAGTCCCTCCCTTACGATTCTCGATTATTTTCATCCACTCTAGGACTTTTTGTTCTATTTCAAAAGATTCAATTTGTTCCATTACAAGATTTCTGATTTCACTGTCCCAACCTGAATCATTATATAAATTATTTAACAACATCTCTTTCAAATCATTTTTATTATCCTTCAAATATGTAGAAATTTCCTCAAGTGTATTAAAAGTTTTTAATGGAATTTCAATATCATCAAGAAACATTTTCTCATTTCTGAAAAGTTCCCAATGAAGATATAGAATACACCATTTTCCATCCAATTTCTTTTTAGAGATAATTAAAAGCTGATCTCCTAATAAGGAAACTGCCAATCTTCCTATTCCTTTCTCACCGATTTTAACTCTATTTTTTTTAGTATGTTTAATAACTTTCGTTCTTTTTGAATAAGTCCCAATTGTAAGCCAATTTTGTTCTAAGTCATCCGCACTCATTCCTTCCCCGTCATCGCAAACTAAGATGCATTGTTTATCGGTATTTATGTCTATAAGTCCTTCTGAAGCATCTGCATCATACGCATTTCTTAACAACTCAGATATAGCGGTTACTTCATCTCTAATTTGCTGTTTACCAAGGAGATCTACAGCCCTAGCTCTTGTCTTAAATTTCGCCATTTTCACATCTCCTAAATTTATTATTCCCCTTAAAAGTCTAAATCCTTATTATCAAATATAAGTACTTTTCAGCAGCCGGCACATTGTTATACAATAATACTTTATAAGGAGAATTATTGTGGGGGGTACCATGTGAAATTTTCAGCTATAGATTTATTCTCTGGAGCAGGCGGGGTATCCGAAGCGTTAAAAAAACACTTTGATATAAAATGTGCCGTGGAATTCGATAAAATTATTGCAACTACATATGCACTGAATCATGGCAACAACCACCTGTTAGTCAAAGATATAAGAAAAATCAAGAAAAAAGAATGGAGCAAGATCAATAAACAACTGAATGGTGGAAACCTGGACCTTCTCGTCGCAACACCGCCGTGTCAGGGTTTTTCCAGACACAGCCGCAAAAAGAGTGGCGTTAATATCGACGATCGTAACAAACTCATAATGGAAGTTATAAAAGTTGCGAATATATTCCAACCCAATTATATCCTATTTGAGAACGTCGATAATATAGTCAATTTCAAAATATTTCATACATTCTTGAGCGTCCTTACGAATTTGAACGCCGATGGATCTAGAAAACATTCTAATCGGCCTTCATATCACTTACGTTTCGAAGTTGTCAATGCCGTTAACTATGGTGTTCCTCAACATAGAAAAAGACTGATTCTTCTAGGTAAGAAAATAAAAACGTTTCCAAATATGGAAGCTATTATTCAGGAAACACCCAAAGGTTTACCATATGTTACTAAGCCGCTTTCTTTATGGCCTGAAAAGAAAAAAGCACTCACGTTAAGGGAATATTTATTGCCATTTAAGTTATCAAGTTTGGAAGCTGGCGGTTCTGATGCAAATGATAAGCTACATAGATGCAGGAATTTATTTCCTAATAATCTTCTTAGAATTAAAAGCACTCCATGGAACGGAGGAAGTCGTAGCGATTGGAAAGATAGTAACCTAGTTTTAGAATGTCATAAAAAAAAGAATGTAAGTTTTAGTGATGTTTACGGTAGAATGAATTTCGAAAGTTACGCACCTACCATAACTTGCGGTTGCCTTTCTTACTCAAAAGGTAGATTCGGTCACCCTGAGGAAGATAGGGCAATAAGCATGAGAGAGGCAGCACTAATACAAACCTTTCCTATTAGTTATAAATTCACTGGTAAACTTGATGGAAAACCATATGAAGGTTCTAGTGAAAACATTGCTACTCAAATAGGAAATGCTGTTCCAGTTAAACTAGCTCAGACATTCGTTGATCTCATCTACAATAAGTTACTAAAAGAATCTCAACAAGAACTTCTTTTAGAGCATCTAGTTGCTACTAAAGCATAAAATCTAGACCTATGACAGATTCTTAAGTCTCTTTTTTATTATGAAGTTAACTGAATAAATCTTCAACTACCGAATCATCATCCTTTTAGAGGTTTACCGTACCTTCATGGTCATACACCCGTCAACAGCCGAAGCTTTAACTTCGGACACATTGGATAAGCTGCTATCTTTCATCGAAACAGGATAAGGTGATGAATACCTCTCACTACTTGATTAAGAAGCCAGTAGTATGGAAAGTACGTGTATCACCCACACAGGTGTTCTTTGCGTTGAAACATCATGAATAAGACTTTAATTCCCCGGTACCAAAAACGGCATCACTTATTTATAAGCAAGTTCTATGTTGAAGATAATCCATTCCGTCATGTCAGAATCTATTGAGCCATTAGCGGCGGTACTTGAAAATCAAAAAGAAAGTTGATATACAAAAAATGAAGTGCTCATTATTAATGTTCGTGCCTACATCACAGAATTATCCGATATCTAGTGCGCCTACACCAGCTTTGAAAAAATCTTGAGTACGATAGAGAGAACGGCTCCTATCGAGTACTAGTTCCCCTGCTTGTGGTATAAATGGAATATTCACTATTCAAGATCGGTTTTCCGGGCAGCTAACTCGAGTGATGATTGGGGGGATTTTTAGAAAGGACGGATTTTCGAATCGTCAACTATAGTATTTAAAACGTTATGGTGTCTTTCAGCCCAACAAGAAACTATCGTAGTACTGCGGTAATGAAGCTGACGTTGGATTTTTATATGTAGAACTATAAATAGGTCAGTCAAACAGAACAAAAAATTATAAAGGAAGATGATTATATGGAAGATAGGAGCTCTCGTAAGTCTAGAATGGAGCAGCTTAAGAAAAAGATGAAAAGAGATATTTCATATGGAGAATTGTTTAACGAATGTATCGAAGTACTGGATGTAAACTCTCATATCTATAGTTTCGAGAAATCACAAGAATTAATTGAAAAGATGGAAAAAGAATTTAGATTCACTAATACCGGCAGAGTTGGATGGAAATATATCACTTATAAATTCTCTATTAAAAACATTTCGGATTTATATAGTCATAGTCTTGATTTAAATTCAAATTATTTTATCATCCTGAATGGAAACAATTTTCCGGTAATAGAAACGACTATTGGAGATGTAATTAAAAATTTCAAAGACATTGCTTTTGTTGGGTTTAACACGTGGATTGTTAATTTTGATGAAGGTATTATTATTGAAAATTACCACGATGAAGAAATAACAATCGGTAAGAGAGACATTTTGTCACGGGCATCAGCGGATAGATGCTCGGAGTAGCTCTGTATAGCCACATTATACGGCGGGCAGTGACGACCAGGCTCGCTTGTTTTCCATCATCAGTAAGGCTTATCCTCTGTAAACGTTGCATCACCGCACACCAATCGATGCGACCCGAGTTGCCACACATCCCCACGCTGCGTCTCTGACTCATTAATATCATCCAGGGCGCGCTGAACGTCGAAATCGCCCTCTATTACTGGATCTTCAACGTCCTTAATCTCAGGCAAACTGCTAATCAACTCGCATATCTCATCCTGCTGGAATCCAGACAACTCCATTTTCGATCTACCAGCCTGCAACTCCTCCAACAACCGAGCAGTGCTTCATCATCCCAGCCATCTGACACTTTATTAAGCGCCAGATTGAGCAGGTTTTCCTGCTAATCGACTAGATCAAAGACATAACCTCAGTTCCGTGTGGCCAAGCTCGTTAACTATGATCTTATACCTCTGATGGCCGCCCACCATGTTTCCGGCAAGCTCCTTCCAAACGATCGGCTCCACATAACAAAACAATTCACTGCTGCGGCGGAGCTTTTCATATTCCTGATCTCCCCGCTGTAGATTGATGCGCGCGTTATAGGATGCAGCATTTATTTGATTTGCTATTATCGTCCTAATATCCACCTAAATGCTCCTCTCAATAAAAAACCACTCGATTGAGTGGTTACCATGGTCCATTTAATATTTGCGCAATGAGTTGAATACCGAAACCCCATCCAATAAGTTTTATCCCTGTCTTTGTGAAGCCCTTTCTCCGATGAAGCTCCTCGTATGCCTTCTCAAATTCGTCCTGTGCTACATGAGCATCCACATAAGTTGGTATGCCTATTTGGTCAAGCGGCGTTCCTTTAAAAAGAAGCCAGGTCCCTCTTGTAGATATTAATAATCCCCCAATCCCAAGCAGCCAAACAATCCAATCCAGACATTCCATAATGGTTCCCCCATATCACATATTTTCTTCCAGTATCGGACAATATGTGACACGGGTCAAGGTGATACCTGAAGAAGATCCAGCTGCTTGCTTTGGATCTTCGTCGAGTATAGGTTTTGGAAAAAGCATCGAGCGCTCTCTCATTTCCTTATTACTAAACTTCAAAGTCCTGCAGAATATCCTCGCTTATAATCGCCAACAAGGCATATATCAAACAAGAGATTCCACCCACCTGTACTACACTTGTTTCAACCACACGACCACTTCCACATGCGTAGTCCACGGAAACATATCTACCGGCTGCACCTCAACCGTCTGATACCCGCCATCCTCCAACACCCGCAAATCCCGCGCCAATGTCGACGGATTACAGCTAACATAAACAACTCTATCCGGCTGCATTGCCAGAATCGTCTCCAGCAGCTCAGGATCGCAGCCTTTACGCGGCGGGTCGACGACGATGACGTCGGGCACAATTCCGCCCTCCTCGCGCCAGCGCGGAATGACGACCTCGGCAGGTCCAGCCTCGAACGTCGCATTCCCGATCCCATTCAGCTCCGCATTACGCTTCGCATCCTCAATCGCCTCCGGCACGATTTCTACGCCGTAGACGCGCCCAGCTTGCCGTGCCAGAAACAGCGATATCGTCCCGATCCCGCAATATGCGTCAATGACGGACTCTGTCCCGGTCAGCGCCGCATATTCCACCGCTTTGCGGTACAGGGCCACCGTCTGCAGCGGGTTCACCTGATAGAACGATCTCGCCGATATCGCGAAGCGAATACCGTCGAGCTCATCATAAATAACATCGCTGCCCCACAGCACCTTCGTCTCATCGCCAAAAATCACATTCGTGTTCCGCTCATTCACATTTTGAACGATACTCGTCACACCTGGCAGCTCCTCACGGATGCGCTCCACCCAGCGCTCAGCCTGCAGGAGCTTGCGTCCGTTCGTCACAAGCACGACCATCATCTCGCCCGTTACAAAGCCCGTACGCGCCATCACATGGCGCAGCACGCCGCGTCCGCTCTCCTCATCATAGCCAGTTACGCCTAGCTCGCGCCCAATCGCCTTCACTGCCCGCACAATCTCATCATTGCGGTCATGCTGAATTAGGCAATCGTCCATGTCTATAATCCGATGGCTGCCACGCGCATAAAAACCAGCAATCAGCTTACTTTCCGCACCATCACCGTCATTAGCATGACCGCCTGTCATCATGCCAATCGGCACCTGTGCCTTATTCCGATAGCGCCAAGGCTCGTCCATCCCAATGGTCGGATGCACAATAACAGCAGCTTCCGCCGCTTTATTTTCCGCCGATCCACCTGCCTGTGCCTTCTCCGCTTCCCCAGCGACACTCAGCTTCCCGATCCGCACCAGATTGTCCACCACATGCTGGCGTTTCCAGCTCAGCTGGGCTTCATAGCCCATATGCTGAAGCTGGCAGCCGCCGCATTGCTTATAAATATCGCATGGCGGCTCGACGCGGTCGTCGCTCGCGACCAGCAGCTCCTGCAAGCGCGCATAGCCATACTGCTTCTTCGTCTTCATGACCTTCGCGCGCACGCGCTCACCAGGGAGTGCGCCCTGCACAAAAAGGGTATAGCCATCAGCGCGGCCTACCCCTTCCCCGTCATGCGTCAGTCCGATAATATCGAGGACGACCTCTTCATTTTTGCTTACCGGCACATTTTCCGGCGGCTTAGACTGGGAATTGCTGCGCCCACGTCCGCCGCCACCTCTGTTATTCCTTCTGTTCATTGCTCTACCCGCTCCGCTCTATATCGCCATTAACGCAAGCAGGCCGCTAAGCGGCCAACTTTCTGCTCTTATTCTTTTTCACAAAATGACTCGCCATCATACACGAATCCCTGATCTTTCCTATCCAGTTCAGCGCAACCAGCGCTTCGCTTAAATCACCAATAGCAGCCTATGCTGTTTTGCGGATAGCCATCCATCATTTTTCGCTCTTAGCTCTTCGTACTTTGTTCATCGTCCTTCGCTCTTACGCTCACATAAATCCATTATACTACCGATAGGTCGACTCGCCCATCTCATCGGCAAAAATTCGCAAATGAGAAGGCAGCACCGAGAACGTAAACGGCAGCTTGCCGCCGTACTCGCCGTCGAGATTAATCTGCACGTAGTCTGGCGTCGTGACCTTCATCTCATTCGTGCGGAAATGGATAATATGCGGATCATTCATATGCTCCCCGCGCAGCGCAAGCGACACGAGGCGGATAAACTCTGGCAAATTGCATTTTCGCAGCAAAATCACGTCAAACAATCCATCGTCGAGCTTCGAGTCTGGAGCCAGCTTCTCAAACCCGCCAACCGAGTTGCTGTTGCAGATGAGAAAAAGCATAAATTCCTCATGAAAATCGCCTACGCCTGCGGCCTGGATTTTCAGCTCGGTCGGGCTGAGGCGCGTCATTTTCTCCATGCCCTTCATATAATACGCCAGCTGCCCAATCATCGTCTTGAGCTTGCTCGGCACATCATACGTCAGCTCCGTCAACGAGCCGCCACCCGCAATATTAATAAAATAACGCTCATTCGCCTTGCCGACATCAATCGGGCGCGTATACTGCTGAATGATCAGATCGACCGCATATTCCCAATGCTTCGGAATGCCAAGCGCCCTAGCGAAATCATTCGTCGTCCCTAACGGCAAAATGCCCAGCGGTGGCAAATTCGGCTTTTCCGCCAGCCCATTAATAACCTCATACAGCGTTCCGTCGCCGCCCGCCGCAATAATCAGGTCGTAGCCGCGCTCCGCAGCTTCGGCAGCCGCAAGCGTCGCATCGCCCTCGCCTATCGTCGCGTGGCAGCTCGTCTCAATGCCGCCGCGCTCCAGCCGCTGCAAAATATCTGGAAGCCTGCGCTTCATTTCTTCCCTGCCGGAAGAAGGATTATAGATCAATCTTGCTCTTTTATATGCTGACATCAGCGTGACCTCCAAGCCATTTGCAATTTCTCATGTGTCGGCAGGCCTACCTATCGCCTTCGCGCATGCGTAATTCGTGTTTTGCTTTCCACTTCCAAATATTCACGTTCCACTATTATACGATTACCCGCCTACCCAGGTGTTCATTTCATTTACCAACCATCTATTTTACTCCATCCTTGCACCCTTCAATCCAATTCATTTCAATGCACTGCACTTCAATGAACTGAACTTTATTTCCATCCAATCCAATTCACTATACTTCATTACACTTTTTTTCACATCAATTCACTTCAGTCCGCTCCAAACCCGCCAGCCAATCCACCATATTCCGCACCAGCCAGCGCTCAATCGCCGGATCAGGCAGCATTGGCCTGCCGTTATAGCGATAGTCAAGTCCCGACAACCGCTCCGGAATGACCTCATTCGTGAAATAGCCGTTGCTCAAAAATAACGGCACGACGATAACCGCTTCCTCCGGCCGTTCCACCTGCATGCCCTTCAACCGCTCAGCGGCCTGATCAGGCAGCAGCATAGCCGTTTCCGCGCGCGCGAAACCGCCCAGTTCGCGTATACGACCAGCTAGCGCATCGAGGCCTTGCTGCCAGCGCTCATGGAACACCGGCTCCTTGCTGCCGTGGCCAATTAATAGCAGCGCTTCGCGGCTCGGGTCCGCGCTAAGCGGCTTTAAATTTTCCAGCAGCAGCTCCGCAATTTCGGGATCATCATTAATCGGCATCCCCATATGGACATGCGCGTTCACCCGAAAAATGCCGAGATCGCCCTCAAAATCCGAGATCGGCGCAAAGCCAAAAGCCTGTCCAATCTCATCGATATGCGTACTGCCTGATGAAATAAACAGCGGTAGCACATACAGCTCGGTTACGCCCTGTGCCTCCAGCTCGTCAATGCCGTCCTGTATAAGCCGGCCCTCTACAATTTCAAGAAAAGACGAATACACGGGCACCTCGGCCCGCTGCATCGTCTCTGTTGCCCGCTTTACTGCTTCATCTACAAGCCGCACCCACTGCGCATCGCGCGAGCCGTGGCTTATAACGAGAATACCGGGTTTTTTCATGGCTTTCACGCACCTATCGTCCTAAACGTTCTAAAGCCATTTTATACCCGTCGTTGCCATAATTCAAACAGCGCTTCACCCGCGAGATTGTAGCCGTGCTCGCGCCTGTCTCCGCTTCAATCTGATTGTACGTGCTGCCCTTTCCGAGCATGCGCGCTACCTCCAGACGCTGCGACAGCGACTGAATTTCATTGACCGTGCACAAATCATCAAAAAACACATAACATTCCTCAACGGATTTTAAAGTTAGGATGGCCTCAAACAATTGATCTACTGCTTTATCGTTCAGCTTTTTGAGCTGCATATTCTTCACTCCTCTAGTCTTCGAACCGGACTTCCAATGCTCACATTGTAGCTTTTTTAACCGTTTTTTTCAAGCATTACCGTATTCACGCTTTACAGAACAGAAGAGAAAATGGGGGACATCTGCCGTTATTTTTCTGCAAGACCCGTGACATTCGTCCAATCCTTACGTTTGCCTATGCCATAGACTAATACCAAGTGTACACCACTTCACCGCCGCTCTGGCGGAGGAGCCCGCGCTTCACTAAGACCGCTTTGCACAACGCGCCTCGTCTCCCACGAGCAGAGCATTCCACCATGAAGCACGGCGATTCGACTATAAAAAATAAAAGGGTGATCAGCGTGAACTATCGCAATAATCCCGGCGGCTATCCCCAATATCCCCGCTACCCGCATGCTCAGCAGCCGCAGCAATTCCAGCATCGCAGCAGCCGTCAAGGGCAAAGCCAGCTCAGCCCCGCCGTTAACCATAAGGCCAGCGTATCCGGCTTACTGAATGAAAATGCGATCCCAGAGTTCCAGCCGCCGCTTCAATCGGTTCAAGCCGTACAGCCGGAATCCCAAACCATAGTCCCAGCTACCGCAGCCGAGCTTGCTGAATCCGTAGCCCCCGCCAAAAGCGGCGCCTTCTCGCTCGCCAATTTAGGAGAGATTAAAGGCTTCGTCGACCGTATAGGCGGCATTGATGGGATTTTGTCCACCGTGACGAAGGTTCAGAAGGTCATGAGCAGCGTCTCCCAGATGGCTCCGCTTGTGAAGGTGATCATGGGCTCCTTTGGGAAAAAAGGGGCCGCGGATGACGCCACCGATGACGTGGAAGAGTTCATCCCTAAACGCAGGCGCCGCAAGTCCGGCAGCGGCTCAGCCACAGGTCCCGCTAACCGCAGACGCAGAAGAAAACGCCGGCGCTAAGCCACAAGCAGCGGAGAGCAGCGCCGCAAACTCTGCCTGCCTCCGCAGCAACTAAAGCGCGGTAACCGGCGCACTTTCCTTCCCTTCTGCCAGCAGCAAGCCTTGCTGGCAGAAGCTTTATTTTTCACCGTCCACCCATCCCCGCGCAATAAAAAAGCCCGCGTCCACTAACGGACCGGGCCTCAAAACGCTATGCAAGCTTAAATGAACAACCAATCTATTGCCCAGTAGACAGCCATTGCCATCAGTACCGTGATCGGAATCGTAATGACCCAAGCGACCAAGATCCGGCCCGCCATCGACCATTTCACGCTGGAGAAGCGCTTCGCGCTGCCTACACCGAGAATCGAAGACGTGATAACATGTGTCGTACTGACTGGCAAATGCAGCACGGTAGCCGTCAAAATAACGACAGCCGAGCCTACATCGGCAGCAAAGCCATTGATCGGTTCGATTTTGAAAATCTTCGTACCCATCGTTTTAATGATTTTGTAGCCCCCGACGGACGTACCAAGCGCCATCGCCAGAGCAGCGGACAACTTAACCCATAGCGGCACATCCAAGTTATCCTGAACTCCCGCAGCAACGAGCGCAAACGTGATAATCCCCATCGCCTTCTGCGCATCATTCGTACCATGCGAGAACGATTGGAAGGCCGCCGTAATGATTTGGCTGAAACGGAAGCCTTTATTCACCTGATGCGGGCTCGATTTGGCGAAAATCCGCTTGAGCAGCCACATAATGATGAAACCAGCCGAGAACGCAATAAGCGGCGATAAAATGAGAGCTTTAACAATATCCGTAAAGCCCGACGCATTAATCGCGCCCATTCCTGAACCTGCAATAACCGCACCAGCCAACGAGCCGATGAGCGCATGAGACGAGGAGGACGGAATTCCGAACCACCACGTAACCAGATTCCAGATTATAGCCGATATGAGCGCAGCGATAACGACTTCGACACCATTCGGCAAATCAGCAGGATTCGCTACGCCGCTTCCGATCGTTTTGGCTACCCCGGTAAACATAATCGCACCGAGGAAGTTCATCACCGCAGCCATCATAATGGCTACGCGAGGCTTGAGCGCACGGGTAGATACCGACGTCGCAATCGCATTCGCGGTATCATGGAAGCCGTTAATAAAATCAAAACCGAGTGCCAGAATGACAACCGTCCATAAAATATATGAATCCATTCGAGTTGACTCCCACTTTCCGCGTTAGCTATTGCGCATAATAATCGATTCCAGCGTATTGGCAACATCTTCGCAATAGTCGGTCGTTTGCTCCAGCATTTCATAAATTTCCTTGCGTTTCATCAGCTCAATCGGATCGCTTACGTTCGCGAACAAGCTTGTAATACATACGCGAAGCAGATCATCGGCTTGATTTTCCAGCTCATTGAGCGCAATGTTCGGCTCACGAATAGCCAGCAGCTTCTTCTGCGTCAGCAAATAAATGGCTTTCTTGATCTGATGCGCGCAGCGCAGCAAAATGTCGCCAAACAGCTGAATGTACTCATCCTTCTCCTTGATGTTGTACATTTCGAAACGCGAAGCGCAAGCTTCAATTCCATCCAGCACATCGTCAAGCGAGCTTGTCAGCGCCATAATATCTTCTCGTTCAATCGGAGTGATGAACGTTTTGTTCAATTCCTTCAAAATCGTGTGCACATACTGGTCGCACTGGCTTTCGTATTCCTTCATCGTCTTGGCAAAAGTAGAGACATCGGACAAATCCGACAATCCGTTCGAGAAATACTCAACAGCAACAACGAGCGCATCGGCCATTTCTTCAAACGTTTTAAAGAAAATATCTTTTTTCTTGAACATCGTAATCCCCTTTACCCGGCTGGATGTTTTGTTTGGGCATTTTGTCGACCTATGGTGACCTTTGGTGGATAAGCCCAGAATATCTTAACACAGTTTACTTTAAAATTGTTAACGGAATATTAACGTTTATGAAAAAAATTTCTTTTTTTCACTCTATGCCGACACTCCGTTCATTTCCTCCGCTTCCAAAACAAAACGCCGCCTCCTAAAGAGACAGCGTCATAGCTAGCTATTATTGCGGACGCGGAAAGCACTCTTCACCTGCTAAAAGTGTTTCCGAACCGCGCTTATTTTACCCATACATCAGATGATCGGCAATCGTTTTTGTATTCGGGACGATGTGGAAAAAGGTTTTGCCCGGCACCAGAGCAAGCTCCTTGCCATCCTTCACGATCCGAATCATATGGTCCGGCGCCCGTACCCATGACGCCTCCGTCATCCGGCCCTGCTGAAACAGCATCGCATCTCCACCCGATTGCAAATCGACCGCGAGCCGGCCTTCATTGTCCAGCGTCTTATGGCTTGCAGCGAGTACAACCAAATTGGTTGCTGCTAGCTGCTCATTATTGTTGAGATCAATATGCGCTTCATCGTTGATGGAACGCTTATATAGCTTGCTCGCCTCATCATAGGCGTAAGATACCTTATAATCCTTCAGCGTAAAATGAATCGTGACCGCCGTCGCAGGCGTCGTTGCCTCCGCTGCGCCGTTCTCGGCAAACACATAGGCCGGCACCGCTGTATCCTGCTTGTAATTTTTCTTCTCCGCTCCGGAACGAAGCTTCTCCAGATCGGAATACAGATTATGCGGCGCCTTGCGCTCCTTGCTGCGCCAGAAGTATGCGCCCGCATTCGAAATTTCATCCAAATACGGCTTCTTCTGCTGCTGCAAAATCGCATATGCGTCATTGCTGCCGCCCGCATGGGCTAGCACAGCGCCGTAGCTTTCGCCAATATTAATTAAATAAGGCCGAATGCTGCGAATCGGGCCAATCGAATCGGTCAAGGCGTCCGTGCTTTGGAACAGCGCAACGAGCCTCGTAATGCCGCCTTCGGCAAGCACCTCCCACACGACGTCGGCATTCGACAATCCCGATTGCGGGCGAGCCGGCTTCAGGTTGTTGATCATGACGGCAATCGGCCGCTCTAAGGCTTCTGTCTGCCGTCCAACTCCCGTTAGTGGTGCTTGATACGGCAATGCCTCCGGTGACACGCTAGGGCTTGGCAAAGCGCTTGGCTCTGGTGATGCGGTTGGAACCGCTTCCCCTTTAGTGCCTCCCGCACAAGCTGCAAGCAGCACAAGCAGCAGCAGAATGCTGGACGATAAACCGATTCTTTTTCCCAATTTCATGAATGATACCCGCCTTTATCTGAATGATCCAAGGTGAAACGGCTGTGGCCATCCTTTTGAGGCGCGGCGCGTTTCAATCCGAGAAATATACGCATTTATAAGTTGAAACTTATACATGCGTATATTTTTATAATTTCAAATCTATCCTCTAGCATGATAGATAACATGACAATTTACGCAGCAAAAAGCTCGCAAAAGCAGCTTTGCTACCTTTTCTACCTTTCTACTATACCACAGGATGATAGAAGGAGTAACAGATTAAGCAAAAACAGGACCTGCTCACGCGTGAGTCCCGCGTAACAGGTCCTGCCATAAAGCCGGATGCCGCCGTAAGCGGCACTCCCTTTTTTCCAGTTTAAATGCTCCAATGATGCCATTCCTGCTGCTTCTTATCCAGACCCTCCAGCCATTCAGAGCTGATGCGAATCGCTTCCTCCTGATGCTGGCGGTTGGAATACGTATGCATCGCCTGAAAAATAATCTCCTTGTCGCACAGCCCCTCGCTGCGGGTCCAGAATACCTTCTGATAAAGGAAGCTGTAATCGACCGGTATAAGCTCATCACTCGTGCCATGGACGAGCAGAACGTCGCCGGAGAAGCGCGTAGCTGCCTGGAAAGGCTGATGCTCCAGCAGCGAGTCGAAGAAGGCGGGCTTCAGCGTAAAGCCGGAATAATCAACACTGCCGGATTGGACTGCTTCATCATAGCCCTTCCTGCCGACAATTCGGACAATGTCATTGAAGGGATAAGCAACTGGCGACCATAAAAGAAGGCGCTTGACCCGTTTATCCTTAACGGCTGTCATAATCGATACCGCTCCGCCCAGACTATGACCGAGCAATACAATCTTGCGCGGATCTACGCATTCCATGCTCGTGATGTAATCAAGTGCTGTGCGCGTCTGATCGACCATGCTGTCGAAGCCGAGCGAGCCATAATCGCCATTGCTCTCGCCGCAGCCGCCATAATCGAAGCGCAGCACATACGAGCCTTTGGCAGCAAGAGCGCGGGCTGCTTTCACAAACAAGCGGTCCACCCCGATGCGGCTGCCAACAAATCCATGGCAAATAATGATCGCCTGCCGTTTGCAGTCGTCGTTCTTCTTCTCATCCGTCGGATAATGCAGCGTAGCTGCCAGCTCCAAGCCTTCATGGCGCAATACCAGATGCTTCTCCATGTCCAAAACCTCCTGCCGTTTCCATACAGCGTCTTAATTATATTAATTCCTACCCGAATACTTTGAATTTGTTAAAGTCATAATAGCACCCGCAGATGCCGCTGTCAATCCGTTATTTTATACAAGATCGCAAGCTTCAACCGGCATCCAGTGCTCATCCTGTCCATCCCACTTCACGTTGCAGCCAATCGGGTTGGTATAAGGCACCGAAATCTCCTTGCCCAGCGTATGCTCGGTAAGTGCGCGCTCCAAATCATAAACCGTCACTTTGCCTGCGTCCCTCGGCTGGTCAACTCCCCGGCCCGTATAAACGAGCTTGCGCTCTTTATCAAAAACATAAAAATGCGGCGTACGCAGCGCCCCATAAGCTTTCGCTACCTCCTGCGTATCATCGCGCAAATACGTCCAAGGGAACTTCAGCTCATTCATTCGCTCCACCATATGCTCAAAGGAATCATCCGGCTTCGTATGGATGCTGTTCGCATTAATGCCGACGAAAGCAACGCCCTTCTCCTTGAACTTGATGGCAGTCTTGCGCGTGAGCTCGTCCGATCCGACGACATAAGGACAATGATTACAGGTGAAAAATACAACCAGCGTGTCCGCTTCGGCAAAATCCTGCAGCGAATAGCTCTTGCCATCCGTCGCCGGAAGCGTGAAATCCGGTGCTTGCTGACCAATCTGAACAGTGAAAGACATTATAAATCCCTCCCAGTATGAAATGACCATCACCTATAATTATACCACAATTAGGCAAAGCTTTTTTTGATGGCCCGGGAGTGCTTCGGACATATTAATTAAAGCCGCTAATCATGATTCAACTTATATAGGCTGCTTATGATGCCGCCAAGAAAGGAGTGGAGCTTATATGCCTCCATGGATCGTATGGCTTACCGATCACTGGCTTTCCGTTATGCTTACGTTTGGTGTCGTCGTTGCTGTCGTCTGGGTATTTTTCAACCGCAATCTGCTGTTCAATAAAAATTAGCCGCCCTCTCGGGCGGCTGATTTCGTTCCTCTGCGCATATGCCATACATTCATCTGCCTTCATACATACAGGTTAAGTTGTTGGTTTATCCTGATGGCTGATCGGCAGCTTGATCGTAATCACTGTTCCAGCTCCACGCTCGCTGTCTATTTTCATCTCGCCAGCATGCAGCTCGGTAATTTCCCTGCAGATCGCGAGCCCTAGCCCGCTTCCGCCCTGCCCTGTATTTCCCTTATAGAACTTCTCCGTCACATGGGGAATGTCCTCGGCTTCGATGCCGCAGCCGGTATCGGCAACGGTCAGCAGCGCATAGTCTTCGTCAGGCGTAATGGAGATCGATACTCGAATCGTGCCACCTGCTGGCGTGAACTTGAACGCATTGTCAATCAAATTAATGATGACCTGCTTCAAGCGGTTCGCATCTGCATACACCATCACTGGTGACTTGCCTAGCGTCACAAGCAGCTTTACGCCTGTCTGATCCTGCCGGACACCAAGCTGGGCGACCGTCTCTTTCACCGGGCTGTTGAGATCCAGCAGCTCGGCATGAAGCTCCATGCTTCCTGCCGACAGCTTGGAGAAATCGAGCAAATCCTCTACAAGCCCCGACAGGCGCAGCGTTTCGTGGCTAATAATTTGCAGCCCCAGCTTCATTTCCTCATTGTCGGCCGGGTCGCCTTCCTTCAACGTCTCGCTCCAGCCTCTGATCGACGTAAGCGGGGTTCGCAGCTCATGGGAAATGGAGGAGATAAAATCATTTTTGAGCTTCTCGCGGTGATTCAGCTCCACAACCATCGTGTTGAACGTTTCCGCCAGCTGGCCAATTTCATCATTGCTTCGCTTCGTCGCCCGCCTTGTCCAATCGCCATCAGCCATATACCTCGCTGCACGCGTCAGCTCGCGAATGGGGCGGACAATACGCTGCGCCAGCCATAGGCTTAACCCAAGGAACAGCAAAATGACCGCCAGCCCCACAAACGCCGTCATGCGCAGCAGTTGACTAACCATATCATCCACGGCACTGATGGAGGCCGAATAACGCAGCAGAGATACCACATGCGTATCGTTCCAGACCGGTATCGTAATTGACGTAACCCGCTCCTTATAATAAGGATCATTGCCCTGCCAAATGTCCGTCTGCCCGTTCATCGCGGCCTGCACGTCCAGCGTGTTGTACTGTACATTTTCGACCAGCCCGTCCGAGTCCATGCGCACCTTTCCGTACACATCAAGCAGTTGGAGCCGCGTATCGCCCTCCACCATATATTGCAGCATATAATCAGCTTGATCATGCATTTTCAGGGAGGCCATCGTCCGATTATGCGTGGCAAGGGCTGATACAGCCCGCTGTTTAACCGAGCTTTGTGCGCTGCCATAATAATAGTTGGTAATCAGCGTGGCAAAAAGTCCACCGAGCACGACGACAACGAGCGCAATCAGGAGCAAATAGCTCCACACGATTCTCGTCTTGAGACTGTTCATCCGCTGCTGCCCCTTCTCCAGCGGTAGCCGAAGCCCCACACCGTTTCGATGAAAGCAGGCTCAGAGGAATTGTCTTCGATTTTTTGGCGCACCCGCCTAATGTTAACGTCAACAACCTTAAGGTCGCCCACATAATAACGGCCCCAAACCTCGCTCAAAATATCATCGCGGCTGACACTTTTGCCCTCCCGCTCCATTAAAAGCCGCACCAGCGTCCATTCGGTTGGGGTCAAAATAATTTCCTCATCGTTTTTCCAAAGCTTGCGCGCTGATACCGACAGGCGGAATGGCCCAATTTTCAGCTCATCATCCGCTTGTGCTGCTTGTGCAGCCTGCGTCATAAGACCAGCCGCTGCCTCTTGGGCTGCCGCCGCCTGAAGCAGCGCAGCACTCGGCTGCATTCTCCGGTAGAGCGACTTGATTCGGGCAATCAGCTCGCCGGGGCTGAACGGCTTCTGCACATAATCGTCTGCTCCAAGCTCCAGCCCGTGAATTTTATCCTCTTCCTGCGACTTCGCAGTCAGCATAATAATGCCCATGCTCGGAAATTTGCTGCGCAGCTGCTCGCATACTTCAAATCCGCTAATTGTCGGCAGCATGACATCAAGCAGCGCAATATCGAACGGCCCCTCCGAATCAGCCAGAGCGAGCGCCGTTTCACCGTCGCCTGCTTCCGTCACTTCCATCTCGTTGCGTTTTAAATTAATGCGGACAAAGCCGCGAATCGCTTCTTCATCTTCCAGCAGCAAAATACGCATAGATCCACCCACTTTTTCCATTAGTCCGGCTTCGGCACCAGCAATTCCTGCAGTTGCTCCTTGTTCAGCTGCATCGCATAAAACGGCTGGCGATCACTGATATCCATCGTCCCTGGAGGAGTAAGCTGCTGCGCATAAATGTACACCAAGCCCGCATAGTTGAGCACGACATTGTAAGCGCGGTCTGATTCCTTCCACTCTTCCTGAACACTGCCCCACTTGGTTGCTGGAATAGCATATAACGTGCCCAGCTCAGACTTGTAGCCGGTATCTTCATTCCAATACTCAAAGGTGACGACGCCATATTCTTGATCGACGTCCGGGCTTCTCAGCGTATAGCGGCCCTTCCACTGATCCGGAATCGTAAAGCTGATCTGGTAGCTGTAATTCGAATACTCTTCCTTGACCAGCTTAAACGCCTTATCGCCATCCCACTGCAGCCACTCATTTACCCAGAGCATTCCGGCATAAGGCAGATCCGGATAGCCTGCAGGCTCTTTGGGCCGAGATAGCTCGATTATGCCATCTCCGTTAATATCCTCATTTTGCGTCGGCGTTCCAGACACGAGCGCATTTTCATACTCGCCCTGCTCGGATAACGCAACTGGCCGCAGTTTACCTTTCTCCCACACATACATAAACGTATACATCGAATGGGCGCCTACCGCAGCCTCCAATACGACACCTGTCTGCCGCTCGGAAACTTTGCCAATCAACAGCCGGTCGTAGTTAATGACATCATTGCTAAGATCGAGCTGCTGCAGCGCATGAAACTTGCCCTTTGTCCACTCATATACCGTCAGCTTATAGTTCGGCAGCTGTACCTCCTGATTCGCCCAATCCCCCGTGACGACCGCCAGCTCCAGCTTGCCATCTCCGTTCAGATCGCCCGCTTCCGCATACAAATAAGGCAGGGAATCCTCCGGCTCAAGCACAAGCTTTCCATCCTCATTGCGTACTGGCGTTTTTCCAAGCGAATACAGCTCGACCATATTGGAGCCATCATAGGAGCCAATCCAGCCGACTGCCAGATCCAGCTTGCCATCCTTGTCAAAGTCGCTTACCTTCATCCAGTCCATTCGCATGGATAAAGGCTGCTGAATCGTATAATAGGGCTTCCAGGTGTTGCCCCGATACCGGAGCAGCATCAGCTCAGGAGAGTTGTATTCATTGTTAAAAGAAACGAGCGCCTCGTCTACACCGTCGCCATCTACATCGAGCAGACGCACGGCGCCAAGCTTGTCATCGCGCATCGGAAGCGCCAGCTGCGCATGAGGCGGCAAAGCTTTCTGCACGGCCTGAACGAGCGCCTGCTTGTCCGAGGCGATAGTAGGCTTTTCAAGCAAATCCGCAGGAGCCGCTGTATAGCGGCAGCCGGTTGCTAATAAACAAAGCAAGGCGGCTGCAAGCAGCGCCCCGCTTATTTTTGATATAAACAATCGCTTAAGCCCCCTTACTTACGGTTCGAAAGCAGACCGGAATCAAGGCATTTCGTCAATCGTGACGAACGTATAGCCCTTCTTATGCAAGCTATCAATGACGTCTGGCAGCATGTCTACCGTGTTTTTAATACCTTTGCCTCCAAAAGAATGCATCAATATTATACCACCCGGCTTCGTATGCTCGCTAATGTTCTGCTTCATCACAGCTATAGACGTTCCAGCCCAGTCACGGGTATCCACATTCCAGCTTACCAATTCTCTTCCTTTTTCCTTCATTAGCTGCTTAACCGTACTGTTCACAGCTCCATATGGTGCACGCACCAGGTTGGGAGTAAAGCCGACTGCATCTTTAATCAACTTATCCGTTGTGGTGATTTCTTCCCAAATTTGGCTCTTGGTCAGCTTCGTCAAATCTTTATGATGGGTCGTATGATTGCCGATCTCATGGCCTTCGTCCACGATGCGCTTAAGCACATCCGGGTCCTTCTTCACCTGAACGCCGACTACGAAGAAAGTCGCTTTAACGCCCTTCTTTTTCAGGATATCCAAAATAGCTGGTGTATAACGGCTATCCGGTCCATCATCAAAGGTTAACGCGACAAGCTTCTGCTCCTTATCCGGCTTGCTCGCACCATTCTCTCCTTTCGGAGATGCCGAAGGCGTTGCTGTGGGAGCCGGCTTGCTTGTTGGTGTTGGTGAGCTTGCAGGTTTATTTGTATAAGTGCTGTTCGTTACGCTCGTTCCTATTTTGGAACCTCCGCTTTGTGTTTTCCCGCCAGTTCCACCGTTTGTACCGGATGCACCGGAGGTACTAGAACCATTTGCCGAACCGGATGCACCATCCGTTCCTTTCTGAGGGGAATGGGAAGCATCGGTGCTCGCTGGGTGACTTGCCGTGTCCGTACCGCTGTTTGTCCCTTCCGACAATGCCGGATGGTTAATATGGATAGTGTCCTCGGATGAAGCTCCCTGCTGGATGTTTGCGATTCCCTCTTTGCCTGGCATAAGCGCCTCAAGGCTCGAAGAAGCCTTAGTCCCGCAGCCACCAAGCCATAAGGCTAGTGCCACAAGTAGAAAGCTTGCTACTGCTAGTTTTCGTTTTGTTCTTTTGCGCGTCTTCATGCTGCTAACTCTAGTTCGTGTGTTATACTTCATCCGATTCACCCTTCTATTCCCTGCTGATAGATTTATCTTATCGCATTCATAGACGGAGTGCGTTACAAATTAGTTACACCTTTCGCCGGCATTTGACAGCGAAAACGAGGCGCTTAATCGTCACTACTTAATTAATATGAAAACTAATTCCCCCTTTTTAATTTTGAGTTTTTTAAGAATAAGACTGTATCACTCAAACCAATATTCTGTTTCTATAACACCTTTTTATGTAATTATTCCATTTAAAATCTTTCAAAATAAAACTATTGATCACCATTTAATATTATGGTAATTTTTAATAGTATCATAACTTGGAAGGGGAGTAGTAAAATTGAGGAAAAGTTATTAACAAAAGCTATTGTGCTATCTGTTCTGTCTGCTTCACAAATACAGACTTAGCAAATAGAGTACAAACAAAAATAGATAATAACGAAATGATTATTTCGGTTAAATGATTACTTACATTTATTTTAAAATTAATTAATGTAAATATTTTAAACGATTTTCACAATCATATACTACACTTAAATACCAAATACCCAAATGGAGGAGTATATGAAAAAGAAAATAATTATAGCACTAACCGCAGTCCTGATAATTGCTATAGCAGCTTTGGCATTTTTCCTCATTACTTTTGAGACCATTCCGGAAAACACAAAAATTATAAATCAAAATATGTTGAAGCTAAAGGGCGAAAACCGTTCTACTCCGTTTTCTGATGTCACTCCATTTGTTTGGGATAGAGCCTACATCCTTGAAGATCCTTACTATGATGGGGGAGCCATAGATAAAATTGTCGGGGCTGAAACCAATCTGAAAAGACTAGAGACGGAAGTTAGACGCCGAATTGTTTTTGTGAATCAAGGGAAGTTTGTATACGATTATATTTATAACATTAGTGAGTTCACCTTCAGACCTTTTGGGACACTAGAGCTGACGACAAGTGACACGATTCGTATAGCAGTTGGAACATCGAAAGCTTTAATCGTACAAGTAGAGCCGTAGAGCCACCATGTTGATTAACAAAGTCGTCTATAGATGGCTTCCAGCATTAAAAAATAGATGATAGACTGACTGACGGTATGATTCCTCGCTTTCAAAAGGAATCATACCTGTTTTGGTATGCTTAAAGAGTATAAAGATCACTTTAAAGTAAAGCGATGCCTCTTACACAGGTACCTTAGCTGTCTCAAACACAGACTTAGCAAATAGGAGGAGCATATGAAAAATAACATAAAAAGTAGATGGATAGCAGTTGGTCTAATCGCTATAGCGGTTATAGCAGTTTTAGTGTTCTTCCTTATTACGTATGAAAGACTCCCTGAAAATACTCATATTATTAATCAGAATATGATGAAGTTGAAGGAAGACAATCGCTCTGTCCCATTCACTGAGTTGACTCCGTTTGTTTGGGATAAGGCTTATGTACTTGATAATCCTTTCTACAATGGGCAAGCAATAGATGAAATTGTCGGGGTCACCACTCACTTAGATAGGTTAGAAACGGATCATAGACGCAGAATTGTTTTCGTTAATCAAGGTAAGTTTGTATATGATTACATTTATGATTTCAGTGCTTTCACCTATAAACCCTTTGGCATAATCGAACTTACACCAAGCAGCACGATTCGTGTACTAAAAGGAACTTCTAAAGCTCTCATTATAGAAGTAAAGTCATGATGTTAATAAACGCAGTAAAGCCGCACATTGGCGGCTTTACTGCGTTTATCAATACATTTGATAGACTAACAGGTATGATCTCTCGCTATTAAAGAGAAATCATACCTGTTTTTTTCATACTCTGATCAAATAAAGATCGCTTTCTAGCTAAAAGATACTTCTTACACCAGTGCTTTCGCCGCAATATCCGAACGGCTCTGCATACCATCGAAATGGATAACGCCTACCGCATCATAAGCACGAGCACGTGCCTGCGCGATGTCACGGCCGCGGCCGACAACACCTAGCACACGTCCGCCACTTGTTACGAACTGGCCGTCCTTCTCAGCTGTTCCCGCATGGAACACAAGCGCGCCTTGCGCTTCGGCTTTCGCCAGCCCTTCAATGACGCGGCCCTTCGGATACGAGGCCGGATAACCCTCGGAAGCCATAATGACGCAGACCGCTGCCTCATCACTCCAAGTAATATCAAGCTGCTCCAGCCTGCCGTTCAGCGAGGCCAATACGATGTCGACAAGATCGGTTTCCAGACGCGGAAGCACAACCTGTGTTTCCGGATCGCCCATACGCGCATTGAACTCAATCGTTTTCGGGCCATCCTTCGTAATCATCAGACCTGCGAACAATACGCCGCGGAACGGGCGGCCTTCGCTAACCATCGCTTTTGCCGTTGGAATAATGATGTTCGCAATCGACTCGTCGATAATCGCCTGATCAATATGCGGCAGCGGCGTATACGTGCCCATACCGCCCGTATTCGGACCTTTATCGCCGTCGAAAATCGGCTTGTGATCCTGTGCCGGCACCATGGCCCGCACCGTCTCGCCATCTACGAACGCAAGGATGGACATTTCCTGTCCTTCCAAAAACTCCTCAATTACGATTTGGTTGCCCGCATCGCCAAACACTTTATCCAGCATCGCTTCTTTCAGCGCCTGCTGTGCTTCTTCCATCGTAAAGGCCACGGTTACACCCTTGCCTGCCGCAAGTCCATCCGCTTTAATGACGATAGGCGTCTGCTGTGCCTGCAAATAAGCGGAAGCCGCCTCATATTCGGTAAACGTCTCATATTTAGCCGTCGGAATATTGTATTTCTTGAGCAAATTTTTCATAAAAATTTTGCTGCCTTCAATTTCCGCTGCCGCTTTATTCGGACCGTATACCGGAATTTGATGTGCTTCGAACGCATCAACGATGCCGTCCGCCAGCGGATCATCTGGGCCGATAAATACGAGATCGATAGCCGCATCTTTAGCGAACTCTACCAGCTCGTCAAATTGATTGACAGCCAGCGGCACGCATTCTGCCAGCTGCGCGATGCCTGCATTGCCCGGCGCACAATAGATGCTGCGGACCTTCTCGCTTTTTTTCAGCGCCCATACGATCGCATGCTCGCGGCCACCGCCGCCTACTACTAAAATTCGCATCTTGTCAGCTCCCTCTTAATGCTTGAAATGACGAACGCCAGTCAGTACCATGGCAATGTTGTTGGCATTTGCTGCGGCAATCGATTCGGCATCCTTAATGGAGCCGCCCGTTTGGATAATCGCCGTAATGCCAGCTTTAGCTGCCAGCTCAACCGTATCGCCCATTGGGAAAAAGGCATCCGACGCCAGTACAGCGCCAGCGGACTGCGCACCAGCCTGCTCGATTGCGATGCGAGCAGCGCCTACACGGTTCATTTGGCCTGCGCCTACGCCAATCGTCATATTATTTTTCGCCAGCAAAATCGCATTCGATTTCACATGCTTCACGACTTTCCAGCCAAACAGCAATTGCTTCAGCTCTTCCTCAGTCGGCTTGCGGTCAGTTACGAATTGCAGGTCTGCTTCCGTCAGGCTGCGAACATCGCTTTCCTGTACGAGCATGCCGCCGTCAACCGTCGTCACGAGCAGCTCAGGCTTGCGGTCAGCCGCAGCAACGGAAAGCTCGCCGAGCTTCATGAGGCGAATGTTTTTCTTTTTCGTCAAAATATCCAGCGCTTCCGGCGTAAAGTCCGGCGCAATAATAATTTCAAGGAAAATTTGGCCCAGCAGCTCAGCTGTGTCTGCGCCGATTACGCGGTTCGCCGCAACGATGCCGCCAAAGATCGAGGTCGGATCAGCCGCATACGCTTTTTGATACGCTTCATGAATGTCAGCGCCCGTGCCTACGCCGCAAGGATTCATATGCTTAACGGCAACAACCGCTGGCTCATCAAATTCCTTAACAATCGCAAGCGCTGCGTTTGCATCATTAATGTTATTGTAGGACAGCTCTTTGCCGTGCAATTGCTCAGCTGTCGTAATGTTGCCTGTCGAAGCAAGCGGCTTGCTGTAGAAAGCAGCCTTCTGATGCGGGTTCTCGCCATAGCGGAGATCCTGTACTTTTTCATAAGTAACGGTGTAGCTTTCTGGAAGCTCTTCGCCTGTCTGCTTGGACAAATATTCAGCAATCAGCGTATCGTAAGCTGCTGTATGACGGAATACTTTCGCCGTCAAGCGCTTGCGTGTTTCAAGCGTCGTGTCGCCGCCCGCTTTTACTTCCTCCAGCACAGCCGCGTAATCCGCAGCGTCTACGACAACCGTAACGAATGCATGGTTCTTCGCAGCAGAGCGCAGCATCGTTGGACCGCCGATATCGATGTTTTCAATCGCATCTGCGTATTCCACATCCGGCTTAGCAATCGTCTGCTTGAACGGATACAGATTTACGACAACGAGGTCGATGTAGCTGAGGCCCAGCTCTTCCATCACCTTCTGGTGCTCTGCATCGTCGCGCACAGCGAGCAGGCCGCTATGTACAGCAGGGTGCAGCGTTTTGACGCGTCCATCCAAAATTTCCGGGAAGCCCGTTACATCGGAAATGCCGATAACCGGAATGCCCTCTTTTTCCAATAAGCTGAATGTTCCGCCTGTCGAAATAATTTCCACGCCTTGGCTTGCCAGCTCACGCGAAAACTCCACAATACCCGTCTTATCGGATACGCTGATTAATGCTCTACGAATAGCCATTCCACAAAGCCCTCCTTATTTGTCTTAACCCTGTTACGCTCTAACCGCTTTATCGTTATGAATGCCCAATCATTCAGCTTGCTTGCTCACATCAATCTGCACCAAGCGTCCGTCCAGCTGTACCCGTCCACCAGCAATTTGCCGCACGACCTGCGGAAGCAGCAGCTGCTCCGCCGCTTGGATGCGTACCGCAAGCTCATCCTCCGTCTCGCCGTCTGCAACCCCGACCGCCTGCTGGGCAATAATCGGGCCGCTGTCGAGACCGCCGTCCACATAATGCACGGTGACACCCGTCAGCTTCACGCCGTAATCAAGTGCCTGGCGAATCGCATTTATGCCGGGAAACGCTGGCAGCAGTGAAGGATGGATATTGATCATTCGACCATAGAAAGGCTCCACCAGCACCGGCGTAATGATGCGCATATAGCCTGCCAGCACAATCAGCTCAATGCCGCGGCGCTCAAGCTCCGCCAAAATAACGCTGTCATGCGCTTCGCGGGACGGATAGTCCTTCGGTTTAAAAATAAACGTTTCTACGCCAGCCTTGCGCGCCCGCTCGATAACCGGAGCAGACGGCTTATCACAAACAAGAAGCTCGATAGTTGCATCGAGCTCCCCCTGCCATGCCGCATCGGCCAAGGCTTGAAAATTGGTGCCTTGACCTGATGCAAATACGGCTATACGCTTCGCTGCCATTACACCGTCGCTCCTGTAAACGTGACGATGCGGCTGCCTTCCGTTACTGTTCCAATGCGGTAAGCTTTCTCGCCAAGCCCACTTGCTACGCGAAGCGCTTCTTCCGCTTCATCAGCCGGTACAACGACTACGAGGCCAATACCCATATTAAACGTCGTGAACATATCACGATTCGTAATCGAACCTTTTTCCTGCATGAGGCCAAAAATGTTGTGGATCGGCCAAGAGCCGTATTCCACATTCACGTTCACGCCTTCCGGCAATACGCGCGGAATGTTCTCAATGAAGCCGCCGCCTGTAATATGCGCCATGCCTTTCACCTTCACTTGCTCAATCAGCTTAAGCGCTGATTTCACATAAATACGCGTTGGCTCGATCAATACATCGCCAAGCTTCGCGCCATCAAGCTCTGCCAGCTCCTGATCCAGCGCATAGCCGCTCTCTTCCAGAAGCAATCTGCGAACGAGCGAATAGCCATTGCTGTGAATGCCGCTTGACGCAAGTCCAATTACTGCGTCTCCGGGCGCAATGGTCGTGCCATCGATGATTTTTTTCTTATCGACAACGCCGACCGTAAAGCCCGCGATATCGTATTCGTCGCCTTGGTACATACCTGGCATTTCCGCTGTCTCGCCGCCAATCAGTGCACAGCCAGCTTGAACGCAGCCGTCTGCGATGCCTTTAACGACCGCTTCGATTTTCTCAGGCACGACTTTGCCGCAAGCGAGGTAATCGAGGAAGAACAAAGGCTCAGCGCCTTGTACAATGATGTCATTGACACACATGGCAACCGCATCGATACCGATCGTGTCATGCTTATCCATTGCAAAAGCCAGCTTCAGCTTCGTGCCAACGCCGTCTGTACCCGATACGAGCACCGGCTCATCATATTTATCCTTGTTTAGGCCGAACAGGCCGCCAAAGCCGCCAAGATCTGTCAGTACCTCAGGACGGAACGTTTTCTTGACATGCTTCTTCATTCTTTCGACCGCTTCGTTGCCAGCCGCTATATCGACGCCAGCTTTTTTATACGCTTCTGCCACATCGTTCAACCCCTTTATCGTAGCCGCCAAGCTGGCGCGCCTGAATCAGGCGCGCAAATGGCAGGCAGCACTATTATTTCTAACTTGCACTATTACAGCTTCATGCTGCAGCCAGACTGCTAAAGTCTAGCAGCTGCAGCTTTTGTCCGATTCCTCATCAACAGGCGTCGGGTAATCATTATCAAAGCAGCCGAGGCACATGCCCCGGTTATAAGCGCCGTCATTGCCGCCAACCGAATCAATAAAGCCGCTGTCGCTAAGGAAGGTCAGCGAATCCGCATTAATCAGCTCGCAAATTTCCTGCACCGTGCGGGAAGATGCAATAAGCTCATCGCGGCTCGGCGTATCAATGCCGTAGTAGCAAGGGTTTTTGAAAGGCGGCGATGTAATCCGCACATGCACTTCCGTTGCTCCCGCTTCACGCAGCATATTGACGATCCGGCGCGACGTTGTGCCGCGAACGATCGAGTCGTCAATCATGACGACGCGTTTGCCTTCTACGACTTTGCGCACGGCGGACAGCTTCATCTTTACGCCCTGCTCACGCAGCTCCTGCGAAGGCTGGATGAACGTACGGCCGGTGTATTTATTTTTGATAAGTCCAAGCTCATACGGAATACCCGTCTGCTCCGCGTAACCGATTGCCGCGGATATACTGGAGTCCGGCACACCCGTTACGATATCAGCATCGACGAACGATTCCATCGCGAGCTGCTTGCCCATCCGCTTGCGCGCGGAATGAATGTTGATCTCATGAATGTCACTGTCGGGACGGGCAAAATAAATGTATTCCATCGCGCAGGTCGCCCGGCGCGTTACTTCCGCATAACGATCCTCTTTCATGCCATCCTGATCGAAAATAAGCAGCTCGCCCGGCTGAACGTCACGCAAATACTGGGCACCAATCGATTCAAACGCGCACGACTCGGAAGAAAAAACATAGCCCTCGCCGATGCGGCCCACCACGAGCGGACGAAGTCCGTTCGGATCGGAAGCGACCAGCAGCTTGTCGTTTGTCATAATCAGGAAAGCGAAGCCTCCAACGATACGCTGAAGCGCTTCTTTCGCTGCCGTCACAAAATCCTTCGGCGAACGGGCGATCAAATGCGCAATAACCTCGGTATCGCTCGTCGTCTGGAAAATAGAGCCCAGGTTCTCCAGCTCCTTGCGGATTTCCGGCGCATTTACGATATTGCCGTTCGTCGCTACCGCAAGATCGCCATCCCGATAGCGGAAGATCAGCGGCTGCGCATTTGCCAGCTTGCTCTCTCCTGCTGTCGAATAGCGCACATGCCCGATAGAGCGATCGCCAGGGAGCCCCGCTAGGCGCTCCTTGTCGAAAACTTCCTTGACGAGTCCCATGCCGCGGTGATAGCTGAAACGATTGCGGTCCGTCGTGTCGACGGTGCAAATGCCCGCAGATTCCTCGCCGCGATGCTGCAACGCATGAAGGCCATAGTAGGAAAGCGATGCTGCGTCTGCATGATTGAAGACGCCGAACACGCCGCATTCCTCGCGCAGCTTGTCGAAGAAATCCTCCCGACCGCCGCCTTGATTATAATAATCGCCTGACCAAAGCTTAGGCTGCTTTATTTCATCAGACATGGAATCGCATCCTTCCAGACCTTCTCCAGTTGTTGTACCGGCGCCTGAATGCCGGATTTGCCATTGATGCTGATCGAAAGAGCAGCTCCTTTAACCGAACCAATTGCCGCATGGGCAACGCCTTGCTCAGCCAGCAATGCTTGCAGCGCTGCTGCTTGCTCCGGCTTCGCTGATAGCAAAATACGCGATTGCGACTCGCTGAACAATGCATGATCGGCGCGCAGCTCTGTATTTACATTAACTTCTGCACCAAGCTTGCCGCTTATGCAGGATTCTGCCAGTGCAACCGCAATACCGCCTTCGGACAAGTCATGCGCCGAAGCGACCAGGCCGCTTTGAATCGCGCTCAGCACAGCGCCAAGCATCTTTTTCTCAACAGCTAGATCAATAACCGGAGGACGGCCTTCATTCACGCCTTGCAGCACGTATTGCAGCTCGCTTCCGCCCATTTCGGCTTTCGTTTCGCCGACGAGAATGATGACGTCGCCTTCGTTTTTGAAGCCTTGAGTCGTAATATGATCGATATCATGAACGAGACCTACCATGCCGATAACCGGCGTCGGGTAAATCGCACCTTTTGCATTTTCATTGTACAAGCTGACGTTGCCGCCGATAACGGGCGTTTCCAGTACGCGGCAAGCCTCGGACATGCCGTCTGCCGATTTCTCGATCTGCCAGAATACATCCGGCTTCTCTGGGCTGCCGAAGTTCAGGTTGTCCGTAATGGCCAGCGGCTCTGCGCCGGAACAAACGATGTTGCGCGCAGCTTCCGCTACAGCAATGCGTCCGCCCACTTCTGGATCAAGGTATACATAACGGCTGTTGCAGTCCGTTGTCATCGCGAGTGCCTTGCGTGTACCGTTAATAGTAACGACTGCTGCGTCCGAACCCGGTTGTACCGCTGTCGACGTACGCACCATATAGTCGTACTGATTGTAAACCCACTCTTTGCTGGCCACCGTTGGCGAAGCGAGTACTTTCTCAAGCGCAGCCGTCAAATCCGTTACTTCCGGATAAGCCGTTGTGTCGATTGCCGCATTCGCACTGTAATATGCAGGCTCCTGCGAGGGCTTGTCATAAACCGGACACTCGTCAACGAGTGCTGTTACCGGCATATCGGCCACTTGCTCGCCTTGGTGGAACAAGCGGAGACGTCCGTCATCCGTTACTTTGCCGACTTTGGCGCAAATAATGCCCCAACGCTCGAAAATTTCTTTCGCCTGCGCTTCATGCTGCGGCTCTACAACGAAGAGCATGCGCTCTTGCGATTCAGACAGCATCATTTCGTAAGGCGTCATGCCTGTTTCGCGCTGCGGTACTTCATCGAGATATAGCTCAAGACCGTTGCCGGCTTTCGATGCCATCTCGGCGCTGGAGCAAGTCAGGCCAGCTGCGCCCATATCCTGAATCCCAAGCACAATGCCGGAATCGATCAGCTCAAGCGTCGCTTCCATAACCAGCTTCTCCATAAATGGATCGCCGACTTGAACCGCCGTACGCTTCTCTTCGGATTCCTCAGACAGCTCGACCGAAGCGAAGGTTGCGCCGTGGATGCCGTCGCGGCCAGTTGCCGGACCGACATAAAATACCGGGTTGCCTACGCCTTTAGCGACGCCGCGTTGGATTTTATCATGGTCGATGAGGCCTACGCACATCGCGTTAACGAGCGGATTGCCCTCGTAGCTCTCGTCGAACATAACTTCACCGCCGACAGTCGGGATGCCGATACAGTTGCCGTAGCCAGCGATGCCGCTAACGACATTTTCAAACAAATATTTAACGCGATCATTTTCAAGACGGCCAAAACGCAAGCTGTTCATCAAAGCAACAGGACGTGCGCCCATCGAGAAAATATCGCGGATAATGCCGCCTACACCTGTAGCTGCGCCTTGGTAAGGCTCAACCGCGGAGGGATGGTTATGCGATTCGATTTTGAATACGACCGCTTGATTGTCGCCAATATCTACGATACCTGCGCCTTCGCCTGGTCCCATTAGAACTTTAGGTCCAGTGATCGGGAATTTTTTCAAAATCGGCTTGGAGTTTTTGTAGGAGCAATGCTCCGACCACATGACGCTGAATACGCCAATCTCCGTATAGTTTGGCTGGCGGCCAAGAAATCCGCAAATCAGCTCATATTCATAATCCGTTACGCCGAACTGCGTATAAATCCGCTGATCCGCGATTTGTTCCGCTGTCGGTTCCTTAGCTGTTAACTGCTGCGCCATGCTGTTCCCTCCATGCATTCAAAATCGATGTAAACATTTTTTTGCCGTCCTCTGAGCCGAACAATTGGTTAATTGCACGCTCTGGATGCGGCATCATGCCGACTACGTTGCCACGCTCGTTGCTCACGCCCGCGATGTTCGATACCGATCCGTTCGGATTGGTGTCGCCCGCATAGCGGAAAATAATTTGCTTGTTCGCTTCCAGCTGTGCCAGCGTCGCGTCGTCGCAATAGTAGTTGCCTTCGCCGTGGGCGATCGGAATGTTGATGATATCGCCTTCCGCATACTGGTTCGTGAACGGATTGCCGTTGTTCACGACCTCCAGCGGCGTCTGATGGCAGCGGAATTTGAGGCCGCTGTTGCGAATCAAAGCGCCTGGCAGCAGGCCCGCTTCCGTAAGAATTTGGAACCCGTTGCAAATGCCGAGGATGAACTTGCCTTCCTCCGCTGCTTTCTTCACTTCATTCATAACAGGAGCGAAACGGGAAATCGCGCCGCAGCGCAGGTAATCGCCATAGGAGAAGCCTCCTGGCACCAAAATCGCGTCATAACCGGAAAGATCCGTCGATGTATGCCATACATACTCTACCTTTTGGCCAATCGCTTCCTCTACCGCCTTGTAACAATCAATATCACAGTTGGAACCTGGAAAAACCAGAACCGCAAACTTCATCGCCTATCCCTCCAGCTCAAAACGGTAATCTTCTACGACCGTGTTCGCAAGCAGCTTCTCGCACATTTCCTTGATGCGCTTCTCTGCCTCGCTGCGGTCAATATCGCCCAGCTCAAGCTCCAAATATTTGCCGATCCGAACCTTTTCCACTTCGGCAAAGCCCATCGAGTGCAAAGCTCCTTGTACAGCTGTTCCTTGTGGATCAAGTACATTTTCCTTGATTGTTACGTAGACGGTTGCTTTCATTGTTGGCCTCCTGATAATGAAAATAATAGTGTAGCGTTAACGCTGCTTCGCTTTTCTTCTGCTTTTGGCGAGCACCCCACAGGCTCCCTCCAGCAAAATCGCTTTGCTTTTATCGTTGTGCTTGAATCGTTGATCTATATCTCTAAGTGCACGAAATAGCTAGTAGCTTTCCGAACCGGTCAAGCGGCGGTAAATATCCTGATACCGCTTCGTCGTCTCTGCAACAACCGCTTCCGGCAGCGGGTCCGGCTTGCTGTTTTTGTCCCAATCTGAGCCGAGCAAATAGGTGCGCACCGGCTCCTTGTCCATGCTGTCGATCTCAATGTCATAGGCGAAATTGCCCTCTGCCCAGAAACGCGAGGAATCCGGCGTGAAAATCTCGTCAATGAGAATAACCTTGCCATCAATCAGGCCAAATTCAAATTTGCAATCGGCGAGAATGATGCCGCGCTCGGCGCAATAAGCGTGAGCGAACTCATAAAGCTTAATGCTGCGGTCGCGCAGCTCTTCGGAAAGCTCAGCGCCAACCAGCTCCTGCATCCGCTCGAACGGGATATCCTCATCATGGCCGACGTCGTTTTTCGCCGCTGGCGTAAAGATCGGCTGCGGAAAACGTTCATTTTTGCGCAGGCCTGCCGGCAGCTCAATGCCATTGATCGCAGACGTCTGCTGATATTGTCTCCAGCCGCCGCCTGTGATATAGCCGCGCACGACGCATTCAATGTCAATACGCTCTGCTTTAAGAGTCACCATAATTCGGTTCCGCAGCAGCTCAGGCTCGGTAATGAGCTCGCCCAGCTTGTCCACATCGGTATGCACGACGTGGTTCGTCTGGATCGAAGCCGTCTGCTCAAACCAGAACGCCGACAGGCGGTTAAGCACATTGCCCTTCTCCGGCACAGCCGGATCAAGCACATAATCGAACGCCGAGATGCGATCCGTTACAACGATGAGAAAATGCTCGCCCAGATCATAAAGCTCTCTAACCTTCCCCTTGTATAGAAGGGGCGCTTTTACATATGGAGCAGCAGTAGACAAGCTTTGAGATGATGCAGTCATTCGCCAGTAAGCCTCCTTAGTTCAATCCAAGACGGGTGAAAATCGTATCCACATGCTTCAGATGCCATGTTGGGTTAAAGCAATCGTCGATGTCTTCCGTCGACAGAAGCTCGGTAATTTCCTTCGTCGATTCAATAATGTCGCGGAATTGGCGCTGCTCTTCCCAAGCTTGCATGGCGCGCGGCTGAACAGTGTCATAAGCCTGCTCGCGGCTGAAGCCTTTGTCGATCAGCTTCGTCATGACGCGGCCGGAGAACGGCACGCCGAACGTACGCTGCATGTTACGCTTCATATTTTCAGGGAATACTTGCAGATTATTAATGATGTTGCCCAGACGGTTCAGCATGTAGTTCAGCAGCATCGTTGCATCTGGCAAAATGACGCGCTCTGCGGACGAGTGGCTAATATCGCGCTCATGCCACAGCGGAATGTTCTCATAAGCCGTCAGCATATGTCCACGAATGACGCGTGACAGACCTGAAATGTTCTCGCAGCCGATTGGGTTGCGCTTGTGCGGCATAGCCGATGAACCTTTTTGACCTTTAGCGAAAGGCTCTTCCACCTCGCGGAATTCGCTCTTCTGCAAAGCGCGGATTTCCGTAGCGAACTTGTCCAGCGACGAAGCAACGAGTGCCAGTGTGCCCATGTATTCAGCATGGCGGTCACGCTGCAGCGTTTGCGTCGAGATTGGCGCAGCCTTCGTGCCGAGCTTGTTGCAGACAAATTCTTCTACGAATGGGTCGATATTCGCGTAAGTGCCGACAGCACCGGAAATTTTGCCGTATTGCACGCCGTCAGCTGCATGCAGGAAACGCTCCAGGTTGCGCTTCATCTCTTCATGCCACAGTGCCATTTTGAGGCCGAAAGTAGTTGGCTCAGCATGAACGCCATGCGTACGTCCCATCATCGGCGTATCCTTGTACTGAATCGCTTTCTCGCGCAAAATCGAGATGAAACGCTCAATATCCTTTTGCAAAATCGCATTGGCTTGCAGCAGCAGGTAGCCCGTTGCCGTATCTACAACATCCGTCGATGTCAGGCCGTAGTGCACCCATTTGCGCTCAGGGCCAACTGTCTCGGATACAGCGCGCGTAAAGGCGATTACGTCATGGCGTGTATCCTGCTCGATTTCATAAATGCGGTCGATGTTGAAGCTGGCGTTTTTACGAAGCTCTTCTACGTCTTCCTTCGGAATAATGCCCAGCTCCGACCAAGCCTCGCATGCGCAAAGCTCAACCTCCAGCCATGCTTGGAACTTATTCTCCTCGGTCCAAATTGCTCTCATTTCCGGTCTGCTGTAACGCTCTAACATGTAGCTACTCCACCTTCCAAATTGTTGTTTCATCTATCCATTGCAGCGCTGCTTCCACATCGGGAGCAAGCACGTTAATGTGGCCCATTTTTCTTTTGTGAACGGCGTCCTTCTTGCCGTACAGATGCAGCTTCGGTGTTACGCCGAGGCGCACTGCCGCTTCATCCCGGGTTCCAAAACGCTGAATGACCGGCTCTACATGCTGGCCGAGCACATTCACCATCACGACTGGCGTCAGCAGCTCCGTACGACCAAGCGGCAAATTGCATACCGCCCGCACATGCTGCTCGAACTGCGACGTATGTGCCGCTTCCATCGTGTAATGCCCGCTGTTATGCGGCCTTGGTGCCAGCTCATTCACATACAGCTCTCCGTCAGCCGTCAAAAACAGCTCAACGGCGATTAATCCGACCGCGCCCAGCCCTTCGGCGATTTGCATCGCCAGCTGCTCCGCTCGGCGCTGAATGCCTTCCTCGATCCGGGCCGGCACAATCGACAAATGAAGAATATTGTCAATATGGATATTTTCCGCCGCCGGGAATGCTTTGACCTCGCCCTGCGGGCTGCGCGCCGCAATGACCGACAGCTCTTTTTCAAAGGAGATGAATTTCTCCAGCACAAGCTCGGTTCCAGCCCGGCTCAGCGTTTCGTACGCCTCGTCGATCTCCTCCGCGGCGCGGATGACCCATTGCCCTTTGCCGTCGTAGCCGCCAGTCGCTGTTTTTAATACGCATGGCAGGCCTAAACGTTCTGCTTCTATATGAAGCTCCGCGCTGCTGCGAATTTCGCTGTAAGGCGCAACCTTCACGCCAGCCGCCTCAATCGCCCGCTTCTCCCGCAGCCGATGCTGCGTCGTATAAAGCAGCTTGCTGCCTTGCGGCACGTAGGATTCCTTCATCAGCATCGCGGCAACTTCGGCATTCACATTTTCAAATTCATACGTAATGATATCTGAACGCTGCGCCAGCTCGCGCGCTGCCTCATGATTGTCATAGGCGCCGACCACTTGATCTGCGACTTGTCCGCAAGGCGAATCCACCGCTGGATCAAGCGCGACGAATTTGTAGCCCATCGCGCTGCCTGCGAGCGCCATCATCCGGCCCAATTGCCCGCCGCCGAGCACGCCGATTGTGCTGCCTGGCAGCAGCGTCCGGATATTATCCGGCCGCTGCTTGTCCGCTTCGACCATCATAGCGTCTCACTGCTTTCCAGCACTTCCTGCTTGACGCGCTCGCGCCTTGCGATCACGCGTGCCTGAATGTCCGGATCGAACGCGCCCAGCATCTGTGCCGCCAGCAGTCCAGCATTCGTGCCGCCAGCATTGCCGATTGCTACTGTAGCTACAGGAATGCCGCCCGGCATTTGAACGATAGACAGCAGCGAGTCGAGACCGCTTAGATTCGAAGATTTGACAGGAACGCCAATAACCGGCAGCACCGTTTTGGCGGCGACCATGCCGGGAAGATGTGCAGCTCCGCCAGCCCCCGCGATAATGACCTTAAGTCCGCGCTCCACTGCCGTTTCCGCATATTCAAACATTAAATCGGGCGTTCTGTGCGCCGACACAACCTTTTTCTCATAAGGAATTTGAAGCTCTTCCAGCACATCGCAAGCCAGTTTCATTGTATCCCAATCCGACTTGCTGCCCATGATGACGCCTACCTTCGCAGACATGCGTTCAAACCTTCTTTCATCTATATAATAGGTAAACCATATAAAACCGTAACTTGATGCTTTCCTTACCCTCTAAACTGCCCGATTTCAACAGAAAAATCCCGACAGCTACCGTAAGAGTATTAATCATACGTATGCTGCGGGACCCGAGCCGAGCGCACAGCGCAGCCTCCCGACTTCCGGGAACCGCTTGGCGCTCTTTATGCCTGAAGTAAGCCGCCACTTCCGCAACCTTGCAAAATACAAGGCACAAAGTAGCACAAGGCTGCCCTAAGGTGAAACGGCAGACGCCATCCTTGGCGGCGCGGCGCGTTTCATTCCGAGAAATATAGAGAAAGGATAACGAAATGATATCCCTGCCTATATTTTAAGGTGAAACGGCTGTCGCCGTCCTTGAACGGCAAGCTTCGTTTCGCGGAGAACCAGAAGCCGAATATAAGTGTAATACTTATACTACTTATATTTGCTTCTTGTTCAAAAAAGGCAGCTCAAGCATACCAGCTTCAAGCTTGCTCGTAGTCCGAAAATTGTGGTTTTCGGGTAGAAACTTTCGGGCCAATCCCCGAGATTATACGAGACCAACACTATAATAAACGGATTGCTCCGCTACTGACCTCTTCCAGTTTATCTAATCCCCACGGGGCTGTCAACAAAATACGAACGTTGAAAAGAGTAGCTTTTATTAAAGTTCGTTTTTGGCAGGTAAAATATCATAATATGACAGGAATCTACTCGGGATTACGCGCAGACAGCTATAAGTGAAGTGGATTTATGGGAGGAATATTCGCAGGGCCCTGCTTATTTGTAGAGAGGGTTTTCAAGGCCTCCGCAGAATAACACAGTACGAATGTAAATTTCATTAATTTATGAAAAAGGAAGCGGAGGAAATAGAGCTACCTTTACCCGTCCCCTTATAGGAAACCAAAAAACAGATCAAACATGGCAAGCAATACCTGACCATATTCAACCTGTTTTTTAATTTATAAACTGATGCTATATTTTATTCGGTTAACATTGCTAGAAACTCTTCGAAACTCGCACTAGTAAAATATGTGACCGGTTCTAAGTCTGCTGATTCTTCATGATTCCAAACACATACAGAAGGCTCCTTAGCATTATCACGATAGTCTAAACATACAAAATCACCTGCAAATAAAACCGCAATCGGCAACAACTCGGTACCTACTAAATCCTCATCTGAAACAATTCGTTCATCCAACTGGGTTCTAACTACACCAATATCATAAAACTCATCATCTCTATCCCCGGTTACCTTTAGTATGCACAAAAACCTATCAATCGTATAACTATGACCATTACATACAAAGCTATCTTTTATTGGAGAAGAACCATTATATTTTGAAATAAATTGTTTATATGCTTCTGGTAATTCAATTCTCCATTTACGCTCTTTTTCAGCTAGTAAAGTATTATCTGGCAATGGATAAATGATAAACCCATCCTTAAATTCCATACCTATACCTCCCGAAATTATTTACCTTGGGGCATCTGCCCACATGCCTGCTGTTCTTCCACCATAACTGCTCTTTGTCAGATAGCTTCCAAAAACTTTCTGGCATATGGACTGTTTTTTCAACAACGCCTGCTCCTGCAAAATCAGCAAATCCATATCTCATTCCATCTACTTTATTTACTTTAATATCAGGTATAAGGCCTTTTGACACTGCCAATTCCTTTATTTTTCTTTTTTGAGAAGCAGATAAGCTATCTCCATTTGGGATGGTATCATCCCAAGACCAAGGCTTATTGGAGTCAATGCATTCTTTGTAGATTTTGGCATAGTCTTCAATGACCTCATCAAATTTCTTTATGCCATTAATAAAATCATCTATATTTTTATGATTGACTGTATTGCCAATATGCCCCGTCCCCTCAGCCTCTCGCTTCAGTCGATCCATCTCTTCCAAATATCGCTTCTGCACGTCTGTTTTAGGAACTTCGATAGGCGACTTATCGTTGGGGAAAGAGTCCATGAAATGTATTCCATCAGGGGTCACAAGCTGATTGTCAAATCCTAGTCCACGTCCACTTCCTGCACCCTCCGGTTTGACCTCTGGGCTTTTCGGAACCGTCGGTTCCATTCCTCCTGACCCCTTTATTTTAACCGAGAACAATAAGCCGAGCACTCCGATTACATCCTGCATATGCTCCTTGGAATTCGGATCTTCTGGGGCAAAGGCTCCCTGTACCATCCCCGTTAGACCCAAGCTCAAATAATCCAAATATGCAGACACTGACTCATTCCGATTCGCCGTTCGATCAACATGTTCCTCCCATAGCGCTCCGGGTACACTGATCAAGCCCATCGTCGCATTGTTAAAAAAATCATAGACCGAGTCGTTGCTCTTCGCTGCTCTATCCGCATGGGCATTGTATAAATCCGTTGCCACTTCAGCTATGCTATTTCCCGTCTTCTTGATCGCAGCCCATTCCACTGCCGCTTGGTTTTTCAATACACTCCAGTTGATCTCAAGGGTTCGCATGGCATCCTGCCCAAACTTCTCCAGCACGCCCGGCTTTTCCTCGACGACGACTTCCTTTGCCGGGGGATCATACTTACTTAATGCCTGCATGCTCTGCAAAATCGTCAGCACGTTCAGCAGCCCGCTTTTTACTTGCCCCTGCTGTACATCCGTTACTAATCCTCCCGCCGCTGTTCGAATCGTTTGCTGCAGCGCATGAATCATCAACTTGATGATTGCAGATTTTACTTGATTGTAAGTTCAACATATAAACACGCTCCGCTATTTATTTACCTTTTATCCGGCTTAGAACGTCTATCTTCTTTACAATGGTTTTCTTCTCTGTTTGATTTTGAGTATACAAAGAAGCTCGTTCCTAACTTGTGGTTCAAGTTGGAACAAGCTTTTAAAAGTTTATTAAGTATCTTTAAAGTTGATTTATTGTTGAGTTGTAAACGACGGACTGTAATATGAAGTGCGACAAATAAAAGAACAGCTCGTGCCTGATTCGTACAAAATGAAGCTACCACCCACCACTTACACAGGAGAATCAGTCCGAACATGTTTATGGCTTTTTTTGACGCTGCTTTCGATTCGTTTATGGCTCAAATAGGTTTGCGTACAGGCCCTAGTAATCCCCATGTACTTTTGAAAATCCTTACATTTTATGATGATGCGTGTTCTCTTCTTGATTGTATGATGAGTTCATTCGACACTGGGCAGCCCACCAAAAGTAGAAGTCTGAGAGTTACTTAGGAGGTTTCATCTATTATGGACTTAAAAGGAGCGTGTCCAGTTTCTACATTCCTCAATAAAGTTGGCTTTCTAAACCTTAGACTAGATCGCAACTTAAAAATAGCTGTATTTTCATTCATCTCGACAAAAAGTACATCTATCCATATTGGTACTAATGGTTGCAATCCACAAAGTATATTTACAGTGTTATTCAATGTTAGTTGCTTGTTTCCTATATTATCTTCGCTTAAAATGTTTAGTCTCATCATATCATCTGCACCGTTTAAAGGCTTGTCTTTTTCTTTCACAGGCTCTATAACAAATCTGCAATCGGTAAAAGTCACTCCCCCCTTTTTCGAAAACTCCTCAATAGTTTTCAACAAATTCCCTCTAAAAATTTCTTTATTCATCTGTTTTAATTCTTCCAAGATATTCACCTACTTTATCTTAATACTAGAAACCTTAACAAGTTCGTTAGTGTTAACGTAACCCGAAGGAGTGGTCTCTATGGTGTAAATTTCAAGCCAAGCGTTCTTAGTTTTTATCCCTGCTTGCTCAAGAACTTGTGGAAAAAGTTTTGCTTGGTCAACTGTAGGAGTATAGTGACCGGATAAATTAGATATACTTCTGACCTGTCCTTGGCCATTAATCTTTAGCTTTCCTGCCGCTTGAACAGACTCACCGTTTGCTAAAAAGGAATGTCCTCTCCCAATATGAAGTTTTCCATTCAAGTCTACAACAAAATCCACCTCGGTAAGACCATTGGTATTTTTCAAGTATCCATTTTCGATATTGAAAGAAAACTCTTTTCCAGTTTGAATATCCTCAGGAAACCTATTGTTGATTTGTTGAACAGGTTTAACATGTCCCGTCCCCTCAGTCTCTCGCTTCAGCCGATCCATCTCTTCCAGATATCGTTTCTGCACGTCTGTTTTAGGAACTTCGATAGGCGACTTATCGTTGGGGAAAGAGTCCATGAAATGTATCCCATCAGGGGTCACAAGTTGATTACCAAATCCTAGTCCACGGCCACTTCCTGCACCCTCCGGTTTGACCTCTGGACTTTTCGGAACCGTCGGTTCTATTCCTCCTGGCCCCTTTATCTTAACCGAGAACAATAAGCCGAGCACTCCGATTACATCCTGCACATGCTCTTTGGAATTCGGATTTTCTGGGGCAAAGGCTCCCTGCACCATCCCCGTTAAACCCAAGCTCAAATAATCCAAATACGCAGACACCGACTCATTCCGATTCGCCGTCCGATCAACATGTTCCTCCCATAGCGCTCCGGGTACACTGATCAAGCCCATCGTCGCGTTGTTAAAAAAATCATAGACCGAGTCGTTGCTCTTGTTCGCTCGATCAACGTGAGCATTGTATAAATCCGTTGCAATTTCAGCTATGCTATTTCCCGTCTTCTTGATCGCAGCCCATTCTACTGCCGCTTGGTTTTTCAATACACTCCAGTTGATCTCAAGGGTTCGCATCGCATCCTGCCCAAACTTCTCCAGCATACCCGGCTTTTCCTCGACGACGACTTCCTTTGGTGGAGGATCGTATTTGCTTAATGCCTGCATGCTATGTAAAATCGTCAGCACGTTCAGCAGCCCGCTTTTCACTTGCCCCTGCTGCACATCCGAGACTAATCCTCCCGCAGCGGTTCGAATCGTTTGCTGCAGCGCATGAATTTCCTTCAATTGCACCCTCGCCAGTTCTCCCATTGGACCCTGTGTTTGCGCCATCATCACCATAAATAAGTAACGAGCGTTGTCCGGCAGCGGCACCCGCGTCGTCATATCCCCTTCCAGCGCAAACGATGGATCATAGTCACACGCCAGCAGCGGCACCTGCTTGAAATAGCTCGTCATATTCACGTTGGGGGCAAAATAGCTCTCTGCTACACCAAGCTCCTTCAGCTTCTCTCGGCTGATTTCCGCCTGTTTTTGCATCTCCGTCATCAGCAGATGATTGCCAAACTGCTTATACACCGCATACGCCGTTTGCGCCTTCGCAATCAGATCCCTCTCGGCGAATATCGCCTCCAGCTTCATTTCCGCATCCAGCTTTTCCGCCGCCGTCGCGCCTTGCAGACCAGCGACCCTCCGCAGCTCCTTCACCAACGGATCGCTCGACCAGCGGTCCCGGCTGGCCTGCGGCAAAATCCGGTCGATTAGGTTTGTTACCATCGGACGGAAGGTGACGGGTACGGGCGTGTAGCTGCCACCGCCTGTCGTCCCTACCCGCTTCAACAGATCAAAACGCTCCAGTCCGCTGAGCCCCTTCGCCAGTTGCTTCGCTTCCTGCGCCGCTTCCGCCTGCACCCGCTCGATGCCCTTCAGCGCTTTGCTGATCACTTCCGTCATCTGCTCCGCTTCCTGCGTCAAACTCGTCAACTGCCTTTGGATTTGCTCCATGCTCCCAAGCACTGGCAAGGGGCGATCCCAACTCGCTATCTTCCCGCTCACCCGCCGCCGTAGTTCATCCGTGTCTGCTCCGATTCGAACCATCTGCTGCTGCAGGCGCCTCACTTCATCCGGTTTAAAGACAACCTGCTTTCCAGCCATTGTACACCTCCTCGCTTATCCGCTCTATCTCCCCGTGCCTTGGAAGTCATTGCGCACCGAGAAGCTTGATTCAAACATCGCGATATCCCCGTATTGAAAGCGGTACGTCTGACCGCTATAGCTCACACTGCTGAGCGGCTGTCCTTCAATTTCCCACATATTCGCCATTGGCGCGTCATACCGGATTTCCGGATTCGCCTTCCGCTCCTGCTGGTACGCACTCAGGTCAAAATGAACCATCAGGTAGCCATTTTTCAAAAACGCTGCCTCACTGCCATTCAGTGCCCCGCCGTTTTGCCTTGCCACCTCTAAAATATTCGTGCCCTTCGGCAGCACATACGGCGCGATCGGCAGACTGTACTCCCCATACCATCGCTGCACACTCCGCAGCGCTTGCACCGTATTCACACTTGCCGGTACCTGCGAGCCGCTTGGGCCCACTAACGTGCGGGACGCATACGATAGCTCTTCCAAGCTGTAACCTGCACTGATGACCGTTTTCCGCGTAATGTAGTGCTTCCAGAACTTCTCCCACGAAGCACCAAATCGATTCGCTGGGGATAACAGATAATCATATTCATAGCTCGCCGTTTGGCTCAGCGAGGTCGTCGTCACCCCGCGTAGCAGATCAGCAAGCTGATACGTTCGGCTGTACAGCTCCTGATCGCGCGCCGAGCCGACTTTAATCAGCTTATTCCGTGGACCGGATACATCATAGTACAAGTCCACCTCCTGCGCGTTTCCTCCCTGCTTGCTCACAAACCAGAAGCTTGGCTGGATTTGGATGCCTGCGTCTTTGCCACTATAGCTCCCGATGGTTTCAAAGTAGAACGAGATGGGATAGCCATTATGCGGCACCGTAGCCGCTTCTCTTGGATGCGAGCCTGGCCGAATCGGCAATAGCCGTGAGGGCTGGCTCGCTAGATTCGTTTCTTCTCGGTCCTTCGTCCGTCCACCGGATTCATAGACATAACCCGAATGCTGCTTCGAGCCTTTCGCAGTGCGAAACACCGATTCATAGCGCAGGTCGCCAATGTCCGTGATGGTGAAATCCGAAATCCGGCCTTGCACTGTGAAGAGCAGCGTCCGGCTCGCTCCGTAGTTCGCGAGATCCCCATTGAAGTCGGTCTGATACGCCGATGAGCCCTCTGGCGTATTAATCGCCCACGCCTGCGTCACCGCATCGTAGTTCCCTTCCGGTACCCAGACCGGAATCCGGTACGTTTGTTTGGCTGCTCCGACGGGATAATCGATCCACGTTTGCGCCGGGTAGAAGGTGCTGCCGTGATAGACATCAAATGGGAATACAATCCGTTTGTTTCGCGTATATCTCGCATAGTCCCGGTTGCCGTATCCGAGTTGGTTCAAATGCGGCGCCGTCTCGTCAAAGTCGACGGAAAACTCCCGCCCCAGTACAAGCACCGTTCGCGCCATATTCGGGATGACGCTCTGGTCAAAGCCGCGGTTTTCATCCGGTGCTTCGGAATCATTAACCACTGGGGTATGGACGGTCACTGTATTGAGCCCTTCAATCGGAAACGTTTGAACATCCCCTTCGCCATTGATGCTCAGCAGGCTCTCGTACGACAGGATGCCATCACTTGGCTCATCCCGGCTGTTCGCCCGGGTGCCGGGTATGATCAAGCCGCTCTCGTAGAGCACATCTTCCCCGATCTCCTCGGCTTCTACGATGTCGATCGGCTCTGGGGTTTCATCGTCCTGCTGCACGTCGTCCATGATCACGGAGCCGTCGAAATCCAGACGATCGTTCCATACTTTAATTCGTCCAACCTGTCCTTCTGCCTCTTCGGTCCAGTCCTCCGACGGCACGCTCGGACGCTCGCTGCCGCCATCAAGCGTTTCGCCCGCCAACACTTTCGCACTGTATGGCGGCTTCTCCATATGCTCAGCCGTCACGCCCCCTTGTACATCCGGCGCGGTATAGCCGTTAGGCAAAAGCGTAATCGCCCCATAAGGCAGTGCATATTGATTCAGCGTCGCTTGCTTCAGTCCCCACGCATCGAACGTCGTGATTTCCCAGTAGGCAAACGGCCGTTCCACGTCATATATATTCGTTACCGTTTCGGTTTCCTGATGACGGACCGTTCTCGTTCTCGGATTGCCGTCCGCATCTTCACCATCCGATTCCTCGGTTTCCCACTTCAACGTATATGTTTTGGACACGGGTATTTTAAACGTACAGGTGCCGATTTCTTGATCAAACGTATAGTCAAAGAGATACGCTTTGCCGAATACATTGGCATACAGCGCATCACTGCTCGGAATCCCCTTGCTTACATCGAATTGCTCCGCTCCTCGCGCATCTGCCCGAATCTCGCCTCGAGCATCCGGCGTAATGGAGGTTTGGCTAAGGCTTTGGCCTGGCTGCGGAACGCACATGTCAGAAGCCTCGCAGCTATCTCCGGCGCAGCCCACTCTAATGACACGACTGGCAATGAGGTCATATCCATCCTTTTGCCAGCGTACGGTTATTTTTGCTGTCCCCTCACGATGTGCTTCAATCGTTCCGCTTGGGGTCACACTAACAACAGCGGAACGATCTGAACTCCAGACCGCCGCAGGGGGATTAACTGCATACCACGTATCTGAGCCCTCGAAGCCTTGCGTCAACACTTCTCCTCGCAGCAAGGTACTTTCACCGACCTGGGTAATTTCATCCCCTACGATTCGTATTTCTTTCGTTTGCTTGTCCTCGCCTCGCCATGTTATTTTTGCTCTAAATTCATATTCGACGGTATATTTAGTTGGTGTGCCTGGCGTAGTCACCGCAAAAGGGATCTGCCTCGTATAGCTAGGTCCACCCGTTTTTACCTTATACACTAGTTTTTTGCTCAAATCTCCATTTGGGTACAAGCTTATCCCCTCATAAGCATCATCATTTTCATCATTCACAAAAACATGCTCGTCTCTATTTCCTGATATATACCATTTCTCCAAATCATTTTGAGCATGTTGATTATCATTGGCATCTCTAAAGACAGTAGGAGCATATGGTTCCATATCCGTTACTCCTGTAAAGCTGGTGATGGCGGGATAAGGATTATTGGTTGATCCAATATTTCTAGCATCCACATAGGGTGCATAACCAGCCCTTCCCGCCTCCTCAGATTCCGCCCTGAAAAAGCCATTATCCAATTGAGACCATGCCACTTTAGGATGGACATCTTGAAAATTGATGACAGGATAAGTTTTGGTCTGTTTGCGAACTGGGCCAGCCGGGCTTACCGTAGGAGGTCCAGCTGTAGGAGCTACTGAACTAGCAGTGATTTGAGCTTCTGCTGCTGCAGCCCTCCATTCCTGCAGTACCCATACCCCAGTAATTAGAAAACTAAAAAGAAACAAAACCTGAATAGTCTTTTTTAAATTCATAGTTTTCATCCTTCATTACCGATTAAGACGTATAATGCCCCATGTGCCGTCTGCCGCCTTAATATCAATAGCTCCGTCTGGATAACTCGATTTCTGCCAAAATCTCACTGGTTCACCTATTGGTAAAAAATCTGCAAACGTTTGATGTTTCTGTAAAGGCCCGAATCGATTTGGCACTGTTGTATAACCATATAAATCAAACAAATCTTCCTTACTATGAATTCGGGATCCTCCTATCCAGTCAAATGAGTTCGAATAGGAGGTAGGATCAGCAAACTCTACTTTTGCCGTGACTGTAACTTCCGTATAAATACTAAATGAGGTCCCTTGTACACGCGTAAACATATCTGCAAAAATACTCCGATCCTCACTGCCTAACGGCTGCAAGTTATCCACAACAATAAAACGATTCATAACCATCGTGCCTCTGTTATATTTCAACGCCAAATCTTTCCCCATGACATCATAGATGGTAGCAGGCTTCTTACTTAGCGATATCCCGCCTGTGGCTTTACCCAAGCTGATCGCATTCGTCCCGTACACACCCACTTCTCTTAGCTCATTTAAACCTTTATAACTCTCAGCCTTGCTTCCCTCTATTTTCAAATATCGATAGATCATTACAGCCACTTCCGCACGTGTGGTCGTATCATTTAGCCCGAAGCTATCATCCGGTTTTCCTTTCATCAGACCCGTTCCGCGTGCTATCGCTATGTAAGGTACTTGAGTCTTGCTAATCCCAACTTTATACGTTTCCGTAAATGGCAAAAGCGTACCTTCCACTTCCTTTAGTGCTGTTGCAAAGCTTTCCTCACTGCGAACTAGACCTTGCGTGAACCACTTCGCCATATCATATCTAGTCATCGCTTGATTGGGATTAAATTTCCCGCCCGTTGCATCACCGGCTTTAATAAAGCCCGCTCCAACTGCACTATTAATCGCACTGGCTGCCCAGTAGCTGCTTGGCACATCCGTAAAGCTAACCTTGTTGCCGTCATTTTTATTGTTCGTTATACGCACCAATACGCTAGCTAATTCTGCTCGTGTAATCAGTCCATTAGGCTTAAACGTTCCATTTGCATACCCTTTTAAGTAGCCATCTGCTACCGCCTGCTTAATCGTCGCTTCTGCCCAATGCCCCTTTATATCTGTAAAAACAGGAGTGACAGACGCACTTGCATACGTTTGTCTTAAACCTGACTGACTTGAATCGCTAATTGCTTGTTCTTTAGCTTGGACGCCTCCACTTGAGACAAGCATTCCTGCTACTAGCAGCCCTGCTGCTATGTTTAATTTGTATTTATACATTGTTATGTTCTCTCCTTTTGAGCTCTAATGAAATGTCCCATACAAAATAAAAAACGAGCCTATACCATCAAATCTTTTTCCAGCATGCTCTATTGGGCCATACTGACTTAAGTTTGTGAGTAGGCTCTAGTTGATGAAAAATCTTTTAATGGCTGGACAGTCTGATCATAAACAATTCAGTCATTTGCTCTGCTTTTTTATGGTTAAAGTTCTGACAACCAGAATTCCGTAAAAAAGGCTTCTGTAGCCACTGGAAGAAAAAAGTGCTTTTCAAAATCATCTCGCGGATCAAGAATGATTACACCAACCGACATTTGCAATCCACCTTTTTTTTCGAGGGGTTACAACTTACACGCGTGGTTATGTACGACTCTTGGGCCTGATTGTCACCGTTAGATTCTTCTATTCCTTAGCATTAGAGCTCGCTGGATAGACTGGAAGGATGACTCCCGAGCTTACGTGCAATGGCTCTAGCGAACCATCCCCAGTGTAGAGGTAGTTTGATAACTTCATTCAAAACACGAATCTGACATGGGTCATTTTTATGTGTCTCACTTAATATTACAATTCGTCACTTACAATTCCTTATAAATAAATGGAGTTTTGAGGTAATTAATTAACTTGCTTGAAAGATACTTTTTCTGGTACTGATCCAAGTCTGTATTTATGATTACATTATCATTCTCTTTTCTGAATAATTGATCCGTACCATTTTCCACAAACACCATATCAGGGTTAAATTCAATCAAAATATTTCCGAAAATTTGAAATAAAACATCTAATCCTTCCTCTAATGTTTTCCCAAACAGTTGTATTCCTATTTCCGCATTTATTTCCATTTTATACTCTTCTCTTATGTAATCAATGCTAGTAATATCATCAATTTCAATATCCATTGTGAAGTATTTACAGCTAAGACGAGAAAAATTTTCGTGGTTAGTTACTGTTACTTTATCTTTAATTATCTCGCATACAATATTATAAATTGTTCTTTTTAATGTTTCGATGTCCAAATTTGAAACTAAAAATAATGCACAGTCCATCTCATCTACCCGCCTATTCATATCAGAGGTCGAAAAAGACCACAACACTGATTACTCGTTTTTAAAAACAGCCCCCATTTGTTCCAAACTTATATCTTTAGACCAAATAGTTTTATGATTGTAAATAGCTCCTTGAAAAATAACATTGTTTATCTCTACGTCCGATAAATCTACTTCAGATAGATCAGCACCAGTAAAATCTACATCTTTAAGGATGGATTTTCTAAAAGATGCTCTCGATAAATCACAATTAATAAATTTTACATTTTTGAGGGTAGAATACATAAAACCCGCCTTCATCATACTAGAGTTAGAAAAGTTCACTTCCTCTATTACGGATTCATAAAACGTAGCTTTTATAACTTTAGAGTAAGATGCATCACATTTCTTAAATATTGAGTAATCCAAATTTGACTTTGTCAAATTCACACTATTCATACTGACCTCAGAAAAATTAATTGATGCCAAATTAGAAAAATAGAAGTCAGTATTGGTTAATAAACATTTCTGTAATGTTGAGTTTACCAGTACCACATTCGTTAAGTCTCTATCAACAAAATCTAATTCTATTAAAGTAGCATCCTCTAAATGCAGTTGTGCGCCCTTAGATTTTGATTCAGTGATCCATAATTGGTGATCCTCAATTATTTTATTTAGTTCCTGTTGAGTTAACATGCATGATCTCCTTTCTTTCTATTCAGGGCCACCAACGTATTTTCCCCTTCCATTCCATCATACTTATAGCATTTCTTAATTGCTCAATGTGATCTTGGGATAACTTGGTGGTATCAAGAATAACATTTTCTCCTTTACGTAATTCATCCTCAATGTCTGCCATTGCCCTATCTAATCTAAAGCCGCCTTTCTTTGGAGGGTAATTTGAATTGAATCCCTTTACATCCCATACTTGTCCATTTCTATCGATGAACTCACCCCGACCCTTAACTGGATCACGTATAATTGGTCCCGTAAGTTCTCCTCTAACTTCTAATTCAATCCCAGCCTGACGTTCAATTCTAGTTTTGTCATCAATGTTAAAGTTATGATCGGGGTCTCTTGCCAAATCTTCATAATCATCTGGTGTTCTAGCATGATAAGTACCCTTATCACCATACTTATCCATTAATACCTGGTAGTAATCTGGGGCATCCTTCCTGATTATATCTAAATCACCTTTCCCCGTCTCCTCAGCCTCTCGCTTCAGTCGATCCATTTCTTCCAAATATCGCTTCTGCACGTCTGTTTTAGGAACTTGGATAGGCGACTTATCGTTGGGGAAAGAGTCCATGAAATGTATCCCCTCAGGGGTCACAAGCTGATTGCCAAAGCCTAATCCACGGCCACTTCCTGCATCCTCCGGTTTGACCGCTGGACTTTTCGGTACCGTTGGTTCCATCCCTCCTGGTGCCTTTATTTTAACCGAGAACAATAAGCCGAGCACTCCGATTACATCCTGCACATGCTCCTTGGAATTCGGATTTTCCGGTGCAAACGCTCCCTGCACCATCCCCGTTAGACCCAGGCTCAAATAATCCAAATAGGCAGACACCGACTCATTCCGATTCGCCGTTCGATCTTCATGTTCCTTCCATAGCGCCCCAGGTACACTGATCAAGCCCATTGTCGCGTTGTTAAAAAAATCATAGACCGAGTCGTTGCTCTTGTTCGCTCGATCAACGTGAGCATTGTATAAATCCGTTCCCACTTCAGCTATGCTATTTCCGGTTTGCTTAATCGCAGCCCATTCCACTGACGCTTGGTTTTTTAGCACGCTCCAGTAGATCTCAAGGCTTCGCATCGAATCCTGCCCAAACTTCTCCAGCATGCCCGGCTTTTCCTTGACGATAACTTCCTTTGGTGGGGGATCGTATTTGCTTAATGCCTGCATGCTCTGCAAAATCGTCAGCACGTTCAGCAGCCCGCTTTTTACTTGCCCCTGCTGTACATCCGTTACTAATCCTCCAGCCGCTGTTCGAATCGTTTGCTGCAGCGCATGAATTTCCTTTAGCTGCACCCTCGCCAGTTCACCCATTGGACCCTGCGTTTGCGCCATCATTACCATAAACAAATAGCGCGCGTTGTCCGGCAGCGGCACCCGTGTCGTCAGATCCCCTTCCAGCGCAAAGGACGGATCATAGTCACACGCCAGCAGCGGCACCTGCTTGAAATAACTCGTCATATTCACGTTGGGTGCAAAATAGCTTTCCGCTACCCCAAGTGCCTTCAGCTTCTCTCGGCTGATCTCCGCCTGTTTATGTATCTCCGTCATCAGCAGATGATTGCCAAACTGCTTGTACACCGCATACGCCGTTTGCGCCTTCGCAATCAAATCCCGCTCGGCGAATATCGCCTCCAGCTTCATTTCCGCATCCAGCTTCTCCGCCGCGGTCGCGCCTTGCAGGCCTGCGACCCGCCGCAGCTCCTTCACCAGCGGATCGCTTGACCAGCGGTCCCGGCTGGCCTGCGGCAATATTCGGTCGATAAGATTCGTCACCATCGGGCGGAAGGTGACCGGCACGGGCGTGTAGCTGCCGCCACCTGTCGTCCCCACCCGCTTCAACAGGTCAAAACGCTCCAGTCCGCTGAGTCCCTTCGCCAATTGCTTCGCTTCCTGCGCTGCTTCCGCCTGCACCCGCTCGATGCCCTTCAGCGCTTTGCTGATCACTTCCGTCATCTGCTCCGCTTCCTGCGTCAAACTCGTCAGTTGACGCTGAATCTGCTCCAGACTCCCCAGCACCGGCAAGGGACGATCCCAGCTCGCTATCTTTCCGCTTACCCGCCGTCGCAGCTCATCCGTATCTGCCCCGATCTGTATCATCCGGCGCTGTAAATTTCTCACTTCATCCGGTTTAAATACGACCTGTTTACCAGCCATCTTCCCCCTCCTTATAGCAAATTAAGTATAAAAATAGCTATGCAAATTTTGCATAGCTATTTTTATATAATCTGCATGAGTTGTCTAAACACTATTTTTAAAAAACTAGTATTTAGAATTTTTGAGAGCTGATGACGTTATTGGAAAGCTCTTCGTATTTATTCGAAACGTTAATCATATGCTTGGACAGTCCTTCAAGAGCTTCACCAAACTTTTTAAACGTTGGCTCCATGCCGCGAACCTGATCCATAAAATCTTTAGCCGCTTTATCGCTCCATACGGATTCCAATTGATTGATCGTGCCCATAACACTTGCCAGAAGAGCATCGAATTGCTCTTTTTGACCATGTACCTTTTGGCCTTGACCTTTCAAACCGTCATAACTCAATCTAACCTCTGCCATTATGAACACTTCCTTTTCATATAATTACTTATTTTACTTCTTTTGTATTATAATACATAAACACATTTTTATCTACACTTTTATTATATTTAATTGAAATATTTTCTTTATGTTTTAGCATTCATTTAAAAAATAACCCTTTCTAACTGCTTCTTCCGCATCGTATATCGTTTCAATTACCGTTATTCCAGTTGACGGCACGCATTGCTCAGGATACGCATTATGCCTGCCGCTTGAAGCAATTGTGCCTACCCATGCCTTACGTTGAACGACCGCACTGCCTGCGAATGAATAAGCATCCAAACGCTCCCCACCCGGCAGAGGATACCCTTGAATAAACGCCATAAATCCCATATCTTTGATTGACTGCTGATCAATGCCTTTAGGCAAAGTAAACTGCACAGAAAGCCCTAGCCGCTTAGCAATCTCCATATGCCTGTTAATCGCCGTCGCCATATCTTGTTCAATCAAGGATGTAATCGTGCTTTGCCTGATCTCTTTAAACTGCTCAATGGTAAGAAGCGGGGCCAGATTCGTCTGCGCACTAAGAGACTCATAGTCGCCCTGATAAAAACGATTTTGGCCCTTGTCGTAGACAAGCGCGTTGTTGTCCATGGTGAAATAAATGGTATTGCCATTTCGCAGCTGATATAGAAAGGAGCGTGCAGGCCAGAAAACCGAAGTTAGCTCCTGTCCCCCTTCATAGCTAGCCGTATCATCCAGCGTCACCATGACATAGCCGTTATAACGAATCATGACTAGGGCAGGAATATGCAGCTTTAGGTTTTGAATAGCTACGGCATTATTTTCAATGCCAAACTTTAATGCCAAATTTTCATAAAAAACATTGATCATCTCTTGATCCAGATCTAATTGCTTTTCCTGCTGATATCTGACCGATACCGTCGTTTGCTGTGATTCCAGACGGGATAAATAAGCACCCGTGTCATCAACCGCAGCTTGAAAATCGCTCGTATATCGCCTATGCATTTCCTTGTTAAAGCTCTCTAAATCTTGCTTGGCATCATTTAATACAACTAGAGGAATTGCAAGCACAAGAAATAGAAGCAGCACGCTAAGGGGCCTCATTTCTTACCATCCCCCCATACTTGATGTTGATGGGTACATTTTGACTCTTAAATAAGAAGGTTCGAAAATTAGATGCTAGCGTCGTCCCTTTAAGGGACAGACGCACATTAAATAAATCTCCGACGAACATATTAAAGCGGCGATTCGGATCGTCCTCGGCCAAAGCGGCGTTGCCGTATAGCTGATTCAAGATTTCTTTTGTGTAATATCCGTCATACCGAACGTTAAAGCTGTTTTGAAACGTTGAAAAGTCATTCGGGTCTGTATAGTTTGGCTGCAGATTTTTTTTGTAATATTCAAGCTGAACCTCAAATACGCCATAGGATGCGTCCAGTGAAGAGAGGAATAATTTATAATCATACAAGTCCACATAGCCCTTCGAGCGTACCGTGTCCACAAATTCAATGGCCGCCGCATTCGCACGCTGCTTAATTTCCTCTTCAACGTTTTCCGACTGACGATAGGCAGGATATATAATGAAAGCAAATACAAGTAAAATGACGACCACGATTCCCTTTAATGCGTCAGCCACACTTGTCCCTCCTTTCCATCAGTGACTGGCGCGAACTGCTGTAATTTTGCCATTCGTTCTCGTTACTGATAAGGTATAGCTTAAACCTGACACCCCTCGAAGATCGATTTCCTCAATATCCGTATCAGCATCCACCCTAATGCCATCAATCGATAAAGTGTACTCGCCATTCAGAGCAAAAGGCACCATGCCTATCACCTGGTCTCCGCTAATTTGATTCAGGTTTCCTGTACCTTTATATAAAGCTGAAGATACATAAGGTGTTGTGGAGTCAAGAATTGGCAGCTGCTCCAGCTGGCTGCTCTCATTTTTCAAAAAGATAAAGCCGCCAATCATAAAGAGAATCCAAGCAAACAAGGTAAATAAAAATTGACGTGTTGTATTCATGGATCAACCTACTTCTTTTGATCAAAATATATTAGCCTAACTTCTCCATTGTTATCCCTATATGTTTTCGAAGTAAACACCGCTGTAGTATTAATATAGTTAGTACTTTTAGTTTGATCTTGCATTGTAGATACATCTATTTGTTCTCCAGCTGCACACTTCACTTCTCCCGAAACTTTTACAGTAAAATCAGTCGTCGTGCTATAAGGAGCATCATAACAAATATCATAGTTATTTTTAGCATAAAATCCTGTTGTATTTTCACCCGTTTTAATAAAAATAGAAAATTGCGGGCGGCCGCCATAGCGAGTAGAAGCATTAATAACATCCTGACCAGATACGTCTTTATTATCATAACCGCTGAATTCTGCCTGATTAATCAGCTTCGTCTGGGCGAGCGTCTGCTCTTGTGCCCGGTTGAAATATCCATTAATGACAAGATAAATACTGACAGCCGCAGCTATAATGAGAATCGTAACGATAACTCCAATAACCCACTTTAACCCTGTTGAAATATTTTCCATTTCACTCATCCTTTATAAATATAGTGGCCTTGACCTACTCTTTCATTTAAGCGATTGTTGCATAAGCACTATTGCGATCGAAAATAAATAGCCTGAATCGTGTTGTTCGCATCCTTAATCAGCGTCGCCCGGAACCGAGACTGGGGAGAGATATAATACGAGCTGTAACTGCTCGTCAAATCATCCTCATCGGCATAACAATTATAGGAGGTGCCTTCCGTAACTTGCCCAGACGAATAATTAAAATTTCTGCAGGCACTCGATACTTCATCTGGCCTCATACCGAAATTGGTGTATGCCCCATTTTTATAAAACTGAACATACAGGACAAGCCCCTCATGCGTTGCATATCGTCGATAGGCGGTTACAATTTGCGAACCGCTGACGAGTTGATTGTCATACGCTGAGTATTGCTGCTCTGTTAACTCTCTCGCCTGAGCAGCAGCTTGTCCATTGGCAAGCTGCAGCACCGGCTGCGAGGCACTCCATAAAAACATGCCGGATGTAATAATCGCCAGCGTAATAAGTATGGATATCGTTGTTTTCAGGAATACCGATATATTTTCCATCGAATTCCCTCCTCTACATCTTGCTTGTTAGTATCGTTAAATCACTAAGCTGTTGGAATGCCATATAAGCAAAAGGAAGCAATAAATATAAAGCAAATGTCGCCTGAATAGGCAGGAAGCCAAACATTTTCCCCAATGTGCTCTTCGTACTAATCGTTTTCTCATAATGTTCCTTGCGCTGATCCATAGCAAAGGCTCTTTCTGCTTCCATATCATCGAAGGCCTCTTTCACAGGAATCAAATCTGCTGCAACCTGCAAACGATCTGCCAGCCGTTCCAATGGCACAAAGCGCGCATCGTCTTTCAGCTGCTCTATTGCTCCCCATGCTCCGGCCTCGTAATCAAGCATGCAGCGCAGCAATTGTCTTTCGAAAATATAACTATAGCGATGAAGCCACTCAATGATTTCGTACACGCTAATATTCGGGAAATTGGATAGCATCATAGACAGCGTATTAAATCCATCCACCTCATTTTGCATTTCCCACTTCCTAATTTGCTTCCGAATAACCAAGTAGACGTCAGGAGCGTAGAAAAAGGCCAGCGCTATGCAAAAGGCAATAATTAACTCATACCATTTATAATATTCACTCTTGTATGCCTCTACCCGTTCCATAAGGCCAGCGGCGTATTTAGCTTCATCCAAGCCCTCCGGCAAGTAGTTTTTATTTTGAAGATTTTTATAAATATAGGCTGATGCTTCATCCGTAGAAACATCTTTAGCTACCAGCTCGCCAACAAGCGAATTTTCAAACCGGTAACGTTCCTCGCTTAGCAATCTTTGCGATTCAGGCTGGTTTCCCCCTGTAGTAATGGCTATATTGGGCTCCAGCACGTTATGCTTAATCGTCTGATGAATGGAAACCTGGAATACGATAATGACCAAAAAGGCGACTACAGAGACGATTATTTTTTGCAGATAATAGGCGTGAATCGTAAGCGATGAGTTTGCTTCTTTCAGTCTATTCAGCGCCTTTAGATGGAGAGAATCGTGTTCGGCGGGCGTAATCCGTCCAACAAACTGCTTTACTCCCTTGATCTTCAGTAAACGATTCAGCCATTTCCCCTCGTCTTTAACAGCCTGCGCATCTCCATCTACCCCTTTCAAAATTCGCAAGGCAATAAAGGAGGTTGCAAAAATAATGTAGAGCAGAATTAGCGAATACAAGCCCCAGGCAGAATTATAATAATCCGATACAATCGGAAACATGCTTTCGGCCCAGTTCCGGATTGGATCTAGCATAAAAATAGGCGAAACGGCCACAAAGACAATCCCAGCCAATAAACGGTCAATTCGCTCTCTGCGATTAATATCCAGATGAATTTCTTCACGAATATTTCCGAGCATCGCTAAATAAATGGATTTCTCGCCTTTATGTATATCTACATCGCCATACTCGCCAATTTTGTAGCTGACACCCGCTAGCTGCTTCATGTACCGATTTGGCGCCGTATCATAATATTTCTGCAGCTCGTCTTGGGGATCGACAGCACTTAATATGCTGGCGATTCGCCTCGCATGCTCCGCAACAAGCGGCTTCGAACGCTCAGCCGAATTTTCTAAGCTTACCAACACCATATGGGTTTGATGGTACTGATGCCTGATATCCAAAATCATTGAAGACTGATCATATAAAATTTGCTTGCTTAAGCGCCCAATAAAAATATCGCTCAGCACACCGCTTAAATAAACGGAGACCAGCACAATCGACATTCGGCTGAACCAAGAGGAGGTCCATAAAAAAGAAACAATACTAAGTAAAAGCACACAAGCCATTATGCCTATAGTCAGAGCAGCCGCTTGGCTTCTTATGACCGTGTCATTGCCTGCATGAATAACTGTCAATCTCACTCTCATGCGATGAAGCACATTACGCACAAAAGGAATTTCGTCCAATATAGGATAAGCAGCAAGCGCAAGCTCCAGCCATTTGCGTTCTTTGGGCTTAGAAGGGAGCAATGCTTTTAATCTTCTCTGTTCCTTATATTGCGAGCCCTTCAGCTTGTTTTGAACCCATACATAAACAGCTAATAAGGCTAAAAGCAAACCAACTGAAATCAAAATGATGATCAGCAATATGGATTGCAAACTCATGCCGCTTCCCCCCAATGGGCCAATAAAAAGGCTTTAAAGCTTTCGGCATCATCATGATCCATATTTTTGAGCATTTCTTCCGCTTTACGCGCTGTTATTCTGTCCTTCACCACATACTTATCATTTTCCCAAACAATCACGTCTCTATATTGATAGGATTGTCGATCCGTAACGCGGCCAAAATATTCGGTCATCGTATCCATAAAAGCATCCAGCTTATCGGTTACATTTTCAGCCTCTTTATACGTTTTAGGATATTCATATTGGGTATCGACAGGAATGATTTCCGTGACTCGCTCAACGAACCGTTTCCCCGAACGAAGGACCAAATGAACATTAAAGCCCAATGCCTCAACGACCTGACTTTCAGCTATTTTCTCATTGGAAAATGCGCCCGAAGCAATCAAGCTGTTACGAAGGGCATTAATCAAATTCGCTAATGTTTTGCCATGATGCGTGAATAAGGTATATTCGGAAGCAACCTGTGCTGCCTGAATGACATAACTAACGACAGAATGTGTAGCCGCCTCACCGACAATGTTAACCGCACCATCCGTCTTTTTCTGAACATCCAGCCCATCTTGCCCACTAACGGTTGGCGTTTCTCTGAAGGACAAAATATTTTTGTGAGGATACATTTTTCGCGCCCAAATTTCAAACGATGTCTCCTGAATCCGAATGTTTTTAGCATAAATATATTTGATTAACGCCTTAAGCAGTGTGGTTTTACCGGAACCCTGCCGACCGGTTATAGCTGTGACCTGATGCCCCAAAATAAGATAAATGAGCATATTAATAACGAGCTCAGATCCTTCATCCTTAATCTGTTCTTCCAAATCAGTAAGCGAATCATTGAATTTACGAACGAAAAAGGCCCAGCTTTCCGCCATTTTCGGTCTGACGACAACGACCCGGCTGCCATCCGCCATATCGTTAATAATGTAGCCTCTAGCCTCATTGAGCTGTCCCGGATTACCAAATCCATAAATATTTTGACAAACACGCTTTAATTCTTGCTCGGAGCCGAAGCTGAGAAACTCCAGCTGCAAGGATTTCCCCCGATAAAATATCCATATGGCATCATAAGATCGAGCAATAAATCTTTGCTGATTTACATAATGATTAATATCAATATTTTGTACGACATCTGGAGGCATACCGCTTGTCCCGCCATTAATACCGTCTATATTCTGATCACGGAGCTCATCAATAGCACCCAAGCCTTTATAAATTTGATAGGCTCTCTGTACGATAATGTCGACTTTATCCTGAAAGGTAAGCCTCGGTTTTTCCGCCAGATAAATGCTGCGAATTTGTTCTTCCGTTATACGATAACCTTTAGAGCCATCCTCCAGCTTTACGAGCTGGTCTAGATTATATTTATCGATGATTTTATTAAAAGCCTCTTGGCGATGGTCTTTTTGATAAACATGCAATAAAATCTCAAAGCAATCCTGAGAGCTAAGCTTGTCCATATAATCAAATCTAATGACGGTATTCACATTAGTCTCATTTAAACCATACGTATTCAATAGCAGGTCGCGCATATAAAGCTTTACAAATTTCTTCGCTGACAGGTCACCATGCATACAGGAACGCAGCGCCTTCTGCAATTCCCTCCTGCGCGCCTTCCTACGGTTGTATTCTTCTACTCCTGGACTGCCTTCATATAAAGATGAAGCGATAATTTCTTCGAAAGCTTTTCTAATGAACACCACAATTTCATTCATGTCATATTTCAAATAGTTAGCCGACTCTTCCTTTGAGTTCCGCCTCGTCATCCAGAAATATATAAATCCGATAATAGCTACAATCACAATGACAATCAGAATAAAATTAATCATTGCCGTCATCCTCCACAGTTGTATACATATTTAAAGCGCCAAGAATCTGCGTCCCTACATGACGTATAGAACTAGTGAAATAAGCATCCTCATTAAACTCAAGAAACCTTTTTTTGGCTATCCTTGCTTTCAACAAATAATTAATAATATTTTGATCGTTTTGCGCATCCATATAACGCACATTATGCGGCACGTAACCAATCTGCTTCTTGTTAATGCCATACTCTCTTGCTATGCGTTCTATTGTCATTTTGGAGTTTCGCTCGTAGGAGCCAATACAATACACGACCGGTTTTTCGTTCAACACAGAGGGCCAATCTTCTTTTCCAAAAAAGGAATCAAGCACTGAGCGATTTTGACTCAAGTTAATAACAATTAGGTCGGCATGCTGCATCACTAACGTTGACATTTCATTGCGTGTGCCCGAAGAAACATCCATAAATAACAATTCATAAAACTGTTTATAGGTCTCAAAAATATGAGGAAGCACCTGCCGCAAGGAATCCTCATCTCGATTAGAGGGACCTGCTATTAAATCCAGCCTATCCTTCAAAATAGACTCCGAATTGTCCCTAACTCCTTCAGCCGTCAGCATCCCACATTGTACGAGCCGCTCAATCGCCCCCATTCCAACAGCGGATATGGAGGAGGTGCTCGTTTGTCTCAAATTGCTATACGCCTTCTCCAAGGTTGAACGCTCAAAGTGCGTATGTGTCATTAAAATTCTTAAATGATGATCAAGCGCTATAGTGGTAGCAGCAGCAATCATGTTAGAGGTAGTTCGAACCTGTCCATGGACAGGTCCCCAGAAAGCTACAAGCATTTATTTCCCCCATTTCCGTGCAAACTTCCAAAGCTTCTTTATGTCTTCTTTTGGAACGTTACAAAATCCAATTAAAAACTCATTAATAGCATCCGCAAAATCCGAGTCAACCTTCATCGTAATATGTCCGTCATGCACCCAATCAATCTTTCGCTTGGAGCTTGCAATATAACTAATAATGGACATGATCATTGGAAAGGACTTTTCAATAAATCTCACATCTAAGACGCTATCTTCTTCTATAACGAGCAAGGCGCTCGGAATCAATTGCTTACTTAAAAGCATCTCCACATGCTCGATAGACTTCCGTTCGTAAGTAGTGGCGAAGATAATCGTGGCATCCGAAGCCTCTTCCGGGATATCCCTATGCCAATCATATAAAATAATATCTGCCTGTATCGGCTGCCCCACCGTTCCAATCATCACTCCAGATACTTCACCTTCAAAATAATCATAGTTTCTGGAGTTATCCGTAATAATTGCAACTTGCTTCTCCGTATGCAGCTTTAACATCACAGCTGCTGCTAGAATAAAGTCATGCTTAAGACAATCACCAGTCACAACAACATTCATTCTTTTTATTGTCCTCCTAATACATCTGAGTCTATCCCTGAAGAAGTTTGATCATCTAGAGTAGGTTTCCCGACATTTGGATCGATAGAATGGCCATTTTCGAACGATTCTGCCTGTCCATTGCCCGTGTCAACTCTTTCAACAATGCCATTAACGGATTGCGAATCATCCGTTTGCACTTCAACGGCCCCTTCTTGCACAATTCGCGATGTTACACCACTTCCGATTGGTGCGTTAGCCCCTATTCTAAATCGGTCGTCTGGCTTGATGAGTACCAGTCGTTTCTCCAAATCCAGTCGGATGCTTTCGGTTAGATCCCATTTTGCTTGATCCACTATCATTGGATTCGTTCTAATTAACTGAATAACGTCAATATTCGGAATATAAGTAGCAATCGGTTTCGGTTGGAGCTCAGGCTCCACATATTGCTTCATATATAATTCAGCATCATTAATATAAGCATCAACTAGTGCAGCTTGCAGCATGACTGCTTCTTCTTCCGTATCATTAAAGAAAGCATATTGCTTGTTTAAATCAATTTCTTCCAATTTCTTTTTCGCTACAATGATATAATCCTCACCGTTCGGAAACACAATTCGGATATCAACAACATCATGTTTCTTCGCCTTTAGAGGAAGCTTAATATATTGGGTCTCCTCTTTGCGCTCTGAAGGGTCGAGCTCCGCAGCATCCCTAACCATTTCCAATGTAACAGCCGTCCCATATTCCGCGTCTATTTTCAAATGCTTACCTACAATATCCTCTTTCTTTACAATTAAATTACTCGGTGTAGCAAACCCAGGAAGAAAATCTTCTATAAAATCATCTTCCTCAATGACCTCGCCTGCATATTTCATAGTAGCTAGAATAAACGCCTTATTTGAGGGATCGCGATACCTGTCCAAAACTTCATTCTGCTCAGCAAGCTGTTGTTCATAAGCGAATCTTTCATCAATTAGCTTGGCATTGTAATAACGAGAGCTCATAAACCACACACCGGATGTTAATAGAGCAGCTAGTCCTCCCGAAATGATGATATTTTTCATCATCTTCTTATTTCTACGTACAGCCAATTTACAACCTCCATCTATATAGTCTGACAACTATTTATGTATAGGATGAATCACCTAGTCTTTACAGTTGTTGTTTTCGCAGCATTTCTTGCAGCAGCTTCTTGCTCACGCTGCCTTGCTGCCTCACGTTCTTTAGCAAGCTCCTCTTGCCTCAATTGGCTAGAATACTGATTAAGGCTTGTCTGCACTTGCGAAAGCTGCCGCTGAACCTCATTCATAGCTTTAATCCAGCCTTGACATTCTGCTGCGAATTGAGCTTGACCCATTTCGTTCCAGTAGGAGGTCATGCCTTTAATCGATTGGCTCATTTCACTGCTGCATGCTTGAGCGCTTCTTATTAGCTCCGTACATTGGGTACTATAGCCACTAACCTGCATCGAAGTAACCATTGTTCATCCTCCCCCTTATTTTATGAATACACGAATCGAGTAATTGCAGCCTTTACTGACTTTCAGGAACAATCGCTATTCCCATAAACACTAGGAGTAAGGTAATAAAAATAACGGATCCGATAATAATCCAATTAATAACCGGCTTACGGAATAGCTTCTTTTGACTGCCGAGCAATCCACTTGCCCATTCTACTGCTTTTTCACTTGGGTAAAGCGGATCATCATGATCAGGAAGCAACGTCGCCTGAATTTCCGCAAAATCCTTCTTCAGCTTTCGCAGCACATCCTGATGTCCCTTTTCCAAAAGCAATCTGCATCTTTTGCGTTCATGCGGCGTCAGCGTGTTGAGCTTTTCCTTCAAAAGCTCATATTTCCACATCGCCCCATTTCCCACCATAATAGGGATTTGAGAATTCCACCATAACTCTAGGGCACTTATGCCTCTACGTTCCTTATGAATATCCACCCACAAAATAATATGAGTAAAGCCACTAGTCATTAGCTCTGATATATCCCAAATGTAACCTCTTCTGTAGAAGGTAACCCCTTCATACTCAAACATATTTGAAGAGGAATCTTCCTTCTCACCATCAAAAGCCACTTCCTCTAGCGAGCTTATTTCAGGTCGATCATCCCCACAAACTAAAGGCTTCCAACCCAGCTTTGCCAAACTTGATGCCATTAGAAAGGCCGCCGCACCAACATCCTCTTCACCACCAACTCCACACACCCCTATAATGAGAGGCAGGTGACTCCCTGTCATTATTCTTTCTGCAGAGGATATAGGAGCAGCATCTATATCTTCATCTTGCTCCACCTCTGGCTGTGGCAAAGGGTTTTCTGTTCTAGGCCTTATATTTGAATTCGCTCTGCTCTGTTCATTTCTTATACCGCCTGACGGAGTTGGTGACGGAGACGGAGACGGATTCACTCTCCCTCCAGACGCAGGCGCACTTGAAGGCTGAGGCCTTGTTAAAGATTGTAAAGTGCCGTTATCTGGGGGCGGATTAGCACTGCCTCCCCCTCCTTGACCAGCCTGATCTTGATTAGCTGAACGAATAAAGGGGATTCGCCATTTCTTTTTCCCTAAAATATTGTAATAATCTCTGGTTGTTTTCTTCTCTTTGATCCAATTTAGAATATCATCGCTTTTAAATTCAATTGTAAATTGAAGATCATGCACACCCATGTTAACCATGGACCTTATAAATTCAACCTCATTTTGCAAGGCAGTATCCAATTGAACAATAAGTCTAGTGTATTTAAGCCGCTTTCGAACAGCTTGCATTAATGCTACAACCTCATCTGGGTTAACAGGAATTCTCAGCCCTGCTCCTCCCTGAATAATGATGGTCGCCGATGAATCTACTTCCTTTGAGCGCAACCCCTGAATAAGCTGACTCAAGCTATCATGATTGCCTGAAATAACGAACCCTTCATTTTCTAGCGTTCGCGAGAGCAGCATGGTGAGCTCAGGAGCGCAGACTAAATGTATCTTTTTAATAAGAAACCCTCATTCCACTACAAAATAAATTCAAATTAAAATAATACGGATAAGCGATCCATCTCCGAAAATAACATTGGACAGTCGTTCATCCTCTTCAAGGCTATTCCATTCTTCACCCGTAGAGCTAAATTCACATTTAAACTGATGCTGATCCGGCAACAAATAAGCCGTTTGTAAAATGACAAGCAATTGCTTTAGTGTTATGCCAAGCGAAACTTCTAAGTCTTGCACGGTTTCAGCTTGACCCGAATTAATAATAAAAGTGATGATTGCACTTTGCATATGTTTTACCACCTAACGGTTTCAACTTTAAGCTGTTAGAACCATGAATAAATTTCGTTAATGGCTGCTGGCAAGCTCAATAATGAACGATCATAATTTTCATGCTCATCCTTCTCAATTCTCCAAAGTTGTTTTCCCTCTTTTAAAATAGCAAACCAGCTTACAAGCTCGCTGTTTTCACCTGAAACCTCAAACAAGCAGAGTTTTGTTAAAAACGCATCTTTTTCTATCGCCTCGACAAGCCACTCCTGTACTTCCTCAGAGCTCTTCGATTCACTCACGAGCGCTTCTCCCTCATCCAGTGAGAAGCGCTCGGTTATTTCCACTTGTATTTCTTGCAAACTATAAAACTTTCTAACGATATAACATTGTGTTTCCTCATCATAATGCATACCAAAAACAGAGGGCTCCTCTGCAAAATAAAACACTTCCCGCTCGGTCCGCCTACCAAGCTCAATAGACTGGCTGTAATAATTTACTGAAGAGGTCGCCAGCTCTATGAACTCATGCAAGGTAGCATTAACTTTAGCAACGCCATCAAAATCAATTTCGATGAGTTGCTTATTTTCCAAGGAGCGCTGTTGCGCGTTCATCGCATTGCGTATATCTCCATCTGACGCAAATTCAAGCTTCATGCTAACCCCTGGAATACCCGCTCCCCCGATTAAAGAGGTTAGATAAACAAGTTCATACTCACTTAATTGAAAAGTCTCTCTAATGATATCCATGATTCTCCACCTATAAAATCGATTGGCCCCACTCAGCAATCCTGCTTCTACAATGCGGTCGGCATTTTCAATCTTCTAATTTCATTTCCCAATACGAACCTTGCTTCCCCATCTTGCATCTTGCGATTTAATTCTTGGAAATCACCTTTATAACTGTCTCCAATAAGCGTTGTATGCTCGAAGGGCTTACCTCCAGCCAGCATCTTAGACTTCCCTTCAGCCAGCAAAGGCACCAATGATGTCACCAACTGCAATTGATCTATGTCATCCGCAAGCCCGCCAATTAATAAGTGGACTCCCAAGCCCCCACCAAAACGAGCTATCCTCTCCATATGCTGCAGTGAGTCACCATCCATCAGCTCGATCGAAGCCTTAAGATCTGGAAGGCAGATAATGAACAGCGGATATCGACTGAGGATATAGTCGCTTTCATTAAACTGATCAGGATCATCCATATTCGCAACATATTCACGGGAATCATTTTTTCGAATTTGCAATTGTTCTATAACAGAGTGGGTTAATAATGAAAACTCGCTTTCCGTTCGCATATAATGAACATTTTCCATATGGGCATTTTCACTTGACTTAAGAACGGTCGAACTATCGAAAACATTGATTTTCACCCGTTCAGCATCCAGAAAAGCGCTCATGGAGTGAAGCAAGGAAGCAAACAGCAGTTCCGCATTTACCGTTGGAGCATAAGAAATGAGAAGACTATTCGTGCTGCTTACATCCACCTCGAACGGAAGAGTATTGTCCCAATCCAGCCCGATTGGAAATGTATAATTCTTCCCTTCCCGATCACTGGCGTTTATTTTTGCATTCGCAATAAACTCCTTAATGCTAAGCTCATCCGGAATAATAGCAATTGTTTTTACCTGTTTCTTTTTCCACTTATCCTTCATATGCCCCGATAGTACACGAATGCCTTCCGCAATCTGATCATCACTTCCCCCTTCAACAGGGGTAGCTCCTTGGAATTCTAAAGGCATTTGATCTTTCACAAGTCCCCGTCCAACAACCTTAGCCGGCTCCAATCCCTCTGTACGTCCAACAATGCTTGAGTAATCGGAAGAATCCACCATCTGAAATACAATGGATTGTTTTATATTTTGGGCAATTCGGTAAGGGAAAGTATTTATGGCATTTCCTGTAAAAACAAAATAAATGCCATAATTTCCGCCTTCCCTTACTAGCTTCCCTAATTCCAACACTTGTTCCACATAACTTTCCGCGAACCCCGTATAGTTATCTAGAGCAACAACGATAGAAGGAATCTCTTCTTTTGTATAAGAACGGTAAGCTACCAGATTGCTAATCCCCAGCTTAGAAAACTTCCGCTTGCGATCTTCCAATTCGTTTAATAGCAGTTGTAGTAATTTATCTACTTTCTGCTCATCTTCCGGATAAATAACGTCGCCCAGATGAGGAATATCATTAAAAACACCTAACGTTCTCGTACCAAAATCCAAAATATAAAAGTGCACATAGTCTGGATTATATTTCAGCGCAAGCGACATCAAAATGGTTTTTAACATCGTTGTTTTCCCACTGCTTGGCGCACCATAGATAAGCAGATGTCCATCTCTTCCAAAATCAATTTTGAGCTGGTATTGCGCTTGCTGTGAAGGGTTATCAATTAATCCAACAGGAGCTACTAGATAATCACTCGGCTCCGTCCATTGCTGTCCATCCCAGCCTTCCTCGTTGACCAATAGTTCCTGTAGGCTCAATAATTCCGGCAGTGGCGGCAGCCATAATTGGAATGCTTCTCGAATATTTCTCTCCTCAGATACCTGATTAATATATTTCACTACTGATTCCAGCTGATTTAAGCGTTTAGACTCATTATTATTACTGATTTTTGGCAAAAGGCGCTTACGCTCACCATTGAAACCAAGAGCATTGGCTTTAATTTCAATTTCTTGCTCACTATCCGTATTATTATAAGGAGCACCACTCCACGAGGATTGGAATAGGGTGAACACTTCATTATTCCCTACCTGCAAATAACCTCTGCCTTTTTCCTTTATCTCAGCAGCATCAGGACGCTTTAACATTTCCTGGCTATCAGATGGCGTTTGAACCTTCAAACATAATTTAAATCTGGAGTTACTCCATATTTGATCATCAACAACACCTGAAGGCTTTTGAGTCGCTAAAATAAGATGAATGCCTAAGCTTCGGCCAACCCTAGCCGCACTAACAAGCTCCTTCATAAACTCAGGCTGATCAGATTTAAGCTCAGCAAACTCGTCCACAACGATTATTAAATGAGGCAATGGCAATTGAACCTTTTGCTCGCGATACAACACAATGTAATCGTCAATGCTTGTTACTCCCGCTTCACCAAACAAACGCTGTCTACGCAAAAGCTCACTTTTGATCGAGGCCAGCGCTCTATTAATTTGGTTACCGCCTAAATTCGTAATCGTTCCGACCAGATGAGGCAAACCAGCAAAGGCATTTGCCATTCCGCCGCCTTTATAATCAATGAGAACGAAAGCAATTTCATGCGGATGGTAATTAACAGCTAAAGCCAGCAATAAGGATTGCAAAAGCTCACTTTTCCCCGAGCCCGTTGTGCCTGCTACTAGACCATGGGGCCCATAATTTTTCTCATGCATATCAAACAGCAAGGTTTTGCCTGCACTAGCCTGTCCAAGTGGTACAGCGAGCGTTCGATTAGCCTGATTTGTGCCCCAACGATTGGCAATGTTCAATTCCTCGACAAGCTTGACATTAAAGCTATCTAGAAAAGTAACCATTGGAGGAATAAAGCTATTATTTTTTGTCTCTTTAATCGTTAAAGGAGCCAGCATTCTCGCAAAAACTTCTGCATTTTTGCTGCTTACGCTATCAGATAAAAAATGATAGGTGCTTTGCCCCATACAATGATTTAAATCTTTCTTAGTCATGCCTTGGCCGTTCTTCACTTCGATAATGACCTGGGAATTCAAAGGAAGCGCCACATCAATTCTCTCCGAAATAAAGATGCTCGTTATCCCCAACGAATCATTGTTTGAAACGATATATTTCATTAGATCGGAATCTTCCCACAATGTGGGAGCAAGCATGAGAAAAACGTAGTGCGGCAGCTTAATCGTCTTTGTTCCATAGGAGGGCTTGTCCTCTTCCCGCCTCTTCATTTCGGGTAATAGAACGTCTGCAAGGATAGAAGCTTCATACTCATTGCTAGCTAAAAAACGAATTTCACGATCTTTATCCCAAGTGTGCGGCAGCCACTTTGTCCATCCCCACATCTCCATCTCAGCCTGATCAAACAGACCTACAATTTTGACATCATCGAAACCGTGATGAGTAGTCAAGTGTACAAGCATAGCATTCAAAAACTCGCTAACTTCTGCCCTTTTCCCGAAGAGCCCCAATGTGCTAATCGACTGTAAAGGAATTTGCACGGGCACATCCTGAACAAAGGCCAATTCTTCACAAATGGTACTCGCTATTTTTTCTAATGGGTTATCTTCATCTACCGCTTTTGTATTAGACGTGTATGTAGGATTAAGAGCTAAGGGCTGCATCCCATTCCCTATTCTTATCGTTAAAAAGTCCGTCTCCATTGCCGTTCGTTCCCACAATTGCTTCTGTCTTTGTCTAACAATGGAGATACATTCATCTATCGAGGGAGATATAACGCGGAGTGCTTCCCGTTGCTGATTAGATGCTTCCAACAATTCATAACGGATATTAAATAGATAATCGAGGTACTTCTTCTCCTGCTTTTTCGTTTGCTCTTCATGCTTCTTAACTGTTGATCTGTAATTTAGTATGGATACAACTACCGTCACAGTCGTCATTCCAATTGTAGAAATTAACATAATATGTGATTTAGTTAGAGTTGACATAAATATAGCAACAACAAGCATCGCAAGCGGAGGAACTAAAATCGTAAGCCATGCAAATGTTGGCTTGCCCAGTGGTTTTGCAGGATCCTGAAGAACTAGCTCACCTTCTGGGTAATAAGGCATAATTCTAGGTGTTCTTTGAATTTGCGTGTCATTATCATTTTTTACATCCATATTATTTACCACCATTTATCAGATTTTTTTATTGGGAATAAAATAAAAATCATATTTATTAATGTTAATATACGATTATTATAATTATTTTTATCGATTCATTAAATTTTATGAGATCAATTAAAAACACTTTTTCTCATAAAACCCTCTTTTAGTTCATTACATTTTTCGATAATTTCCAACATAATTTTCGTTTTTATTATACACCCAATTCTTTGAAAATTTCAATACAATAAATTACTTCCTGTACTAATGAGATTAATTTCAAAATCACCGATTTTAAATATAAATTAATTGAAATTTTCATTACCTTTAAATTACTTTAATTAAGGCATTATACCTGCATTTATTTTGTGAATAATTAAAAGGAGAGTTAGGGAGGGTGGAATTAGTCCTATTTAACGACTTTCCGATTCAAATGACTGTTAACAATCATTAAAAATAGGAAAATTAACCTATTTATAAAATTGGTGTTTTAATTCATAATTCTCCCTCTATTTCGACATTTATGTGATACGGAATTTGCTATCTGTATCAGTTATGAACCACATATTCCAAAACTTTGGTGTAAACACGTCTCTTTTACATTCCCATCTGTAATATAGGATAGTAGACCATTGGTTGGTATTGGCGGCACGTAGATGCTTAATGAGCTGGATATATATAAGCCAGCGAAAATATGACAAAGAGACTACGACTAAATAGCGAGAAATATGGTAAACTGTACGAGAATCAAATCCGAAGGGCAGTCTCGCCAGGTAAAGCGGTTAACTTCTAATGATGACGAGGGTTTTCCTCATTCAAAAAAACCACAAACCTAAAAAGGAGCAACAACATGGACTCCATCTATCAGCGCTTGGTGCAATTAAATGATCAGCTTGTCACCCAATCTCTTGGCCTTCAAATTAAAGACTCCGAAAGCCGAAATGTCGGAGGCATTATAGACTCATTTACAGGCCTGCCTCATCCGAGCCATGTCGGAACAGGCGCTGTCATCGCAAAGTGGACTGCTGCCTTGTGCAGTCCGGAATCGGCGTTTTATCGCGACAAGCAGCTGCTTGCCAGCCTTGAGCTTGCGCTGCAATATATGCTGAACCGCCAGCATAGCGACGGAACGATTACGCTTGGCTCAACCAACTACCACTCGCCGCCGGATACCGGCTTTGTCGTGATTGGTTTTGCGCAGCTTTATGAGCTACTGGAGCAGCAAAGTGTGGAATATCCCGCTTTTGAAAAGGCTGTTTCCCTGCTTGCGCTGTTTCTGAAGCGGGCAACGCCAGCCATGCTTGAGGGCGGCTGCCATACGCCAAATCACCGCTGGATTCTAACAGCAGCCTTAGGACTGCTGAACAAGTCCTTCCCTGATCCGGCGCTTGTGGCTCGTGCGAATGCATGGCTTGCAGAAGGCATTGATATTACTGCCGATGGCGAATGGACCGAGCGCAGCAATGGCATCTACAATGCTGTCAGCGATATTGCCCTGTATCATACAGCGCTGTCGCTTGATCGCCCTGAGCTGCTGGAAAGTGTACGCAGCAATTTGCGAATGATGCAATATTTGGTTCACCCTTCCGGCGAGGTTGTAACGGACTATTCTGGCAGGCAGGATTATGGACAGCCATCGGATATGTCCGGCTATTTTCTCCCCTACCGCTTGATGGCATCGTATGACCGTGATCCGCTGTTTGCCGCCTTGTCCGATTATGCGGGTCCTTTCTTTAAACAGTTCTTCTCGGTGACAGACCATCCGCTCATTGGCTATCTGCTCTATCCGGAGCAAATGGACATCAGCCATTTAGAGCGGGCTGCGCTGTCTGATCGATATGTAAAAATCATCAACGGTCAGCACCCGATTCATGAAGATTTGCAGGAGATGAAAAAGCAGGGGCATCAGCTTCACATTACGCACAGCTCCGCGCATACCGCCTTCGGCGCGCCGCTCGTTCGTGTCCGTGATGGACAGACAAGCGCAACGGTTATGACGAGTGCGCCATCCTTCTTCTCGCTCCGACATGGCTCAGCGAGCCTGCTTGCGGTTAAAGTGTCGACTGCCTTTACACCCGGCGTCGTCAGCTTCGACCAGTTTCAAGCGGAAGACGGACATTATAAGCTCGGCAAACGCATGTATAAAGGCTATAATGGGCCCATTCCTAGCCATTTGCTTCCGAAGCTGGAAGCGGACGGTGTAACAGCGGACGCCCCTTGGTACCTGCTTCCCCATGGAGAGCGGGAAAGAACCCATTTGCAGGAGCATTTTATCGAATCGGAGCTTACGCAAACGGCAGACGGCTGGGATATTCGCCTGCATTCCGATAAGCTGCAAGAAGATGTAATGACGCAGCTGACGTTTGTTTTTGCCAAGGATGGCAAGCTTAGCGGTGAAGGTCTCGAAGCCATTGCCGGCAGCAGCAACTATTTCTTGAAGCAGGGCTCCTGCCGCTATGAAACGTCAGATGGCTCGGCAATTGAGCTGACGTCCGGCGCATTCGAGCATTGGATGCCTTCCGTTCGCGACGATAGCCACCCCGCTGGCTGTCAAAGCGTGATCGTTAATTTGTTGTCCCCAGTCGATAACCGCTTTTCGATTCGGTTATCGTCGTAAAAGCTATGGTGAAAGGTGGCTGCGTTGCATGAAAAGCTTGACTTCCGATCGCCATTACCGTTGGATTTCTGTGAATTAGCCCCCATAGGGGGAAATCCAACGGTAAAAGCGAACGCTGCGCTTCTCCAGTTCAAGCTTTTCATTCCACTCCGCCCCTCTTCACCACACTTTTAAAACAAACCAAAACAAAAAAGCTACAATGCCGCTTTTAGGCCCCCATTTTTATTTTGGGGGCCTTTTTTAAAACAGATGAAGAGCAGAAGAGCAGAAGAGCTGAAGAGCTGAAGAACAGAAGAGCAGAAGCAACCCCACATACACAAAGAAGGAAAAGTGAAACCGAAGTCTTTTTTCATAGAACGGTCGAATATAAGTAGATAAAGAACTTTTGCTTGGGGGAGGTTTTATCGCGAAATGCATATCCATACGGTTAAAAAAGGCGATACGCTGTGGCAGCTCGGACAGCGCTTCGGCGTCAGCACGGATGCTATCGCTACAGCAAATGGCATATCCGCTGATGTTCCACTCGTCATTGGCCAGGCAATCATTATTCCTTTGGAGGCTGGCAATCATAAGGTGCTTCCGGGAGAAAGCCTATGGTCCATCGGCCTGAAATACGGCGTTACAATCGAACAACTCATGCGCGCAAACGAGCTCAAAAACCCTGCCCTCATTAAGGCAGGCCAAGTGCTCGTCATACCGCAGCCGGAGAAGCCTATCATAGAAGTGAACGGCTATACGGAAAAATTCGGCGCAAACGGCGTAGCGCTCGTCCATGAAATTGGCGCCAACCTTACTTATCTGAGCCCATTCAGCTATCGTGTCCAGTTGGACGGCACGCTTGTGCCAATTGACGACAGCGCTATAATTGAAGCGGCGTTTCAAGAGAAAGCAGCACCAATGATGGTGCTGACCAATTTCGAGAACGGCACCTTCAGCAGCGATATTGCCCATGCTGTGCTGACAGATGCCGCGATTCAAAGCGCGGTCATTGCAAGCGTCTTGTCCGTGATGCAGCAGAAGCGCTACATGGCGCTGAATGTGGATTTTGAATATGTGCGGGCGGCAGATCGTGAAGCGTATAATGCTTTTTTGCAAAAGCTGGTGGATACGCTGCATCCCTATCATCTGCTCGTATCTACTTGTCTTGCCCCGAAGCAAAGCGCGGAGCAGAAAGGCACGTTATACGAGGGGCATGATTATGCCGCCCATGGACGGATTGTCGATTTTGTTATTTTGATGACGTATGAATGGGGCTGGTCTGGCGGACCTCCGCTCGCTGTCGCTCCACTCAACGAAGTCGTTAAGGTGCTGAATTATGCGCTATCCGTCATCCCCGCCTCCAAAATTGTCATGGGCATGCCGCTCTATGGCTATGACTGGACGCTGCCGTACGTAAAAGGCGGCAAGTGGGCGCCGACAGTCAATCCGCCCCAAGCCGTCGCTCGGGCCGCTAAATATGGCGCAACGATTCAATATGATCCGATAGCCGAATCGCCTCATTATACTTACTATGATGAACAAGGCGCGCAGCATGAGGTCTGGTATGAGGACGCCCGCAGCGTACAAGCCAAATTCAATATTGTGAAGGATTATAAGCTCAGAGGAGTAAGCTACTGGGTGCTTGGCGTACCCTTTCCCCAAAATTGGTACGTCCTGCAGCAAAATTTCACCGTCCGCAAGCTGGTGTAGCAGCGTTGCTACCTTGCCAAAAAAGCCCTCCGCTGCGGGAGGGCTTTCGCTTTTTGTTATGTCCATCGTTCGTTAAAACATTCGATTGTCTTACCTCGGCTATTGCTTCAACGCCACAAATATATCAATCTCATTTTCTGTGCTTTCGGGTTCATATCGCTCATCCCAAACTTCGAAATCATAATGCTGCGGCACATGTCCCGTTTCTTCCATCCACTCGCCATAAAGATAATTATACGAGCGGCTAAGCTCCGATTCAGGCCCGATATGCGTGTAGGCCGCATACTTGCTTTCAGCCACCGTATGACTCATCATATGCAGCGGCACATCGCCGAGCTCGCTTACTTCGCAGCAAATGATATTTGTGAACCGATCTGTCTGGGGATTAAAATCAGCAGTCATCGGATAAATTTGAATTAAAAGAATATGGTCATTTTTCCTATGCAAAATTTCTGCTTTTCTTTCTACTAAAGAATGATAGGTCTTCTTTCCAAATCCCGACTCAAACTCTTGAACGCTCGCTTCTACTTTAAAGCCTACGACCTGGAAAAGCGGCAGTGCTACGACCTCTGCTTCTCGTTTCCGTTCCATGAGCTGTCCTCCATTCAATTCTATCTAAACAGGCAGGAAATACAGCTATTTTATCATAAAAAAGCCATCCCCTCGCGCTCATCGGTAAGACTGCTTCCGATGCTGCACTTGGGGATGGCTTTTAATCTGCGAAGCACACTGGCTTTCGCTTAATGAATGATAATCGATAACGGATTACTCTGTCGGCTGACTGACAAGCTTGCCGCGCAGCTTGCTGCCTGCATCCGTATCTGTATCCGCTGCTGCATCCGTGTTTGCTGGCTGTGGTGCTGCATTCGACGTGCGGAGCGGAATTTCTTTCAGGAAGAAGGTCAAAATGACCGCACCGACCAAAATTAGCGTGCCTGCAAGAAACACGGTTGAAAGCGACGAAGCGAGCGCTTCGCGAAGCATTTCCACCATTTTTGTAAACAACGGTTGAAGGTCGGCCGGCAAGCTTTGGTGCAGCTTTTCCAGCTCTGGCTGGTTCGTCAGCATTTGCGGATTCGCAAATACGGCGAACTCTTGGGCCACTTTCGGATCAAGCTTGCTGAGGTCAACAGCGTCTCCCGACTGGGCAAGCTCGGTCAGATTGTTTTTCAAGCTGGTTGAAAGCACGGTTCCCATTACAGCAATACCGATGGTACCGCCCATATTACGGAACAGCTGCATGGCCGCCGTTACGGCGCCAAGCTCCTTGAATGGAACCGCATTTTGAATAGCCAGCGAGAATACCGGCATCCCAAGGCCGAGACCTAGGCCAAAAACGATCATCGCCAGAACTGCCATCCATACGCTGTTCATAAACACCATCAGCACCATGCCAGCCACCATAAGCGGCATGCCGATTAAGGCGAATTTTTTGTATTTGCCCGATTTGCTGATCAATTGACCGCCAATCGCGCTCGTAATAACCATACCAATCGACATTGGCATCGTGACATATCCAGCATAGGTTGGCGAAATCGCCAGCACGCCTTGCACGAAGAAGCTGAGGTAAATCAAAGCGCCCATCATCCCGAAGTTCATCAGGAAGCCAATTACATTAGAGAGCGTTACAATCCCATTTTTGAAAAAATGAAGCGGCAGCACCGGGCTTTTCGCCTTGGATTCGACGAATACAAAAATCAGTGCCGATACGAGCGTTGCCGCGAATAGGCCAATCGTTTGGGCAGAGCCCCACGCATATTTCGTACCTGCCCATGTAAAAGCAAGCAGCAATGGCACAAGCGTGGTCGTCAGAAACAGCGAGCCCAAGTAGTCAATCGACTCGGATTGCTTGCGTTCCGTCTTCGGAAACAGCGTCAAAATCATAATGAAGGCGATAATGCCGATCGGAAGGAAAATCCAGAATACCCAGTGCCATGCCATGTGGTCAACAATATAACCACCAAATGTTGGACCAATAACGCTGGAAAAGCCAAAAACGGCTGTCATAATTCCGGTCCATTTGCCGCGCTCCCGTGGCGGGAATAAGTCGCCTACTGCGGTAAAGGCCGTTGCCATAATTATACCTGCGCCCACACCTTGAATCGCACGGTAGAAAATCATTTGGTAAACGTCAGTCGATGTTCCTGCAAGAAAAGCGCCGATGATAAAAAATAAAATACCGGCCAATATAAAAGGCTTACGTCCGTAAATATCCGACAGCTTGCCGACAAGTACCGTCGCGATGGTTGAAGTGAGCATGTAGATCGAAATCGACCATGTGTACAGCTCCATTCCGTGCAGCTCCGCAATAATTCTTGGCATCGCCGTACTGACGATGGTTTGGTTGATCGCTGCAAAAAACATAGCGAACATAATCGCAACCATAATGGTCAGCTTTCTTTTTTGTGATAAATGTTCCATAGGTTAAATCTCTTCCCCTCATTCGGTATGAATTAATTATGCATATGATCGTTTAGCTTTTTGAAAATCCGTTTTAAATGTGCGATGTCCTCAGGTGCCAGACAGTTTAACATCATGCCGAGCGTCTCTTTTTGATCATCCGATATTTGGTCGAGAGTAGCTTTCCCTTTCTCAGTAATATCGATGTATACGACGCGGCGATCTTCCTCATCCCTAACTCGATCAATATTGCCTTCCGCAGATAGCTTATCAGCCAATCCCGTTATGGCAGCAGCGGAAATGCACATTTTCTCTGCCAGATCGGATACTCTTTGCTGTCCATCTTGTTTGAGCCAATAAAGCAGCTTGAACTGGGACAATGACATATTCCCTTGCATCCGCTTGTTCCACTCTGAATTCGCATTTTTCATGATCAATTTGAACATGGTGGAGAGCTCGACAACGTCTTCCTTGCTTGGCATGTATTCACCCCTTCCCTATTTGCGTTCATCGTCCAATCATTCCAGCGCTTTATCATAAAGCGCAATTAATAAATATTTCATTACTAAACTATTTATCACTATAAATCTTTTTGCGAAATTAGTCAATGCTTTAGCCTATTTGGTTTTGTGACATGTGGCGCTTCACTTGGGCAAAATCAAAAAAGAGCCGAAATCTGCAATACAGATCTCGGCTCTTACTATTTTAACTATAATAGATGCCGTTAATGATAGCTGCGTTCTACAGCTCAGCCAACAGCTTAGTCAAAGCTTTATAGCTAATTTCAATGCTTTCCAGCTCGCCTTTATTTGTTGCGTCCTGCTCTACAATAATGTATTTAGTGCTTGTATGCTTCTGGGTCGCCTGCAAAATGCCCGCAATATCAATCGTGCCTTCTCCAATTTCAGTGAACGCATCTGGGCTTCCAATCGACATAAATGTTCCCATCGTAACGGGCTCGTTCTCATCAAGCGTTTCAAAAAGGTTAACCGGATTAACGCTCGCCGGCAAATCCTTCTGATGAATAAATTCGCAGCGGCTGCCCAGCTTCTCGATATAGCTTACAACATCAACGCCGCCACGCAGCGCCCAATAGGTATCAAGCTCAAACCCAACATTTTCAGGAGAGGTATGCTCCAAAATAATATCGAGCGCATAGCTACCATTGAACTTCTGGAACTCATGGAAATGGTTATGATAAAGCAGGCTGATGCCCTGCTCGCGCATTTGGCTGCCGTAGCGGTTCAGCTTCTCGCTGAATGCAAGGACATCCTCGTAATTGGTGAAAAATGATATCGGAATAATCGTTTTCGTACAGCCCAGCTCTTTATTGAAGGCAATGACATCAGCGATTTGGGCATCGTCCGAGACGAAAATATGAGTGGCGATTACGTTCAGGCCCGCTTGATCTACAAGCTGCTTCAAATCAGCAGCCTTGAGATCGCCGAGCTTGAACAAATCCTGGCCTGTAAAATCGAGTGGAATTTCGATGTTTCGGTAGCCAATTTCCGCAATTTTATTCAAAGTGCCAGCGCGATCACGTGCAAATTCGGTTTTGGCAGAAAACAACTGCAAGCCAATTTCCAATGTCATAAAAGTAATTCCCCTCTCGATGTGAGCATAAAAACGTTTACATTCTTTTTATACCTTAAAGCTTGTATTAGCGTCAATGTTGCATATTTTGCGCAGCTGAAGCTCATTCTAAATATACATATCTATCCATTCAAACCTTTGCCATGGTATAATCGCAAAGTAATAGAAAAGGCTTACAAGGGCGGTCGGCTACCTCTCGATAGAAGGGAGGGATGCCTTGTGACAGTATTTGAAGCACTCATGCTTATGCTTACCTTTGGTACGCTTCTCGTGGCGCTAATAGCACTACTGTTCAATAAAAACAAATAGACCGCCCTCGGTCAAAGGTAGCGGTCTATCTATCGTCATCCTATACTGAAGCCTACCGCCCTTAAAAGCGGCTATTGCGCGGAGAGTCGTGTTACCAGCACGGCTCTCTTTGCATTGTACGCATTTTCTAATCGTATTATAACACGCATCATTGCCTCTAGTCATGTGAAAGTCATCTAAATGTTGACTTTATATCTAGCCTTCATGCAATACAGAGGCAACCGCTTGCTTCCAGCCTTTGTACAAGCGGTCACTCTCCTCCTGCTTCATCGCAGGCAAATACGAGCGATAAGCGCTCGCCTTAGCGCCCAATAGCTGAACCAATTGCTCCTCATTCTCCCAAAAGCCTGCACCTACGCCGCCCATATAGGCGGAGCCCATAGCGGAAAGCTCTGCTACATCGGATTTCGAGACAGCTTGCCCGAGCATGTCCGCCTGAAACTGCATCAGAACGGCATTGTCCGATGCTCCGCCATCGGCTCGCAAACCTTTCAAGGCGATGCCGGTCTCCGCCTGCATCAGCTCGGCCGCATCGCGCACCTGATACGCGATGCTCTCCAAGGCGGCGCGCACAATATGCGCCTTGCCCGTTCCCCGGCTCATGCCGGTAATCGCCGCCCGGGCATGCGGCTTCCAATAAGGCGCTCCCAGCCCGACGAAGGCTGGGACAAGATAGACGCCGTCATTATCCGGCGTCTCCTCAAGCAGCTGCGCAAGCTCGCTAAACGAGCTGAACAGCCCCAGATTATCCCGCACCCAGCGCATGCTGTCGCCGGAGGTGCGAATAACCGCTTCCAGCGCATAGGTCATTTTGCCGCTGAGCCCCCAGGCAATGGCGAGCACCAGCCCATTGCCGGAAGCGACCGGCTTGCTGCCCACATTCATCAGCACCGATGTTCCGGTGCCATAGGTCGCCTTCGCAGTGCCCGGCTCCAGGCACAGCTGTCCGTACAGCGCAGCCTGTGAATCCCCTACGATGCCCGTAATCGGAACTCGCTCAACGAATAAATCCGAGTCGTTCGTATAACCGAACCGCTCATCCGAGCATTTCACCTCGGGCAGCACAGCTGGCGGAATGCCGAACAGCTCGCATAATTCCACATCCCATTGGAGCGTGTGGATATTGAACAATGAAGTCCGACTCGCATTCGTATAGTCGGTCGCATGCACTTCCCCGCCCGTCAGCTTCCACAGCAGCCAGCTGTCGATCGTACCAACGAGCAGCCTGCCTGCTGCGAGCAGCTCTTTGGCGCCAGCGGCATGCTCCAGCAGCCAGCCCCATTTTGCCGCCGAGAAATACGGATCAAGCAGCAGGCCTGTCTTCGCCTGCACCAACGGCTCCAAACCGTCCGCCTTTAGCGCATCACAGCGTTCTGCGGTTCGCTGGCACTGCCAGACGATGGCGCGATAAACAGGCTGCCCCGTCTCCTTATCCCACATCACAGCAGTCTCCCGCTGATTCGTAATGGTAAGTGCCACAAGCTCGCTCGCTGCTATGCCTGCTGCTCGCAGTGCTTCCTTCGCTGCCTGCTTCACCTGCTCATAAATTTCCAGCGGATCATGCTCCACCCAGCCTGCTTGCGGATAATACTGCGTATGCTCTGCAGAGCTGCGCGACACAACCTCGCCCGCATGATTAATAACGAGCGCCTTTGTGCCGGAGGTGCTTTGGTCAATCGTCAGCAGATAGCTTTTGTCCATCGCCGATGCCCTCTACTTTCCCAGCATGCCTAAAGCAATCGCTTTTATATTGCTGCTGCTAATGCCATAATGCTCAAACACTTCTGATGTTTTGCCCGCAATTGCCGGCTCATCGGGAATGCCCAAAATCCGCATCGGCACCGGATGCTGCTGCACAACCACCTCAGCAACCGCTGCACCAAGACCGCCATGAATGCTGTGCTCCTCAACGGTAATGATCCCGCCTGTTTCCTGTGCAGCACACACGATGGCTTCCTCGTCAAGCGGCTTAATCGTATGCATGTTCAGCACGCGTGCCGACACGCCCGCTTCCGCCAGCTCCGCCTGCGCATCCAAAGCGATTCTTACCGTTTCTCCCGTCGCAATAATCGTAATATCCGTGCCTTCGCGCATCGTCACGGCCTTGCCGATAACAAATTCATAGTCATCCGACTCGTAGCTGTCTTCAACCGGATTGCGGCCGATACGGACGTACACGCCACCCTCATGCTGAACAAGTGCTTCGGTCATCCGCTTCGTCTCATGGCGATCCGCTGGCAAAATAATCGCCAGCCCCGGAATCGCCCGCGCCACGGCGATATCCTGCACCGAATGGTGCGACATGCCGAGTGCGCCGTAGCTGACGCCGCCGCTAATGCCAACCAGCTTCACATTCGTGCCGGAATAAGCGACATCGACTTTAATTTGCTCAATGCTGCGCATGCTCAGGAAGCAGGCCGGTGACGTTACGAATGGCTTTTTGCCGCTATGGGCAAGGCCTGCCGAGATGCCGACTATATTTTGCTCCGCGATGCCGACCTCTACAAACTGCTCGGGATAAGCATTCGCGAAAGGCGCCATTGCCGCAGAGCCGCGCGAGTCGCTCGCCAGCACCATAATATCTTTATCCTCCTGCGCCAGTGTTACCAGCGTCTCGCAAATGACTTGCCGATTCGGTATTTTATTCGCCATCGCTTATTGCACCTGCCCTTCCTGTGTGTAGCTGCTGATGACGGCTTCAAGCTCGGCAAGCGCCTTCGCCAGCTCCTCGTCACTAGGCACATGGTGATGCCAATGCGGAACATTTTCAGCAAAAGACACTCCCTTGCCCTTCACCGTATTCGCCATAACGAGCGTCGGTTTGCCTGCTATAGCAGGAGCAGCTTCGAAAGCTTCTACAAGCGCGTCGATATCATTGCCATCGATGGAAACGACATGCCAGCCGAAGGCCGCCCATTTTTCCTCCAATGGCTCCAGTCCCATGACCTCTTCCGTCGAGCCGCTAATTTGCAGCCGGTTGCGGTCGATAATGCCGACCAAATTGTCGAGCTTGTAATGAGCGCCAGCCATCGCCGCTTCCCAAACGGAGCCCTCAGCTTGCTCGCCGTCGCCCATCAAGCAAAATACGCGGCTCGCCCTCGCATCCTTCTTCGCGGCAAGCGCCATGCCCACCGATATCGCCAGTCCGTGCCCAAGCGCCCCCGTATTCATCTCAATGCCTGGCACTTTATTGTTCGGATGCCCGATGAGCCTCGTTCCAAACTGGCTGAACGTCGCAAGCTCCTCCTTCGGGAAAAAGCCGCGGTCGGCCAATATGCACCATAATGATTCTACTGAGTGCCCTTTGCTTGCAATAAAGCGGTCGCGCTCCTGCCATTTTGGCCGAGCCGGATCAATCGTCATAATTTTATAATATAAGGCCGTTAAAATATCCGTATTGCTCAATGAGCCGCCCGTATGTCCTGTTTTCGCGCCATGGATCATGCGCAGCAAATCCATCCGTATTTGTGCCGCCTTGCTTCTGAGCTCCGTGCTGCTCAAGCTTGCATTGCTCCCCATCGTTAGCCCTCCTCGTTGTTTTCCTTAAGCGTTGTCCTCTATTCCGATTACAAGCCCGAGCCGCGCAGCCATGCCTGAATTTCCCGCTCTGTCGGATCAACTGCATCTGGCTTCAAGCCAGGAATATATTGACACGCTTCATACAGCGCCGGAATCGCATTGGCGTGAATGCCAACGGAGTGGTGAACATAAGGACCTTTGACCAGCTTCTCTTCCCACAACGGCCAATCATTGACCTCAACCCATACATACGAGCCGCGTGTGTACGGTCCTTGAATGCCGCGGGCTTTGCCTAAAAACAGCTGGTATTCGCCGTGGTCGCCGTCGAAGCGGGCCAGCGTCATGCCTCCGCCTTTAATTTCACCTTCATGTGTACCCGGTGCATGGTCGTCGAACAGAAAATGCTTGCGCAGCCGCGGCTTGTTCTCAACAGACAAGGAGACCGGGAAGTTGCCACAATGGAAGAGCAGCTCGCCGTTGGCGTTTTCCGGATGGCGTACGGTCAAATCCGCGAAGAAGGTTGGATGCTGATTCATCGTCGCCGCCTGCACCATGACTGACGTAATCGCACCGTGAATATCTGTCTCACAGGTAACTGGAATTTGCTCATCGGTGAGGATCGCATTAGCGAGGCATGGCATAATGCCCATCGCATCCTGCAGCGACGACCAGCATTGGATCGCAATTGCTGTGCTGCCTGTCTGCATGGCATATTGCTTCATCGCTACCTTAAGCGCAGCAATGCGGCGCACATCGGCTTCCGTCACTTCCGACCAGTCGAGCTTAGCTTTAATGTAGTCAATCGCTTGCGCCAGCTCAGAGCTGCTGCCTTTCTCAATGCGCTGCGAGGCGCGCTGAATATCGACTAGCGTAATCGGATGAATTTCAATGCCGAACCGCTCAAGCAGCTCGCCTTCATTGCACATCATCGTCCAAAAGGAAGCCGGGCGCGGCCCGATTTGCAAAATTCTTAAAGAACGGAATTTACGAACGACATTCGCCGCGGCGATAAAATTCGTGAAGCCGCGCTCGAACACCGGATCATCGACCCTTGTGTTCGTGACATAGGTGAATGGAACGTTGAAGCGGCGCAGCACCTTGCCGGAAGCGAATAATCCGCACTGCGTATCGCGCAGCCGCATGCCGTCTTCGAGCGGCGACTCATCGCGCGGGCCCCACAGCAGCACCGGCTTGCCGAGCGCCTTGCCTACACGGGCAACGGTGTCTTCGGTACCGAAGTTGCAATGCGGGAAAAAAACCGCATCGACATTTTCACGCCGAAAATGCTCCGCAATCTCGTCTGCATTAATATGATCATCATAGAGCAGCCCCTCGCTGTTGAGACCCTCAAGATCGACAATGTCTATATCCATGCCGAAGCTTTCGATTTTTTCCTTAATGAGCACCTTATACCGAAACGCATCCTCTGCACTAAAAACAAACCGTCTTGTCGGCGCGTAGCCGAGCTTCAACTTTTTCACCACTGACTCCCCCTTATTGACTCATAATGATCGATTAGGCCAAGCTGTTAAGCTATTATGCAGACGCATTGGCGCGCCGCATTTGAATCGCCATGTAAGGCTTGCCCGGCAGCTCAATGCGGAACGTTCCTTCATAGGTACCAGTCTGCTTGGTCACCGTCATGTTCCACGTATCCAGTACTTCCACCTCATACGCAATGCCCGGCTTCATCGTAAAATTCCGGTAGCGCGGCTGATTGAAGCCGTAATAAAACAAATAATACGTATCGGCAATGCCAGCCGATGGAGCGTCCCACTCAGACCGCAATGGATTTAAGCCCTGCTCCGGCCCTTCCTCCAGCACTTTTCTCAGAAAAGCAATGCGCTCTGGGCTTGTGCCATGCAGCTTGCCGCCCTTCGACCACCACAAAATGTCCTCGGGGTGCAAATACGTCTCCCCATGACCGACATAACCGCCGCGAATCGCACCTTCCCAGAAGCGGCGCACCATTTCCTCACCTGAAATATTGCCCCAGCCCATATCGATGTCGCCTTCATAAGCACATTCGTCAATGACAATCGGCTTGTTCCAGTCCTTGCGCCACTGGTCGGTGTTCTCCGCTGTCCGGTAAACATCCACCCGCTGAACGCTGCAATGGGTGATCCAAGAGCGGGTATAGTCATAAAAGCCGAAGCAATTGTGAATGGAGATGAGATGACCGTAAGGGTCATTATCCGTGACGATCTGGGCAAAACGCTCCCAATCCGACTCCTCCTTCGCCCACATCAGGTCATATTCGTTGGCAAGCGACCACCAGACGTTGCGGTATGCGGCCAGACGTGCTGTAATGTAGCGCAGGTAGCGGTCATCCGCCGACTTCGGCATTTCCGAGAAGCCCCAACGATCGTAGGCATGGAATAAAATCAAGTCCGCCTCAATGCCCAGCCTGCCTAACTCGGCGATCCGCTGCTCCAAATGGCGGAAGTACGCGGGATCAAAGCGCGTGAAATCCCATTGTCCATCTGCCGAGCGCTCAAACGGATAAAGCGGCGGTTCATTTTCATTAAAGAGGTAAGCCTTGGGGAACACGCACATCCGCAGCTTGTTGAAAGGCGTCTGCGCGAGCGTCGCAAGCGTCTGCTCCTCCAGCTCCTGCCCCTGATGCGTCCACGCATAGCAGGTGGTTCCTACAGGCAAATAACGGCTGCCGTCCTCGTAGGCAAAATGAAACGTGTCCGCTACCCGAACCGGACCGTTGTTTCCAGCTTCGGCGCTGCGGCAGGCAAAGCTGCCCGTAATGCCGTTCATGGCGCCGACGCTGCTGCTCGTGCGATAGTGCCACTCGCCTTCGGCATCGGGCATAAAGCGCACGCGGTAGATGCCGTCGCCATCATAGAAGCCTTGGGCGGAGAGGCTTCGCTCTCCTTGGCTGAACACGGCGCTGATCGCCGCGTCCGTGAAAGGGTTGCCATGAGCGGGGCCATGCAGCTCCAGCTCATAAACGTCCCAGCGCGCAACTTCACCCTGCGCAAGCAGCTTCGCTGATCCCTCAGCTTCAGCCTGTGCCTCTAACGTTACTCCTGCCGAAAGCTGTGCTGCTGAACCTTCATTGCTCTCATTGTCTAAAGCAGAAGCAGCCTTCTGCTCCGTTTCATCTTCAATTACATATTCAATGCCAGAGAGCTCGCCCAGCACCTCTGCTACCCATTCCGGCGAGCGCATTAAGGCTTGGTTTGAGGTTGCGAAGCGTGGCAGCGTATTCATTTTAATAAAAGAAAGATAAGGCGAATCCGCAAGCTCAGGAGCATGCTTCAACAATACCTTCCGCCCCTCCGGGCTTGCCCAAATATATCCGATCTTCGTTTCTTCGCTAAAAATCATCTTCGCGTCCTCCTATTGGCTTCTGCTTTTGGCTATTATAAGTTTAGTCGAACGAACTAAACTAAATACTAAACTATTGATGGACTATTCCTGCATTCTTACCCCTAATTTAGCAGTAAAACGGCATCAAGTCAATAAGTTTATATAAATAAAACGCTTTAATTTAGTATATTAACTAAATTATTTAGCTAAACTAGCATTGTCCATTGCTTTTAATGTCTGCTGGATATACACTAAACTTACTAAACAATCGGCTACAAGCTCGAAGGGAGAATCACTTATTGTGAAAATGGAAGACATCGCTGCTCTTGCTGGCGTATCTAAATCAGCTGTTTCGCTTGCCTTCAGCGGCAAGCCGGGCATTGGACAAGAAACCCGCGAGCGTATTTTACAGGTTGCGAAGGACAATGGTTATCTGCCTAAAACGCGTGCCGCCCAGCCGGAAGCCGCCAGCAAATCGCTGACCTTTCTCGTTCTAGCCAACTCTGGCATCGTATTGGAACAATATTATCAACAGCCTTTTTTCCGCGAGCTCATTCATTATATAGAGGTGCGCTGCCGCGCCAAGGGGTATTCGCTGCTGTTTACGTCGATTGACGTCAACGCTTTTTCCAGTGACAGCCATGCCTTGGCGGAGGATATCCGCAGTGATGGCGTCATTTTGCTCGGCACGAACCTTGATAGGGGGCAAATTGCAAGCTTGGCTGAAAGCTTGCCGGCACAGCTCGTTGTGCTCGATACATGCTTTGAAACGCTTCCCGTCCATTTCATTACGATTAACAATGTGATGGGCGGTTATCAGGCGGGCGAGCATCTATGCGAGCTTGGCCATGAGCATATCGGCTATTTGGCCTCCAATGTGCGGATCAGTAATTTTGATGATCGGCGCAAAGGGTTTATGTCCGCTTTAGAGGAGCGGGGACTGTCAATCGACGAGAATGATATTTTCTCCGTAGCCCCGACGATAACCTCATTCCAGGAGGAGCTGAAAAATCAGCTCGCCGCCTATCAAGCTGCCGGACGCCAACTGCCGACCGCCTTCTTCTGCGAATGCGACTATATCGCGATCAGCGCCATCAAGACGCTGACCGAACTTGGGTTCCGCGTTCCCGAGGACACCTCTGTCGTCGGCTTCGACAACATTTCGGAGGCGCGGATTGTTTCACCGGAGCTCACGACCGTTCATGTTGAAAAAGAACGCATGGCCCATCTAGCCGTTGATTTGGCGATTGAAGCCATTGAACAGGACCATGAGGTCAAAACCAAAATTGCCGTCGACACGCAGTTTATCGTCCGCCACTCGTCCAGCGCACCAGCTAATCGATGACGAATAGCCCTTCCAGGACCGCGCATTGCGAGAGCCAGGAGGGGCTACTTTTGAAATTGTTACTGAGACCACGCAGCCCGGGGCGTTCGGGGTACTCGCGGCGCTCGGGGTCATCGGGGTGTTCGGGGTACTCGCGGCGTTCGGGGTACTCGGAGCGCCCCTCTTTTTTGAAGGACTGAGTTTCCGCTATTTTGGCTTTTGAACCGCTTTCAGGGCGCACGCGGACAGGAAATCCGTTATGACCGTCTTTCTCCTGTCAAAATGGCTATTTCCAGCACATTAGCGGCTTCTGAGTCCGCAGCCGGTGCCACAACCCGTGTTTTGGATGAAATAGCCGCTGCTGTGTCCACCAAGTCTAGCTTTGTGCAAGGTGTAAGATGCAAACCCCAAGCCCCAATTCATAGGCACAGCTGCGCCTATTACTTGTATTTGTAAGCCTCAATATAAAGAGCAGAGGCGTAATCGCCCACCGCAATGCGATACGCAGACTCATCGCCGTTCAGCACTCTGCCCCGCACCCACTCATTTTGCTCGAATGCACCTTCCTCCACGCGGATCAAGCCGACCTTCGCGCGTTCACCCTGTTTAGGCAGCAGCTCCACCGAAAAGCCGATCCCGGCGAAAATAAACCGGTCATCGGACAGCTCAATGACGAGCCCGCCTGCCGGAGGCGTCCCTTCTGCTGCCCGTTTGTAGGACAGCTTCACATCGTAGCGCGAGAAGGGGAGTATACAGCCGCCATCGTTTTGCTGGAGAAAACCGGTCATTTTTCCCGTTCCGCGATTTTGCCCAATCAGCCCCAGCATTCCGCCGAGCAGCTTATAGCTTGCCGCAAGGTACGGGCCTGTTCCATTTACGATAAACCCGGAAAAATCAATATTCAACGCCATCATAATGCTGAAATCAGGCCCGCCGCTTGCAGCTTCCTCAGGAAAAAAGCCCTCAATACCAAACGGTGCAAATCCTAGTGCATCATGCTGGCCCATGGCGTAAAACACATTGGCCGCCGACGAGACGTCTCGCCGCGCCTCAGGGATGAACAGCGGGTTGCCATCCTGCGTGTATTCCTTACAAACGTCCGCAAAGCTGGACAAATAAATATCAGGAGCATATAGGCATAGGGTCGGTGCTGCAAGCTTCCACATTTTCATCACCTTGGCAACTGGCCCGCCGCTTGGATACGTGCCTGCACGCCATGGATATTGCTCCAGCCATGCATTGACGAACATCGGTAGCGGATAAGGCTCACTGCCAGCGCTCGCAATTCGTTCAACTGCCAGCGCATAATGGTACGCCATGAACCATTCGCCTGCATCCGTTCCAAAAGCCTGCTCCCAGCTGCCCTGTACGCCATATGCGTCAGCTACCTGCTGAGGCACTGCCGCTTCAAATACAGCATTCGCCGCTGCTGAATAATCCCGATCACTGCCTAGAAAGCCGATTTCGTTTTCTACCTGCATCATAATAACGGTGTGCTTTCCCTCATCAAACGCTTTAAGAAACGCCATCAAACGCTGGAAGGCTGCCGCATCAGCCGTTACCGCCGCTTCACACAGCGGAGAAATGGTGTCCGTTGGCGAACCATCGGCATAGGCGGCACGGAAATACGTCGCATAGTCTCGTTTCACCCAGCTCGGCACGTAGCTGGACTTGCCATTTTTCCATAAGCCGAACCAAAGCAGCACTAAGCAAATTTTTTCCGCACGGGCCTGCTCAATTAAACCTTCTACGAGCGAAAAATCAAACACTCCCTGCTCTGGCTCGATTAATTCCCAATATACAGGGGCAATAATTGTATTTAAATTCAGCTTGCGAACTTCCGGCCACACCTTCTCCTGCATATAAGCCAGATTTGAAGCGCTGGAATTGTGTATTTCCCCGCCAAGCGCAAGGTACGGCTCACCATTTACGTATAAGGTGGCTGTACCATTCTCGCTCACCAAATGAGGGATTTGCTGCATTATGTCTAACCCCTTCCATTTCAACAGTCTACGTATAGAAGCGCGGAGAAAAAAGGAGCCTTACTCCAACGTTTTCACCACGCTTCGATTTAATAGCTTTATAAATTCAGCGGCTTCCTTAGACCTTTGTCATTAACCCTTAGTCCTTAGTCCTTAGTCCTTCGACTTTACAAGCAGCTGCACGGGCCCAATTAAACCGCCTGGCTCCTGCTGCATAAAGCGCGAGAAGAAATCCTTTTGCTGCTTGCCCAGCGTATTGGTCACTTCAATGACAAGCTGGTTCGTTCCCGGCTGAACATTCGCGCCAGCTGCAAAGCGATAAGGCGGAGCAATCGCCGTACCCAGCTTCACGCCATTTACCGATGCCTCCGCTGTCTCAAACGCGGCACCCAAATCCAAGTACAACGGCTCGCCCTCGCCATTCCAATCGAAGGAAAGCTCATAGCGAATCGTTCCGGTGAAATCCGGCAGCAGGTGCGGGGCATTGATATTTTCAAGCTCGCTCAGGTTGCCGTAGCTTTCAAATACCGGATATTGCAGCGCACCGGAGGTTGCAACCGTCCATTCGCCAGTCAGCTCTACCGGTACACATGCTGTACAATCGGGCAGCGTCTGTACCGCCAGTTGCGGCAGCGCTTCTCCCGACAGCACGATTAAAGTCTCGTAGGCGCTTAGCCTTACCCTCAGGCGGTTCACGCCGTCAGCCTGCTCTACGCTTGCCTCGCTCAGCTGATTGTCAAAGGCGTTATAAATCATCATCCGAGCGGAGGTCTGGAAGCTGACATCCGTATCCACCGTCTCATAAGGATGCTCGTTGAAAAAGAAATATACATCGCTGTCTGGATGCCCATAATGGTAATAACGCAAATACGGCGCGGCATCCGCCGTCTCAATATCGTACATGCCTTCATAGCGAAGCGTCGCCGCGAGCTCGGCAAGCGGAACAATCGCTGCGTGCTCCAGCGCTTTCAGGCGCTTAAGCTCCACCGCTTCGCCGCCGCCCTCAATCGTGCGGGCAGGCAGCCCATCTACAAACAGTACCTTCAGCCCTGCTTCTGCCAGCTCGGCAAGCTGCTCCATGAGTACTGCCGGCAGCGCTTCCGCATAAGGCACAATGAGGCACTGGTATTCCTCCTTTGCCACAAGCAGCTCGCCGTCCTTCACCGCGAACGCTCCAGAAGCCAGAATATCAAACGGAATAATATCGCAGTCGATTTGCGCCTGCATCAGCGCCTTAATGGGCTTCTGAATCAGCATCGCCTCAGCGCCTGACCACTCCGCATCCGCATGGTAAAGCACCGCCGCCGTCGCATAATGGCGCCCCCCGTTCAGCAAATGGCTGATGCGGTTCGTATAATCATTGAGCTGGCGATAATAGCGGTATTGCGGATTTTCGCCGCGTGCATACAGATGCGGCGGGCAGTCGGCATCCGGGAACTCTTTTTGCGAAAAAGCGTGGGGCACGAAATAGTTAATGCCGCGAACGAGCATATGGTCGGTCAGCCATTTCATCAGCTTGAGGCCTTCGCTCCAGCCATAGGCGCCGAATACTTCGCACATCGCCCGACCCTTTTTCTTGGGATCGATATGCGCCAGAGATGAACCAAGCTTCGCTAGGGCATAATGAAAAAACTCGCTGTCCGTTTCTCCGGCAATCCAAGTAAATGGCACCTCGTCAAAGCCTGGCATAATTTGATGCAGCACGACGTCAATGCCAGCCATATCCTGCCCCCACATCGAGCGGAAGAAATGTCCCGGCCCACAGCCGAGCCGCGCATGCACATTGTTATCCTCAATGATATGTCCGATATACTCGACGCCGCGCTCGCGGCACCAATCGCCCAGCTTGCCGCAGAAATGCTCGGCATACAGCTTGCTGACCGTATTCATAAACGTATAGCGCAGCGCTTCCGTCTGCTCGCCGCCCTCGTACCACAGCAGCGGCAGCAATGCCGCAACAGGCTGTCCGAACTCGGCGGACAGCAGCTCCAGCATATCGTGGCGCCACGGCAGAACGATGCCCTTTTTCCCTAGTCTGGAGTTGAAGTCAAACGTCGTTTTATCGTTGTAGAAGCCCGGCTCATCGGAGAAAAAACCAGCGAGCGTTTTGCCAAAGTCGTCCCGATACCGCTCGTAATAACCCTCATAAATCGCGTCGATTAATACTTGCGTTGACTCCGGTACAATCGGATTAATATAGTTCCGTTTCGCTTCCTCCGCGCCTTCCGCTGTCTCAATTAGGACGAAAATGCGCCAAAAGCCTGCGGGAATATCCCAGTAAAGCACATTATTTTGCACACTGGCTGTCAGCTCAATAAATCCGCTAAGCTGTTCAGCCGCATCAACACTCGGCTTACCTTCACGCTTAACCGCAACAGCCGCAACTAACCTATCGCCCGGCTGGAGCAGCGTATGGAGCAGGAAGGAGGCTTGCGGAGCCGGGCCGACAGCATCAATATGCCGCTCCGCCAAATACGTTCTGCGCAGCTCGGCTGGAGCTTCCTTCAGCTTGCCTGCCGCATGTCCCGTCGGAAAATGGTCGTCATCGAAAAACCACACCTTCATGCCTCGGCTGCGAGCCTCGTCCATAATGATATCGATATCCCGCCACCAGCCGGGACCAAGCATATCCGGATGGGGACGCGATTCCACGATGACCGCCTTGATCCCTGAAGCATAGATTCGCTCCATTTCCTCGCGGATCTGTCCTTCCTCTTCGCCGCGCTGCCACAGAAGAGGCATAATATAGTTTTCTTCTTCGCCTGCCAATACATGACGTAAGCGTTCAGCCATTATCGTCGTCCCCCTACCCTTTTACAGCACCGATCGTAATGCCTTTAACAAAATATTTTTGGAAAAATGGATAAGCGACAAGAATCGGAATGACGCCGACTACAGCAATTGCCATCCGCACGGTGCCGCTTGGCATTTTCGCCATGCTTTGACTAGCATTCGAGCCAAGGCCGCTGTTCGACAGAAATTGAATATCCGTCAATATTCGGTTCAAAATGTTCTGAATGCTGAACAGCTTCGGATCTGTTAAATAAACGAGCCCGTTAAACCAGTCATTCCAATAGCCAATGGTCTGAAACAAGCCAATCGTAGCCAAAATCGGCAGCGACAGCGGCAGCACGATCGAACGAAAGGTTCTGAATTCAGTTGCCCCGTCAATGTAAGCCGATTCCAAAATCGGGACAGGAATGGACGTTATAAAAAACGTGCGCATGAGCATAACGTTAAAGCCGTTCATTAGGAGGCCTGGAATAATAAGCGCCCAGATCGTATTTTTAATATCGAGATACTGCGTGTAAATGAGGTAAGTTGGCACAAGGCCGCCGTTAAACAGCATCGTGAAAAAAACGAAAAACGCTAGTGGATTACGCAGGGGGATATCTCTCCTCGACAACGGATAAGCAAGCATGGACGTAATCACCAAGCTGACCGACGTGCCCAGAACGGTAACCAATATTGTTATGCCATAAGCCCGCAGCAGCTCCTGCGATTGATCAAGCAAATAACGGTAAGCCGTCAAGCTGAACTGTTCAGGGAAAAAGGAATAGCCATTGCTGATAATCGCCTGCTCATCGGTGAAAGAGGATATAACCAATAAGGCAAAGGGCAGCAGGCAAGCAATCGATACGGCCATCATAAATAGGTTGGCTGACCACTGCCATATTTTATTTTCATGCGTCATGTCATTCACTCCTTAGAATAATGCGTTGTCTTTGTTGATTTTGCGTACAATATAATTCGCGAGCAGAACCAGAATGAATCCGACCAAGGATTGATACAAGCCTGCTGCAGAGGACATCCCGATATCACCAAGCTGCATTAAGCCGCGATATACGTAAGTGTCAATAACGTTCGTCGTATCACTGAGCGCACCTGCATCCATCGGAACCTGATAAAACAAGCCGAAGTCGGAGTAAAAAATCCGGCCGATTGCAAGCAGCGTCATCATCGTAATAACTGGCGAAATGAGCGGCAGCGTAATGGATTTAATCTGCTGCCATTTGGATGCGCCATCGAGCGTTGCCGCTTCATAATATTCCTGATCGATTCCGATAATGGCTGCCAAATATACGACGCAGTAGAAACCAACGCTTTTCCATATATGCACGATTGTCAAAATATAAGGCCAGTATTGCGCCTCGCTGTACCATGAAATCGCATCGAGTCCCAGAAACGGAAGCACCGTCTTGTTCATAAAGCCTGTTTCAATGCTAAGCACCGCATAAACCAAGTAGCTGACAATAACCATCGATATGAGAAAAGGCAGCAGCACGACGCTTTGATAAAAGCGAGCCATAATTTTACTGCGAATTTCATTGAGCAAAATCGCTATTCCTACCGCAATGACCAAATTCAATATAATAAAGCCGCCGTTATACAAAATCGTATTTCGCGTAATGATGTAGGCATCTGTCGTTTTGAACAAATATTCGAAGTTTTGCAGCCCAATCCAATCACTGCCCCAAATCCCCTGGGCAAAATTGATGTTTTTGAAGGCGATAATGAGACCGAACATCGGTGCATAATTGTTAATGATCAAATACGCCAGCCCAGGAAGCATCATTAGAAACAAAGGCAAATAGCGCTTGAACTGTTTCTTTTTCACATTTGATTTGGCAACCTGCTTTGCCTGCTGGGGAGCTGCCGCTGCCACTGTCCCTTTATTTCCCGTCGTTTGTTCCATAGGTGAACCCCTTCTTTCTTCAGCATGAGCTTGTCGCTGTCTTATACTTTGATGATAGTGCATGCGCCCGTGCGCCCTCTACCGCTCAGACGACTTCTCATTTGCACTATTACGACGCTCCTGCTGCCTGCCCCACCATTGAAAGCCTCATGCTAGCCAAAACAAATAGGCTGTTCCAAGGTCCATTTGCATGACCTTTGGAACAGCCTATTTGTTTTCAATAATAGAACTATGACTGCGTATGAATTAAAATTTTCGCCTGCGCTTTGTCTTTGATGAGCAGCTCTAGACCTTCCTCAACGAGGTTGTCCAGCTTGATTTTTTTCGTGATGACCTTCTTAATATCAAGGCGTCCTGAGGAAACCATGGCGATGACCTCTGGGAAAATATGATGGTAGGCAAGTGAAGTTTTAATTGATATCTCCTTCACCAAAATGCTGTTTACATCCAAGGTAACGGGGCTGGCATAGCCGGCAATAATGAGCAGCTGTCCGCCTTTTTTGATGACTTCCAGCGCGCTTGTGAATGTCGCCTGAGCGCCTGCCGCTTCAAAGGCCACATCTACGCCGTTTGCATGCTGGGCCAATATCTCTTTTGTTGCATCTGCTTCCAAGCTGTTCACAACCGAGCTTGCTCCGACCTCAAGCGCTTTTCTTAGACGTTCAGGGGAAATATCTACGGCAATAACGCTTGCGGCTCCAGCTGCCTTCGCCGCCATAATCGTTAAAAGACCAATTGGGCCTGCGCCATAAACAACGACCGCGTCTCCAATTTTCAACTGGCTTCCCTTAACTGCATGAACCGTTACAGCGGTCGGCTCCATCAATGCCCCTTCTTCAAGTGAAACATTGCTTGGAAGCTTATGAGCTTTGCTCGCATTTGCGATTGCATATTGAGCAAATCCGCCATCATCCTGCAAACCAAGGAAAGCAAACGGACTAGCCAGATTGTACTTGCCGCGCTGTACATAATAGTCATCCTCGGCATACACGATCGGCTCTACAGCTACGCGATCTCCAACAGCCAGATTCGTTACACCTTCGCCAAGCTCGGTTACAACCCCAGCAAATTCATGGCCCAGCACAAGCGGAAGACCGCGTCCTGTCACGGGATGAGGCTCAGCCGATACGCCAAACCCATGATGGTAGGCATGCAGGTCGCTTCCGCAAATTCCGGCCCATTCTACCTTTATTTTCACTTGGCCTGCAGCAGCTGCAGGCTCGTTCACATTTTCGATACGGACATCTTTAGCTCCATAAATAACAGCAGCTTTCATAAACCACATCTCCTTTAGCAATAAAATGATAGCGCTTATATTTTCTTACCGTTATTGTACTCCTGTTGTTAAATTAAATATATTTAATTATACTTACATTTAATTAAGTAATACTTATGTAAAGGAAGCGACCTATGAACCTTGAGCAGCTGATGTATGTCGTCGAATTGAGCAAATCCAAATCATTGTCTGAAGCAGCAGCGAATCTTCATATTTCCCAATCTGCGCTTAGCCAATCCATCACTAGTCTGGAGAAGGAGCTGGGGCTAAAGCTGTTTAGACGTGCACGAACCGGCACCTTGCCTACCGCAGAAGGTGCATCCATTATAAAAAAAGTACATGAAGCAGCCAAAATTATCGAGGAAATTCGACTGGAAGCAGCTAGCAGCCTGAGCAGCCTAAGCGGCGAGCTGCGCCTGTCCACGATGCCCGCCCAAATGAAGACGATGGTTAAAGTGATCGCTTGGCTAAAAAAGGAGCATCCCGCTCTTCGCATCGAGGTATCTGAGGACGGCTCATTGAATACGCTTGGCAGCGTGCGGGAGGGGCTGGCTGATCTTGGCATGATTGCGATGCGGGAAGACAAGCTGCCAATAGAGGGTCTCTCGTTTCATTCGCTGTGCAAGGGAAAAATGGTGGCGCTCGTTGGCGCACAATCTCCGCTTGCCTCACGGGCATCCATATCGCCGGAGGAATTGCGGCAATACCCTTTCGTCCTGTACAAGGATGATCATGTCGACCAGTTTATCCTTGATTTCACCAGGCAGCACGGGCCCGTGGAGGTGTTATTTCGAACCGATTACGATGTCGCCATTCAAAGCGCATTGCTGGAGGGGCTAGCTGTATCAATCGGCCATGACTATTCCTTTAGGCAAAATGCCAACGAAACGATCCGGCAATTTGCAATGCTTGAAATTGAAGATTTTTTTCAGCAGCCTGTCCACTTTGGCTGGGTCCGAGCTAAAACCCGTCCGAATGCTCCGGTAATGGATTATTTTATAAACCGTTTTGAGCATGAATATACGTTCAAGTAGACCGCTTTTATATATAAGAAAAATTCGAAGAACCATTCACAAGCTGGCCTTGTGCCTTCTCTTATCTGGCACAAGGCCTTAGCTTCGCTTCGCTGCACTGGCAGCGCTTGCCGCTTATTTTCCGCGCTTCGCCTTGGTGCATTTAAGCTGGTAGGTCTTTCCATATGCTTTGCCATATCTAACGATTCGCCGCAGCATAGACTGATCGGCCAGCAGCGAGAACGGGCAAACGGCCGGCACGGTATTCACCTCAAGAATCCATGGCTTCAGCTTCGCGTCAATTGCAAAGTCGAGGCCCAGTTCCTTGATGCCGGGAGAAACGCCGCGCAGCAGCCGCGCTGTGCGAAGGCCAAGCCGATCCATGCTTTTCAGCAATTTCCGGCGCCCTGCTGGCCCAGCATGTGACTTAAGCACTTGCACGGTCGAATAAATCGATCCGCCTTGGCTGCCATTGGTTACAATTTTGCCCGGATGGGCCGCTCTGCCAAGCGTCCCGGTCGCTGCCCAGCCGCCCTGCGGTGCGCGCTGCACCATAAGCCGAATATCGAAGCGGCGTCCTTTATGCTTCAGCAGGCGAATGCCCTTTTGCACCAAATACCGCTTCCCCTTCATCTCCTTATGAATCGAACGGTAAGCTGCCGCGTACGTGGTAAAGGTCGATTTTTTCGATCCTAATTGATACGTATACTTCGCCCCCAGCTTCTCCATCCTCATGACTCCGCGCCCCTGCGAGCCCCGCGAAGGCTTCACATAGACCATTCTATATTGCGTCAGCATGCTGCGCAGGCTGTCCTTTGTCGCCAGCTTCGTCCGCGGGATGTGCTTGTTCAGCGTTAGATCCTTCCGCATCGCGATCGTTTTGCTCCACTTATCCCCAATAATCCGGCTCTTGCTCTTCACAATTTTGCTTCCTTTGCGGCCGCTGCTCCTCACACGCAACCCCGTCGATATCTTCCTGCTCCTCGTCACTTTACCCCTCCATTCTATTCTCCTATTAGCATACGAACCTTTTTGAAAAATGGTTGTAGGCCGCTGTCGGCATAGAACGAACCATCATGCAGCGGCTTCATATGCTTAATTAAGGCAACCTGTCAGGATGTTTGTTCGATTCTAAGGCAAAGCTCTTCGCTCGTCCCAGAAGGACGACGAAGTCGTTTTTGCTTGGATTCCCAATACGCGGCCGCCATCGGTACGTTAGTTAGGAGGCATAGGCATACATGGAGCCAAAACAGACGCTTCAGCAGCACCTTGCTCTTATTTGCCATTTTCATCCTTGGTATGGAGAGCTGCTTGCAGAGCAGGGCATTGAACTGAACGCTGCTGTACTGCCGGAACTGCCGCTTATGACGGCGGATAGGTTGGAGGAGCATTATTTCACGCAGGAGCTGCGGACAGAAGCCGGGCTCTCCGTGTACCGTACGTCGGGAACGTCCTCCGGCATACGCAAAGCGATTTATTATTCTCCGGAGGATGATGAGCAATACATCGCCAGCAAGGCGGACTGCTTCCGAGAGTGGCTGGCAAGGAGCCCAGCAGTTGTTACAAGGGCGCTGGCTGATATGGGAACGGGACATGCGGCTAGCACAGCCATTACGATTTTTCAGCAGCTTGGCTTCCAAGCAGACTCGCTTTCCTTCTCCTTGCCAATAGAGGAGCATATCAAGCGATTGGCCACTTTTCGCCCACAGCTGCTGTATACGATGCCTTCCATTCTCGACGCCATTGCTGCCGCTGCTCCAGATCCGGGGGCCTTCGGCATACAGAAAATCATTATTGTCGGCGAAATTGCGCCGCCAGTCTGGCAGGGCAATATGGCTGCGCGGTTCGGCATCAGCGCTTTTGATATTCTCGACACCTACGGCTCCATCGAGATCGGCGCTATTGCTTCCTACTCTCACGAGCATAGCGTTTATGTACTAGATGCTGGCATCCATGCCGAGGCGCTCCGTGCTGACGAAATAGATGCACGCTTCGATGCGCTGGAGGACAATGAGACGGTGCTTGTGCTTACGTCATTCAAGCGCACCCTGTTTCCCGCCATTCGTTATGTCACCTACGATGTGATTAGGGATTTCGGCACGGTCATCATTGATGGACAGGTACGGCAAACGTTCAGCTGCATCTCGAAACGGATTGGAACCGACCTGAAGCACGGGGAAAAAATAAGCCTCTACGACATCGAAAGCGTCGTCCAGCAATTCGTAAGCGACGCCGAGCTGCGCGTCCGGCTGCAGGGTAATAAACTGTCCATCCATATTCGCAGCAAAAGGCTGGACGATGGCATGCTTACCGTTATACAGCAAGCCATTGAGCAAAAAATCGAAGCGATTGGCCAAATGATTCGGGGTCGCATGCTGTCCGGCATCGTGGTGACGCGCGCAGCGGAAGATGAGACGCTTGAGCGAGGAGCGGTCAAATCGAAAAAACTTTATTTTTAGGAGGCGCTAATCGCCCATGGGAAAAGATTGGCTTTCTTGTATCGGTCAGACGCCGCTCGTCCAGCTGTCAAAGCTGTTTGCGAATGATCGCGGCATTACCGTGTATGCCAAGCTGGAAATGCTTAACCCGAATGGCAGCGCGAAGGACCGCTCCGCCGCCCGCATTATTGCTGCGGCCTTGGAGCAGGGACGCATCGGGCCCGGCTCTGTTATCATCGAATCCAGCTCGGGCAATATGGCCATCAGCCTCGCCGCGATCTGCTCCTATCTTGGCATGCGGTTTATAAGCGTCGTAGACCCTAGAACGACGCAGCAAAACATCCGCATTATGCGCGCTTATGGCGCCGTCATTGAACTCGTTGAGGAGCCAGACCCGGATACAGGCGAGTTTCTGCCTGCCAGGCTGAACCGCGTTCAGCAGCTGCTTGCCGAGATTCCGGGCAGCTACTGGCCGAATCAATACAACAATGAACATAATTACCTGTCGCATTATGAAGGCACCATGCAGGAAATTGTGGCCTCACTGGGCCGTGTGGATTATGTCATTGGAGGTGTCAGCACCTGCGGCACGATGCTTGGCTGTGCGCGGTATGCCCGCGACCATAAGCTGGATACGAAAATCGTAGCTATTGACGCGGCGGGCAGCATTATTTTTGGCGGGGTCAGCGGAAGCAGGCTGTTTCCGGGCCTTGGGGCCGGCATCGTTCCACCATTCGGACAAAGCCGCTTTATGGATTATGCGATAAAGGTTAACGATGCCGATATGGTTGCAGGCTGCCGAATGCTGGTGAAGCAAGAGGCGCTTTTGGCCGGGCCATCGTCTGGCGCCGTTATTTTTGCCCTTCAGTCGATGATGCATGAGCTGCCAGATGGTTCTGCTTGCGCCGTTATTTTGCATGACCGCGGCGAACGTTACATGGACACCGTCTACAATGATGATTGGGTCCAGCAGCAATTCCTCCGTGGGGAAGGAGAACTCGCGTGATTTACCTTGGGGAAAAACATATCCGTGCCGTTGGACTCCATTGGCAGGAGCTGGCGGCGCGCATTGAAGATGCGGTGCATGTGATGGATAGCGGAGATTATGCCCAGCCGGTAAAGCCTTATTTGCGATTATACAGCCGCTGCAACGTCATTATTACTTGTACGGTAAGCGACAGGCGCTATATTAATCTGCCTTCACTCCCAGGCAGCCTGCTGCTGGACGTTTCGCTGCGCGACTATGCCTCCTCTGCCTTGAACGGCGTAACCGCCATCATCGTCGATGACTGGGATGAGGTATGCCGGGAAAATACCGACATTGAGCTGCTGCATAAGGAGCGGGGGCTGGCAAAAGAGGGTACCCGCTCTCTTGCCGATGTCGTATGCCGCAGCGCGCTTGCCGGCTTCGATCCGGCTGAGCCTGTTCTATTTTGCCCCATGGGAATGGCCGTCTTTGACATTGCAACAGCTGACTATTGGGTGCAAAAAGCTCGGGAGCTCGGGATTGGCCTGGAAATCGACGGCTAAGGCAGGGTATGTACCGCCAGCCTGTTACTCATGCGCCATCATAAAAATACAAATAACCGCCAACCCTCATGATGAGGATTGGCGGTTGCTGTGGTTACGTCAGGCTGCTCTGCTGTTTTATTTCGCTGCCGCCCATGCATCAAGCTGCTTCTGTTTTTCTGCAACGATTTTGTCGATGCCCGCTGCTTTCAGCTTGGAGATAAAGTCTGGCAGTGTTTTCTCCGGATCAAGCGTACCTGTTTCCAGACCGAGCCTGTATTGATTCAGAACATTCGTTACCGAAGCAAATTCCGTCTTCACTGACGCAGAATCGAAAGTAAAGCCTAATGCTTTGGATTTCGTTGCGTTTTTATTGAATTCATCTGTTTCTTTCCAAATATCTGGGTTGTCCCCTTCAAAGGAGTAGGACATGAACTGGTTACCGAACAACCAGCCTGTATTCGGGTTGTAGCCACTATTGTTGGCATCTACGCCATCTGCATATTTAATGATGTTTTCTTGATCAGTTTTTACATAATGCTTGCCTTCAATGCCCCAGTCCATCAAGTTAATAATATCTTTGTCGCTGTACATCAGGTTCAGAAACTTCATGGATGCTTCAGGATTCGTCGCGTTGCGCGGAATACCCCACATAATGTTAGTTACCGTCTCTGTTTTGGAAACCGGAGCCGTGATTTCACCTTTTACGATTGTCGTACCCACAATACGTGATTCCTGCATCTCGATGCCCGGCTTAAGGTTCGCCACATAAGCAGCTGTGCGTCCTGCTTTAATCAAATCCGCGATGCCCTCTTTGTTCGTTGCTGCATCCTTCAAAATATAACCCGCTTGATACCAGCCGCGAATACGTTTAAGCAGCTCCGCATATTCTGGCGTTTCAAAGTAGTTGACTACTTTTAAATCATCCTGCCCATTGTTAATCAGAACGCCATAGCCATCCCCTAATTTATCAAGCTTGAGCAGGTAGTCAGCAATCGATTGCCCAGCCGATCCCGGAGAGATAGCCGCCATGTTCGGCTCGTTCTCTTTCAGCGTTTTCATCATGCCTTCCAAAGCGTCAATCGAGTTGATTTTGGCAGCGTCGATGCCGTATTTATCAGCCAGATCCTTACGGATCAGCACGCCATAATTGACCGCCAAATCACGAATCGAAGGTACGGCATATATTTTTCCGCCAATGCTGCTTGCTTTAATAAAATCTTCTCCAACTGCTGATTTAATGCCTTGTCCATGCTGCTCCAGCAGATCATCAAGCGGAAGCAGCTGCCCCTTCGCCACTTGCGGTGCATAACCAAACGTTGCGCTGCTGCCCGTTACAATTAGATCTAGCTTCTCATTGCTCGTCAGCATGAGGTTCATTTGCTGATTCCATGCGCCAATTCCGATTGGGAGAAGCTTCACAGTTGCATTAATTTTCTCTTTAGTCAGCTTGTTCAGCTCGTCCTGTACCGCTTGCAGGTCAGTAGGCGTATTGCCAAACGTGACGTACGCAACAGTAAGCTCTGCCGCTGCATCTGTATTGCCGCCTGAGTTTGTAGCGCCTGCTGTGCCTGTGCCCGCTTCTCCGTTGCTGCCCGTGCTGCTGCCGCCACATGCGCTCAGCACCAAGCCAAGGATGAGGACCAAGCTAATCATCGTTGTTATCCTTCTCATTCGTAATTCCCCCGATGCTTTATAGTATCGAAATCCAGCTCGTCTGAAGCGAGTGAATCTATACTCATTGTAGAGAATCCCCATCCCTGCTACTGCCCCGCAAACGACTTTTTGGTAAGCGTTTTCCGACTATTTCAATGGCCCTGCTTCTTGAGCTCATAATTTTGCCTGAATTCCAGCGGATTGAGGCCTGCGTACTTCTTAAACATCCTTGAAAAATGCGAGAAGTTCGCATAGCCTACGTGAACCGCTATCGCGCTGACCGGCATATCCGTCTTCATCAGCAGCTCCTTCGCTACAAGCAGACGTTCATTGAGCAAATAATCGGAAATGGACAAGCCCGTTTTCTTTTTAAAAATACGCGTTAAGTAGTCCGGGTTTAGGAACACATGGTTCGCCAGCTCCTCACGCGTAATTTCCTTGTTCTGATTCAGCTTAATATAAGCAATGACCCGCTCGACTACCGTCTGCGTCTCTTCAACCGTCTTCGCATAATCCGCCGCTTTGGTCACAATATGATCGATCCAGCCATACATATCCGTCACCGAACGGCTCGCCCGGCCCGAAAGCTCAATAGACTCGTCATCGCCAAACAATTGATGGGCCCCAATGCCCTTCAACTGGAGCATATAATACATCATTTGCAGAAAATCCTGGTGGAATGTATGCAGCCGCTTCGCATCAAGCGTTCCCAGCCGAATGCACTCCTTAAGATGAGCATCTATTGCCGCGAGCAGCTTGTCCTTGGAGCCTTCCTTCAGCAGCACCGCCCACAGGCTTAAATCGGGCAGCTTCATCTCTGGCGTCAGGCTCGACCTGCCGCTAGTATGCAAGACGATATTGCTAAGCGCTACATTGTTCTGATCGAGGTCGGTTAGCCGCCTTGCCATCGCCGACAGCTGGTAGCTAGGCACGGGCTCGCCAATGTAACAGGAAAGATCACAATAGAAATAGGCATTGGAGGCCGAAATAAACAAGGAGCAGGCATCTCGCAAAGCGGCAAGCTCTGGCTCGTCATTGATCTCCATTGGCAGCAGCGCAACGAGCTTGTCTTTTTCCCATTGCACCAAATGCCCGCTAGCGCCATGGTTCAAAATCGTCTCCTCTGCCGCATTGCGCAGGGCGATTTCCATAATTTTCTCATCGCGCACCGACAGCTTCTTGCGCCAGCGCTGAACCGAGATCAGAATGGGCAAATGCCGCAAATGCTCCATATAGGGCAAATATCGCTCAGTAGCCGCTTCTTTAATGGAGGTTTCATAAGCTGGTATCGTCTGGTTCAGAATGTCCAGCCAAAACCGCTCCGTCATAATCGGCTGCTGCTTATACCAATATTGTCCGTATTCGCTGAACTGGGCGAGCTCGCTGTCCTTATTGATTTTGTCGGTCGCTTTGACAATAACCTTCTCCAGCTCCGCATAGGGGATCGGCTTGAGAATATAATCGAGGCTGCCGAGCTTCATCGCCTGCTTCGCGAATTCAAAGTCCGCGTGGCAGGTCAGAAAAACCGACTCCGTCTTCGGATATTTCTCACGCACCCACTCCAGCAGCTCCAATCCGCTGCCCTGCGGCATTTCAATATCGCACAGCATCAGATCGATGGACTGCTGGTCGAATATTTCCTTCGCTTGGCGGATATTATAGGCGGTATACACCTCGCTTACTTGAAGCTTGTCCCAATCGATGGCCGATTCAATCGCCTTGACCGCGTGCACTTCATCATCGACAATGAGTACCGAATACATGTAAACTCCCCCTTCGCTAGCTATGATCCGTTTCCGCATTCATCGGCAGGATGATTTCAACAATCGCCCCTCCACCGTGCGCATTGGCGAATGATATTTGCGCCCGGCCTTCATAGAGTAGCCGCAGCCGCTCGCAAATGTTCCAAATGCCAACCTGTCCGCCTTGTTCCCTTATTAATTTCCGACCCTCCTGAAGCTCCTTCAATACCTCTTCATTAAAGCCTTTGCCAGTGTCCTGCACGACAATTCGCATTTTCGGTACATCAGTTGTGTCCAGAAGCTCAATACGAATATGAATATGCACCGCTTCATCCAGCGTTACGGCGTATTTGACAGCATTTTCAACAAGGGACTGAATAATGAGCGGCGGCAGACTGGCGTTCATCATATAATCGGGCGCCTCGATGCTGCTTGTCAGGCTGTCCGGATAACGCAGCTCTTGAATGCGGACATAGTTGCTTACATGATCCAGCTCCTGCTTCAAGGAAACGAAGCTGAGGTTACTGCGGAACATATAGCGGAAATAGCCCACCAAGCACAGGGTCAGCTCTTGAATCAGCTCATAATTGCGCACCTGGGCGAGGCTGTACATCATATTCAGGGAATTCATGAAAAAATGGGGATTGATTTGCAGCTGCAAATGCTGCAATTCCACCTTTTGCTTGCTGAGCTGCTCCTCGTATACATCAATACGCAGCTGCTGAATATCCGCCATCATCGTATTGAACGTTTCGTTAACTAGCTGAAACTCCTCGGCGCTAGGAGCGGCCTTGATACGGACGTCCAGATTGCCTTCACGTATCCGCTTCATCGCCGCCAAAATCCGGTTCAGCGGGAGCAATATTTCCCGGCGCAGCATCAGCAGTCCGAGCGGTAAAATAATGAGCGAGCCTAGCGCGACAAAGGTAATCAGGCTTCGCAAATAAGGGAGATTTTCAAGTATTTTTTCATCCGGTATAACGGCTACTAGATTAAAATCCCCCCGAAGCGAAGGGGAGCCCACGACAAGAAAGCGGGTTTGATCCCCGGTCATATAATAATCAGCCAAGCTATGATTGAGCTCAATGCCATGATCCTGAAACAGAGTAGAGGACGTTAGCGGGATTCCATCGCTCGTCGTCAACAGCGACTGCCCCTTTTCACCCAGATCAATCAATCCCAGCCCACCAATTAATCGATTGGCATTAACCCAGGCACCAATATAGCTGCCGCCCGATTCCACGATATGATAAATATAATATTGATTATTCAGCTGCGTAATTTTCCAATCAGCGGTGTGCAGCAGGCTCCCGTTGTTCTCCTTGTCCATCATCACCTGGTTCAAAAAAACCCGCATTTTTTCCCGTTCTCCGAAGGGTCTGCTCACTTGCGGACTAAGCATTAATTCCTTCTCCTGATCCGAGTATACGAAAAAAGCATCCATGCTTTTATAAATCGCCAGCGCCTGCGACAGCTTGTTGGACAGGCTGATTTTCGCCATATAATATTCATCCGGCTGCCTTGTCGTGCCCATTACCAGCAAATCCGGATCTACAGCGGCGATGCTATTTACATATTGATCTACATCCTCAAGGCTTTGATCGATCTGATCCATATACAAGGTCATCATATTCCGGTTCGAGTTTGCCACCTGATTGCGCACCACATCAATCGAATAAAAGCTGTTATACAGCAGCAATATAATGAGCGGCAGCGTAAACAGCAGAACACTGGTGATTAATCTCGTTCGGATCGAGCTCCACGATAAAATTTTCAATCGACTGTTCATCCACAAAGCCCCCCCGTTCTCCGCGACTACTTAGATAATGGGCCAATTGCTACGCCATTATCATGAAACTTAGCACGCACTAGGAAGGTAGATCAATCATTATCGGGAAATTTGTCGAAAACCTTGTCGAAAATCGCTCCCAGCTGCCATACGCTTCCTGCTATTCCTCTATTTCATATTTGAACCAGTCGAAATACGCTGGCGCTGTATTATTTTTCCCATTTCCCGTTGCATAAAGTCCGGCATACACACCTGTAAAGCCGCCAGCTGCCTCTTTGGATAACATGGCACATTCTCCCGTTCCTAATACATGCGTCTGCCCATACGGTAGCGAGTAGCTGAACGTATAATGCGTTTCATTAGCTTCTATGCCGAGTCTAATAATAGAGTCGCTATAATCCGCCGAGTGCTCGATCTTCCATAGGCTTCCGATCCGGCGACGCAAAATCACCTGATTTTTCCCTTCCAGCCTTACGAGCGCAATTTCATAATGGAAGCGCTCATTCATGAGCACCGTCATCCCCGCTTCCTCTCCGCCCAGCTGCGGCTGAAAGGCCATTAACGTCGACCATTTCGCCTTAAAATGCTGCTGCCTCCGTCCAACGAATGCAGGCGACTCCGTATCATCGAGCGTGTGGGCGCTGCCCTGCAGCTTCAGCCAGCCCGGACGCTCCGAAAGCGACCAGCTTGCCTCGCTCGGATTGCGCAGAAAATTCCAATGCAGCGCCAGCTCCGGCTCATTGAAATCATCCAGCTCCTGCCAAGGCTCCTGCTCGCTGAGCGGCAAATTCGGCGCGTCCAGCTCCAATGCCGCTCGGCCGTTGTCACCAATAATTGGCCAGCCGTCCGCCGTCCATGTCACCGGTGCGCCAAACGTTTCACGGCCCAGATGATGCGCTGCTGGGTAGCCGATCGGGCGAATGCCAAGAAACACTGCCCACCATTCCTGCTCAGAAATTTGGATAAGCTCGGCATGTCCCGTCGCCTGTATCGGGTTATCGGTGCTGCGCTGCGTCAAAATTGGATTATGCGGGCAGCCTTCAAACGGGCCATACGGCTTCTTGCTCCTCGCCGCAGTCACCATATGCCCGTATTCGGTGCCGCCTTCAGCAATGATGAGGTAGTACCACTCGCCAATTCGGTAAAGATGCGGCCCTTCAGGAAAGGAACCGCCTGTTCCTTGCCATATCAGCTTCCGCTCGCTAAGCAGGCGGCCCGACTGCAAGTCCAGCTCTGCCTGATAAATGCCTGGAAGCTCACCGCCAAACATGACGCTCGTTCCGGTAATATAGACTTTCCCATCCGTATCGAAGAGCAGCGATGGATCGATTCCCGGCCATTCCTCCAGCCATACCGGCTCTGACCATGGCCCCTCCGGGTCGTCTGCCCAAACATAGAAATTTTTGAATGCGGTTACATTAGTCGTGATCATATAAAAACGCCCATCGTTATATCGTAGTGTCGGCGCAAAAATCCCTCTGGAGCTTGGACTGCCGTGCAAGGGTACTTGGCTTTCTCTCGTCAGGCAGTGCCCCATTTGTCGCCAGTTGACCAAATCCGTGCTATGAAAAATCGGGACGCCCGGAAAATATTCAAAGGAGCTCGTCACCAAGTAATAATCGTCCCCTACACGGCACACACTCGGATCAGGATAAAAACCGCTTAATATAGGATTTGAAAATAGCATATTTAGTTCCTCCTCTTGAAGGGCAGTGACCAAACTCATGGTTATTCACCAAACTGCTCATCTGTTTTCCTTCATTGTAGTCTGGCCATCCCTCGCGATGCCGCCGTTTGGACGACCTATCACTGCCATTTTCACGACTTTTTTTATCAGCTGCACAGTACAAAGGCCGCTATTCCACGCCAAAAAGCCTCCCCTCCCCGCATGCTAATGCGGTTCAGGAAGACTTGGGCCTTGATCTATACGGATCTATCATTCAATTCGTTCGATTGTTTGAAGGATACTTAACCTTCCAGCCATACCGTTTTGTCAGAAACGGACGTCCGCTTCGCTTCCAGCGGCTGCATATCAGGATATCCGAGATATATGAGGGCAACAAACTGCTCCTCCGCATCAAGGCCAAATGTATCCTTCATCAGCGGATGGTACATCGGCTCGCCTGACCGCCAGATGGCGCCCAGCCCATTCGCATGGGCAGCGAGCAGCAGGTTTTGCACAGCGGCTTGCGCCGCCGCCAGCTCTTCCGCATAGACAGCGCGCGGGTCCTCTGCCGGCGAGCATACAACGCCAATGACGACAGGGGCACGATAGGCTTTAGAGCGCTCCTTCGCCAAGCGGTCCTCCAAAGTGGCACCGATGCCGGTCTCAAGCGAAGCAAGCGCAACACGCGCATACCCTTCGCCCAGCTTGGCACGTCCCTCTCCTGTCATGACGATAAACTTCCATGGCTGCGTATTATGGTGACTAGGCGCCCAGCTGGCTGCCTCCAGCAGCTTTTCGATGAGGCGGCGATCAATCGGGTCCTGCTTGACTCTTCCGATTGTACGTCTTCCCCTTATAGCCTCTTCCACTTGCATGTCTATTCCCCCAATCCTCAAATTAAGCTTTCAACCAGGCCGCATACTCACCGTAGCCCTCTGCCTCAAGTTGATCCTTTGGAATAAAACGCAGAGCTGCGGAATTAATGCAGTAGCGCAAGCCGTTTGGTCCCGGGCCATCATTAAAAACATGCCCCAGATGCGAATCAGCCGCCTTGCTGCGGACTTCCGTGCGGATCATAAAATGGCTAATATCGCGGTGCTCCGTTACTTTCGATTCCTGAATCGGCTTCGTAAAGCTAGGCCAGCCGCAGCTTGAATCAAACTTGTCGCGCGAGCTGAAGAGCGGCTCTCCCGATACGATATCTACATAGATGCCTTCTTCCTTATGATCCCAATATTCGCCGGTGAATGCCCGCTCGGTGCCGCTGTTTTGCGTCACTTCGAACTGAATCGGCGTCAGTCGATCTTTCAGCTCTCCTAGACTCTTCTTAAATTGCCAATGGTTTGCGAGAAAATCCTCGCGTCCAGAGCCTTTGCGGTAAGATTTGTAGCGCTGCGGATTTGAACGGTAGAAGCCTTGGTGGTAATCCTCCGCCAAATAAAAAGGCTCCGCCGGTTCAATCGGCGTTACAATGGGCTTATCGAACCGGCCGCTTGCATCAAGCGCCTTCTTCGAGGCTTCCGCCTTCTCCCGTTGCTCCTCGCTATAATAAAAGATGCCGGGACGATACGAGTTGCCGCGATCCGCGAACTGGCCAGCCAGATCAGTCGGGTCGATTTGCTGCCAGAAAACATCTAGCAGCTTCTCATAGGGGAAAATCGCCGGATCAAATGTAATTTGCACCGCTTCAGTATGGCCTGTCGTCTCCGAGCAGACCTGTTCATAGGTCGGATTGGGCACATGGCCGCCTGTATAGCCCGATACTACCTCAATAATGCCGGGCATCTCCTCGAATGGAGAAACCATGCACCAGAAGCAGCCTCCGGCAAATATCGCCTTCTCATATGATGATGACTCATTCTGGTTTTCGTTCAATTCAACTGACATGTCTATACAGCCTCCTTTACAGGCTTGCTGCAGCCGCTGCTGCTATACAATCGCCTGACCCTTATTATACCTCAACTGCCAGCCTCCGCAAAAGGACAACAAGACCTGCGCCCTATTCTTTGTTACAATGTAGTGACACGCGCAACAAAATGGCTTTTTTCCCGTCCAATACTATAGCCGTATAAGTCAGGTTACGATTGCAGTTCGTTCAGCCTCGTTGCAGCACACAATAAGACTTTCAAAATGAGGTGAACGTTAAAATATGAGCAACTTGCAAGAAGCTGAGCTTTCCAGCCACCATGAGCCGCTGCGGCGGCGCAAACGTAGCAATCGCGCTTTTTTCGTATTCGTCATCATCTGGATCATTCTAATTTCCGGCGGCGTCATGGGCGCCAAATGGTATAGCGACAAGATCCAGCATGACGTCGCCACTGATCTGGAGCGCCAGACATCCGCGCAAATCGCGGCGATGCAGCAGGACTACACCCAGCGGATGGACAAGCTGGAAGCTTCCTATAAGGAAGAGCTGGCCCAGCTCGATGCGAAGGTGGATGCCTTGAATGAGCTGCTGACCTTTACGAAGGACAATGCCGATTCCAAGACCGACAACAGCAACAAGCTGTATACCCAGCTTAATGAAGTGAAGAAGAAGCTGAACGAACTGCAAAAAAATCTGGATGTGTTGAAATGAATGTATCCGTAAAAGCACTGAATAGGACCATGCTGCTCGCGTGTACCCCTTTTCTTGGCATGCTGCTTTGGCTGCTGCTGTCGGAGGTGGTCGTTGAGCTGTCTACCACAGCTTTTCCCGTTCACGAGGCTGAAGCGCAGCGGCAAGAGCCCGCAGCCTTCACCTCGAAGACAGCGGCGGGACTGGAGCAGGCTCGTACAACAGCCGAGGCGACAGGAGACTTGATAAAGAAGGAAATCACGCTGTATAACCGGACTAATGCGGAGATGAAGCAAATCGCCAGCACCGCAGCTGCCCAAGCCCGCATACCGCTTGATATTTATGACCAGCTCATTACGAGCAAGCTTGGAGCGCCGTCGGCTACCATTAATACGGACAAGCTTCGCGCCCAGCTCTTCCGTATCAAGACGCAAAACTTTCAAAGCTACGCGGTGAAAATCGAGCTGAAATCAGACGATGCGATGAAAATGGCGCTCGGCGGAGACAAATATGGCGGCGCGGAGACGACGCTCGCAGCAGTGAAGCGTCTCGGCGCGTATATCGGCATCAATGCCGGAGGCTTCGCAGACGCTCAGGGCGTTCGCTACCCGCTAAGCACGACGATGATTGACGGCGAATATGTGAATGGCTTTGAGCCGTCGTTTGCCGATTTATTTTTTGTCGGCTTGAATGAGGATAACGAGCTCGTAGGCGGAAAATTCACCAGCAAGGCGCAGCTCGACAGCCAGCATATGAAATTTGGCGCTTCATTCGTGCCTGTCCTGCTGCAAAATGGTGCCGCCATGCCGATTCCCGACAAGTGGAAAAATAGCCCGAAGCGCGCACCACGCACGGTTATCGCGAGCTATAAGGACAATCAGCTGCTCCTTCTCGTCGCCGATGGCTATAACGAGAATGGCAGCTCCGGCGCGACGCTTGCAGAACTGCAAATTTTACTTAAGCGCTACGGCGCCGTTAATGGCTTTAATCTCGATGGCGGTGGCTCCTCGTCGCTGATCTGGAACGGCAGCGTCATTAATAGTCCTTCCGATCGCCAGCTCCGCAAGCTGCCAACGAGCTTCCTATTTTTCAAGTAATGGCTTGCACGAATTTTTCTATTCTCTAAAAACGCAAAAAAAGCGTTCAACCCTGCTGCACGAGCGGGTTGAACGCTTTTCGTTGTTTATTCGCCGCCCATAAATACGTAGCGCCCGACGACAAGCACGGCGAGTATCCACATGAGCCAGTGAATTTGGTATTTTTCCTTGGCTTTGCCTGATAGGTTGGCTACAGAAGCCAATACAACATAAGACACAATACCGAACGAAATGCCGTTCGCAATATTGTACGTAAATGGCATCAAGGCGAGCGTCAAAAAGGACGGAATCGCATAAACCATATCCGTGAAATCAATTTCCTTAATCGACTGCATCATCAGCACGCCGACGATAATGAGAGCCGCATTCGTAGCTGCTGGAGGCACAAGTGCAACGAGCGGCGAGAGGAATACGGCGAGCAGGAAGCAAATACCCGTCGTAACTGAAGTAAGCCCCGTACGTCCGCCCTGTGCGATGCCTGAGGAGCTTTCCACATACGCTGTCACTGTGCTCGTACCGAGCATAGCCCCGCCGCTAACGCCGATGGCATCCACGAACATCGCTTTGCCGATGCGCTTCTTGCCTTCCACCGGATCTTTCATATAGCCAGCGCGGTTCGCCGTGCCGACAAGCGTTCCGAATGTATCGAACAGCTCTACAAAGGTAAACGTTAGAATGACGGTCACGAGACCGACTTCCAGCACGCCAGGGAAATCAAAGTGGAACAAATTCATTTTTGAAAAATCAGGCACCCATGTTTGTCCGCTCAGCTTCTCGCTGATGTTTACCTGGCCAATAGCAATTGCAATGACCGTCGTGAGCAAAATGCCCCACAAAATCGCCCCAGGAATGCGAAGCACCATCATAATTCCGATAATGAACAGTGCTATAACCGTAAGCGCTACTGTACCATTGTGCAGGCTGCCGAGGTGAATGACCGTTTCCGAGCCCGACACGTCGGTATATGCGCCCTTGCTAATGTCTGTGAAGCTGGATACGGCAATCGTCATAATGCCGCTGCCCTTAAGGCCGATAATCGCGATAAACAAGCCGATACCGACGGTAATCGCATGTTTTAGGCTGTCCGGCACGGCTGTAATCAGCATTTGCCGAATTTGAGTCACGGTCAAAATGATAAAGATAATACCCGAAATAAATACCGCTGTAAGTCCCATTGCGATGGAAATCGGCTTTCCAGTCGCCTGTGAAGAAATAACCGTAGCTGCGAAATACGCATTGAGCCCCATTCCGGGCGCGAGAGCTACGGGGAAATTAACGAACAGTCCCATCGCAATCGTGAAAATACCTGCTGACAGCGCCGTAGCCAAAAATACGGCTCCCCAGTCAAATCCGGCTGGTGTGAGCACAATCGGATTAACAGCCAGTATGTACGCCATGGTCATGAAGGTCGTCAGTCCTGCCATAATCTCCGTACGAATGTTCGTACCATGCTCTTTCAAGCGAAAAAATCGTTCCATCGCTAATCACTAGCCTCCCAAAGTCAAATTATACTGCCCACTGATGCATTATTTTTAGAAACTCATTTTAATCAATTGCTTCCTTGTTTGTCAATGATTTAAAACGAACATTTATAATAGCCACCCTTAAATCATTCGGTTTTCATTGCAATTCCTTCCCAAAAAGGCTGTGATCCCCTTCCATTCATCTTTGCTTTCCGTAAATGAAAGCGTTTGAGGAAAGGCGAATAACGGCAAAAAATGCCCCTTCGGATAGGATGTCCGAAAGGGCATTTTTTTATATATTTTTGCGGTTATCGGCCTCCGCCTTGAGGTCTTCCTCCTCCTCCACCGCCGCCACCGAAGCCGCCTCCGCTGCTGGCAGTCGTTACGCCGGATTCATTCAACCAAGTTACGCTGCTTGAAATTTCGAAATCGGTCACTTTCGTACCACCTGTATAGGCGCCATCCGTATACATGCCATCTGCATCGCTGCCGGTTGAGCTTCCACCTGTGTAGAGGGTGTAGGAACCGCCTTGCGCAAGCTCCGGTGAGCTAATCACTATAGATTGATAGTTTTTCGATGGCGCAAAGGTCATAATCGTATTGCCATCGCTATCCTGCAGATGGACTAACGCACCCGCCTGCTGAGCTTGGGAGAACGTCATCGCGATTGTAGATTGACTGGAATCGTCAGCTGTGGCCTGAAGCATGCCTGAGCTTCCTGCTGCCACCAGCGTTCCTCCACTAATGTCAAAGCTGCCATCATAGTCCAATGAACCATTGCCGTTGCCCGTTGGGCCATTCACTATAACCGTGCCGCCAGTCATCGTAATCGAGCCGTTCGAGTCTAGTCCATCGCCTGCTGCATCCACGGTCACATATCCACCGCTAATGGTGAGCAGGTTGCTGGAGGCTGCGCTGAACTGATCTGCTCGACCTCCTGCCGCCCCGCTCGTTTCATCACTGCCGCCTGCTACATTGATGCCGTCATCGGAAGCAACGACATGCGTCTCGCCGCCGGAGATCGTAATAATTGCTCCTTCTATGCCTTCGTAGCTCTTCGTGATGTTAATGCTGCCTCCGGCAATTGTCGTCAATGCGTCAGCATGAATGCCGTCATCACCTGAAGCCATTTCCAGCTCTCCGACTGTTACCGTCACATTGCTGTTGCTGTGCAGGGCATCATCTGCTGAATCAATGGCGAAGGTGCCGCCGTTAACCGTCAGATCGCCGCCTGCCTTAAGCCCCTTCGCACTCGTTGATTCGGTTGCCGTAGCTGCTGTCGCCGCTGCGTCGGTTGATGTGCCTGTTGCCGAAGTGGCATTCATTCCGCCTCTTTGCATGCCTCCTGGGCCCTCTTCCTGCTTCACTTCACCGTTCACACTGCCTCCACCTGTTACGAGATTAAAGGTTCCGCCATCTACAATCAGCGCTGTTTCAGCTTGGATGCCGTCATTGCCGGCTTCAATCGTAAATATGCCATCCGCAATCGCGACAAATCCACGGCCCTCATTGGTAGCATTGGTCGATTTAATGCCGTCTCCTTCAGCTTTAATCGTTACTGTGCCATCCGTGATCGCAACCATATCCTTACCGACAATGCCGTCATCCGCAGCCGTGATGTCGATGGTTCCAGATACGATTTTCAAATCGTCTTTGCTTGTAATTCCATCATTGTAGCTTGCGACTACCGTCAGCTTGCCCGTACCATTAATCGCCAGATCCGCTTTGCTGAAAATAGCCGCGCTTGGCTCATCCGTTGCAGCATCCGCGAATACGTAGGTTTCACCATCGGAGATCGTGTTTTCCGTACCTTCCTGCAGCGTAATGACTACATTACCCGCTTCCTTAATGTAGATTCCGGCGCTGTCATTATCATGAATGGCAGCTCCATTAAGCACGAGATGAACGTCTCCGTCATCCTGTACATCCACTACAACTTGCCCGTCGCTCAGCGTTCCGCTGAGAACGTAGGTGCCGGCTGCCGAAATCGTTACGGAGCCGCCCGAAGCTTTTGCTCCTGAGCCAGTAACGGCAGCGCTTGTTCCATTCAGCTTGATCGTCGTGGACGTCTCGGCGCTCCAAGCAACAGCCTTTTCCGCCTCGTCAAACGTCACTACATCCGATACGGCAACACTGGCTGGCAATGCAGCAGCAGTGGTATCGCTGCTTTGTGAACTAGCGGCTGCGGTGGTGGCTGACGTAGTAACCGCTGACGTTGTTGTTGTTGATGCTTGCGATGAGGTACTGCAAGCCGACAATACGACCGAGCAAATGAGCAAAACACCTAACATCTCGCGAAATTTATTCTTTTTCATATAAATCATCCTCTCCGTTTAGGTTGGTTTAAAATATAAGAATTCATAAGTTTCACCCTTATAATCCTCTTATATTTCACCGGGAAACGTAGCTTTGCCGTCAGAAGACGGCGACAGCCGTTTACGCTTAATAGTCATTCATAGTTGGGCTCATTGTTAATGAGATATCCATGTTGCCGTTTCTGCAGCGAATCGCATCCAGGAATTCCTTCTTGTTCGTCTGCTCATCAATGGTAACGGTGTAAACCAGCTCATATAAGCTGCCAAGTTCAGTCGTGCGGATCTTGCTTAGCGCATATCCCACCTTGAACTCAGCAAAAACTTCAGCAAATGCTTCTTCATACCCGAGATTTTCCGGGATCGTTACTTTCAGTACTTTTTGCAGCGTCTTTCTTACGCCAAATTTAACGCGGTTAAGGATAACCATGAGTACACAAAGGATAATCGTGAACAATACCGCGTAACCGAATGAACCGACTCCGCAAGCTAGACCCGCTGCCATAGTGAACAATACAAAGGTGATGTCTTTAGGGTCGCCTGGCGCGCTTCTAAACCGGATAATGGAGAAGGCTCCTGCAAGGCTGAACGCTCGAGCGATATTGCTGCCGATAAGCAAAATGATAATCGCCACTATGACGGGCAGCAGCACCATCGTCAGTGTAAAGCTTTGCGAATAGCCATTCGGGTTCGTTTTCATATAGGTGTAGCTGATCATTCCACCAAGAACAAGGGATAATAAAATCGTGATAACGGCTGTGCTAAAGGTCAAATCAGTTGTCGTGAGCGTTGTGGAAAAAAGAGAATCAAGCATAAAGGACACTCTCCATTTCTAGCTTGCTGTTTTTCAGCATTTTTTTATATTCATTGCCGTATTTCGAAAAGCTTGTGCGATACATCTGATGCTCCGACAGCATTCTCGCCAGCCACATCGGGATCGTCTTCTCTGCCTTCACTTCCATGAGCCATTGTCCAGGCTCCAGCAGCGGTTCGCCATAATTGCCGCTTTCGAGCCTCAGATCATACCGCCGACAATTAATGTTCGTATCAAAGGTAATGCGGAGGTCGCGATTCTCTTTGCTGAACAACGCTTTACGGTCATAACCCAGATACACTTTAGGCTGCAATTCATATTGCTGAAGAAAATAGGTGATTTCCTGCAGCACCTGCTTGTTCATGTACCCTTGCACCTCCGGCTGAAGTCCCGTACGGACAAACTCATAGGCTTCGTTCAGCTTCAGTCCCGTTCTTCTTTTGTTAACCAGACCGAACACCTTTTTCTTAATTTCCAGATAAACCTTCGCATCCTCCTTAGGAGTGCCGTAAGCTCGGAGGCGAAGCTTTTCCTTATACTTCGGCTTGGACAGGCAGTTGCGAATCAAGGCATCATGCTCGGTGTCATAATACAGGTTGGTAATGGAGTAAAATTCATGCTGCTTGTTGTAATCATCCAATTCCATGTATTCCAGCAGTTGAAGGTAGAAGTTGCGGTAGGCTGCACTGCCAAGCAAATATTTGTTTTCATATCGGTTAAAAACCTCAATAGCCATATCGTTCAAATCCTCTCTATTTGGTCTCGCATGTTATTGGCTTGGCGATCTCGTTAGTGGTTTGCGCCCTGTTCTCGCTTGCTATATTCGTATCTTAGTCCCCAAACCTTTAACGAAACTTAAATGAATTTACAATATTTTAAAAGAAGGGTGAAGATAATACTTCGCTCCATGAAAAGATCGGCTTCCGATCGCCATTACCCTTTGATTTCTATGAACAGGCTGCGTTATATGTAGAAATCAAAGGGTAAAAGCATATGCTCACGATGCTGCTTTCCTACGGAAAGCTTTAAGCGAACGCTACCGCTTCTCCAGCACAATCTTTTCATTCCGCTACGTCTTTTTCACCATGCTTTTAAGAAACCTTGTCAAACGAGGCCTATCCGCTGCAAACATTAAGGTTGACTAAAGGTAATCCTGATATAATGACCTTATTAAAAATATAGGAAGGGATATCATTTCGTTATTCTTTCTCTATATTTCTCGGAATGAAACGTGCCGCGCCACCAAGGACGGCTTTCGGCCGTTGCACCTTGATACACAACCTATATATAAAGGATGACTGGCCATGAGAATTTTAATTGTAGAAGATGAGCTTCATTTAGCTGAAGCTTTGAGCCAAATATTAAAGAAGCATAATTACGCCGTTGACGCTGTCCATGATGGCATTTCCGGGCTCGACTATGCACGAAGCGGCATCTATGATTTGCTGCTGCTTGATATTATGATGCCGGAGATGGACGGAATCAGCGTCCTAACCCAGCTTCGTAAAGAGGGCGTATCTACCCCGGTCATTCTGCTGACCGCAAAAGGGGAAATTACCGATATGGTGGCTGGGCTTGACCATGGAGCGGATGACTATATCGCCAAGCCTTTTTCATCGGAGGAACTGCTTGCCCGAATACGAGCTGCACTAAGGCGCAAAGGCGAGGTGCTGCCGGAGGATGCGTTAAAGTTCGGAGATATCGAATTAAACACAACAAATTTGAAGCTTTCCGTTAAAGATAAAGAAATAAAGCTCAATTTGAAGGAAAGTGCTCTACTCGAGCTGCTGATCGTCAGGAAGCAGGCGATTACCTCCAAGGAGCTGATTATTGAGAAGCTATGGGGCTTTGACTCAGAGGCGGAGCACAACAATGTGGAGGTATACATCTCTTTTTTGAGGAAAAAGTTTACGTTCCTGCATTCGACGGTACGCATTAACACGATTCGAAACGTAGGGTATGTATTAGAGGTGACTGCCTAATGTTCACAAAGCTCAGAAATCGGTTTCTTATCGTTAATTTGGTCATCATTTCGGTCGTCATGCTGATTGCCTTCGCTTCCATTTACGTCATTACGTATCGGAATGTACAGGCTGATATCAACGATGAGATTCACCGAGTAGCTGATTTTTATCAGAAGCCCTCTGGCGGTTTTGATTCTTCCCCCTCCGGCAGACACAAGGGCGATTCTCCTTCTGCACCTATAGATAACGGGTCTATGGATAGTGGAGCCATGGATAGCGGACCTATGGATAATGGGGATTCACGGCCGGAGCGTTCGGTTGCGTTTATGCTGAAAACAGATGTCAATTGGAATATTACTAGCACGACCTCTCCATTTGCAGTAGACAATGCATTTTGCATCGCTGCGGTGCAGGAGGCTTCTACGGTGAATAAAAACACCGGACAGTTCAATTTGGATGGGAGCCACTGGGCGTTTATCAAGCAGCAGACCAATGAAGGATATAACCTGGTCTTCCTTGACGTCACCGCCCAGCAAGAGATTTTGACCAATTTAATTTATACGTTCTCTTTTGTTGGACTCGCGATGCTGATCATCTTGTTTTTCACCAGCCGTTTCTTCGCTAACCAGTCGATCAGACCCGTGAAGGAAGCCTTCGATAAGCAGAAGCAATTTATCGCCGATGCTTCCCATGAAATGAAAACACCGCTTACGATCATTAACACCAATACGGATGTGCTGCTCTCTAATAGTGAGGATACGATTTACAATCAGGCGAAATGGCTGCACTATATCAAGTCAGAAACAGAAAGAATGACGAAGCTGACCAATGACCTGCTGTATTTAACGGAAATGGATGATTCCCGAGCAAACATGATCTATAGAAAGTTCAATATGAGTGAAGCGGTTGAAAATATTATTTTAACGATGGAAGCTGTCATATTCGAAAAAAATGTGTCTCTGGTTTATGAGATTGAGCCAGATTTGATGGTGCAGGGCAGCAGAGAGCAGATCAAGCAAGTCGTCATGATTTTGCTGGACAATGCTGTCAAATACACAAGCGCCAAGGGAACGGTTACGATGTCGCTCCAGAAGCAGCAAAACGATGTCGTGCTGGCGGTCACCAACACCGGTGAAGGAATTGCCGCTGAGCATTTGACCCGTATTTTTGACCGGTTTTACCGAACCGATTCCTCCAGGGCGCGCAAGCAAGGCGGATACGGACTTGGTTTGGCGATTGCCAAATCCATCATCGATCAGCATAAGGGGAAAATTTACGCGAAAAGTACAGTTGGCGAGTCAACAAGCTTTTATGTTCATCTGTCTCGCGGGGATTAGGCGGGGGCTAGCGGCTCCTGCGTGCGGCACCTCTAGAAACGCGTACAAAAAAGACTGATGACGGCTCATCAGTCTTTTTTCAAATATAAGCATTTATAAGTTTCACCCTTATAAACAGCTTATCTTTCATCGCGAAACGGTAGCTTTGCCGCCGGAGGACGGCGAAAGCCGTTTACGCTTGGCTATTTTGCAATCGTTAAGGTGTACTCGCCTATTTGGAAGCAGACTGGTCCGCTCCATCTGGTTGTGCGCTCTCGATTGAACTTTGGTTGCCTTGTAGTCGATTTAAGTTGTCCGCTGCTGCTGCGCCTGACGCCAATGTGCTGCTGAACATAATACTGATCATCAGCATACTTGCTGCTAATGTCTTTTTCATAATGGTAGCCTCTCATTTCTGTCCCATATGGATGTGAACAATACCTATTATAGACAAGCAACCTTAATTGGATATGAATTTTTGAGGAAATATTTATGGAGCTTCTCATACCTGTTTAATTGGAAAATAGAGGGAGGCGCTTTGTCCATCAATTATATTGTCATTTTATGGTTGAAGTGATACGCTTGCTTAAAGCAGCCAATTGAAATGGAGGAGCATAATGATGAAGATGAACAAAGGATTATTTTCGAGCCTGCTTGTTTTGGCGGTTACCTCAACCAACTTTGCGTTCACAAATGTAAGCGCAAACAATTCAGATTCCAAATCTGTACAGCCTTCCTACTCGCTAATTGTGAAGGGCTTTGACTGGGGGCCAAGCGTGCACAAAATCGTCCTGAACACCGGTAGCACGATTCAAGGAAACTCGCTGGCTACTGACAGCTTCAAGGTATTGGTGGAGCGCAATTATCCCATGTTCAACTTCGAAACCCAAAGCTCCTATGACGGCTTCGATAGCGGCAGCAGAAAAATAACTAACACCTACCTTTCCGACGAGGAAGGCAATAAGCTGAATCAGCAAACCGGCCGGTACATTACGATTGAGATGAGCGTTCATCCTGATCTTGCAACTGCAAGCACGTTTAACTATGATTTGCAAACCTTTACGAATCAATATGTGGATCTTCAATATACAATCATTCAGCAGAAAGTGCTCAAGGATAATGCGGGCAACGCCATTAATGATTTGACAACGACGAAGGAAACTCCGCATACGGTCTTGGAACAGACTGTCGACAAATTTGATACAACAGGAAAATTCCATTATAAAGACTCTAAACATGGCGACATTGCGCTTACCTATGCCTCTTATATGCCTGATTCCGACGAGAAGAAGCTCCCTCTAATCATCTGGCTCCACGGAGCTGGAGAAGGGGGAACCGACCCTCGTATAGCCCTATTGGGCAACCGGGTAACCGCATTAGCTGAAGACTCTGTACAGAAGTTTTTTGGCGAGGCAGCTGTTCTTGTGCCCCAAACACCTACCTTCTGGATGAATAACGGAACCGGGCAATATACGCAGGATGGCAGCAGCATGTATACAAGCGCCTTGACGGCCTTAATCAAACAATATGTCAAAGACAATAAGGCGAATATTGATCCGAAGCGAATTTATATTGGCGGCTGTTCGAATGGCGGATTTATGACCCTTAATATGCTTCTTGCGAACCCTAATTATTTTGCAGCTGCTTATCCATCGGCAGAGGCCTATTTGGACTCTTGGTTAACGAACAGGGATATCGCCAAGCTTAAAAATGTTCCGATCTGGTTTACGGCCGCCGGAGCGGATCAAACCGTAGATACTTCAAAGAACACAACGCCTACCTATAAGAGGCTCATTGCTGCTGGTGCACCAGATGTCCATTATTCTTATTTTGACACCGTGCTCGACAAGAGCGGCCAGTACGTCAAAGGCAATGGAAACAACAATCCATATGAATACAATGGCCATTGGTCCTGGATTTATGTACTGAACAATGAAGTGTTGAGCGACTATAATGGCAAGCCTGTGAAGGTGGGCGGTAAAGCCGTCACCCTTATGGAATGGCTGGCGAAGCAAACAAAATAATGAAAGTTAAATCATAGGCAGCCCTTTTCTTAAGGTGCGAATGCGTTGTAGACTTTACGTAGCTGCGTATTCGCACCTGAGAAAATCTGCATACCCCTGTTTTACTCCTCGACGATTAACTTACTGTTCAATAATGCGAGTACAACATCCATTAGTGAATTGTGTTTCTTCTGAACACCTTTCATAACTTCCTTCCATAATCCTGACTTTGAAGAAGTACCTTTGCCAAAAAGACTCGAAGCAGCTGAATTCCACTCAGTTAAGGGCTGAATATTGCCATCATCTAAAATGAGCCGCGCAGCATTAATGGCGACCACACCATACTTGTTCATCCCTATCATCCTTTCAGCTATAATCAAATCATTCCCAAAATTGTATTCCACTTAAGCTGCGAACTAGCTATAATGCCTATATACAGGCTAACATATTCCAATACATTTGAGGCATCGTATTTGGCTTGAAGCAGCTTGGCAATTCGCGAGTGATTCAGAAATATGACTATGTACTTAAAGGATGGTTGGTTGTGAAAAAATATACGTTTATCATCGTTCTATTCCTACTTGTAATAGCCGCGGTAACGGTACCTAGCAAGCAGCAATATGCCGAGTGGCTTAAAGGGCACATCAAAGAGGAAAGCAACAGTTTAATTATCAATTTGGGCGTGGACCTGCTGGGCACAACGATTATTGAGAAAGTAACCACTTGTCAAAGCTACGTAGTTTTAAGTGTATGCACAACCGAAATTAGTGAATCTGAAAAAATCAAGGCAGCGGGTTTATTCAATAATTTTATCCCACTGCAATTTCCTAAGTAAACTCATCATATTGCAAATATTAATAAGCTTCCTTCAGGCTGCGGTATATTGCACACAGAAGAGAGTTATTTAAGCTTCGTGCAAAGTCTCCGCGGACACAGCAGACGCTATTTCAACGAAATCACAGGCTATGGCAGGGAATGCGGACTCAGGTGACGCTATTGCACTGCCAAACATGCTTTTGACGGGAAAATGAGAGCCATAACGGCTTCCCTGTCCGCTTAAGGTCTCAAATCGTCTCACATGTTAGAATAGCGGAAACTCAGTCCTTCAAAAAAGGAGTTAACGTGTCCCGAGCTGCTCGCTCCCTGCAACACTCGCATGCAGCGGTTTTTAAGCCTCTTTTTCGCTTCCAGATGAGATTGGCCTGGGATAAGTGCTAAGTAAAAAGTAACCGCACAATTCTGATTGGCATATACACTCTAGTTGAACTTGTAAGAAACACCCGTTAAGCTTTCTGAAATATTCCATAACCGATTTGAAAGATCAGCATCGTATAATTTATTAATAATCTCGGCACTCTTAGGATAACCTTTCCTGCCGCCTCTGCCATCCGGGCCTATATACTCCCCGCCCTTGATTGTAGGTGCTGTAGCAGCATACAAGGTAGGCAAAGCCCCCATATGTGCTGGCTGACTAAATAAACCCGTAAGCATACGCATGAATGTGTTGGCCTGTTTTCCTGAACCGAAGGAAAATAAATTGGTATTGGATATTCCCGGATGACAGACTACGCTTGCCACATCTAAATGATTGGAACGCAGCTTGTTTTGAAGCTCTCTGGCAAACATGAGATTGGCCAGTTTGCTTTGTCCATAAAACTTTATAGCGCTGTATCCCTTGGAACCGTCTAAATTGTCAAAATCGATAGCGGCATTATGAGCAGCTATACTGCTTACGGTAACAACTCTTGAATTTGGAGTCGAAATTAACTTTGGCAAGAGCAGGCCTGTCAGTGCAAAATGGCCCAAATGGTTTCCGCCAAACTGTGATTCAAAGCCATCCTTGGTCAAGCGAAGAGGCGGAATCATAATGCCTGCATTATTGATAAGAATAGACAGCGACTCATATTGATTCATAAAATCTGCAGCGAACGTCCTAACGCTATTCAAATCACCAAGGTCGAGCTGCATCGGTGTCACATGTGCACCCGGATAGAGCGACTTTATTTTGCCGACTGCCTCGCTTCCCTTCTCCATGTTCCGAACAGCTAATATAACCTTCGCCTTTCTTTCAGCTAGTGCTGCTGCTGTTTCAAAACCTAACCCGCTATTCGCGCCTGTAATAATGACTACTTGCTCTGACACATCTGTGATGTTGTCTTTGGTCCAAACTACGCTCATTTGTATGCACTCCATTTCTATTGTTTATAGCAGCTTGTTTAAAAGTGCAGCCATTGTCTGCATTTCTTCCAACGTCATCTTATTAAACATATTTTCCATGAGCCGATTAATTTCTTCTTGCGCTGTGGCTAAAATGTCTTTGCCTGTAGCGCTGATTTCCAACTGCACCACTCTGCGGTCCCGATGGCCCTCTGACCGGATGATATAACCGTCATCAAGCATTTTTTTTGTAAGCAGCGTTATGCCGCCCGTCGTTATGTTTAGGTCGTCCGCCAGCTTAGAGGGTCTTTGCGGGCCTTTGTCATTTAATATTCCAAGTATTCTAATATGACTTTTTGAAAGTCCCACTTGATTGTTCTGATTCCAATCCTTAATCCATTTCCGCTCCAGTATCTCGAAGGTTTGAAATAGCTTGAGGTAATACTCGAGTTTCAAATTCTCCATTTCCACCTGCATCCTCTCTATACCTTCTATCTATCTTATATATATCTTATAACTAAGCTATATTAAAGTCAAATACATCGTTATGGGTGGTTTCGAGCTTGATTTAGCAGAAAATGACTTGATTGGATTAAAAAACGATGTCATCCTAACGAAATTATAAGCACAGTTGGTGTTGTGAACATGTCCTATGTCTATTACAATATAATATGTTCTCAACTTAGTTACAGAAAGGAATTTGGCAATGAACAACCATTCCAACTATCAGGTCTTATTGTATTATAAATTTGTTGCGATCCCCGATGCGGAGCAATTCGCAGCCGAACATCTGGCTTACTGCAAGGAGTTAAACGTGCGAGGCCGCATTCTTATTGCGGACGAAGGCATTAATGGCACGGTTTCCGGAACGATTGAGCAAACCGAGCAATACATGCGAGACCTGCTCTCCAATCCGTTATTTGCCGATATGGTATTTAAGATTGATGAAGCTGATCAGCATGCATTCCCTAAAATGTTTGTCCGTTATAAAAAGGAGCTCGTTACTCTCCGCTACGACAAACCGCTTGACCCTAATACATTAACCGGAACGCATTTGTCTCCAAAAGAGTTCCACGACTATTTGCAAAGGGAAGACGTCATCGTGCTTGACGGCCGAAGCGATTACGAATACGATCTCGGACATTTCCGCAATGCGATCAGGCCTGATCTTAAAACCTTCAAGGAATTTCCGGAATGGCTTCGCGAAAATATGGCGGATATGAAGGACAAGCCGATCATTACTTATTGTACTGGCGGTATCCGCTGCGAGAAGCTGACTGGCGTCATGCTAAGCGAAGGCTTCAAGGATGTCTATCAGCTTGATGGTGGCATTGTCACCTATGGCAAAGACGAGGAAGTTCAAGGAAAGCTTTTCGATGGCAAATGTTATGTGTTCGATGAGCGGATTTCGGTGACCATTAACCGCACGGATGAAGCTGTCGTCGTCGGAAAATGCTATCACTGCGAAGCTCCCGCGGAAACCTACATTAACTGCGCCGATGATACTTGTCACCGTCAGCATATTGTATGCCCGGACTGTGAGGAGACCCATCACGGCTTCTGCTCTATGGATTGCGAGGAGCATGTGACAAGCGTTTAATGGGTGCTGAATATAAAAAAACTCTCTTTCCATTGCCATTAAGCGCAAAAGAAAGAGAGTTTTTTTGATTATGCTACGTTACGACTATTCCCACTCAATTGTAGCTGGTGGTTTCGAAGTAACGTCATAGACGATACGGTTCACGTTGTCTACTTCGTTTACGATACGAACCGAAATTTTCTCAAGCACATCCCAAGGGATACGTGCCCAGTCTGCTGTCATTCCGTCAATCGACGTAACAGCGCGGATACCTACGGTGTAGGAATACGTGCGGGCATCGCCCATAACGCCTACGCTCTTCATGTTCGGAAGCGCAGTAAAGTATTGCCAAATTTCGCGGTCGAGGCCAGCCTTGGCAATTTCATCGCGAAGAATCGCATCCGACTCGCGTACGATCGTCAGCTTCTCTTCGGTTACTTCGCCAAGCACGCGAATCGCAAGGCCTGGACCTGGGAATGGCTGACGCCATACGATGGCATCTGGCAATCCGCACTCGGAACCGACTTTACGAACCTCATCCTTGAATAGCGCTTTAAGCGGCTCTACAAGCTTGAATTTAATGTCTTCCGGCAATCCGCCGACATTATGGTGGGACTTGATCGTTTGGGCTGTAGCTGTACCGCTCTCTACGATATCCGTATACAGCGTGCCTTGCGCCAAAAATTCAAAGTCATCGAATTTATCCGACTCTTCTTGGAAAACGTAAATGAATTCGTTGCCGATAATTTTACGTTTTTGCTCAGGATCGTCAACGCCCGCAAGCTTGCTCATAAAACGCTCTCTTGCATCGATTTTGACAACCTTCATATCGAATTTGCCCACGAATGTTTCCATAACGCCTTCTGCTTCATCCTTGCGGAGCAAGCCGTGGTCAATAAACATACAAGTAAGCTGATCGCCGATCGCCTTGTGCAGCAAAATCGCAACAACGGAGGAATCTACACCGCCGGAAAGGGCGCATAGTACCTTCTTGTCACCAACCTGATCGCGAATATCGCGGATTGTATCCTCGATAAATGTCTCCATCGACCAGTTGCCGTCACAGTCGCAAATGTTGTAGAGGAAGTTGCGAATCATTTCATTGCCGAATACAGAGTGACGAACCTCCGGATGGAATTGCACCGCATAGAAGTGCTTGTCCGGGTTGCTCATTGCCGCAATTGGAGCATGCTCCGTGCTTGCGTCAACGTTGAAGCCTGTTGGCGGCTCTACTACGAGATCGCTGTGGCTCATCCATACGGTTTGGCGAGCGTCTAGGCCTTGCGTCAAACGGCTGTCCGGCGTAAAATCAACCTCTGCTTTACCGTATTCACGTTTGCCTGCGCGCTCTACTTTACCTTGCAATTGATGCGACATCAGCTGCATGCCGTAGCAAATGCCAAAGATCGGAATTCCCAGATCGTAGATTGCCGGGTCAACAAGCGGCGAGTTCGTTTCGTATACGCTGGCTGGACCTCCTGAGAACACAATCCCTTTCGGCTGAATTTCACGAATACGCTCAACCGATGTATTAAATGGCAGCAGCTCGCTGTATACGCCCAAATCACGAATGCGGCGTGCGATTAGCTGATTGTATTGTCCTCCGAAGTCCAGAACAATGATGATTTCATTTGGCTTGTTCATTACCGAGCCTCCCTCAATTAATGTAGTAATTATATATAAGGCGCTTTGAGCGAGTCAAGGCTGAGCGACGATAATCCTTCTTTTTTAAAGGAGAAGCGCCTCATATGGATAAAAAAGGTAGTATAAAGGCGGTAAATAGGACCTTCCATGACGGAAGGCCCCCCAACAAAGCTGCTGCGCTGCTTTAAGATTTAACGAGTGCCTGGAGCACATCGTCCAGCTTTTGGAATGGATGGGATGAAAAAAAGCAAGCAGTCGCATTTTTGATGGACTGCCTGCTTCTTTGGAGATGCGGAGCAAGCTGATGGAGCTGGCTTGCTCCGATTGGTTATGTGCGCCGCGCGGAATGCCTGCGGGCACATAATAGGGCGGCCGCTGCCGACAGCTCCTCCGGCAGCGGCGCTTGCCAGGCACGCCGCTGCCCATAGCGGGCGGCGTCATCCCAGGTGACGAAGCGCTGCAAGGCTTCGGCCTGGGAGGTGGGCAGCAGAGCGGCCTGCGCTGCTGCGTATTGCCTTGCTGTTTGCTGCGGCTGCCTTTTGGCTACGCAGCGGTCCAGCTGTGGCCAGATTGCCGCCGATACTGCGGCAAACTGCTTTTGGACGCCGGCGCTGCCGCGGTCCGGCGTCCCGCCGCGGGAGGCGGCGCTGTAGCGGCGCAGCGCCAGCCGCAGGCGCAGCCGCCTATGCTGCGCCGCAGCGCAGAGCACGGCTGCCAGCGCCAGCGCAGCCGCGCCTGCGGCGCCTTTAGCGGCGGGCGTCGCCCCCGCCGCTGCCTCGGCGGCGCCAAGCGCCGCACGCGCAAGGGCATCCGCCCCTTGCGCGAGAGCCGTGGCGGCCTGCTCAGCCGCCGCCACAGCCAGCGCTTGCGCGCGCTGCCCTATCGGGCGCGCAGCAGCGCTGGCAAAAGCTCCGGCGGCCCCTTCGCCGCCTGCCGCCGCACTGCCGGCTGTTCCCTCGCCGCCATACCCCGGCGTCGGATCAAAAGGCACCCAGCCTGCGCCTGGGAAGTACACTTCCACCCAAGCATGGGCATCCTTGCTTTTCACCTCATAGGCAGTCAGCTTTACTCCTGCATGGGCGGTATCCTTTCGTGTATCCGGCTGCTCCGAAGAAACGGTGCCGGGCGCAAAGCCCTTCACCCATCTAGCTGGTATGCCTTGTGTACGAAGCATAATGACCATCGCACTGGAAAAATGCACGCAATACCCTTCATGCTGCTTAAACAAAAAATCGTCCACGAAATCTGCTCCGCCTTTAGGGAGCGTACTATTTTCAGCCGAATAGGTATAGCTGCTTCGCAAATAAGTTTCAACCGCCTTCACCTGATCATAGCGGCTCGTTAATCCGCCCCCCGCTACCTCGGCTGCCAGTGCAGCAACACGGCTCGGCAGCGATTCCGGCAGCTGTAAATACTCGGCCAGTGCTTCCTTCTCTCCCGCTTGCATACCGCCACTGCGCAAGGCAGCTTCATCCATCACGGGAAGCAGCGTCTGAACGGTGTACCTATCTATAAGCACCTTATCCGAAGGGGCGTACAGCGTACCCGACGCTTCATTTTTTAAATAAGTGTTCAGCTTGCTTTTTGGCTCCGAGGAGGTTATATCCAGCAAAGTACCGGATGTCCCGCCCATAAAAAGCGGAAGGCCTCGCTCCGCCTGTTTAAGAAGCACCGTTTGAACGACGACTCGCTCTGGGCTGACGGCTGTCTCCGCGCCTGTACCTTGGCTTTTTATATCCCTGCCTTCTCCAGCCTCTGCACCTTTCACTGTACCTATCTTTATATCTGCATCTGTCTCTGTCTCTGTCTTTAGCGCTGTATCTGCCTCTACCTCTATCGCTGCCTCTGCAATGGCCTCTACCGCCTCACTTTCTTCCTTCACACTTCCCTCGCCATTAACGGACACAATCCGCTCTCCACCATTTTGAATAGGCAGCAGCGTCAAACGCTGCTCCGTTTCCTGCCACCCTTTACCGGTATAAAAGGCTTTCGTCTCCCCGCGCCAATATGTCCGCACAGGAGACAGCCCCGTAAAAACAATTCGTTCATCCTGCTTTAACGGAGCGCCTAATGTGCTGTCATCAAATCCATAGCCCGTGGAAGCGTAGCTGCCGCTTGCATCTGCCGAAGCCAGCGCAGCCTTCGGATTGCCGTGCTCCAGACCAAGCACATACTGCTCCAGCCTTGCGGTTAGCGGCTCCGTCCAAGCTGCGGGGCTATTTGCAGCGGATTTCCCTCCGGAAAGCAGAAGTCCGGCGCCCAGACACAGCCCCACAACAACGAAAGCGGAAGTCGACCAGCGATAAGTTGCTGTCTGCGCTTCCTCGCGGCTCTCTTCCCCCTGCAGCCTTCTCATCCGTGCGAACATGACTATCGCTCCAAGCAGCATGCCCTCCACCGTCACGCGCAGCAGCGCATTCAGCACATCCATGCCAAGCCATGCATGCAGCAAAATCAAATACCCTGCCGTTATGCCCGCCAAAGCCAGCCCTAGCTGGCGCAGCCAAATTAAAGCCTGCAGCGCGGGCACGAGCAGCGCAAAGCCGGTAAACAGCAGCAGCGCCTGCAGCTCTGTTGACATGCCCCATGCTGCTCCCATCCCGAAAAGTCCACCCACTTCCTCAGCAAAGCGGCTGGCAAAACCGGATGCCCACTCCAGCGGACCCACATCCGGGCCTTTATACAGACGCATCATGCTTGTAATGCCAATGACCGCATAAACGACAAGCATGATATACCAGGGCGCGCGCAGCAAGCCCGCTATAGCAATACAGCCTACAAATAGAATTAGAGGCTGAGCCACATCAATATAATAACGGCTGCCAGCCTCCGACCATGGAAGCATCCACTCGGCAAGCAGGCCAAACAGCAGCAAGCTCGTCCAAATGCGGTAGCCGAATGCCGGCTCCCCCTGCGCATTAAATATCGCCATAACGAATCCTTCCCTTCGTTAACTGCGGCTGTTCGTTCATCCGCTCCGGATATGTCAGCCAATAGGTGCGGACACCGAAGCTCTCCAGCCATTTCTGCTGCTCACGCATTGCAAAGGTAGGCGTGCTTTGCTTGATCAGCATATACAGCAGCACTTGGCAGCCCTGCTCCGCTGCTCGGGAGGCCAGCTGCCCCCAGCTTGCGCTATTGCGCCAATCGGCGGTGAAGCAGCGCAATATGCCGCCTCTAGGCATTTGGTCCAGCTCGCCGCTTACCCTTGCAACAAACCGGCCATTTTGCACCAGCTTCAGCCGTGCAAGCTGCTCCAGCACCGCTTGCATACTTTCAGTTGTGCTGCTGTTCCCATGTGCATCCGTTTCCAGCCATGCATTTAGCTCCGCGTTCGCTGAGCTTCCGGCCTCCCTCTCCTGCTGCTTATCCACTTCCGCTCCCGAAAGCATTCCAGCACCGCTATCTGGCTGTGCCGATGCTGATGGCTGTATCGATGCCACTTTCATGCCCGCCCCTGCTCCCGCTGCGCCATCGTCTATGACCGCCTGACCAGCAATGAGCTGCACCCGGTTTCCCGCCCTATGATCCTGCTCCAGCACACCGGCAGCCCAACCGGCGCAGGCATCAAAAAACCTTTCGTCGCTGTCATAAGCGCTTTCCGTGTTGTCGATCGCCATGAGCACCGATGGGCGATGAAGCGCTGTGCCATGCTCCTTCGTATGCAGCCCGCGTCCACGCGCAGCTACCCTCCAATTGACATGGCGCAGCGAATCCCCTTCCCGGTATGGCCGCATCTCTGGGCCAATTCCTGCCTGTTTGCCCGCATGCTGATGTTCAGACGGCTCACGCCCTGAGCCCGCCTCCTGAGCATCCATTTTGCCCGGGTCCAGCCTAATAACAGCCGCCAAACGGCTGCCCCGAAGCGCCGCCGCACCCGGAGCCGCTACAGCCTCTGGCAGCGCAGGAACCGCAAGCAGCCCGCTGCGGCAAGCAAACGTTCGGCTCACAGCCGTTAATCCTAAATAATCGCTCACCGTAACGGTAACCGCCTCAAAGCTGTGCTCCCCGCGCCGAATAAGCTGCGCCCTATAACTAAGCGCCAGTCCCGTTTCAAAATGAAGCTGAGCCGCATAGCGGTAGGAGACTCGTTCCTGCTTTGCCGTACTCCTATTGACCATCGTATCTTCAAGCGCCAGCCAAACGAAGGGAATAGGATAAGCTCGGTCCAGCATGAGCTGCACCCCTGCCTCTCCCCCATCGCGAATCTTGTCTTCGTCAAGCTGGCGGCTCACCTTTAGGCCCTGTACAGCAAGCCAAGGCAATCCGGCGCTAAGCAGCATGAGGCAGCCAAGCACGGCGAGCATAAACCACTCCACTGCCAATCCCCGCTGAAAAACAGCCGCAAGGGCCGCACACCATCCCGCTAGCAGGACCACCCATACTCCCCACCGCGTCCGGCCCAGCCTCTGCGATCCGAGCTCATTCTCCTCTTCTGCCGCTTGCTCATAACTCGCCGCTTTCGCTTGCCCTTCCCCAGCATCTCCTTGCCCGATCTGCACTGCCTCGTGATCCGCACTGGAAACCGCCATTAGCGCCGCCCTCCAGCAGCCTGCGGCAGCACGGCAGCTGGAAGCGGTGTAGTGTGCAGCAGTTGCCGTGCAAGCTTCGCTGCTGTCATCCGCCCCGGTGCTCCTGGATAAACCTCCAGCCGATGCGTCAGCACCGCTTCGCCTGTCGCCAGCAAATCATCTGGAAGCACATAACCTCTGCCTTCCAAATAAGCTGAGGCCTGCGCCGCTCTCAGCCAGTCCCTGCCGGCACGCGGGCTCATCGCAAGCGACAGCTCAGGCATTTTCCGCGAAGCGTCTGCCACTTGCACCATATATTCAATCAGGCCAGGATGCACATGGGCCAAGCGCACTTCCCGCTGCATCCGCAGCCATTCCTCCGGCATAAGCACGGGCCTGATTTTATGAGGCTCCTGCCGCTGCCCATCAGCATATTGCTCCAGCAATTGCTTCTCAAACTGCGGCTCGGGATACCCAATAGACAGCCGCATCATAAAACGGTCCAGCTGTGCCTCCGGCAGCCTGCTCGTCCCTTCAAAACGCAGCGGATTTTGCGTAGCAATCAGCATAAACGGCGACGGTAGCGGCCTTGTCTCTCCATCCACCGTAATCCGCCGCTCCTCCATCGCTTCAAGCAATGCAGACTGGGTACGGGGAGAAGCACGGTTGATTTCATCCGCCAGCACGACATTGCCCATGATCGGGCCTGTTACATACTTCAGCTCGCCTCGAGCCGCATCCCATACCGCTCCGCCGAGCACATCCGACGGCAGCATGTCCGATGTGAATTGAATGCGCTTGAACTCCCCGCCGATCACACGGGCACAGGCTTCTGCAAGCACGGTTTTGCCGACTCCCGGCTTATCCTCGAGCAGCACATGCCCACCCGCCAGCAGCGCGGTGAACATTTGCCTGACCAATTTTCTCTTGCCTAGCAGAACGCCTTCCACACGCTGAAGCATGCGATGAATAAGCACCTGCGGCAGCTCCTGACATACATCCGTCTCCTCTTGCCGAGCGGTAGATTGATATTTTGAATGAATCATCATTAGACAACCTGCCTTCCTCTCAAGCGTAAACGGCTGAAGCCGTCCTCTGGCGGCTAAGCTACCGTTTCGCGGGTGAAATATAAGCCATTATAAGCGTGTAACTTATAAATGCTTTTATTTTTAAAAATAAAGTCTTCTCTAGCATTTATTCTCGCCATGCTTCTCTCCATTTAGACCTGTTTCAAAGGGGAAAGATTGAATTTTTCGCTTCCTATCCCTTGCGCGGCAGCGATTCTAGCTTTTTCAGCTGCCATTTAGATGACACTAAACCTCTTGAATTTTCCCATAAATGCAAAAGGAAATCCCTCGCTTATAGAGAAATAATAGAATAGTCTCTAAACGGCTGAACAGGATAACAAGACGGCAGTAGACGTGCAGCGGTTTAGGAAAGTGTAAGCGTTTCACGTACCATTTTTGCTAGAAATATAGGAAAGATATGATTTGTTCATACCTTCTCTGTATTTCTACGCGAAACGGAACCTTTGCCGCCATAGGATGGCGACAGACGTTTACGCTCGAATGGCAAATAGTCCAGCACAGGAGGGATTAGAATGAACGTTTTGAAGGAGGTAGTTCTTACAGAGCGCGAAGCTTTTCACGTCGTAGGACTACAATGGGAAGGTACCTTTGCCGAAGCAGCAGCAGGCAGAATCAAAGACATTCAGAAGCAATTGCAGCAGCGTGTAACGGAAATCAACCATGTGCGGGAGCGCAATAAGCTGCTCGGGCTTTCTTTTCACACGACAAATACAGGCTTTACTCATTATGCGGCCGTTCAGGCAGAGGCAGTAGGCTGTGTGCCCGAAGGCATGTACAGTCTCTCTATTCCTCATCTGACGTATGCCACATACGATCATCACGCGAACGAAAACATAGAAGCTTCCTACAAATACGTGTATAACTGGATCAAACAAAACGGACATAGGCCGCTTTCGGATGGCTTGACGCATTTGGAATTTTATCCGATGGGCCGTGATCCTTATGCTCCTAACCCAAAATTTACCATCCTCATTCCGCTTGCAGAATAAGCTATATTACATCCATATTCCAAAAAAAGAGAAGGAACCGACCTGCGCAGCGCCGCAGTGTCCGGTTCCTTCTTTTGGCATGCTGGAAGAGGCTCCAGCTAGCAAGCTGATAGCCTTCCTAACGCAAGGAGGCTTGTTACTTCTGCTCAGCAAGCTGAACATACTGATAAAGACGGGAGCTATGAAGAAGCAATTGCTGCTCCTCCCCGCCTCCCAGCACCATTTTGCGCCCTTCACTGGCTACTTGCTTGAGCAGCGTAGACAGAAAGTCCATTTGCAAGCGGGCAGCTTCCTCCGCCTCCCGCTCCAGCCATTCGATATCCTTCAAGGCAAGCTGCGCGGTCCCACGAAGCAGCAGCTCCTCAAACCAGCTGCGCAGCCGCTGCAATCCATCGTAAACCTGCTCTAAAGCCATTCCCGCCGCTCCTTTTTCCAATTGCTTATTTGCCCTACATATCCAGCTTTAAGCTGATCAACTTCGTGTTATGCAAGAAACTGATCGGATAAGTCTGACCGCCCTCTATGCGCACAAATGCATAAAACTGTTCCAGCGATGCAGCTCCGTAACCAGCTTCCAAACGTTTGACGGTTTTTTCCCAATCCGCTTGATAAGGAAGAACCAGCTCCAACTGCTCGCCTGCTTCATCCTCTACTTCGAGAAAGAGGCTCTGCGAGCTTTTATCGAACCGATTCCCTGTGATTCGCGCCAGCTTAATTAAGACAAGCTGTTCCTTTACGTCTGAAAATAATGTCGGCTGCCCCACTCCAGCCTGCCGTAAAGCTGGCAAATCTGAGGTGAGCTGCCCCACATTAATTTCGTTAATGGATTGCCTTGCAACAAGCGTAAGGCTCGCTCCCTCGCCTGAGGATATTCTGCGCTCCTCGTTCACTTTAATGTGCTCGAACACCAGCTCTTCTCCCGCAAACTGGCGCATCGTCAAGCTCGCAAGCCAAGGCGAGTAGCCGGCATAATGCTTCGCAAATGAAAAATCACTGCCTTCATAATACACCGCGCGTGCGTCACTATAGGTGTATACCTGCTGATCATCGAGCCCGTACATATAATAGGTGATGCCCCGATAGCCTGAACGCGTCTCCCACGGATCGGCGCCGAGACCATACAGGCGCAGCTTGGGCAGCGCATAATATTTGCTGCGAAAAGCCCCGATAAGCTGCTCCTTCTGAGCAGCAGGAAGCGTCTCCCGTTCAAGCAGCTCCAAAGCAAGGTACAGCTTGGTGACGCGATCCAGCAGCTCTTGCATGGAAAATCGCACATGCCGGTTGAAAAACAGCGCAAGCTCCCCCTGAATGCCGCGCAAGCCGCGCTCCACGTCCGGCAGCTGGCCACTGCGTGCTGTGACAGCGAGCGTTTCCAGCTGTGCCATATACGACTGGGGCAGACGGGCAAGTCCCGTCCGCAGCATCGCAGTAAGCAGCTCTTTGCATTCCTTTACGGTATCTAGCGAAAAAGAGACCTTATACACTTTGCCGCGCAGTGCTTCCTGATCATCCAGCCCTTTTAAAGCGCGGTAACGCAACAAGGCTTCCAGCTTTAACAGCTCGCCTTCCCTCTCCTTTATTTTGCAAAGCGCCTTAGCCGGATTTGCTTCCTCGGTGAATGAAACCTCAGCTCCTTGAAGCTTGAGACAGACCGTAAGAAGCGCATTTTCTTCCACTTCCAGCTCTTCCGGGTAGCGCAGCCGAAACAGCACTTCCTCCACAAGGGAAACATTAAACGGTTTAATGAGTGGAGAAAGCTCGGCCGCCAGCAGCCAATTGAAGCGATCAGCATCTCCATCCGGCTGAGCTTCGCTGCCTTCTCCCTCTTTTTTCTCTTCGGAAGAAGGAGACGGCTGCTGCTGTTCGTAAAACATTATGGCAATCAGCACATGCTTGCATAAGCTTTCTGATGGACATGTACATTTCCAATTTGTCAGCGTATTTTCGAGTGTGCAGATCGTTCCATCATTTAACTCACAGCTGACGGATGCTTCTCCCCAAGCATATTTGACATCAATGCCTTTGCCGATATCCTTTAACGCCCGATTATATAAGCCTTTATTCGAATGCCGAACCAAATAATCCTCAGTACACAGCTTGGCAAACTGCTTAAAGCTCGTTTCAAATGCGGCGGCTGACATGCTAGCGTCCTGATGCCCGCAAAATATCATAGATCGTTTCACTGAATACACGACCTGGAATTTTGCCCAAAGCTAGAGCCGGAATATCACTGTAATAGCTATATTGGCCTTTTCCATTCGCATGGAATTGCAGCTGCTCCAGTGTAATGTCTTCCAATCCTTCGTAATAGGTGATGCTAGTCCCGCTAAAACGCAGCTCCGCAAGCCAATCGCCATAGTCCTTGTACAGCTCAGTATAATAGCCGCCATCCTGAGCATGGCCCTTGTACCAGCCAAATTTCTCAAGCGCCTTAGGGAACGCTGTAGGCGAAAACTCAGATCCTGGCAAATCCTCGTATACCGTGCTTTGCTGACTTTCTTCTGCCACCAAATGGATTTGGCGATTCAACTGTTCAAATGGCTGCTTAATCTCATAATCGTCCAGCTGTGATTTCCAGCCCTCAAGCGTTTCCTGATCCAGTTCAAGCGGATGAATCAAGCCGACTTTCACACCCTCAGCGAGCTCGTATTCGTCTTCATCTACCGTGTTAAAGGTGCCGTCCTCCATATAACGGAACGTATCCGTGAGTTCACCTTGCTCATATACGCCCCAGATGAGGCCAACAGCAAACTTCTGCATGACGATATTGCCCACGAACAGGGCCGTCCATTCTTCGGCGGTCCATAATCGCTGCTTGGACAGCGACTCTTCCAGCCGCTGCGCTTGGATTGCCACCATCGTTTTCAAATCTTTTTTAAGTAAATTGAAGTTGGCCTTCGCTTTCGCAGCCAGCTCCGCATCATCCTTTTGCCCAGGCGCAGGTAGGCTTTTGAGCGGTTTGCCCGTTTCTTCATTGATGACGATAACCTCCAGACTCCGGTTCACCTTCACCTGGAAGGTACGCTCGCCATAGCTGAATGGCTGAGCGCCCTTATCATCAAAGCCAAGCGACGTGACCAAGCGGTCTTCGAGCTGCTCTGGTGTAAGTCCTTGATTTTCCGCTGCCAACTGCAGCGCCTCTTCAGCCGCACCCTTCACCTGGCGGTTTTTGACGGTTCGCTTGATCTTGTCAATGGCCATTAATGCGGCAGGCTCGCTTAAATAAGATAAAGCCTTGACCGCTTCCGCCGCCATTGCGCCGCGGCTATTTTCCGTCCATTCCTTAATTTGCGGAACTAAAATTTGTATAAGCCTCCGGTCACCGAACAATGCGCCTACATACAGCACCCATTTTTCCTTCGCAGGCGCTTCGCTTTGAATCCACAGCTGAATGAGCTCCGCTGCGAAATTTGAAAGTGAATCGCTGTTTACATAAGAACGCAGCTCGTTCAAGCGCTCATTCGGAGCCGTCGTATGATCTATCGATTGAAGCAGCAAATACGACTTGATTCGGTCATCTACCTGCTGCCCCTCCAAATCCATTAATGCAGGCAAATCGTTCACAGACAGCCAGCTGAGGCGGGCTGTTTTTTTGGCATCCGCTTGCTCTGCAAGCGCTGCGTGCGCATGAGCAGGGCTTAAATCGGCCGTATCCAGCAAAATTTGAATGAGCGTGCGCCAGTCTTCTCCTTTTTCCGTTGACAGCAATTGCTCGTAAGCGTCCTTGCACCCCTGAACGCTGCGCAGGGCGTCCAGCACCAGCTCTTTAATCGCTGCTTTTTTCTCGGTGCGGTAAAGGGTTAAATACAACGTTTTATCTGGCACTCGGCTGAATTCAGCCAGCGCAGCTCCGCTTGCCTTCTTCGATGAATCCAGCAGCCCCGCACGGATCGCTTCCGTCAGCTGTTCAAGGGTCAAAGCATCGCGATCCTCAAAAGCAATTTCGAGCACTGTCAATCGGGAATCTGTAGGTAAATTTTTATACTGCTTCAATGAGTCCGTCAAATTATTCCTAATAATGGACCGATATTCGGATTGCGGCATCGAACGGTAGTAATAATCTCTCATGCCATTAAGCATCAGCAAGCCCGAAAGCAGGCGCTCACGGCTCACCTCAGCATCTTCCCCATAAAGCTCCAGCAGCTTTTGTCCGCTAAACGAATTGGAATGGTACATTTCCGACACGAGAGTCAGCGCATCGCATTCCGGTCGAGAAATCAAAATGGCCAGCCGCCTTATATAAGGCGAATCGGGAGGCAAGAAGCTAACGGCTACAAGCAGGCTTTGGCGTTTGCTGTCCCGGTTCCTTGGGTCAAACAACGAACGATTCGTTTCATCCTTCCAGTAATCCTCGAAGGAGGTTTCCCCTTCCAAATAACGGGCGAGAAACAGGCCATGACGTCCTCCCTCCGATTGTCCCCTTAATACGGCGAATACGGCCTGCGTAAGTGTGCCAGCTTCATCCGGCAATGCGATCCCGCCATCTGTGAGAACCTTATGCAAATAAGCTTTGTAATACGCCGAACGTAAAATTTCATAAGCACGCAAAGCTTGATTCGGCACACTAAGCACATAGCTTTGCAACGCGCTCCACGGCACCGTATAGCTATTCAGCTCTCCGCTTAGCCGTTCAATTAACTCATAAGGCTCCTGGAAAGGAACGATGCCCTCCAGCAGCTCGTCCGGCTTTTTGGCACGTCTGTCAAGGGCAAGCAAATGCTGGCGGACTTCAAGGGGATATACTTCATGCAGCGTTCTGACTGCATCAAGCAGCGCTAAGCCTACATCCCCCGGCTCGTCCAGAAACAGCTGCTTGCCGCCTTTAACGTTAATGACATATAACAAAGCGCTATGAATCTGGGTCAATGTCCGATTAAATTGGAGGCGGGAAACTTCTCCGTTCTCCTGTGCTTGGAGATCAGGATAGTGAGCCGCAAGCGCTTTTTCGCGTTGGCCTGTTATAAAATCTACACTCAGCTCCCGAACGGAATGGTTTTCCTTTGCTTTGAACGAATACGCAATGATCGGCTTCACTGCAGCATTCAGCAGCTCGCGAAGCTGCTCCGTATTTTCAGCCAATACCGCTTGCAATATTTCCGGAAACTCGCTCGCGAGTCTTTGGCTGTTAAATTGATGGGTAGATGTATCATCAAGCAGGGAATACAGCTTCAGCAACAGCAGCGTATTAATAATAACGCCTGTATCTCCAGCATCCTTTTTGCCAAAATTGCATTTGCCAACCCTGCTTTTCAGCTCATCCATAATCGCCTTATCCCCGGCAAATTTATGTATTTTCTCCATTCGTGGCAGCAACGACTGCAAGCGCTGGCTTCCCGCTTTGCTTTTTCCCGCCAGCCCTATAGCATAATGCCCGTCGCCCAAGCAGATCGCGAGGCTGTATCCCTGCCAATAATAGCTTCGGCTAGCATTGAGTCCCATTCGCAGCATGAGTGCACCTGCACGAAAAAACACATCGCTGTCATCCTTCTTCGCAAGCTTCTCAAACAGATCCATCGAACGGTAGGCATATTGCATGGAATCAGGCAGCAAATCCGGGAATTGCTCTGCTTTGCCCATCACATAATCGATAATGATTGCGCTGCGGTCCGTGTTCTTCGAATACTCCTGCGAGAGTGCTTCTCCAAACTTTTCAACTAAGGCTTCAACTTCACGGTTTTCCGTTATCATTTTCCGAATCCTCCCAAAAATTAAGTTATAATATCGCCGATCCAGTCGGCCAGCTCATTTGGTGTAATCGCCGCGACTTGCGCCCCCATATTGGTGAGCGTCTGCGCCGCATGTTTGTTATAAACAGAATCCCCGTTAAAATCGAGTGCGGTCAGCACCAGCAGCTTGCAGCCTGCGTCCAAAATATCTTTGCAAGCCTTATACATATGTTGAATCGGATAACCTTCCTCCAGATCGCTGACCAAAATGTAAATCGTTTTGCCAGGGTTTTCAATCAATGTCTCGCCATAGCGCAGCGCTTTGGCAATATGCGTGCCGCCGCCCAACTGAACATTCATCAGCAGATCAACGGGGTCCTCCAGCCTGCTCGTTAGATCAACGACCTGGGTATCAAAAATAAATAAGTGCGTACGTAGTGCATTCAGCTTGTAAAAAATACTCGCCATAACCGAGCTGTAAATGACCGAGTCCAGCATGCTCCCGCTCTCATCCACGCCAATAATAATGTTCCATTTGTTATGCGGCTGCACATTGCCGTCAAAATATAGGCGGTCGATCACAAACCTGCCATTTTTGCGGTCATAATTTTTCAAATTTCTAGAAATGGTTTTCTTAAAATTCAAATTGCGCAGTGACTTCACAGAGCTGCTCGCGTAACGGCTGCGTTTGCCAAGTATGCTCGCTTTCGCCTGTGATTCGAGCTTCTGACGCAGATCCTCCACTACCGCACGAACGATTTCCTTAGCGCTTCTTAACACATCGCCCTTCATCCGACCTTTGAATTGCAAGATGTTCTTGAGCAGATTCATGTTAGGCTCAAGCGATTGAAGCAGCTTCTTATCCGTCAGCAGCTCGGTCAGCCCATAACGGTCGAGCGCCTGCTTCTCCAATATTTCGACCGTCTGCTTCGGAAACAGCTCCCGCACCTTATGCAGCCACTTGGGAACAGTAAGCTCTGAGGCACCCCGCCCGCCTGTTTTCCTGTAGCCCTGCTCCTCGCCATATTCGCGATCATACAAATAGGCAAGCAGTTCATCCATTTCCGTATATGAAAAATGTTCAGGCGAGTAGCCTTCGGCTTCGCATAAGCCTTCCTCAGCAGCCTCTCCGAGGATGAGCCGCCACCGATTCAAAGCCTCAGCCGACGTGCGGCCGCTTGAAGCGGCGGGAGCATTCGTGACTTGCGCCATATCCTCATGCTCATGCTCATGCTCATGCTCATGCTCATGCTCATGCTCATGCTCATGCTCATGCTTGTGTTCACTTTGTTCATCCTGCCGGTTCATATCAGCTTCCATGCGGCAAACTCCTTCCGAATGGCTTCATCCAGCGCCTTGGCCTGCACTAGCGTCTGCTCATCGATAGGCGGACGCTCCAGCTCTCCCGGCTCTGCTTGATGCAGTGCAGCGACTCGCTCTGCGATCAAGGATGTCTCCATTGGCGTAAAATAGGTGAACGCGAGCCGCAGCTCCGGCACCATCGCAATAAAATCATCAGGAGGAAGCTCTTCGATTAAATAATTTAATTCGCCGAGCAGTTGATCATCATATAAAAAAGCATCGCGCGCGATTGCAAACATCCCTTGCAAATATTTCGCCGTCTGCTTGGCCTGATCAGGCGTTCCGCGAACGTAGCTTCTAGCACGCTCGACCATCTCTTCACGCGTTCTGTCTCCAAGCCCTGCTAATATAGCGATCACCACGCCCTCCAGTTGCGGGGAGAGCTTCCGGTCCGACAGCAGCTCGCTCAAATGTCCTCTGAATGTAGCATTCTGAAAATGCGGTTCAGACGACTCCGCCAGCAGCTTAAGCCCTTGTATAATCGCTGGATGCTCATCCGAATGGATGGCTGCAAGCCCCAGCAGCTTATCTACCGCGTTGTTATAAGCCTCTGCTACGAGCAGCGGCAGCTGTTCATCTGCTGCAAGTCCCAGCAGTCTGCCATGCTGGCGCAAACGATTTAATACCGTAAGCGTTTGGCACAACGACAGAAAATTACCGTCTTTGCGCAAAGCAGCCTGCACCTGCTCATATAATCGCCTCGCTGTATCCTGCAAGCCCATAAGTAGAGCCTGCAGCAGCGCATTTGCGATTTCGCCGCTATGATGATCGGGAAGCTCCTGTATCCGTTCCCCGATTTTGCGTGCTGCCGCCTCCTTGATCGTTCCTCCATACAGCGAGTTTTCGATTAATCTCGCCTCAATGCGGGACGAATACGCGTAGACCCAAGTTTCACGAACGAGATTCATATGCCGATAGGCGACCCAATCCGGCCCAGACTCCCGGACTGCAAAATCAGGAACGAGGAAGCTCGCGCATTGCAGCAATTGGCTAAGCAGACGATGCTCTGCCTTGGCGTACAAATCAAGCACCTTCTTGTGCTTGCCGGTCGTCTTAATGTGAAGCCCTGACGCGGAGCAGCGATTTTTAAAATCCTCCACAATCGGCACCGTAAACGAATTGGGAGCTACAATGCCGATTTTGTCCCCAGTCAGAAGCAAGCCCAGCTCTTCAAGCGGCTTGTCCGTTGCCAGCGTCCGCTCCCCTTTCACGAAGGAGGAGAGCGCGGCATCTAGAAGCTCGTATACTCCGCCTTCTCTTTTGCCACGTAGCACGGCGAGCCCTTGAATCATGCTGTACGCCTCAATAGCGTCACTCGTCGATACCTCTTCATGACCTTTGCGAAGCTTGCCCATCAGCTCCGATAACAAGGCAAGCGCTGTTTGGTTATAGGGCTCTGCTTTATTGTGCAGGAGCTTATTCCATATAAGCTCATAATAGTTCACATAAGGCATCCCGCTCGCATATCCATTCAAGCGATCCGCTTCTTCGAACGTGTAGACCATCGGATACAGCTGCTGATGAATAGCTTCGCCGCTTTTCCGCTGCTGATCCTGCTGCTGCACCTTGAGCGCTGACCCGTCTGATTGAGCAGCTTCAAGCAGCCCATACGTGTGAAATCCGCCTGTAATGACAAGGACACGATCATGCTCAGACGCAGCCTGCTTAATACGTTCCTTCATATAGGCCTCTCTCGCCAAATCGCCAGAAACGCGAAGCTGTTCCTTCGAATAGCACATGCGGGATAATGCACAATAAGTAAAAACATTTTGCACAAAAGCTTCTGTCGTTGCTGCTTGTCCTTCGATTTCGAACAGCTTTTCCCACAGCTCATCAAAGCTGCGGCAGTTCATTTTACGGCATAAACGATTAATAAAATCGGAGCCGGCTAGCAGCGTTTCATCCTGTATGGACTTCTCCTGCTTCTCGGCTTCCGCTCTAGCTTCGTGACTGTAGTCCAGATCGATAAACGCCGCCGGTATGCCGAGACGTGCCGCTTCTTTCATGCCCACATACTCCGGGGAGTAGCTCAGAAGCGGATAATAGCAAGCCGATCTTCCGCCTTGCTCGTCCTCATAAGTACAATACAGACTGACGGGCGTCTCCGTCGCCTCATCTGCAAGCACCGGAATGAGCGGAGTTCCGCTCGCTGGCCCTTCGATCAAAATAATACTAGGCTTATATTGCTTAATCACCTTAAGCAGATGAAAGGAGCAAGCTGGACTATGATGGCGAATGGGAAAATAAACGGTGCCGCTGTTCAGATTAAACACCTGCTGATCAAATAGGGACGGCAGATTCTTGTCAGCCTCGCCCGTTAACCAATCCATTTTCTTTCCTCATAGTAGTCCTTCCATATCACATCTTCCTTGGAGCGTTCTTTGACGACCTTGGAGAAGTAGGTTTTCAGGATGGACAAATCCTTCTCATTTTCCTTGGCAATCGTTCCGAGCATATTTTGCACGAGCCGATCAAGCGAAATCGATTTATTTTCATAATAATAGGAGGTCATCGCGCTTTGAACATAGACAGAAACCGCTTCTGCCGTGCTCATGGAGGCTGCGGGAATGTCGATTTTGTAGCCTTCGCGCGTAATGCCGGAGCGCAGCTCCATAAATGTCGTCGCCAGCAGCTCGACCACATTCAGGTCAATTTCGGCGTCAACGCCGCTATGCATAAGCAGGCTGCGGGCCCCATTTTCAATAATTTTCGCTTCCATCTTCATGCTGCTGACAGGCTTGATCGTCTCGAAGTTGAACCGGCGCTTCAAGGCGCCGCTCATTTCGTTGACGCCTTTGTCGCGAATATTCGCCGTTGCAATGACGTTGAAGCCGGGCTTTGCAAACAATACGCCGCCGTCCAGTTCAGGGATATTCATCACCTTGTCGCTCAAAATGCTAATCAGGCTGTCCTGCGCTTCCGCTGGGCAGCGGGTAATCTCTTCAAAGCGGGTCATAATGCCCTGCTTCATTCCGTTATATAAAGGTGCTGGCACAAGCGCAGCCTCGGATGGACCTTTGTCCAGCAGCATGGCGTAATTCCAAGAGTATTTGATCATATCCTCCGTCGTCCCAGCTGTTCCCTGAATCGTATTCAGGCTCGTCCCCGATATGGCCGCTGACAACAGCTCGCTGAGCATCGTCTTCGCTGTACCTGGATCTCCAACAAGCATTAAGCCCCGATTCCCTGCCAAAGTGACAACGGCCCGTTCAATCAGCACATCGTTTCCGTAAAATTTGCGGGTAATTGCGACTTCTTTGCCATCTAATATAGCTGGCTTATCCCGGCCAATTATAAAGTCGCGCACATAGGCCGGAGACAGCAGCCACTCGGGTGGACGTTTTCCAGTATCCTCTTCACGCAGCGCCCGCAGCTCTGCTTCAAATAACATCTCAGCTGGCGGCTTAATCATATCCATCATTGTGGTCTCCCTTTCGCAAAAACAGATCATATGTTCTTATTTTCTTATATAATACCATAGCACACGCCGTTCATTCAAAATATTGGACAAAAATGGTTGTTTTGAACCATTCAATTAGCACCATCGGGCTAGGTTTTTCGCTATGAAATAGGTAACATCATTGAGAGTTAGTTTGGGATTATATGTATTCATACTCGAGGGAATAAGCCTATCTTTTCATTTTATGCCTAGGGGAAATTAGCGCGGTATCAAAATTTTCATGACTCAATGAGATTGGATGGCCGTCCTCGCTAAGCAGACAATGCTTCAGCAAGCAGCGACCATCCAAATATTCAAATTATTGTTCAGAAGCCAGCTTATGCACCTGCTGCAGCAGCTTTGTCATATCCATGCCCGCATGATTGCCGAGCAAAATAACCGTCATTCCGCTATCCAAATTACGCAGCATGCCCGTTGCATAGCCGCTGCCGCTGCCATTATGGAAGACAACCTTCTCACCGTTCAGGCTCAGCGCAATCCAGCCGTAGCCGTAATTTTTATCCGAATGCGGCGTATACATCGCTTCAAGCGACTGCTCGCTTACAACCTTGCCTGCCCGAAGCCCCGCATCCCATTTGAGCAAATCATCGACGGTCGAATAAAGCGTTCCCGTACCCGACTGCGACACATAATAAGGAGCTGCGGCCCACTCCTTATTTTTTTGCAAAATATAGCCCTGAATGGTCGGGGCTCCTGGCGCAGCCGTCCCTGAATTTTTCATGCCCAGCGGAGTGAGAAGATGCTTGCTTACATAGTCGGCATAGCTTTCGCCAGACAATTGCTCCAGTACATAAGCCAGCAGCACATAGCCGTTATTGCTATATAAATAAGTCGTGCCCGGCTCATATTTCAACTGCTTCGTTCGAAGCTCCGCAATCGTCTGCTCAATGGCGACGTCGCCGCTTCGCGTAAACTCGGATGGAAGCCCTGACGTATGCGAAAGCAGCATATGAATGGTTATGTCATCACCGCGCGGGATACCCGTCACGAATTTGGACACTGGATCGTTTAGGCTCAGCTTCCCTTGCTCGACCAATTGCATGATAGATGCCGCTGTAAATGATTTTGTAATGGAAGCGATACGCGACTTCGCGTCTGGACGATTCAATTTATTAGTTCCAGAAAAACCATAGCCTTTGCGAAGCAGCACCTCGCCGTCTTTCGCTACAAGCGCCATGCCCGAGAAGGCCTCGCCCTTCAAATAGGCGTCAATAGCAGCATCCGCTTTGCCATACTTCGTTACTGCATCCGTCTGAATCCGGATCGTCAGCAGCTCCTTCGTCTGTGACAGCTGCAGCGATGCTTTGAGCGCATCGGTTACGGACCGCAGCGGAAGCATGAGCGTTCCTTTTATATTCAGGGAAGGAGCGGACATGTTCATAACCAGCCCGTCCACCGTTACTACCGACGTTCCCGCCTTATGCACAATTACGTCTCCGTTCACTTTTATCGTTGCCGTTTGCGTCTTCCCATCCCATTCGATATTGCCCGCAGCTGCCTTGCCTGCTTCACGAAGCGGCACGAATGTGGTGCCGTCCTTAATAAGCGGCTGCACGTTCCATGCCACCGCCTTGCCATTCACCTCGACTGCAATCGCCTTGCTGCTTGCTGGCTGTACTGCCTCCACCTTGCTGCCTGTTTGAGCCGCCGCCGCTGCACCGCCAGCACCAGCAAACGCTGTTACGGCAGCGATTCCGATCAGTGCACTACGCGCCACTGTATGCCGATTCAACCAACCTGCTATCTTCTTTCCTTTTATGCCTGTCATGCCATGCCAACTCCTTTTTCTCATTCGCCTACGCTTACACCTAAATCTGCACGTTAGCCAAGCCTGCAATCCGTTCAGCAAACCTTCCTCTATTATAGACGCAGCAAATGGGAAAATGTAGCGGCGCCATGAACGAACAATGGCGCGCAAACAGGACAAAGCTCCTGCTGCGCGCCACTTACTCTAGCACTGCTATATGATTGTTATTCATAATAATAAGCCGAATTTGTTAAATTTCTTTAAGAGCCTCTATCACCTGCTCCACATGCCCTTTCACCTTCACCTTGCGCCATTCGCGCGCAAGCTTGCCTTCGGCATCAATAAGGAAGGTCGAGCGTACAACGCCCATATATTCCCTGCCATACAGCTTCTTAAGCTGCCACACACCGAACAGCTCGCACACCTTATGCTCCTCATCCGCGAGCAGCAGAAACGGCAGCTCCTTCTTCGCAATAAACTTCTCATGCGACTTCACGCTGTCAGGACTAATCCCAATGACAACCGCATCACGGTCTACCATCCCTGGATAAGCATCGCGAAAATCACAAGCCTGATCGGTACAGGTCGGCGTATTATCCTTCGGGTAAAAATAAAGCACAAGCTTTTTGCCTAAATAATCGCTCAGACTCATCTGCGTACCATCCGATGCTGGAAGCTTAAAATCCGGCACCGCTTGTCCCACTTCTATCGTAGACATGTATTGAACCTCCGATTCCCATTTTTATATGTATGTAAAACTTTAAACATTACCTCTTGTATTGGACGCTCCCCGCTTACATTGAAACGGCGAGGAATAGTTCCTCGCCGCATGGAAACAACTATTCGTTACGAGCCTGCACCGCGATAACGCTTCACACCATGGTTCCACAGCAGCAGACCGAGCGTGAAGAACACAAGGCCTACGATTGGGGTCAGCAATGCGAGCTGCGACAGGTCATCCGCTTTCTTTTCGAGAAAATATGAAGCGGGAATGACGCCGACAAAAGCAAAGGGCAGCAGCCAGGTAAGCACGAAACGAATCATTTTATTGTAAATGTTAACTGGGTAACGTCCGTAGTTTTGAATATTGTACATGAGCGGCACAATGCCGGTCGGAGCATCCGAGTAGAAGGATATCGCCGACAAGGCCGTGTAAATTCCCGCATACACCAGTACGGCTCCAATAACGAATACCGCCAGCAGCACAATATCCATGATGTGGAAAGGCAATCCCAACTCTCCCCAGCATACGAACATAATAATCGCTCCGACGACGGAGCCGATCAGGGAAGGCGGATCGACATTTTCGAGCAGCACCTGAAACAAATTATGTGCCGGACGCGTCAAAATCCGGTCCATTTCTCCTTTGACAATATACCGCTCGCTGAAATTCCAGATGCTGAAAAAGGTGCTGAAGATGCCATATGGAATCATAAAGAAGCCATATACGAACACGACCTCTGCCTCGGACCAGCCACCAAGCGATGGGGTGTGGCGAAAAACTATTAATATGAAGATCAGATTCATGAACTGGAACATCATATCGGACAAAATCTCGATCCAAAAATCCATTCGGTAGGTCAGCCGCGTCTTCGCGTAGTTTTTAATATATTCCCAAAATAATTGTGCGTACAGCATGCCTGCCTTAACCTCCTTGCACGAACAGACGCTTGCGCGCCGCCCGCCATGTGAACCAGATTGGCACAAGCAGCACGACGAACCATACTACTTGCAGGCCAAACACGCCAGCAATTTCGCTGCCCGGCGTCCTGCCTGTGAAAACAGAGCTCGGCAAATACGTGATGGCCTGAAACGGCAGCCATTTCATAATGGCTGCGAGCCAGCCCGGGAAAAAAGCAATCGGCACGACGACGCCGGAAAATAAATCGACCATTACGCGTTTCATCCGCATCATGCCCTCGTTATTTTCAACGAAGAAGGCAAACAGCCCTGTTAAAATGTTGATTTGTGAATTAATGAGAAAGCTGAACAGCAGCATGACTAAATAAATCATCCAAGTCATGGGATCGGTCGGCAGCTTCACCGGAAAAATCAGGCAGACGATAATCATGCCCGGAATCATGAACAGCAGCAGGCGGAATAAGCCTTCGCCAAAGCCCTGCATCATTTTCACGAGCAAATAGGAATACGGTCTGGTCATTTGGGTAGCGACGCTGCCGTCCCGAATGTCATTCGCAATTTCGCGGTCTAGATTGTTAAAATAAAACGCCCTCGCCATCCACGATACTGCGACATACGTCGTCATCTGGGCGACGGTAAAGCCCGCCAGCTCCTGCTGCTCCCCGAAAATCGCTTTCCACAAAAAATAATACGCCCCGATGTTAATCGCATAAATAACGATACCACTGTAATAATTAACGCGGTATGCCAGCATCGTAATAAAACGGATGCGAATAAAATCCAGATAAGCGCCCATCATGAGACCGTCGTCTCCTTAAGCGCTGCCTGCTGCTCTGATTCTGTGCTAGCCGAGCCGGAGCGGTAAATTTCACGAACGATTTCATCCGTGTTCGTCTCCACGATTTTAATATCTTGAATGGCCGCACCGCCTACAACCTTGGACAGGGCGTCAGATACATTGATCGCATGCGGCAGCCACATCGTTGCCGTCAAATCATTGTCCATTTTCCAAGTTACATCTAACTCGCCAGTCAAGGCTTGAAGCGTCGACAGCTTCGTCTGCGTACTGAACTCAAAGTGAATTTCGCGCCCCTTGCTCCAGCGATTTTTCAAGTCTTCCAGCCCGCCGTCATAGATAATGCGACCATCATCAAGCATAATGACACGTGAGCATAGCGCCTCGATATCCTGCAAATCATGGGTCGTGAGCAAAATCGTCGTTCCTTCCTCACGGTTCAAATCCTTCAGAAATTCGCGAATTTCGGTTTTGACGATAATATCAAGACCAATCGTCGGCTCATCCAAAAATAAAATCGACGGATTATGCAGCAGCGAAGCGACAAGCTCACAGCGCATTCGCTGGCCAAGGCTCAGCTTGCGGACAGGACGGTTGAGCAAATCGCCAAGCTCAAGACGCTCGATCAAATTGTTCAGCCGCTTGCGGAAATCGACCTCCGATACACGATACACTTTACGCAGCAATTGAAACGACTCAATAACCCCAATATCCCACCATAGCTGCGAACGCTGTCCGAAGACGACTCCGATTTCAGCGACAAACTTTTCGCGGTCCTTGTAGGGAACGTAACCGTTGACACGCAAATCGCCCGACGTTGGTACTAAAATGCCGGTCAGCATTTTAATAGTTGTCGATTTGCCTGCGCCATTTTCACCGATATAGCCACAGATTTCGCCTTGCGGGATTTGAAAAGAAATATCCTTTACGGCTGTAACCTCCGTATATTCGCGTTTGAACAGGTCTTTCAGCGCCCCGGACAGCCCTTCCCGGTTTTTTTGCACATTAAACTGCTTGCGCAGATCCTTAACATCTATTGCCAGCATTGGTTCGTCTAGCTCCTCTCCGTTAATACGGTCGACATTCCCCGGGAAATTATGCTAATCCCCCGTTTGCAAAAAGAGCGATGATTCACGGTCATCACACTTCATTATCCTATATTTTGATAAAACTTGCTTCCGTATGTCCTTCCGAATTATAATTTTACAATATGTAATCATACAGCAGATGGCAGGGCACGTAAATGCTATTAGAGAAACGTTTTACAATGGCAGTCAAGGGGAATGAATGGAAGACGGGGTACTGTGACATTTTGAAAGGGGCATTACTAGCATAATGGAAAATCGGCCGAAGAAAGCTAAGCTATCAAAAACGTGGAAATGGATTCTGACAATTGTCCTTATTCTGCTGGGAATCGGTATTGCTTATGCAGGTTACTGGATTTATGGCGTTTATAATGCTACGTCGGATTTCAATAAACCTAAAGAGGAATCAAGATTCTCCCATTTTGAGGACACGGGGCTCGAAGCACCTAAATGGGAAGGAACAGAGCGTGTCAACATTTTGCTGCTGGGCGGCGATGCCCGTGGCATGGATGAAGGTCAAATTCCGCGTTCGGACTCTATGCTCGTTCTTTCTATAGACCCAACTACGAAGAGAGCGCATCTGTTATCTATACTCCGTGATACCTATGTCAGTATCGAAGGGCATGGACGGGGACGTATTAATACAGCCATCACACTAGGCAAGCCTGAGCTGGCAATGAAGACGGTCAGCGACTTGCTGGGACTCAACATTCAGTATTATGTCTATACGGATTTTGAAGGCTTTAAATCTTTAATTGATACAATGGGCGGCATCACGATCGATGTCGAGAAGGATATGCGTTATACCGACAATGCCGACGGCAACCGTTACGATATCGATTTGAAAAAGGGCGTTCAGCTGCTGGATGGCGACAAAGCGCTGCAATATGTACGCTTCCGCCATGATGCAATGAGCGACTTCACACGTACCGAGCGTCAACGCAAATTTCTGCAGGCTCTTGCCAAGGAACTGCAATCGGGCTGGAACATTCTTAAAATGAAAGAAATATTGGAGAGCGTCTCTCCGTATATTGAAACGAATTTAACGACCACAGACATGCTCAAGCTCGGACAGCTTGGAGTTGACAGCCATGTCGCTGGAACCGCACAGGTTCCGCCGATGGATATGATTGCTGATGAAGAGGTTGGCGGCGCTTCGGTGCTTGGCGTACGCAATCAGGATGAGCTTAAGGCCTATGTGGACACGCTGCTGGAAAGCGACGATACGCTCGCTTCGCCTGAGGCATCACCAGGTGCTGACGGCGCAGATGCCAGCAGCAGTCCTGGAGCATCGGCCACTCCATCCCCATAAGATAATCTAGTAATGAGCTGTTTAGACAGCAGATTGAGATTGATGTTTGTCGTCCTCATTCCAAGTGGAATGAGGACGTTTTGATGTTACATATTTAGGCTGGCAATCTCGCCTTCCAGGCGGGATGCTGCACTATTTTTCAAGGGGGAATTATCGTTATGACGATTCAAAGACCACGTTCCGAGGCGCTGTATGCCGAAGCGCTTGAGCATATTGTAGGCGGCGTCAACAGCCCTTCCCGTTCGTTCAAAGGTGTTGGCGGCGGTGCACCCGTATTTATGAAACGTGCCGAGGGCGCTTATTTCTGGGATGTCGACGACAATCGCTATATCGATTATTTGGCGGCGTACGGTCCCATTATTACGGGACATGCCCATCCGCATATTACCGAAGCGATTGTTCGCGCCGCGCAAAATGGCGTTTTGTATGGTACGCCGACCGAGCTTGAGGTTCAATTGGCACGCATGCTGAAGGAAGCGATTCCCTCTATGGATAAAGTGCGCTTCGTCAACTCTGGCACCGAGGCGGTGATGACGACCATTCGCGTCGCACGGGCGTTTACGAAACGCAGCAAAATTATTAAATTCGCCGGCTGCTACCATGGACATTCAGATCTAGTGCTCGTAGCAGCAGGCTCAGGTCCCTCAACACTTGGCATACCGGACAGCGCTGGCGTACCGATTAGCATTGCCCAAGAGGTCATTACGGTGCCTTTCAACGACATTCCGGCCTTGAAGCAGGCGCTTGAACGCTTCGGCCACGAGACGGCAGCCGTTATGGTAGAACCTATTGTTGGCAATTTCGGCATGGTAATGCCGCATGAAGGATATTTGGAGCAGCTTTGCGCTTTGACGCGTGAGGCAGGAGCGCTTGTCATTTATGACGAGGTCATTAGCGCATTCCGCTTCCATTACGGCTCCTCGCAAACGTTCGCTGCCTTCCCTAATCAAGCTGCTATTGAGCCGGATCTTACGGCGCTTGGCAAAATCATCGGCGGCGGGCTGCCGATCGGCGCTTATGGCGGACGCCGCAGCATTATGGAGCAGGTCGCACCGCTCGGCCCTGCTTATCAGGCCGGAACGATGGCCGGCAACCCCGCCTCCATTTCTGCGGGCATCGCCTGTCTGGAGGTATTGAAGTCGCCTGGCATTTATGAGCGTATGGATCGGCTTGCTGGGCAGCTGGCAGGAGGATTGAAAGCGGCAGCAGATAAAAAAGGCTTTGCGCTAACGATTAATCAAATTCGCGGATCATTTTCGGCCCATTTTTGCAATCATCCCGTTACGAATTACGATGAAGCGCAGGATACGGACGGCGAGCTGTTCGGTCGCTTCTTTAAGCTAATGCTCGATCAGGGCATTAATTTGGCACCTTCCAAATATGAAGCGTGGTTTCTGACCATCGCCCATACCGATGAAGATATTCATGCGACCATTGAAGCGGCGGAGCACGCTTTCAGCAAGCTTTAGGAGAGGTCAGCCCAATGCCTTCTGTAATAGAAAGGGACATGTTGATGAACCCATATATGGAATTTGACCGCGCCGCTTGGTCGGCACTCCGTGATCATACCCCTCTGCCGCTCACGGAGGATGAACTGGGTGAACTGAAAGGCCTCAATGACCAAGTATCGCTTGAGGAGGTTGAGGCGATTTATTTGCCGCTTACCCATCTGCTGAACCTGCATATCGAAGCTGCTGAGCGGCTAAGGCAGGCTTCAGCTGCTTTTCTGCATATGGAGGCACCTAAAGTACCGTTTGTACTAGGCATAGCCGGCAGCGTAGCCGTAGGCAAAAGCACGACAGCGCGGCTGCTGCAGCGGCTGCTTTCCATGCATGGGAGTGGCCGCAAGGTCGATCTCGTTACGACAGACGGCTTCCTCTACCCCAAAAGGGTACTGGAGGAACGCGGGCTGATGAAGCGTAAAGGGTTTCCTGAAAGCTATGCCGTCAAGACGCTGATGGATTTTATGGGACAAATTAAATCGGGCAATCCCCATGTGGAGGCGCCGCTCTATTCTCATCTGACCTATGACATTATTCCCGGGCAATATCAGCTTGTCGAACAGCCGGATGTGTTGATTGTCGAAGGGATTAACGTTTTGCAGGTCAGTAAAGAAGCGCACTCTTTTGTAAGCGATTTTTTCGACTTCTCGATTTTTGTCGATGCGCCAGAAACGTTCATCGAGCGCTGGTATGTCGAACGATTTTTGATGCTGCGGCATACCGCTTTTAAGAACAAGGACTCCTACTTCCACCGCTATGCCAGCCTGACAGATGAAGAAGCTGTCGAGACAGCCGCAACGATCTGGAAGGAAATCAATGCCGTCAATTTGTACGATAATATTTTGCCGACGAAACGGCGGGCTATGCTGATACTGCAAAAGGATGCCCAGCATCGTATTCAGCAAATTCAATTGCGGAAATAGCATAACGCAGCAGCCAGTCCTTTTTGGGATGAATGGCTGGCATCATAAAGCCGCCTCTCTGAACAGAGGGTGGCTTTATTTTCTACTTTTGAATCAAAAGGAGGTAAGTTATGGGTTGGGAATATGGTATAAAGACTAAGCAGCCTGCGATCCTTCCTGAGCTTGTGAAGCGTCTGGCTGGGGCCATTCATGTTTCGGATCCATACAGGATCGAGCGATATGATAATGGCTTCACCCTGCTTCAGGATGACACCTCCTGGCCATTAGCCTTGCAGGTGTCAATAGAAACAGCAATTGGAATCGAAGATATCACCGATGGTGAGACTTATGTTTATTGTCTGTTTCATATCCGTAACGAGCTTGCTGCAGGCTGGTTGAAACAGATGGAGCTGGAAACAGAAGCTCACCGATATGACGGCATGCTGGAGTGGTTCGAGCTCTAGTTGAACAAATTAATAGGCAATCTTTTGAGTAAGCTCATGGCAAGTCAGTGCAATCAAATATAAGCTTAATAGATCCTTCGAGCTTTTCATTGCAGCTATTTGCTCATTCTTCCCTGTATGTTTAAGCATCCGGCAACGTGATATACTTATTATAAATGGAGTTGAATGCTAATGGCTGAGCTTCTTGATCCACGTAATGATTTTTTGTTTAAACGAATATTCGGCAGTGAAGAAAACCACGATGTTTTGCTGGCTTTCTTGAACCGGACATTTGCAGAGGCTGGAAAGCCGCCGCTTACCGAAATTATTCTGCTTAATCCTTATACGGACAAGGACTCTCCACGAGATAAGCAATCCATTTTAGATATACGTGCGAGGACAGCAGAAGGCGAACTGATTAATGTGGAAATGCAACTGTTTAATAAATATGATACAGAGAAGCGAACCATGTTTTATTGGAGTAAGCTGTATAGTGGGCAATTGCAGGAAGGGCAATCCTACAAGTTGCTGAAAAAATGCGTAACCATTAATATATTGAATTATTCATTTCTGCCCAATGATCAATATCATAGTGTATTCCATCTGCGAGAAGAGCGTAGCGGCATCCCCCTCATTGACGATATCGAACTGCATTTCTTAGAGCTGCCAAAGCTGGATGATCGTGCAGTGCCCGTTGAACATGGCGGTCTAGTCAATTGGCTGCTTTTTCTTAAGGGTACGCATAAATTCAATTGGGAGGTGCTTACAATGAACGAACCGGTATTAAAGAAGGCCATGACTACATTAGAGTTTCTTAGCCAGGATGCTGAGGCTCGCAGATTATATGAAGACAGGCAGAAATTCCTTCATGATGAGGCATCTATGATTGAGGGAGCCCTTGCTGAAGGAGAAGCACGTGGAGAGGCACGCGGAGAAGCACGCGGAGTCCTTCAAGGCGAGCAAAAAAAAGCGCTAGAAGTTGCCAAGAAGCTTTTAGCACTCGGCGTTGAAATTTCCATTATTGCTGCGGCTTCCGGTTTATCAGAAGCTGAAATTATTGCGCTTAAGAAACAAGGGTAATACGATCGATCGTACACTCGTTCCACTTTGCCTACGATCACGTACCCCGCTTAAACCATTGGTACTGCATTAGAGTACCATTATCATAGCAGCAAAGAAGCAGCCTACAGTAGGCTGCTTCTTTGCTGCTGCTCATTAATTTAACTGAAGACTAATCAAGCACGACCACTCTATCCCGGCTACTTTACTGCCTCGGCATCCGCCAATGCCTTCAAAAACGGCTCATGCATCAGCCCATTCGAAGCCGCTACATTTCGGACGCCGAGATGGTAGCCTTTGCCCTGCGTATCTGTGACGATGCCGCCCGACTCCTGTACAAGCAGCGAGCCTGCTGCCAAATCCCAGCTGTTCAGCCCGATTTCCCAGAAGCCTGTAAGGCGGCCTGCTGCCACATAAGCCATATGAAGCGCAGCCGAGCCTGACGAGCGAAGATTGCGTACCTGCGGCGCAAGCGCCTGAATGCCTTTCAAATTCAGCGGCAGCGCATAAAGATGATCTGCCGGGAAGCCCGTCGCGATCAAGCTGCTGCTGAGCGTTTCTTCCTTCGACACCTGCATCCGCTTGCCGGATACATAGGCGCCTTTCCCCTTTTCGGCAAGGAACAGCTCGTCCCTCATCGGGTCATATACAACCCCAACGATGACTTCACCTTTATAAGCAAGCGCAATCGATACGACGAAAAAAGGAAAACCATGAACGAAGTTCGTTGTTCCATCAATCGGATCGACAATCCATAAATATTCCGCCTCGCTCTTGTCGGCGAGTGCCTGAACTGAAGCCTCAGGTCCAGGCTCGACCCCTTCTTCCCCCAAAAACGAATGATGGGGAAAATGAGTCAGAACCAGCTTTTTAATAAGCTGCTCCGAGCCCATATCTACTTCTGTTACTAAATCATGAGAAGAGAATTTTGTATCCAGTCTATTATAATTCCCCAGTTTCGTCTTGATCCATTCGCCCGCTTTGGCCGCGCAATTGATCGCAACCGCAGTGAAGCTTTTGCCGCTTACAACTGAAGGTTCACGCTGATCACTCACGGTGCATCACCCAACTCTCTTTAATAAGTTTAACTATTAACATTATCTATTATTACGCTCATAAATCAATATACGTTCCTGTCTTTTTGCTAGAGTTCAAAAAAAGCTACAGCTGCCTAATGCCTTCATAGACCAGTTGGCAGGCCAGAACGAGCAGGGTAACCCGCAGCAGCCATAGCAGCCCATTGCCGCTCATGCGGCCCGCAATATAAGCCCCCAGCTTCCCGCCAACCCATGCGCCCGGAATAAGGGCAAGTAAAATCCACCAGTTGATCTCCCCCAGCCATACATGCGTGGCACTGCCTAATATCGACGATAAAAAAATGACAAACATCGACGTAGCGGTTGCCGCATGCGGCGGAAAACGGAACAGCAGCACCATTAGCGGAACGAACAATGAGCCCCCGCCAATGCCAAACAATCCGGAAATGATGCCAACACAAAACCCAATAACAAGCATCGGCCAAATCGCATAGCCATACGTATGCTGCTCGCCAGCTGCATCCACCATCGTCCTCTGCACCGGCCACTCCCGCGCAACCGGTTTCAAATAATTTCGTACGATCAATAAAGCAGATATAAGCAGCATAAAAATGCCGAAGGACAAATTAAATGCGGCGCCTTTCAAAAGCCCTGTCATAGCCGCTCCAAGCATGGCAGCCGGACCGCTTGTCGTAAACAGTAGCCAGGCGCTGCGATAATCGACGATTTTGCGCTTCGCGTAGGATAGCGTCGAGGCAAGCGCGGTTACAATGAGCATCGTAAGCGAGGTGCCAACCGCTGTGCCATGGTCGATTGGAGCGCCTATAAGTGAAGGCCCCAAATACATAAGGGCTGGCACTATAATAATACCACCGCCCAGACCGACAATGCTTCCGAACATCGCTGCTGCCATCCCTAATAATACGAGTGCAATCCATTCAAACACGCTGTCACCGCCTTCTGTTCAATCATGATGCGTTACATGTTCCCCTACACCGTCACTTTTCATTCCTAGTAGAAGAGCACCGTCAACGATAGCTGACGGTGCTGCATGCTTGTGTAGAGCCTATAACTCGGTTACTTCAATACTGCCGTCGTCCACGATCCGAACGCCTTCGCCCCTATCCGCCAACATGCGGAAGTCATCCATGAGCGCCAGCAGCGCCTTATCCTTGAGCTTCGCTTCGAGCATGCAGTCAAGCTGCGGCGTCGCCGCCGCCACCTTCCGCAAAAACAGCAGCAAATCGTCCGCATTCAAATAATCAGCATGACTGCGTGGATTCGGCCCTTCCTTCGGACTGGAAAAATGGATTTTCGGCGGCAGGCTAATTTCGTACGTATCGTCCTTGCCAGCTGCCGCATTTGCCGCATCAGCCGCTTCGCTATTCAGCCGCTGCTCTTCAAGCCGCCACGTCTCGGCGATTTGCGGCCACAGGCTGCTGCACAGCTTGTCCAAGGAAACGCCGCCATCATTCACCAGATGGTGATGCACGTCAAGCACCATCGGCACTTGCACAGCCTGAGCCGCCTCCAGCGTCTCGACTGCATTGAACGTCTTATCGTCGTTCTCCAGCGTGACGCGGTGTCGATAGCGCTCCGGGAGTGCCTGAAACTGCCGAATAAAGCGTGCTCCTGCGACCATCTTATCGCCATATGCACCGCCAATATGTATGTTGCACTTGACTGACTCCGGCAGTCCCATTTCCTCCAGCATGCGGACATGATATTCCATGTCCCGTATAGAGCTTTCCAGCACCTCGGGCCGAGGCGTACTGAATACGCAAAAATGGTCAGGGTGAAACGAAACCCTCATCCGATTTTTTTGCACAAAATCACCAATTTCACGAAAAGCTTCACGCAGGGCCGGATAAGCATCCCAATCGGCTACACCCTGATGGGTTGCCAGCGGGATCAGCTTAGAGGAGAAACGATACATCTGAATATCGCTCGCCTTGGCATGCTTCAGCATCCGCAGTGTGCTGCGCAAATTGTCCTCAGCAATCCGCTCAAGCTTGCTCAGAGCCGCTTCGCGGTCGGCAAGCTTCGTAAAATTTGCAAACGTCATCGTTCGCGAAGGCGAAGCGTTTTCCAGCAGCATGCTCATGGCTACGAACCCGAACCTAACCAGCATCTGCTATTCACGCTCGCCAAAAAACATTTCGTAAGCCAATGCAGTCTGCACTTTAGCCTCTTCCTCTGTCAGCTTTCTCACAAGCTCCATCTCCACTTCAGTCACTTCTTCACCTTGAAAATTAATTTCAGCGATCGAAGCGAGGATGCGGACTATGGCAATAGCCTCATTGTTCGTCGTATACGCAATGACCTTCTGGCCTGTAGGGTATACGCGAAATCCGCTCTTTACCATCTTGCCCTTGCCGTATTCAAGCAATTCATGAAGCTCTTGCTCCGACTTGAATTTGCATACAGAATTAAACTCGGTTGAAAATCCCATGATCTCCCTCCTTTCTCTAGAGTGATTCCCCTGAAGCTTTATTACGCTTCGCTTGCTCCGAAATTGATTTTTTGCTTCTCGACATGCCTTCTTAGGGCCAGCTCAATCAACTTATCTAGCAGCTCGCGGTAAGTCATGCCTGTTTCTTTCCACATAAGCGGGTACATGCTGAAAGGCGTAAAGCCCGGCAGCGTATTAACCTCGTTAATAAACAGCTGGCCGTCCGACCTGCGCATGAAGAAATCTACGCGGGAAAGGCCTGATCCATCAATGGACAGAAAGGCGCGAATTGCCATATCCCGAACCGTCTCTGAAATTTCCTCCGAAAGCTCCGCTGGAATTTGCATGACCGATTTGCCATCTACATATTTTGCCTTGTAGTCGTAAAATTCATTAGAAGCAATAACCTCGCCCGGCACAGAAGCTTTAGGCTCGTCATTTCCAAGCACCGCAACTTCGATTTCTCTCGCATCGACAAATTCCTCAACGATCACTTTACGGTCATACTTGAAGGCATAATTGACTGCCGCCATCAGCTCCTCGCGGTTGCGCGCCTTGGAAATGCCGACACTGGAGCCCAGATTAGCTGGCTTAACAAAGCATGGGTAACCGAGGGCTACTTCACATTCCATTACAAAAAAGGCAGCATCCTTCTCCCACTGCGTACGGTTGAAGTAACGGAACACGCATTGCGGCAGCCCTTCCTGCGCAAATACTTTTTTCATCGTCACCTTGTCCATGCCTACTGCTGATGCCAGTACGCCTGCGCCAACATACGGAATGTTTGCCATTTCGAACAAGCCTTGAATCGTGCCATCCTCGCCAAATGTGCCATGCAGCAGCGGAAATACGACATCAATAGCCGTTGCTCCAGCTGCTGCTGCACCTGATGTATCTAAACCGGCAAACAGCGGAGCAAGCGGGAAGCCCGCTCCGGAAGCGCCTGCTGCAAGGCGCAGCTCGCTGGCGGTTTGCGGCTTGCTTCCAAGCTTGCCGCCAACTCTCCACTCGCCCTGCTTAGTAATATAGAAGGGGGTAATTGCGTATTTATCGTAATCAAATTCTCCCATTACTGCGAACGCGGTCTGCAGTGAAACTTCATGCTCGCCTGATTTTCCTCCATATACAAGTGCTACGTTTACTTTCGTCCCCATCGCATATCCTCCGGTAAAATAATGAATAATAACTTATAATTGATCCTCAATATGAAAAAAACGGTACCTGGTCTGTTCCGTCCAGGCATAAGAATCGCGGTAGTCCCAGTAGCGATGACGGCTAGGCACAGTATTCGCATTAACAAGCGGCATACCCGCTGCATCGAAAGCTGTTACGATCGTGCTGTGCTGAAAACGGTTGTCGCCGTTCCAGTCATAAGTGATGACATCGCCAAGCTGGAGCTCTTCAGCCGAGTCAACGACTCTGGCCCGAAGACCTGACTGCCGGGGAGTGGATAAATAGTTTGTCAGCGCATTTGACACCGACCAACTGTAGCTCCACCATTCCCTGCCTCCGTTACGGCCTTTATACCACCAGCCGCTGCCCCTGTTACCAGTATAATTCATCGGAGCATTGCCTGCAAAGACCGACTGGGAGATGTAGTTCGTACAGTTGACCTCGAACTCCTCATATGCAGGGTTGGGTTCATTCCACCAACGGTCGGCGTAAGCGGCGGCCAAATCGCGCCGATACAGCGCCCGGACAGTATGGGGCTGGAAGGCCGCAAACAGGTCATAATTCAAGTAGGGCACGGAGCGAAGCCGGAATTGCTCCTCTTCTAGCTGCTGCTCTTCCTCTCCAGCCAGTTGTTGATCCTGAAAAGAAAGCTCGAAGCGCGGCCGCCGTTCCGCAATGATCGGCTCAATGCGAACGATATGCCAGCGTTCGCCAGCAGCGGCCAGCCATAGCCGCTCCACTTCTTTCCGTTCTTCAATATAACGCATTCCTCTATGCTCAATCTGCCGCTTAATATGCAGTCGAATGAGCACGGATGCTTCGGCCCCAGACTCCTGCACCCTGACAAGCTCCGCCTTCGTCTCGCTGCGCGAGGGCAGGACGCCGCGCAGCAAATCCCGCTCGCGCAGCCGATTCAGTCGTCCGCGAAGCCTGCCGCAATGTTCCTTGTCTGCGACGAAGCCGTCTACCGCTGCCGCATGCTGCTCGGTTTCCGCCTGATTATACAGGCTTACATACTGATGCACGGCAGGCTTCCAGCCCCGGGCTTCCTCTCCGGAAAGCGGCGGAGAATCGCCTGAACGCATGAGCGAGGTCATGGAAGCCGCAGCCATTCGCGGTTGCTCAGCAGCAGCTGGCTCCGGCTTTTGCCGCTTGTGCTGCTTCGCTCCGCCATTCGTCGTTCCCGCTTGAGCATGCTGCTGCGCGAGCCGCTTCTGAGAGGCGGACAGGTTCAGCAGCGGCTGCCGCTCCTGCTTGCCTGCACGGCGGCTTGCCATTTGTTTGTCTGATCGCAAGGACATCGGCTTTCCCTCCTAAAAGCAAGCTTTTAATCCGCACGTGCTGCGACGGGCGCCAGGCAAGGGTGCGGTGCGCCTAATCCTTTTATTTATATGTTCACATCTCGCCAAACATGAAGCTCTGTCAAAAGCTCGCATAATAATCCATTATTAGGATAAAACAAGCGATGCCGATAGATGTTACATTCGTCCATCAGCCTAAATGCCTAAAATGGGCGCCAATATTCGCGAAAGCGGGTACAATTGGACTTTACGAGAGCCCCTATTTAGCGATATACTAGGAGCATAGCAAATTTGAAATCGTGTTTCACAGAGCGAAACACATCCCGAGCGTAAACGGTTGAAGCCATCCTTTGGTGGCAATGCTACCGTTTCGCGTAGAAATATAGAGAATGTATGGAAACATCATATACCTTCCTATATTTTAAAGAATGTTACCTTTTCTTTTTCAAAAGTAAAGCCATCTAAGGAGGAACTTGAACCATGTCTCATCAAAATCATTACTCCGTTCGCACCTCGCTTGACGTAAACGGCAAATCCTTTGCGTATTACCGTTTGTCCGGCCTGGAAGAACAAGGCCTTGGAAAAATTTCCAAGCTTCCTTACTCCATCAAAGTATTGCTCGAGGCTGCTGTACGTCAATTCGACGGCCGCGCTATTACGCCTGAGCATGTTAAACAACTGACAACATGGGCAGATGGACGCGAGGACAAAGAAATTCCGTTTATTCCTGCTCGTATCGTTTTGCAGGATTTCACTGGCGTTCCCGTCGTAGTCGATCTGGCAGCTATGCGTGATACGGTTAAACGTGCAGGCGGCGACCCTAAAAAAATCAATCCGCTCGTTCCGGTTGACCTCGTAATCGACCACTCGATCATGGTTGATGCATTTGGCAACGCGGACGCACTTGAATACAACACTAAAGTGGAATTTGAGCGCAATGAAGAGCGTTACCGCTTCCTGCGCTGGGCACAAACGGCGTTCGATAACTTCCGTGCTGTACCGCCGGGAACAGGTATCGTTCACCAAGTTAACCTGGAGTACCTTGCATCTGTTGCTGCTACAAAAGTCATCGATGGCGAAACGGTTGTTTTCCCGGATTCCCTCGTTGGTACGGATTCCCATACAACCATGATCAACGGTCTTGGTGTAGTCGGCTGGGGCGTTGGCGGTATCGAGGCTGAAGCAGGCATGCTGGGCCAACCGCTTTATTTTGTAACACCTGAAGTTATCGGCTTCAAATTGACAGGCAGCTTGGCAGAAGGCGCTACGGCGACTGACCTTGCCCTGACCGTTACGCAAATTCTTCGTAAAAAAGGCGTTGTCGGCAAATTCGTCGAGTATTTCGGTCCAGGCCTGTCCAACATCAGCCTTGCTGACCGTGCAACAGTTGCCAACATGGCTCCAGAGTACGGCGCAACTGTGGGCTTCTTCCCAGTCGACAGCGAGACGCTTAACTTCATGCGTGCAACTGGCCGTACAGAAGAGCAGATCGCTCTGGTTGAAGCTTACTACAAAGCACAAGACATGTTCCGCACAGATGAGACGCCAGATCCTGTCTTCTCCGATGTGATTGAGCTTGATATGTCGACTGTTGTTCCTTCCCTTGCTGGTCCTAAGCGTCCTCAAGACCGCGTTGAGCTGACAGCAATGAAAGAAGATTTCAACAACATCATCCGCACGCCGATCGATAAAGGCGGATATGGCATGACGGATGAGAAGATCGAAGAGTTCGTTGACGTGAAGCACCCGAACGGCCAAGCAAGCAAAATGGGCACTGGTGCGGTTGTTATCGCAGCTATCACAAGCTGTACGAACACCTCCAACCCAAGCGTTATGCTGGGTGCGGGCCTAGTAGCGAAGAAAGCGGTAGCTCTCGGACTAACCAAGCCTGCTTATGTAAAAAGCTCCCTGACGCCGGGCTCGCTCGTCGTTACGGAATATTTGAAGAAAGCAAACCTGCTGGAATCGTTGGAAGCACTTGGTTTCCACGTGGCTGGTTACGGCTGCGCAACTTGTATCGGCAACTCCGGTCCGCTTCCTGATGAAGTAGGCCAAGCCATTACTGACAACGACATGACGGTAGCGGCTGTATTGTCCGGTAACCGTAACTTTGAAGGCCGTGTTCATGCTCAGGTGAAAGCGAACTACTTGGCTTCTCCTCCGCTTGTTGTTGCCTATGCGCTTGCAGGAACAGTTAACATTGACCTTTCCAAAGATGCAATCGGCTATGACAAAGACAACAACCCGGTTTACCTGAAAGACATTTGGCCAACTTCGAAAGAAATTCAGGAAGCAACTGCGGCTGCGCTTAATCCGCAAATGTTCCGTGATAAATATGAAAATGTATTTACGCAAAATGATCGTTGGAATGCAATCGACGTACCAGAAGGCGAAAGCTACGAGTGGGATCCAAAATCCACTTACATTCAAAATCCGCCGTTCTTTGAAAACCTTGGTACGGAGCTTAACGACATTGCCGACATCCATTCTGCAAATGTGCTTGCGCTTATGGGCGACTCGGTTACAACTGACCATATCTCCCCTGCCGGCAACATCAAAGCGGATAGCCCAGGCGGCGAATATTTGATCGAAAATGGCGTAAAAAGAGAAGATTTCAACTCGTACGGCTCGCGTCGTGGTAACCACGAAGTCATGATGCGCGGTACATTCGCCAACATCCGTATCCGCAACCAAGTGGCTCCGGGCACTGAGGGCGGCGTAACGACTTACCTGCCTACTGACGAAGTAATGTCGATCTACGATGCTTCCATGAAGTATCAAAAATCCGGCAAAAACCTTGTCGTTATCGCTGGTAAAGAATACGGCACAGGCAGCTCCCGTGACTGGGCGGCAAAAGGTACTTTCCTGCTCGGCGTAAAAGCCGTTATTGCTGAAAGCTTCGAGCGTATTCACCGTTCCAACTTGGTCGGCATGGGCGTACTGCCACTGCAATTCCAAGAAGGCCACGGCTGGAAAACGCTTGGTATTACTGGCCGCGAAACGTTCGATATTACTGGACTGTCCAATAATGTGACAGCGGGCGAGTCCGTTACTGTAACGGCAACCCGTGAAGACGGCACTGCATTTGACTTCCAGGCTATCGTTCGTCTGGACTCCATGGTTGATGTAGACTACTACCGTAATGGCGGTATTCTGCAAACCGTGCTTCGTCAAATGATTGCTAACATGTAATAAGCTAACTTACAGCTTGATTCGCAGAAATTAAAAAAAGCAGCAATTCTCCCGTTATTGGAGAATCGCTGCTTTTTATTTTAGGGCTAGGGGAAATTATCCAATCTCATGCTTCACCCTTCCCCAGCCAAATGGTCAAAGCTTGCTCCTCATTCGCTGTCTGCTCCCGAGTCTCTTAGCTACTCCTGATCCAGCGGCTGCTCAATACCATCCTCATAGAAATCGAAGACCAACTGCTGCTGCGTGCCTCTTACCGCATAGAACACATCGGCCAGCGTGTTCCCCTTATGCTTCTGCCTCAGCGCAATCTCTAGCCACTCACGGGTCAGCCCGTGCAGCTTCAGATTATCCTCCATCACCGCGCCGTCCATAATAAGCTCTACGGGAAAAGCCTGCGCTAGCTGCGGCAGCCCCATATCCTGCTTCGTGACAAGCCGGTACGCATCCTTTTTCAGAATAGAAATTCTTCCATTATCTTCGAGCAAGGCATACTCCACTTCTTCGATATTGAAAACGCCCCTTTCCCTCAGCGCTTGGTTCAGCGAATCCAGCGTATAGCGAATTTTCTGCATGTTGGCTTCCATGACTTTACCGTTTTCTATCAGCACGGTGGGAGAGCCTGAGATCCAGCTGCGCATTTTTCGGCTTTTGAGAGCGAGCAGAGAAAGCAGGAAAGACATAGCTGTAATCACAACCAGGGAAAGCACGATGTAGGAGGGCTTCAGGGTGGCATTAAACGCCAAATTGGCCGCCAAGGAGCCCAGTGTAATGCTCGTTACAAAATCGTTAAACGTCATATTCGAAAGAGTCTGCTTGCCTAGAATGCGGGGAATGAGCAGCAGCAGTCCCACTGCAAGAATGGTCCGGATTAAAATTTCCACATACGTCATTTACAAACCTCCTCCCCCTATTATTCCCGATGTCAGCAGAAAATAATAGGTTAGACTAACCCTACAAATCAAAACAGCGACAGCCAAGGACGAGAAAACAAAGTCCTAGACTGTCGCTGTTTTTGAATTAACGTTACGCGTTAGTACATGTTTTTAGACTGAGGAATCATGCTCTCTTATCATAATTGATTTTATCAAGATATGATTCAACAAGTTGATTGCCACTTCCAGTGCTGTCGCTGATTGTTAAAATTACATAGTTTCTTGTTCTGTGGATGTAATAACCTCGCAGGTGTTCATATTCTTCTGCATTTTCCGATTGATATTTGTTCATCAGCTCATTGTAATAGGAGCTTATCGCACTTTGAATAATGTCGGCACTTTGTGGGCTATTCGCTTCAATAATTGCAAATTCTCTGGCGGTGCCATCTGTGCTAACGAACACTTTCGCGCTGGAAACATCTGAGACGGTTACGCCGCTGTAATGTTCCTTGATATTGGAAATATCCAGTTCTTTCATGTCTTTGTAATAAACCGAGGACGTCAGCATAAACTCGGAAAACTTATTGATATTAATTTTGGTTATGGGTTGCATCAGGACGTAAATACTTGTTAGGACAACCACTGCAGCTACTAGGGCAAAAACGAGTTTTTTCTTTGATATAGTTTTTATGAACTTCTCCTCCTTGTTGAAATTAAGCTAACCTATGACATATAAGAACAATTCTTCGGTCTTACTCTGATGATTTTACACCTGTTGACGCTATGATCCTCGATACCTTTTATTCGCTGTTTATTGGTTACAATCCTTCCAAGAGCATTAAACTAGACTACCCGTCAGCTTAATGGGACGTTATCAGTCCAACACTTTATTTTCTTTCGACATCCGAACGGCATAAAAAAAGCAGCGCCCGCTTCACTTATCCTCAAGTGAAGCGGGCGCTGCTTTTCTATTCATGTGTTCAACATACAAGCATGCAGCTGCCTTGCTGACCGCTATTTCATCATCGTGCTCATCCGCTTGGACGCTTCCAGCAAAATAGGAGCGGCATCGCGCATTTTATCCATCGTCATGCGGCTTGCCGGACCGGATACAGATAAGGCAGCGACAAGCTTGCCTCCTCGTCCAAATATCGGAGCGGAAAATGCAGCTGCACCCGGCTCCCGCTCCTCAAAGCTCGTCGCATAGCCCTGCTCCGTAATGTCTGCAAGCTGCATCTTATATTGATCCAGGTCAATCGTAAACAGCCATGATGGATCGCCGAAAATCTCTTCCCGCACGAGCGGGTCGGCATAAGCGATCAGCACCTTGCTTGATGCCCCTGCGTAAAGCGGCAGCCTCGCTCCGATTGGCGCTACCCGGCGCACGGGCTGATTGCTCTGCACCGCCTGAATGCGAATCCGCTCCGAGCCATCGCGCACGTATATGCTGACGGTCTCGCCCAGCTTATCGCGCAGACGCTCCATCTCCGGCTGCCAAATGACCGCTGGATCATCCGTCCGGGATAAATGTGCGGACAGCTCCCACACCCGCATGCCCAGCCGGTAGCGCTCCGTCACCAGGTCACGCTCTATAAAGCCTTTATCTTCAAGGGTGGCCAGCATCCGATGGACCGTGCTCTTATGGAGCCCTGTCCGCTCGGCGATTTCCGTCATAACCAGATCCTTTCCCGCTGTAAAACATAACAAAATATCCAGCGCTCGTTCGACTGCGCGTACGGTTGATTTCCCTTCCTCCGCCATGATGTGCCACACCTCCCTCGTTTCATTAAGTGAAACTCATTCTCACACAGTATAACTCATGAAAGGCTTAATCGTAAAGAAAAGTTCGCTTGATTACAGAAGCATTACAACACCTTAACAATACGTCGACATCAATTGACAGGCACTCCCGCTCCGCATACGATTAAAGTACTAGAAATGAGAAGCGTTTACATGGTTCGAGAGGAGGAGAAGGGTATTAGCACAACTATGATGACATCTGTTTCAATGGAAGGAACCTTCCCTCAAGGACTGCATCCCTTTCCTTCTCTGGATAAGCTCCAACTGCCACGCCCGAGCGCAAAAACCAGGAGGTTGCACGCATTGGTTGCTCTTATTGCCTCACTGCTAGCTCTTTGCATGATCGTTGTTGTTATCTTCCATGCCTACGTGGCTTGGATGCTCGCCTATCCCTACGTCGCACCGCTTACTTCCAATCCGAAGGCTGCAATCGGACTTGATTACGAGGATGTGCTCATTCCGAGCATTAGCGGCAAAACCAACGTCAGCGGCTGGTACGTGCCTGCGTACAGCGATGATTCAAACAGTGAGCCTGCTACTCGCACGATCGTGTTCAGCCACGGCTACGGCGCGAACCGCGAAGAGACATGGGTACCGATGTATGATTTAACGAAGCTGCTTAATGGCCTTCATTATAATGTTATGCTTTTTGATTATGGCTACGCCTCTGCTGCTGACAAAACGGCAGCAACCGGCGGCTTGGAAGAATCCCAGCAATTGCTAGCCGCCGTTCAATATGTGAAGGAGCAGGGCTCCAAGGAAGTGATCGTATGGGGCTTCTCCATGGGGGCAGGAACCGCACTGCAAGCTGCGCTGCAATCCAAGGATATTAACGGCATGATCCTTGACAGTCTGTTCGTGCCAAGCGCTGATTCGCTGTTCAACAATGTCAGCCAGGTAGTCAGCTTGCCACGTTTCCCATCTGAAACCTTGATCGGGGCGCTGCTTCCGCTCTGGACAGGAGTAGGCATCGATTCCGTACCTGCCGAGCAAATGATGAATACGAGCTACGATATTCCGATTTATATTATTCATGGCACGCAGGATGTGAAGTCGCCCTATACGACGGCGGAGCATATTGCAGACAAACAAACGAATCCATTGTCCCGCTCGTGGATTGTGCAGCAGGGACAGCATGAAATGCTATTCCGCGAGCATCCGAGCGAATACATTCAGCGCGCTGCGCTGTTCCTTAGCCAGGTTAATCAGCAGGTGCTCGCTGCTAAAGGCTGATCCGGCAAGCAGCCAGCGCTTAAACAAATCGGCATGCCGCATAGCAAATGCCCCGCATACTGGAGCTTTTCCAGCAGCGGGGCATTTTTCCTCACAACCTCTACTATGAACCGTTACCGCGGCTTAAATCCCCGCTTCACCCTTGTAGCGTTTGCGAAACTCAATCGGCGAATACCCTTCCTGCTTTTTAAACAGCCGTGAAAAATAGGAAAAGTTGCTATAGCCCGTAATTTCGGCCACATCGCTCACCTTAAGATCCGATTCGCTGAGCAGCTTTTTCGCGTATTCCATACGCTGGCTTACGATATAATCCGTTAGAGACGAGCCTGTCTCCTTTTTGAACAATCGGGATAAATACGCAGGGTTAAAATGCAGCAGCGAGGCGATTTCCTCCCGGCTGACCTCCTCTGACATTCGCGACTTTACATATTGCTCGATTTGCTCTACGACAGTCGGCTCGCTTTCCTTCTGACTCGCCGCATGCTCAAGCGCCATCTCAATGACCTGCCTCGTCCACAAGCGCAAATGGGCAAGCGACTTTGTGCAAGGCGCACTCCCCTCCCGTTTAACGCTGATCGCATCAATAACATATCCGATTGAAATACCACTTTGATTAAAAGATTGATAGAGCGAAGATAGCAACTGATAATAGAGCGCTTTCAAATCTTCTTTGGAAAGTGGATATTCCCTATCGTAGGAAGCGAACCATTCATCGACCGACTGATATAGCTCCGCATGGCGGCCCTTCTGCAGCAGCAAGGCAAATTCCGCCGGCCACTCCTTGCGCCCAAGCAGCTGCTCCGGCATCTGATGCGCTTGCTCGCCCTCAACCCATACGTCCTTCATATCGCCCGCGCACTGCCGCTCCAGTTTAAGCAAGGAGGCGCTGCGGCTCCCGAGCGTACAGAGAGCTCCCGGCAAGCTGATATAGCATTTCACACGGCTGTAAAAATAAACCCCGCAATCTTCGACCAGCCCCAAGCATCGTCTGCGCAGCTCGGCAATGCTTCTCCCCTGCTCCTGCGCATGGTAGACGACGATAAACAGCTCGCCATTGCGGCTCTTGAGAACGGCGCCCGGCCAATTTTCCAAAACGGTTTCCTCCGCACGGTTCATAACCGCGTACTCTAAAATTTCTTCATCCTTTATGCCAAAGCGCGCCTTCCAGCCAGAGATGCTGACGAGCACGAGCATAAACTCGCCGCTATCTGCTGCATCCGGCTCCATCAATGAAAGCTGGCTAAGCAGCGCTTCATTATTAGGCATTTTCCCAGCAGGATAAAGTACATCGTTCCAGAAGCGCTCGACAAGCTCCTGCTTGTGATGGCGCAGCACCTTTTCAAACTTGCCTATCCGCCGTTTCAGCAAATTATGCTCTCGATCCTGTTCCAGCTTGCGCAGCGAACGAGCTACCGTTTCCAGCAGCAGCTCATGTCTGACAGGCTTAAGCATATAATCGAAGCAGCCTGCACGCAGCGCCGCCTGAACATATTCGAAGCGGTTATGCCCCGTAACAAAAATGACGTTGGCCGAAAATTGCTCCTGGTTTAGCCATTCAAGCAGCTCCAGCCCATTTTCACCCGGCATTTCAATATCGCAGATGACCACATCAATCCGCTGGGTGCAAAAAATAAGTCGCGCCTCCTCTGCATCCATCGCTCCGTACACATCACTTATTCCTAACGAATTCCAATTTATCGTCTCCATGATACTTTTCAAAGCATAAGCTTCATCATCTACCACGAGAAGGCGATACATAATTAACACCCTCCTTTGCGCTTTGAAATGTTTATTTCAGCGGCCTGGTTCGCACAAGCCGTCTATCGTTTTAATGCATCGCTTCCTTCCAGATGTTTTCCAATTTAATCTTATCAAATTATGGATATTAAAACAATATTTTCTCTCTTCCTGATGAGGCTTCCCATAAAGAAAAAGAGGGCCGCGCAAGGCATATTCACCCAGCACGACTCCTCTTCCCCTGATACGAACTGCTAGCTTGCTTAGACGCTGCTGTATTTTCTAAGGCTCAATGCCCCATACAAGCGTGCCGTTTTGGTAAAGCGTCACTTTATTCCAATCGACGAGCGAGGTTTTAGTCGCATCGAAGGAATAGTCATTGGCCTCATTCAAGTTGGACCAATCATTTTTGGAGACGCGCGTCTGAATTTGGCCGCTGGTGCCGCCCCCTGCAATGGAGCCTGCTGCAGCTGTGAAGCTGATTTCCACATACGTATCAGCTGTTGCAGTCGGCGAGCTCATTGTCACGAAGGAGCCCTGCACATTGCTGCTGCCCACTTGTGCATAGTCACTCCAGTAGCTGTGCTGCTGCGTGCCATCCGCCGTGAAGTAGTAGCGGATTTTCAGCGTGCTCAAGTCTACCGCTGTCGTGCCATCGTTCAAAATATTAAAGTGCGCCATCATCGCATTGTTCGTTGCATTCGTATCTGCCGCTCTATACTGGACCTTGAGATTGCCGCCAACTGGTGGCGCAACAGGCGTTACGGCTACCGTATTGGAAAGCGTTGTGCCAGCAGCATTTTCAGCGACAATTCGGTACGTATAAATGGTTCCATTCACAGCAGTAGCATCCGTGTACGCCATTGTTGTCAGGCCAGTTGCTACAGGGGCAAATACGCCGCCTCCCGAGGAACGCTCAACATTATAGAAGTCCGCTCCACTTGCTGCTGTCCAGGAAAGTGCCGCTGACGCATTGCCTGCGGTTCCCGTCAAGGTGAATGCTCCAGGCACGACCGAGCCCGGTGCCTGAGGCGTTACCATCACCTGTGCCGAATTAACGGATTCGCCTACTGCATTGACTGCACTCACCACATAATAGTAGGTTGTGCCATTCGTGACACTCGTATCGCTGTAGCTTGTGCCGCTAACTGCAGTCGCTACCGTCGTGTATGGTCCGCCAGTTGTCGCAGCACGCTTCACATTATAGCTTGTTGCGCCAGGCGTCGTGCTCCAGCTCAGGCTGGCCTGTGCGTTTCCAGCTGTTCCTGTCAGTGTCGCCGGAGCGCCAGGAACGGTTGGAGCTGCCGGTGTGCCCAGCAAACGGTCATACTCAGCATAAGCTGTTGCAATATCTACCTGCGACCAGAAACGGTGGTACTTAAACGTCGGTACGCCATTATCCCATGTTTGCGTCGTATTGTTCCACGACGTGTTGTACAGATTGGACAAGTACGACCATTGCGGATCCTGCTGGATCAGCGGACGCAAATCAGCATAGCCGATATAGACGCCATTGCCGCCTTTCGCCGGATCGGAGGCTACTGCACCGCTGCCTGGAAGCGCGTTGCCTTGGCCAAACGTACCCGTCCAGCCGCTTGGGAAGTAAATTTCCTTCGTGAAGAAGCGGTTGTAATCCGCGCGTTGCTCTTCTGTGACGATACCAACGCCATCGTTGTAGGTCCAAGCCGTGTCAAGAAGCTTGGCAGCCATTTCCTTCGCTTCCGATCCAAGCGGAGTCAGGCTTCCCGTCTCAGCCTGCGTACCCGCTGCGAAGAACGAGAGTGCTTTAACGTAAGTGCCGAGCGCGCCAACGTCCTGGCTCGGATTGATCGTAGTCGCATGGTAGGTCGGGTTGCCTGTATAGGAGCCGAAGCCATTCCATGTGTCCGGCTGGCCATTCCACTCTTGGCCTCCAGGAATCCAGAACTCGCCTGGTGCAGCTACAGTCGCTACGTTCACATTGCTGCCGCCCAGTATACGCTGGCCTTGCGCATTCAAATAGTAGCCGTCAGCATCCGTTACTGGACGCTCATCGACGAATACATAATCCAGCGTCCAATCGACCCACTTCTCGATGACGGTTTTAGCCATTTGGAAGTTTTCCGAGCTAAGGTCGCCATTTTCAGCCAAAATGTAATACAGCTCAGCTACACGCTCAAGCGGCCATACTTGGAAGCCAAACCAAGTGTTCGAATCCGGATCATGATAAACCGGAGCCTCATCATAGGCCATGCCGTAGAATTTGCTCACGCCTGCCGGATAAGCGGAATATTGGCCATTCCAGCTGTTCGTAGCGCCGCCGCCCATTGCGCCTTCAGACGATTGCAGCCATGTATAAAACTCGAGCTGGCGTTTAAGCGATGCGTTCCAGTCCGTCTGCGCCGTCGCAGACGTTGGGATAAGTCCGCCATCCTGGGACGATAGTGCATATGCGGCAACCGGGTTTTGGTAAGCCTGATGCGCGTGGCTTGCGCCGATACGCCAAGCCCAATTTCCAGAGCCTTGCTCCAAGCCGCCACCCCACGACGTATACCATGCCATCAAATATGAGCTGGAATCTTTGCCCGTTCCCGGAGTTGGCGCACCGCCGCTTGCGCTTCCAATTTTTTGGAAGTATTTATCGTACATGCCGTAACGGAGATAATCGCCCATCTTTTTCGCTTTATTCAAGTAAGCGGTATTGTTGTAGCCAAGCTCCTTCGCCCAATACATTACTTGTACGGCGCGGCCGTCCGCATCCGTCGCATTCGTGTAGCGCCACTGCTTCGCAGGCGCCTGATTTTCCTTCGTGAAGAGGGTCATAAAGCCCTCACCTGTTTTACCAAAGGCGTGATTGTCCTGAGAAGGATGCGGGATCGCCTCCCACACCGACTCCTGCTCGCCGCGCTGGAACGTATTAACGTAAGTAGACGTATGTGTTGGGTTAAGAAGATTTCCATAATTGTACCAATTGTCAACATCAATCAGCCAATGCATCAAATAAGTCTGGTTGTTGCCGTATGTCGCTTTCAGTTCGGCATCAAGCGGGTCTTTTCCCGCTGCATATTTGCCGGAAAGCTGCACCGGATATTGATCCGGGAAAGGCTTTTCATCCGCATACGTCGCTGGGCTATTCGGATTGTAGTAGCTCATTGTCGGCTGTTCTTCCTTGCCGTCTCCTTCATTAACCGGAATGATGTACTTCTCCATATTGTCCCAGGCCGCTTCCAAATGACTCCAGTCCTGCGTATAGTGACCATACAGTGTCTCCAGCCACAGCCAGTAGCTGTAAGCCTCGGAAGTACCCATATGACCGTAATCCGGCGCTTCGCTAACCAGCGTTTCAATGGAGTGATAAGGGATGCCTTCTGGTGAAAAATAACCGTTCGACGGATTTTTGATCTGGTCGTACATTTGCAGGAAGCGCGACTCCTCCATGCTGACTGCTGCCGCAGCAGCTACGGATACTTTTGGAGTAGAGCCCCAAAGTCCGGTGGACAGCGTGACGAGCAGCGTTGTAGACAAGACGAGTCCCGTCACTTTTTTCGAAGCTTTCAATGTGAAAATCGGTTTCATTTCATTTTACCTCCCCAATTTGGAATAACGGCTAGCGACTAACACTAAGGTTCGATTCCCCATACGAGCGTTCCATTCTGGTAAAGCGTCACCTTGCTCCAATCGACAAATGCTGTGTTTGTTGCATCGAACGAATAATCATTTGCCTCGTTCAGATTCGACCAGTCTGTTTTGGAAATACGGCCTTGAATTTGACCGCTGCTGCCACCTGCGCTAATCGAGCCTGCAGCTGTCGTAAAGCTGAGCTCCAAATACGTATCTGCCGTTGTAGTCGGCGAGCTCATTGTCACGAAAGCTGCCTGTACATTGCTGCTGCCGATCTGGGCATAATCGCTCCAGAACTGATGCGACTGCGTGCCATCAGCTGTGAAGTAATAGCGAAGCTTAATCGTATTCATAGCTACAGCGCTTGAACCGTTGTTGAAAATTTCTAAATGCGGCATCATCGCATTGTTCGTTGCATTCGTATCTGCTGCTCGGTATTGCACCTTCAGGCCGCCTGCCGGAGTTGGCGTCGGACTTGGCGTCGTCGTTGGTGTTGGCGTCGGAGTCGTCGACGGTGTCGGTGTAGGACTCGGCGTTGTTGTTGGTGTTGGTGTCGGCGTTGGTGTAGCAGAAGGCGTTGGCGTCGGTGTTACACCGCCTCCATCCGGCGTCTGACCGAACACGAGCGCTCCAGCATCGTAGACCGGAATTTTAGCTGTCTTTACTGTCTGGCTTGATGAAAGCCCTGCATACGAATAATCATTAGCCGGGTTCCATGCTCCTTGAGGACCGGAAATACGGATCTGAATTTCCTTACGGAAATGCGGTTGTCCGCCTGGGTAGATTTTCGTACCTGTAAAGTCTGCCAGTACATAATAAATATGGTTTGCCTCGTCAAATGGCTTCAAGCTAACCGCTGCGCCTTGATTATAGTTGGCAGCAACGCTTACGTTAGCTGCGGTGTAGCCGGCCGCATATACCTCACTTAAATCAAGGAAGTAGCGGAAGGATAATTTGTCTCCCATACGGGCAGGCCATGCCGATTTATTATTTATGAATGCTTTAATTTCAGTAAAATTGGAGCTGGACTGGCTCACTTGCGCTTCCACAAACATTTCATCTGCCTTCGTTTCGGCTGGTGGGAAGTTCGCAAGCGGCTGCTGGCCTGCACCGTACAGCAAATTCATTTTTGCAAGCGAAGCCGTAAAGCCTGCATTGTAGTCCGTCGCTACTTCGTTGCTCACATAGTCATCAATGGAATCCGTATATTGATCCGATGCATTCGGTCCCCCTACCAATGCGCCATAAAGCGTATGACGATGTGAGGTTGGATTCCCCGAACTATCTGACCATGAGCTGTGTGACGTACGATGATGCGGGTGCTCTGGTGCGTTGACGCCATATCCGACCACATAGCTGCTGTTACGCGGATTGTCGCCGAGCATATATTTAATCTGGCTAACGGCAAAATCGTTATAGCGCGCTTTTTTGACCGGGTCTGCTACAAAATCGGAATATACAAATGCAAGGAAAGAAGCATTCGCCGCATAACGCAGGGAGCCCCATGAATCCAGCCATGCCAGGCCGCCCGGCGAATACGTAATTCGCGATCCGTTTGTTCCAACGGTCCAATAGTTCAAATTGCGCTCAGTCGAGGCGATAAAATCACTGGCCTCCGGTCTCCCAAGCTCTGATGTAATCCGGGCGAGGAGCAATTGGGCGCCATAACGTTTGTCATCCCAGCCGATTGTCCATTTGTAAGCCCAAGTGTTGCTTGAGCTGTCCGTGTCCCAGTTATAAGCTGATTGAATAGCTTTATTCAAATAAGTGTTATCCTCTGTTGCCATATACAGCCAAGTTGCTGCCCAGGTTAGTTCATCTGTATAACCGCTCCACGAATTGTAGAAGGAAGCAACATCGGTAATACAATCCGAATATTTGCCCCGGTATGTGTCCGCAAAGTTGTAAAGCTCTTTCGCATGCTGGAGCAACAGTGCGGAATAGGCCGGATCTGATGCTTTAAACACGATAGATGAGGAAGCGAGCGCCGCCGCCGTCTCTCCTGCCAGGTCCGAGCCACGGCATGTTTCCGTGATTTTGAAAGAAGGACGAGCCATTTGCATCACTTCCGCAGGTCCCCACCAAGCATGATCTGCGTTGCCGCCTCCAACCTGCCCCCAAAGCTCATTAGGCGCAGTATGCGCTCTAACAAAATAATCGGTGGCCCATTTCAAATTGTCCAAAATCTCGTTCAATTGGCCAGCCTGCTCATAGCCCTCCTTATATTCATAAACCGACCAAGCCAGCATAGTTGCTGAAAAAGCCATCGGAAGCCCAAATTTCACATGGTCCCCAGCATCATACCAGCCGCCTGTCAAATCGACGCCATTGTCAGCTCCGTCGAGCATACCGGAATCGCCACGCCATTCGACACGGTTCGTGTCAGGCAGCGCCCCTGAACGCTGAGTTTCATAAAAATAAATCGCTTTCTGCAATGCCTCTGCGTAATTATAATTGCCTGCCGCCTGAACGCTCGAGACTGGCTGCAATGGCAAACTTCCTAATAGCAGTGCGATTGCAAGTGTCTGAACGAGCACCCATTTGATCCGCATTTTGCGGTTTTTACTCAAAACCAACAACTCCTCTCATCATTTTCACTACCATGTGCTTCGTATTGGCCTTGTCTTTGTTCTATCCTCCCTTCTGCTTCTATTCCGTCGCCCTCCCCACTGTATAAACTAATACGAGGGTCTATTACCATTTTATAGGATCGATTTCAGATGGCACTAGTCCTTTAAATGACTTCTTTACTGTCACTTTAATGACTTTTTTGGCGTTTTTTTCGTACAACCCCTACCTAAGTCCTTCCTTTTTTGAGAAAAATAGTTCAAATGGTTTCAGCATTTGGACGATTTCTGCTCACCGCTTGTCATACTTAGCACACAAGCGTAAACGGCTGAAGCCGTCCTTTGGCGGCAAGGCTTCCGTTTCGCAGGTGGAATATAAGTCTATTTATAAGGGTGAAACTTATAAAGTCTTATATTTAAAAAAAGACCGCTCCACAAGCTGGTGCGTGATGCACACTAGCTTGTGGAGCGGTCTCCCTTACACAATAAACGACTACGAAAAAATTAGGACTTGAGCAAAGCTAAAAATTCGGAACGCAAAGCCGGATTGGAACGGAACTCGCCGCGCACAGCCGACGTCACCGTCATGCTGCCAGGCTTCTTCACCCCGCGGGAGCACATGCACAAATGCTCGCCTTCAACGACGACCATAACGCCATGCGGCTGCAATTCCTTGTCTAAAATATCTGCGATTTGGCTCGTTATCCGCTCCTGCACTTGCAAGCGCCTTGTAACAGCTTCTACTAGGCGTGCGAGCTTGCTGAGGCCGGCAATTTTGCCGCTTGGAATATAACCAATATGTGCTTTGCCGAAAAATGGCGCCATATGATGCTCGCACTGGCTGTAATAGATAATATCTTTTACAATAACCAGCTCTTCATGCTGTTCATCGAACGTAACGCCTAGCACCTCGCTCGGATCAACCTCATAGCCTGCGAAAATTTCTTCATACATGCGGGTAACGCGTGCAGGCGTCTCCAGCAGCCCTTCCCTTTCCACATTCTCGCCCACGAGCTTCAAAATTTCTTTCACATGAAATTCGATCTGCTCCCGGTTCTGAATGACTTTAGAGTTGACGTAATCTTTCTTTCCCGCCATGCGGACCACCCTCTTTCGGCTAATCAGAAGCATATGCCGTTATCTGCGCGGCATCTTCTGATTTTTGTTCATATTCTGGTTCTGGTTTTTCATCATGTTTTGGGCACGCGTCATCTGCTGCTTGTTCAGATTATAGCCCATTTGTTTTGCCATTTTTTGAATCATTTCTGGATCGCTCTGCATTTTCTCTAGCTGTTTGCGCAAGTAGAATACGCCGATGAAAAATCCACCGACTGCCCCCACGATTAATGTCACAATCGGAATAATGTAACTCCACATAAAAAGCAAATCACCTGACCCTTTCCTGACTTAAACTTGTCTACAATGACCCCTATAATAGCATGTAAACTTGACATTCGCAAACGTTGGAAGCGCAAACGGTTTTCCCTATTCCAGCAGCCGCTAAGCGCAGGCAGATGCTGGATCAACGAGGTGCCTTATCGGCACCTTCTGCTAGTGAGAGCAACGCCTGCTCCATATAGCGCCGCGCGTCATCATCCGCTTCTTGCAGCAATGCCTGCTGGATCGCTTCCTCTGCTTCTGCGCCGCCAATACGGCCCAGCGACCATGCCGCGGTTCCCCGCATAACCGGGCGCACATCCTGCCGCAGCACTTGAATGAGATCCGGCACTGCGCTCCGATCCTTAAAATTGCCCAGCGCAATAACCGCATTGCGCTGAATCGGCTTTTTGCCCCGCCAAGCAGAAGAACTGCTCGCATATAGGCGTTGAAATTCTTTATTGCCAATCGTCAGCAATGGTGTAAGCAGCGGCTTAACCAGCTCATGATCGGGCTGCAGCTCCGGCTGATGTGTCCAGTTTTTGCCCCGATTTACTGGACATACGGTCTGGCAAGTATCGCAGCCATACAGACGATTGCCGATTTTTCGCATATAGCCGTCTTCTACAAAACCTTTCGTCTGCGTAATAAATGAAATGCAGCGGCTCGAATTAAGCTGGCCAGGGCCAACGAGCGCATCCGTCGGACAAGCGTCAATGCATTTCGTGCATTCGCCGCAGCCATCGGTCACTGACTCATCCGGCTCCAGCGGCAAATTTGTAATCATTTCCCCGAGGTAGATCCACGAGCCAAGATCCTCGGACAATATCGAACAGTTTTTGGCGCTCCAGCCTAGTCCCGCCCGCTCGGCAACGGCCCGATCCGATAAAGCCCCAGTATCGACCATGCTTTCAGCGCGAAAGCCCGGTACGCGTTCCGAAAGCCAAGCTTCAAGCCGCCCTAGCCTATTGCGCAGCACCTTATGATAGTCCTCTCCCCAAGCTGAGCGGGACAAAATGCCCCTTCTGGCTCCCGGCTCCGATTTAGGAGGCTGATCGAGCTTGGATGGATAAGCGATCGCAATGGCGATAATCGATTGGGGCTGGTCAAACAACAGCGCCGGATTGGTACGCTTGTCAAGGTCCGGCTCTTCGAATCCAGACTCATAGCCAAGCTCGCGGTGCGAAATAAGCCGCTGCTTCAAGGTGATGAACGGATCAGCAGAGGCGATGCCTATTTTGTCGATGCCGAGGCTGCGCGCGGCGGCTTTCATTTCTTTTTTCAATGCAGCGTAATACGCCCGTTCCTCCATCCCTTCACCTCCCAAAAGCTTCAGCCTGATGTTTGACGCGCCGTTTTCCCATCCCTATGACTAGCCTTGCTGTATCTAGGGCGTGTCTGAGAACTCTGAGGACAGCAAATTTTGCCGAATTTTCGTTCCATGCAAGGCGCGAAAAGGCGGTGAAAGGGGCCACTGAACGGGTTTTCAGACACGCCCTAAATCTATAACGGCTTTATTTGTTTGTAAGGCCATACGATAAACTGCGCCTTGCCCTCAATCGCTGCAATAGGAACCGCTCCAAACATTCGGCTGTCCTTGCTCGCCCGCGCATGACGGTTGTCGCCCATCACATAATAACTGCCTGCCTCGACAGTTAGCGGCATGATGTCCAGATCCTCAATATCCGTATCAATATACGGTTCGTCCACAAGCTCGCCATTGCGATACAAATGCCTGTCCGAAATTTCAATTCGGTCTCCAGGCAAGCCGACGATGCGTTTTACGAGCAGCTCCTTCTCTTTTCCAAACGCTGAGGGGTCCTGCAAAATAACGACATCGCCGATTTTTGGCGCACCGATCAAATATACGAATTTATTTACAAACAGCCATTCCTTCTCCTGCAAGGTTGGTTCCATGGAATGTCCTTCTACGGTAGAAAGATTAAACACAAACAGATGCAGCGCTGCTACGATAATGAACGATATGCCAACGGTTTTCACCCATTCCCAAAGCTCCTTCGACCAACCCGGGCGTTTAACTGCCCCAAGCTGCTCCCGTCCTTCAGCTTCGCTGCTGCCGCCGCCGTCAAATGAAAATCTGTCCATTCCCTAACCGCCTCCGCCCTATAAGCTTGTGCGCCATGCTTCATAATAAGCAATAATCACTTCGTCATTAAAAGGAATTGCATTCTCGTCCATCTTCAAAAGAAGCTCGCCTAGTCCAAGCTGCACTTGCTCCTGCACATCTCCTGGATAGTCGTACTTCGCTTTATGCAGCTCGAATTCATCCTCGTCCACCACTTGGCGACTGCCATCCGGCAGACGAATGACATCCAAATCGTAATCGATATAGGTGAGCAGCGCGCCGTGCCGAGCAAATGGAGAAGCGAGATTGCAGTAATAGCGAATACCGCCTTCTTCAAGCAGCGCAACCACATTATACCACTGTCCGGGCAGAAAAAAAGAAACCGCAGGCACCTCGCTCATCCAAACCTTGCCGCTGGCTTCCACAATAGGTGTCTCAAAGTTGATCGTCACCATAAACCCAAGTGCAGCATGCTGCGGAAGGAGCAGCTGTGCCGGAATAAGCCAATTATGCTCCCAGCAGCGATGAATGCTTCCATCGTGCTTGAAGCTCTTGATGACGCAATGCTGATAGGGTTCCATGTTGTTCTCCTTCTTGCAGGCGCTAAGCGCAGCGCTTAAACAGCCCTCTTAATAAGGTGAAACGGCTGCCCTCCGTTCTCTGGCGGCGCGCCACGTTTCAGTCCGAGAAATATAAGCGTATTTATAGGTGAGAAACATATAAATTCTTATATTTTAAATAGAAAAGCATACCCCACCGCCAAAAGCAATGGCGATGCAGATATGCCCTGCAAACGGTTATTGGACAGCCAGAGGCTTGTCCTAACCTGCTATAATACTTAGCTGTTGAAAAGAGCGGAAAAAATCTTTGGACACATAGCCCAGCGATTCATAAAGCGGCAAAACGGCTTCATTGTGCTCATCAGCTGTAATTAAAATTTTCTTTACTTGGCGCTGTTGGAATCTTAGGCGCAATGACTCAATAAGTGCTTTGCCAATTCCTTGACGCTGATGGTCCGCATGGACCGCAACACGATAATAGTAGCCTGTGTTATTATCAATCGTACCGATAATGACACCTACAACTTCCGACTCATAGAGAGCGACGAGAACAAGCTCGCTATCCCATGACAATTGACGCGCAAAAGCTTCCATTGTTTGCTCGTAACATTCTTCAGTTAATACATCCGCAAGAAGAGCTGTTAGCAACCTGTAATCTGATAATTGGAAGGAACGAACATTCATTATCGATACACACCTCTATACCATGTCATTGTGCTGCAATTTAATCATTATACTACATCTTCTGTCGTTTTCCTTCACAAAATTTTAAAATTTGTTTAAAAAAATCTAAGAATTTAGCGAATTATGCCTGAAAACGCTTTAAATTAAGCGCTTACATAAAGTTTTGGCCCTTTTTCGTTCATTTGATTGGATTTTCTCCCGCTTATGCATAATTACTTTATCTAAATGTCATGCTATTGGGGTCTACCTTATCTATCAAAATCCGACTTTTGAAACATCAATGTTGATTTATGTGATCGGATAAGGGATAATAAGAAGAGTAATTTACATATTCTAATTTTAGGAGGCTGTTTATATTATGGCACATCAATTACCAGCACTTCCGTATGCTAATAACGCTCTTGAGCCCCACATCGACGCTCTGACGATGGAAATCCATCACGACCGTCACCACAATGCTTATGTAACGAACCTGAACGCTGCTTTGGAATCTGCTCCTGAGCTGCAAGGCAAATCTATTGAAGATTTGATTGCTGATCTGGCAAGCGTACCTGAAGCGATCCGTACAGCGGTTCGCAACAATGGCGGTGGACATGCTAACCACAGCCTGTTCTGGGAAACAATCGGTCCTGACGCTGGCGGCGCTCCAACTGGCGCACTAGCTGCTGCGATTGAAAGCGAGCTGGGCGGCTTCGATACATTCAAAGCTGACTTTGCAAAAGCTGGCGCTACTCGTTTCGGCAGCGGCTGGGCATGGCTTTCCCTGACAAAAGACGGCAAGCTGAAGGTTTCCAGCCTGCCAAACCAAGACAGCCCGATCATGGAAGGCGAAACGCCGCTTCTTGGTCTGGACGTTTGGGAGCATGCTTACTACCTGAACTACCAAAACAAACGCCCTGACTACATTGCAGCGTTCTGGAACGTTGTAAACTGGGCTGAAGTTGGCAAACGTTACGAAGCAGCTGTTAAATAATACGGCTTGCCGTTTAAAGCGGAGTCTCCACGCGGAGGCTCCGCTTTTTTTGTTTTTCAGCTTTCGTGTAAAACCATGCACAAGAATAGGCATTCGCCGCATAACATGAAGTAGGATAGTTAAATGCCTAACTCGACGTGCAAAGGAGTCTGACCTATCGCATGAACGATACTTACGGTTTTACCAATGGGCAAGTGCAGATTCATATCCCGCCATCTCCGTCTTCCCGCGCAGGGCAAGACTGCGGCTGCGGCGGCCCGCGCATGCTGATGCCTGGAGGCCCGGGATTATTCCCTCCAGGACCGGGACCAGGACCATTCCCGCCAGGGCCAGGACCGTTCCCGCCGGGGCCAGGGCCATTCCCGCCGGGGCCAGGACCGTTCCCTCCGGGACCAGGACCGTTCCCTCCGGGACCAGGACCGTTCCCTCCGGGACCAGGACCGTTCCCTCCGGGGCCAGGACCATTCCCGCCGGGACCAGGGCCGTTCCCGCCGGGGCCAGGACCATTCCCGCCGGGGCCAGGACCATTCCCTCCGGGGCCAGGGCCATTCCCTCCGGGGCCAGGACCGTTCCCTCCGGGACCAGGGCCGTTCCCTCCGGGACCGTTTCCGCCGTTCCCGCCAGGACCAGGGCCGTTCCCTCCGGGACCGTTTCCGCCGTTCCCATTCCCGATTCCACTGCCGATTCCTATTCCTTTCCCGCCGGGGCCGCAAGGGACAGTAACGGTTGTTATTAACGGAGGACGAACGTTCCCTAATGTCACGCAGGCTTACCGAGTGATCCATCGCATCGGCATGACGATTTATCAGGCACTGCTGGCGACCGGAGTTGTCCGCTTTGGCTTCAACGGACAAATTACCTCAATCAGCGGCATTCCAATTGGCGGCAACATCAGCTATCTGCTCCGCCTGAATGGCAGAGTTATACCTTCCACGCTGCTGAACTTCCCGCTTCAGCGCAATGACGCCGTAGCTCTGGAACTGATCTACTCCCCTTCCGGCCGCCAGAGCGATGAGGATTTAGCTGATATTTCCGACGTAACGCAGCAGTCCTAATATAGTTGAATTAAAAAGAGCGGGCCTACCGAATTTCGTAGGCTCGCTCTTTTCATCTTTCCGTTTCCGTTCACCTTCAGCTTCCGCTGCGGCAAATGGACAAGCCTTCCTTTATTCCTTAACACCGCCGAGCGTCAGCCCGGTAACGAAGTATTTTTGCAAAAAAGGATATACGATAATAATCGGAACGGTGGCTACGACTGTAATGGCTGCACGGATGGAGGCTGGCGTTACGATATTTGCCTGTATATTTTTGCTGCTGGCAAATGCCGATTCCGCCGTGCCTCCAACGCTCATATTGGCGGATTGCAGCTTTTTCATCAATTCATATTGCAGCGTGCTAAGGTTAATGTTCGAGGAGTTATATAAAAAAGTATCAAACCAGCTATTCCATTGTCCCACCGCGACGAACAGGGCAATCGTAGCAATGACGGGCAGGCTGAGCGGTAATATAATCCGTAAAAATATGGAGAAATGCGTCGCTCCATCTATTTGCGCTGATTCAACCAGACTCTCGGGCAGGCCCTCCATAAAGGATCGCATCACAATAAGGTTGAACGCGCCTATAAGCCCCGGAATGACGTAAACCCAAAACGTCCCGTACAATTGCAGATTTTTAATGAGCATGTAGGTTGGAATCAAGCCGCCGCTGAAATACATCGTAAAGATGAAGATGAAGGATATCGGCCCCCGCAGCATATACTCCTTGCGGCTGAGCGTATAGGCCAGCATCGCTGTGCAAAACACGCTGCTTCCTGTACCGAGCAGCGTCCGGGCCACGGAAATGAAGAAGGCATGATAAATGAGCCCATCCTGAAACAGCGTGCTGTAATTTAGTGTCGTGAACTCGCGCGGCCACAGAAAGGTGCTGTCCCGAACCGTATCCTGTGCCTGGTTAAACGAAACCGCGAGCGTGTTCATTACCGGATAAAGCGTAAGTACAAGCAGCGCTAGCAGAAACAAGGTATTGCATATGTCAAAAAGCAAGTCTGCTACAGACCTCTTCGACCTGCCAAGTGTCGTCGTTGTCATCGTTTCCTCCTGTTCCCTGTCATCTTGCATGAGCGTAAAACAGGCTTTTGCCGTCCAATGCCAGGCGGCAAATGCTCCTTTCATCTTCAACTAAAACAGCCTCTCCTGACCCATCCGCTTCGCCATTCGGTTTGCGGCCAGCAGCAGCACGACGCTGATGACTGTTTTGAAAATGCCAGCAGCGGTTGCAAACGAGAACCGCGACAGATTAATGCCATATTTCAATACGAAAATGTCTATCGTCTCGGAAAAGTCCACCACCATTGGGGTTTGCAGCAAATATTGCTGTTCAAAGCCGGCATCTAAAATATGTCCAATATTCATGATTAGCAGGATAACGATAATTCCGCGAATGCCGGGCAGCGTAATATGCCTTATTTTTCGAAACCGTCCCGCCCCGTCGATGCTGGCCGCCTCGTAGAGCGAAGGATCAATCGTCGTCATCGCGGCCAAATAAATAATCGCGCTCCAGCCGATTTCCTTCCACACGTTGGAGGCGCCAATAATCCACCAAAAATAATGCTGCTCGGAGAGCCACATAATAGGCTCCTTAATAATATGAAGACTCACGAGCAGCTTGTTGACGGCCCCATCAATAGAGAGCACGTTCATAATCAGGTTCGCGGCCACAACCCAAGATAGAAAATGCGGCAAGTAGCTAACCGTCTGGACGACACGCTTAAACATCACCTTGCGCACTTCATTGAGCATAAGCGCAAGGCCAATCGAGCTGACAAACCCAAACACAAGATTGATGAGGCTCATCGCGAGTGTATTGCGAATGACACGGATGAAATTCTCATCCTGAAACAACTCTCTGAAGTTGGCGAGGCCCACCCATTCGTTTTCAACCATCACAGAACCAAGCTTATAATTCTGAAAAGCCATCATCCACCCGTACAACGGCACGTAGGCGAAAATAATGACATACACCAGAAAAGGAATGGACATGATCATTAGCGCCTTTTGACTGCGCAGCTTGCTCCATTTGCGCGGCCTTTTCTGGATTTGGGTATGCTCTTTCACACGCTCGACCGTTACAGACATGGCATGCTCCCTCTCCCTCCTTGCTGCGTGTTTCCTACCAGTTCTCTTGGCGGTCCTTCACCTTCGTCGTCAGCTCATCGAGCCAGCCTTGAATGTCCAGTTTCTCGACCAAAGCGACATATTCATTCCAATATTTTTCGAAGTCGTCGGCATTTTTGGCAACGACCATTTGCGGCGGATATTTTTTATTAATATCGTTAAGCTTCTGGTTGAACACCTTGTTTTTCTCAGTTAGCTCGATGCTCCAGAGCGGGAAATATTTGCGGGCTAGATTCGGACCATCGAACAGCTCCTCGTAGGTTGTTACGCCATAAGCCTTCAGCAGCTCCGAATCCATCTCATCGTATCCGGCTGCAATTTCTTCCGGCTGCTGATACTGCTGATAGCTGTTGCCGTCAGCCATCGTCCCCGACGAGCCTGGCCAGTACCAGAGGATGTTTCCGGTTGTTTTCAAGCCATTTTTCGGGTCGGCAAAAAAGTCCCGCTGCTCCTGATTGCGATAAAACCGTCCGGTTTCGCTGACCGTATAATCTTCGCCTGCCACGCCCCAGTTGCGCAGCAATTGTCCTTCTTCACTTGCCATGTAATCGGCATATTTGATAGCCGCTACAGGGTCCTTCGCATTAATCGTAATGGAGAAGCCCATATTGTAGTTCATCGAAGGCACGTCCAAATAATCCGGCTGAATGCTGTCATCAAAGGTGAGCTGGAGCGGTACAAACATCCGGTTTGCTTTGCCCTGCTGCTTCAAGGAATCAAGCGCCGTCTGGAACTGCCACTTCTGGTCAAACATCCCCAGCACCCGGCCGCTGGACAGCTTAGCCAAATACTGCTCATAGTTCATCACAAAGGCTTCCTTGTCAATCATGCCTTCCCGGTACATTTCATGCAGCTTCGCATAATAACGCTTCGTAACGTTTTCGTCCGTCTGGTAGAAGGCCAGCTTGTTCGCCACCGGGTCAACAATAGCCCGTGAATCGTTAGGCCCTCCGGCTAAAAACTGCATCGCGGTCGTTAATGTGAAATTACGGTTGTCATAGGTCAAAATTTCAAAAGGAATCGTATCCGCACCATCGATTTGCGGGTATTTTTTATAATAAGCGCGCAATACATCGACGTATTGATCGAACGTCGTTATTTTTGGATAGCCTGCGTCCTTAAGCACTTCCTTCTGAATCCAAAAGGCAGCACTGATGCCCTTGATCGGTGTACCCGTAGGTGCGACCTGCGGCAATGCATAGATATGTCCATCCGCTGCTTTCAGCCGTTCCCAGTATGGCCCATAAATGCGTTTAATGTTCGGGGCATGCTGCTCAATTAAATCCTCCAGCGGAATGAGCGCGTTCGCGTCCTCGAATTTAACCGTCTCACTCGTATTGATGAGGTCAGGGTAATCGCCTCCGGCGATCATTACCCCTACCTTCTGCTCCTTCTCGCCGACAAGACGCTCATATTTAATCTTTACTCCTGTTTTCTGCTCAATCATATCGCCGATTTTTGTATGCTCAGGTACATTATCGCCAGGATCAAATACGAAATAGCTGAATGTGGTCAGTTCTCCGGAGCTGTTATTTTTGCTTGTGCCCGCAGCCGTATTCGTGCTCTCCGTGCTGCATCCTCCCACTATCATCGATAAGGCCAAAGTCGCCCCGGCGATCCATGTAAGCGCTGTTTTTTTACTCAAGAATGTTGCCACCCTCCCTTTAATATAAATTAACTGTATCAAACAGGGAGCTGCCCAGGTACCCGCAAAACCATAACAACATACCCCGCAAATCTAATGAGATTTGCAGCGGTTGCTCCTGTCACGAGCTAGATTGTTACCATAATTTCTATATTTAGGGTAGCTATTTCAGCAATTAAGTGTTAATTTTACTAATGAAAACGCTTTATTATATCTTGATTGACACTATTATACTAACAAAATGATTCTGTTAGCCTTTGGTCAAAGGAGCAGCAAGCGATGAAAATGATGCAAAACCTCCGTCCCTTCCGCTGGAATGATTTCCGGCTGCGAAACAAGCTGATGCTTTTATATTTTGCCGCTGTTTTTATCCCGGTCATGCTGACGAATACGTTTTTTTATACGATAACCGCAGGCAATGTCCGAACAGAAAAGGTCCAGGATCTTCGGCAATCGCTTGAGCGGAACAAGGATAACTTTCGTAAAATGCTGGAGGGCGTCATTAGCTTCTCCTCGGTCATCTATAATGACGGCATCCTCTACAGCGCGCTGGATCGCACTTATACGAGTGAAAGTGAAGTCATTTCGGCCTATGGCGAGGTGCTGAGCAACTCGATTAACCGCTTCGTTCCGCTGAATAAGCAATTTTATAATGCGTATTTGTTTACCGACAACGACAGCCTGATTCACGCAGGCCTCCTGCAATACATTGACTTGCAGACGAAGCAGGAGGGCTGGTTTCAAGCGACTACCGACCAGGAGCGAAGCCGAAAATGGCTGCTTTACACGAACACGCCGAGCGCGCTCTGCAGGCAGTCTGGGGCAGCATCGGCAACGCTCACAGCCAGCGAGGAAACAACCGTACGAACAGAATCGGCAGAATGCGGCGCTCCGTATTTGAGCGTGATCCGCGAGCTTGATTTTTACAAAGCCTATTCCAACTATCATAAAATTCTCAGAGTGGATATTTTGCCGCATTATTTGGAAAATACATTATTTGATCATTCGTTTCCCGGTGAAATTTATTTATTAAGTCCGCAGGGCCATGTCATTTACTCGTCGGAGGCAGAGCCGCCAGCGTTCATTCAAGGCAGCTCTCCGCAGGACAAAACAACCATCGTTAGCCCGTTTGAAGGCATCGATTACCTGAAAGGCTGGGAGATGGTAGGCATCTACCCTAATGACGTCGTCAATCAAAGCCTATTTGATTCACGCAAGTTTATTATTTATTTGACCTGTGTGAATCTGCTATTTCCAAGCATTATTATTTTACTTATTGCCAGATCGCTTAATCTGAGGCTGGGCATGCTGCTGGGCGGTATTAAACGGGTGAAAAATCAGCGCTTTGAAGTGCTGCGGACTGAACCGGCATCCGATGAAATCGGGCAGCTGACTGAGGAATTTAACCGCATGACACAGCAGATCAACGGCCTCATTCAAGATGTGTACGTGGCAGAGCTGGATCGTCGGCAGGCGCAGTTTAATGCCCTGCTAAGCCAAATTAACCCTCATTATTTGTTTAACACGCTGGATGCCATTCGAATGAATTGCGTCATTAAAGGCGAAGAGGAAACGGCATCGGTCATTAAGCTTCTCGGCCGCGGCTTCCGCAGATCGCTAAGCTGGGGCGAGGATATGATTCCGCTTCAAGAGGAGTTGGCGTTCGTCACCGACTATCTGGACATTCAGCATTTCCGCTTCGGCCATCGCCTCTCCTACCAGCTGGAAATGGATGAAGAAGTGCTTGAGCTGCAATTGCCGAAAATGAGCATCCTGCCGCTTGTCGAAAATGCCTGCATTCATGGCATTGAGCATTCCGAGCAGCCGGGCAATATTATCGTATCAGCCAAGCTGCATAGCGCTCGCATTGTCATTCGCGTGTCAGACAATGGCATTGGAATGGAAGAAGAGAAGCTGCAGCAAAGGCTTGCAAGTCTGGAGCAAGCAGGAGCGCAGCATCAGCAGGGCAACCATGTCGGACTGAAAAATGTTTATGACCGGCTCAAGTGGCATTTTGGGAAGGAGTTCAGCTTTAGTCTGGATTCCCGTTATGGGGAAGGCACAACGATTGAGCTGCAAATTCCCGCCGCCTTCGCTAAGGATGAATCTGTATTTGAAAGGAGAATCATCGATGTTGAAAACATTGATCGTGGAAGATGAGCCGCGAATGCGTGAAGGACTGAAAAGAATCATTTATTGGGAGAAGTACGGCTTTAACCTATGCGGCGATGCGGAAAATGGACGGCAGGCGCTAGAATTGATTGAACGCGAGCAGCCCGCACTTGTCATTACCGACATCCGTCTTCCCGGCATTACGGGGCTTGAACTTATGAAGGACGTAACGGGACGTATGGATACCTGCTTTATCGTCATTTCTGGCTATGATGAATTTGAATATGTGAAGACGGCCCTCATCTGCGGTGCTGTTGATTATATTTTGAAGCCAGTGGAGGAGGAGCAGTTGATTGGCGCTCTGCTGCGGGTGAAACATCGGCTGCTCAAAGCTTCGGCCAGCACAAATGCCAGCTCGGAGGATGCTGTGCTACCGGATGCGGGAATGCCTTCGGATGATCCCATCGCTTTTGTCAAAGAGTATGTGGCCTCGCATTTTCAGGAGCAGGTGACGATGAAAGAAATTGCCGGCAAAACGTTTCTCCATCCCTTCTATCTCGGGCAATTGTTCCGCAAATCAACCGGTATCTACTTCAATGATTACGTCCATCAGATTCGGGTGGATAAAGCGCAGCTGCTGCTCGCCACTACAAGCAGCAAAATAGCCGACATCGCTGCTGGCGTCGGCTATCCGGACCCGGACTATTTTGTGCAGCAGTTCAAGAAATTTACCGGCTGCACCCCTTCCCATTTTCGTAAAAATCAGCTGTAACGATTCAGAGGATTTTATTTTTCATCCATACAAAAAAGCCAGCATCCCTCATTCGGTTTGCTGGTTTTCTCTGCAATAAGCGTTAATGTTGTTCTTTCTCATGTGCGGCCTGCTCAATCACCTTGCCTCTGCCGGTTATCAGCTTGAGCTGGTCGTTCTCATAGCCAACCTCGTAAATCACCTGATATTTGCTCAGCTTGTTTTTGCCGCTTACTCTCTCATCTACTGAAATAATCGCCGTCACAGTCGCTTGCTGATCGTTGTTGACCGTTACATGCATATCGTCGATGACGACATTGCGCGTTGGCATATAGCCTTCCCGAAATTCGTCATAGCTTTTGCCCTCTTTCCAGCTGCCGCCCAGCAAGGAATAGGCATATACATAATCGGCATTGTTCAGGCTGTCGTAAAAATGAGTAACCAAGTAGCTGGCATATTCACTCATCGTCGCCTCCTGCTTTTCCATGCCCGCGCTATTCGTGCCTGCCTGCTCAGGGAGCACCTCCATAGGCTTCGTCGACCATGCCTCCACCGTTGCCAGCACATTTACAATTGGAATGCTGAACCCAATAGATCCTTGCTCAATCCCTGCTGAATTAATGCCAAGCACTTCACCTGTCTCTCTTCTAACCAGAGGGCCGCCGCTGTTTCCTGGCGCAATGGGCGCAGAAATTTGATACAAATCCTTATACGAATACGGTTCGATTGTAAAATTACGGCCCAAGCCGCTAATGATGCCTGTCGTTACTGTATTCTGAAAACCAAGCGGACTGCCGATCGCCATCACTTCATCGCCAATTTCCGCTTTTTTATTGCGAACCATCTTAAGCGGCTTCTCGCCAACCAGTCCAGGGACGCGTACGACCGCGATATCTGTCTCCTTGCTGATGCCAATGACTTCGCCATCTAGCTCCCTTGCATCAGACGTATGAATTTTCACTTTATGAACGCCGGATACGACATGCGCATTGGTGATCAAGTCACCTTGATTATTGTATAAAAAGCCTGATCCCTGCTTGCCATTGCCGCTTTCAATCATCACGACCAGCTTCTGGGTTTCATATATGACGTCTTTAAGCGGCTTGCCGGTTTTCTCCGAGCGCGTTTCTGACACAGCGAGCAGCGGCTTGCCACTGAGCTGCTTGGGAATTTCGGAACGGATAAATACGACCGCTCCCGCTCCGAAAAGCAGAAAAGCAACGGACAATATAAGGCTAAGCCAAGTTCCTTTTCTCATGAATATCTTCTCCTAGTCCAAATACCATGTGACATGATCGATGACGACAGTAGCATCGGTCTCTTCAATGCCTTCCACAGCTGCGTCGAAAGTAAAGGATTCGTTAGGCTCTATATAGTTAGGCATGGCGATAGACGTACCCTTCTTCAAAATCTGTTTATCCTTGCCGCGCACCGAATATTGGATTTCAACGGAATAAATCGGCCGGGTGGCGGCATTTTTGAGCAAGGCATGGATTTTGAAGCTGCCCGTTTCATCAAAGCTCGTATCCACCTTAACCACCTGGGCGGCTGCCGTCTGGTTAAGCAAATCCTCTTCGGCCGCTTTCTGCATGGCACGCTCAATTCTTTCCTGCTCCGCCTTCTCAAAAGCCTGCTTCTCCGCATGAATGCTTTCAAGCAGCTTCGTCAAGTTCGTATCCTCCGGGGCGTAGGCCATTCCCTTCTGTACGGTGGCGATCGCCTCGGAGAAGCTTTTTTTCTGAATCAGCTCCTTCGTCTGCTGTTGGCATACAATCGCAATTTTGTCCACGATCTGCTTGCGTACAGCTACCGCTTCTTCGCCGCCTAAACCATTAACGGTATTAAGCTTTACCGCCAAAGCATCCAACGAGTTAATCTGGTCCAGCTCATTTTGCACCTGTACAACGACCACTCTAACATTTAAATCGGCAAACGCCTCGCGCAGCGGTGAAAAAATCTGCTCTTCCCGGCCTGCAAGCAGCGTATTCAGCTGCTTCACTAGCGGTCTTGCCTCCGTCAAAGCTCCATTGTCCAGCTCGCTGGCAAGGCTGTTAATTTTATTTTCAATTGCAACCGCCTCGTTGACAATATCCATATCCTCTTGAAGAGCACCATAGGCTGGACGCACCTTCGCTGCCTTCTCAAGCTGGATCATCGCTTCGTGATATTTGCCTCCCCAAGCTTTCTGCTTCGCTTGCTCATGCCATTCGGCGACATGATCATTCAAATCGCTTTCATATATGTAATAAGAAAAAACCCCGGCAGACGTTGTAATGAACACAACAACCGGCACGAGCGCAATAATAAACTTACGCCCAGCCCCGGCACGGTTTCTTCTGTTTCGTACTGGCGCTTGCTCTGGCACTAATGAGGCACTTGCCTCCCGAATGAATAATTCATGCTCTTGAATGACAATGGCCTGCGTCTGCTCATTTGCTTGCGCGTCCTGAAGCAGCGGTTTCCCGCATTTGCTGCAGTAAACGGCACTAGGCTCATATTTATTTCCGCAATGTTGGCAATGCACCTGTGCTCATCTCCTGACGCAATCAAACTTTAATCGTCCTTGCCTCTATTCTATATGAAATAGTAAATGATCTCCATTTTTAAATGATGGGAATTAAAAAATATATTAAGCTTATCATAACACTCCTTTTGAATTAGCGCGCTGCTTCCTTAATTTCCTTCAGTCTTTTCATGACATCGTTTCATTGAATATGCCTCCTGTTTGAATGGGATCAGTAGGGCAGGTCGCTGCTGCGCGGAAAGACTGGTCCTCCGATCGCCGTTGCTGCCGGATTTCTGGATTTGAACCGCTGATGCGGTAGAAATCCGGCAGCAAAAGCGAACGCTAACACTTCTCCAGACCAATCTTTCCTCTCCGCAGCTCCCCTCACTGATATTTTTCAAAAAATGAGAACCTGCCATACTGCCGCTCACGGCAGCTTAAAAGATGAAACCCAAAAGGATGAAACATTAAAAGACGAAATGATAATCTACTCTCCTAAAAACAACAACTTATACGGATATTTCATAATAATCCTCAACTCAAATATAAGTTGTACGAACAAGTGCATAGCTTAATTTTCAGACAAAAGGTTCCGCCGTCGACTCCCGAATAATCAGCTTCGGCTTATACACCGTATCAGCCATCCGAACATGGCCGGAAGGTGCTCCCTGCTGAATCATCTGCAGCAGCTTGTCCACTGAATCTTCGCCCAGCCGCGTCTTTGGATGCTCCATCGTCGTCAGCTTCACTTCGGTTGCCGTCGCCAAATTCGCATCATCAAAACCGATTAAAGACAAATGCTCAGGGACATTAAGCTCATGTCGCCGCACAACATCCAGCATGCGAACAGCCAGCTCATCGTTATAGCAAACGACCGCGGTAGGACGAAGCTCAGGCGCCCGGCCGAGCATTAGGTCAAGCGACTGCTGCGGCTTTGTTGCCTTTTCCTCTGTGCTATAGCGTACGAGATGCTCTGGCTGCACAGCAATGCCGCGCTCACGGCAAGCCCGCAGAAAACCGCGCATGCGGTGCACGCCCTGGAAATCATCCGTCTTGAAAAAGCCTGCTATACGGCGATGTCCAAGGTCGAGCAAATGCTCGGCAGCCAAGTAGCCGCCCAGCTCATCATCGAGCCTCAAGCATGGCGCATCTACATCCGAATAGCGTTCATTAAGCATAATATAAGGAATTTGCAGCGCATCCAGCGCCAAAAAACAATTAAAGTTCGGATTTCCCTCCGCGCTTCTCGTCGGCTCAATGATTAGTCCGCTGAGCGGCTCTCGCAGCATAGACTCCAGGCTTTCCCGCTCTTTCTCCTTCTCATTGTCCGTGCTGGCAAGCACCAGCCTTCCGCCGTTCGATCGCAAGCTGGATTCTACACCGCGAACGATCGTCGGAAATATGTAATCGGAAATATGTGTCGTAATCAATCCGACGGTCAATCCTGCAGAGACGCTTCTGCGCTCCTCCACGCTTTGATCCGAGACGAAGGTGCCTTTGCCCTGCTCGCGATAAAGCCACCCCTCTTTCTCTAAATCGCCAAGGGCTTGTCTAACCGTCTGCCGGCTCATGCCAAACTGCTTGCCGATTTCATTTTCCGATGGCAGCCGGTCATGCGGGAGAAATTGCGCCGCTGCAATCCAGCTCGTAATCTCTTGCTTCAACTGCATATATTTAGGAGAACGTTGCATATTTTGCACTGCACCTCAATTATAAAATCCTATTATTTGCATAAGTATAGCATATCGCCAACTTGTACGTACCTATTTCCATATCATTCCCAATAATGGACTTGACCATTTTCTGCGTTTTCCCTTTCTCCCATAAAAAAAGCAAGAACAAGGCCTAAGCCCTGCTCTTGCTTTAAAAAAACTGATTTGCGGCTCGCCAATCGCATATTAGGCGTTTTGCGATAGAGTAAGGCGCAGCTGCACGGTAACGTTATTTTCAGTATCCATCACGACATTATGCGGATTCTGCATGCCAAACTCCTCAAACGTGACGACCGTCTCGCTCTCCACATTCAGCTTGCCGCCGCTGTATGCCGCTTGTCCTGTAAAGGTAACTTCCTTCGTAATCCCTTTAATCGTCAAGTCGCCAGTCATGATAAGCGGGAACGTTTCTCCGTCCTTCACTTCCGCTGGCAGCGCCTCAAACTTTGTAGCTTTGAACGTGGAGCTTGGGAAGTTGGTCACATCGAGAAAATCCGCTCCTTTCACATGTCCGTCGCGCTGACCATTGCCAGAATCGAGAACGTTCATATCCAGGCTCGCATCCGCCGCATTAGCTGCCGCATTAGCCGTATCTACATTCCATGTTCCCGTTACGCCATTTACTTCAAAGTTCACCGTCTCACGGGAAGTCGTAACCGAGAAATACACATTGGAGGTGGAATCAATCGTCCACGCCCCGTTTACATCTGCTACAGCTCCAGCAGCAGCTGTCTCCGTACCACTTGTACTATTTGTAGAACCAGAACCTGAGCTATTCGTGCCTGCTGCACTATTCGTAGCTGTCGAATCCGTGCCAATGACACTTTGGATTTCCTTGTTGTTGCCCGTAAACGAATCATACATCGCATATGCACCCGCTCCACCTAGCAAAACCACCGCAACAACAGCACCTATAACCACATTTTTCTTCTTCATCTTAATATCCTCCTTTGTTTTCAAAACTACATCGCGTAGTGTTGTAAGTTATATAAAGGCGAAGCGCGCCTTCCCTTGAGGGATCTGTGCGCTTCGCATAAAACCGGTATTTCGAAATTGTAGAAGGGCATCAAGCTGCAAATTCTATAGCATAATAGAAAGATACATGACGGAGATCGATCCGAAGGTCAGTATCGATAATACAAGTGCCAGCACCGGACAACGCATGCTTAGCTCCTGCGACTCGGGATTGAGCAGCCTCATTAACCGATAATTAATCGAATGGTCGGCGAAAGAAGCATGGACAAAGGTCCGGACACTGCGCTCTCCACGGCTATATTTCACCAGCTTGAGCAGTGCGCTGCCGAGACTATGCTCGCTCACCCGCCGCTGCAAAGCGAAATGGTCCGCTAACAGCTCACGGGTTGTTTTATACTGCTCGACTCCCCAGCGAAGAATCGGCATATACCACAGCACCGTTGCCCCTACCTGCAATATCAAAATCATCAGCGGGTCGCGATTGCGATAATGAAAGTGCTCATGCTCGATGACCGCCTCAAGCTCTTCCTTATCAAGCAGATTGAGAAGCCCAGTGGATAAAATGATTTTGGGACGTAGAAAACCAAGCGTCAGCGCAATCGGTTCTGGATGTGATACGACCATGATCGCCTTGCTGCCTGCAAAATAACGCGCATTCAGCTCATCCGATATGGTGTCATGCTGTAAAACACTCATTTTACGGTTTGCGGCCCGTACACCAAGCCACTGCTTCACCGTTACGTACATCAGATGAACGAACGTTCCAAAGACAGCAAGCTTCATAATGTAGCTAAGGAGCAGCAAGCTGTACCGCTTGATCAGGCTCTCGCATAATTCAAATACATTAAACGCTGCCTTCTCCCAGCCGAACAGCGTATGCGCCGCATACATACCCATTTGCAGCAGCGTAAATCCAATCAGCATCAGGCAAAAGCCAAACATCCATTTCGACCTAAGACTCCAGCTCATGGCGTCTGCCCTCTTTAAGCGATTTGATTTTTTGCTCCAGCTTGTCCAGCAGCTCTTCATCAACCTCTTCCATCGCATCGAACATATAGTTGACGACGAGCGGACCAAGATCTTCAAGAAGCTCCCGAGACTGAATGCTCAGAAATTGCTCTTGCGTGTGCACAGGCGCATATTTCGATGGCTTGCCTGATGACTTCACCAGCAGCCCCTTGTCCACAAGACGATTCATGACGGTCATAACGGTGTTGAAATTTAATGGCTTGTCCTGATCGAGCTTATGCTGCACATCCTTGATGTAGCTATCAGGCTGCGACCACAGGATGGTCATAATCCTTGCCTCCAGCGGGCCAAAAAACCGCTCCAGCCCTTTTGTCTGAATGTCACTTGTTCCCATGACTGCCTCACACCTTGCTATAACTACTTAATGTAGTGTAATTATAAAACCGGTTTATGAAAATAACCTTAAAAAAAGATGAGCAGAAAATTAATTTACTGATCTGACACAAAAATACATAAACGCCTCATGCGGACTAGCTGTGTGTATAGGCAGCAAGGCGCTCCAGCACATAGCGCCGAACGTCCTCCCGCAAGTCTTCACGCTCCAGCGCAAAATCAATCGTTGCCTGAACAAAGCCCAGCTTATCCCCCACATCATGGCGCTTGCCTGTAAAACGATGCCCAATAATCGGCGACAGCTCGTTCAACCGCTGCAGGCTGTCCGTTAATTGAATCTCCCCCGCTTTGCCTGGCTCCGCCTTAGACAAAAGATCGAAGATAGCCGGCTCCAGCACATAGCGTCCCACAACAGCCCAATTCGAAGGCGCTTGTCCAGGCAGCGGCTTCTCGATCAGCTCACGGATATGTCCCGCTTCGTCGCGAATATCGGCAATGCCATACTTGTGCGTCTGATTCCATGGCACTTCCATAAGAGCAACGACTGAGGAGGCATGCTGCTCATAACGATCGATCATTTGCTTCAGGCATGGCGGCTCGGACGTCAGAATGTCGTCCCCTAGCAGCACCGCGAATGGCTCGTCGCCAATAAAACGCTGCGCGCACAGCACCGCATGACCGAGACCGAGCGGCTCCTTCTGCCGAACATAATAAATGTCGGCCAGCTGCGAAATTTCTTTTACAACCTTGAGCATTTCCTCATTGCCGCGCTCCTCTAGTTCTCCTTCAAGCTCAACCGACTTGTCAAAATGGTCCTCGATCGCCCGTTTATGACGGCCGCTCACAATAACGATGCTGTCGATGCCTGACTGCACCGCTTCTTCCACAATATATTGAATCGCCGGCTTATCTATAATCGGCAGCATTTCTTTAGGCTGCGCCTTCGTTGCGGGCAAAAATCTTGTGCCAAGTCCGCCTGCCGGGATAATTGCCTTGCGTACCTTTTGTCCCATACGTTTCCGCCTCCATCTTCTACATTTTGTTCGTGTAAAGCTCTCCCCATCATACCTTGTCTTGGCTTCTGTTTCCAGCTAGCCCATGTCTTTTTCACCGCTGCCAGCCGGAGCTGCCTGCAGCTGCGCCGATCGAAGCGGCAGCATGACCCGAATCGTCGTGCCGGATGGCGCCCCATTGCCTCTGCCTGCTAAGATGCTGGATTCGATTTCAATCAAACCTTCGTGAATATCGACGATTTTCTTCACAATAGACAGCCCTAGCCCGCTGCCGCCTTTCACCCGGTCACGCGCCGCATCCGCTTTATAAAAGCGCTCGAATACCCGCTCCTGATCAGCGGGGGAAATGCCGCTGCCGTTATCGGCAATACGCACGGTTGCGCAGCCACTTTCCTCAGACAGCGTAATGCGGATATGCCCATTATCCGGCGTAAACTTCATGCTGTTCGCCAGCAGATTGTTCCAAACCTGGCTCAGCTGATCCTCATCCGCGACGATGACCGTCTCCTCCATCAGCAGCTCAACCGTGAGCCGCTTCGCCATCCACTGCGGCTCACATGAAAGCACGACGTCGCGCAGCTGGCGGTCCAGCCTGATCGCGCGCGGCTCAAAGGGATGCTGCTTCGAGTCCAGCGAAGCGAGCTTAAGCAAATTCTCGCTCAGCCGGGACAACCGGCTGCTCTCCTGCTTAATAATGCCGACGTATCGATTGCGTTCCTCATCGGTCAGCTGCTCGCTGCGCAGCACCTCGGCGAAGCCGCCAATCGATGTCAGCGGCGATTGAATTTCGTGGGAGACATTCGATACAAAATCCTGCCGCATCGTCTCCAGCTGCGACAAGCCTAATGTCATGCGATTGATGCTGTCCGCCAAATTGCCGAGCTCATCCCGGCGATGCACCGGCAGCTGCACAGAGAAATCTCCGGTGGCGATGCGCTTCGTCGCTTCGGTCATCATTTTGAGCGGCTTGACCAAATAACGGGCGGCAATCGGAATTAGAATGCAGCCTACGACAAGCAGCGTGATCAATATGGTGTAGGTGTTGCGCTGGAAGCTGCGAATTTCCGGGACGCGATCAGGCCGAACGAAGATCGCCCAGTCCCTTTCGCCAAGCACAGCTTTGCGCCCTAATGCTGGAGGCGAGGACGGCCCGCTGGTCTCGCCCTCAGCTTGGCTTGGCAGCATTTGCAGCTGACCGGCGAAAACATTTTCAATCACCTCTGGAGTTAGAAGATGTGTGATTTCCGCGCTGGTCTTGCCCGCCTCAATGACTTCTCCACCACGGCCTATGGCTACAATCGCTATATTTTGCATTTCTGCAACCTGTTTAATGAAAATACTTAAGGACTTTGGCGAGGAAGCGGCATACAGCTGTTCCATTCGTACAATCGAGCGATCCAGCTGGTTAGGAAATTGTCCGCTTAAATCCCTTGTGAAAATTTGATCCGCCATCCAATAAGCGATGCCCATGCTGATGACCACAATGACCAGAAACGTCATGGTCACGCGAACATACAGGCTGCGAATCATTCAAGCTCCTCCATTCGATAGCCGAGCCCGCGAATCGTGACGATCCGGATGCCCGCTTCTTCCTCGGTAAAGCGCTCGCGCAGCCGTTTGATATGCACATCCACCGTCCGCTCATCCCCTTCATAGTTCATGCCCCATATTTGCTCGATCAACTGTTCCCTTGAAAACGTTTTATCCGGGTAGCTCGCCAGTTTGAACAACAGCTCAAACTCTTTAGGCGGCAGCAGTATCCGCTTGCCAGCCATCGTGACATGAAATTCACTCAAATTGAGCGTCAGCTGCCCCAGCTCCACGGTCTGTGAAGCCGCGATACGGTAGCGCTTGAGCAAAGCTTTAATGCGTACTGCAAGCTCCAGCGGCTCAAATGGCTTAACCATATAATCATCGGCCCCAAGGCCGAAGCCTTTTACTTTATTCGCCGTTTCGCCTTTAGCGGTCAGCAGCAGCAGCGGCATATCATACGAGGCGCGCAGCGTTTCGCATAAGGTCCAGCCGTCCATACGCGGCATCATGACATCAATAACGGCCAAATCCGGCAGTACCGTCTCCAGCAGCTCCAGCGCATCCTGTCCATCCTGTGCTTCTATAATTTGAAAACCTTCGCGGCGCAGCAAAATGCTGACAAGCTCACGAATGTTTGGATCGTCATCTACGACTAATATTTTTGGCAAGCGGATCACCCCTGTTGTTCGACTTTACCCTACCATAATACATATAGATGAATTTAAGATGAACATGTTTGACAGTACCCGTTAATTGTAATAATTTTAAACTAGAATTTATTATCAGAGGCTATCGAATGGAGGCAATCATTTATGCATAAAACAATCATTATCGGTACTGGACCTGCGGGACTAACCGCTGCTATTTATTTGGCTCGCGCCAACATGGAGCCGCTCGTTATTGAAGGCTGGCAGCCAGGCGGTCAACTGACGACGACGACCGAAATCGAAAATTTCCCCGGCTTCCCTGACGGCATTCTCGGCAGCGAGCTGATGTCCAATATGCGCAAGCAAGCACAGCGCTTCGGTGCTACGTTCCGCACTGGCTCTGTGAAAAGCGTAGATTTCAGCAAACGCCCTTATACGCTCGATGTGGAAGGAATCGGCGAGCTGCAGGCTGAATCGGTCATTATTTCAACCGGCGCTTCGGCGAAATATCTCGGTATTCCGGGCGAGCAGGAGAACATTGGACGCGGCGTCAGCACATGCGCAACCTGCGATGGTTTCTTTTTCCGGGGCAAAAAAATTCTCGTTGTCGGCGGAGGCGACTCCGCTATGGAGGAATCGGTGTTCCTGACTCGCTTCGCGTCGGAAGTAACGGTCGTTAACCGCCGTTCCGAGCTGCGCGCTTCGAAAATCATGCAGGACCGCGCTCGCGACAATGACAAAATCTCCTGGAGCCTCGACCGCACCCCGCTTGAGGTAGCAGCCGGAGATACAGGACTTCAAGGCCTTAAAGTGCGCAACAATGAAACCGGTGAGGAAGAGCTGATTGAGGCGGACGGCGTATTCATTACGATCGGGCATACGCCGAACACGGGCTTTCTTGGCGGTCAAATCGACACCGACGATCAAGGCTATATTATTGTGAAGCCCGGAACTGCCGAGACGAACATCCCAGGCGTCTTCGCCTGTGGCGACGTTCAGGATCGCCAGTATCGCCAAGCGATTACTGCTGCTGGCAGCGGCTGTATGGCAGCGCTCGACGCCGAGCGTTTCCTAGAAGCCCAGGCTCATGTGGCTTCGGTCCATGCTTAAGCTCATTTTCCCTAAATAAATGATGGCATGATTTTCCTTCACGGTGTATAATCAGAGCTGAAGATAAAGGCAATGCTACCGAACACATTACGATCAAAGGCTGATCGATTATGGAGAAGGTACAACCTCGCTGAAAAGGTGCGGGTTGTACCTTTTTTTGCGTTCTTCTTGCTCGTTTAAGCCATTAAACTTGAGGAGAGTGGAATGATGTTATTGGAAGCTATTTATCATCGGCCAAAGCAAAACTGGGCATATGCCTATGACGGGAAGACGCTGCATATCCGCCTGCGCACCAAAAAAGGCGATATGGACCACGTCCACGCCATCGTTGGCGACAAATATGCCTGGGAGGAAACTCAGGAACTGATTGAGATGTCGCTGCTATCGTCCGACGCCTTGTTTGATTATTGGGAGGCTGCGGTAATCCCGCCTTTTCGCAGGCTGCGATACGCCTTCCAGCTGACTAGCGGCCCGGAGCAGCTTATATTGACGGAGTCGGGCTTTCATGGGACGATGCCGGAAAACTCGAACAGCTTTTTTGACTATCCGTTTATTAATCCCGTTGACGTATTCGCTCCTCCTGCATGGGTGAAGGATGCCGTATTTTATCAAATTTTTCCCGAACGGTTCGCAAACGGCGATGCTGCTTTGAATCCCAAAGCGACTGAGGCTTGGGGCGGCGATCCGACGCCACGCAATTTTTTTGGAGGCGATCTTCAGGGAGTCATTGACCATCTGGACTACCTAGGTGAGCTTGGCATAAACGCTATTTATTTCAATCCTTTATTTGAAGCTACGACTAACCACAAATACGATACCGCAGATTATATGAAGGTAGATGCGCATTTCGGTACGAATGAGAAGCTCAAGGAGCTAGTGGATGCCTGCCATCAGCGGGGCATACGCGTGCTGCTTGATGCGGTATTCAATCATTCCGGACGAACGTTTCCGCCATTCGTTGATGCGCTTGAGCGCGGCGCCGAATCGCCTTACGCCGATTGGTTTCATGTGCGGGAATGGCCTTTACGTGTAGTAGACGGCATACCCACCTATGAAACGTTCGCCTTCGAGCCGCTGATGCCAAAGCTCAATACCGAGCATCCCGATGTTAAGGAATACCTGTTTAAGGCCGCCCGCTACTGGATTGAGGAAATCGGAATCGACGGATGGCGGCTCGATGTGGCCAATGAGGTGGATCATCAGTTTTGGCGCGAGTTCCGAGCCATCGTGAAAAAAGCGAATCCCGAAGCCTACATTCTCGGTGAAATTTGGCATGATTCAATGATGTGGCTGCAGGGCGATCAATTTGACGCCGTCATGAATTACCCGTTTACGAATGCTGTGCTCGATTTTTTCGCCTATCAGAAGATTGACGCTTCCGCTTTCACTAGCGCCCTCGGAGCGCAGATCGCTGCTTATCCGCAGCAGGTAACCGAAACAGCCTTCAATTTGCTAGGCAGCCACGATACGCCAAGACTATTGACGGTTTGCGGAGACGAGCTCGGCGCGATGAAGCTGGCTACCCTGTTCAAGCTGACCTATCCCGGCGTTCCCTGCATTTATTATGGCGATGAAATCGGTTTGAATGGCGGAGGTGATCCCGAATGCCGCAAATGCATGGTGTGGGAGCCAGAGGAACAGAACGCTTTGCTGCTGGATTTCTTTAAGCAAGCGATTGCCCTGCGCCGCAGCCATGCTGCTCTTCGCAGCGCAGCCATTCGCTTCATTCACGCCGATGAAACAAAGCGCATCATCGTTTATGAGCGCCGTTCAGGCGATGAGCGAATCGTTATTGCGATGAATGCCGAAGCCGAGCCGGCCGAGGTGAGCTTTCGCGTAGAAGATAAAGCGGTTGGCCAAGCGTCGCGGGAGGTTGCCGCAAGCAAGGACGAAAGCAGTGTAGAGCTGGTTAACTCAACAGAAGACGTCCAAGATGTAATCCGTCGTTATGAATGGCTGTCTTTGCTTCACGATTCTCCACAAGCACATAATGCAAAATCCGGCAGCATTACTTTGCAGCTGCCAGCTTATGGCTATGAGGTGCTGCTGCAACAAAAGCTGCAATAGCAGCAGGTATAAGCTCGGCGGCAGCCGTTTCGAGGGTGAATTATAAGAAGCTTCTAAATGTGAAGCTTATCCGTTATTATATTTTAAACAAGGAAAAGACAGGCAGCATGCTCGCCTGTCTTTTCCTTGTTCACCGTTTCGCTTCAAGCACTGTTACGTTTCAAGCGAGGCTACCTTTAACTCAGCCCGTTCAGTCGCCTCATTTTACAATAAACACACTATATGGCGGCAGACTTATGAGCCCATCTTGCATCTCCACACCCTTATGGCTGCCACGTATTACCTTGTTGAAAGAGCCGAAAGGCTCCTGCTCATGCAGTTTAACAAGCTGCTTTTCCTTCGACAAGTTAATTAGCACCAGCACCCGTTCCTTCGCAGTTGCCCTTACATACGAGCTAACCTGACTTATCGGCGAATCAAGACGATATTCCTCTATGCCGCCGTCACGCAGGGCGGGCAGCTCATTACGCCAGCCGATCAGCATTTGATAATGGGCCAGCAGCGATTGCTCATCATTGAGCTGTGATTCCACTGACACCAGGCTCGGGTCGGCATTGGAGCTGGAATTCTCCCAAGTCGTTTGTCCTTTACCGCCATCTAAGGAGGAGTGCCAAAGCATCGGCTCGCGAATACGCTCATCCGGCTTCATGCCCTTCATTCCGATCTCTTCCCCATAATAGATGAAGGGATTGCCCGGCAGTGTCAGCAGCAAGGAAGCCGCTGTCTTCGCATGCGCCACATTTCCATTCAACACCGACATCACACGATTTTGATCATGGTTGCTCAGAAACGAAGCATCGGTGAACGCACCTCCTGAAGCATCTCCGTACAGCTTATAGGCCCGTTGCAGCGAAAAAGCAGCATCAGGGTCGCTCTCGGAGCTTGCTGCACGGAGCAGCTTCCCGGCCAAGTCAAAGTTGAAAGCCGAATCAAATGCCACCTCCAGATAAGGCGCAACAACCGTCACTGAATCCCATACCTCGCCAATGAGAAAAGCGCCCGGATTCACCTCCGAAAGTCCGCTGCGAAATTGCTGCCACCAGCGCTGGTTGTTCTTTTTCACAGCATCACTGTTCACTGTAGAAGTAAAATCGCCATATATATGCTTAGCAGCATCGAGCCTAAAACCATCTAGGCCCTGCTTCAACCAAAACCGCCCAATCTGGATCATCTCTTCTCTAACGCCAGGCTCATCAAAATTCAAATCCGGCATCCCTTCCCAAAAAACACCCAAATAACGGCTGCTACCGGCAGCATGCCATGGCTTGCCCCCAACTGCCCCATCCTCCTGCACCTTCTCATCCTTGTCAGCAAAATGATACCAGCTTCGATAAGGGCTTGCAGCATCCTCCGTTGCCTGCTTAAACCACGGATGCTCCGTGCTTGTATGGTTTACGACCAAATCCATAATAACTTTGATATCCCGCTTATGCGCCTCTGCCAGAAGTCTCTGCAAGTCCTCCTGCGTCCCATAATCGGGATTTATCGCATAATAGTCCGTCACATCATAACCATGATAGCTTGGGGAGGACTGAATGGGCATAAGCCAAATGCCGCCTATACCAAGCTGCTGCAAATAATCCAGCTTTGCGGTTACGCCGTTCAAATCGCCGATGCCATCGCCATTGGTATCATAGAACGACCGCACAAATATTTCATAATAGACAGTGGAGGGCTGTTCATCCACTTCATAGCTATCAACTTCTGGACTGCCGCTAGGCATGGGGCTGAGACTGGGACCAGGACCGGAATCGGGACTGGTGCTCGCGCTAGAGCTAGAGCTGGAGCTTGAGCTTGAGTTGGTACTGCAAGCGGCAACGAGCAGCACCAGCAGAACAAAAACAACTAAACCAGCCTTGCGCACGCTGGCGCCCATTCCCCCATGAACGCTTCTCCACATCGCCTCACCCCTTCGATGCGCCAGAGGTGAGTCCCTGTACGAGAAAACGCTGGAGAAAGATGAATAGCAGCGTAATCGGTATCGCAATGAGTACAGAGCCAGCAGCGAACATCGTGAAATTGCTATTTTGCAGCGAATTGACCAAATCCCACATTCCCACCGCCACTGTCCAGTTTTCCTTCGTACGCAGCACCAGCCTTGCGAAAATAAAATCGCCCCATACGCCAGTAAACGAGGTCAGCGCCACGTAGGTGAGCATTGGCTTCGACAACGGCAGCATGATTTTCGCAAACACCTGCAAATGCGAGGCTCCGTCTATTCTGGCCGCCTCATCCAAGCTGCGGGGAATCGTGTCAAAGAAGCCCTTTACAATAAATCCGCCCAGCGCGGCCCCCGCCGAATAGACCAGAATAAGCGCCATATGCGTATCAAGCAAATTTAATTGCAGCAATATGATATAGATCGCAATCAGGCTCATAAAACTCGGAAACATCCCGAGCACGAGCATAACCGTCAAGGCTGTCTTGCGCCCGCGAAAGCGAAACCGCGATAGAGCGTACATGCTGAGCGTTACGAGTATCGTCGATAAAATCATCGTGACCACGGCAATTTTCAGCGTATTCAAATACCACGCGCCATATAGATAGGCCTTGCTGGTAAATAGCTCCGCATAATGAACGAGCGTAAATTGCCTAGGCCAAAAATGTTCACTGTACAGCGAGCCTCCCGGGCGCAGCGAAGACAGAACGACCCACAGTGCCGGATAGATTGCGACCACCGAAATCAACAGCAGCAGCGCATAGCTCAAGGTCAGACGGGCATTGCTTTTCCATTTTCTCATTGGATCATATCCTCCTCTTTAAACGATTTCGAGCGCCGGAAATTCCAGATCGAGAAAATAGCCACGATTAAAAAGATAATAATGCCAACGGCCGAAGCCACATTATATTTATTGTTATCGAGCGTCAGTTTATAAAGCCAAGTAATCAGCAGGTCGGTCGCACCAGCAAACTGGTAATCGCCCTTCGCTGGATTTCCGCCCGTCAGGAGGAAAATCACATTAAAGTTATTAATATTGCCTGCAAACTGCATAATCAAGATCGGCATCGTCGAAAACAAAATAAACGGCATCGTAATAATGCGGAATTTTTGCAGCGTCGACGCCCCATCCACATCAGCAGCCTCATACAAATCACGGGGAATCGAGGTCAAAATGCCAAGTATAAGCACCATGCTGACAGGTATGCCAATCCACATATTGACGGTAATGACCGTCACCTTGGCCCAGAAAGGATCGGTGAGCCACGGCAGTCCGCCGAGTCCAAAGTAGCCTAAATATTGATTAATCGGCCCGAATTGGCCATTAAATAAATTTTTCATGACCAGTAATGAAATGAGCTGCGGAATCGCATACGGAATGATAAAAATCGTGCGCCACAGCTTCTTGAAGCGAATACCCTTCTGCTCTATCAGCAGGGCAACGAGAATTCCGCCAAAATAAGTCGTCACCGTCGCCAGGACGGCCCAAATAATCGTCCAGATCAGCACGCCTACAAACGTGTGGCTCCATGACTTCATTTTCACAAGATCGGTAAACGTCTTGAACCCTACCCAATCGACAAGCTTCGCTGGCGGAATATGATCAGGAGCCGAATAGTTTGTAAAAGCGAGCATGACCGTAAACACGATAGGCATAATCGTGAAAAAAAGCACGCCCAGCGCCGGAAGCGCGAGCATAAAATAAGGAAAATAAAAGGTCGTTGCATGCTCATACGAATGCCTGAACGTTCTGACAGGCTTCAACTCATCCCGCAGCTTGCCGCTCCGATAAGCATCCGTAATATTCCACGCATACACGCCCAGCAGCACAAATACGAGAAATAATAGAATTAACCCGTCCAATATTAAAAAAATCGAATGGTCGCCCTTGACCATTTGCGCCATTTTGCCAACCTTCACAAATTTCTGCGTCTTCTCGCCTAAAGTAACAAGGCCCCAGATCGCCCCACCGAGACGTGGTGCAATATAGATGAACCCCGCCACCTCAAGCAGCATAAAAAGAATGCCCTTTAACCACTGCCGGTTATAAATTTGTCCCAAACCTTGCAGCACGATCGATAATAGTACAGCAATTGTGCGATGCTGCTTCATTGCGCTCCGGCTCCCTCCCGACTAAAATCCACCCGCCGCAGCTCCTCCGGCGGGTGAAAATAAGCTCTCGCTAACGTGTTATTGGCTGGCAATGGCATCTTTAATTTGTGCTACCGAGTTGTCGAGAGAAGCCTTCACATCTTTTCCCCCGTCCCAAATATCAGCAATGCCGGCCGTTATCGGCCCCCATACACTTGCCATTTGCGGAATAGCTGGCATTGGCGTAGAATGGGAAAACTGCTCATAAAAAGCTTTCGTAATTTCATCATTTTGAATTTTAGGGTCTTGGACCGCTTCTAAATTTGCCGGAATCGTACCGTTCATTTCAAAGTTGCGAAGCTGGGACTCTTTCGTAGACAGGAATCGTGCAAACAGCTTAGATGCATTCGGATATTTCGTAAATGCGTTTACATAATAGCCTTGGACGCCCGAGAACGAGGTCGTTGGGTTTCCATTGATCGATGGCAGCGGCGCTACGCCAAGCTCGATTCCGGCAGCCTTGTAATCAGCAAGCGCCCATGGCCCGTTAATATCCATCGCCAAGGAGCCTTCGATGAACAGACCCTTTTTAATATCAAATGTAATATCGCCTGTATTGAGCGGCAGCAGGCTTTCCTTCAGCGAAGCAAGGAACTTGGCTCCCTCTACTGCGCCTTCATTGTTTAGGCCAATGTCTTCTTTATCTGTATTATTGCTGCCGAACATATATCCGCCGGTTGTGGCAAGAAAGGCATAATCATAATAAAATTGCTGAAGCTCCCACATAATCGTATATTTATTTTTTTTCGGATCATTAAACGTTTTGCTAAATGTGATGACTTCGTCGAACGTTTTTGGAGCTGTTGGAACGAGTTTTTTGTTGTAAAGCAGCGCATACGTTTCGACGGAACGCGGATAGCCATAGAGGATCTCCTCAAAGGTTACCGCGCTTACTGCATTGGGATCATTTTCGCCTGCCGTTTCTTCCCCAAACCAATCATTCGGCAGCACGAGACCGGCAGAAGCGGCCCGCCCGATCTGATCATGCGGGAATACAACAATGTCCGCTCCCAGCCCCGCTGGCCCATCCGTCGTCAGCTTCGTCACCTGATCCGGATTTTCAACCTCCTCCAGCTTGACGGGAACGCCGTATTGCTCCGTAAACTCCTGCGCCAAAGCTTCTACAAACGCGCGCTGGGATTTGCCTTCCCAGATAACGAGACTTGCTCCATCCTCCGGCAGCAGCTCGCCCTCCTCCTCATTAACAGCGTTGCTCCCCCCTGGCTCTGCAGGTGTAGAGGAAGCTTCCGGCGCACTCACGTTATTGCTGCCATTCCCCGTATTGCCGCATGCTGCCAAAGCAAACACGAGTACACAGACGATAAATACTCCCAACCATTTCTTCATCATTAAAAATCCCCCTCCATAATGTGATGCCATTGCTGCACGCCTACCGATACAGATGCTCCAAACGCTTCCCTCTGTTTGTGCAAACGTTTGTACAAATGATCGTGCGAAAATCATTCAAGCCGCTTTCAATCGATATAATCAGCTTGAATCTATTCGTTAATTGCGATGTAAGCGTTTGATTAATGGATTTATCATACAACATGGACAAAGGTTTGTTAAAACGTTTGCACAGCTCAAAATGCTGAAATTATCCATTTCTTTCGCTTGATCACTGCATTTCCCTTCCATTTCCTTATGATTTCACCATTTTTCCATTTTTGAATCTCAAACGTATTTACTTTTCGGCAGCGCTTGCATTAACATGTAACTGTAATGTTCAAACGATTGCACAGTTAAAGTGACAGGAGCCCGATTAGACTATGGTAACGATAAAAGATATTGCAAAAGCGGCAGGGGTGTCTCCTTCGACCGTATCAAGGGTCGTCTCTAAGCACCCCCGCATTAGTAAAGAAACAGCAGATAAAGTAAAACGAATTATGACGGAAATGGGCTACCATCCCAATGCGATGGCTAAAAGCCTTGTCTCCAAAACAACGAATACACTGGCTATTATGCTGCCAAGGCCTGCGGAGGAGCTGTTCCAGGACTTTTTCTTCGGGGAGCTGCTGCGGGGCATACTGACTCATTCCACTAGAGCCGGTTATGACATGCTGCTGACAACCGCTACTGGCGAGCATGATGAAATCGAAACGATATCAAGGCTCGTCCTTGGGCGCCGGGTTGATGGCGTCATTCTTCTATCCGCACGCGTCAAAGATCCGCTCATTCATTATTTGAATGAGCAGCAATTTCCGAGCGTGCTGATTGGACGTACAGACGATTCGAATCCGCATATTTTAACGGTCAACAACAATAATGTGCAGGCGGCTTATGATGCGGCCCAGCATTTGATTTTGCAAGGCCATGAGCGAATTGGCTTTGTTAGCGGACCGCGCAATTTGACCGTTTCCTTCGACCGAATGGAGGGGTATCGCCAAGCCTTAGCTAACGCTGGGCTGAAGCTGAATATGGAATGGGTTGTTGAGGGCGAATTTTTGCAGGAAAGCGGGTTTCGGGCAATGTCTTTTCTCATGGAAATGCCAGACCGTCCTACCGCGCTCATCGTCATTGATGATGTGGTCGCCTTCGGCGTACTGCGCGGACTTACCGAGCTGGGCTATTCCGTTCCAGACGATATTTGCATTGTAAGCTTTAACAATATCGCTCTCTCAGAGCTTGCCACGCCTCCGATCAGCTCCACCGATATCGGTACTTATCAGCTTGGCTACACCGCCTCGCAGAAGCTTGTCCGTCTCATCCAAGACGAGCCGATTCACCAATCGAGCACCATTATTCCGCATCGGTTGATCGTCCGCGAATCCTCGATGCATGTTCCTGTTAAGAAGGGCTGAAGGAAGGATAATAAAGCGGAATGGCTAGAAGGTTAATTTCATTGAAGATTAAGCAGGTTTCATTTTGAATGAAGTGCTGATAGCTGGGCTTGGGGCGCACACTTTTATTTTTCAAGGACTGAGGTGCCGCTATTTTGGATTTTGATCCGATTTTAGGCCGTAAGCGGACAGGAGATCCGTTATCGCCCTAAAAAAACCCGTCAAATGGGGATGGACAGCGCATTAGCGGCTCCTGAGTCCGCAGCCAGTCCTAAAACCCGTGATTCGGTTGAAATAGCCGCTGCTGTGTCCGCCAAAGTCTATCTTCGTGCAGAGTTTAACTCCGACTTAAGCGGTGTATACCCTGTTTTCTCAATCAAATATTGACCCTGCGGCGATAAAATCCAGTCAACAAACGGCTGCACTTTGGGATTGTCGCTGCCTGCGGTAATGGCATAGAACGGTGCTGTTAGCGGATATGTACCGTTGCTAATGTTCTCGCGGTTCGCCTCCACGCCGTTTATTTTCAGCAGATGGATTTGCTGCTCGTGCACCATTTCGGTGGCGTAGAAAAGGAACGAAAAGCCGATTGCATTTTTATAATTACGGTAGTTTGCGGTTTGTTTAATGATATCGCCCATCCCGGAATTAACATCTTCTTTCGCAGGCTCCATCAGCTGCTTATCCTTCATCATTTTTTGCAGCATCGTCTGGCTGCCGCTGTTCTCTCGGCGCTGGAACGGCCGAATTTTCTCATTCGCTCCCCCAAACTGCTTCCAGTTCGTGAGCTCTCCTGCATAAATGCCCTGAATCTGCTCCAGCGTCAGGTTCTGCACCTCATTGCGGCTGTTCACGAAAAAGATAAAAGCCTCATAGCCAATCGGCGTCAGCGTAAGCTCCACACCTGCGGCTTTTGCCTGTGCTTCCTGATCCTTGGACGGTGCAGGTGCAAAAATAATATCAGCCTCGCCTTTAATTAAGCGATTATAGGCATCCTCTGTACCGTTCACCTGAACCTCGCTGTCCTGCCCATAGTAGGGATATTCCTTTTGCTTATATACCGCCTGAACGAATGCCGCATACATCGGATATAGGGCGGTTGAGCCATCCAGTTGTGGAAGCTTACTGCGGATCTTGAGCGGTGCCGGCTCTGGTAGGGAAACCGCCTTCGTCCCCTCTCGGAAAGGTTCATAATTACTCATATTTATCGCTTGATCATCGACGATTTTCAGCTTCTCTACGTATTGTTCATATCTCCATCCGAGCACAAAGGATATTGCAATGACTAAGATTGCTGAACCGCACAATGACCAGAAAACCTTTTCTTTTAAGACATCAATATAAGCTAGCAAATAAAAGATATTTATAAGCGCAGAAGCCGCAATGACTAATGCTCCATATAATTTCGAGCCTGTTGACAGCATCACAATAGCATAAATGATCCAAGTAAAGAACATAATCGGAAAGCTAATAAGTATCGCAGCTAAAATAATGGTACTCCACTCTCTCTCTTTCAACGACTGCCTCCCCTTTTTCGCCCCATAGGCTTTTTTTCCTATTCTAGCGTAAAGGCAGCATCCAGCTAGTACCAAGTTTACGTAGTACTGGCGTTTGCACACTATCCTTGGTTGCACCCACCAGCATGCAACAGCTAAGATTAAAGAAGTACCGTCAAGGACATGCTAAAGGAGATATTTATGCTGAAATGGGTTTCCGCCATCATTTATGCTTTATTGCTCGTCACCGTTTTTATATACAAAAACAATCTGCTCGAATGGCTGCAAAATGACACGCCATCTGTATTTATCGTCTTTCTCGTCGCTCTGTTCCTCGTGCTCGTCCCCGTCGTTCCATTCAAGATCATGATTGCCCTGCTCGGTTATATGTACGGTCCGCTGCTTGGGGCATTAATTAGCTGGCTGGCCGCTTCACTTGCTGCCATCATCGTATTTCTGCTGGCGCGCTATCTCTTCCTAGAGCAAGGAAAAGCCTTCCTCCGTAAGTTCAACCAACTGGATAAGCTTCAGGCAACGATGGAAAAACGGCCGTTTCTAACGATTTTGACAGCGCGTTTAATTCCGATCATTCCCCATATGGTCGTCAATATTTATCCTGCGGTCACTTCTGTACGGCTAATTCCGTATGCCATCGCATCGGCTCTTGGCAAAATCCCGTTTATGCTGCTATTCGCTTATATGGGACAAAATATGTTTAAAGACTGGGCGAGCTTCGCGTTATTCGCCAGCGTATACGCCGCCTTTTTCGCCATATCTTATGGCGGTTACCGCCTGTGGTTAAAAAGACAATGAAACGCATAAAATAGCACTGTCTGTTTAACAGCTTGTTTAAAATAAAGCTCGGACGTTTATAGTATGTTATCGGATGAATGCAGCGGGGCCAGCTTGACAAAACGTCTATTATTTGTAATAATTATAAATAAGTAATTATTACAAATTAAACAATTAGCTTTTTAGCCTTTGAGTTTACATCTAGCAAACTCCCCTTTAAGAAACATAAAATCAGGAAACGAAAGGATGAACGATAATGAAAAAAACACATGAGGTATTAAATAAACAAATCGCTAACTGGAGTGTCCTCTATATTAAATTGCATAACTTCCACTGGTACGTGAAGGGCTCGCAATTTTTCACCCTGCACGTGAAGTTTCAAGAATTTTATGAAGAGGCCGCTTTGAATGTCGATGAGCTGGCTGAGCGCCTGCTCGCGCTGGAAGGCAAGCCTGTCGCAACGTTGAAAGAATATATGGAGACAGCTTCCATCAAAGATGCTACAGGCAAAGAAACAGCTACTGCTATGGTTGAGTCTCTCATCACCGACTTCTCGACCATCATCGAAGAACTGAAAGCTGGCATGTCGATTGCCCAAGAAGCGAATGATGAGACGACAGCCGATATGCTGCTTGCGATCCACACCTCGCTTGAGAAGCATGTATGGATGCTGAAAGCTTTTAACGCTTAATTTCCAAAAAATCATGCCACACGGTCATATAGGTGCACCTCATATTCAGCTGTCACAGCCTCTCCCGAAAGGGAAGGCTGCGACGCAAAAAAAGCCTTCAAACTCTGCGAACTGCGCGGGTTTGAGGGCTTTTTGGTTGTTTGAATCCGATTATACGAGCTTAATCGAACAGCTAGCTGCTTCTTTGCCTTGCCACAATGCCGAGAGCTTGTCGCCATCCTGCAAAGCCGCAACACCTGCTGGCGTTCCAGTAAAAATGAGATCGCCCGGCCCAAGTCCGTAGTTGTCGTTAATGTGCCGAAGCAGCGTTCCAATATCAAACAGCATATCGGCAGAATTGCCATGCTGCACTTCTTCATTATTGCGAAGCAGCGCAAAATCATGGGCCTTGAGCTCTTCTGAACCAGGGTACGGCAGCCATGCGCCAAGGGGAGCGGAGCCTTTGAAGCCTTTGGCCGGAAGCCATGGCTGGCCTTTCGCTTTGATTTTGCTTTGCACATCGCGAAGCGTCATATCAAGTCCCAGCGCCAGGCCATCGATACATGCGTCAGGGTCCATTCCCGGCTCAAGCGCCCGGCCAACCTTCAGCACCAGCTCCAGCTCAAAATGAACCTCGCCATGATTACCCGGCAGCTCCACAACATTGCCATCCATCGGCACAAGCGCATGAGTTGGCTTCGTAAATACCATCGGCGATTCAGGCACCTCATTGCCCAGCTCCAATGCATGCAAACGATAATTCCGTCCAATGCAATAAATGTTGCGCACTTCTGAAAACATCTTCATCTCCCTCTCCTGTTTTCTAGACCCCATTATCATTAACCCTTCTTCTGAGCGGCAATTTGCTCAGCAAGCTCATTCAGCTCTGTCCAGCGCTCCATAAGCTGCTCCAGCTTTTCTTCTAGCTGCTGCTGCTCCTCCGATAGCTGCTGAATCAGCACCGAATCACTGCCGGATTCCTCCATGCGCTGCACAATGTGCGCAATATCATTTTCAGCCTGCTCAATCCAGCCGTCAATTTGCTCAAGATCCTTTTGATCCTTGTAGGACATTTTGAGCGCGCGTTCTTTGCTGCCGCCCGTTCCGGCTTTTGCATTCGATTCGCCCGCTGCACTCCCGCTTCCAGCAGCTGCCGCCGTGCCTGCCCCAGCATTCTTCGCATTTCCGCCCGCCGAAGCGCCTCCTGGCGTTGACGGTGAACCAGCCGCCGAGCCATGCTTTTCTACAAACTCCTGATATTCGCTATAGTTGCCTGTATGCTGCGTAATGACTCCATCCTCAAAGGACAAAATTTTATCGACGGTACGGTCAAGAAAGTAGCGGTCATGAGATACAACAAATACGACGCCCGGAAAATCATCCAAATAATCTTCCAATACAGCCAAGGTCGAGATGTCCAAATCATTCGTCGGCTCATCGAGCAGCAGCACGTTCGGCGCCTTCATCAGCACGCGAAGCAATTGGAGACGGCGTTTCTCGCCGCCTGACAGCTTGCCGATCGGGCTCCATTGCATCGCAGGAGGGAACAAAAACCGCTCCAGCATTTGTCCTGCTGATATGAGCGAGCCATCCGCCGTTTTCACCTGCTCCGCACCTTCGCGGATAAATTCAATGACGCGCAGCGACTCGTCCATCTCTTCATGCTCCTGCGAGAACCAGCCGAGATTAACGGTGAGGCCCAGCTCAACTGTACCTTCATCTGGCACCAGTCTACCCTCAATCAGCTTCAGCAGCGTAGACTTGCCGCTGCCATTGCGTCCGATAATGCCCACCCGATCCTCCGGTACGGCGATATAGCTGAAATCACGAATGAGCGTCCGCTCGCCAAAGCGCTTCGTCACCTTTTCCAGCTCGACGATTTTACGTCCAAGGCGAGTGGAAGCAACCGATACATCCATTTTCCCCGCGCTTTGCTTAGGCGCCTGCGCCTTCAAATCCTCGAAGCGATCAATTCTCGCCTTCTGCTTCGTCGTTCTCGCCTTGGCTCCGCGCCTGATCCAGGCCAGCTCGCTGCGCAGCAGGTTTTTGCGTTTGTTCTCTGTAGAAGCCTCACGCTCTTCCCGTTCCAGCTTAAGCTCTAGAAAACGGCTATAGTTCGCTTCATAGAAATAAGCACGTCCGCCGTCCAGCTCAATGACCCGATTGCTGACCCGATCGAGGAAATACCGGTCATGGGTAATCATAAGCAGCGCGCCTTTGCGCTTTTGCAGCATGCCTTCCAGCCAAGCGACCGAATCATTGTCAATATGGTTCGTCGGCTCGTCCAAAATCAAAATATCCGAAGGCTGGAGCAGTGCCGCCGCCATCGCTACCCGCTTGCGCTGCCCACCGGAAAACGTCTCGACCTTCTCGTCAAAATGAAGAATGCCAAGCTTTGCGAGCGCAATCTTCGCTTCACTCTCCAGCGTCCAAGCGCCCGATTCATCCATCCGCTGGTTCGCTTTGATCAACCTTTGCTGGAGCGCCTCGTCATTTGGATGAAGCTCAAGTGCCTCAAGAGCCTCCACATGCTCGCGCACAGCACGCTGCTGCGGCGAATCGCCACCCAGCACATGCTCAAGCGCCGTTTCTCCCGGCGTAAACACCGGGTCCTGCGACAGCATGCGAATACTCACACGGTTCCCAATGGAAATGCTGCCTGCATCCGCTGGCTCAAGCCCGGCAATCACTTTCAGGAACGTCGATTTGCCCGTCCCATTGACGCCGATAATACCAATTTTGTCGCCATCCTCGAGACCGAAGGTAACGTCCTCGAACAGCATTTTTTCCCCGTAGCTTTTCGTAATATGTTCGACTGATAATAAATGCATCGCAATAACCTACTTTACATCAGAGATAGTTGTGCCAAGCTAGCTTTTCCTGCAATAGATCGCTTGGAAAAGCCGCCCTTTCCAACTATCATATCATAATCCACGCCCCTCCACCCCGCTTAGCAGCCACCTCATTTGTATATTGACAAAAATAATTATTTGTGTTATAATATAATATTTTATTATTTACACTAATTTATTTATCCCTTATGATAGACATGCTTGGCCAAGCACAATTTGAGCTGATGTTCATCGGAGGGATCGTATGCTGCTTGCAAAAGGCATTGCCATGCTTGAGATTACAGCCATCATTATGGGAAAACCCACAACCATTCACCCCACCCTTATTTGGGATCTTGATCACCAAATCCTTATAGACACCGCCCATCCCGGTCAGCTTCCTTTGCTTCAGGAGGCCGCGGCACAAGAAGGCGTTCTTCTCGCACACATAACCGACATCGTACTTACCCATCAAGATATCGATCATATTGGCAGTCTGCCCGCCGTTATCGAACAAGCTAATCAAGCACCACGCGTGTGGAGCAGCGACATCGAGAAGCCCTACATTGAAGGACGCAAACACCTGATTAAAATAACCGATGAGGCGCTCGCAAGCCTAGACCTAATGTTTCCACCGGAAACGCCCGCTGCGTTCCGCGCCGCTTTTCGAAAAATGCTGGAGCATCCGCCCCACGCAAATGTAACAGCGCAGCTGCTGGGCGGCGATAAGCTTGATAGATGCGGCGGCATCAGCGTTATTAATACGCCGGGACATACACCCGGACATGTCAGCTTGTACCATCACACGAGCCAAACTTTAATAGCTGGAGATGCGCTTATCGCAGAAAATGGCAAGCTAGCACCTCCTATTCCTGCTGCCACGCTCGATTATGAAATGGCGCTGAAATCTCTCAAAGCACTTGCAGATTACCCCATCCAGCATGTGATTTGCTATCATGGCGGTTTATGCAGCGGCCGGTTAAATGAACAAATTGCTCTCATTTCTGCGGGAGCTGCTGTTTAAACAAAACAAAGGCCATCCCAAAGCAGTGTAAATACTGCCTTGGGACGGCCTCGCTTATTTTATTAACTGTCTTTTGCTTATTTGCTTGCTTCTGCGTATTTCGTTGCATTCAGCAGCAAGGTGACAACCTCAGCCCTCGTGGCCTTAGCATTTGGATTGAACTTATTGTTCGCCCCTTGTACAATGCCCGCTTTGGCTGCCGCAGCTACATAAGGAACTGCCCAAGCTGGAATTTCACTCGCATCGACAAAATCCACCGTTGCCGCTGGATCAACCGGAATATCTAGTGCACGCACCATAATCGCTGTCATTTCAATACGGGTCAATGGATTGCTTGGACGGAACGTATTGTCCGCATAACCGCTAATGAGTCCCGCTTCCGACAGCTGTGCTACGAAGGAGCGTGCCCATACCGGAATCGCATCCACATCGCGGAAATTCGGTACTGACGTTGCATCTCCAAGCTTAAATGCACGGCTAACCATCGTTACAAACTCTGCACGAGTCGCATTCGCTTCAGGGCGGAATGTACCGTCTGTGAAGCCTTTTACAACCCCTTGCTCTACCGCTTGCTTAATCGACTGCTCTGCCCAGTGTCCCGTTACATCCTTCAGCTGAGCTGGAGTTGGCGTCGGGCTTGGATCTGGACTTGGAGATACAGAAGGTGTTGGTGTCGGGCTAGGGCTAGGAGTACTCGTTCCTGGATTACTCGTCCCAGGAGTGCCCGTGCCCGGGTTTCCGGAACCTAGCAAATCGGTAATTCTACCTTGAATGCTGATATCTACCGTACCGATTTTCGCCAAATATTCATTAAACACCTCATAGTCTACAAAATTCAGTTCATAGAAGCGGCCAGCGTCTTTCGCTGCTTTCATCGACAGATAGAAGTCGCCGCCATTTGCCATGAAGGAATTCGTCGCTACAATGTAATACGCATTTGGATCAAGCGCAACATATTCGCCTTGCTCATTCAACACTTCTACTTTTACGATACGCTCGCCCTGCTGCGTCACAACACCGGTAACCGAGTTGTAAATTTCAGGCTTCTTCGTGGAATCGAAAGTATAGCGCATGCCCGCAACTTGCGGGAATCTGCCTTCTTCTGTCGTCGGCGTAGAGCCGCTGACGCCATTTTCAAGAGCAGCAGTGATTTCTGCACCTCTCATTTTCAGTGCCGTCAGATTGTTGCCAAATGGCATAACCGTCAGCAAATGGCCTAGTGTAATGTCGCCAGCTGGGATGGAATCACGGATTCCGCCTGCATTTTGAATCGTCACATAGCCGGCGATGCCCGCTTTGTCGATTAATGGGCTATTTTTCACCTTGTCCAGCATGCCATCCGCGATCAGGTTTCCAAGATTCGTTTCCTGTCTGCGCACGTTTTTACGAAGACCATCGAGTGCAACATCCGTTTTGCCAACAACCGTCTTCTGAAGCTCTGCGATTGGCGCTTTGAATTCTTCCAATTTCGCAGTATGTCCAGGATAAGCGTTGAACTTATAATTCGAGCCAATCTTCTCGTCTACATTAACCAGCTCGCCATTCCACACTACAAGCTCGCCTTGAGCGTCAAAAATCGCATCCAGCTTGCCTAGATATACGCCATATTCTCCCGTTTGTACAATCAGGGTAGAAGCTGCGTCAGCCGTCTTCTGATAAACAGTCGGCTCATTCAGCTGCGTATGCGAGTGGCCGCCGACGATAATGTCTATGCCCTCAACTGCTGCTGCCAGCTTAAGATCCTCGCCGTAGCCCAAGTGGGAAAGTACGATAATTTTGTTGACACCCTTCTGTTCCAGAGCTGCAACTGTTTCTCTTGTACTTTCCACATAGTCCTCAAATCTCACTTGTCCTGGAGAAGCAAGCAGCGCCGTATCCGGCGTTGTCAGCCCAATGATGCCAACTCCAACATCCCCGCTGCCAAACTGCTTAATAATTGCCTTATGAATTTCCGCCTTGCGTTCATCGGATGACAAGGAATAAATAATATCATCATTAAACAAAGCATCAAGCTCTGCTTCGCCGCTGAAATCAACGTTCGAGCTGACAAATGGGAAGTTTGCCCCTCTGATAAATGCCGCCAGCGTCGCAGCATCCTTATCAAACTCATGGTTTCCGAACGTCATGGCATCGTATCTCATTTCATTCATGAACCAAAGATCAGCAAGTCCTTTGAATTGATTGAAATACAACGTACCCGAGAATACATCGCCCGCATCCAGCAGCAAGGCATTTTCCTTCTCATTCTTCAGGCCCATCGCTGCGTTTATACGACGCGGGGCATTATCCAGATGTGCATGGGTATCATTCGTATGAAGGACACGCAGATCGAATGCGTTCTGCACATTGGTAATACGACCCTCTACCCCAATGTTCACCGTACCCACCTTGTTCAAATATTCATTAAACACTTCGTAGTCTACAAAATTCAGTTCATAGAAGCGGCCAGCATCCTTCGCTGCCTTCATGGACAGATAGAAGTCGCCGCCATTTGCCATGAAAGAGTTTGTCGCTACGATATAATAAGCGTCTTTATCAATGTCAACATATTTGCCCTTGTCGTTCAGCACCTGAACCTTCAGGATACGCTGACCTTGCGAAATGATTTCACCAATCGCAGAGCTGTAAAACTCCGCTGGCTTCGTCATATCATAGTAGAATTTCATGCCTGCCACTTGCGGGAATCTGCCTTCCTCGCTAACTGGCGTGGAGCCGCTGACGCCATTTTCGAGTGCAGCTATGATTTCACGTCCTGTCATTTTCAGCGCTGTCAAATTGTTGCCGAAAGGCATAACGGTCAGCAAATGACCAAGCGTAATGTCGCCTGCCGGAATCGAATCGCGAATTCCGCCTGCATTTTGAATCGTCACATAACCGGCAATGCCTGTTTTGTCGATCAATGGGCTATTTTTCACCTTGTCCAGCATGCCGTCTGCAATCAGGTTACCGAGATTCGTTTCCTGTCTGCGCACGTTTTTGCGGAGTCCGTCTAACGCCACGTCAGTTTTGCCTACTACCGTTTTCTTCAGCTCAGCCAAAGGAGCATTGTACTCTGCCACTTTCGCTGCAGCAGTCGGATCAGCTGCAAATACATATTGCGAGTTAACCTGTTGATCTACATTTACAAGCTTGCCATCCCATGAGGTCAGCTTGCCTGCCGTATTGAATTTAACATCCAGTTGACCCAAATTCACACCGTACTCGCCTGTTTGAACGATAAGCGTTGGATCTGCACTTAGATTTTTACGGTATACAAAAGGTTCATTTAATTGCGTATGTGAGTGGCCCCCGACAATAATGTCAATGCCGTCCACTTCAGCCGCAAGCTTCTGATCCTCGGTATAACCGATATGGGACAATGCGATAATTTTATTAATTCCGAGCGACTCCAGCTGTGCAACTGTCGCTTCTGCGCTTGCTTTCACTTCGTTAAATACAACGTTGCCTGGGGATGCAAGCAATGCTGTATCCGGTGTCGTCAAGCCGAAAATACCAACCCGCTCGCTATCAACCTCTTTGATAATAGCCGGGTAGATTTTAGCATCATTCGCTGCGCCGTCCACTTGAGGAATGCTGTTAACGAATTTGCTGCCAAGCTCTGCTTCCCCGCTAAAATTCACATTCGCTGCAACGAATGGGAATTTCGCCCCACTAATGAACGCTGCCAGCGTCGCTGCATCCTTATCAAACTCGTGATTGCCGAATGTCATCGCATCATAGTTCAGATAGTTCATGAACCACAGATCAGCAAGACCCTTGAACTGGTTGAAATAGAGCGTACCCGAGAACACATCGCCTGCATCAAGCAGCAGCGTGTTGTTGTCGCGCAGGCTATTAATGGCCGTTACACGGCGCGCCATGTTATCCAGATGCGCATGTGTATCATTCGTGTGCAATACACGCAGTGAGAAATTGTCATTGCCGACAACCGGCTTGCTTGCAAGATCAAGCTGGGCAAGCAATGGATCATGGTCGCTGACGCGTCCCATTGAATCCGTAAAGTCCGCATTGACGTGTACCACTTCAATCGCCGAATAGTCTGTCAGAGCATCATTGACCAAAATATGGTCAAGCGTCTGGGAGTTGCCATCATAAATATAAGAGTAACGATCCTTTTCTGGCATTTCGTCTACCAGATTAGTCAAAACATCCTTCTTCAAAATATCAAGCGTCTTCGAAAACTGGAAGTCATTCAGATCGCCTAACACTGTTACATTAACATTCGGATCACTAGCTACAAGCTGCGATACGAAGGAATTTACGATTCCAGCTTGCAGAGCACGCTGTGTTTCACTGCTGCGGATAACCGGCTGAATCGTTCCCCAAGGAAGACCGTCTCCACCTTTGGAATTAAAGTGGTTCGCAATAACTACAACACGTTTGCCTTGGAAATTAAATTCTGCGGCAAGCGGCTTACGCGAAGCATTAAAGGCAACGTCCGTCGGGCTGATTCGGCCCGGATTCGCAGACAGGCTGCCATCACCTTTCACCTGTACAGCAGTTGTCGAGTCGCCTTTCGTTCCAGTCGCAAGTGTTACCCGCGCTGTGTTATACAAGTACCCTACGCGGATGTTTCCGCCCGGAGCTCCGCCATCCAGCCCGTCTAATGGAGCAATGTCCGTGTAGGCATAGGTTGGCCCGCCTTTAGTAACAACAGCGTCGATTAATGCTTGGAAGCTTTGGCTCGCATCCGTTACACCGTTGTTTGTTTCGCCATTATTATCTTGAACCTCCATAAGACCAATAATGTCAGGAGTCTTGAGGTTGTTTACGATAATGCCGCCGATTTTTGCAGCTTTAGCCGTCTGGCTGCTGCTGAAATTTTCTACGTTGAACGTAGCAATCGTCAGCTTGTCAGCTGCTGCAACCGTAGTCGCAACACCTTGTGCACGCGATGAATACGTAATAGCTGGCAACGTGCCATCAGGAATGAGCTTGAACAAATTGCTCGTATAATTCAAAACACCTGTAATCGGAGCATTAAATTGGTCGCCTGTTTTAATATCCTGACCGGCCGGCTTTGCCGCGATATACAATTTTTGTGGATTCAGACTGCTTTCGAATGGCTGCGTGCCATCACCTGTAAGTACAATGCCGCCTGCATCGGTTTTAATCGGATTGTTAGTGCCATTATCGAAAGTCACTGGCGTAACCGAGTTAGCATAAGGGCCAGTAATGCGGGCATCATTCAACTGGATGCGCATGCCTTCCAGGCTTTCGAAGAAATCAATCGCATCGCCATCGGGATTAAATGCTCCGAAGCTATCGGTATCAATGACATTCGGGACGATATGTCCATTTGTACCGAGTACAATCGGCGAAGGTAATGGCTGCGAAGGCAAGCCCTTCGTAATGGTTGTGGCTGTAATTTGCGTAACTGTCAGAGCAGGGCTAGTCCCAAACTCTACAACCGTACCATCAACCGTTACCGCATCTCCCACTTGAGCGCCGTGCGCCGCTTTATACACTTGAATCGCCTCTGAGGTTGCAGGATCGTTATCGATGCTGCTGTCTGGCTCCTGCATGTAAAAGCTGTTCGTGCTTACCGATGTGACGATACCGGAAACATGGGTCACCGCTACATTTTCATAAATGGAACGATGGGTTTTGCCTTGAATCGTATGAATTTTGATGCCATCTGTATTTTGCTGCACCGTATACTCGAATGTGTATACAGAGCTCGTCTCAGCACCCGCTACTACGATTGCTTTGATCGTTGTATCAGCACTAATTGTTATTGGAGCGCTGTATACTGGGCTTGCAGATGTCGGTGTTGATCCATCCGTCGTAAAATGAATAACTCCGCCATTCATTAGCGTACTAAGCTCTACCGTTCCACCAGCCGCAACGCCGCCAGAAGGTAGGCTTGATGTAACGGAAAGCTTGCGCTCCACAATGTCGGATGAGCCTCTTGGAACAAGCTCAAGGCCCACGCCTGTGTAATAAGTCATAACGCCTGTCACTTGCTCAAACGTTTTGTTCAGCGCGAATGCCGTATCGGAGGAATAAATCGCGATCTCTTGGCTGCTGGCCGCATCCGTCGCAAAGAATACACCGCTTGCCGCGCGCTTAATGGTTACATTATTGATTTGCACCAAACGGCCTTCGGATTGATTCCGCACTGCGTCACTCGTACCGAAAGACGTCGAAGTAATGACGGTCGGCCCAGGAACCCCGCTTTGGCCATTAATCGTGACATAGCCGCCTGTTACTAGATCAGTGTCCAGCTGCAGCAAGCCATTGTACAGCGAAGTTTGACCATAAACTTCAACGTCATCCCCTGGCTGTGCACCTGAATCCGTTCCTCTAACAACGACTGCAGAATTGGCATCCTGAACAAACAAATTCACTTTGCCGCCAGATTCTGTGCGATGGGAAACTGTCCCTTGCGTTACAACCTTCGAGCCTACCGCTGCGCTGCGCACATCCGAAATCGCAACGGGCGTAAGGTTTGCTATTGTATAAGAGAATTCAGTCAGGCCAGCCATTGTGCCTTCTGTATTTTTCACATACGCATGAAGCGTCATTGGAGCTGTAACTTCGATAGGCGAAGCATACGCTGCAAAATTTTCCGGAGCAATCGGTGCATCCGGGCTGTAGACGCTGTAATAAACGCTGTAGCCAACCGTTGCTGTAGACAAGGTTACATACGTTCCTGCTGGAACCTCGCCTCCCGCCGGACTAGCCGAAACACTTGCAACCGCGCCGTAAGAAGCGTTTCTAGGGCTTGGTGCAGCTACCGTAAAGTCAGCGCTATTGTTATCCGTATCCAGCGCCCGATCACCTGGATTCAGCGCCTTGCGGATAGCCGCTAATGCAGCACCCAGGTCGCCAGTTGGCGTACCCTCTCCACCAGTCGCCGTCGAACCATAGGCAACTAGATCTACTACTGCGCTGCTTGCATCAAGAAGTCTAACTTTACCAGCGGTACCGCCCATATTCAGCGAACCAATGGCATCTGGCGATTCCAGATTAGCAGCCGTCGCGCTCGTTCCCGCCGCCTCTTGAATAAGGAAATAGCCTTTAGCGGCAATCGTACCGCTAAAATTGTGTACATTTGTATTCGGTGTAAAGGCCCCTGTAGCCGAAGCATACTGCACACTCCAGCCCGCAAGGGAAATTGGTGAATCGGTTAGATTATATAATTCAATAAAGTCCTGTTTGATTGGCGCGCCACCATTGCCGCCGCCCCCATACACTTGTGAAATGACAATGTTGTCATTGCTTACGGCCGCTTGCACAGGCGCACCAAAACCACCCAATATCGTTCCTACAAGCAAAATAGCAGCCAAAAATAGGCTGACTGGCCGCTTGAACGACTGAAACTTTCGTCTCATAGACAATCTCTCCTTTTTTCCTAGGATAATCCCATAAATAGTTCTTTTATCTCACATATATATGACATTAATATCATTTTGTCGAATCTTGTTGTCGTTTCGTGCAATAAACCGGGTAGAAATGCGAAAAATCCACAACAAATTTACTTTTTGTGCATTTTTCATCAATCAACTCCTTATCAAAATTTCATATAAACATAAATCAATGAAAAAAAGGAACTTTTTTATCTCTATATAATATTTAATATAAAGTAGAGTAGACCTATTGTAAACATTTTGACAAAAAAATATTGTTAAGCTATCTTTAATTGTTATCTAATTTTACATTGCCTTAACATTCGGCCGTGAAAATGAATATAATATCTTAATATTTCGTTAATGATTCATTCGTTTGATCGTATGCTCGGCACAAAAGTAAACATATGTTCAATCCAATTTTCGTTTTTTACTAGAGAGAGAAATAAAAATAGAAAAGAACCTCTGATATCCCGAATTTCTTAGGACACCAAAGGCTCTTTTCTATACTTATTCGATTTTCCTTGTATAACAAACGAAGTTAGTGGAGTTAGTGGAGCTAGTGCCGCTGATACTCCGCTTAGCGTTTGCCGATCATCGCTTCCGGCTTCACAAACTCGTCGAACTGCTCGGACGTCAGGAGGCCGCTGGCAATCGCCGATTCTTTCAGCGTCAGCCCTTTTTTATGCGCGTTTTTCGCAATGGCTGCTGCATTCTCATAGCCAATATGCGGATTAAGCGCGGTTACGAGCATGAGCGATTGATCGAGATTGCGCTTGATTACAGCTTCGTTCGGCTCAATGCCAACCGCACAGTTGTCATTGAAGGAAATCATGCCGTCCGCCATCAAAGCAACGGATTGCAGGAAGTTGTAGATAATAACCGGCTTGAACACGTTCAGCTCAAAATTGCCTTGGCTCGCCGCAAATGCAATCGTCGCATCGTTGCCGATTACTTGGCAAACCGCCATCGTAATGGCTTCGCTTTGCGTCGGATTTACTTTACCTGGCATAATGGAGCTGCCCGGTTCATTTTCAGGAATCGAGATTTCACCAATACCGCAGCGCGGGCCGCTGGCCAGCCATCTAACATCATTGGCGATCTTCATCAAATCAGCCGCCAGCGCTTTAACCGCACCGTGTGTGTAGACGATTTGGTCGTGGCTCGTCAGCGAGTGGAATTTATTTTCCGCTGTAATAAACGTTTTGCCTGTAAGTGTCGTCACTTCCGCCGCTACCTGCACCGCGAAATCCGGATGCGCGTTAAGGCCCGTACCTACCGCTGTGCCGCCAAGCGCCAGCTCGCGCATTTCGTCAACGCTTTGCACGATCATTTTGCGCGTTTTAGTCAGCATTGCGTACCAGCCGCTAATCTCTTGGCCAAGTGTAATCGGAGTTGCGTCCTGCAAATGCGTACGGCCGATTTTCACAATATCGTTGAAACGCTCCGCCTTGTCCTGCAGCGTTCTTGCCAGCACATCAATAGCCGGAATCAGGCGCTGCTCCACCGCTACTACGCCAGCAATATGCAGCGCTGCCGGGAATGTATCGTTCGAGCTTTGGGAGCGGTTGACATCATCATTCGGATGAATGCGAACGGCGCTGCCGCGCTCCTCAAGCAGTTGATTGGCGCGGAACGCTACAACCTCATTGACGTTCATATTCGTTTGTGTACCACTGCCCGTCTGCCAAACGACAAGCGGGAAATGCTCATCCCAGCGGCCTGTCAAAATTTCATCTACCGCTTCACCGATAGCAGCAGATTTCTCCGCATCCAGCACACCGAGCTTTTCATTGGCGATTGCTGCAGCTTTTTTGATAATAGCCATCGCATGAACGACCTCAATCGGCATCCGCTCTCCGCTGATTTTGAAGTTTTGCAAGCTGCGCTGCGTTTGAGCGCCCCACAGCTTGTCCGCAGGAACCTGAATTTCACCCATTGTGTCCTTCTCAATCCGATATTCCATCTTTTAAGTAGCCTCCTTCAAAATCTTGAACAACCTACTCCTACTTTATCAAACGCAAACAGCTTTCGCCATCCATATGCGTCAAAAGCACCTCAAATGCTTGCGATACGGCTGCCCGTTCGCCTTGCAGAGGCTGCTTTCCGCCGCTTTTCGCTAATGCGCTTTCAAAAAAAAGCAGTGGCGAGAGGTGAAATTTAGCGCTTCGCGCTGCGGTAAGCTTCGATATATGCGCGTGCCTTCGCTTCAATTAAGGAATAATCGCCTGTTTTCACAGCTTCCTTCGTCAAATCGGAGCCAATGCCAACAGCAACCGCGCCCGCTTTTACCCATTCGCCGAGGTTATCCAGCGATACGCCGCCGGTCGGCATCACATTTGCCTGCGGCAAAGGTCCTTTAATCGAAGGAATAACGCTTGGCGAGTACAGATTGCCAGGGAACAGCTTCACGACATCAACACCCAGCTCCAGCGCATGCTGAATTTCATTGACGGTCATCGTGCCTGGCATAACCGGAATTGCATAACGATGGCATAGCTTTATAGTATCAGGGTTAAGTGCCGGGGAAACGACAAATTCCGCGCCGCTCAAAATCGCCGCGCGCGCCGATTCCGGATCAAGCACCGTTCCCACGCCGATAATAGCAAATTGATCCGATTGCGGGTCCGCATCCACCGAATATTCCTTACTGAGCTGCTCGATTGCCCGAAGCGCAAACGGTACGGTCAGCGTAATTTCAATCGCTTTAATACCGCCTTTTATCGCATGGCGGGACATTTCTACAACTTCCTCCGCCGAATCAGCGCGAAGCACAGCGACAACGCCAGCATCTACAATTTGTTGAAGCACCTTGATTTTCTTCACAGGTACAGCCTCCCCTAATGTTCATATTTGTACGAAAAAGTACGATGTTTGCCGTTTTAATTATATGCCTTTCTCGCCCGCTCGGCAATCCATGACAGGCAATTGTCAAATTGCGCGCAAAAATAGGGAGCTACCTAGTCCCATCTGCTTGGTTACCGGATACATATATAGTAAGGTGAAACGACTGTCGCAGTCCTTTGGCGGTGCGGCGCGTTTCATTCCGAGAAATGTAGAAAAAGAATAACATTATGCTTTCCTATATTTTAAATAAAAAATAGGAGGATACAGCATGTTTGCCTTTCTTAAGCCTCCTCCGCGCAGGAGCAAGCTGACGTCGCCTACACTTAAACGCCGCAAGCGTCGTAAAATCAGAAAAAGACTGCGTCCAAAACCGTCCCCATGCATGCGCAAACGTAAAAAGCCTCGCAAGCTGGCTTGCCCTTCTTTCGGCTGCTCAGCCCGCCGACGTTTTCATAAGCATTGCAAGGTTTATCGCTTTACGCCAGCACAGTCTCAAAGAGCCCCTAAGCCGCGTATTTCATACGGCTGCATCGGCTCGCGCGGCTTTCGCGGGCCTGCCGGGCCTCCGGGGGAACCCGGGGCCCAAGGCATCGCCGGCGCGTCCGGGCCCGCCGGACCGCAAGGCGCAGCTGGCTCGCCGGGCGCACGCGGCGAGCCTGGAGTGCCCGGCGAGCAAGGCGCGCCGGGCGCAATCGGCCTTGCAGGCCCCGCCGGCATCGCGGGGCCTGCGGGCCCTGCCGGAGCCGCCGGGCCCGCTGGCGCTCCCGGCGCGCAGAGCCTGCCCGGCGAGCCAGGGCCGCCGGGCGTGCAGGGCGAAGCCGGGCCAGCCGGCATCCCCGGCCCGGCAGGCACGCCGGGAGCCGCCGGCGCGCAAGGCCCGGCTGGCGCGCCAGGGCCAGCCGGCCCCCAGGGCCCTCCCGGCACCTCGGGAAATGTCGATTTCACCGAGCTGCTTGCTGTACTTACCGGCTTCCTCGATGCCGGGACACTCATTACCGTCATGACTGCCGGACAGCCGACAGGCTTTGCTGGAACCGTGCTTAGTCTGGAGCAGACGCTTGCAAGCTTCACCACTTCTGCCCAGTCGGTTATGATCATCCCGCTGGCCCACATTACGAATATAGAAGCCCTGAGCTGAGGCCATGGCTTCAGAAGCGGCTTTGGCTCCGTCCCGCCAAAGCCGAAAAGGAGGAAAGGAGCTCATGGCTACTACGCTTTCGGGTGATTTAATTCCCTTGATTGGCAAAGAGGTTTCCGTGATGACCAATGGCTATTTTCAGCTTGCTGTCGTCGGAACGCTGAATCGGGTTGGAAATGATTATATTCTCGTCTCGTTTGAGCAGGATAATTTTTTGTATGAACTGCGCATCTTCTTCGTCAACATTATTTACGTGCATGAAAATCCAGTTTAACAAGCACAGACGACTTTGCTATCCTTTTTGAGGCACGGCGCATTTCACGGAGGAATAAAGACCTAGGGCGTGACTGAAAACCCGTTCAGTGGCACCTTTAACCGCCTTTTCGCCCCCTGCTTCGTTCCGTTCGCTTGACGTACCCCCGGTACGCCTTCACAAGCGCGCCTTGCATGGAACGAAAATTCGGCAAAATTTGCTGTCCTCAGCGTTCTCAGACACGCCCTAGTTATAAACCGCACATTTTTTAATTTCTATATTCTTTTATATCCTTAAAAAGGAGGGGCCCTTGATGGCTATCGAATCCACGGCCAAACATATTATTCCCGGAAGCCCTCTCTCCACCGTACTCAGCGAGAACAAAGGCAATCCCATAACGGTTAATACGACGGCTGGCAGCAGCGTAAGTGGGCAGTTTACCGATTACACTGCCTCCTATCTCGTTATTACGACTGCTCCGTCAACCACCTTATACGTGATGGTGGAGGAAATCGTTAGCTTTTCCTTCTCCTAATGCCCTATCTATGTCAGTAAAAAGGAGCCATCCACGCAGCGCTAAGCTGTGTAGATGGCTCCCTTTGTTCTTTTATTTGGTCATTCTATTTGCTTAACCCGTATGTTTATCCAGGTTTGGGGCTTTGCCCGCACCATCTCCATGCTCGCCTTCCACTTTGCTGCGGCCCGACAAGAACCAGCCAACTACAGCGATCAGGACGAGTACGATGTAGAAGGTCGCTTTCCATAAAGAGCCTTCTACAAAATCATGCGACAGCCAGTGAATCGATGGATGCGCCATCGTGTGAACAGCCAGCTTGACGCCGACCCAGCCCACGATAACGAATGCAGTCAGCTCAAGCGCTGGACGGGAATGCAGCAGCTTCACGAAATAGTTCGCCGCGAAACGCATAATGACAAGCCCGATAAAGCCGCCGAGGAAAATAACGATAAACTGTCCGCCGTCCATGCCGCCGATTGGCTTCAGTCCACTTGGAGGCAGGGCGACAGCCAAAGCTACCGCTGCTAGAATGGAATCGATCGCAAAGGCGATGTCGGCGATTTCGACCTTCAGAACAGTCCACCAGAAGCCAGCCTTGGAGTTCTTCTTCTCCTTCTGCTCCTCAGTCTCCTCTTCCTCTTCGCTCTCTTTAGACCTTCGTAAAAACTTAATTATATTGCTTATTGAAATAAATAAGAGATACAGCGCTCCGAGTGCCTGAATTTGCCATACATTCACAAGCAGCGAGATAACGAACAAGGAGGCTAGACGGAAAATAAATGCGCCGAACAACCCGTAAAACAGCGCCTTCTTCCGGCTTTTCTCATCAAGATGTTTAACCATTACAGCTAGCACAAGCGCATTATCTGCTGCCAGCAAACCCTCCAGAACAACCAAGACCACTAATACCCAGCCATATTCCAACAGCAATTCCAACGTTGTCTCCTCCTTCTAAACGACCGTAACGTGTTTCTGATAATCAATTTCCAAGAATTTCTCTACTTCCGTAACCCAGCGCTCCTCGACAAACTTCACATGCAGCGGATGCGCATTATAGGCTTCGTAATCTTCGTTGCTTTCGAATACCATGGAGAAGCCAAAACGATAATCGTTTTTAGGGCTTACCTGCAAATACACCTGAAAATCGCGAACGGCCGGGATAGCACTCAAAATCGTACGTCCATCCTCTAGAAATCGCTGCTCTTCATCCGAGCCCTCCGCATGCTTCAAGCTAAAAATAACCGAATGCTGAATCCAAACACCTGACATTTGTCTCCTCCTTATCATGTTCCGTTTCTATTCCTATTAACCACATTTCTCCTTCCTTGTACGTGGCATGTACGCAACGCGTTTCAAAAACAAATCCATTTCTAGAGACTTATTTTTAGAGGAAAATAGTCCCAATAAGCTTGTCCCTCTGTTGCAGCGCACCTATAATAGGGTAAGCATTTTCAAGCTTCAGTTATGTGAACTATCATTTTCCAAACCAGAACAGGAGAGTGGCCTATTTTGAAAAAGCTTACGATAGCTGTAATTCTTGGCACAACGATTGTTGCAAGCATGGCAACAGGTGCTTACGGAGCTACAAAACTTCAAGAAATTAAAGCTTATTTGAATAAAGACATTTCTTTCAAGGTAGATGGCAAGCCGGTGCAGCTCCGGGACGGCAGCAATAATACAGTTGTTCCAATTAGCTATAAAGGCACAACCTACCTTCCGGTAAGATCGATTTCCGACGCGCTTGGCGTTGCCGTCGACTATGACAGCAAGACGCAAATGATTCAGCTAGGCGAAAAGGTAGAGGGCGTTGCGATCTCAAGCTCCATGACGACCAATATGTACCGCACGAAGGATGCTGCGCAAACGACCTATAACGGCAAAGATTACAAGGAAGCCATATTCGATAACGCAGAAGGTGCCCGTTCAAGCTCATTCATTTTGGAGCCTAAGAAAAAATACCAAAAGCTTTACCTTCAAATCGCAGCCGTTGGTCAGGACCTCGGCAAGCTGACGGTGAAGGACACGGATACCGATACGATTTTGAAAACGACGGAAATTAACGTTGCCGATGGGCTCGTCACGGTTGAAGTAGAAATCGGCGGTGCAAACCAGCTGTATGTTTATGCCGATGCCAAAGAGGGTGGAGCCGTATTCGTTCCGCTCACAACGTCCTATTACAATTGAACGCTCCCCCACTTAGCTAACGCTTGAAGTGGGAGATTCTTGGGTAGTTGCCTCTAACGAAGCAAAATAGACCAAGCGATCCCTGCGGTTCCCGCAGTTCATGGCGTTGTCATCTATACGGCCACATCTTTAATATTGTGTGCGGCATTTTCATCCCGATCATGAACCGTACCACATGACGGGCATTTCCACTGTCGCACACAAAGGTTTTTCACTTCTTTATGGATGAATCCACACCCATGACACCTTTGGCTCGTCGGGGCAAATGGGGCTGCGAACTTCACGATCCGTCCGTACCACTGCGATTTATACGATAACTGTCGTTCGAATTCGCCCCAGGACGCATCACTAATGGCTTTGGCTAACCTATGGTTTTTAAGCATGCTTGTCACATTTAAGTCTTCGATGCTGATGGTTTGGTTTTCACGAATCAGCTTCGTTGTGAGTTGATGCAAAAAATCATGACGAACATTTGCAATCTTTTCATGAATGTAGGCGGCTTTGTTTTTAGCTTTTTGCCAATTTGAGCCGCCTTTTGTGCGGCGAGCCATGCGGCGCTGCCACATCGCCAACCGATTTTCGTGCTTTCGAAACGCTTTAGGATGGGCAACCCGCATGCCATCGGAGCCTACAGCAAAGTCTTTGAGTCCTAAGTCAATTCCGATATGTTTGTCGGTTTGCGGCAACGATTGAACGTCGACTTCACAGACGATGGATACGAAATATTTACCCGCCGCGTTTCGCCTAACCGTTGCAGATAGGATGCGCCCGTCTGTCGCCCTGGAGTTTGCAAAGCGAATCCAGCCCAATTTCGGAAGCTTGAGCTGATCCCCTTTAATCGCTAGATTGCCATTCGTATATTTGGTGGTGTAGCTTTGAACGGGATACTTACGGCTCTTAAAACGTGGAGCCTGATTTTGTTTCTTAAAAAATCGATCAAAGCTATCCGCCACGTTTCGAACGGCTGATTGCAGCGCGATACTATCGGCATCTTTCAACCACTCATAGTCTTTTTTGAGGGAAGGAAGCTCAGTGGCACAGGTGTTATAGGATAATCCTTTGCCTGTTGCCGTATAGGTACCTTTCCATAAGCCCAAGAAATAATTGAATACAAAACGGCAACAGCCAAACATCTGATGAATCAGCCTTTGTTGTTCTTCATTCGGATAGATCCGATATTTATAAGCTTTATGTACCAACACGAGACCCTCCTCCTTCCCTATATGTTCTTATCATTATAGCACATACGTTCGTAAAACGTCCAAAAATGGCCGATTCATCCCCTCTCTGTAGAGAAAGGAGTCTTCTCGGCTTTTGTTGATAAAACCTCTCAAGGTGAAACGCACTGTCCTCTGGCGACACAGTGCGTTTCAGTCCGAGAAAAACAAGTCTCTGTTCTCGCTGCTACGGCGTATTCAGAGGCTTGTTTTTCGTTGCTGTGCTTTCTTGTCTCTTTTTGACGAAAACACAGCGGGCTCAAGCTGTAGCAACCTTTGTTCCACCTCACGAATATGATATGATACATTCATCATATAAGCTGGGAGCCGTTCATCGTGAGAACAAAAATGTTGCGGAAATTCAAATATTATTGCTTGCGCCTGCTCCGTATAAAAAAAAGCGACCATGTCGTTGCTCTTGGCAGCGTACTGGGCTTTCTGCACTGCTGGTTTCCGACTTTTATCGTCGGACTGCCGATTTCCCTACTGCTGACTCGGCTGCTTCGCGGCAATCTGGCCGCCTGCGTTATTTTTTCGACGATTGGCTCCATTACTTGGCCAGGACTATTTTATTTGAATTACAAAGTCGGATTTTGGCTGAACCGCCTCGTCGGGGCTCCAGCCGCCGATCATCCCGCCCATGCGGCCAATGCCGTTGCGCCACCGCTTACACATAAGGCGGGACATTTTGCTTCCTTCGGCCATCTGGGCATGAATTTTCTGATTGGCTCCATCGTGAACAGCATTGTGTTTTCTTTACTTGGCTATTTTGTCATCCGCTTTATCTTGGGCCGCTACAGACCAACTCTCGTCAGCAAGCTCAAGAGCCAAGGCAAGGGCGTTCGCGGCAGTCTATCTGCCGGTTAAGAGCGCCCTCTGCCGCTCCTCTCACACTATTGCCAAACAAGCCTTATTTCGGCATATCAGCCAGCCAGACCGCTCCCAGCTTGCTCACCGAATCGCTGGGCCAAGCGCTGTCGTTCCAATAGATTGGCTCGCTTGCGCCGGACGCTCCATCTATGATTTTGACTTCAAACCCAATTTCCCGTCCATTTGCCCCCTTGATTGCTTTCCAAGGAATGACCGTTTCTACTATATAGCCGGTGGAGAGCGCTCTGGTTACATAAGAATAACTGCCCTTCTGATGATTCAGACGAGGAAAGCTCAGCCGTCTTACTTCTAGTCCATTATCGCGGCCCTTCTGCCCATTCTCCTGTACATACAGCTCCACCTGATCAGCGTCATCGCGTGTTTTATCGGCTACAATGACCTGTACATACAAATTTGTCCCGTCCCATAGCGTTTTGAAGCTCGACATCTCGCTTCCCGTCTGCGTAAGCTGGGAGGACACCGCTTGATCCCATATTTGATCGACTGACTGCTGCACTTTTGGCGAAGCTCTTAAAGCAACCGTGCGGCTTTGCGGGTCTGACGGCAGCTGCGACGAATCGGCGACTCCCCAATAAGCTGGCTTAGCCTGCAGCTCCGTATCGAATAGCAGCGCCTGATTGTTGTATGTCTTCTCATCCTGAACACCCCAGAAGGTGACAGATGAGATCGATTTGCTGTATTTTTTATAAAGCCCCAGCAGCTCCTTGTAACGGTAAGCCTGCTGTACGGCAATCGCCTCCGGCATTGCGGTGCCGAAGCTGATTCGGGTATCGATATCCAGCTCCGTAATTTGAATGTCCAAGCCAAGTCCGGCATACAGCTTGATCGTTTTCTCGATTTCCGGCGTCGATGGCGACTCCAGCTTATAGTGCGATTGCAGCCCTACACCATCAATAAGTCCCTTGCTCTTAAGACGCTTGAGCAGCTGATAAATTTGCTGCCGCTTTTGCGGTGTTTCCGTCCCATAGTCATTGTAATAAAGCTTGGCCGTTGGATCGGCAGCACGCGCAAATTCAAACGCTTTGTCAATGTAATCCGGTCCGATCGTTTTATACCACGACGTTTGGCGAAGCCCGTTTTTATCGCCGCCTGTATCCGCAATCGCCTCATTGACGACATCCCACGCATATACCTTGCCCTTGTAGCGCTTCATGACCTTCTCGATATACTGCTTCATCCGCTGCAGTGCTAGCGTTCGGCTGGCTGGCTTGCCATTATTGTCCCAATACATCCATTCCGCCGCATCGGTATGCCAGATGAGCGCATGGCCGCGCACCACCATATCATTTGCCTCGGCAAAGCGGACGTAACGATCCGCTGCCGCAAACGCATATTGCCCCTGCTTGGGCGCCAGAAACTTGGGCTTCATCTCGTAGGTTGCCGTTAAGCTATTGAAATGCTTTTCGAGCAAATCTCCATAAATGCCTTCCATTTGCCACGGATATACCGCCGCTCCAATTGCAAAATCGTCTTTATAAACCTCCTTTATTGCCGGAATATTGTCCTCTATCGCCATGTCGGAAATAACTGCTATCGACACATCATCCACATAAAAGGCTGTCGTATCGACCGTATCATCCGTTATGTAAGGCGTTTCCAGGTACAGCTTCAGCTCGGACGGGGTGTCTCCATGAAGAAACGTTCCCTTGAGCTCATGCCACTGCTGCCACTCCTCCTTCTTGATTGTCATTTGCTTCAGCGGGCTCCAGCTTGACGCTCCCGAATTTTTATAAACGGTCAACTGCATCGTTATATCCTTGGCCGGCTTTTCCTTCAGCTTAATATAAGCCGATATTTCATATTCTTTATTAGGGAGCAACTGCTTCCTAATATCGAGCATGGGACCATTATAGGTACGCTTTCGCCCCTCTACCAGCATGCTCCCGCTGCCGATGTTCGCCTCCTGCTTGCTGAGGCTAAGCTTCTCGTGTCCGATTCTGGCTTTCCAGCCCTGCAGGCTGCCATCTTCAAAATCGCTGCCGAGTACAATCTGTGGAATCTTGTCCGCTATAACAGCATTGGAGAAGGGAATGGACGCGCCAATAAAAAGCGACATCATCATCCATGAAGCCAATATTCGTTTTTTGAACTGCATTTTTGTCCTCCTTCTAGTCGTTAGAGACTGCGACGAAAAAAGTACCGCTAATTTATTGACAAAACTCCCAAAACCGTGGAGATTTTGTCAATAAAAGCGGGTACTAATTTCCTCGCAGCTCCTTATCATCGGGTTATTCCCCTTGGAACTTGGGGTAAGTTACTATTATAAGATAAATGATGCAACCAGATGGTCAAGATGAAAGATTATTAACCTGGGGAGGATGAATTAACCTGAGTAGGATGAATTTGCTAAAAGAACGGGTTGAGTTTCTATGTAAAAAACGCGGTTTAGCGCGCAAGGATCTAGTCGAGGGGCTGGTGACGCAAGCGCATTTTGCAAATATTTTAGCGGAACGGTATCCGTTTGCCGATGATTTGGCTGAGCTGATTGCCAGCCGCCTTGCCGTCTCTCCTGAGTATTTAATTCATGCCGCCTTGCAGGATGAAGCCACGCTTGAACGGGCTGAGGAAATTTTCGCCCGGCTGTCGCAGCCTGTTTCAACACTGACTGAGACGGATGTCAATGAACTCGATGACAAAAATGACGCATTAACGATTGAGCTGACTACCGCACTAATGAAAGCCATCTATTATCAGCAGATGAATGATGGCGATGCTTATGACTATATTCATCGCACTTATCTTCGTTATTATTTAGAGAAGTTTGGACGCGCCGACGACCCGAACTTACCTATTCCGCTCAAGAAGGCGCTATTTTTGTATAAAATCCAGCATTACCGCTCCAAAAATCAATATTTCGAAGCGTTAAGCAATAGCAAGCGGTTGAACGCACTTGTAGAAAAAGGCTCGGAACTGTGGTTAACGGTTCAAAACTTCCTAATGGAAGCCTCTGTTTACAGTAAGCAATATGAATCGGCTAAAGCGATTTATGAGCAAACGATGCAGCATGTGTACAGCGAACGGCTGTATCATCGATTGTCCAGCCAGCATCTTGCCTACAGCGGCTATTGCTTTGCGATGGGTCTTTATCAGGAGGCTCTGCTCGCTTTGTCAATGGCTGAAGCCCATCTCGTCTATACGCCTAGCCCTGGCGACCTGTTTCCGTCCATTATGAATAATCGCATCATTATGCTGACGCTGCTCGGCGAGCTGGATAAAGCATCCGCTGAAATATCCCGCTTTGAGGAGCTCGCGCAGCAGGAAACGGACGAAACAAAGCAGCTGCTTCTGCCGCTTCTACTGATCTATCGCTGCGAGGTGGCCTTCACCTCCAAAAACTGGGGCCTGCTTTCGCAAGGACTTAGCTTGCTTGCCAGCTACTCGCTGACGGAGGATCAGCAAATGACTACCGTATTTTATGAAAGCCAGCTTGCCTTGTCGAGCGATAAAAAGGAAGCTTTTATGGAAGCCGCTTTATCCTGTCTGCCTTATTTCGAGCAGACCCAGCAGACGATACGTTTGGAGCCGCTTTATGAGACGCTCGCTGTGGCCTCCGAAGATGGTCGCCGTTACAAGGAATCAGCGCTGTATTACCGCAAATTGGTCTATTTATTGCGAAATAAATAGGTGAAAAGGGCGTCAGCCACAGCGAATGCCGCAAAACAATCGGTACTGCGGCTCATTGAATCGCCGAAATCGGCTGTTTTTTTGCATAAAGCCCCTTCCTGCACAAAATAACGACCTATTTTCGCTGCTCAAGCTTCATTTTTTAAGATTTGTTTACATATGCCAGATTGTATTGAAAGGATTTCCAGCCTGCCTCATACTTAAATTAAGCTACAAAATACGATGAGAACGAGGTGTTGTTATGTTTAACTTATTCAGAAAGAAGAAAAGCAAAGAAGAGGCTTTGGAGTATGCGGATAAGAAGCTTAACAAGGGGCTCAGTGGCATGATGATGAAAGGCTTTGTCCCTAAGGAGCATCGCGATATGATGAATCAAAGCTTGAATCAAGCAAAGCAGGCGCATATGGCATCTACTGGCGCTATTCCTATTGCCGCAACTGCGACCGTGCTTTCGATAACAGATACGGGCAAGCTCGTTAACTTCGATCCTATTGTCATTCTTGCGCTTACTGTCACCGAATCAGACGGACGCAGCTATCAGAAAACGATGGAAACCCTTGTCTCCAAGCTGCAAATCCCGCGCCCCGGTGATCAAATTGGGCTTGGTCAAAACCCCGCCAATCCATCCGAGCTGATTTATATGGGGCTCCTGACACCATAAGCCACCAGGCACCGGATTGCAGTCCATGTCAAGGTCAATTGGAACAACCAAGTAGGGGGAATGATTGCTATGCATAAATGGATTAAATGGGTTGGCATCGATAACGAAGGCGGATGGGGATACATTTCAAGTAACAACGACGAAGGAGATAAGGGATTCTATGCTAGCCCGTCTGCAGCCAGGCACAGTCATTAAAGTCACCTACGCTCCGTCCGATCCGTCTAAAATTGTCCTACTCCTGCCAGCAGAGGCCGCTGATTTAAAGCAAACGTTCGGCTGCTAAGCCAAAACCTATTTAAGCACCTTAATCCATTCGCCAGCAAGCGCCAGCAGCTCAGCTTTCGTTAAAGTCTTATTCCCGCGATCTGTAAGCATATACATGGAGTCCTCGCGCTCATCATACCACTGGGCATAATGAAAGCTGAATTTTTCACTGATGCTTGCTTTGCTGTAAATCACTTCTGTTCCTTCTACTTTGATTTTCTCTGCATTGTGATAGGAAGGGAGAGTTATGCTTAATTGTCCGCCCGCCAGTGAATATTTAGATAGCTCTGATTTATATTTCCCCTTCGTATATAGACCACTGACTGAACCCGGCTTGCTCCAAGGCACAGCCTTCATGAACAGCTTCTGGCCGTTTGTTCCGGCAGCGGCCTGCTCCATCAGCTCAGACAACACTTGCTTATATGCCGCCGTCTGCTTGTCCGCATCGGTAGAAGGCAGATAAGGAGCTACTTTGCCGGAAACAAAGCTGTAGCCACTCAGCTTCTGGGGCAGCAGCTGCGCGCCAGTCCGATTTGCCTCCTGTTTAAAGGCGGCATAGGTGCCCAACGGCTTTTCTTTGTAGGTGTACAGTGCCTGATCTTCTTTCCCTTTTACATAAAAAGCAACCACCTCGCCCGGCTTGGCGAAGTTTTGGGCCTTGTACAAATAGTTATTATACGCCTCGTTCTCTGCCCTTTCTGCGCTGCCCGGTTGCGGCGTTATGGCATCGATTGTCTGCACCTTAATTTCGCCAGCCGCATTGCGAATTTCAATATACTGGCTTGCCGCATAGGCACTTACCGATAGCAAGAGCAGCAGCATGAGCGCTCCGCTGAAAGCAGTCGTGCGCTTCATTACAGGACGCATGAAGGCTCCTCGTCCCTTCCTGCCCACTGCAGCTCCCCGTGAAATTCGCTCCATCACAGCTTCAGTCACATTGATAGCTGGGAGCCTTCCATTTGCTGCGGCTCTGTTCGTTATATCGTCGTATTCATGATCGAAGCGGATTCGCTCCATGCCTCTTCCCCCTTCTCTAGCAGCTGCTGTTTGATCCTTTGCTTAATGCGGCTCATTCTTTTTTTCAGCGCATCCGGATTTTTCCCCATAATGACCCCAAGCTCCGCATACGATTTCTCCTCAAACACTCGCAAAACAAGCAAATGACGCTCCTCCAGTGACAATTTAGCAAGAGCCGCCGCAAGCGCTGGCGTATACAGCCGATTGTCCATTTCCTCTTCCGCGCTTGCGGCTGTCATTTCGCTTGGTCGAAACAAACGCAGCCACTGCTTTTGCAGACGCTGCCTTCGCAGCAAATTAAGACAGTGATGATAGGCAATGCGGTACAGCCAGGCCGAAAAATGCACCTTGGGCGTATAACCCGCTATCGCCTCATACGCTTTTACAAAAATATCCTGTACCGCATCCTCTGCGTCCTGCCGACTCGCCAGCATCCGCCAGCAATAATGGTAAAGCGGCTGCTGAAAAGCTTGTACGACTGCAGCGTAATGCTCCGTCTCTCCTGCCTGAACAGCGGTAATCAGCCGTTCCAGCTCTGATGCCTCCAATTGATTATGATGCGATGTGAGCACCTCCTTCTTGGTTTGTATACTCTCTATAACACCTGACGCCCAAGAAAGGTGACCACAGGCCGCATTAATATTGGCGTTTGTTTCCTTTTTTCACAAATTCCCAATCCACTTCAATATTTTTTCTCACCCGCTGCAGAAGCTGCAGCATATTATCCGCTTCCTCCGACGAAAATCCGGACATTGCAACCGCATTGGAATGCTCGCCTTCTCGCTTTAGAAATGGATAAACGGCTTCCCCTTTTTCCGTCGGGAACAGTTTTTTAATTTTTTTATTGCTGTCATCGTCTTTTTTTGCGATCAAGCCTTGCTCCTCCAGCTTCTGGATAGCCCGGGCAGCAGTCGTTCGATCTACCTTGATCATTTCTGCCAGCTTTTCCTGAATGATGCCCGGATTTTCACAAATGCGCACCACATATAAATACTGCCCTTTTGTCAGATCAAATTGTTTAAATTCAATATTGCTAATCGAATCCAAAGCCCGAGCAATCATGCCGATTTCACGAAGAATGTCTTTCATTGTTATCACTGCCCCTCATTATTGTTTTGTTGCATGTACAACAAAATTGAATTCATTTATACTATTAAAAAGCTTTAAAGCTAGCACTTATACCTATATAGAAAAGGACTGAGGCAGTTGTATTCAAGCATGATACAAACACAAGCTGATTTAACCATTGCTTTGCATATCCGGCAGCTCATCTTCGTCGAAGAGCAAGGCACACCCTTGCAGGATGAATTTGATGAATTCGACGATTATGAAGCGCTGAAGGATCGCGTGCAGCATATTTTAGTTTATTATAACGAAAAACCGGTCGGAACTGGGCGTTTAAGAACAGTAGATGGTTTCGCTAAGCTTGAGCGCATCTGTCTTTTGCCAGCTTATCGGAAATTTGGGCTGGGAAAAGTAATCGTTCATACGTTAGAGGAAATAGCGAAGGGGCTCGGTTATACACGGTTTAAATTGCATGGGCAGCAGCAAGCAGAGGGCTTTTATCATAAGCTGGGCTATCAAACCGTCTCGGACCTATTCATGGAGGACGGGATTCCACATATTTTAATGGTAAAAGCATTAGCTTCCGAGGGCTCAGGAAAAGACGGGGTACTGTGAAATATTTCTTTTATGCGACTGGCATTTTAATGATGTCTCTCGGCATCGATCTGTGGCTTTATGTGCTGCAGACGTTCGCCCAACCGGAAATGTGGCTCAGCAGTCTATTGTTTCTGGTACTGGGCTTACTTATCATTGGAGCAGGCATCGCCTTTTATTTGCATACGAAGGTTGCACCGATTCCTATGGATCGCTTAATGCTCATCATTCGGGATAGGAGCGGCATGAGCATTCTGCTTTCCCGAACGTTGATCCAGCTCTTTTTCTTACTGATGGCCTTTCTATTTCATGGCCCCATAGGGATTGGAACATTATTAACCGTCTGTCTGGGCGGTGTAATCCTGCAGTTTTTTATGCCTTATGCGGCAAAGCTAATTCCAGCCGGCGAGAGCAGCAGCTCTGGCCAATGAGCCTTTTCGACCATCCATAAAAAAAGCCTTGAAGCGCAAACACTGCGCCTCAAAGCTTTGGTTATTTCTGTTAGCTTATGAATTCCCTCCAGTACTCGCTTTAGTCAACCCACCGTATGCTATGAATCTGTTCCGCTGAAAAGCTGTAGCTGTCTTTTATTTGACGGGAAAATAACGCATGCTGCAGGTTTGCTCCTTCAAAGCTGGTCCGACCAAAGGTCGCCCCGATGAAGCTCGCCCCTTCCAAATCGGCATGATCGAAGCGCACACCCATCAGTCCCGTTCTAAGGCGGTCTCTCGGCTCATGGCCGCTCACATAATCAAACACAGCTCCACGCAAATCGGCATGGCGAAAATCCGCTTCCGGCAGCGACGAATAGCGAAAATCCGACTCGGGTGCCAGGCAGCCGTTCCATCTTGTACCCATCAGATCACAGCGCTGAAAACGGCTGCCCTGCAAATGGCTTCCACTGAAATCCGCATATCGCAAATCATTTGATTCCGCTCGCACCTGGGGCAGCATCAGATTACGGTAGCACCCATAAGCAATGCTGCTCGCCTTGCTCTCCTCCAGCCGCCTGCGAATTTCCTTTACATCCTGCAAGCCTTGATAATCGACCAGCACATCCTCGCTCAGATCTGTATATTCGCCAATGCTGATACGTAAAGCGAGCTCTCGCTTAATGGACTTATATTCCTCCAGCATAATAGCTTCCGGCATAGCTGCCCGCAGCAAGGCAACCGCAAATAAATGATAACAGCCCACTGCTTTCTGCATCATCGCTTCAAATTCCGTAGACTTGGCGGATTCCCCAAATCCTTCGTAAGATTCGGTCATTTGCTGGATAAATGCCGGCAGCGAATGATATAGCCAAGCAGCATCATATTCCTCAAATAGCGGTGCCGAATTTTCATACCATCTTTCCGAATACGCTTCAATGAAATAACAGGAATGATCCATCATCGACCTGCGCAGCAAGCAAAAATGGATGAGCGAAATCGGGCCTTTTTGATCGGAGTCCTGCATTTCCCTAATTCGTAAGCATATACGCTTGAAGGTTTCCAGAAACTGATCGATCCACTGCTCCTGATGACGCTGAAGCTCCCCTTCTATCACAGTCATTTTCTGGTCCAGCGCCGGGAGAAATTGATGCTCATAAAAATATTGCACAATGTTCTTGTTATTCATCTTCACACGCATCCTTCCAATAACAAGGAATTCCACCCTATAATTAACTTCGGATTTCGTGCGGGAAAACTTTAGTTTTTAGGGCAAAATGCCCAGGAAACTTCAAATTTTCTTTTTTCAAGGATACCTCATATTAACAGTTACCCTAAAAATAGTATGATTAAATCACTAATTATCAGGGTGTTCCTCATATCCATATATTGCTAAAATAATAAATGAAAGCGCTTTATAAAATTGATAATGGAGGGATTTAGTTGAAGAACAAGCTTCGCAACAGATCGTTCATTTTGATGATGATAGCCGCTATGCTCACCATTATACCTGCATCCGCTTATGCCGCATCCGACTCCACTCCTTATGCCAAGCTAAATTTTAACAGCAATAAATATTATTTATTTAACAACTCTTGGGGCAGCTCGGGGATTTCCGGCTGGTGGCAGACCGTTTATCATAACAGCAATACAAATTTTGGATATGTGTGGAACTGGCCGACATCGACGGGCGGCGTGAAAGCATACCCTTCGATTGTGAGCGGCTGGCACTGGACAGAGGGCTACACACCAGGCAGCGGACTGCCGACGCGGCTCTCTGACAACAAAGCGATTAACAGCAGCGTCACTTATTCCATTGCGCCTGCAACGAATGGAAAATATAACAATGCTTATGATATTTGGCTGCACAGCACAGGAACGGCGACATGGAGCAGCACGCCAACGGAGGAAATTATGATTTGGAACCGCTGGACAAGCGGAGTTGGCCCTATTGGCGGGCTTGTTGCCTCCAACGTTTCCATAGGCGGACAGGGCTATGATGTTTACCGCGGGGAAATTACCGACAATGGGGTGCATCAATGGTGGGTCTATTCCTTCCTCAAACGAACGCAGACAGATCATTTCACAATCAATGTGAAAAACTTTACCGATTATCTCGTTGGCAAAAGCTATTTCCCAAAAACCCGCTACGTCAGCAGCATAGAATACGGCACCGAAATTACAAATGGCAGCGGCCAGCTTAATTATTCGAACTACTACGCAAACGTTCAATAACCTTTATTATAGAACGAGCAAGCGGCTCTCTCGCCCCCCCTAATACGGCGCAGAGGGCCGTTTTGCTGTGCTTGGCTGTTCTAGTGTCCATCATGGGGTTTTAAAACCATGATAGAATGTATCCACGACCAATGCCGCTGCGGATTTTCTGGCAATATCCCCGCTAACGACTTGCTGCCACGTCAGAAATAGGAGTGAATACAGGACATTCACAATCCAATTTTTGTCTACATCATGGCGAAAATAACCTTTTTGCTGCAACAAACCGATGGCATGCAGCACGGGTTCCCTCAGCTTCTGATCTGCTCCAATAATTTCCTCGTTATAATTAATGGTTGTATCGTGGGCAATGAAGTGCAGCTTGTCCCCTAACGGAATGAGCGCTTCAATGAGCATCGGGATGTAGTTTTCACAATTATCCTCATCCAGTGGAATAACGCGCATGGTTTCACTAACAACCTCGATTGCACGCAGGCCCAAATAAATCATCAATTGCTCTCTGCTTTCCACATATCGATGCAGCGTAGCGATTCCGATTCCTGCCGAATCTGCAATTTCATTCATCGACGCATTTGGCTTCTCAATAAGCAGCTTGGTCGCTTCATCCAGAATGGAGTTAAGCCTCGTTTGCTTGATTGATGACATTTCTGTTCTCATCTTATTACACTCCTTGGAGAGTATTATTCTATAATTGATTCCCATTCCAATCAAATAGTAGGGTATTACCATGAAATTATAGCATAACCGCGAATACAATTGACTGTTTCACAATTGAATTTGCTTCCTTCCACAAGATAGCTTCGACACGGCTGAAATGTCACCCCGGAGATATAACTTGCTGTATCGTTATCTCCAGAGATGACGTTTCGGCAATAGCTTTCAATTGTCTTTACATCATGCTGCCGTGTGTTATGACACTGTTGGTTTGGAATTGCCGGCCCATACATCCTTTACATACCGACTGTCCTGCTCTAGCTGTTCGAGCCAGCGGTCACCTGCTTCTGCTTTTGCTCCATGCCTTTCCTGATAAGCAGCCTTTAATGTTTCTTCCACAGCAGGAGCCATCTGGCTGGCGTCACCACACACATATATTTTGCCGCGTTGATCCATGAGATCCACCAGTGATGAAGACACCTGTTTCATTAAATCCTGTACGTAGGTTTTTGGTTCGCTAACCACGCGCGAGAAAGCGGTATGAAGCTTAACAATCCCCTCCTGCTCGAACTGGATCAGCTCATCTCGATACAGGAAATCCATCTCGTTCCTGCACCCATAGAACAGATGGGCTTCTCCGAGCGCCACCCCTTGCTTTTTCAAGACAGATCTAGCCTGCAAAAATCCTCTGAACGGAGCAACTCCCGTCCCTGGCCCGATCATGATGATTGGAGCAGCTGCCTCTTCTGGCAGTCTAAATCCAGATTCCGGCGTCTGTACAAATATCAGAACACGGTCGCCTGGTGCACGTTCCGCCAAATAAGTAGAGGCGACCCCCGCATACTCTCCTTTGCCGCTCCATGCCTGATCCTTAACGACGCCTACCGTAATACTAACCTCTCTCGGATGGAGCAGCGGAGAACTGGATATAGAGTAATACCTCGGCTTCAGCGGAGGCAGCAATTCCAGCAGCCTGACAAAAGGAAGCTCGCAGGCTTCATATTGTTCAAGCAGCTCCAGCATCGTTACTCGATTGCCTAAGATATACGGGGTGTAGCGCTCATCTTCCATCATCGCCTCCAGCTCACGACGATGTGGCGGACAGACAGTATGGACAGCCAACTCCTGCAGCTGAGCACGAGTAACTGGCACCTGAATTTCCACACAGGATTGAATCAACTCACGTACATTGACGGATCGATCAAGAGGCAGATGGGCCAGATGTGAACCTTCGGTGCTTAAGCAAATCATTTCGCTGCCGTCCATGCCAAACCGCTTCAGAATGCGGTCTACATTTTCGCCCCGGTTAAGAGGCAGCACGCCGATGTGATCACCCTCGTGATAGCTGATGCCTTCGGGAAGGAGAATCTCGATATGGCGAGTGCTGCGTCCACTTTCAGAGGCTTGCAGCTCCCGGTTATTTTGGACAGTCGCATAGACGGCTTGATAGGTTTTCTCGTAAGGCACTTGAGACGGCCCCTCAACAAATTGCAGCTGAAGCGTACTTGGATTTGCCGTTTCAATATGATTCATCTGTATTCCCAGCGCGTCCGTAACCGCTGGCCACATCACATCCAGCCACTCCTTGACCTGCTGTTCCATATCGCCCCCTGCATCAACTTCACCTCGGGCTACAAGTCTTTCGGCACCGATGGCATCCAGCTTTTCATCTATAAAGCGTGGAATGCTCTGGTACGTTCCCGACCAGGACCGGTCTCCGCAGCCTAATACCGCATACTGAACAGCTTGCCCCTCATCTGTTCTGGCCCCCTTCAGCCATTCTACAAATGCAGACGCATTGTAAGGAGCCTTGCCATTGTATGAAGCCGTAACGATAATGACGATGCCTTGCCCCTGCAGTCGTCCACTCCATTCATTAAGTGGAGCCGCTTCACTTTGGATGCCGTAACCAAGAGCCGTACTCGTGATCTGATGGGCAATGCTTTCCGCTGCACCCAGATTTGAGCCATATAATACAAGCAGCGATCCATTGCCACTCGGCGTTCCAACTATGGCTGGTACAACCATATCCGCAGCACTGGATGGAGAATCCGCAGGTTTTGTTCCCAGCACGCCTGTTAACCCTGCGGTCCCCCTGGTGGATACGTGCTGACGGTGCCCCACTCGAATCCGGAAATCACCGGGCTTCAGCGTCAGAGTCTGCTTAACGTCCAATGTGTAGTTGTCGTAATCGATCAAGTCGAAGTGCTTCAGTACCATACCCAGTACTAATGTGGCTTCATAGAGGGCAAACTGCATACCGATGCAGGCGCGTTCACCATTCCCAAAAGGCTTGTAAGCATGATGGGGAACCTTGGCCATATCCTCAAACCGCTCAGGCCGGAAAAGCTCTGCATCCTCTCCCCATGCAGCCGGATCGCGGTGAAGCTGAGGCAAAAGCACACTGAGACTCTGTCCCTTGGGGATGGGATACTTCCCGCCAATGATTGTGTCCTCTCTGGCATAAACGTCAAATCCTGGAGCCGTCGGCCACAACCGCAGCGATTCATTTAATATCATACGGATATAGTTAAGCTGAAGAACCTCCTCATATTGCGGGGCTTTACTTGTCAGCACGCGGTCTACTTCTTCCTGAGCCTTCGCGAGCACTTCCGGATGCTTCAGCAGGAAATAAACAGCAAAGGATAGCAGACCGCTCGTTGTTTCATGACCCGCAATCAGAAAGGTAATGATCTGATGACGAATGTTTTCGTTATCCAGCATTTCTCCGGTTTCCGGGTCCTTGCCTTCCAGCATGCGTGCCAATAAATCCGTCTGTCCCGGCTCGGAGCTTGCCTTTCGTTCGGCAATGATCTTATCCACCAGCGTAAACATCGTCTGAATATCCTCTTCAAAACGGCGTTTTGTTTTGAACATTAACAGATTTTGAATTTTCATTCGCGAGCTTCTGAGCATCGCTTCGTTCAATGCTCGAACCATACTTTGGACAAACGGGGCATGATCTTCCCGGTAAAAGCTGTTAAAGCGATAATTGAATCCACAAAGTCCAATCGTATCCAGCGTCAACCGGGTCATATCATCGGCTACATCGATAGTGTCCTGCGGGTTTAGCCGTGCCCACTTGAGCATTAACTGATCGGCGATGTCAATCATCATGGAGTGATATCCCTTCATCGCCTGCTTGCTGAACGTGGGCAGCAGTATGTTGTGCGCTTTTTTCCAGTTAGGCTCATGCGTCCAGCTTGTAAACAGCCCATCGCCGCCGAAGGCGCGAACGTCCTGCATCTCATTGGATAAATGTTTGTCAAATCGGGTCACATCGCATATTTCAGCAACGAGATCATTGCCCGAGACGAACAGAGTGGATAGTCCCGGTGCGGTAAAGCGGAAAATAGGTCCGTATTTTTCTGCCAAAGCTCCCAGGGATATTGTTGGTGATTCTACGTCAATCAAAGGCAAATTGCCTAGCGGGCCATACGTTTGGGGATGGGGAATAGAGATTTTGTCTTTCATCTTCTATCATTCCTCTCTTTATGTGTTGAAAAATATTAATGAAAGTTCATCGCTTCAGTTGTTGAATCCCTGCACAAAAATAGATTTGGCGGACTCAGCAGCCGTTATTTCAACTGAATCATGGGTTAAGGCACTGGATGCGGACTCAGAAGCCGCTAATAAGCTGTAAATGACTATTTCGACGGGATAATGAGAGCCATAGCGGATTTCCTGTCCGCTTACAGCCTGAAATCAGTGAAAAGACTGGAATAGCGGTACCTCAGTCCTCCAATCAAGGAGTGAGCATCCCAAACTGTTTAGCCTCAACAGCAATTGTAAGCTGAGGTGCACCAGCCCTGAAGCGCCAGATGAGATTGGTCCCAGTGAAACGATAGGCAGGTTGTAGCAGGTTATCCCCAGTTTGCATACACGTCCTAGCCATACTTGTTCAGCATTGAAAAGATATGAGAAAACAAAATTATCAATTGATAGTGTAAACTATCAATTGATAATAGTATAATTTCTTTCGTTTTAATTTTCAACTTTAACTGTATTTTTGAATACTTGTCTTGAGGGGAAACTCAGGCAGCGGGAAATATCTTGGTTAACCTATATAAACCAAGGTGAAACGGCTGTCGACATCCTTTAGCGGTGCGGCACGTTTCATTCCGAGAAATATAGAGAAAGGATAGCGTTAAGATGTCCTTTCTTAATATAAAAAAAGGCTTTGCTCACCCATAGATACAAGTAAGCAAAGCTTTCAGAGCGGCTTTCTTTTTGATTTCTCCAAATCATGTTTCCTTAGTTCAACTTTCCATTAGCCCACAATCAGCTATCAGCTCAGTCCAGACGTGTTTTGCAGCACGATACGATAGCCGTCGGGATCGGCGATGGTGATGGCTTTTTGCTTCCAGTATGGGTTTTCCGGCTCCACCTCAGGGTAGCCCAGCTCCAATAGCCGCTTGGCGATAATTAACTGCTGCTCGCGATCGTCAATGTAGAACACTAGCAGATTATCCTCAGATGGTCGTGCGAGCGGCGCCCCCGAGACATGCTGCGTAAACTCCAAATGGTAGTCCGCCCCCGGCAGGCCGAACATCAAACCATCGTATCCGTCATGCCCCTCGAAGGAGCCAATTCGCAATAGGCCCAGCCCCTGTTCATAAAAGGCAGCCACCTCAGCCAATTGGTTCGTCGGCCTTGCTACTCTGAATTGTACGGCTGGCATCGCGCCAGCCCATTGTTTTTTACTCATGCTGCACAACCTCCTCTATATTGTTCGCTTACAACAGCTATTCGCTTCTAAATCTTCGCTACCGTCGGTGCTGAACCTTGAGGACGCGACTCCCCTGGCGCAAGCCGCTGAAATACATAATGTGTCAGCAGCAGCCCCGTCATGCCCATAACGAAAATAATCATGGCCATGTAACTGGAGTGCAGCACAGCACCAAGACTGATGCCAATAGCGCCGAAAGCGCCAGCGAACTGCCCCAGCAGGCCATTCACCGCTAAATACGAACTTCGCGCATGATCCTTCACAATACCAGCCAAATAAGCTTGTCTTATCGGCGTAAACATGAGCTCGCCAACCGTCGCTCCCAGCATCGATAGGAGCAGCAGCCACACGGAGTTGCTGAAGCCGACGATCGTAAAGCCAAGCGTGTACAAAATAACGCCAATATACATCATTCGTGCCGGACGGAAACGGCGGACAAAGCTGGCTGCCCAGATCGCTAGGCAGACGATGATGAGCGTGTTCTCGACCTGCAGCAGACTGACAAGCCTAATGCCTGTCAGGTCAAAGGTGAAATTGTCCAGCATGGACAGTTGCTGGGGCTCGAACTCTTTTTGCAAGCGGACGCTAATGTAGTTGTACAAGTGAATTTCCAGCGAGCGAATGAGCATCCCGCTGACACTGTAGATAATAAACAGCTTGTCCTGCGCCACCAGCTTGTAATTCAGCACCATATTGCGAATGGGGCCGTTGCCACTGTACTGCAGCCGGCTTTCCTCATCTGGAAAATGGGTTTCCCGAATTAAAAATAACGTCAGCATAAGCGTAGCTAAGCTCGCTAGTCCCATAATCATAAACAGCTCGGTCCGATGCGTCGCAAACAGAAAGCCGCCGATCGGTGCGCCAATCGAAATCGATAAATTGATCGCCCAGAAGTTAATGCTATAAATAAAAGCGCGATTTTCCTTTGTGCTGACGTCGATCAGCATGGCCTCGGCCGCTGGATTAAACATGCCATTGCAAAGACTAAGCAGCAGCATCATGGAAAAGGTCAGCCAAGTGGAATCAATAAATGGCGAGTTCGCAAGCGTCATGACAAGGATGGAAATAAAGCGGATCATTTGGGCGTATGCCATTACCTTTTTTCGTCCATAACGATCTGCCATATAGCCGCCGTACAGGCTCGCTGTAATTTGCACGAGCAAATTAATGAGCAGCAGTAGGCCCGCAATCCCCGCCCCCAGCCGCTGGGTAAAATAAATCGCCATAAACGGCAGGATCATCGCCTCTACGCAGCGGGTCAGAAAGGTCGTCAAAATCCGAATTTTAATATTGCGATCAAGCTGCATAAACATGATGGTTCTCCCCTCTCTCTATGTAGACTTAATTTTAGCTGGGAAAACGAGAATAAAAAGAGTAAGATTGAAATTAAAATTTCACCTTTTATGGACAGCGCTTGCGCCAGCCTGAGCAAAGGACGGTTAGAATATGAAACATAAGGAGCATTATATTAGCCTGCTGTTATCACTGTCTGGCAAACAGCATAAAGGCACAACGATACCGATTACGATTGGCGAGCTGACGGAGGTGCTAAACTGTACGCCACGCAACGTCAAGCTTGTACTGCGCAGGCTGGTGGAGGAAGGCTTTGTGGCATGGAGCGCAGGGGTGGGACGCGGCCATATTTCGCAATTGACGGTTATCCGCGGGCTGGAGGATGTGCTGACGGAGCATTTTAACGAGCTGCTGGCGAAGGGGAAAATGAAGGAGGCCATCGATTTCATCTCCAGCCACGAGCTGCCTTCTGCCTTGCGTGACAAGCTGCGCGCCATGCTTGAAAATCGCATGGGCTTCCAGCTGGAGCAGGCAGGTGCCGCCAATCTTGATGTGCTTCGGGTGACTGTGACGAGGAAGCTCGGCATCTTCGACCCGGCTTTTGCTTTTACCGTTACCGAGGTGTTTCTACTCGAGCAAATCTACAGCCGCCTGATCGACTTTGATTCGGCGTCGCAGCGTTTCCTGTCTTCGCTTGCCCATGCCTGGGAAAGCAATGACGACTACACAGCCTGGACCTTTTATTTGCGCAAAGGAGTCCGCTTCCATCATGGACTGCTCCTAACAGCGGAGGATGTGCGGTTCACGGTGGAGCGTTTGCGTGAGGTGCATTCTCCCTCCTGCTGGCAATACGAGGACATTGCAGGCATTGAGATCGTCAGCGATTATTGCCTGATCTTCAGGCTGCGGCAGCCAAACCCGTTTCTGCTGCATTTTCTCAGCTGCGCGACCATGTCGATTTTGCCGCATGATGTGGCATTTTCCGAGCAGAAGATGCTTGGGACAGGCTCCTTCAAGCTGGTGGAAAATGCAGCGCAGGTGCTGCGGCTCGAAGCCTTCGACCACTATTTTCGCGAGCGGGCCTGGCTTGACCTTGTGGAAATCTGGCATATTCCTTCAGATGCCCCGCGGGAGCGGCAATTTTCCTTGCCGCATATGGATGCCGCATCCGAAGACCATGCCGCGGAAAATAATAGAGCGATGGATTCCTTGCTTGATGGCTGCCGCTATTTAATTTTCAACTTCAGCATGCCGGGCATTCAGCACCAGTCCTCCTTCCGCCAAGCGCTGCGGCTGCTGCTTGACCGCGAACTGCTAATTGCGGAGCTCGGAGGCAATCGCGCCGTACCCGCAAACAGCTTTCTTGTCGCCAGCAGTGAGCTGGCTTCATATGAATCTGGCTCGCTGGCTGATGCAGAGGCACTGCTTCGGGAAAGCGGCTATGCCGGAGAAGTCATTCAGCTGTATCATCACGGCAGGCCTGTTGAACAGCAGGATATGCTTTGGCTGCAGCAGCGGGCAGCTGCTATTGGCCTTCGCCTGAGCCTCCATCCCTATGTCATCGCAGAGGTCTCGCCGCAAAAGCTCGCGCAAACTGCCCATTTGATGCTGGCAACTGAGATACTGGAAAATGATACAGAAGTGGGTCTGCTGCGGCTTTTCTATAATGAGGACAGCAATTTGCATCATTTTCTGACTATGGAGCAGCGAAAGCGGCTGCGGAGCATCCTCGCCCGCTACGTCAGCCTCCCTTCCCCAGCCGAGCGCGCCCAAATTGTAGAGGAAGCCGAGCAATGGCTGCGGCAGGACAACTGGCTGCTGTATCTTTACCATTCCCGGTTCCAGACGCAGCTGCCGCTAGCCCTTCAAGGCTTGGCTATCGACTCCTTCGGCTGGCTGGATTTTTCTAAACTATGGATTAAAAAATAAGTATGCCGGAACGATTATCTTTGATGCTGCGGCGCTGCAACCAGCCTATCAAATAAGGGCAGCCTCGCTAGTAGTTAAACACTACTGGCAAGGCTGCCCTTATTCCGATTAATCCAATATAACCGGCTTATCCGGCTGCTTCAAAAATTCGAACATCATCTTGATCTGCCGCTCCGTATTGCGCTGCACCGATAATGGGGGAAGCGAATCCTCTGCAAAAAAGCCAACATCAGTCGTCTCCGGTCCAACCGCCGCTTCTCCGCCAATGATTTCACATTCAATAAACAGATCGTAAATATGATAAATATCCGGTGGATGCTCGTGCTTCTTTTTGTCCAGCACCGCGAGCAGCCGCTTTGGCTTGACTTTAAAGCCGGATTCCTCCCAAATTTCCTTTACCGCCACCTCAGATGGCGAAATGCCAACGTCCGCCCAGCCTCCCGGCAGCGCCCAAGCCTGATCCTGCTTTTCTTTGATCATTAAAATCCGCTTATCCTGGAACACAACGCCGCGAATGCCGACCTTCGGCGTCGCATATCCCGTATCGCTGGCGAAAGTTAACGCGAGCTGATCCCGCTTCATGCCGGTAGCAAATGCCAGCATATCTACCGAAATAGCGCGAAGCTCCTCATATCGCTCGATATCGAAAGCATTTTCCGAATAGGCAAGCCCATTTTGCGCGAGTGCTTGAACCCGTTTTACCCACTCCAGCCACTGCTCGTCTGACGAATGGTTCATTCCACATTCCTCCATATTTCTAACTCTGGCTTAAATCGCTTTATCTAGCTTGCAATAACCCATTGTATGCTTTCACAATAATATCATGAAACTCTGTATTTGCCTTTATCGTTTCTTCGAGCTTGGCGCGCGGCTGACTCTAGTAAAGTGAATAGTTTGAGATCAGGGAGTCGTTCCTAGTATACTAAAGGAAGTAAGTAACTTTTTAATAGAACAGGATGTGTTGACCTTGGAATGGGCTTCCCTCTTATCGTTTCTAGGCGTTGCGGTGCTGCTGACCTTAATGCCGGGACCAGATAATTTGTACGTACTCACTCAAAGCATCGCCCGTGGCAAAAAAGCAGGAATCTTCACAACGCTGGGACTATGCACCGGCCTCTTCGCCCATATTTTCGCAGCTGCTCTCGGTATCTCCGCTATCGTCTACCAATCGGCAGTTGCCTTTGCCGTTGTGAAGTATGCCGGTGCCGCCTATTTGCTCTATTTGGCCTATAAAGCTTTTCGGCAAAAGCAATCCGCCCTCGCACTCGGCACCGCCGATGAACTGGCCTATGCCTCCTTGTACAAAAAAGGAATCTTCATGAGCATGCTGAATCCTAAAGTTTCCTTGTTTTTTCTGGCTTTGCTGCCGCAATTCGTCAATGAGGCAAGCGGTTATGCTTCGTTGCAAATGATTGCGCTGGGACTCGTGTTCATGCTGCAAGCCATCGTTATTTTTACCCTGATCAGCATATTTGCCGATGTGCTGCGCCGGTTTATTTTCAAACGTCCACGTCTGTCCAGCAAATTGAATATCGTCGAAGGCTCCGTGTTCGGCCTAATCGGCCTTAGCATCGCCTTCAGCAGAAAATAACTAAATACGTAAAAACATAGAAAGAGACATAAAAGGGAGAGTTACCATGTTTATTGTTATGGGTATTGTCATGCTTGCCGTTTTCGGCTCGCTCGTTTTTTATCAAAGCTGGAGCATTTGGCGGTGGCTGAAGCCGCTGCATACGAAGTCACGCAAACTCATTTATACAATCGTCGCCGCTGCGCTGCCCTGCGTCTTTATTACGGCGATGGTTGCGCAAAATGCTATTTTAATTGCCATTGGCATGTACTGGCTCGCTATTTTTTGCTTATTGCTGCTCATTATTCCATCCATACAGCTCATCGCAAGACTGCTGCGCAATACGTCGTTGCCGCGCGAGTCGGTGTTCAAATGGTCTGGCATTGCCGTCCCCGTACTGCTCATTACGCTGCTTGGCTATGGTTCTTTTCTAGCCTACAGCCCCGTTGTACGCACGTATGACATTACGATTCCCAAAGGCGCACAAGACAGCGATCCAGCTAAAAATACATTAAAAATCGTCATGGCCTCCGATATGCATTTTGGCATTTTGTCCGGCAAAGATCATGCCGTCCGTCTCGTCGATCGCATTAATGAGCTGCAGCCCGACATCGTGCTGTTTCCCGGCGATATTTTGGATGATCAAATCCGGCCTTATTTGGACAATGGCATTGATAAAATCATGGCAGCGATCGAAGCGCCATATGGTGTATACGCCTCGCTCGGCAATCATGATAAATACAATGGGCATATCGAGGACATTATTAACGCCGTTGAAGCAGGCGGCATGAAGGTGCTTTATGATGAGTCGGTTACCATAGATGACCGTTTCACCCTGCTTGGACGCAAGGATCATTCCGATCATGAGCGTGCGCCGCTAAGCGAGCTCGTTCAAGGCATAGATGCTGCCAAGCCGTTCATTCTGCTGGAGCATCAGCCCTACGATTTCGATATTGCCGATGAGCTCGGCGTTGATCTGATGGTATCAGGCCATACGCATCACGGCCAAATATTTCCGGCGAATTTCATTACGCAGCTCGTGTTCGAGAATGACTGGGGCTATTTAAAAAAGGAAAAGCTGCAATCGATCGTTTCCTCCGGCTTTGGCTTCTGGGGACCGCCGATCCGACTCGGCTCCCGCTCTGAGATCGTGGAAATCAATGTGACATTCAGTTAGAGCACCGTCTATCTGTTTATAGAAAAATATAAAAAAACAAAAAGAAGTGGGCATCCCTTCTTTTTGTTTTTTACTTGCTTCCTTCTAAATTAGATGCTCCGTTTTTAAGTCTTGTTAGTAGTTTGACTCCCGTAAAAGTTGTTTTGTACACCGAGCTTGCAATAATAACTCCTGTTGCCTCTGCAACTTTTAAATGTGAAGCAACAACAGACTCGCTGTTAAAACATGTAAAGCATTTAAATACTACTTTTCAATTGAACAGCAGCTCCATTGATGCTGAAATTGTGACAGAAGCGCATATCGGTGCCATTCTGGGCGTACTAAATTGGTGGATTGAAAACAAGATGCCTATTGATCAAGGCGAAATTTATAAAATGTTGGAGGATTGGGATTTTTCTGTATTCAACAATAAAAAACAGCGGACACCGTTATGAACGGCGTCCGCTGCTTGCGCTGACGATAAGCGCTTTGCGCATAATCATCTTTTTCACTTTGTCTCGGCGTTCAGCCTCCGGCTGGAGGTGGAAGGCCTGCTCTCGGCCAATCGCAAGCAGCGCCTGTTTACCCGCTTCAGCGGCAAGCCTCTCATCCTGCAAAATATAAAAGGCAAGCTGATAGCTCCATGTTTCCAGCTCTCTGAGCGCCTCGACCATTTGACCCAAGCTGACTGCTGCCTGCATGCCTTGCACCTCACCCTCTTTTTTGGGACGTTTCTAGTCTATTCTTTAATGCTCATATTATTTAGCGCTATATCGCTTAATGCGATCTGTCTCTCTTCCTCGCTGCCCTCAGCCGTCACACTGCCTTTATATAATGGCTCGCCAGTTGCAGCATTCATTACCACAACGGTTCGAGCATCTTCCTTAGCGAGCAAAACATAAAGACGCTCTCCATTAATAAAAAAGCTCTGCAATTCGCCCTCGCCAATCTGACTTGACAACAGTGACCAAGTCTCACCTCGTCTTTCCCCTGTTTCCAGACTGTAGCGTGATACTGTAAATTGCGTCTCATTGTAATTTGTAAAATAGAGGTCACCGCCTGAAATGTAGCGCCCCCCCATTCTACGCGCATCCAATTTCTGCATTTCATCCGGCAAGCGCTGCGTTATCCCGCTCTTATACGAATACACATAAAGCTCTGCCGGAACGCTTGTCGGAACGCTGCTGCTGTTGGCTTCTCCCGTCTGTTCCTGCATAACGATACTTATTACAAAATAATCATGGGGTGCTGTATAATCACTTTGGGTGTTTGCAGATGAAAGGGGAGTCAGCTTGGTCCCAGCAGCATCTACAAATTCCACGGCCATTCTTTTAATGAGCTGACCGCTAGCCGAATCGATTATATAATCAAAATACTGTCTTGCTCCTGACGGCCTATTGTCTGTTTCATATTGGTTTACCATCACATGAAGACCATCTGCTTGCAGCTGTACATCATATATGGTGGCATGCTCTCTCATGCCTTGCTGAGATAGAGGAGTTAATGCAATCGAATAGTCTGCGACCTTGCCAGTGCTTCGATTCAGTATCTCTACCTCTATTGTTCCTTCCGGGTCATTTGTAGCCGTATTGTATGGAATTTTCGCATAGGCTAACCAGTCCTGATCCTGATAAAAGCTGCCTATCTCCGCTTTGCCCCGCATGAAAGCGGGATATATTTCAATAAGCTCTCTCATGCCCTCTTGCTCATAAAACCACTCACGTGCATCCGTTATATACGATTCATAAAGGGACTTTCTACTCCCATACTCATTGCCATGTACAGTTAAATTCAGAGGCTGCGAGCCCTTCCCGCCTATATAAGAACCGACTAATACCAGATTGGCCGCTTCATTCGCATCCCCTTCCAGCGTCTCTAATCGATATTCCGGCAAATGGTCTGCCGAGCCAAAAGCGTAATACGTGCTGAACCCTGCTGCAGCGAGCAGGACGAGCGCCAGCGTAGTTATATAACGTTTCATCTTGCCCCTCCTTACACGGTAATCTTTTTATTTAACAGTCTGATGCTGAGCCATACGGATACCAAAATGAGAATAGCGGTCAACGCCAGCATAATAGAATAAGTTTCCCCTGGATATAAATAGGAAGCCGCATTCCCCGGTCGCTGCAAAGTAACGGGAGCCAGCAGCGCAGCACCGCATACGAATACATAAATAACAGCAAAACCAATGCCAATAACCCGATAGCTTCGTTCCAGCAAAATAACAGTAAAAGCAGCAAGTACGGTCAAAATGCCGATCCCGTAGGCCATCACAAACGCATCAAACTGGCCTGGATAAAGCACTTTCAGCGTTTGATTTTGCAAAATCGCCTGCGACAAATAGGACGGATCGCGCAGCCCCTCTGGTATTACCAGATTAAACAACATCATTTCAAGCGGAAGCAGCAGCAGCTGGAAGGAAACGAGTCCGAACGTAAACAGCAGAATCGCCGTCAGCTTCGCTGCGTAAATGGAGCCTCGGTTACCCGGCAGCATCAGCAGCCGATAAATAAACGTATCGCGCCCCAGCCAATCACGGTACCAAATGAGAAAAACATAAGCGGCGATAACCGCAATGCTGATCAGCACCGGAAGGACAAACCAAAATTGATTGCTGAACATCAGCTCATTAAACGTCAGCTTCCCGGTTTCAGAGAAAGGGTGATATGTAATTATCTGCTCACTCCAGCTGGGGCTCGTTCTAATACTCCGCTCACTAAGCGACCACAGCAGCACTACTCCGAACTGCATGAGAATCGTTAACGCCATTAAGCCCCCAAGCAAATAGCGGAAACGGTGCACTTCCATATGTACCAGCTTTAAATAAAACTTCAAGCTTGATACACCTCCTTCATAACATCCACAATCGACTTGGCTTCCTCCATACGAAGCTGCTCACAGTAGAAATCGCGGCATACCGCACCATTTTGCAGCAGCACCGCCCGATCGATGAGATGTTCTACGTCTGCAATCTCATGCGTCGTAATTAATACACCGCGATCTTCAATTAAATGGCTCGAAAAAACCTCCGTAATGAGCGCTCGGCTGAACATATCAATGCCGGAGAACGGCTCATCCATCAGCACATATTCGGTATCCAGTGCCAGCCCTAGAAGCAGGTTGAACTTCGCCGCTGTCCCTTTAGACAAATGGCCGATTCGTTCTTTACCCTCCAGTTGAAAAAAGCTCATCAGTTCCTTGGCCCGCTCTTCATTCCAGCTGCGATAAAAGTCCGCCATAAAAACCATCGCTTCATCCAGCTTCATGGCAGGCGGCATCGTCAGATGATCCGGGATAAAAGAAATTTTCTCATACCGCTCCTTGCCAAGCTTTTGCCCATCCATTATGATTTCGCCCTTGCGGATCGGCGTCAGCCCCATAATGGCTTTCATAACGGTCGATTTGCCCGCTCCATTCGTGCCGATCAGACAGGTAATTTCGCCCTTCTCGATTTGAAAGGAGACGCCGTCCAGCACCTTGCGCCGACGATATTTTTTATGGATATCCCTCACCTCAATCATGCTGCGCCCCTCCTCCCTGCTTGTCGCCATTCAACTGCTTATCTTCTGTATACTTATGCTTGACCAGCTCCAGCAGCTCCTCTACCGGAACGTCGATTTTACGAACAGAGGCAACGAAAGCCTCGACAGCTTCGCCAATCAGCTCTGCGCGAATGGCCCGCAATACGTTCTCGTCCATAGTAATCCGGCTTGGCGAGTTTCCTTCTGTTACGATCAACTGCTGTTCCTCCATTTCCTTATAAGCCTTCTGCGCCGTATTGGGGTTAATCTTCAACAGTGCGCCGAGCTCCCTTCGCGAAGGAATGATTTGTCCGGCTTCCATGTTCCCAATGACCAATTGCTCCTTAAAAAACTTCACGACCTGCAAGTAGACCGGGTCACGGCCATTGAAAGCGACTTCCGTCCAGCCTTCATTTGTCTTCATCCCGTTACCTCTCATTCTTGTTCCAGCGTGTGTACCAAGTAGTTCATACACTTTAAGTGTATTATGCGGTTAATACGTTTTTCTGTCAAGTATTTGTTAAAAAATAGGTAAAACATCCAGCACCGCAATTTGCGGATACGTTATTTATCAGCCTCGGAACGGTGAAAAATGACGTCAGCAGCATCTACAGCAAGCTGGATACCCGTGACCCAGTGCAGGCGTTCGCCGCAGCGCAAACAGCCCCGAAGACATAAGTCTCCAGGGGCTGCTTCATATTTCAATCTTTTAAATCAGCTTCGAATTGGCAAGCAGCCTCTGCACCATAACGGCAATTTCCGCTCTAGTGATAAAAGCTTTAGGGGCCAGCTGCGCACCCGAGCGGCCTGAAATAACTCCGCCCTGCAGGCTGTCTGCAAGACTGCTTCTTGCCCATGCTGCCGCTTCATTCGCATCAGCATAAGGCAGTAAAATATCGTCAGCATTTGCCGCTGACAATCCCGCTTTCAGTCCAGTGATGGCCATTGCTTTTGCGATAATGACCGTCGCTTGTTCGCGGGTTATGGGCTCATTGGGCCGGAAGGTTCCGTCTTCAAAACCATTGATCAGCTTGTAGGCAACAGCCGTTTGAATCGCCTGATTATACCAAGCGCTGGTCTGCACATCAGAGAATCCGGATGCTCCGGTCTCCAGCTTCAATCCCAGACCCCTTACGATAATAGCCGCAAATTCAGCACGGGTAATCGAGGCATTTGGATTAAAGCGGTCACCACCAACCCCGCTGATGACCATCCGAGAGCCCATATCATTGATTGCCTGCTGCGCCCAATGGCCAGCAGCATCTTGGAACTCTACTGGATTCCAGACCAAAGCATATGTGCTGTTAGTCAGGCTATATATTTTCGCCCAATAACTGCCGTTCGCCTGTACGACCTTAGTTGGAACATGGCGAATGCTACCATCTGCCTCAATCACAATCGCCGTTGTAATTCGCTGTGGATCAACGGTGCTTGGAATCGCTATTTCGCGCTCTACATAAGTATTAAATTTCGCAATCTCCTGCCGTGTCGCCCCATTTACGACCCTGACTGTAAAATCAAACGGCTCTCCAATAAGCTCAAAGCCACCCTTTGCAGCGGCTGATTTCACTTCCTGCAGCCTGCTTGGAGTTAATGCTGCCAGCTCAATTTGAAACTCCAATTGTTCCAGCCCTGTCTGCTGAAGCAGCTCTCTTATAACTTGAGAACCCGTAATTTGCTCTATAGGCAGAGTGTAAGTGGCGCTACCTGTTTGAATTTTGACAAGGGCTTGCTTTTGCTCCAGCGCCTTCACATTATCTCCATTTAGCTTCACGATCAACGCACCTGATTGGATATCCACAGGAAACGTAACAACAACTCCACTTGCTTCATTTGCAAGCCTGCCTTTTAGGGCTTCCTGATTCACACTCAACGTCGTTACGCTTTGATTGTTGACCATTGCAGTTGAAGTCGAGCCTATGTTATACACGATTCCGTTTATTAAGACATTAATGCTTTTATTCGTTGGCGTATTCGGATTGCTTGTGCTTCCACCACTGCTTCCACCGCTCGAAGGAGCAGTCGGAGTTATCGCGTTAGACTGAGTAGATGCAGCACTGCTGCCCGCAATATTGAGTGCTTTTACGGTAAACGTATAACTGGTCCCGTTCGTAAGTCCCGTCACCGTTATTGGGCTGCTAATACCAGAAACTGTAACATTTCCTGGCATCGCTGTCACTTCATACCCTTTCACGGGGCTACCCCCATTGTCGACAGGGGCAGTAAAACTAACGACTGCCTGTGCATTGCCATGAGCAGCTGCGACACCAGTAGGTACGCCAGGCGTATGAATATTTAAGCGCGTCACCTTCACCGTATAGGTTTTAGAAAGCTTCCCTGCTTCTTCTACAACAATTGTGACAGTCTGTTCTGAGCCAGCATTCAGACTAATTGGGGGAGAAGCGATTCCGCTTGTTACTGTCGAACCATCCACTTTAATGGTTCCAGATCCACTTGGCGTCACTGTTAGAGTGGAAACGTTATATGGAACTGTCAATCCGATATAATCATACGTACCACTGGCAAACCCAAAACCGCTTGGACTGTCGCTCAATACAAGGTTAGTGAGGTCTGCTGCCTCTGCTTGCGTATAACTAACGCTTTCGACGTCACTGTCGAAATAATCGGCCTTCGTAGCAATCGCCTTCACGGTTATTGCTGAATTGATGACTGGCTTTGCTGCCGCATTATATTCTAGCGTTGAACCACTTATCGCTGTCGCTGGCGTACTTCCATCCGTCGTGTAGTAGATGTGATCGGCTCCCGCTGATAGAATCTCCAGCTCCGTGCCAAAAGCGACTGCTCCCGCTGCCGGATTAAATGTCGGCGTTTCCTGCGCTACTTTCTCGCGCGTCACTTTAATCACATACGTTTTTGCACTTTTTCCCGTTTCCGTTGCCACAACGGTAATCGTGCGCTCTACTCCCGGCGTAAGCGTAATCGCTGACGAAGCTACCCCGCTCGTTACTGTCGTTCCGTCAACGGTCAGCGTCCCTGTTCCGCTTGGAGTCACCATTACGCTCGCAACACCATTCGCTACTGTCACGCCGTTATACGCATACGTCCCGCCTGCAAACACAAAACCGCTTGGCGTGCCGCTCAGCTCAACGTCTGTCAAATTCGCTGTCGCTGCCTGCGTGTAGCTTGCGCTGCCTACAGCACTGTCCAGATTGTTTGTCTTCGTCGCAATCGCCTTCACGGTCACTGCTGCACTAATTGTAGGCTTTGCTGCCGCATCATACTCTAGCGTCGAGCCGCCTACAGCCGTCGCTGGTGTACTTCCGTCCGTCGTGTAATAGATGTGATCAGCTCCGGCTGATATAATCTCCAGCTCCGTACCGAAAGCCACTGCTCCCGCTGCTGGATTAAATGTCGGCGTTTCCTGTGCTACCTGCTCGCGCGTCACTTTAATCACGTACGTTTTTGCACTTTTTCCCGTTTCCGTCGCCACAACGGTAATTGTGCGCTCCACTCCCGGCGTAAGCGTAATCGCTGACGAAGCTACCCCGCTCGTTACTGTCGTTCCGTCAACGGTCAGCGTCCCTGTTCCGCTCGGAGTCACCATTACGCTCGCAACACCATTCGCTACTGTCACGCCGTTATACGCATACGTCCCGCCTGCAAACACAAAACCGCTTGGCGTGCCGCTCAGCTCAACGTCTGTCAAATTCGCTGTCGCTGCCTGCGTGTAGCTTGCGCTGCCTACAGCACTGTCCAGATTGTTTGTCTTCGTCGCAATCGCCTTCACGGTCACTGCTGCACTAATTGTAGGCTTTGCTGCCGCATCATACTCTAGCGTCGAGCCGCCTACAGCCGTCGCTGGTGTACTTCCGTCCGTCGTGTAATAGATGTGATCAGCTCCGGCTGATATAATCTCCAGCTCCGTACCGAAAGCCACTGCTCCCGCTACTGGATTAAATGTCGGCGTTGCCTGCGCTACTTTCTCGCGCGTCACTTTAATCACATACGTTTTTGCACTTTTTCCCGTTTCCGTTGCCACAACGGTAATTGTGCGCTCTACTCCCGGCGTAAGCGTAATCGCTGACGAAGCTACCCCGCTCGCTACTGTCGTTCCGTCAACGGTCAGCGTCCCTGTTCCGCTCGGAGTCACCGTTACGCTCGCAACACCATTCACTACTGTCACGCCGTTATATTCATACGTCCCACCAGCAAACACAAAGCCGCTTGGCGCACCGCTCAGCTCAACGTCTGTCAAATTCGCTGTCGCCGCCTGCGTGTAGCTTGCACTCGCAACCGCGCTGTCCAGATTGTCTGTCTTCGTCGCAATCGCCTTCACGGTCACCGCTGCGCTAATCGTCGGCTTCGCTGCTGCATTGTACTCCAGCGTTGAACCGCCTACCGCTGTCGCTGGCGTGCTTCCGTCCGTCGTGTAGTAGATGTGGTCGGCCCCTGCCGATACAATCTCCAGTTCCGTACCGAAAGCGACTGCTCCCGCTGTTGGATTAAACGTCGGCGTTGCCTGCGCTACCTGCTCGCGCGTCACTTTAATCACGTACGTTTTTGCACTTTTTCCCGTTTCTGTTGCTACAACGGTAATCGTACGCTCCACTCCTGGCGTAAGCGTAATCGCCGATGAAGCTACACCGCTCGCTACCGTAGTTCCATCTACGGTCAGTGTGCCAGTTCCACTTGGCGTTACCGTTACGCTCGCAACACCACTCGCTACCGTTACGCCGTTATATGCATAAGTCCCACCAGCAAACACAAAACCGCTCGGACTTCCGCTCAGCGCGAGGCCCGTCAAATTCGCTGTTGCAGCCTGTGTGTAGCTTGCACTCGCAATCGCGCTGTCCAGATTGTTTGTCTTCGTCGCAATCGCCTTCACGGTCACCGCTGCGCTAATCGTCGGCTTCGCTGACGCATTATACTCCAGCGTCGAGCCGCCTACCGCCGTCGCTGGCGTGCTTCCATCCGTCGTATAGTAGATGTGGTCGGCTCCCGCTGACAGAATCTCCAGCTCCGTACCTAAAGCAACCGCTCCCGCCGCTGGATTAAATGTTGGCGTTGCCTGTGTTTCCTGCTCGCGTGTCACTTTAATGACGTACGTTTTTGCACTTTTTCCCGTTTCTGTTGCTACAACAGTAATCGTGCGCTCCACTCCCGGCGTAAGCATAATCGCCGACGACACTGCTCCGCTTGCTACGGTTGCTCCGTCTACGGTCAGCGTGCCTGCTCCGCTCGGCGTAACCATTATACTCGCCACACCACTCGCTACCGTTACGCCGTTATACGTATACGTGCCGCCAGCAAAAGTAAAGCCACTCGGACTGCCGCTCAGCGCCAGACCCGTCAAATTCGCTGTTGGCGCTTGTGTATAGCTCACGCTACCTACAGAACTATTTGATTTGCCTATCTTCGTCGCAATCGCCTTCACGGTCATGGCTGCGCTAATTGTTGGCTTCGCTGCCGCATTATATTCCAGCGTCGAGCCACTTACCGCCGTCGCTGGCGTGCTTCCATCCGTCGTGTAGTAGATATGATCGGCTCCTGCCGATACAATTTCCAGCGCTGTTCCAAACGCAACTGCTCCCGCCGCCGGATTAAATGTAGGCGTGTCTTGAGGGATAGGGCTAATCATATTCGTTAGCGTGATGTCATCAATATTCAAGTTGGATGGCGCGAGAGAATTTGCAAAGCGCCATTGAAGCGTTACAGAAGCAACATTCGAGTAGTTGTACGAGGCTCCATTTCCTAATAAAGTCGAAATTTGAAACTTCTTGTTCACATTATCCTCACGCAGGTTAACGTTACCTGTGTTAGAGTGCGTAGCAATCTCTGCCCCTCCAGCATCCTTTAAAGTAAGAGTGAGCAAATCAAGACTCGGACTCGTCAAATTGGAATATCCAGAAATACCTAAATCTCTAAAGGTAAAGCTGCCTAGCACGTTCTGCCCTTCCGCCTTAATGACAAGCTCGCCCGTCGTATTTGAACTCTGCAAATGCTCCGACCATAAAGAAGTTCCTTCCTTTGCAAAGCCATTCGTTACGACAAACTTATCTCCCTGCTTCTTGAAGCCCGATCCGCCTGAATTATTTGCCCCTAAGTTATCACCAAAATCATAAGTCCCATCCGCTGTCCCAGAAGCCGCATTCAAACTTGCTGGAAGCAGATTAAACATAATAGCAAGCACAAGCAGCAACACAGCAACTCGCCTGATCGGACTGCCAAACTCTCCTTGCTTCATCTTCACTTTGCCTCTGTTCTGCCCCACTAATTGATGCCTCATAACCGCATCTCCCCTTATTCTAATAGAAATTTTCGCTTATTTTCCATTTTTTTCTACTCCCACTCAAAAAAACGGGTGCTCTCTCAGACATCTGCCGAGATTTCCTGCACCCGCCATAAAAAATCAATCTTCTTTCAATAAAAGAGACTTCCATCATAATCCACTACTGGTCAGCCTTTGCTTCATCTAGGGTCTTGGAGGATAATCTCCATTAATGCATATTATGAAATTCATGGCCAAATATGGCTGCATATTATTATGCGGCTGACTTCCACCTGTAGGAGCAAGCGCTTGAGGACTCATTAACGTATTATTGGCTAATTTATAGAGCGGTCGCTGAGCTGGTGGCCGCCCTTCTCCGCTCGTCTCCGCCCAATAATGATTAGCTGGATCATCGGAGTTCTGCTGCGCTGTAATTCCGATTGCATTATGGGTGTGCCGAGGCATTTCACTAGTCAAAAGTGTGACTCCCGCGTCTCCACTCTGCTCGCCTACCGTTGTTGGCGTAAGCCCAGGGCCTGTTCCCTGTCCCATAGGAGCCGCACCCACTAAATTTGGCAAAGCAAAGGTTTTTTGTCCATCCCCGCCATATTGGTTGCCAATCACAGAAAACAGAGTAGAAAACCTTTGAATTGTTAAAATATCTCCGTTGCAAAGCGCCCAGTTCATCGGTGGAAAATTCCCCGCAAAAATGCGTATTTCACCTATATATGCATCCATATAATAAAACTGCCTCCTTTAACCTCTTGATGGGTAAATGCCCACAATAGCGATACAAAGATTCAACGCCAAAAAGGGCTGCATATTGTTGTGCGACTGGCTGCCGCCCACTACTGCAATAGCTCCTGCATTCATTTGAACGTTCGCCGACGACATAGGAGCATAAGGTGTAATAGGTGTATTCGCCCATACATTTCCTGATGGATTTACTTGATCCGCCGTTTCCACAGAAGCAGCGAGCTGATGCGTATGCATAGGCATTTCGTTTACCGTTAAGGTATGAGCCGCTACTCCTGCCGCACTGCCAATCGGAACTTTCGGTCCAACATGAACGGGAACTCTCCCCTGTAAATTCGGAAGGGCAAAATTATTGTTGCCATCCCCGCCATAATACGTGCCAAGAAGCGAAAATAAAGCTTGATTTCCTGAAACCTGTAGGAGTTGCCCATTGCAGGCAGCCCAGCCTTTCGGTGTAAATCCATATGGGAATGCTCTAATTTCACCAAGAAATGGTTGCATTTTCATCCTCCTATATTTAAAGTGCTAAATCTATTAAATAACTAAGACTGTGATGGAAAAATGCCTTGAAGGGCAATAATGAAAGACAGGGTCACGGATGGCATCATATTACTATGAGGCAGACTGTCTCCTAAGTATGAAGTACTATTGTTATTCAAAGGATTACGTGAAAGTGGGTTGTTGTTGCCATCAAGACCTGTGGAGTATACAGCTGCTTTCGCCCAAGTATTATTCTGGGGAGAAGCGTCACTTCCGGCAGCTTGAGCTGCTATAGCGGTGTGTGTGTGGGCTGGCAATTGTGAGGCTTGGAGCGTAACACTTTCTGTCCCTCCGATCATGCCTAACGAGTAAGTGGAGCCTTGATTGGAGCCTTTATGGATAGGAAGCCTTCCTCTCAGGTCTGGCAATCCAAAGGTTGTATGACCATCGCCACCATAGGTAGTGCTTAATAATGCAAACAAAGCATCATTTTCTGAAATATTTATCAATTGACCTTCACATTTCTCCCAGCCCACTGGAGCAAAATTACCAGCGAACATGCGAATTTCACCAAGATAAGCCTCGCTCATTGTCTAAATCCCCCCGATTGTTCATAGATATTCATTGAATCATGATAGGCAAGTCAGGGTACTGCTCTGTCTCCAGAATTGCTAGGGCTTCCATTCCATCAACATATGCATCCCTTGCTCCTCCACCATGTGAAACCCAAGTCTTTCGTATAAACGCTGTGCCACATTGCCCTGCATCACATGCAGTTGAATAGGCTGTTTTCTATCGGTTGCTTCATTCTGAAGCTCCTTCAGCAAATACGTGCCATAGCCGGAATTTCGAAAAGCAGACAGCAGTGCCACATTAACGAGTATCATTTTATCCACCTTGCGAACAAGCGTACAAACTCCGATTTGGAAATCATCCTTCATTACTATATAGTTCTCTGCATCTGGATACTGTGCCTCATAGGAGCGCTTCTGTAAATCATATTGCATGCGAAGAAAGGCCTGTTGAAACGATTCCTCCCAGCCCCATGCCCCTACTTCTTCCTCTCGGGTGCTCGCATAAACGCGATATAGAAATGAATGATGCTTCTCCTCTGCCTGAGCCATATGAAGCCTGCCTGTAAGCAACTGCTACCGCCTCCTACATCAACCAGAAATCAAATTCCATTTTTAACTATTCTACATTCATATTTACATTCCTTCTTAATATTCGACATTTTATTGTAAATATAGATTTTATTGATTTTAAATTGAACTTCAACCTAAATTACGATGACATAGACTCCTAAACATATAAGAAAGTGCCCTGATTTCTAATAGAATGAGCTCGCATCGTTGATGAGGATTGGATCATTGAAGACCTTGTCCTTTGTTACCGAAGATTAGGCATAATTCAAGTGCCTAATCACAAGCAAGCCGTTGTATTACTAGTAGGATGAAAAAGTATGTTAGAACAAAAAGGACCAACCAGATAAAAATGGTTGATCTCATCATACGAAAGCGAAAATATATTAGAAAGGGATAGACTCTGAATAAACGATTGTATAAATTTTCGAAACAGTTAATATAGTTGGGTAATTTATCAAAAAATCATTCAGACTTACTGATTCTGTTATCTGTCTATTTGTAATAATCTCACTAAGATGCGTATTAGTATCTGGAGTTATAGTTGCATCTAGAAGGATCATATCAAATGGCTTAGAAAGACCTTTAAATAATATCGAGAGTTCATTATAACTGTTATTAATCTCTCTAATAAAGTCACAAGAGCACTGTCTGTGTATAAGGTAATAATGTTGAGGTACAGTAACATTGAGATATTCATTAATTTGGTCTAAATGGATATCATGTTTTTGTTGGTAATGAGTTAATGTGCTTGAGGGTATTTTATCATTTGTAGCTATATGTAGAAAGAAACACAAAATTCATTCCACCTCCGATGAGTGAACCCAGTGCGTAACTCTAGCACTGGGTTTGAAATTATTTATTAACCCCGTTATCACCAGAAAAAAAGAACCCCTTGATTTCAAGGGATTCTCTATAACCTTCTCTATAACCTACTCTATACCCAACCGCTATCCATTCGGCATTCGTCTTTCCACTATCCCTCCAGCTTACACATCATACTCCAGCTGCTTCCGCGCCTGTACGATAAAATCAAGCGGCGCCGGGATCGTCTCGGGATCATATTGCAGCGCCCCGATCTTCAAGCTCAGCTCCACCTTGTATTTACTTGAAAACTCGGCAGAGTTGAACTCCTGGATTTTATGCCGCAAACGCTCGATGACGATATTGGCCCCTTGGCGGTCTGTGAACAGCAGCAGTCCCCAAGTCGGATTATCCTTGCTCAGCATATAAATCGAATCATTTGTCCGAATACTCGTCTGGCTCATCTGCGAAAGCTCAAAGATCGCTTCCGTCATCCGTTCCTCGCTGACCATCCGCCGTAGCTCATCCCAATATTTCACGTTCACGACAAGCAGCGTGAGCGGAATTTGATATCGAGTGGACAGCGCCATGAAGACGGCGGCGTCATTTTGGAACGAGCGGCTGTTGCGCAGATTCGTATTTTCATCCATCGTCGCCAATCGGCTGTTTGTTTTATTGAGCTGTTCATTTTCCGTTTGGAGCTGTCGGGCCGATAGCGTAAACATCCATGTCACCAGCGTAAACACCGGCGTCATGACGAGCCAGAAGTAATTGCCGCTGCTGATCGTATCTCCCCCTACTAGCGTTCCATACAACGTGTAGGTACCGAAGCCAAAAATAAAGAGAATGTTGAGAATCAGCCCCGTCGTCACATTCGTGAAATACGTTATAATCGCAATCAGAAAAGCGACATTTAGAAAAATAATATTTTGCAAATAACGGTCAGGATCTCCCGCTGTAAATACAATGCTAATGAAGCTGACAACGATGAGCAGCAGAAAGCCGGCATCGGAAATAAGACTGCTCTGATTACGCCTCATCGCGCTCACCCCGTCTTCTGCGATATTTGCGAGCCAGGAAGATCAGTGATACGAGCACCAGCACCATGACAAGCGCTGCCGCGATCACGAAGCTGAGCACATCGGTGCGCTCCATCACATTGCTAATGACGGAGGATTGCTCCGGCTCGGTCTCTTTTTTAAACCGAAATGCGTTTATATTGCCGTCCTTGTCCGTCGATACGCCATCGCCGAACACCTTCCATACCGTCCCTTGGCTGGCGACCAGCTTGGAGGCTAAATAATAATATTCCGAGTCTGCCCCGGTAACGGCGAGCAGGCCATGTCCCGCCTCATACGGAGAATCAATCAGCTGCAAGGTCCCGATGCGCTTGCCATAATCGGAGTCAATGCTCATTTTCTCATTGGACTGCAAGCCTGCGCCATTCGCATCATATTTGAAGTACAGCGCATCATTATGATCACGAATGACCTTATTGCTTTGGAAGGTACCAATCGCAATGATATTTCGGGCTTTCAACACATCAGCAGCAACATCATCGTTATAAAAGAGAACGTCTCCCGTATTGCCCTCCACATATTGGCCTAGTAAATTAAATAGGTTGGCTACTGTACGATACGTATAGGAATCGCGCTCCTTCGGCAGTACAACCGCTACCTGATTAAATGCGCCATCCCGCAAGAAAGGATACGGATAATTGTTGAACAACAGCTCCGTCCGATCCTTTGTATTCAATTGGAGCAGCGAATCCTTCGTCACAAAGGCCCATGGCATTTGGTTCTGATCTTGCACACAAACGGCATTTGAAAGCTCTAGATCAAAGGCGACAACGACAGAGAAGTTGCCGGAAATATTCAGATTTTTGGGAATTGGCAATGTAATGGAGTCTCCATTAGCCAGCTCCTCCGTCAGCTTCTTGCTGCCGATTGGTGTATTGTTGATGAGCACAGTCATCATTGAACGATCAAAATCCAGGTTTTTCGCATAGCGGAAATCGAGGCTGATTTTGCTTGCGTCAGCGATGGAACGGTTGGCCGGCAGCGAAACAAAATAAGCTTTTTCCTGATGGCGCGGCCCCTTCAGCTCATCGCCTGCTTCGGTCAATACGACATTGCGGCTAATGTTGACCACAGGCGTCGATACATCCGTACTCTCGTCAACGATTTTGCGGTCGCTATCGAGCTGGGCCATTAGTGCCTGATTCGCCACAAGGCGGCTCGCCTTCACCAGCAGCGCCTCATCCTTCGCGGTCACAACGAGCGTCCATTGCTCGCCTTGGCGCACGAGCTGAATTAAGCCTTTGCCGTTCAAATCAGGCGTGCCAACGGCTGTTTTCAGCCCGCTTGGGAGCTGATCATACAAAGCAACAGCCGTTACGAGCTTTTTGCCCGAATAATATTCATCATCGAAGGCAAGCAGCGGAATCGTCTTGTCCTGAAGCGTATTCGCCTTGGCAAAGCCCGACAGCGCATAGACCGCCGCTTCCAGCTCGGAAGGTGCTGCCTGCTTCGGCACTGCAATGGTATTCAAGCTTTTGCTTCCCGTATCAAGGCCCGTAAACCGCTCATTAAAATCACGGATGGAGCCGTCCAGCGGCTTGCTCACATAACGAACATCGACGCTTGAGCTGCTGTACAGCTGCAGCCAATTGTCCCGCGCCTCGTTTGGCGAGCAAATTTGATCATTGACGATCGTCTCGATGCTTCCTACTGTCGACAGCGTGTTTGTGCCTTCCGCCAGCAGCTCGCGCGGAATCGTTACGCTAAGGCGCTGCTTTTTCTCCACTGCGCGGTCTGGGCGGAACGAATAAAAGGCTACGCCGTTAATTGCCAAGGTGACGCTGGAACGGTCCTTGTCGGCCAACTGCGACACCATATAGTCAACATTGACGGTGACGCTGCTTACATTCCAATAAGACGGTATTTGAAAAAAGTCCTGGCGCGTCGCCATTACACCCGACATGGATGTGTCGGCTGTAATGAATGAAATCTTATAGCTTTCTGTGCCCGGTGCCTCTGCTGCGTTTGCCGTAGTTGTTCCAAGCTGGCCGAACTGGCCCAGCAGCATCGCCATACAAAGGAAGGTAATGACGAATATGCGTATTTTCATGATGCTCTCCTCCAGCTTTAATAACGTTCGGTTTTGTACCATTTTGCTTCACGCTTAAACACTAAATCCTTGAGGTAGGTATACAAGCCGTAGGCGGCAACAACCATCCACATTTGGCAATAGGATACGTACATCAGCATAATAATCCATACATTGGACAGCCTTAGCTCGCCTTTTTCCGTTGTTAGCGTAATATAAGTGCCTACTATAAACAGCGTGACCGCCAGCACCCAGAGGAAAGAGCTGAATCCAGCAATTGTCGTATGTACATAACCTAAAGCGTGAAGAATCAGCAGCAGATCCGACATAACGAGCGACGTAAGCAGAAGAAAATAAATCGATAAAAAATATAAAATATCAAAGCGGATATTCGTTGCCGAGCGGTCAAACAGCAAGGGGATATTTTTCACAATGACATAAATATTGCCCTTCGCCCAGCGCGTCCGCTGCTTGAACCATACCTTGACCGTTTGCGGCTCCTGCTCCCAGGTGACGGCCTTCGGCTGAAACTTGATTCGGTACCCCATCATATAAATGCGGAAGCTGATCTCGGTATCCTCGGCAATCGCCTTCACATCCCAGCCGCCAATCCGCTCGACGATATGACGCCACATTATGAAGTTCGTGCCGGGTATCGTGCAAAGCTTGAACAGCTTCCATCTGCCCGCCTGCGCCATCCATTGGAAGGAAAGCGTCTCAATGTTAATGAAACGGGTGAGCAGATTCGTATCGCGGTTGCGTGTGCGAAACTTTCCGATGACCGCGCCCAGCGTATCATCATTCGTAATTTCACCGACCAGATAGCGAAGCGCTGTGCGCTCCGGCGTATTGTCCGCGTCATAAATGGCAATCAGCTCGCCGCGGCTCTGCTGGAAGCCAATGTTGAGCGCATTCGACTTGCCCTTGCCGCCTGTAACCTTGTCGGTGTTGATAACCATTAAATTGCGTCCTGCGTATCTGGCTTGCACCTCGGCAAGCAGCACGGCGCTGTTATCCGAGGAATTATCGTTAATGACGATAATTTCGTAGCGGTCATGCGGATAATCGAGCGCCAGCAGCGATTCGACCGTCTTCGTAATGACCTTGCCCTCATTGTGGGCCGGAACCATAATGGTGACAAAGGGAGTCTCCCCCTTGATTTCCGGTACAGGCTTCCCTTCGCTCTGGATATAAAATAAATAGCCGGCGATAATCAGCACCACATTGACGAGCAGGAGCGACCAAATACAGATAACGGCAATCAACATGAGGATGTCTGCGAGTGTCATAGCTGTCTCCTTATTTGAAGTATTTGCGTCTGTATAGTCGGTATCCGATCATAAAGAGGAAGCCGAATATGAAGAGCGACACCATAATAATGACGATAAAAATTTTATTTTGCACATTAAACAAGGTGGTAAAGCTTACCGTTCCCTTATCCGCGTATTCATAATCAGAGCTGACCTGCCGCAGCGCATCATTCAAGGCTACGGCTTGACCATTAATGGTCAAGCCGTAGCCTTGCGAAAGGATGACATGCGCCTCGGTCCTTACCTCGTGGCCTTGTTGCTTATAATCCGCGAAGGTCATCCAGCTCTCGGTAATACTGGCGAGATCGGCGCTCAGCTGTGCTTCATTTTCAGCAAAATCATACGTCAGTGCCGTATTCATCGGAAGCGGCTCCCAAGCCTTGCCCTGGTGTTCAAAGCCTGCTAGAAAGCTCGGGCTTATGCTGTAAAGCGATGAGGCGAAGGGCTTGGAAACGTTCGTCTGCGAGCGGTACATCAGCTTCTTATTAGGCAGCAGCACCGCCGAATCGAAGAAGCCCATGCCGTCCACAGCGTATTCCTTGTCGTAGGACCAATACATTTCCGCCCCCATGCCGAGCGGGGCAATGCCGTAAGCGGCTAATACGTCAATGAAATAGGTCATCTTCATTTTGAGCGTCTGGTCATTTTGACCGATGGTTGAAGCTACGACAGGCGCATTGACCAGTACAGTGCCGTTTCGCGACTGCACATATTTTAGCGCCTCCAGATAGCGCTGCATCGCCGGAAAATCCGAATTGTTGAATACCGGCTGGACGCTAATCGCAAAAGGAATGCCGGCATCATATAATGTATCGGCCATCCCGGCCAAAAGCGTTAAATCCGAAAACGGGTATATTTCCTTAAAAAGCAGGTAGGTTTGCCCCGGCTCGGCAAGTCCAAGCCAATCCTTCAGCACATACGACATCGCCAGCTCGCTCAAATTCCCCTTCTGAAAATAAGGCACATACGCAGCATGCTCATTCCTCGCTGCGTAGGGAGAATTCCCGTTCGCCCCATCATTTTGCTTGGGAGTAAAGCTGCCGTATGCCTCGGCTTGAGGCTCGCCCGTCGCCATCTGCATCACGATGTACGGAGTATTCTGCACACGTACCGCCTCATCCGAGAACGGGCCAATCGCAAGCCGCATCGTTTCCTCGCTCGGCGTTTGTTCAATGGCAATATGCAGCGCTTCCTGCTGCCGGGCGGGTAATTCCTCTCCAATATGAAAATAATCCCCCCGATAGGCTCCCCTATCTTGAACAAAAGCGGCGTTCGTCAGCTCCATATCAGCTGCATTGCGTACTAGAATCACCTTGCTGTACGGCTCCAGCATGCCGCCTGAGTAACCGTCTACAGAGAGGAGTGTGACCTCCGCTCCGAATGCGGCAAGCTGCTGCTGCAGCGCCTCTACATTGCCAGCCTTTGTCGTGCCAAGAGCCAAGCTGTCATAGAGCAGCAGCACACGGATCGGCTCCGCCTCTTTATCTGCGGCAGCAGCGAGAGAAGAAGTGGAATAACCATAAAGCAAACAGAGCAACAGCAGCAGGTTCAATAGCGTTTTCGGTAATGGTTGTCTACATTTGCTTTTTTTCACCTTCTCACCTTCCCAGCCTCTCTACATGTATTTCGTTTGGCGAATCCTGCTCCTGCTCGCTATGCCATAATCTGCGACGCACACCGTCAGCGATGACCAAAAACGTAATGAGATCAAAGGCTGCGGTGAACAGAAATTCATGCTTGGCCAAATCGGCGTCCCCCGCCCCGATAATCGAGACGAAGATGCCGGATAAGCCAGCCAGCATCATCATGACGATGAGCGGCAGGCGCGAAGCCCGCCTTAGATTGCGCGCCTTGATTGCCGCTACGAAAGCCGGCATATATACGCCAACTACGACAATCATCCAGATGACGATGAAGCCGAAGGTTTTGGGCGCAAGCGCCTCTTTCAGCAAGCTGTAGCCGGAGAAAAAGACCGTCTGCTGGCCGAACGGCTTGCCAGCCGACTTTTCATAGTTGCCCATCGCCGCAGGGCGGATGCTGAACGCATTTTTCGCTGCCAAATTCAGCATGCTGCCAGCTTGATCCGGATGGCTGATATAATAGCCGACAATCGCCCCAAAGCCGTACTGGCTGTAAAAGTTTTCCTCCAAAATCGGCGAATCCACATCCACCGTCGTAAACGGCTCATAATAAATGCTGTCCTTTAAAATCGCATATTGCTTGTCCATGCCGAGCGCCTCTAAGGCGCCTTCCGGATCATCCGAGCCCATCAGCACCCCCCGCGTCATCGCATGGTATTTGTTAATGTTGACGAACTCCTTCGGAATGAGCACATACGTTGCAATGCCCGCAAGCATCAGAACAGTGAGCGATGTCAGCATTAGCACGCGGAACGTTCGCTTCACATGGATGAACAGGTAGAACAGGCCGATGACGGCAATAATGACGCCAACCGGGGCATTTTGCTGCTTGCTCGTCGTAAGCAGGAAGCCGCTGACCGTAAACACGGCGAGCATCGCGTAATCATTGTAACGACGGCGGTAAAGCAGCAGCCCTGAGGCAAAGACGAGCATCATCATAATGAGCACGATGCCTTCGCTGAAAAAAGAGTTGAAAAACGCCGTATATCCGGTGTCGCCAAACATAAAAATCGCCAGCAGTGCGATGATATAGCCGTATTTACGGGCTATTTTCCAAGTCAGGCTCTCGACGAGCAAATAAATCGCAATGACGTAAAGAATCGTCAATATAGCCGCCTGAAAACGCACATCGAACACCTGGCTGCTGGCCAGCAGCGTATTCAGCGCAACCGACAATTGAATAAACCATGACTGTGAGGACGTAAAGGTTGTCCCATTTTCATTATAATATTGCAAAATGCCAAAATTCTTTACAAAGTGGCCGAGATATTGGCTGTCATAATCAGGAGCGTTAAAGTATAAACCGTTGCTGTACAAAATACGAAAAAAGTCCCCGTTGTCTGCCATCCCAATATACGGTGGCGTGAACAAGGCGATGACGGTAATGATGAGCACTGCTAATGCCGCGAAGCTGGCAGGCGAAAGGTATCGGCTGAATAAAGCGTAGGCTCGCCGAGCGTAGTGCTTGGCCCTGTCTAATAACATGTTGGGCGCCTTCTTTCTAAATATCGTTTATAAATTTGGTGAAAAAGGATCATCACTGCGTAAAAGGTTTGGCTTACGATCGCTGTTGCCATTGGATTTCTTACTTGAATTAAAACTGATTTAGCTGTAGAAATCCAATGCCAAATGCGAACGCTACCGCTTCTCCAGCTCAAACCTTTCACTCCGCTTGCCTTTATCTCCAAAGTTTCTGCTAAGGAAAATTATTGAAAAAGGCTTTTAGTAAGTGTAAGCAAGCAAAGCCATTAGGTTGTCGAAGGAGTAGGCCTGCTGAGCAGCCGTGTCGCCAAAGCCGCCGAGCAGCGGGCTTCCGACCTCCTCGATCTGGAACTCATTCATTTTGCCAATACTGTCGGCATAAAGGGTCTGATCCCCAATCACGGAGCCAATCATCGCTGTAATGGCATAGATGGCCGTCGAGCGCGTGTCCGTTGTGGCTGCGCCTTCCTTCGTGTATTGGCCATAAAGCGTACCCGCCTTAACCCTATCCTTTATGTATCGGATGCTTTCGGCTTTTTCTTCACCCATTTCGGCTAAAATAAGCACAGTCAGCAAAGATTCCACCATATTGATATGATCCGAGCTGTATTTCCCCTTGCCATAATCATAGCGGGTCTCATAAAAAGGAAATTCATCCGTTAAATAACCGTCCTTAATGATTTTCTCCATATTAGCGATCAGCGTTTGCCGCTCCCCCGCCTCAATAGGCAGCAGTCTCAGCGTCTTCAAATCGATGTAACACAGCGTAATAAAATCATTCGTTATTTTGTACGTTTCATCATAAAAATCATACAAATAGCCATTTTTCACATTATGCTCGTAAAAACGCATGCCGAAGCTCTCGGCTTCCTGCTTATAGCCTTCATTTTGAAAAACGTCGCCAGCCTCATACAGCGCCCGAATGATGCGCAAATCGTCAACCGCCGCGTTTAGCGTATAACGCTTCTGCAGCTTAGGGCTGAAGCGGTAGCTGAAAGCCGTCTCCATATTAAAGGTTTGCTTGGCGCGGGTCCACTCTTCCTCAAAAGCAGCCTTTTGCTGCGTTAGAGCCTTATAGCGCATCATAAGCCCCGCCGACTCGCTGAGCATTTCATGCCCCGTCGTCAGCTCCGCATTTTGCTCCGTGTCCTGCAAATTCGTATAAAAGCCAGCCGTCCCGGACAGCTTGGTCGTTATAAAATGATACAGCTTCTGCCGCTTGTCCTGCATTTGCAGCTTGTCTCCAAAATGCTGCTCTGGGAGCAATGCTGCTGTAGGCGCATCCTGTGGCGATTCCGAGGAAGCTGGCAATGCAGATGGAACTGGCTGCTCCGAGCGTCCACATGCCGTCAACAATAACACGAACGTTATAGCGGTTAAGATCACTTTTCTCCCCGAACCGCTTGCTTGTATTTTACGCATCTATCTGCCTCGTTTCTCTGAATCCAGTCATTTTTTTAAAACATCTGGTCGACATCGTCTGGGTCTAGGTTATCCCACGCTCCCATTATGTCCGCTGACGCCGGATTAAAACGATATTTTGCCAAATCCAGCTTGCCCTGCGCACTCACCTCGATGCCCTCTTCCTCCAAGCGAGACCGCTGCTCCATATTCCCCTCTTCACTCGGAATGGCGATTTCGCCCTGCGCATTGACAACCCGGTGCCACGGCAATTGATGAATACTGCTCTGAGTATGCAAAATCCGCACGACCTGGCGTGCCCCTCTGCGGCTTCCCGCAAGCTCGGCGATTTGCCCATAGCTCATAACAGCACCTGAGGGAATGCGTTTTATGATTTCAATGACTCTTTTCGTAAATGGCTGCATCATGGCCTCCGTTAGAAAGCTTATTTTTCTTTTGAAAAGATTGTAACATGTTTCAGCATTCGACTGGTTTCTACATTTCTTAAAATAACTTGCAAGCCCTATATTTCAAAAAGTTTTGCCGGATCGCTTGACTTGGAGCTGACTCCAAGTTGTACGCTAATGCCATTAAGAGCAGCAGCAACGGATAGCTGCTGAGATGGTTCAACCATATAGAGGAGGATCCATGATGAGGAACAAACCAATAGATGTACAAACAGCGCTTATCACAGGCGCTAACAATGGAATTGGACTTGAATTGACTCGCAGGCTGCTTGGAGAAGGCTGGCATGTCGCCGCGCTCATTCGTTCCGATTTTCTAGAGGATGACGAGGAGGTGCAAGCTGCTCTGCGCAAGGGCCAGCTCCGCGTGTATAAAGCCGATTTAGCTGATTTTGCAAGCTTAAAGCAGGCACTGAAGCGAATGAAAGAAGCAGAAGCAAAGCTTGATGTGCTTTTCAACAATGCTGGAGGAAGCTTTTCGGAGCTGTCCATGACCAAGCAAGGGCGGGAGCAGCATTTTGATTTGCAGACAGTCGCGCCTTATGCCGTCTTTATGGAGCTGAAGGAGCTGCTGAAAAAAGGAAGCTGCAAGACGATCGTTAATACGTCGACCAGCTCTTTCAAAACCTTGAGGAAATTCGACTCGCAAACGTTGGAGCGCCCAACGGAATTCAAGAAGCTGTTCGGTCCCTACTCCACCTCCAAGCTCGCTCTTTCCTTGTGGACAAAGGAGCTTGCCCCGGAGCTTGCAGCTGAAGGGCTTCGCATCATCAGCGTTGACCCGGGCGGCAATAATACGATTAGAAAAGGAAAAAAGTCCGGCCTGCCTTTTTATATAACGCCAATCATGAAGCTATTTTTCCCACATCCGAGCAAAGGAGCTTCCCTGCTTTATGAAGCAGCAATCGGCAAGGAGAAGCTTGCAGCGCCCGGCTCTTATCTTATAAATGGCAAAGCAGCCGAGCTGAAATTCACAGACCAAAGCGCTAAAGTACTGAGCCTCGTCAGCTCGATTTATGAACGGGAGTTTGCGAAGCCCCAGTAACAATAACTTTAACGGCAACGCCAACGCCAAAGAGCAGTAAAGAATCGAGCTGTAATAGCTTTATATAGTTGATATTTAATCAGATGAAATATAAGATGCTTTTAAAAGCCCAATTAAGAGCGGTAAACTCCTAATTGGGCTTTTGGCGATATTCGTTATTAGGGGGTATTATCGCTATTTCACCCACTCTATTAGCTCATATTTTTCATAATATGTAAGTGGGCTATATTTCTTTATAATATAATACCGTGGCATATAGGTTGCCATCGCCTGAACGAGCGAATTTCGGAATACGCCCCGCTTCAGTAAAGCCCAGCGACTGGTACAAAATATTAGAAGGCGCTCCTTCTAGCGTATCCAAAATGAGCAGGCTTCGTCCTTCCGCAACAGCCCGCTCCTCCGCTTGCTGCATCAGCAGTCTGGCAATGCCTTTGCGCCGCTGCTGGGGCTGCACCATCATTTTGGCGATTTCCCCACGATGGGTCGCATTTTGCTTTTGCGCCAGCTGAAGCTGTACGGTACCGACAATTCGCTCTCCCTCCTTGGCAACCCACAGCAATGTGCCCGGCTCCAATACGCCCTGCCAATAAGCTTTGGCATCCTCCCTGCTAAGGGGCGGCAGGAAGCCGATCGACGCTCCATCCTCTACGACCTCGACAATGAGCCCGACTAACTCCTCTAACGTATGCTCATTCAGTTCTGTCAGCTCTTCTACTCGCAATGATTGGCCCATGCCCTCAGCTCCTTTTCTATCTCTGCTTCATCTTCTCTAGCATATCCAATTTCTGTTTTAAGCTCAATATTCGTATTTCGATCCAAGCCCCCAGTAGTCGTCATTGTAATTCATCGAATAAATCTTCAATGCCGCGAATAATTTCTGTAAAGACCGCATCGGAGATGTCCGATACTACGATGCCAATAGACAGCGTTTTGTGTGACTTTAAATTTTCAAGCTTCAAAACAAAAAGTTGGCGAAACGCTTTTCCTTTAGGAGGCTTAGGATGCAAAAAATAAAGCTTTTTTCCGGCACATCCAATCGCAAGCTCGCTGAGCAGGTTTGTTCATTGCTCGGGCAGCCGCTTGGCGATGTGGCCATTACCCGACATCAAAGCGGGGAAATTCACGTTTCCTATCAGGAGCCTATTCGCACCTGTGACGTCTTCATCATTCAAGCGATGTCCCATCCGGTCAATGAGCATTTGGTGGAGCTGCTTGTGCTCATTGATGCTGCCAAGCGTGCTTCGGCCAATAAAATTAATTTGATCCTGCCCTATTATGGCTATGCCCGCCAAGAGCGAAAAACCGCTCCCCGCGAGCCAATTTCGGCGAAGCTGGTCGCCGAGGTGCTGACGACTGTAGGCGCCAACCGCATCGTAACGATTGATCTGCATGCCGATCCGATTCAAGGCTTTTTCGAAATTCCGGTTGACCATTTAACCGCCCTCGATCTTATTATCCACCATTTGAAAAGCAAAAATATTAATAATCCGGTCGTCGTTTCTCCCGATGCAGGACGCGCCTCAACAGCGGAAAAGCTTGCGGGCGAGCTGGATTGCCCGTTCGCTATTATGATCAAAAACCGCCCCGCTCACAACCAGACGGAAATAACGCATATTATTGGGGATGTAGCGGGCAAAACGCCTATCATAATTGAGGATTTGATTGATACCGGAAATACAATCGTCAATGTCGTTAATGCCCTTAAGCAAAATGGCGCTGAGAATGCTTATGTTTGCGCTACGCATGGACTTTTTTCGGGAGGGGCCCACAATTTGCTGGCCTCGCCAAATATCAGTGAAATCGTCGTCACCGATACGATTGCGATACAGGAGGAGCATGAGGCTTTTGGCGAGAAGCTTGTCATTTTGCCAATAGCTCCGATTATCGCTTCTGCCGTTCAAATTATTATTCAGGGCGGCTCCATCGATACACAGGTTAACTCAGGCAAGGTTTAACATCCGAATACATTTTTCAGCAATCATAGATCCCAATCGTCCTATTTGGTTTGATTACCGCATACGAATGGGGCCCGCTGCCGTAATTCGCTGCGCGATTTCTTCCGCCTGCAGCAATGTCGACAAGGGATCGGATAAAAAATATTTACTCCACTCTAGATTTATCACTTCACAGGTCGACACTTTATCCAGCTCATGCCGCAGTATTGAATGTGTAGCGGAGCTGCCATGCGGACTATTCAGCATGAGCAAATAGTCGCCAAGAAACGCGCTAATTTCCCTTCTGTCTATTTGGGCATATTCAAGCCCCTGTTCTATGATTTCACGCCGCACTTTTTCGGCAGGCTTAAATCCCAGCAGCTCATAGACAGCTCTGCCGCCACGGCCCTTGCTGTTTCCTATCAGGTCGACGTGCTCGCCCCAATTCGGATCAGCTATTGTAAATGTACGCCCAGGGGGAACATATTTGCTTACATGATTGCGTATTATAGTTGTCCGCCGCACGAACTCACTTAGCCATGCAGCCGCTTCCTCTTGTCGATTTAAAATATGGCCCATCGCTTGCATTTCCTCCGCTATTGTCTGGTACGCTCCGCTTTGATAAACAACCGTTGGCGCAATGCGGGCATACGAGGCGTATGCGCCGGGGTCCCAGGTAATAATCAGGTCTGGCTCCAATGCCAGAACCTTTTCCAGCGAGATGTGGTTATGATTGCCGATATTCACAGCCTCCGCATTCGTATAGGGCTCAAGCCACTTCTTGCCCCCGATAAGAGAATACGGCGCTCCTAGCGGTGTAACCCCTAACGCCAAAACATGGCCGATATCCCAATCCACCACTACCCGGCTCGGCGTAGCCGGAACCTGAATGCTGCCCATTGGCGTAGCAAGCGTTCTTGCACTTGGATTGTTGTTTCCCCGAATGACTGGCTCTTCACTATTCGCTCCTAGCCATACCTTTACAGCTGAATCAAGCTCGCTAGCTCCTATTTCGAAGGTTGGTCCGTATTTTCTAAGCTGCTCCCTATAATGCTTGGGAGAGATTCCGAAATTCTTTTTAAAATAACGGCTCAATGTGAAACCATTCGCGTAACCGACCTGCTCAGCAATATTTTGCAGGGTTGCTTCCGTTTGTCTAAGCAGTCGCGTTGCTTGAGCCATGCGAATTTGAGCCAGCACACGTCCTGGGCTCATATGAAGCCGATTATGGAACAGTCGGTTTATATAACGGGTACTGCAATTAAATGCAGCTGCTACGTGCTCAACAGTTAGCGACTCCTTATAATGCTCTGCAAAATAGCCAATGATTTGCGTTGTTCGGTCAAGACCTGAGGCTAGTGCGCGATGCTGCCGTATTTGCTTCAGCAGCTCGTACAGCCATTGATAAAATTGGGAAGTCAATTGGATACGCTCCAAATAATCAATGTTTTCCCATTGCCTCTGCAGCTGCGCCATATGCGCCAAAAGCGGTGAAGGATAGGATAGCTGCATGCCAAAGTGGGCATTCAAATCCGCAGCATCCACGGGCAAAGGCCCCACAAACATATATACAACCCAATAAAGCTCTATCGCCTCATCGGCTATGACGCTTAGATGCGCCCCTTGGCTGCCATGAATGGCATAGCAGGTGTCAACCCTATGCATCTCTTGATCCAGCCATATGATTCCTCGGCCGCGCATGACAAATAAAAAGGTGTTGGATGGACATATTTGGGAGCTAGGTGCCTGGTTAATCTCATATTCATAACGCCGGACATCCAATAGCCGGACTGGCCTATTGTCCCACAGCGCTGCATATTGCTCTATATCCATAAGAAAGCTCCTATCGTTAGCATTAAAACGGGCGTGCATCCTCATCATATATGATAACGATTCTCAATACAATCTTTAGTCAAGTTCCGAAACGGGTATGCTCTCGTTCCGAATTGGTCATTGTACAATCTAAAAATTTCATCTAAAGTGAGATTCAAATGAAAATTGTTATCAATTAGAAAGAGGGTTCGAGATGTTTAGACAACAAGCTTTTCACAAAATGGCATGCCTTGCCATGCTAGCACTTGCTGTATTCCTCGCTGGCTGCGCTAATCAGGAGACTGCTGAACAGGTGGAGGATACAGCCCAAACACCGGTAACTCGGATGATAAACACATCTATTGGCGAGATCGAAATCCCAGCTCAGCCCGAGCGCATTATTGTAGATTGGAATATCGGACATGTGCTTGCTGTAGGCGTCACTCCTATCGGAGTGCCTCACAGCCTTCTCGATTATGGCGAGTTTATGCGCAAGCCTCTGGAGAAAACAGCGGATATCGGAAATCACAATCAGGTTTCACTTGAAAAAATGGTAGCGCTTGAGCCTGATCTCATTATTACGTGGAACAAGGATGCCTATGATTCCTATTCCAAAATCGCTCCGACGGTCGTTTTCGTGCCTGACGAATATGCATCCATGGAAGAGGAGGTGACCGCTATGGGTGAAATTCTGAATCGCCAGACGGAAGCTGAAGCGTGGAATGAGCAGTTTACCCAAAGAGCAGAAGCAGCGCGCAAAAAAGCACAGGCGGCCGTACCGGCTGGCGCCACCTTTACGATAGCCGATTTTAATTGGCTTACCAATGTAGGCATTGTTGGAAAAAGTGCAAACCGCGGCGGTAAAGCGGTATACGACTTGCTTGGCCTCACGCCTGCTACAAAAATCAAACAGGATTTAATTGATAAAGGCGAGGAAAGCATGGATATCAGCTCCGAGCTATTTGGGGAATATGTAGGCGATTATCTCCTGCTTATGAAGTCCGAAAACAGCGATAAAGAAGATATTCCTGAAATATGGGCGGGGATGGATGCCATGAAAAATAACCAGGTATATGAGCTGGATATTCATAAATACCTTTCTGCTGATCCCTATACGACGATATATCAGGCAGAAGAAATTGCTGAAAAATTAGCCTCCAAGCAAACTAAGCTGCAATAGGCCACAGAATAGACCCTAATAGACCTATTCATGTGCTGATCAATCGTCTTCCTTTGTCGGTCAAGCTGATTGATTCAGCCTATCGTTAAATAAGGAAGGGCGAAAAGGCAACGCTATGCCTTCCGCCCTTCCTTCCTCGTTTAGCTAGGCTCCGTGCCCCACACTAAATTTCCGTTTTGATACAAGGTGACCTTTGTATAATCTGCATAAGTGATTCGCAGCGGGTTAAAAGAATAATCATCCGTCTCGCTGAAATTCGTCCAATCGTTCTTATGAATGCGCGTATGAATTTCGCCAGATGTTCCGCCCGCCGGAATACTGCCAGCGCCAGCGCTAAAAGACAGCTCCACATAATGATCGGCGCCCGTCCGCGGCGTGCTCAGCTTGACGAAGCTGCCCGCCACATTATTATTGCCTACTTGGGCATAGTCGCTGAAGAAATTTTGCTGTTTTTCTCCGTCAATCGTGTACCAGTAGCGAATAGTAAGTCCGCTCAATGCGATGGGAGCGGTCCCGTTATTTTTTATAATAAACTGCGGCTTCAGTTGGTTATCCCCAGCATTGGTATCCCCTGCCCGGTAAGCTACCGCTAATGAACCAGAAGGCTGCTCTGGTCCGGTTGTACCGCTCGGTGTGGCGGCTGCTTCGGCTGAGGCTGCTCCTGTGCCTGCGCTGTTGACCGCTTGAATAATATAATAATAGGTCGTTCCGTTCGTAACGGCTGTGTCATTATATCCGCTGCCAGCTACAGCAGCAGACAGCGTCGTATATGGCCCGCCGCTCGTCGTCGCCCGTTTCACCGTATACGAGGTCGCGCCAGCTACCGTATTCCATGCAAGCTGTACCTGCACGTTGCCAGCTGTTGCTGTTAAGCCGGACGGCGCAGCAGGAACGAGCGGCCCCTCAGGCGTCTCGACCGTTTCCAGCACCGACCAATAGGCGGGCTTGGACTGCAATCGCTCATCGAATAGGAGCGGCCAATTGTTGCGGGCTACCGGGAAGGTGCGAAGCCAAGTATGCGCATCATCCTTGCCCCATAAGGTCACATTCGTAACGGTGTCCGTATGCCGCAAAAACACCTGGAACAGCGACTTGTACAAATTGGCTTGGCGTGTTTTTAGCTCCTCCGAAAATGTCTCATAGGATTGTGAATTATCCGAATAGACGCTAATATCCAGCTCGGTAATATGCGTTTCCAGTCCCAACGCTTTGAATTTGATGATGGAGCTTTCTATTTCTGCAAGCGTCGGGTAATAAAGACTGATATGCGTCTGGTGGCCGACGCCGTCAACCGGAATGCCCTTAGCCTGCAAACGTGTAATTAAATTATACAGCGCCTGGCTTTTTGCCGGTTCATGCGTATTGTAATCGTTAATGAACAGCTTAACAGTCGGGTCTACCGCATGGGCGAACTCGAATGCTTTTTCAATATATTCTTCACCCGCAATTTGATACCACAGGCTGCGGCGCAAGCCATCTGATTGCGATGCATCGATGACCTCATTCACTACATCCCATGCATATATTTTGCCCTCATATCGTTCCATTACCGTCTGAATATGATTTTGCATGCGTGCATACAGCACCGCTTTGCTGACCAGGTTACCGTTCGCGTCCCGGAACACCCAATCCGGCGTTTGCGCATGCCAGACTAGCGTATGTCCCCGCACCTGCTGGTCATTTTGCACACCGAAAGCTACAGCAGCATCTGCCTCCGTAAAATTAAATACGTTCTCCTGCGGCTCTGTGCTATCCCACTTCAGCACATTGCCAGGCGTTACGCTGTTAAAATGCTTGGTCAGAAGCTGTTTGTCAGGCTCGGTCAGAAGCTCATCATTCGTAAAAGCCGAGCCAAGCAGAAATTTTCCGGCAAAAGCATCTTGAAGCGACGGTATGTCCTCTTCAATAATAATTGGGCCGAGATCCGGCTGCCGCTCTAACCGGAAATCGTCGATGTAGAAGGAAGCGGTTGCACTTCCTGATACCTCAAAATAAACCGATACCTGTGTGGCCGGCTCGAGCATTTTGAATGCAGCCTGCAGCTTCGTCCAGCCGCTCGCTGTGACTGCTCCAGATGCAATATTCTCATAGCGGGTACCCGCTGGCAATGTGCGCTGAAGAGACATTGAAATATTGGTGTTTGCTGCTCCAGCAGGCAGCTTGACCCAACCAATAAACTCATACGTTTGCCCAATCTCAAGCTGGCTTGTCACATCCAGAGAAGGTCCATGCCAAGTGTTTGTCCGTCCACTTACCGCCAAGCCGTAGGCTCCGCTGCGCGCTGCTGCGGCATTCGCAGCCAGAACCTCCTCACCGCCGCGGCCAACCCATTGCTGCGCCGTACCATCCTCGAAATCGCTCAACTGGAGCAAGGTATTTCCGGCTTCCTCCGCTTGCACAGGCTTTGCCCAATAGAGGGGAAGCAATAAGCTTAGGATAATCAGAAATTTAAGCGCTTTCATAAATGGATAAAGCTGACGAATACTCATTCTTTAATTCACTCCTTTTTCTATTCGGTTACGGTAACCACTCACAAATCCGTAGTACTGTCATTCAACATACATAAGCGAAGCTAACGACAAATACTTGTCTATATTTTTAATTAGACGCGCCTCCTCCCTATGTTGGTTGAAAGAGCCTACCCCTTTGCAAGCAAGATACCCGATAGATAAAGCTGGGAACGACCCGTGTAAAAATTATACATCTTCCTAGACCAGCCTACAATATCAATTAATAGAAAAATTTGTAATTATAATTTATACAGCAGCTGTAGAAGATGGCAAGCCAATCTTAGGCATCACTGATTATAAGGGGAATAGACACTTACCGTTGGAGATGAAGAAGTCACATTTTTTTTGAAGGTGATTTTATCCATTTTGCGATTGACCAGTCCAATTAACTGATCCGCCATGTAGGACGTGGAATATTTAAAGCCTGACTCTTCCCAATAAAGAATAACCCCTATTGCAGCTGACATCTGGTAGCTAAGCATTATTTCATAGTCTAGAGCGGGGCTTCCCTCATCCATAATAATGTGCATATCGCGCCTCATCGACTCCCGAAGCACGTCGTAAAGCTCGAACCCGAAGCTGCGATCTACAGAGAGCAGCGCTTGAAATTCATCTTTATTTTTCTCAATATGGTTAAACAGCTGCAGCGCCGAAGGATAAATATCTTCTGCCTTTACCAGATCCATCCCCTCGTAAGGGATGAGCAAGGTCTCGGCAAAGCCAAGCAGAAATTCGCTTCGTATTTCTTGCAGCAGCTCTTCTTTGCCTACAAAATGCTTATAAAAAGTGCCGCGATTGTAATCCGCCCGCTTCGCCACATCAAGTATGGTCACAGCCTCATATCCTCGCTCTAATATGAGCGACACGAATGCAGCTTTAATCGCTTGACGCGTTCTTCTTGTTCTTCGGTCCAGTTGATCCTCCGTTGCCAATGCGCTCATCCTCCAAAGCTTATAGGTCATATTGTTTCTATTATACCTCATTCAATATTCCATAATAAATGTCAGCTAATCTTGCCTACCTATTAAGCATCCAAGACATGCATACGTTGGAATACATTTAAACATCATAAGCAAAATCAACAATTGAGCTTCATATGTTCAATTTCCGTCCAAAAGTAGACATATATTCTTTACCTGTCACCTACGTGACACTGAAGAGAGTATTGATTATTGTCGTGACAACATTGTGAAGTGTAACCTGTAATGGCAGACATACATCATATTCATTCAACATAACGCTCGACTAAATTATACGATAAGGATGCGATAAAACATGGTTACTACAACAACAACGAAAACCGCAGTCATTACAGGCGCCGCTGGCGGCATTGGAAAAGAGCTTGCCCGCCGTTTTGTAGAGCGTAAAGTTAATTTGGTCCTAGTAGACTTGAAGCTTGAAGCCTTGCAGCAAGTCGTTGCTGAGCTTGGCCTTGACGATTCCAACTCCCTAATCGTAGCAGCAGACGTCTCCAAAGAAGAGGATGTTGAAAACTACGTCAATAAAGCCGTTGAAAAATTTGGCACAATCGATTATTTCGCCAACAATGCAGGCATCGAAGGCCCATCTGGACTTATCGAAGAGCAAAGCGTGAAAGCACTCGACCTTGTATATAACGTAAACGTTCGCGGCGTATTCCTCGGCCTTCACTATGTCGTTCCTGTGATGAAAAAGCAAAAATCCGGCGCGATTTTGAACACTTCCTCGCTGGCAGGCCTTATGGGCGCACCAGGCATGTCCCCATACATCATGTCCAAGCATGCCGTAATCGGTTTAACTCGCGTTACAGCTAATGAGCTTGCTCCGCTTGGCATTCGTGTCAACGCCGTTCTGCCAGGCACAATCAATACGCGCATGATGCGTCAAATTGAAGAAAACTTCGGCAATCCGGAGGCCTTCAAAAAAGCCAATGAAGCGGCAACACCTATGGGTCGTTACGGCGAGCCGGAAGAAGTGGCAGCGGTAATGAACTTCCTCCTGTCGGATGAAGCATCATTCGTTACAGCATCTCTTTATACGGTCGATGGCGGTATGGTCGGACAATAACAACTAGATAAACACCTAACCGAAAAGGAGACTATCCACTATGAAGCTTGAAAACAAAGTCATCATTATTACAGGTGCGGGAAGCGGCATTGGACGTGCGACTGCCTTAAAGCTTGCTGCCGAAGGCGCTATCGTCGTATCTTCCGACTACAATGAAGCAACCGCTAAAGAAACAGCGGAATTGATCAAGCAAGCCGGCGGACAAGCTTCCGCGATCCGCGCCGACGTTTCCAGTGTCGAAGATGTTAAAAACATGATCGACATAGCAGTTCAAACGCATGGGACGCTTGACGGTATTTTCAACAATGCTGGCGTAGGGGATATTCGCTCCTTTGAGGATCACACACCGGAATATTTCAACCATGTTATTTCCGTAGACCAATTTGGCGTGTATCTCGGTATCTACTATGCTTCCAAGAAAATGAAGGAGCTTGGTGTTAAAGGTATTATTGTCAATACCGCTTCCATCTTCGGTTACATGGCTGCTAAAGGCAGCTTTGCTTATCAGGCTGCAAAGGCTGCGGTCATTATGATGACAAAATCGGCAGCACTGGAGCTTGCTGAGGACGGCATTCGCGTAACAGCAGTAGCACCGGGCTTTATTGATACACCGATCATCAAGGACGGCGATGATTTCAAAACCTTCCTTGCTGAGCAGCATCTGAGCAAAAAACTCATTCAGCCGGAGCAGATTGCTGATGTTGTAGCTTTCCTCTTCTCCGAAGAGGCTTCGGCTATCAATGGACAGACGATTCCTGTTGAAGATGGCTTTCTTATCTTTAAACGCTCTTAATTCATACTAGCAAGCAGCAGCTGCCGATTGCCCGCAGATGCTGCTCTTTTTTTGCAGTCAACCATACTTGTTGTTATCGTCGCCTCTTTATAGTATAAATAGGCATAACAAGGGAGCTGATGCTGGTATGTACAAGCATATTATATTTGATTTTGACGGCACGATTGCCGACTCTGCTGCCGCTATTTTGACCATCTATAATGAAATGGCGGTGCAATATCGTTTTAAGCCTATAACGGAAGAGGAATATAAAAAGCTGAGCAAGCTTACTTTGCAGGAGCGATTCAAGGCGCTTGACGTCCCCTTTTATCGGTTTATGCTGTTTCGCAAAATCAGCAAGGAATTCAAACGGAAATATAACGAGCATGTAGCCTCCATTCCATTTTGTAACGGAATGCAAGAGGTATTGAGCCATTTGCTGCAAAGCGGCATAAAGCTATCCGTAATTACATCCAACGCCGCAAACAACGTCGCAGATTTCCTGCAGCCACACGGTATTCACACCTTGCATGAAATACGCAGCTCCAACGGTCTGTTCGGCAAGCATAAGACCATTCAAAGCTATTTGAAAGAAAACAAGCTTCGACGGGAGGATGTAATCTACGTCGGTGATGAGCTGCGGGATATCATAGCCTCCCATAAATGCGGCATTAAGGTAGTCGGAGTCACATGGGGACTCGATCCTAAGGAACTGCTGGTATCCGGCAAGCCTAGTTATTTAATTGACCAGCCAAATGAGCTTTTGCGTCTGATAGAATCCACCTCTTCTTAACCTCACATATGGCAAAAACATATCAGCCTCGAATAACAGTAAAACTGACGCCAGCCGAGTATCGACATCAGTTTTACTGTTTACTATATAAACAGGCTCTATCGCACGCGATGAACGCCCAGAACCTCATTAACTGTGCCGTCAATCGATACATGGACGACATCCTGCTTCACCGTTCCGTTATTATAATAAGCTGTAAATGTGAAGCTTAATGTTCCTTTGTTAAGCTTTTCGAAGGAGGCATCCCATAGCTCGCCAGCCCATAATGTGCCCGCCGTATTTTTCACCTCCAGCTTCGTTTGAAATCTGTTCATGACAACCTCTACGCGCTCCGGCTTCGTATCCGTCCCCGTTTCTGTCGCATTCGCTACCAAAATGAACTTTTCTCCTGCCCAAAATACGCTATATGCACGTGGAGCTTCTTCATCCCCGCTCTGCTTTTTATTATAGGATTTACGAATGCTGTTCCAATCGTCCGTATGATTGACCATTCCCGCTACTTTCAGCGGCTGTACTTGTACGGTTTGGGAGATCGTTACCGGTTCGGCTAGACCATCATCTACAGTGACGCTAAGCTGCCATGCGCCAGTCTGCTCCATTTTGAGCCTCGGCCCTGTCTTCCCATAAGGATAGGAAACTGTATATTCATACGCATATTTTTGCCCGGAAGGCGACTTAAGCTCCATCTTTAGAGCTAGCGTATCTTTGTCTGGATCAGCTGCATTCGCCTCGAACGTTACCATGTCCCCTTCAAAAATCGGTTTCGGAGACCAGTCTACATTAATCGTTGGCGGACGATTCGTCACAAAATAAATATACGCATATTTCCCTGGATTGCCCGCTACATCCGTATCTATGACCGTCAATCGATAGGCTTGTCCGGGAATTAATCCCGCTATTTGATGCGAACGGGCAGCCGCCGGCAGAGCCATATTGTATTCGGCTGAACCATCGCCATTCAAGTCAATCGTTGTCACACTGCCATCTGTATTAACCTTTTGCATATAAAAGACCCGAGCCGCATGGCCTGAGGATGGGGCCGCATCGCTAAAAGCATTAAAATTAACCGTTACCGAGGTCGGTTTAATTTCAAGATGCTCCTCCACATCATCCGGCTGCACCGTATCCACAAAGAGATAGCCATTGCTGCTGTATGGACCCCATACATAACTGTCATACGCTCTTGCCTTCCAATAATGCAAACCTTCCTGCAAAGGAAGTGTTGGTACATGGCTGGTCGCAGCATTCGCCATATTAGTATCCAGCACTTTGCGACCGGCGGCATGGAAAAATACCTCGTAATCAATTGCTGTGATAGGATCATTTTCAGGATCAATGGTAAATACACGCAAGACCGGACGATTGTTATTTGTATAAATCGGCTCTGCTGCTGCTGCTCCGTCGTAGCTTAACAAGTAGGTAGTGGGCGGCGAATCGATGATAAAATATGCGGCATTGCTATCATCGGACCACGCTCCACGACTGAATACGCGCCCCTGCACCTTCACCTTGCGTCCAATATCTATCGTGCCCGCTTCAAGCTGGAAGCTCGCATCATCGCCCGGGTATTCTACCTCTAGCGCCGTTTGACCATTATCCACATACGTTAATTTCAAATAAAACTGTTCCTGCGGATCATTTTCTTTATCCCGGTATATCCACATCAGATTTGGATCGTTCAGGACAACCGTTGGAGCAGAAGATGTGCCGCTAGGATAAGTCAAAACCATTTCCGGTCTAGACTGATTAACTGGAGATAGCGCCTCCTTGTAAACTCTCGTCTCCGACCAGAAACTCCATGCCCCATGCATGTCCTTCACCTGCTCCTGAACGATAAGCTCGACGCCAGGGCGGCTGTAAAGCAATCTTTTCCCTATTGTCCAAGCTCTCTCGTCCGACCAGCGCGTTCGAAACAAGCGATCCGCCAAATATCCGGGAACATCCGGGTCATAGGACGTGTCGTGCGTCAAATAATCCAGCGCTTCCCCTCCAGCATAAATGGTGCCAGTAAACCAAATATCCGGCTGCGCAATTGGCCTGCGGTGCACATAAAGCGATTTAATAACAGGCTCTGAGAACAAACGGTAATCAGCCAAACCGGGATTATCCTGTGCCGTATAAGTGATGGCATACAGTCCGGGCTTGTCGAGTGAAGTTAGCGCCGCGCCGAAAGCTCTTCCATTATATTGGCTAAGGCCGAGCGTATTAGCAAAATAACTTGGATTATGCGCGTAGCTCCATTTTTCCGCTAATCTAGCATCTGTCTCGGGATCACTAAATAGCTTATTGTATAAAATCTGTTCTCCTATAAGCACGGCCTCATAGGTTTCCTCTGGAATGGAATCGCCATAATTGATGCGCTTCACTTGGCTAAACGAGGCCTGCTGCTGCCCAAGCGACATCAAGCCTGCTGATCCCTTTTGGTACGTTGCATCCGTCGCTTCCAGCTTATTAACCCCATTAATAGAAACGCGGTGCACACCCGCGAGCGATTCCAGCTTGAAGGCATAAGGGATACCCGCACTCCTCGGCATCGCGACCTGAGCCATAACAGTCTTGATTCCGCTCTTCACTTTGTAAAGCGTCAGTGTACTGCCCATCCACTCCACCGCATACATATTTTTTTCATCTTGAATTTGAATGGCCGCTCCTACCGGTTTTTCATTCGATAAATGATTGATGGATAAATCAAATTCAAGCACCTGATTGCGCATCATGCTAGTTGGATCATAAAGCAGTCCGCCCCATGCCTCGCTATCAATTTCAACCGTAGTATCGTTAAGCAGCCGCGGCAAATCTCCCGTTGATTCACCTTTGAAAGGAATAACTACTTTTTTGCTTGTAAGCGAGCTTGAATACGGTCCCGTATAGATTGTATTTGTTCCAAAGCCTAGAACAGAGCCATTTGGGAGAACGTTCGAGGCGCCGCTAAAGGCAACTCCGTCATAGCCATTTCCATCTGAATATTTCATCGCATCCGTCACGAATAAGGCTTTGTTCTCAAAAGTTTCCGCACCTAAATACGGTGTTTGATTAATGCTCAATACACCTGCCCAATGCTGTAATTTTTGAAATGCTGAGCTTGCCCAAACTTGCTGGCCACCCGATGTCTGATAAGTGATTTTATTAAAGAGCTTCACACCAGCTGCCATAGCCCAAAATTCATCCGAAGGCTGTGAAAATGGGCCGATTAAGCCTGTTTTAGGCCATAAAATTTGCGTCATCACCGGATCGTTTGGGGTGGGGCTTTTAACATTAGCTGCAGAAAACTGGTCAAGCATCCTGTAAGGGTTTCTATCATCGTTTCTCGTTATGGAGCCATCTGGCATAATCAAAAATCCATACGGTGTCGCCATTATTCCCGGCTTATTAACCGCTGTTTTTGCGAGCTCATTAGGGAATTTCAAATCGTCAATCGTGCCGCTGTTCTTCTCCGGCCTCGTAAAGCTATTTGTTGCAGTATGGTAAGACAGAACACCGCTCACCTGAGAGTAGCCATGATTACCAAGCTCGAAGCGCATGGAGGTCGCATAGCTTTTCGTCCGGTCAGTCGACATCGTAATTGCTGAAAGCATGCCATTGCCAGTTACATGACTGGCTATTAATTGACCACTCGGATTTACAGCATAAAATAATGCCGTCCAATTATCCTCCGTACCTCTGCGCATGTTCGCAGCCAATAACAAATTTCCACTTGCATCCACATCTACACTGCCAATCTGGTAAACATTCCACATATCTATTCCTGCATGCATAAGCTTTGTCCAATACAGTGTTTTTTGGGCTACAGAATATTTAGCAACATAAAGCTTTTGCCGAATATCAAACGTTCGCCCTCCATTGCTTTCCCGATACGCGACATACAGAAACTGCCGATCTGGTGAAAAAGCTGTGCCAATGACCTTATTGCTCGGGTCGTCCCAATAGCTGCTTCCTGCTGCTCCTCCCGCAGCTGGCGGCGCAATATTCGGGTATTCTTCCAACAGCTGACCAGTCTCGATGTTATATAAACGCAGCGTGTCGCCTGAAGCATTTACGATCCCTTCTTCCAGAAAATAAGCCTGTTTCATCTGGCTCGGATGATATTGATAAAATGCCCCTTTGAAAGTGATTCCGGGATGTACATACGTATGTTCAATCTGGCCTGTCCATATATCACGGATGGCAAACGCCCAGTTTTTAGACTCTGGCGGTTTGTAGCTGTAAACCCAATAATAGCCCGCTTCGGTCATCACCGTCGTTTTGTAGCCAGCATAAATTTGGCCGATACTGCCTTCCCATGCCGGCAGCGGCTTCACATTTTTCGCTAAATTATAGCTTCCATTAAAATCTGCCCATAGAGCATAACGAGTCGTTAGATTAGCTCCATTTGATTTCCAGCTTGCCTTATTCGTCGTACCCCCTTCATATGGCGTCTTATTGACCCATGAGCGCAAAATCGAATCCGGAGAGTAGAAGGTAACTGGCGGACCGCTGCTCTCCCCCTGATCTGGCTGCTGGGTCAGGCCAATAGCTGTAAAATCAACACTTGGCGCACGATTAATAATGTCCGTTGCCACAATAGCAGACTGCGCCAACAAGCCATAATCCTCCGTTACCGTTGCACGGTATTGGCGCTTGCCGACTGTCGTATATTTTACGCTGTGCGTGTCCTTGTACGTACCGCTATATAACGTGCGCCATGATTCCTCGTTAAAATTGCCATCATTGTCAGCATCGTAACGTTCTTCAAGCAAAAGACGCTCCAGCTTGTCGCCATCTAGGCTACTCGCATCAATATAAACCATATTTTCGTTATGACGCACACCATGTTCGGCAGCGGAAAGCTCCACTACTGGCGGCTGATCAGGTACAACCTCCAATGGATAGGCTGCCCATTCACTCTCTCTCCCTTGAGAATCATGCACCTTTCCCTGAAGGGTATAGGCTCCAAGCTGATCCGGTGCTTTAGCAGGCCATACACCAGTCGTGTAAGTGCCACTATCATTTTTCTTATAGCGGATTTCCGACTTGTTGAAATCAATCGTCACTCCCCGATCCGACAACGGTGTAAAGGAGTTATTCAGATGATAGGGCTGTGGGAACGGCCTTCCCTGAATCCAGCGCGTCACACCAGAAATGATGGCAACGGGTTTTGGATCATTGACATAAAGCAGCGCCGTATCTGATTGGCTTTCATAGTCGTTAGATACATTCAGCGTGGCTTTATAAACGCCCGGTTCATTAAATATGACCGCAGGATGAGAGAAATCTCTTTGATCAAAATTTAATTTGTCTAAATTTTCAGTTAATTCCCATGAATAATCGGTATAACCTCGGGCTTTCGCCGATAAAGTTGCCTGGTCGCCGGTGAAAATAGAGGTTGGACTCCAGTTGGCATTTACTTCAAGTATCGGTCTTGGTGCTGGCGTCGGCTCTGTTACTCCATTAGTAGCTGTAGCAGTTGGCGTAGCCGCTCCCGGCTTGGTAACGGTGGTCGCGCATTCAATGGCCTGCTCCGCTGTCGTTCCATCCGTGAACGTGACTATTGCCCGCATGACGAATGTCTCGGTATAGCTGTCTCGGCCAACCAACTGGGCTTTCGGTATTGTGAATGCAAATTTATAACTGATCGTATCCAAAACCTGAGCAATGGTCTGCGTTTGATATTGGCTACCATCTTCAAGGCGAGCGAATACTTTCCAGTTTTTTATTTTGAGCGAGCCTCGCTGCTTTAGGGTTGCTGTAATTGTTGAGTTTACAGTAACAGCTTTGTCCGCAAAAGTAACGGTAGATGGATCAGCTTTGCAGGTGCAGTCGAGGTAGGGCTGGTCTATTGGTGGGATTGGCTCGAGTGTAAGTCGAACTTCTCCTTCGTATAGATAGGTTTGGGCTGTCCAGTTTGTATAAGTGTCAAGGTTATAAACCGCACTCATTGCATGCCCGGTTCTTGTTGCTGTAGGAACTAGTAATGGATTATCAAGTACAGTAAGGGTTGCAATTTCTAGATAACCCCTATTGTCAGTTCCACTTTCTTTTCCCGTCTTTAAAACTTTTACAAATGCACTTGGACCTACTGGATCTGCCTTGATTAAATCAACTGATTTAGATTTCAGCTTACTAAATCCTATCTCATCTCCAGTTGGCTTATAAATATAGGTAGATGGTCCGGAAAACCCATCACTAATAGCTAATGCCCAGCCTGCGCTGTCAATTGCGATCTTCACAGGTATGCTTTTACCATTAATATCTTTGCCCATCTTACCTGGGCACTCAGCTATACCCCTGACCCAGCAATCCGAGTCAGATGGTGGTGATACAAAGTATTCGACATTGTTGTTTGCTGAGAAATACCACTGTTTCCCGTTAATTGTTCTATTCAGAGCAAAATACATCTGAGAAGTATAACCTTTATTCTCGACATCTACGAGTGCGCCTGCAAATTCCGGTATTGTAATTTTATTGTTTATTGGGGTACCAGTGTTTAGCTTTCCTTTGTTTACAAGACTGGTACCGTTAGAAGAGCTAACTTCCTTCCAAATCTCGTAAGTTTTAATTTGATAACCATTAGGTACTGCAGAGCTAAGATTAACCTGTAAGTCCCTCAACGTTACCTCGGAGCTGTATTTCTGCACCTGGCTAAATGGAATTTTTATTGTTTTTGAAATTGTAGGAGCTCCAGAAATATTCGAAGGTTGAATAGACAATCCTGACAAAAAAATCGCGATAGTCAATAATGATGCAATTAAAACTCTCCAATTTATTTTTTGAACCATACATCTTTCACCTCTGTCAAATAAAATTGAGAGTTTTTATTCATCTGCGAGCCATATCGCTCCAGATGAATTGGCAAGGCTCCATACTTTTTAATTTGTTCGTCAACAAATTTTTTACTTGCAAAATCAAATCTGTAATTATGACCGCTACCATCTTTTTTATCGAAACTAAAGGCCATCTTGTTGAAAAATAAACCATCACGTTCTTTTACAGTACCATCACTGAAGATATATTTATCGTCTAAAAACACACCGCCGTTATTGCCTTCCGTGTACATGTAAAATGAAGATTGCACCAATTTCCATTTAGAAGAGTCTACGATTAAGTTTTTGCCAATAAGTTTATATGCGAAAACATAGCCCTGATTTTCTTTTGCTAATTCTCCGCCAAGTATAAGATCGGCTCCTTTTAAATATTCTGCGTAAAAACCAGCTTTATCTGCAGGATCAAGAACCAGCAATTGATCAATAATCACATCATACGTTTTATCAATATTTACTCTATGCGGAAACTTTACTAAGTCATTCTGGCCGAACATAGTAATCATATTATGTCTATGCCACTTCACTTCCGCCGCTGTTGAAGCCCCCTGATCCACCGACAGCTTCCCGCCACCCGCGAGTTTCAGCAGGCGCGTGACGATAACCGCCGCTTGTGCCCGAGTGGTTGTCCCATCTGGGTCAATCGTTTCCGCCTTGGCACCTGTGCGGGACAGCAAGCCTGCGTTCACGGCGCGGAACATCAGCTCATCCGCCGTCAGCTTTGCGCCGCGGTACTCAGCATTTGCTCCGCGTACGGCGAGCTTAGCCATTTCCACGCGCGTTACCGCCTTGCCCAGATCGCCCGTGAAATCGCCAGCAGCATAGATTTTCGCATCAGTCAGCGCCCTCTGATAGCCTGTATACCATGGCTTGCCCGCAGGAGCAGCCGCAGCCTCTACCTTCGTCGTCAGTGCAATAACCTTGAGCAGTTCCGCACGCGTAATCGGATTTTGCGGCTTAAACGTTTGATCCGGATACCCGTTCAAAATACCCGCCTTCACCGCAGCTTCAATTGATTCCTTCGCCCAATGTCCTGAAATATCCTTAAACACAGGAGCAGCCGCCTGAGCCATTTTAGAATCTACCGACGTTAACGACAACGTAGCCATTACCGCCACCAACACTAGCAATACAATAGAGCCCTTCCACCATTGCGATCCCATTTTCCCCATCTTATTCAGCCTTCTTCCGATTAGATTAGTTTGAGTAAATCATAATGGCCAAGCTCTTGCCGGCCTCGCTTTTGTCCATTATGATTTTCTTTCCGTTGTAGGTTTTCAGCAGTCTAGCCTCCAACGCTTTTCCAGCATCCAACTTCACCGCGTCCCCGTAAGCTGCATCCGCAGATTCCCCCACATAACGGGCCAATAGCTCTATTAACAACTGTTTATGTACAATGGGCTTCTCATATAGCCATATCGTCGTTGCTTTTTTCCTGCTGTCATACTCCATCGTTATTTTGTAATCGGCGGGTTTTCCGTTGCCTTCAGGATTAAGCAGCACCGTTTGCCCACTAACCATCACATCGCCCGAAAAGCTTTCGAGTGACACAACCAACTGCTTCAGCTCCCCAGTCGTTACGTAAGTTGGCTGTTCCGTCAAGCCCGCAACGCGAGCCTGCGCTGACTGCCAATTCAGCAAACGATGAATGACCACAATCGCTTCCGCACGCGTCAGCTTGCGGTCCATCCCGATCCTGCCGGCGGCATAACCCTTCATCAGGCCAAGCTGCTTGGACATATAGACATAACCCTTTGCACGTCCTGCCTTGTCCTCACCCGCCGCCCGAACGAAGAGCCTCGCCGCTTCTCCGCGCGTAATCGCTTGATTCGGCCTAAACTTGCCTGTATCATATTCCGTAATTTTCAATAAACTAAGCTTCAATCCAACTGCCATATAAGGGCGAAACCATCCGCTGTCATCTAGAAATGGCGTATCCATATTGGCCACCTCAAGCTGCTGTGCTTTTATAACTGCGGCAAGCAGCTCTGCGCGAGTAGCTGGCTTATTCGGTCGAAATGTAGCATCCGCATAGCCGCTCGCATAACCAGACTGTACCGCCTGCTCCACAGGAATACGTGCCCAATGGCCCTCCATATCGTTTAGCCGCTGCCTCGCCTCTGCCGCCTGGGCATGCAAAACCGGATTAAAGGCAAGCGCCACAACGACCGTTAACATAAATTGATTTTTCTTCATGCGGGGACTCCTTCATAGGTAAAATGGCACAGCCCATCCCCCCATAAAGCGCAAAAAAGCACGCAAAAAACCCGGGAGGATTTAAGCGTGCTTCGCTTCATAATTATTTTATACTTTACCCTATTTTATAAAATATTGTCAATCCATTTTTTAGCTTATTTTGTCACAATAACTCATAATACCCTTCATCATTATCCGAAATCCGCCGAATTACCCCATGTATAGCTAATTTTCTATGATCAACAGTTGATATACGATCCACTTCACGCTCATCGCTCATTTTGAAAAACTCGCCACTATGCCCGTTATTTCACCATCTCCTTAATCGTATATGCCATAAGATATCTCTCACCGCCTATTGAGTGTTAGAGTTACCCTAATATATTTCACAACCCAAACTTACAAATGAAAGCGATTACAAAAAGTCGGATTTAAACATGTTAGATGTCGTTATCGTCGTAGTTGCATCGGAACTGACTTCTTATAATGAAAAGGCATCATAAAGGAGGGCTGTGAAAAAATACCGGGCATCATAGAACAAACGATCAGGTATCACGGTATGACGGTAAATGACAACAGAGAGGATGATTGTACAAATGGGGAAGGTCAGACAATTGAGCGTCGTTGCTTTGCTCCTCGCCGTTTTATTCGGAAGCATGCCGCTTTACAGCTACGCAAGCACAGCGGCACCCGCCGCAGCAGCTGTATCCACCGAAATTCAGTCACTAATGGATCAAGGCATCATTAAAGGCAATGGCAAAGCACTCAGCGAAAAATATTGGAGCAAGCAGGCGACCCGCGCACAAGCAGCGACGCTGTTTCTTCGTTTGAAAGGCTTAGAGAAAGAAGCACTTAGCTATTCGGGAAGCGATTCCATCCCTGATGCGGCGAAAGCAGGCAAAGTGCTTCAGCCGCTGGTGAACTATTTGAAAGCCCATCCGCATCTCGGATGGCTTGCAGATAAGGATGGCCTATTCGCCCCGCAGCAGGCTGTCACGGCGCAGGAATATGCCCGAGTGCTGCTGAAGGCGCTTGGCTATGAAGCTGGCGTTGACTATAAAGAAGCCGATGTGCTGGCGTTTGCAGCCAAGCAAGGGCTCGCCGCATTGAAAACAGGCGGCAAGCTGACCAATCACCAGCTTGCAACCGCAACGGCGCAAGCGCTGAAAGCAACGCATAAAAGCAGCGGCGAAACGCTGGCAGCGCTTATAAAAAAACAAGCGGCACAAGCCCCTTTCACTGCCGATGTGACGCAGCAGACCGCCTATGGCGCAATTAAAGGCGCCAAGGATGAAGCGAGCAGCACGCTCAGCTGGCTCGGCGTGCCTTATGCGAAGGCACCGGTCGGCGAGCTTCGCTGGAAAGTGCCGCAAGCGCCAGCAGCTTGGACAAGCACGCTCGAGACGACCGCTTTCGCTGCGAATTGTACCCAGCTCGCAGCTGGCAAGGCGGCAGGCAGCGAAGACTGCCTGTATTTGAACATTTGGCGGCCGGCTGACAGCAGCACAAGCCTGCCCGTTCTCGTCTTTGCGCACGGCGGCGGCAATATGACCGGCTCCGGCAAAGATTTCAAAGGCGACCTGCTTGCCGAAGCGACGAACAGCATCGTCGTATCGATCAACTATCGCCTAGGTGCGCTGGGCTTCTTCCATCACCCTTCCCTAGCAACAGGCGATGCGGTTCAGGATTCGGGCAACTACGGCCTGCTGGATATTTTCCAGGCGCTGAAATGGGTGCAAGGCAACATTGGCGGATTCGGCGGAGACGCTGCCAATGTGACGCTTTCCGGCCAATCGGCCGGCGGCCGCGATGTCATGGCGGCCGTCATCTCTCCACTGAGCCAAGGGCTGTTTCAGAAAGCCATTGTGCTCAGCGGCGGCATGACGACCGCACCTACGGCGGACGGCGACGCCAAGGTGAACAGCGCGCTGGCGAAGCTGGCCGCTGCGGATGGCACAGCCGCCGATGAAGCGGCGGCTGCCAAGTGGGTAGCTGGCCAAACAGCCGAGCAGCTTGCGGCATATTTGCGCAAGCAGCCTGCTGCGGACCTCGTGCAGCAGTTCGGTGGAACGGCCATCCGCATGGCGCCGTTCCCGCATTTATTCAGCGATGGCACGGTGCTGCCAGCGGAAGGCTTTGACGTATTAAAGAGCGGCAAATATGCGCAGCTTCCGATGATTTTGGGCAGCACCGCGACGGAGTTTTCCGCCTTCGCTTTGAGTGATCCTGCCTTCGCCGCTGGCTTCGCAGACGGCAGCCTGCTGAAGGACCCTGTGAAGGGGCCACAATATGCAGCCGCCATCAAATATGGAAGCGAGCTGTATTCCGGCTTCAACGCGGAGCGTGCAGCCGAGGTACTGACGGCTCGTTCCGGTCAGCCAGCCGTTTATGCGTACCGTTTCGCATGGGGCACACAGGATGGTGTCATTTCGAGCAGCCTGCAGCAGTTGATCGGCGCAACGCACGGCGCGGACATGGATTTCATTCTCGGACGCAAAGCCGGCATTGCCGCCTATTTCCCTGACGGCTACTTCTCCGAGCAAAATGAGCCAGGACGGAGTGAGCTCACAACAGCCATTCACGGTTATTGGAAAAACTTCCTCTACACCGGCAATCCAAATGCCAGCTCTCTGCCAGCATGGACTCCGTGGACGGCTAAGGATGGCGCTAATCGCATTTTGCGTCTGGATGCTTCGAATGAGCATCAGACGATTCATATGTCGAATGAATATTACAAGAAAGCGGACGTGCTTTCCCGTATGGAACAGGAGCTACCAGCGGACACCTTAAAGCTTCTGCAAGAAAGCGTATTGGCAGGTAGATTTTTCTGGTAAGCGGTAATCGCAGCGTTAGGCATGCAGCTTAGCCTTGCATCGACATGCTTGCAACGATATAAAAAGCAAACAGCCCGGCAGTTGTCCTGAATGGACGCTGCCGGGCTGTTTTCATCGTCCAGATAAGTCGTAATCAGGTTGAACGCATAGCCTTCCAGAATCGTGCTGTAATAATGCTGCGTAACCGTCTTTTCACAAGCGTCAAGACCTCATTTCCGGCATATAAGACGCAATATTCCTAGAAAAATATATTTTCCACATCCATACTCGATTATATACCATGAATCTGAATATTCATTTTCTTATGGTAATTAACGATGCTCGCCTAAATTTTCAAATTCAATGCTATCGCTTTGAACTTTATATCCTGTGAAACCACCTCCTTCCGAAGGTTCTATTAGACACAAGTACCCAAGATTACATACAAAGCAAAATTTCCGAACTGAGGACGGTCTGTTTTAAATAATCGATGTTATCTAAGGTAAGCAAAACCACCACATGATCGAAACACAATCATGATCGTTTAAAAAATTGCAACATATTCCTCCTTACTCGGCTCAACTTCTTCAAAAATTCAGTATAGATACAAAAAATTTTCAAATATCCCAAAAATATTTGAAATACGTTAATACCTCGATGTACAAATAAATAATTAAATTCGGAACTTTTTTCTTTACAAAATAATATAATTATGGTATTATTTTCTTCAGTTGGCTTAATTTAATTAAATCATGAAGGAGTTGGGATATAATAACTAATTAAATGTGAGAATGAGATTTCAAATTATTAAGTAGAGTTATTTTACGATTATTACTATAAAACACAATTAGGAGATTGACTCAATGAAATTCAAATCAATTATTTCTTTTATCGTTCTTATTTCTATGCTAGTAGCATCAAGTTCAGTTTATGCAACAGCTCCAATAGTAAAAGAAAATATTATTCCTTCTCAGACTCAAGCAATTTATTCACAAGAAGGAGAATTAATTGCTCTCAGAACTTTGAACATACAATCTGATACAAAAATAAACAAAGAAGGAACATCAATCAAACTAACACAAACCATCCATTATGAATTTTCATCCCCAGAGTTCGAAGCGAAGTATAAGTCGGAATATGAAAACACAAACTATGTAGAACATTATTTTGTAAATAAAAATAATGAAATCTATCATGATGATGTTAAAATGACTGACGAAGAATTAAAACAAGAGATATCCATAACTCCAAATCCATCAGGCAATTTGAAGCTGTCTGCTCTTTCAAATGATGCTAATGGGATTCCAGCTATTTGTCACTACTATGGAGACTATTCTACATACACCATGGCATGCTACGATCGTATGAATTTTGAAAATGCTCCAGGAGGAAATAATATCAAGAAAACATCTTCTATTCAAAATGTATATGCTGTGCGTGCGATGAATACAATTGATATTTTCTATGGAGATTATAAAACATTTCAAGGTGCTAAGGTAGCATTCTCAAGCGCTGCCCTTACTGCGATATTTACAATTGAAACTGTTATACTTGCAATAGCTGCTGGTGGTGGAGCTGCTATTGCTGGAGTAACTGCCATAACATATTATAATATATGTAATGGAGATCTTGAAAAAGCATACGGTTATCTTAAACAAATTTAAATTTATATGCATACAATCCAATTGAATTGTATGCATTTGGAGGTTATATGCTTAATATACTGCTAATTATAAACTTAATATTTTGTATATTAATATTAACTTTATTGTTTTATAGAATGAATAAATATAAAATGAGTAAATACAACCGAGAAAATATTGGAATAAGCATTATTGGCATGATTTTATCTTTTTTTTATATTATAAACAATAATGGGAACCGTTTAAGCATAATTTTCATCCCTATATTCACTCTATTCTTTGCATTATTAATTTTACATTTAAAAAAAGTATTAAAAAAATAGACTTTATTCCTTATTACCAAAATTGCGATTAAATTATTCCCATTTTATTAATATGATCTTGTTAATTCACTCTTTCTTTGAACGCCCTTTACCCTGGAAGATTTATTTATAATCGTGTTTTCTGAAAAACACCCCTGAGACCCAGCAAACTGTGTCGTCTGCTCCATGCTTCATTTCTCTTAATGGATATAATCGTAGTTAATAGAACTACTCCGTATACAGTAATCAAGGAGCTGAGAAGCATGCAAATTCACGTCCTTCTGAAAATTGAAAGTCAGTTTCAAAGTCTGCTCAGCAATCCGTGTTGCCAAACAGTTCAATTATATATTTGAAACTGTTTATTATTTCCTGAAAATTCCACAACCAGGCGTAGGCTCCGTTTCTATTTTAAACGGAGCCTACGCCTTCGATATTTTGAAGCAAGCCTTCTCCTATTTCATATTTGTCGGAGTGTTCCCATACATCTATACGTTATAAATGTTGACCAGTTCTATTAAGTACAGTGGTCCTGTATATTTTAAAGGCCGTACTTTAAATAACTCTCGCATTCCAGCATTGAATCTTACTCCCCATCATCAATCTTCCTCTATTTTCCGATATAATGAACAAGAAGTCTGCAATCATCGTTATCACTTCATCAGGGCGCTTCAGAAAGGAGCTTCATATGACTATCGACGTTTTGGAACGGAATAACGTAAAGGTAATGGGTACTGGCAGCAAAACGATTGTTTTTGCTCATGGCTTTGGATGCGATCAGGATATGTGGCGTTATATGGTTCCTAGCTTTGTAGACAACTATCGCATTGTATTGTTTGATTATGTAGGCTCCGGAAAATCGCAAATTCACAATTATGATTCACAAAAATATAATGACCTTGAGGGCTACGCCCAGGATGTGCTGGATGTGATGGAAACGCTGGATTTGCGAGATGCTATTTTCGTCGGCCATTCGGTTAGCAGCATGATTGGCATGCTCGCTTCCATTCATGATTCCAAATATTTCGAGCGTATCGTCATGCTTGGGCCTTCTCCGCGCTATGTGAACGATCTGCCGGATTATTACGGAGGCTTCGACAAACGAGATATAGAAGAATTGCTTGCGATGATGGAAATGAATTTTATTGGCTGGGCCAGCTACCTGGCACCCATTGTGATGCAAAATAACGAGCGCAAGGAACTAAGCGAGGAACTGGAAAAAAGCTTTTGCTCCAGAGACCCGCATATTGCGAGGCAGTTTGCAGAAGTCACTTTTTTCTCCGATTGCCGAATCAGCCTTCAGCATGCATCTGTGCCTACACTGATTCTTCAATGCACCGACGATAGTATCGCTCCGGTGGAAGTAGGCCATTATTTGCATGCTCATCTCAAAAACAGCGTCCTTCGGCAGATGACGGCGACCGGACATTATCCGCATTTAAGTCAGCCTGAAGAAACGAGCCAGATGATTAAAGAATATTTAGCCAGTGTGTAATAGGCAAGGTGAACCGGTTCATATCCTTTTCTATATTTAAAGAAAGGCAGCCCTTATATGGATACTCAATTAGATAAAGCTCCCTGCGGATATTTTTCCTTTTCGGACGCAGGCTTGATTCAATCAATTAATCAGACTTTACTGGACATGCTGCACTATGAGCGCGATGAGCTGCTTGGTCAGCATATTCACTCCACCATGTCGGTGACGAACAAAATGTTTTTTCAAACGTATTTTTATCCGTACATTCAATTGTATGGACATGTCGATGAAATGTACTTTTCTTTTCGGACGAGCAGCCATGAAGATGTGCCTGTATTGCTAAACGGGGTCAGGCAGGAGCGTGACGGAGTCACATTCATTGACTGCGTTGTCTTAATGATGCGCAAGCGTATCGAGCACGAGAAGGATATTTTACAAACAAAAACCAAGCTTGAAGAGTTGTATCAGGCGACCAATGAAGCCAATAGAAAGCTCGAGCTCCTGCATGCGGAATACGAGCTTAAACAGCAGGAACTGCTAGGGATAAACCATCGTCTGGAAACGATGGCCTCCACGGATGCACTAACCGGGCTTAAAAATCGGCGTTTTTTCCAAGACAGCCTGCTGGCACAGCTTGCCTTGTTCCAAGAAACACAGCAGCCCTTCTCGCTGCTCATTATTGATATCGACCATTTCAAAAAGATTAACGACACGTATGGACATCCGGTCGGCGATCTCGTGCTGACTAACCTGGCCCGCTTGCTGCAATCGATGTCACGGGAGAGAGATATCGCCGCCCGCTATGGGGGCGAGGAATTTGTCATCATTCTTTCCGGCGCCAATCAGGAAAAAGCGATCGTTGCCGCAGAACGATATTGCACGACGATAGCTTCTACCGATTGGGGCGAGCACAGTATTACAGTCAGCATTGGCGCAGCAACCGTTACGCCAGGAGATACCGACCAGACGCTGATTCATAAAGCCGATACTGCGCTCTATGCTTCAAAGACGGCCGGAAGAAACCGTATTACTCATGCTGACCATTTAGTGAACAGCAAATAGCAAGTAGTAGGATAGATATGCCCCAAGTGAAAGAAGAAGCCGCCTGCGCTGCGAGGCGAAGACGGCTTCTTTTTTTGTTATATTTCACACTTACTAGCTTGCCGAAATACGAGCAAATCACCTGCTAAATCGTGCAGCAGTTTCGTTACCCCTATTAAGCTTTCGCCTCAACTGCCACCCACAGCTCGTTACGGTTTTCTTCTGGCGGCAAATAACATTCGATAGCTGGCAAATTAGCCAGCCCGTAGGCCGAGGTAGGCAGCCATTCCGTATACAGCCGCTTCCAAATACCGCCCAGTTGATCTGGCCCGCCCTCCACTTCAAATACTACCCATGACGAAGGCGAAAACTCGCGGCGGACCATAGCCTCAGGAGCCTCTTGCTCCGTTTCAATCGCTAAAATGTAGTTCAAAAACTCATTTTGCCCATGCCCTCCATCAGCGCATACGCCAAGTATGCCGCGGATACCGGGCTCGGTCGCGCGAATCGTCCAAAGCTTTTCAAACAGTCCAGCCTGTGCTGCCTCAGCCCATAAACGCGGTACCGTCTCAAACACCTCGCTATTGCGCACCTGCTCGGAAATGCCGACGACGGAAAATGCGCCAAGCTCCTCGATTCGATAATTCATAGCTGCTGCTCCTTTTACTGAAATTTGAAAGGATAGGCGCGGATAGGCCTTCAGCTTCGTTCCGGCACTTCTTGCAGCAGTCGGTGTTGTACCATGCAGTTGCTGAAAAGCGCGGGCGAATGCTTCGGGGGAATCGTAACCATATTTGAGCGCCACATCGATGACCTTTACCGTGCTGTTTTGCAGTTCAAATGCCGCCAGACTGAGCCGCCGCCTGCGAATGTATTCCGATAACGACACCTCCATAATGTACGGAAACATCCGCTGAAAATGATAGAGCGAACATCCAGCAATACGGGCGGCTTCCGCATAATCAATCTCATCAGTCAAATGATCTTCAATATAGCCAATGGCCGCATTCATATGTAATACCCAATCCATAACCCAGCCCTCCTATGTTCATTACTATACCTAAACTAACATAGAGCAGCCTTGCATTCTCTGCACAAGAATGCAAGGCTCCTCCCTTGTAACCTATTATACCTCGTGCCCCAGTGATGGGCTGCTCACCTCTGAGCTCTTCCCGCCTATTACGGACTGCCATAACATATAGCACCCAGCGCCGATAGACAGCAAGAAGAAGAACAAAGCGAGCAGCGGCAGCGGCGACAACTCCAGCATGGCACCACCGATCCAAGTTTGCCAGCCTACTTCAAGCAGGCCAATGGTATAGGCTATTCCCGCCACATGTACCCACTTGCGGCGATCTTGGGGACGCAGCCTTGTGCGCTCCGACAGCCATGCGACAAGCGGCACAGCTTGGATAGCATGAAATCCAAGCCCATGAAGCCAGATGATATTCCCATTTCCTCCTGTCAGGCGGCTCTCCGTAATGGAAAGCCAAATGCCAGCGGCGAAGGAAAGCAATACCGCCACCATCGCGTAGCGGATCGCGAGCACAAGCTCCGGTCTTAGCTGATACGATCTGCTGCGGAAGAAAGCAACCGCCAGCACGCAATAAAACACGATCAGCAGCATGGCCACGAGGCCAAAACCGGCCGCCACAGCTATATCAAAAGCTGTACCGCCTTCTGCAAAACGCGGATTCATGCCGCGCATATTTTGCACATTTTCAGCGAAATATGAATATAGGGAGAGGATCACATAAGACCAGCGAAAAATTGCCTTCCCCCTTATACTCATAGCAGACAAAGGCAATACCGCCGCCGTCGAGAGCAGAAAAATGCCCAATGCTGCATTAAAGGAAGCCGCTTTGCTTACATCCCCGTTTGGCGCAACCTCGCCACCATAAAGCAGCATCCAGACCACACATACCGCTGCCAGCACAAAGCCAAGTATGCCTAGCGCCGCCAGCAGGCCTTCTCCCTGAAACAAGCGAACCCTTCTTGCTGGCCCCTCCCCTTGCAGGCCATCTTCCGTACCTAAATTCCGAATCATAATATCCCACCCATTCCCTACTATCTTCTTTCCTTAACTTTAATGGAATGGACAGGGTAACCGGAACGGACCTTTAACCAGTATTTCACAGGACGGAAAGCCGATTTTGACTCAGACCCCAGACGGAGAGACTATCTCCCCGGTAATCCCCTCTAACTGATGAACGCCCAAATCGGTATTCGTCATAATAATGGTTCCCGTGCCTGAGTAAGGGGATGGCAAAGCAATGCCCTAAGCGTAACTTTGCTGCTAGCAGTCCATGGATGAACCGGAACCTTCCATGAAGCAAGCCTATCATTTACATCCTCATCTAATGAGAGAAGACTATCCTCGACTAATTTCATAGCGAGCATGGACGTTAAAAACCTGCTAATGGAGCAAGCATTGAAAATTGTATCGTTATTCACCAGATGCGAGGCCCCTTGTTCCAGAACACCAAAGCTTTCTGCCGCACTCAGCTGTCCATGCCGAATAAAAGCAGTACTCAAACCTGCCACCCCATAATGCTACATACGTTCAACCACATTAATATTTAACGGCATATTCTGTATTAGCCCTCCCTCATTCCAATTCAATCTACTTTATTCCAATCCTTTCCTCACATTATAGAACACACGTTCCTATATCTCAACTATTAATTATAAGCTTTATCCTGCTCCCTTTTTAAAAAAAATGCCGAATGGATAAGCTCCATTCGGCATTCATTCCCATTTGGCCTCACTTTATCCATTCAGCCTGCAACCATTCAAGACGAAATCTGCCAGCCTGCCGTCTGCTGCTGCAGCTTCCACAGACGCGCATACAGGCTGTCTGCGACCAAAAGCTCCTCATGCTGGCCCTGCTCAACGATTTGGCCTTGATCCAGCACAATAATCTGGTCGGCATTCATGACCGTTTTCAGCCGATGGGCGATCGCGATAACGGTACGCCCTTGAATGAGGCGGTCGATCGCCTGCTGAATATCGGCTTCATTTTCAGGATCGAGAGAAGCCGTCGCTTCATCCAGCAGCACAATTGGAGCATCTTTCAATATCGCCCGCGCAATGGAAATCCGCTGCTTCTCCCCGCCGGACAATGTACTCCCTCCTTCTCCAACCAGCGTTTCATAGCCCAGCGGCAGCTTCATAATAAAATCATGGCAGCACGCCTGACGGGCTGCTTGCTCCACTTCATGCTGGGTGGCCCCGGCTTTGCCGACACGTATGTTATTCGCGATTGTATCCTGGAACAAATACACATCCTGAAACACCATAGATACTTTGCGCAGCAGTGCCTCCGGGTTCATCTCCCGAATATTTTCCCCGCTGAGCAGCACCTGCCCCTCGCTAGGATCGTAGAAACGGGCAATCAACCGCAGCACGGTGCTTTTGCCGCTGCCCGAAGGGCCGACCAGCGCGGTGAATGAGCCTGACGGCAAGCTTAAGCTCGCCTGTTGAATAACGGCATGCTCATTGTAGCCGAACGTGACATTGTCGAAAACAAGATCATGCCCAGCAGGGGGCTGCTTCTCTCCCGACATGACAGGCTCCTCTAGCAGCTCGATGATTCGTTTTCCCGCCTGCTCATTGTAACGAAACTCTGCATAGCTGGTCAGCGCAGTCGTCAACGGATCATAAATCCTCGTGCCTATAAGCAAGAAGGTTACGAACGTAATCAAATCCAGACTGCCGCCGAGCAGCAAATGGACTCCGATGATGGCCATGAGCGTCAAACCTGCCCGCAGTAGAGCAACGGCGCTTAACACGACTGGCCCCAACATCCCTTCAATGCGAATGCTGTGTTGCATGAGATCTTTAAACGACTGCTCCAGCCGGACGAAGCGATCACCCGTCAAATTAAACGCCTTAATGACCTGTATCCCGTTTAAATATTCCTGCAAGCGGTTGGAGGCGTTAATTTTCGCCCGCATATGATTCGCGCCAAGCTTGCGGGTGAGGCTGCTCGTTGCGAGCACGATTAAAATGGTAAAAGGCAGAGTCGCAAACAGGGCAAGCGCAAGCCGCCAATCGAGCAGCGAAAGTCCCAGCAGCGCCAAAATTGGCGTCAGTGCTGCCGCAAACAGCTGCGGTGCAACATGGGAAATACCATGCTCAACGAGCGCAAAATCTCCCATCATCATATTGGCGAGGTCGCCGGGATCACGTTTATTCAAATAGCCAAGCGACAGCTTGCGAAGATGCTCCGCAAGCCGGCTTCTCCCCTCTACCGCCGTCGTATAGGCACCGCGATATTGCGCTCGATAAGCGGGAATTTCACTTATAAAGAGCAGTACCATGGCTCCCGCCATGCTGGCGCATATCCACCACAGCCGCGTTATATCGAGTGAGGCAGCCGGATCGGCAAAGGAGGTGAAAATAATTTTGGCTACCTCCACCAGCAGCACAAACGGGATAATCGCAACCAAGTTGGAAAGCACGGTATAGGCAATCGGCTTCCATAATGCTTTGGGACTACCTGCTGTTATATTGCGCATCATTCCCATGCTGTTTCTCTGCCTCCTTTCCTAATCCGATTCGCCAGCCCGTCGCTGCCGTATATGCATCCCACAATTTCGCATAAAGCCCGCGGGCTGCAAGCAGCTTCTCGTGTTTCCCTCGTTCCACAATGCGCCCGTTGTCCATGACAATTATTTGGGCCGCATCGCGAATTGTAGATAGACGGTGGGCAATGACAATAACCGTCTTCCCCTTCGTCAGCTCCTTTAAGGCGAGCTGCATTTCAAATTCATTTTCAGGATCGGCAAAAGCTGTTGCTTCATCGAGCACAAGGATCGGAGCATTTTTCAAAATCGCCCTTGCTACTGCAATCCGCTGCTCCTCGCCGCCGGACAAATAGACGCCGCCCTCGCCAATCAACGTATCGTAGCCGTGTGGAAGCTGGCTAATAAATGTATGGCACTGTGCCGCTTTGGCTGCCGCGTATACCGCTTCTCGAGAAGCATTGGGCACGCCAATCGCAATGTTGTTGTAGACGGTATCATAAAATAGGAACGTCTGCTGGAAAACAAACGCTACCGTATTCATCAGCTCATCCGCAGCCATGTCGCGAATATCGACGCCGCCTATTTCAATAGAGCCCGACTGGGCATCCCAGAACCGCGGCAGCAGGCTCGCCACCGTCGATTTTCCTGCCCCGGAAGGACCGACAAGCGCGGTTACTTCCCCTTGCTGCGCCACGAAGCTGACTCCAGACAACACATACCCATCTTCGCGTTCCATTTCAGCTGCACGATCACTCTGCTTCTGGCCCGCGTTCCTGTCCTTGTCCACGTTCTCATCCATCTTGCCATAGGTGAAGGAAACCTCATTAAAGGACACCTCATAGGTAGCAGGACGCTTCGGATATTTCGGTTCCGGAATAGGCTTCTCGGCGAAGATCAGGTCAATCCGCACAACGCCTTCATTAATATCGCGCAGCGACGAGGCGATGTGCATGATTTTGAACATCGGCGCAGAAATGCCTGGCGACATAATGAGGAAAAAGAGCAGCATCGCGGCAAAAGCCACATTGCCCGGATCACGCTGGAGCAGAAATACGCCAACCGGCAGCAAGAAGGTGGCAAAGGAGCTGAGAATGACTTTGAAGGATAAAAAGCCGTACTGGAAATGATCCGTATATTTCACGCAAAAATCCCGGTATTTGACCATATCGTCGTAAAACTGGCGGAAGGAAAATACCGTTTGTCCAAACACCTTCACAACGGGCATTCCCCGCACGTATTGAACAGCCGAGCCATTCAGCCGCTCCAGCGAATCGTAATATTGCTTCATGCTGTTTTGCGCCTCGGAGCCTGACATCATTAGCCCCTGCAAAATGAACCCGATCACAATCGGAATCAAGCAAGCCGCAGCCAGCCAAACGTTGAGCCAAAACATTGCAATGATCATCAGTATGGTCGTGACTGCCATATGAACGAGATCCGGCAGCTGATGGGCAACGAACGTTTCAAGCTTTTCAACATTTTGATCCAGCGTCTTTTTAACCGCACCGGTAGATGTGCTGTTCAGCCAGCCGAGCGGCAGCTTTCCAATATGCGCGGACAGCTTCACCCGCAGCCCATACAATATCCGAAAAGCCGCAATATGCGAGGCCAGTCCTCCGCCATACATAAGAAGCAGGCTGCCCAGTAAGCCGCCCAGGGCCACCATGCTCCAGCGAACCATAAACCCGCCATCGGCAGCGAGCGGATTTGCCGCATGCTCCAGCAGTTCTTTTATAATAAAATAAACCGATACATACGGAACCAGCATGCAAACCGCGCTTATCGCTGAAAGCACCCCTGAAACAGCAAGCAGCCCGCGTTTTTCCCCCGCCAGCTCCAGCAGCCTTGCGATTCCCGTCTTATTAGCCGTTTTACCAGCTGTTTTTCCCGCCATTATAGCTTCCTCTCCTTCAAGCAATATGATCCGCCAGCCTCGCTTTCGACTCCATATCCGCTGCACAAATGAAGCGCCATGGCTCGCGCAGCTTATGATTTGGCGCCCACACCGCAATATTCATCAGCTCCAAAATCGTCTCCTGCGAAAGCGGCTGCGTATTAAACTTCCGTATCGTCCTTCTGTCTTTAATCAATTCCTGTATACTCAAGCGAAAAGCCTCCCTTAATGACGCTACTACTGAGAAACATTATCATCTTTTATGAAAATCAACTACCTCTGGACGGATTATTCCTAACGGTGGACGGAGGAACAGTTAAATATCAGCCTCTTTATATTAAAAAAAGCCGAAGCCCCGTCCGCTATCGTCATTTCTAACGTCAGCGCCACCGTGGCTCCGGCCCTCCTATGCTTTTCAATCGGGTTGCCACTCACATGGAGCGGCTCTGCTGCCTGGCATATTCACTCGGATTAATGCCGAACGTTTTGCGAAACAGCGAGGCAAAGTGGCTCATATTCGTATACCCGACCATAATCGCCGCTTCGCTGACATTCATTCTCCCCTGCTCCAGCAGCTGCTTCGCCTCCCGCATCCGCTCCTCGCGAATATAGCCGAACACAGTTGTGCCGAACAGCTCCTTAAAGCCTGCTTTCAGCTTAAAATCATTCAGTCCCGTCTGGCGCGCCAGCTCCAGCAAGCCCGGCGGATTGGTGCGATTGTGGTATAAAATATTTTTCGCCTGATGGAGCCGCTCCACATCTGCCGTCTTCAAGCGCGAAGCCGCCGACTCCAGCTCGCTCTTCTGCTCCAGCCCGTACCAAAATAGGGCAATCAGCTCAAAGGCTTTGCCTTCCAAATAATGCTGCCGAATTGGGCCAGTATACGGACAATTTTTCAACTGATCGAATACCTGCTTAATTTCCGGTGTCAGCTGCTGCTGCTCGCAATAAAACGTATCGCCAGCCTGCCAAGGGAAATACGAGAATAGATGCTTCCATATGCTAAAATCGATCCGCAGCTCCATATGGGCAAGCCGATCCGAATGCAGCTGCTCGAAATGGATACGCGTATCGTGCAAATAAATCATTTGCGTCCCGCCCGAGCCCATCGCCCGCTCCCCGCGCCTGCCCTCAATCGACCAACAGCCGTTGCCGTGCTGCGTTAATGAAATTTCCAAATGCGGATACTGCACATCAATATGAAAAATATGATTTTCATGCAGCTTTACATCAATCGTATGCAGCTCCATGCCCGGCCGCAGGCGCGTGCGCTGCAAATAGCCATCTCCCCAATGCTCAGGAAGCTTAACCGTATCTGCAAGCTGCTCCACCGGAACGCCTAGCTCTGCGCCGATCCATTCATTATATAAAGATTCGATATGTTGGGCTTCCAACGTATGTTTCATCCTTATTTCCCCACCTTTATTGAGAAACGTTTTCAATTAGAATTGTATCAGTATCGCGCCGGAATGAAAAGCTTTAAGTTGAATTGTACTCTTCAGCGCAAGCCGAACAGGAGCAAGCCTCCTAGTGTCCAAAATCAAGCAAGCCGCCGAAATTGCTTCGGCGGCTTTTCATTTTGAAAGCTTAATGCTGCTAATGATTAATTGCCTTTACTAAGCCAGTCCGCAAGCTCCTCGGTCTGAGCCAGCACCGCAAGCGGATCATAGTACCACGAGCGCTCCTCCGGCCATACGTACAGCTTGCCGTTTTTCACTGCCGGAAGGTTGCTCCAAATCGGATCAGCCTCAAAATCAGCCAGTGTCCAGACGTTCGAGGTCATGACAATATAATCCCCAGCATATTCTGGGACAATCTCTGCTGAAAGCTCGGCCCACTGCTTCTCCATAATGACGTCTGCTATTTCGGCTGGCGGCTTGCGTCCAAGCGCTTGATATACCGGCTGTCCGCCACGTCCAAAATTATCTCCGTAGGCATAGGTCGATTTCTCCGTATGCTCAAAAATGGAAAAGGTTGCGTCTGCCGGAATGGCCGCATCCACCTTCGCCTTCGCTTCAGCAATGCGACGGTCGAACTCCTCCAGCCATGTCTTCGCTTCCTGCTCCTTGCCCAGCACTTCCCCGAAATAAGTCAGCTCTTCATGCGCATTTTTGAGGTCGCCATATGGAATATGGAGGGTAGGTGCAATTTTGCTGAGCAGATCGTAGTTATCTCCATTGGCCGTAATAATCAAATCGGGAGCAAGAGCTGCAATTTTCTCGGCAGACGGCTTGCCATATTCCCCCGTATCATCAACGCCGGTAAGCGCCTCTTTAAAATAATAGTTTTTCAGCGTTAATCCCGGCGCCCCGACTGGCACAACGTCAAGGGCAATCAAGCTGCCAAGGTATTCTTCAGCCACGATGCGCTTTGGCTGAGCTGGAATTTCGATATCGCCATTTACAGTAGAAATCGTTCTGACTGCGTTCGGATCAGCGCTCGCTTCTGGTGTTGCTTCTGCAGCACCAGCATTGCTTGCTTCACTCGATGCCAGCGCCGTCGCTTCACTGCCTGCATTCGCCTTGCTTGTCTCGTTCGACTCTGCTGCTGTACCGCATGCTGTAAAGATGCTTACGCATAGCAGCAGCATAATTAGCATAGCAGCCATGCTGTGCTTATAATTTTGGCCTTGATTTTTCAGAAACACGTGTAAATCCCCCTCATTTTAAATCGATAATCATTCTCATTTACACTTTAACGTGTAAGCGAACAAATGACTATGCCTTAAAATGATCTGGCACTATGCAAATTTATGATGCGGCGCCAGTACGCTGGCCAGCTCCCCAAGCTGTGCCTGCGAGGACAAAGGGTCATACCCGTAGAACAGCTCCGACTCCTTCAAGATATGCACGCGATTCTCGCGCACAGCGTCCAGCTTCCTCCAGCTTGCGGATTGAAACAAACGCTGTACCCGCTTCTTGTCATCAGCATAAGTTGGCAGACCTGTTATAAAAATATGATCTGCCGGATAGGCGGCCAGCATCTCGATGCCGGTTTCGATGAAGCCTTTGGCGGTAATATTTTGTTCCACCAGCGGTGCTGGAGGGCGAAAGCCCATATCATCGTAAAGAATCTGACAGCCTCTTCCAAAGCTGCTGCTGAAGCAATAAGCGGTATTGTGGCCGATTTCCCAGACAATTGCCGTCCCCCGACTGCCCAGCTCCCGATCGAGCTGGCGGTTAATGGCATAGATTCGCTCATCGTATTGCAGCAGCCATTCCTCCGCCTGCAGCCTGCGATCTACGATGCCAGCAATCAGCAAAAATTGCTCTCGCCAGTTCATCGTCCGAATGGACAGCTCAATAACTGGAGCAAGCGGCAGCAAACGCCTATTCTCCTCTGCACCGCTGTAGTTGATAATGACATCCGGCTTAGCTGCCGCAATTGCCTCGTAAAACGTCAGCGGCGTATGCCCGTAGGGGTTAAAGCTCCCGTTTCCGTTTCCGTTTCCGTTCCCGCTTCGGCTTCCGCTCTGACTCTGGCGCAACCCCGGCTGCAAGCCTCCCCGCATCCCTTCCAGCCATGACGTATATACGCCGAGCTCCGGAATAATGCCGAGTGCCATTAGGCTGGCGGTATGGTTCAAATTCAGCGAAACGAGCCGTTTGGGCTTGCGCAAATAAGCGGTCGGAGACAAGCCGATGCCTTCCTTAAACTTGCGGCTGAGATAGATGCCCTCCTTGTAGCCAACCTCCTGCGCCAGCGTGCCAAGATCAGACGCTGTTCCCTCCAGCAAACGCTGCTGCGCACTCCGTATACGAAGCAGTGTCAAATGGGCATTGAATGTCCTGCCCGTATGCTTGCGGAACATTCGTGAAAAATGCTCTGGGCTGACCCCGGCGCGGCTCGCCATCTGATCCCTTGTTATATCCTCGCTATAATGCTGCTCGACATAAGCCTCTGCTTGCTCCAGCCATGAGCTGGCAGGCTTTTGCCGGCTTGCAAGCTCCTTATGCAGCTCAGCAAGCAGCTCGGTAAACAGCTGTTGAACGCGAAAAGGCGAATGGGGATCACGCTGATTCCACACATTCGCCAGTTCGCTGGCAAGCCGAAGGATGACAGCCGGGCAGTGCTGCAGCGGAGCCGAATGCTCAAGCCCGGCTCCTGCTTCGCCAGCAGTTGGAATACAGCTGTACTCCAGCAAAATGCCTCGCAATTCCGAACGCTGCTCTATTTGAAGCTTAGGCAGCGAAGGGCCGCTGAGCCACACGCTACCCCGGGACAGTTCATGATAATAGTTATGAATATAAAGTGCGCCCTCTCCGCCCCACACAATGAGGATCTGGTATAGAGGAGCAGCTGCTTCCTGATGTTTTTCTTCCAGGACCTGTTGAAGCTCCTGCAGCCGCACAGGCATATAGAAGCTATGCTGGACTTGAGGCCGGCCAGCATTTGCCGAAGAGCGCAGCATCATTTTTCACATCCTATCTAAGCTAATCTTCTTTCCTTCATTAAGCATCTTCTTCTTTAACGCCGAGGGCTAGATTTTTCTCCTTAAAGCGGGAATTATGCGAGGATACGTAAGCTACCCCATCCGCCTTCGGGTCTATGAAAAGCTTCGCACTGTTGACCGCTAGCGCGGCATCGGTGAACGCTCCAGCGATTAGATTCAGCTTGCTGTCATAAGAAGCAAAGTCTCCTGCGGCGAAGATGCCTGGCAAATCTGTCTCCAGCTTCGGAGTGACATATACGCACCACTCATCCATGCCAATGCCCCAGTCTCTAATGCCGCTGAAATCGGACTTCAGCCCGTGGTTGACGATGACCGCATCCACCTCCAGCTGCTCTGTTTCCTCCGACTCCAAATGTCTCACCGTTACCTTGCTGATCGTAGATCCATCGCCGCTGTACAGCTGCGTGACCTCCCATGGCGTGCGGACATCGCAGGAGGAGGTTTTCATCTTGATGACATTTTTCTCATGGCCGCCAAAATACTCCCGGCGATGAATGACCGTCACCTGTGCCGCAATCGGCTCCAGCTCATTCGCCCAATCGACAGCCGAGTTGCCGCCGCCGGAAATGAGCACCCGCTTGCCTCTGAAAGGCTCCAGCTCCTGCACCGTATAATGCAAATTGGATACTTCGTAGCGCTCGGCGCCCTCCAGCTCCAGCTTTGCCATCTTCAAGATGCCCCGGCCAATCGCCAAAATAACGGTACGCGTCCAATGCTTCTCCCCCGTGGATGCTTCAAGCATATACGTCCCATCCTGAAGCCTCGTCAAATTACGAATTTGCTGCCCAAGCTCAATGGTCGGGTCAAAGGTTTGCGACTGCTGCTTGAGCTGTCCAATGAGCTTCTCGCATAAAATAGGGGTGACTCCACCTACGTCCCAAATCATTTTTTCCGGGTAAATGAGCATCCGTCCGCCCAGCTCTTCCTGAGCATCAATCACCTTCGTCTTCATGTCCCTCATCCCGCTATAGAAAGCAGCATATAGTCCGGCAGGACCGCCGCCAATAATCGTTACATCGTATAATTCCAGCTGTTCTGACACTATTGTCCCTCCCAAACCTTGAATTTGATATTCATTCTCACTACACTCTTTATTGTAGCCTTCCTTTCCGGCAAAGAGCAATGGACAAAATAGAACAATCCTTTAGACAAATCTAATAAGAGGCTGTCTATATAGCTAGTCTTGGCGGACACAGGGGCCGCTATTTCAATAGAATAACGGGTGTGGCACAGGCTGCGGACACAGGAGACGCTAATGTACTGCCCATTGCCATTTTGACGGGATGATGCAGGTAATAGCGGCTTTCCTGTCCGCTTACAGCCTAAAATCGGAGCAAAAGCTAGAATAGCGGAACGTGAGTCCTCACAATGTTGATTTTTTCAAGTTTGGATCCACAATATTAATAATCTAATGTACAATAGTATAGATGGTGTAAGTCTGGAAAGAGGCATATATGAACAATCCTTCATTTCGTATTGTTGGTGAACTTTCAAGCTTGGTATTAGCTATATTTCTAATAAGTAATGATTTCATCTTCCTCGGAGCGCTTATTATCGTAGGCATAATATCCGATTTCATCCTGCACTTTGGGGTGAAGATGAATGCTAGTTCGGTGGAAGCCCGTTCTTTATTATTCAAGAAAACAGGCCACTATTCTTATTTGTTTAGCTTAGGTTATATAGCCATTATGCTATTTTTGGTACAGTTCAAATATCTAAGCGCTGATCTTGCTTTATATTTCATTATTATTGGCGTCATTCTTTCATTTCCTTTAATAGCGTTATTTCAAAAAAAATGAATTCTGTCTACTCAAAAAGCCGCTTGAGGAATAAACCCCAAGCGGCCTTCTCTATTTTCACTCACATATTCCGATTATCTATTAAGCCAATATTTCCTCGATTCGCTCCAAAACGTCAGCGCTAAGCTCTACGCCTGCTGCTTTGGCATTCTCTTCGACCTGTGCCGGGCGGCTGGCGCCTACAAGCGCACTGGACACATTCGGCTGGCGCAAAATCCAGGCCAGCGCCAGCTGTCCAACCGTCAGCTCCAGCTCGGCAGCAATTTTGCCCAGCTGCTGCACCTTGGCGATTTTCTCGTCGGTCACATTTTTGCGCATGTTTTCAAGCTTGGCTGCCCGGCTGTCCGCCGGCAGCTCACTTGCCGAGCTGTATTTGCCCGTCAGTAAGCCTTGCGCCAGCGGCGAGAACACCACTTGTCCAATGCCGCCACGTTCCCCGAAAGGAATGACTTCCTTCTCAATGTAACGGTTGAACATATTATAGATCGGCTGATTCGCTATGATGCGGTCCAGCAAATATCGATCGGCAATCGCATGCGCCTCCGCCATCTGTGCCGCTGTCCATTCGCTGATGCCGACGTACAGCACTTTCCCCTGGCGAACCAGATCGTCCAGTGCACGCAGCGTCTCCTCCATCGGCGTATTTGGATCATGACGGTGGCAGTAATAAAGATCAATATAGTCGGCGCCCAGACGCTTCAGGCTGGCATGGCACTGCTCCGTAATATGCTTGCGGGACAGCCCTTGGTCATTCGGGCCATCGCCCATTTTGCCAAACACTTTCGTTGCAAGCACGTACGATTCGCGAGGATACGCACGCAGCGTTTCGCCCATCACCTTCTCAGCCTCGCCCCGTTCATACACATTGGCGGTATCAAAAAAATTAATGCCTAAGCCATAGGCGGTCTCAATCGCCTTGACGGCGTTGTCGCGCTCCACGTAGCCCCCGTATGTCAACCAGCTTCCCAGACTGATCTCGCTGACCTTCAAACCGCTTCTTCCTAAATTACGAAATTGCATTTGAACTCATCCCCCCATACGTCCGGTCCGTCTTCCCGTTCACCTCGGCTGATGCCTTTGGTGGGAGGGAATTCGTGGCCTTATTGGTTTCCAGCTCTTTCACAAACCGGGCATGCTTCCTGCCCCAGCCGCACATGCTGTCCAGCACTGCCGACACGCTAAGCCCATGGTCGGTCAGACTGTACTCTACACGGGGCGGGATCTCCTGAAATATATCACGCTGCACAAGCCCGTCTTCCTCCAGCTCACGAAGCTGCTTTGCAAGTGTTCCTTGCGATACATCGGGTATCAACCGCCGCAGCTCGCCAAACCGTTTCGTACCTTCTACGAGTAAAATAAACAGGATGAGCGGCTTCCATTTGCCTCCGATTACTTCCAGCGTTGCAATAACCCCTGCCAATCTCGGCTCTTGTAAATTCATCCCAGTCTACTCCCCTCTCTATCATCATACCAGCTAAATGCCTATTCTGCACGCCCGCCGCCTAGCCTCCGCGCGCTTGCTGATGGTACGAAATTTCGGACTATGTACGAAAAAACTGCGTACTTGGCAGCGGTTATCTTCTCTCCAATAATAACTGTAATGGCAATAATCGCCCATCGATACAATCAGGAGGTTTACCTATGACCGCTCTAACTTTAAACAATCAACGCGTCGTCATTATTGGCGGCAGCTCGGGAATTGGACTGGCGACAGCTCGGCAGGCACTTGAACAAGGAGCAGCCGTCGTCATTGCCGGCCGCTCCGAGGAGAAGCTGACAGCCGCCCGGCAGCTGCTCAGCTCTGACAAGGTTGAGACGTATGCGCTGGATAATCGCGACAACGGCCAGCTGGAACGATTTTTCAAGCAAATCGGCAGCTTCGACCACTTGTTCACCCCGGGAGCCTCTTATGTGCGGGGGCCAATCACTTCGGATGAAGCGACAGCGGAAAGCTGCTTCAAGGCGAAGTTCTGGCCGCAATATTATGCGGTGAAATACGCACTCCCTTATCTTCAGCCAGCCGGCTCCGTCGTGCTTATGTCCGGCGCATTCAGCCAGCGGCCGCTTGCGGATGGAGCATCCTATGCCGCCTGCAATGGCGCGATTGAAAGCTTGGGCAAAGCGCTCGCTGTCGAGCTTGCTCCTAAGAAGATCAGAGCTAATGTCATCTCGCCGGGCACGATTTATACGGCATTCAATTGGGAGGGCGCCGAGCAAGCAACCCGCGATGCCTCTTATGAGGCCTACACGAATATGAATGTGCTGGGACGGGTTGGAGAAGCGGCAGAAGCCGCGCATTCAGTTGTCTATTTAATGACAAACAGCTACACGACAGGCACGACGCTGCATCCCGACGGCGGCTATTTGCTGCGCTAGCTCTATTCGTTTACACGAGTAGGACGTGAAGCCCGCATCAACGACTCTGGCAGCAAAACGGGGCAAAGAGGGGCTGTTCCGTCCCCATAAAATCAGGCACAGGCCACTGTGCCTGATTTTGTGTTATTGTACGAACGATTGTCGCAGCGAAACATAATTTAGTATAAAAAGGACCGTAGCGCCCTCCGGAAGCGAAGTGGATATATGAAACATGAAACGCCCCCTAATGTGCGGCATTCTCCCAAAGTAAGCAAGGACGTGCGGCATCAGCTGAATGGGCATAAAAGCTGCGTGCTATGGTTTACCGGCTTGTCAGGCTCCGGCAAATCGACGTTGGCTTACGAAATGGAGCATGAGCTGTTTAAGCGCCATATGCACAGCTATGTTTTGGATGGGGACAATCTGCGGCTTGGCCTAAATCAGGGGCTCGGCTTCAGCCAGCAGGACCGCAGTGAAAATATTCGCCGCATTGGCGAAGCCGCTCGGCTGTTCTCCGATGCCGGATTAATCGCGCTGGTCGCTGCCATTTCCCCCTACCGAGCCGATCGCGAGCGGGTCAGATCCTTTTTTTCCGAGGATGAGTTTATTGAGATTTATGTCAAATGCCCTCTTGTCGAATGTGAGCGCCGGGACCCGAAGGGGCTGTACAAAAAAGCCCGCGCCGGTAAAATTCAAGATTTCACGGGCATTTCCTCCGTTTACGAAGCGCCAGAGCAGCCTGAAATCATCATCGAAAGCGACAGGCAGACGCCTAAGGAATCCGTCCGCCTCATTTTGGATTATTTAAGAGACAACGGCTGCTTATAAGCGACGGAGGCATCCGCTAGTATTTCACGAATAAGGTGAGGTGCAAAATAATGAAAACAGCCAAGGAGCCACTGCTGCTCTATGTACACATTCCAAAAACCGGGGGAACCTCCTTCACGCAGGCGATTAACGAGCATTGCCCAAACGCTGTTTACTATTTTCAGGTGGCGGATAAACCCGACTTGCTGCGGCAAACCCTCAAACAGGCCGATGCGCTATGCGGCCACCTCCCATTTGGACTTCACAAAGCCACTAGCCGTCCCTGCCAATACGTGACGATGCTGCGTGATCCGGTGGACCAGATCGCCTCCTTCTTTTATTTTAAATACAAAAATAAGAGCTATCTCGATAACTACAATCCCTATCTTACGTTCGAGGAGTTTCTGAATAATTCGTATTTTGATCCCGAATATGTAAATTTGCAAACCCGGTTTCTGAGCGGAGAGCTATGGAGCACGACTCCCGATTTGAGCTTGGCGACCAGAAATTTGGAGCAGCATGTTTCATTCGCCGGCATTACGGAGCTGTATGCGGAATCGCAATTTTTGTTTATGAAAACAATGGGCTGGGAGCCGAAGGTTTATTCGAAAATAAACGCCAATAAAAGCCGCCCGCCAAAAACGGAACTGACCAGCGACATCATTGACATCATCCATAGCAAAAATGCCAGTGATGTTGAGCTGTACTATTTTGCTCGCCAGCTTCTGCTGAAAAAGCTTTATGCGCTTTCACATGCTTCTCGGGAGGAGCTCCGCCTGTATAAACGCAATTGCTGCTGGCAGGGCGAAGACCAATTGGGTTACTATTAGAGGAACTGACAATGAAATAGACGAAAACGGGAGAGAACTCGCCATGACGGATAATAGCTTAAAAAAAGGTGTTTTTTTCGATGTGGATGATACGCTGTATGATCATTTGCCTCCTTTTACGAAAGCAGTACAAGAAGTGCTTCAGCTTAGTGAAGCCTTCCCTTATGAAGCAGCCTATTGCCGCATGCGGCACTACAGTGATGTGCTATCCGAGCAAATGGGCGGCGCTGGCGCACTGGAGGCTGGGGCTGCGACGGAGCTGATGCGGACGCGCCGCTTCCAGCTGGCGCTAGGCGAGTTCGACGCAGCGCTTACGGACGAGCAGGCCGCAGCGATGCAGGCTGCCTACATTGGCTGCCAATACGACATCGTGATGTTTCCGGGGGCAAAAGCAATGCTTGAGCGGCTTGTAAAAGCCGGGTATATCGTTGGCCTCATTACCAACGGAGCTGGCGCCCATCAACGCCGCAAAATCGAAGCGATGGATATCGACGATTTGATCCCGCGTGACCGTCAGTTCATTTCCGGCGAAGTCGGCTGGGACAAGCCCGACCCGCGAATTTTCAAGCGGGTGAATGAGCGGACAGGAACGCTGCCGGAGAATTGCATCTACATAGGCGACTCTTGGAATAATGATGTAGTAGGCGCCCTGCAAGCAGGCTGGACCTCCATTTGGTTCAATCACCGTCAGGTGCAGCCGTTAACGGAGCATGCTCCTGCTTACATCATGTCTGGTTACTCAGATTTGCAGGAACAGCTGGTGAAAATGGGTGTTTTGCCTTTGCCAGATCACAAAGACGGTTACTCCAACTAAGCCAAATAGCATGGCGTCTATCTGACCTGTTGCTGATGCGTTATATGCCATTCAAAGTAACGCTTGCTCACAACACGCCGATTCAGCTGTTCCGTGCCAATCCATACAGCAAAAACAAGCCGCCCCTCCGCAGAATAAACTGCTGAAAGGACGGCTTGTTTTTCTTTTATAGCGTTAATAACTAGCAAAATATATACGAGCTAGTCTGATGTGAACGAATTACAGCAATTCCTTACGCAGCTGTGCTGCGGATTTCGGCGATAGCAGACCGAACGGAATATCAAAGACGGTTTTCGCGCCAGTTCCACCCTCTTGAGCAAGCTTGTAAGCTGCTCTCGCATAAGCGACAAGCACGCTTGCCGTGAACTCAGGGTTGCTGTCCAGCGTTAAGCCAAACTCAATGATTTGTGTGCTGTTTGCTCCGGTTTTGCCGCTGCGCAGCACTGTGCCGCCGTGCGGCATTGCGGAATGCTCCGCTTTCAGCGTCGCTTCGTCTACGAAATGCACAACCGTATCATAGTCGGCAAAATAGTTCGGCATATTGCGGATTTCATCAGCAATTGCTTCCTGATTCGCGCCTTCTTCTGCTACGATATAACATTCTCTAAGATGCTTCTCACGCGTTGTGAGCTCAGGATTTTCCCCGCTCCGCACACGATTGACCGCTTCTTCAACGGGAATCGTATATTGCACGCCGTTCTTCACGCCATTGACGCGGCGAATTGCATCGGAGTGGCCTTGGCTAACGCCTTTGCCCCAGAACGTATACTCCTTGCCCTCTGGCAAAATCGCTTCCGCCAGCAGACGGCTAAGGGAGAACAAGCCCGGGTCCCAGCCAGTGGAAATCACGCTGATCTTGCCGCTTGCTTTCGCAGCTGCGTCCACCTGCTCAAAATATTCAGGAATGCGAGCATGCGTATCAAAGCTGTCGACGGTGTGGAACAGACGGGCAAAAGCAGGTCCCTGCTCCGGCAAATCGGTTGCTGAGCCGCCGCACAAAATCATAACGTCAATGTCGCCAATAAATTTTTCTGCGTCTTCAATGGAATAAGCTTTCGTCTCAGACGGAATGGAATCTGGATTTCTGCGAGTAAAGATAGCATCCAGACGCAGGTCCGGACTTTGTTTGATGGCAAGCTCCACGCCGCGGCCCAAGTTGCCATAACCTACGATGCCAATGCGAATTTGTTCAGCCATGTGTATCGCCACCTCTTATATAAATTTAAAAAATGATTGCAGGCAGATCGGCACTAAAAGTCCGTTCTACACCCAGCCTCTTGCTTCCATTGCTGCAGCAATACGCTTGATGGAAATCATATAAGCCGCTGTACGAAGGTCAGTGCTGTGCTCTTTCGCCAAATCACGAACAGCCACGTACGACTGAATCATGTTCGTTTCGAGCTTCTCAAGCACTTCAGCCTCGCTCCAGTAGTAATTCATCAGATTTTGTACCCACTCAAAATAGGATACCGTAACCCCGCCTGCATTTGCAAGGACATCAGGAATAACAACGATGCCCTTCTGGAACAGAACGCGGTCTGCTTCCGGCGTCGTTGGGCCGTTTGCTGCTTCAGCGATGATTTTTGCTTGAATGCGGTCTGCATTAGCAGCTGTAATCACATTTTCCAGCGCAGCTGGTACCAAAATGTCAACATCCAGCTCCAGCAAAGCTTCGTTGGAAATAACGAAGGATTCGCCGTAGTCCAAAATGGACGCATTGTCCTTAAGGTCGGAAATTTTATCGATGTCCAGTCCGTTTGGATCGTAAATACCGCCGCGCGAATCGCTGATCGCCACGATTTTACAGCCTGCTTCGCTAAGCAGACGAGCTGCGATTCTTCCTGCGTTGCCGAAGCCTTGAACGGCTGCAGTCGCATTTTGTACCGGAAGATGCTTATCTTGGAGCGCCGCCAAAATGGTATACACACAGCCTTGAGCTGTCGCTTCATTACGGCCTTTCGAGCCACCGATAATAAGCGGCTTGCCTGTAATGACACCTGGGGAATATCTGCCCTTCATCTTGCTGTACGTGTCCATCATCCAGCCCATAATTTGCGGCGTCGTATACACGTCTGGTGCAGGAATATCTTTATCCGGTCCAACAAAGTCGGCAATAGCTTCCATAAATGCGCGGCTTACGCGTTCCAATTCGCCTTTGCTCATTTTGCGAGGATCACAGATAACGCCGCCTTTGCCGCCGCCATAAGGCAAGCCAACAACGCCACATTTGAAGCTCATCCACATCGACAATGCTTTAACTTCATCAAGCGTAACGTCTGGGTGGAAACGAATGCCGCCTTTAGTTGGCCCAATCGCATCATTGTGCTGGGAACGGTAGCCTTCAAAAACTTGTACAGAACCATCATCCATACGAACCGGGAAGTTAACCGACAATACGCGCATCGGATGCTTCAAAATTTGAGTTACATGCTCAGGCAGCCTCAGATGGGCAACCGCCGTATCAATCTGCTGCTGGGCAATTTTATAAGGGTTTAATGTTTCTTCTGCAACAACGACTGTCATTTTCGAAATCATTCCTTCACTCTAAATTGGTCTGCTTGAAAACTGCCGCTTTACCGCGACCGCGCACTATCGAATTACACCGACAATGAGTTTTTTTCATTTTACCTTTTTCACCTGCATATTAAAAGAATTTTCTTGATAATAATGCAAAAAAATATTCAAATCGTCCATTGTAATGTTATGTTTCTTTAAAAGTTATAAGAAGTGACATATGACATCAATTGATATATAAATCCGTGATTTTGTGTCAAAACTTGATTTTAAGCTCGGAAATTAATAACAAGTCAGGTTTACTACCACTTTATTTTTCGTCTCCGGCAAATCAAAAGCTTGTCTCGTCGTTTTCATGGCATTCATTGTCACACGAAAAAATGATGAAAGATAACAATAGCCTTGCCCGCTAAAAAAGAAAGGCTGGACGCTTTATGCATCCAGCCTTGCACTATTCCAACCTTCCTCCTGACCGGAAGGAAGCAATAATGTCATTTTTCCCTCTAAAGCTCCTCTAGTCGGATACTCCAGTAGTATGTGCCCTCACTATTATATCGCTCCAAATAAGCCGAATGATCGTGCCTTCCCCTAGAGTAGTCACGACCGAGATTTTGCCGCCCATCGCTTCTGTCAGCCCTTTCGCAATCGCCATCCCAAGGCCCGAGCCATTTGGCGAAGTGGCGGTATCCGTGCCGCGATAATACCGTTCAAACAGCCGATTCAGCGTGTTCTCGTCCATTCCGTCACCATTGTCGGCAAATTCGATCGTTACGCCTTCATTTTTTTTCTCATCCGCAACGATCAACGAGACGCTTAGAACCGTATCCGGCGCATTATGCAAAAACGCATTTGCAGCAATATTGTTAACGACACGCTCCAGCCACGGGGTATAGAGCTGAACCCATACCGTTTTCTGAGCAGACGCTTGGAACCGGATTCTACCTTTGCCAAACATGGGATCATCTGTCGCCAGCTGCAGCGTGTCCCGCAGCCAGCCATTCAATTCCACTTCTTCGATCTCGGGCGGCAAAATCCCCGTCTTCAAGCGATAGGTCATCGCCAGGTCGCTGATCAGCATGTCCATATGAGCCGACTTTTCCAGCATCGTTGCTGAAAATTTGCGCACATCCGCCTGTGACCAATCATATTTGGGCTCCATGAGCAGATGGGCATAGCCCGTAATGGAGGACAAAGGCGTCTTCAAATCATGGGTAACGCCCGCTATCCATTCCTCCCGCAGGCTTTCCGTCTGCTTCCGCATCTTCTGCTCGCGCTGCAAAGCAGCAGACAGCTTATCAATGGATAAAATGACATCGGCGAAAACACGGTATCGCCGCCGCCATTTGCCAGAAGGCATCCGGCTGCGCGGCAAACCCTTGCGATCCAGCGGCTCTTGGTAAACAGCATGGCCGATGGCATCGAGCCATACCAGCATATGCAGCAAAGGTGCGCCAAACCGGCGCGCCTGCCACAGCGACAGCAGCAGGAATAGAATCAGCATCGCGGCAAACATCGCAACGACGCCAATAATGACAATTTGTGCCTCGGCCGGAATGATCGGCTTCCTGCCCGAGGCCCCTGCTCCCGTATTTTTTTGCCCAACAATCCATGTCTGCTTCGTCTGTGCATTGTAGGAAGATTGAATGAGATAGCCATACCTCTCGGAGTAGAGCGATCGAAGTACCAGCTCCTGAACGGAATATTTCCCCGGAATGGTGTCCGGCTTATTGTAGGAAGCAAGCTCCGTGCCTGCCTGATCCAGCAGTTGCACGAACACTTGGCTCTTCATCAGCTCGAATCCCATCTCATCAGGAAGCAAAAGCTGCCCGTCTTGCGCTGCAAATCCACCATCGTTCACCTGCGTAAGTACCGGCTGCATATAATTCGGCGCGCCATAAACGAGCGTGTAAAGCCTTCCGTTCTTCTGTTGAATCCATACGGCCAAATGGTAAGCAAACGGCTGCTTCCCTGTCCAATAAGCGACCAGTTCGCCCGGACCATATTGCTTGGGAACATCCGCAGGCGTATTATAGGAGGTTTCCACCTGCCCGAGCTCATCCAGGCTTTGCAGCCAGCCGCCATTTTCCTTCACCTGCTGCAGCAGGCTGGGATCAAAGCGAATCCCCTCTGCTCCAAGCTCCGACGATTCGACTAGCTTCTCCAGTCCAACGTTGGCAAAATCACGCGTAATGCTAATTTCGTTAAACTTTTGCAGCATCCAGACCACCGTTACAGCAGACATAAGCAATACGATAGTGCCCGCTATCCCCAGCTGGAGGACAAATCTCAACGTCAATTGCCGCCGCATATTCATTGCGTGTCATTCTCCCGCAGCGGCCCTTGAACGAGCTTGTAGCCAAGCCCTCTCACGTTGACGATAAACTTTGGATTGGAAGGATCGGCCTCAATTCGTTCCCGAATCCGATGAATATGAACCATTACGGTATTATCGTCGCTGAAGGCATCGTCGCCCCAAACCTTCTCGTAAAGCTCGCTTTTGCTGAAAATCCGGTTCGGGTTTTTACATAGAAACAGCAGCAGTTGAAATACAAGCGCCGGGCAGGCAACCGCTTGCCCTTCCACCGTCAGCTCGCCCGCTGCTTCATCCAATTGAAATCGTCCATAATCAAAAACAGGGCTGTCAAGTCCCCGCTCCATCTCCACCGCTCTGCCGCCATTTACTGAAGCAGGCGCGCCAAAATATCGCCGCAGCTGCACCCTTATCCTCGCTACCACCTCAAGCGGATTGAAGGGCTTCGTAATATAATCGTCACCTCCGATAGCAAAGCCGGTCAGCTTGTCGAAATCGGAAGTGCGCGCGCTCAAAAATAAAATCGGAGCATCTGTCGTTTGCCGGATAAACGGACATACCTCAATTCCACTGCGCCCCGGCAGCATCACATCCAAGACGATTAAATCATATTTTTTCGCTGTACAGGCAGCAATCGCCGCTTCTCCTGTGCCAACGCTGTCAATATTCGTGTAGCCTTCCTTGCGCAGCACCGTCTGCAACAGCTCCAGCAGCGCCTGTTCATCATCCACAAGCAAAATCGCTGCATTTTCCACTACGCCGCCTCCTTTCATTATCTGTGCTGTATTTACGCTATTTCTCCATCATAGCATGATCGCCCTGATTAAATATGCTATGCCGGCTTAACGGAAGCTTAATTCGACAGATCGGCTCAGCGCTGAAAGTTAAGACAGCGTTAAGCCGCTGTTTCATAGCAGCTAAGAGTGGACTGCTACTATAGGTTATAGACGATAGGAATATAGAGGAGGAGATTGGAATGCAGAAACCATCATTTAAGAGGATCAAACAAGCCGGGACTTCGGTTAAAATAGCTGCTGCTGTCGGCACGCTAGCCGTGATTTTAACGGCCTGCGGAGGCGGGGATACAGCAGCAACGAGCAATAGCGGGGCAACAAATTCCGCTGCCGCTACTAATCAGGCAGAAGGTGCTGCCTCAAATCCGCCAGCTGCGACGGAGTCAGCAGCAAATCCAAGTGAAGCGCCGGTAACGCCGGAGCAATTGCCAGAGGCACTGCTTGCCGGCAATTATAAAGGGGTTTATGAGCGCTTTAGCACTCCGTTCAAGGAACAGGTTAGCGAGGCTGATTTTATAAAAATGGCCGAGTCCTTTATGAGTGGCGTGCAGTCGCTCGAAAACTCCTCTATTTTGAACAAAAGCGGCGTGGAGCAGCGCACATGGGTGAGCGATTCCGGGAATAAGGGAATGGTCGGCATTTTTGATACGGAAGGCACGATTCTTGGGCTGCAAGTAAAGGAGCTCACTCCTGCAACGGAAACAGACAGCATACTGACCAAAAATAGTTACAGTCTGCCCTTTCGCGGGGAACGGCTTGTCATTTGGGGCGGAAACAATGTGCTAGTCAATTATCACTATGAATATGAGAGTCAGCGCTACGCCTATGATTTTGTCCAGGCGAAGGACGGTTATTCCTATGAAGGCGATCCGTTGAAAAATGAAAGCTACTTCGCCTTTGGCCAGGATATTCTAGCCCCTGCGGACGGTACAGTCGTATCGGTTGTTAACGATATTGCCGATAACGAGCCCGTTGGCGTCATGAATGAAAAGGCGCCTGCCGGCAATGTAGTTGTCATTGATCATGGAGGCGAATACAGCTATCTCGCCCATTTGAAAAAAGGCTCTGCCACTGTAAAGCCTGGTGACAAGGTCCGCAAAGGCGATGTCATTGGGCTGACGGGCAATTCCGGCAACTCCAGTGAGGCCCATTTGCATTTTCAGCTGTCTGACGGGAAGGATTTGTTCACCTCATCAGCGATTGCAGTGAAATGGGAAGGCGACATTAAGCCTGTGCAAGGAGAAACGATTGGCAGCGCTGAATAAGTTAGTATAAAAACAGCTGCAAGCATCGGTCTTTACAGACCCAGCTTGCAGCTGTTTTTTTGTATCTCACGATCTTTTGAGCCAAACGGACGCAAATTTTTCTCCGTATTTTTCAATTAAACCGGATTAAACGTTTATAGACGAATGTTGTTTTGCGATAGTCCTGCTCCTCATCAAGGGGCTGGGGAGCCTCAAGCTGCTGCCCTATCTTGAACAGCGCTTCCGCCTCCAGCAGCAGCTCTTCCCCTACGCCTCTGTCCAAGTATTCTGGATGTACGATCAGTCCGCCGATATATGGAACTTCCCCTCGCACATGCAAATGGATAGAACCGACGATGGACTCGCCATCTACAACCGCTTTGAGAAAAATATGGTCTTGAAACTGCTCCCTTATAGCCGCCAAGGACGTAATTGAAGGCTCCATCCTATACGTTCCGAATCGGCCGACCTGACCTCTGCTCGCCGCTTGCTTCAGCGCAGTAATTGCTTCGGCATCGGATACGAGCGCTATTTTTATTATCATCTGCTCCATCACCTCTTTGAGCGTACAATCTTCTTCGCGTCATTTATTATTCATTATATAAAATATAACTGAACTGATTCTGAACACTAAAATTTAAGCGCCTGTTCAAGGTGCTTTTACTTTTCTTAAAACCTGATCGTTTCTTTCTATAAACGAGGACGTGTAGGCAAACGTCAACAAGCCAGATCCCCATAGATGCCAGCGTCTAACATACTCCTGCTATTAGCGGGAATTCCCCCCTCATGAAGGTGAACCTACTTACTTAAAGGCAGCTTCACACTCTTCGTTCCAAGGCTTTGCTTTCAGGATGAATACACAAAGATATACTTGGAGGACACAGCGGCCGCTATTTCAGCTGAATCACTGGTTTTGGCATCAGCTACGGACTCAGGGGCCGCTAATGCGCTGCCCATCATCATTTTGAGAGGATTACTTAGACAATAGCGAATCTCCTGTCCGATTAAGGTCTGAAACGGGATCAACAGCCAGAATAGCGGAATCTCAGTCCTTCCAAAAAGGAGTTGAGCATCCCAAGCTGCGTGTTCCCAGCCACAGTGTTTTCTGCAACTGCGTTTTCAGAAACAATTGTATGCTGTGGTTCCTTAAGCCTTGAATTGTCAGAGGAGATTGCCCTCGAATATAGCATTAAGCAAGGAGCAATAGAAAGACTTCCCGCTTGCATAAACATTCTAGTCAACAACAAAAAATGGATTGACAGCGCTTCCCATAAAATGATACTATCTTCTCCCTGTCATTTTAACAACGTGAGGAGGAAAGCACTTGATTGAGGTTAACGGAATTAGCAAGTCATTCCTGGTGTCGAAGCGGCCGCCGGGCTTGGCGCATGCGGTAAAATCGCTTTTTCGGAGGGAGTATACGGTGGTGGAGGCACTGCAGGATATCTCGTTTACGATTGGCTCCGGCGAAATTGTCGGTTACATTGGCCCGAATGGAGCCGGAAAATCGACGACGATTAAGACGATGAGCGGTATTCTCGTACCAGATAGCGGGACGTGTTCGATTATGGGGTACACCCCTTGGAAGGATCGCGTTTCGTATGTGAAAAATATCGGCGTTGTGTTCGGACAGCGCTCGCAGCTATGGTGGGACGTTCCGGTACTGGACTCCTTCGAGCTGCTGCGCGACATCTATCGCATTCCTCCGCTGGAATATCGCTCTACCCTAGCACTGCTCGTGGAAACGCTGGATTTACAAGCGCTGCTGCATACTCCCGTTCGCCAGCTCAGTCTTGGACAGCGCATGCGCTGTGAAATTGCCGCTTCGCTGCTGCATAGTCCCAGCCTGCTGTTTCTGGATGAGCCGACGATTGGGCTCGATGCCGTATCGAAAATTGCCGTCAGGCAGTTCATTAAAACGATCAACGAGGAAAAAGGCGTTACCGTCATTTTGACGACCCACGATATGTTTGATATTGAGGCACTCGCAAGCCGCCTGCTGCTCATCGGCAAAGGCAAGCTGCTTTATGATGGCACCGTGCAAGGACTCCGCAGCCGTTATGGAGGCAAAGGCGGAACGGCACAAGCTTCACAGCTCCAGCAGGCATCGAATTCACCAACTGAGCAGGACCCGTCCAATGACAGCCTGTCCATCGAAGACATTGTTGTGCAAATGTACAAGGAGTACGCACTATGATTAAACCTTATTATGCTGTACTCAGACTGCGGCTCAGCAACGGGCTGCAATACCGTGCCGCCGCATATGCAGGCATCGGGACGCAGTTTTTTTTCGGCTTTATTTTCATTATGGTGTTTGAAGCTTTTTATGCCCAGACTAGTGCAGCCGCACCGCAGATGAGCCTCTCCGAGGTTGTCGCCTACTGCTGGCTCAAGCAAGCGTTCCTTGCCTTCATCGTATTATGGCTGCGGGACAATGAGCTGTTTCAGCTCATTACAAGCGGCAATATTGCCTATGAGCTGTGCAGGCCAAGTGGCCTTTACGGCCTCTGGTATGCCAAGCTGCTCGCCCAGCGGCTGTCCAGCGCTTTGCTTCGCTGCCTGCCGATCTTGCTGGTGAGCTTGTTTCTGCCTCAGCCCTACAGGCTCGAGCTGCCGCCTGACTTTGCCGCCTTTTTCCTATTCGTCTGCTCGCTTATTATAGGCTTGTTCCTAATCGTAGCCATCTCCATGCTTATTTATATTTCCGTATTTATTACGATGTCTCCAGCTGGCTCCCTGCTGATGTTCAGCGTGTTTGGCGAGTTTTTCGCCGGCATGATTATTCCGGTGCCGCTTATGCCGGATTGGATGCAGCGAATCGTCTACGTCCTGCCCTTCCACTGGACCGTCGACTTCCCGTTTCGCGTCTACACCGGCAATATTCCCAAGCTGGATGCAGCAACGGGGCTGCTGTTTCAACTGCTGTGGCTTGCCGCCCTTATTTTCATTGGCAAAATCGCGATGAGCAAGGCGCTGCGACGCGTCGTTGTACAAGGAGGTTGATGCGGCGATGACGCTTTATTTTAAATACATGCTGCTGCTGTTCAAAGCGCAAATGCAGTACCGCGCTTCTTTTCTGCTGCTCGTGCTTGGACAATGCTTAACGCCCTTCACTGTATTTGCCGGGTTATATTTCATGTTCGAGCGTTTCGGGGAAATGAAGGGCTGGAGCTTTTACGAGGTGATGTTATGCTTTGCCCTTACACATATGGCTTTCTCGATTACCGAATGCTTCGCCCGCGGATTTGATATGTTCTCCTCGCTAGTTGTCAGTGGGGATTTCGACCGGCTGCTCGTTCGGCCGCGCGGCACCATTCTTCAGGTGCTCGGCTCCAAATTCGAATTTTCCCGCGTCGGGCGCCTGCTGCTTGGCATCGGCGTGCTGATCTGGGCGATTACGAATCTGGGCCTCGAGTGGACGCCGCTGAAAATAACCGCACTCGTGCTCGCGCAAGCGTCCGGAGTTATTATTTTTGCCAGCATCTTTATTCTGTGTGCCTCATTTAGCTTTTGGACCGTGCAGGGGCTCGAAATCGCTAATATTTTGACCGATGGCGGCCGGGAAATGGCGCAATACCCGCTCAGCATCTACCATAGGCGCATTCAGCAATTTTTCACCTTCATCATCCCGTTCGGCTGTGCCAACTATTTGCCGCTGCAATACATACTCGGTCGCGTGGACAACCCGATGTATGCCTTTCTGCCGCTGGCAGGGCTGCTGTTCCTTGCGCCATGTCTGCTCATCTGGCAAATCGGCGTTCGACGCTATCGCTCGACCGGATCTTAGTGCTGCGGGATAAGCAGCTTATTATTGGACTGCCGGATAAATGCGATAGGCGTCGCGGCCAGCCGCGCCCGGTACGCCCGATGCATCGACGGTATCGGCAGCATTAGTTACTTGGAGCGCTGCACTATCCGGCTTGGACAACGACCAACCGTAAGAAAGCACCGAGGCAAGCCGATCAGCTTCCTCATTCGTTAGCCAAACATGGACCGCTCCGCTGCCTGAATCCAATAGGAGTTCCGCCTCCTGCTGGAAGGCAACCTTGATCCAGCTGTGAATGCCGCGAATCGTATTGTATTTAATTTGATAGCCCTCGGTCACAGCCTGTGCAAAAAGCTCCGCATCGCTGCTGGCTAAAGTATTCAATAGGCCGTAGTCAAATTGAAAGGGGCTCGTATCCTCGGGAAAGTCCCCCGCATGCACCTTGCGAATCAATTGCTCATTCGTCCAGCCGTAGGACTTAAGCGATTCCAGCAATAGCGCATCCCACTGCGATAGTTTAATAGCCGTTCCTGTCTTTGCATCCATGTTATTCGTCTCCTTTATCTGTGCTAATCCTTGTCCTAATATGAGTAAAGAGATTGCCCCAGCCATCATGAAGGAGGGGGCAATCTCTTTCTATTATTTAGCTGCTGCGCCTGCTTGGTAGGCATTCAAAAACTCTTTTACTTTTGCCGAATCAGCTTTCAGCTCAAGGCCTGTTTTCACAAGCGGGCTAAGCGTAGAAATAGCTTTAAATTTATTGCCGCCGTAATAGGCCAAAAATTCATCCTGATTGATGGAATAAAGCACGGCTTTTCTCAAATCTGCGCTTTCTGCAACCGGACGGTTTTTCGTATTGAATAGCAGGTACGAAGCCGCGTTGCTCGGAAGCGTCTGGAGCGCCAGCTTGCTGTCGCCCTTCACAATGTCAAACTTCGTTTCAGGCACGCTGTAATAAAGATGAATTTCGCCGCTTCGCAGTGCGGACAATGCACTATCGGCATCTTTTATAAAACGAACCTTAATCGACGTGATTTTCGGCTCATGCTTCGTGCCTTTCATGTAGCCAGGGTTTTTATAGAAGACAGCTTCGTAGTCGTTTTTGTGAGCCAAAATATACGGACCGCTTGTGTACAGCGTATTGTTGTATTGGTTGCCCTCGGTTACCGTGTTTTGGTCGCCGTAAGGAATATCCTTGTTTACATCAAATTTAGCTACATCGTAAGTATTAATTTTTTCTACCTGCTTCTTGGATACGATCCCTGCAGATTGGTGAGCCAAATAATTCAGCACTTGCGGGAAGGGAACCGTTGTTGTCAGCTTCACAACCTGATACTTGCCTTCCTTGCTGCTCGCTTGCGCCTTATCGGATACGAGCTCGGAAATTTTGGCTTCGAGGCCTTTTTCCAGTTCATTTTTCACATTATCGCTGCCGCCGGACAGCTTAACGGACTCAAGCACTGCTGGGTCAGTAACCAGCTCAATATTTTTAATATGCTCATGCAGCGTGTATGTCCGGTGGTCAGGAACGGAATCTTTATTTTTCGCGCGATCCAGGGAGAAAATAACATCGTCGGCGCCTACACGCTCGCCAGAATCGGCAACGAGCTTGTCTTTAATTTCTGCGAAATGGATATCATCACGCAAGATGAAATAATAATCGGAATTGCCTTCGGCAATCGCAAAGTTATACGACAGTGAGCCTTCCGCCGTCAGCTTGTCATCATCGGTCAGATTGAGCAGACGCACGTATTGGTTCGTATTGATGATATTAATGGAGCCGTCATTGCCTTTAATCGGGTCAAGCGAAGTCAAGGTCGCCATTGTCGATTGCAGCACCAATGCTTCCGTATTGCGCTTCGATGCGTCTTTAAAATCCAGCTCTTCCCAAGGAAGCGATCTGGACTTGGATAGGCGAACGCTGTCCTTATTCAGCACTTCTTGATTAAACGCCTGCGATTTAAGCGAGCTGTAAAGTGGAGCAATGTAAGCATTGTCGAAAACGAGCTTTTGCTCCAATTGTTTATACGTTTCTGTGTATTGATCCGGTGTTTGGGTGGAAGCCGTATCAATGAGGGCATCAATGTCCTTGTCGCTCATAATGCTATAGTCACCGCCGGTTTTAAACAGCGAACGCACCGCATAGTCCGGGTTTCCAGTAACTGTCGTCCAGCTGGACAACGCAATATCATAGTTGCCAGCATCCTGCTGGGCTTTAAAAGTACCGTAATCGGCTTGAATGTTCAGCTTTACGTTAAAGCCGTTTTTCGTCAGCTGGTCGCGAACAATGTTCAGATCCGCCTCGCTGCTGCTCATTCCGAGCAATTCAATATCAATCGGCTTGCTGTTAACAACCGCCTCTGCGCCTTCTGTCGCTTGCGGCGTGCTTGCAGCCTCATCCTTCGTCGTCAATGTGCAGCCGCTCAGCATAATAGCCAGACTGAGCAGAATAAGTGAAAATAGCTTGCTTGTGTGTTTCATGTTTCTCTCTCCTCTTTGTCATTATTCTATAGTCTATAAGTTAACTCACATTCGTACATCGCCAATACATCGTTTCGTAACGTAGCTTTGGGTGGAATATGAATGAGGTTACAGCAAAAAATAGGCCATTACCATTACCGTTGCAATTGCCGCTTTAGCGCCGCTCTAATCCAGCTTCGGATCTAATGTATCCCGCAAGCCATCGCCGAGAAAATTAAACGACAGCACGAGCGCAATAATGGCAAGACCCGGATATATCGCCGTATAGGCGTGGGTTTCCAGATAGGTGCTGCCCAGCCGCAAAATATTGCCCCACTCCGGGATATGCGGCTCGACGCCCAAACCGAGATAGCTCAAGCTGCTCGTTGAAATAACGGCGGTGCCTATCGTAAGCGTCGATTTCACAATCATAGGAGCGATGGCGTTCGGCACAATATGCTTGAACAAAATAACGAGGTCGCCTGAGCCGAAAGCCCGCGCCGCCTGTACATATTCGAGCGTCGATACGAGCAGCACATTCGCCCGCATCGTTCGGGCATAGGTCGGAATCGCGCCGATACTCAGCGCCAATATTAAATTAGTCGTGCTGGCTCCAAAAGCCGCAATAATGGCGATAGCCAGCAAAATACCCGGGATGGCGTACAGCACATCCAGCGCACGCATAATGATGTTATCCGCATGGCGGCCATAATAGCCGGATACGGCACCCAGCACACCGCCGATTAAGACGGGAATGAGCGTAGATAGAAAGCCGACTAGCAGCGAGATTCTGGCACCGAATACGATGCGGGAAAGCAAATCCCGGCCGAAATTGTCCGTGCCCAGCGGATAAGCGAGGTTTGGATGCTGCAAAATCGCTCCATAATTATTATCGATAGCCAGTCCATAATCAAAGATTAAATAGCTGGTGACCGACAAAGTCAGCAGGAACAAAATAAAGAGCAGTCCCAGCATCGACGTTGAGCTTCTGGACAGCTTCTCCACCACATCGCTCAGCCGTGAGCCGGATGTAAAGCTGCGATCCCGCAGCTTGGCGATAAGCAGCAAGCCGAGGAAAAGTGCAAACAGATTGCCGCTCGCTGCCGTTGCGATCAGGATCAAAGCGACGAGCCACATCCAGCGCGGCAATTCCGCCCGGTCAGCGTATTTGGCCACAAGCAGCAGGCTCGTGAGCTGGATAACCGCTGAGATGAGCAGCAGCACCATACCGGGCAAAAACGTATTCGCCACATAAGGCTTGAATACATTCAGAGCAGATACGGCGAACACAAGCAAAGTGGTTAGCAAAGTGTATACCGCAAGCGTATACGCAGCGCTCTTCTTCCGCTTAATGAGTTGGAGTGCTGCGGTGGCAATGAACACATTCGCCGTCGCCAAGCTGAGCAGCAGTACGTAGCCAAGCGCTCTAGTTGAACGGCGAAGCTCGCCGCCTTTCAGCAAATCGCGCCGTATGATTGCCCATACCGCAAGCTGCAGCAGCGCAAAACCAAAATAGACAGCGCTTAGGGCAAGCCCGCCCGGCTGGAATGAAGCGTCGGCGGGCGCGTAGCTGCTGAGGAGCAGCACTATTGCCAATGCCAAGGAGACAATGCCAGCAAAGCTGGCCTGGCTGTACTCCAGGCTGGATTTTAATCTAAAACGAATTTGCTGCTTGCTTATTAAATCATTGGACACGGATAGCACCTGCTTTAGTATTGTTTCATTTTGGAGCGAATTCTAGGGTCAAAAAAGGCGTAAAGCAGATCTACAATGACGTTAATAATCGATATTGTAATTGCCGTGTAGACAACCCCGCCCATAATGGCCGGGATATCCGGAATAAACTGCTTATCTACAATGTAGCTTCCAATCCCGCTAATATTGAACACTTTCTCCGTCACCGCCGCTCCGCCAAGCATTGCGCCAAATTGCAGCCCAATTACCGTAATAATTGGAATAAGCGCATTGCCTACAGCATGCTTCCAAATGACATGTCGGCGGGCCAGCCCTTTCGCCCTGGCGGTCGTAATATAATCCTCGTGGATAACCTCCAGCGTTGAAGAGCGGGTCATACGCGCAACCGCCGCTGTCAGGCCAGTACCCAGAACAACGATCGGCATAATTGCCGACAGTGCATTTTGCGGATTATAAGTAGCCGGCAGCCAGGATAGCTTGATTGAGAAATTCAAAATAAAAATCAAGCCTTGCCAGAAATTTGGAATCGACAGCCCCAGCAAGGCAATGAACATAAAGGTGTAGTCGAAAAAGGAGCCTGGCCTCGTTGCCGAAATAATGCCGATCGGCAAAGCAATCAATACCGCGATCAGCGTCGAAATGAAGGTTAACGTCAGCGTAACCGGGAATTTGCCCGCAATAGCTGTCGTTACACTCTCATTGCCTGCGAAGGAACGGCCCAGATCAAAGGTCAATATGCCCTTAATCGTATTCCATAGCTGAACGAGATACGGCTGATCCAGTCCGTACAGCTGGTTAAACGCCGCAATTTGCTCTGCGGTTGCTGTCTCCCCCAATAGGTTAGCTGCCGGATTCATTGGCGAAATGTACAAAATCGTAAAAACTAAAAAGGCTACACCGAAAATAACTAATATCGCCATAAACAAACGCTCTGTAATATATTTCACATACGGGTTCGCATAAAGGGCCATGATGGCATACATCAGTAGTCCAGGAAGCAGCGATAGTACGAAAAAAGCGGGCCGCTTGAGCAGAGAATCGAATGTATCACTGAACGTTAGCTTCCCTTGCTGCTCCTCTGACAGACGTTCCAATACGCGGGCGGCCAGCTGCTCTTTAAATTTAGCGGCTGCGATTCGCCTCGCTTCCTGCTCCGTTTTGTCTGCGCCGGGCGTCTGGCCGAAAAATCGCTGCTTGCGCTGGATTTGATCCAGTGCCTCCGCCAGCAGCTTGTCCATGCTGCCTGCTTGCAGCAGCTCTTCTCTCGTCTCTTTCTCAATCCGGCGATAGCCATGCCGGGCTTTACGATATAAATAAACCGCGAATACGAACGCGGATACGGGTGCGCCTGCGATGAGCAGCAGCAGCCTGTAGGCTGGATGCTGAAGCATTTTACGATAGACAGCAGCCGCCCAGTCTGTGATGCCATTTCCCATTTTCAAATCTTGCCCCGTCAAGCATGCCCGCCCCTTTTAGTCTAGTAATTTTAATTGCATTATTCCGATGGATATAGTAGATTTTATTTTAAGGAATACAAAATGTCAACATTCTATTAGAAATGATTTATATTTATTATTTTTTCTAATGAAAACTAATCCATTGTAGGTGACGATATGAAACCATTATTACAAGTAAATCATTTGTCCGTTTCCTTCTTTTCTCGTGATTCAGAGGTTGAGGCGGTACGCGGGGTAAGCTTTGAAGTCAGGCAAGGAGAGACGCTCGGCATCGTAGGCGAATCGGGAAGCGGCAAAAGCGTAACTGCACGCACGATTATGCGCTTGCTCCCTTCTCCCCCCTCTATAGTTAAGGGCGGCGAGGTGTTATTTCAAGGTGACAATCTCGCTCATAAGTCAGAGCACGAAATGGAGCAAATACGCGGCAAGGATATCGGCATGATTTTTCAGGACCCAATGTCTTCGCTTAATCCGACGATGCGTATTGGCCGCCAAATTGAAGAAAGCTTAATCAAGCATAGGAAGCTTGGTAAACAGGAGGCCCGCAAAGCCGCAATCCAGATGCTGGACATGGTTGGCATTACAAATAGCGAGGCCCGCTATTTTCAATATCCCCATGAATTTTCCGGTGGCATGCGGCAGCGAGTGATGATTGCGATTGCTCTCGCCTGCCGGCCTTCCCTGCTCATTGCAGACGAGCCTACGACTTCACTGGATGTAACGATTCAGGCGCAAATTTTGCAGCAGATGAAGGAATTGCAGCAGCAGCTTGGAACGTCCATTATTTTGATTACGCATGATTTGGGTGTTGTAGCGGGGATGTGCGACCGCGTAGTCGTCATGAAGGATGGAGAAATCGTGGAAAGCGGCACGACGGAGCAAATTTTCGCAAATCCACAGCATCCTTATACGGTAAAGCTGCTTCATGCCCTGCCGCGTCTCAATGAGAAAAAGAAGCCAAAGCCGAAGCCGTTGCTAGCCCGTCCGGAGGACAATGTACCGCTGCTTCAGGTGCGCTCGCTTAGACAGCATTTTGACCTTGGCAAAGGCCAGATTGTTAAAGCGGTTAACAATGTGAGCTTTGACATTCAAGCGGGCGAGACGCTTGGCGTCGTTGGCGAATCGGGCAGCGGCAAGTCAACGACAGGCCGCACGATCTTGCGCTTGAACGAAGCGACAGGCGGGGAAGTGCTGTACCGTGGCATTCCGCTCCAGCATCTAAATCGGGCCGAGATGAAGCAAATGCGGCGGCATATGGGCATTATTTTTCAAGATCCCTATGCTTCGCTCAACCCGCGCCTGCGCATTGTGGATATTATTGGCGAAGCGTTGGATGCTCATGCCCTAACGAAGGGCAAGACGAATCGTCTCAAACGTGTAGAGGAGCTGCTGGAATTGGTCGGGCTGAACGCCTCCCATGCTCTCCGCTATCCGCATGAGTTCTCCGGCGGGCAGCGGCAGCGCATTGGCATCGCCCGTACGCTGGCGGTCGAGCCGGAATTTATCGTCTGCGACGAGCCGCTGTCTGCTCTCGACGTCTCGATTCAGGCGCAAATTGTGAAGCTCTTGGAGGAGCTTCAACAGCGGCTTGGCCTGACTTACCTGTTTATCGCCCATGATTTATCCATGGTTAAGCATATTAGCGACCGGGTCGCGGTTATGTACAAGGGCAAAATCGTTGAGCTGGCTGAAAGCGAGGAGCTCTATACGAATCCACTCCATGCATATACGAAGTCGCTGCTCGCAGCCATCCCTGTTCCTGATCCAGCCATTGAATCGAAGAAGCGGCTGCTGCCACATACCGAGGCTTCCAAAGCCGATCCATACGGACTGGAGCATTCTTCCTTTATAGAAGTGAAGCCGGGACATTTTGTTGCCGTTGCAGGAGCTTAAGCTTTAAAATAAGCCGCAGCATAGATTTGAAAAATAAACAGCCAGCATTAGCCGAAAATAGACGGCAGGTGCTGGCTGTTTAGCGTTCTTTTTCAGGCTAAGCTAATGAATGTTTCCCGCGGCCTTCAGCCGCTCCGCAATGGCAGCAAAATCCTCCGCGGAAATGCCCGGCGCAAATTCTTCCTCCACCTCTGGATATTCCGGTACAGGCACGCCTTTCGGCACCCCATGAATAACCTCAAGCGGCTGCCCATCCTCTGGATGCGTGCCCTTCCAAATTTGATCAATCGTTTTAAAATCATTATCGCTGTACGTATACAGCTTCGTATGAACGCCCTTCTCCTCATACTTGCGCGCTTCATTGAACGCTTTGTTATTAAGCGAAGGGATCGGAATCAGCTTGGTCACATCGACGCCGGTCGCCACTTGCAGCGCCTTGGCATAGGCCACGACATGGACGCCGCCCCGCACGAGCAAATAGCCCACCACTTCGCGCGCAGCTGGATGGGAGGTCATTTCATACACCTTCATTTTATGGGTTCTGGCACCCACTTCAAGGAAGAAATTATGCAGCAAATCTTCAACGAGATTCCCGCTGTTGAACACATGCTCGCCCGTCCACGGCCTGCCCATTGAATCAACAGGCAATGCGCCTTGTCCACCGGACAGAAACGGCAGCGACATGCGCCAGTCCTTGACGGATTTCAGCGGCGATTCATCCGGCTTGCCCGGTGTGGTCGAGCCATGCAAGCAGTGGTTAATCGCGTGTGAGACAAGCTCGACATGGCCAAACTCCTCGGCCGTAATGCTCGTAACCAAATCATAAAACGGGCGCAGCTTCGTTTTCGAGCGAAAATTAAACGATTGGTACAAATAGTTGTTTAGCGTGGACATTTCGCCAAATTTCCCGCCCAGCAGCTCTTGCACCGCAGCCGCCGCGTTCGGCTCAGGCCGCCCGACATTCGGAATTTCGATCAACACTTCATCCAAGCGTTTGAACATGCATCTGCCTCCAGTATTCTCAAGAATGGACTCTTCTGACAGCGCCAATAAATTGCGACACTTTATTATTTGCTTCATCAGGGAACGATATCCGTAATTGAGAAGATGGAGGGGATACAGTTATTTTTTAGACCTCTCTAGTACTCTGTTGTTCTTTATGGTCCTTGTTTTCTAAACTCCGTTGGAGACAGGCCCGCGATTTTCTTGAATTGCTTTGAAAAATAAAACAGGTCATTAAAGCCCGCCTGCTCGGCAACCTCGCTAACGCTGAGCGATGAGTCGGCCAGCAGCTCCTTCGCTTTTTCGATTTTCAAACGAGCGATGTATTGAATTGGCGGCACGCCCATTTGCTCCTTGAACATTCTTATAAAATAGTTCGGATGCAGGCACGCCCGCTGCGCCAGGTCTTGTATGGTGATATCGCTGCCGCTATTCATATGGATATAGCTCAAAATTTCCGTCAGCCGCTGAGTGGCAGCCGCATTTTTCAAGCTGATGCTCTCCTCGCCCTGCTGCATAACGAACAACGAAAATAGCTCCAGCAGCTTCGCTTTGGCAAGCAGCCTAGCGTAGATCGTCTGATCGTTCGCATAAAACACCAGCTCGGCAAAAATCGTCCGTACCCGCTCCTGATCAGCAGCCGTGCAAAGATAAGGCATATCCAGCAGCTTGAACAGGTTGATTTCCCCGACCTTGGCGCTGAAATGGCACCAATATTTGCGGTAGGTGTCGCTCCCCTCTATGACCGAATACGATTGGGGCACTCCCTCCGGCATTAGAATAAGCTGGCCCGGAACAGGAGCATACTCCTCATCGCCAATTTTGAGCCAACCGCTGCCATGCTCGATGAAATAGAATTTGCTGTAATCCGGCGTAAAATCGAGATCACGCCATTCGGTGCTGACCGTATTGTGATGGGCGATAAATAGCTCGACCTGCATATGGGACAAATAATAGGCGAGCAAGGAATGAGCATTCATGAGGCAAACCTGCTTCCATGGTTAATTTTATACAAATAAAAGTTAGTGTCCCACATTCTTAATCCTGTTAGCGCTTGCTAGAATAGCCATATAGATTTGCATTCGGAAAGGACGGTAGCAGAAACCATGGATAAACAAAATTATTTGAACCAAATAGCCGCCACCATTGCGCAGGGCCCTTATCGTGACGATTGGGAATCGCTCGGCGATTTTGAAATTCCGGCTTGGTATAAGCAAGCTAAATTCGGCATTTTCATTCACTGGGGCGTGTACACCGTTCCCGCCTTCGGCAACGAATGGTACCCGCGAAATATGTATATCCAGGACAGCAAGGAATATGAGCATCATATTGCCACCTATGGCGAGCATAAAAACTTTGGCTATAAGGATTTTATCCCGATGTTCCAGGCTGAAAAATTTAATGCTGACGAATGGGCCGACCTGTTCCAGCGCTCAGGAGCGAAATATGTGATGCCCGTTGCGGAGCATCATGATGGCTTTCAAATGTACAAAAGTGCCGTCTCCCGCTTTAACGCCTACGAAATGGGACCTAAACGGGATTTGCTGAATGAAATGAAAATCGCTTTTGAGCAAAAGAATTTGACCTTCTGCGCCTCGTCCCACCGTGCGGAGCATTGGTTCTTCCTATCGCATGGCAAGAAGTTTGAATCCGACGTTCATGAACCGCTTGCATGCGGCGACTTTTACTGGCCATCCATGCCAGAGCCGGAGGATCATTTCAGCCTATATGAATCCCCTCCAACAGATGAATATATGGAGGATTGGCTCATTCGCTGCTGCGAGCTGATCGATAATTATGAGCCGAAAATTTTATATTTTGACTGGTGGATTCAGCATGCCTCGTTCAAGCCGTATTTGAAAAAGCTCGCGGCGTATTATTACAATAAATCCGCCGAGCTGGGCTTCCAAGGCATTATTAACTATAAGCATGACGCTTATATGCTGGGCAGCGCTGTTCCCGATGTGGAACGCGGACAATTCGCTGAGCTGAAGCCTTATTACTGGCAGACGGATACCGCTGTAGCCCGCAACTCATGGAGCTATACGCCTAACAATGATTATAAATCGCCGCTGGAGCTCATTCAAGATTTGGTCGATATCGTCAGCAAAAACGGCAATCTGCTGCTCAATGTTGGACCGAAAGCCGATGGCACGATTCCTCAGGAGGATCAGGACATTTTGCTTGCAATTGGTGGCTGGCTTGAGACGAATGGCGAAGCGATCTATGATACGAGCTATTGGCGTACTTATGGGGAAGGACCGACGAAGGTTGCAGAGGGACAGTTTACAGACGGTAAAAGCAAAATATTCACACCGCAGGATATCCGCTTTACGGTGAAGGGAAGCAGCCTGTATGCGACTATACTCGTCTATCCAGAGGACGGCGAGGTGAAAATTACGTCGCTGAAGGAGAAATCCCACGATTTCCAAGGCATTATTCAACAGATCGAGGTGCTCGGCTTCGAGGAGCAGCCTGTCTGGGAGCGTACAGCAGAAGCACTCGTCGTGAAGACGAATGAGGTTCGCAGCCCATATCCGGTTGTGTTGAAGATTACAGTGGACTAATCAAATCAAGTCAGCCATGCATCTATAAAGCAAACCCACCAACAGCCTAATGAAGGCTAAAGGTGGGTTTTGTTGTTTTCCAGTCCAATTATCCCTCCAAAAATTCACAACATAAAGCTTCACACCATAAACCATTCGTCTACTTTCTTCCGATCATGATCTAATATCCAATCATTATACTGCTCATATATCCCCCGTAATGTCTCCACTTTATCAGCGATAATGTCCAGTCCTCTGTCATCATAGAGGTGAAATATCGTTTTGTTCGTTTCATTAATGATATAGATGTCCCCATCAATAATAGGATCAAGACCAAGCGAACGATTCGCAATCGCCTCCAAAAGATTACTGACGTTCAAATTCTTAAGCTTCACGCGGGCACAGTACCTCACTGTCACAATATCATCCGCATCATCCGGGCCCTTGTATCGATATTCCTGCTCTTGTTTTGACACTTCACTCATATGAATGCCATTAACATAATTTTTGAAAGTCTTATACACTTCTTTTTCAAAAAAAGTAACCGGGTGCTCGTCCCAGCTATCCATGAACAGCACAAAATAAATAAGATCATCGCGATGATTCACCGCATTAAATAAGGCCATCGCTCTACTTTTGACTTTCTCCGCTCTTGCCTTAGCAACACATACTTCTCCGCCCATTTCGAATCTAATGCCCACTGGCGCATTATAAAATATCGGGCTTTTTAAAGGCAGACCTTTAAAATAACGCCTTAAAAAGTGATCTAAATGTGATTCATTCACCCCATCATCACCACCTTCAAACCTTATTAATTTGCACCGGCCTGCGCATAAACCGCGTCTGATCCCGTTCGAAGCCATATTGCTCATACAGACCTTGCGCGTCCTTCGTACCGAGCAGCCCTGTCATACCTTGGAATTCCGGGGCATTCGTTATCGTTTCTATCAGCTTTTTGGAAATGCCCTGACCGCGGTAAGCCTCCAGCACAAACACATCGCATAAATAATAGGTCGTTGCACAGTCGGTAATGATTCTGGCAAAAGCAATCATTTGCTCCTGCTCGTTCTCTAGCTCGTAAACGCCATAGCAAATGGAATTTTCAATTGATTTGATAATCTTCTCAGCAGGCCGATTATTCGCCCAATAGCTGGTTGCTAAATAATCCACGACCACCTGCACCTGAATACGCAGCTTATCATCACTCACCACATAAGATTTGAAATTCAGCTCCATACGGCACCTCCAACGATTTAAATCTCTAATGTTAAAAATAGTATAACCGCTCTTTCCCACCTCCACCAGAAAACCGTTGTATAATAAATACAGCTCTATTGAAACGCTTCAATATTTGCTTAGACATATAAAATACGACCATTGCGAGGGAAAAAAAGATGTTTGATCCAACCGTATTCGATAATTTGAAGGTTGCTTTTGAGAATCAGCTGTACGACCTGGATACGCTGGACGAAACGATTCAGATTACAGGCCGCAAAGATACGATGGAAATGTCCGTGATGGGACGAGCCTTCAGCCTTGCCTTCCACTTAACTGGGCAGGAAGCGGTAACTGCCGAGCTGCGGCTTGAAGCCTCCTTGAAGGAGCTGGCCGCCGAGCTATTAGAGCTGCCGGGAGAAGCGCCCGGCTGCGAGCTGAGCTTGCTTTTTCATATGAGGGTGAAGGATTTCGAGCAGCAATGTCCGCAGATTGAGGCGGTATTCCAGCGAATTTGGCCGGAAAACCCCGTCCCTGTGCAGACGCTCAGCTTTGTTTACTCAGAAGGAGCGGCCACACCTAAGAATGAGATTAAGCTGCCGTTCAAGCGCAAAATCAACGAGGAGCAAATGGAGGATATTTCGAGTCTGCTGGAGCATGTTCTGTTGACGCTGCGAGCACTGGGCGAGGTTTCCGCTGCAAGCATCGTAGAGAAATAGGCGGCCCACCGCATAACAGGCTAACTATCCCATAGCCAATACAGTCTACATCATCATAAAAAGAAGAGCCCGCAGCCAATGCGGGCTCTTGCTCCTTGCACTATTTTCACAAGCAATCGCTTATTTAATCAGATCTACAGCATCCTGCGGCACAAATGCATCGGTTCCGTTGTACACGATAACGCCCTTAAGACTCGTTTTCTTCCCGTTCAGGACGGCGATGTTTTTGTAAATGTGCAGCTCCAGCTTCTGGCTGCCCTTCGTCACGAGGATAGTAGGGTTTTTCGCATCCTTCAGGTTTAGCTCGTATTTCGCTCCTTTAGCTGTAAAAGCCTGCTTCGCTGGCACGAATAGTTGCTTGCTGACCGCATCCAGATCAAGATCCAGCACGCGGGCCATATACTTCGCAACATCGGTATTGTCGATGACGCCAAACGGACGGTCATTATTCGGAGCGTACGTGTAAAGCACCGCATCTCCACCTGTATGTCCGCCAGTCGTCCAGCCAATACCTGCACGCTTGCTGATCATCGGGCCTACTGCATAATTCATTCTGCCCGGCTCCGCAGCTTTAATCGCCGCCATTTCCTCCGCCGTCAAATCCGAAATGCCATAATATTGCTGAAGCACGGATTTAATATTCGTTCTCTTCGCATCGAGCTTCGCTTCCAAGCCTTCACCCGTCAGCTTCGCTTTCTTCAGCGGGCCAATGAAGGTGGACAATGGCTCTTTATCGTAGGTGCCTGTCGTCGCAGCGTTGCCAATCGTCAAACCGCCATTGCCATGGTCGGTTACAGCAACAACCGCGGTCTGCTTGTCCTTTTTCGCAAAATCCAGCGCTACCTTAACCGCATTATCAAACGCCAGCACATCGCTGATAATACCGATTGGATCGTTGGCATGAGCTGCCCAATCCACCTTGCTGCCCTCTACCATGAGGAAAAAGCCGTCTTTATCCTGGGAAAGGATGTCGATCGCTTTTTGCGTCATATCGGCGAGGCTTGGCTGCTTGGCGGGATCGCGGTCCATATCATAGGACATACCTGCTGGAGCAAACATCCCCCACAGCTTACCCGACTTGGAAGCTTTCATCGCCGCTGGCGTCGTCACATAGTCGTAGCCGAGCGCTTTAATGGAAGTCACCAAATTTTCGCCATCGCTGCGGCCGGATGGAACCAAATAATCGCTGCCGCCGCCTAATACAACATCGACCTGATTATATACCTGCTGCTTGCTTAGGGCATCGTAGTTTTTACGGTCTGGATAGTGGGCGGTAAAATCAGCCGGAGTCGCATGCATGATCTCCGAGGTTGCAATGATGCCAGTCGCTTTTCCCGCAAGCTTGGAAGCTTCCAGCACGGAAGCGACAGGCTTTCGCTCATCGCCCGGTGCAATAGCTTTTTGACCTGGCATTGTCGCCTTGTCTGGCAAAACGCCAACAAAACCCGTATGCGATTTATGTCCAGTGGCAAAAGCGGTACCGGCAGGTGCAGAATCCGCAATCGGCGCATCTGCCGAGTGGGTGCGGACCATTCCGCTCGCCATTTGATCAAGCGTTAATGAAGAGCCTTTATACCATCTGGCGAGCGCCGTTGCATCATTTGCCATGCCGTCAGGAATGAGAATGATCACATTTTTAATTGGCGATTGCTCATCCTCTGCGCTCACTCCGCTGTTTCCCCCTACAGTTGTTACTGCCACAATAGTCGCTACGGCAAGTGCCACCTTAGCTGCACGAGCATGGAACCTCTTTAACATGTACATCCCCCTATTAACTAGATTGGATTGGATAAGGCTTCAACACAACTAGTTTAATAGGGAATTGATAGAGGAATGTAAAGATGGCCTTGACGTTTTGTAAATTTACAACAATTGCCCAAATTTAGTTTATCGCTTGAAACCTTACGTATACATGCGTTTTTTCTGCTTTTTTCAACTTTATTCAACAATATATTTTGATAAATTCAATAAAACATCTTCCCTCCACATAATTTTCCATGGTAGTATTATACTATTGAGCAAAAAGACCTATTTTTATCATCTTCCAGAGTGAGTACATAGTCTTAATATTTTAGGTCCTATGCACAATATGCAATTGTTTGGCAAACAGAGAATAGATAAGGGAGAGAGTTATGATGATTGGCAACATGGCAAGCAAACGTATTTCTGTCGCACTTGTTTTTGCAATGGTCTTATCCATTTTTTCCACGAACTACATCGCATTTGGGGCAGAGGCTGCCTCCTCCTCCGTGTCGTTCACAGACATCGAGAAATCTTATGCTAAGGATGAAGTAACCGCTCTAGTAGAAAAAGGTATACTCGGCGGTTATGGCGATGGCAGCTTTAAGCCTTCGAACTCCATTACACGCGCGGAACTAGCTAAAGTACTTGTGCTTGCTCTAGGTAAAGAGCAGGATGCTGCAAGCGCAGCACCTTTCAAAGATGTGGACAGCAAAAGCTGGTATAGCGGCTATGTTGGCGCACTGGTGAAATCCGGCATTACGCAAGGCATTTCCGCCGACCAGTTCGCTCCGAACAAAACCGTTACACGCGAGGAGCTCGCTGTATTTTTTATTCGCACCTTCGGTTTGGACCAAGCTGCTCAAGCGGTACCGCTGGATGAGAAGCTAACGGACATCTCCACCGTGTCGACATGGGCGAAAAGCTACGTTTCCTTCGCCTATCAAATCGGCTTTATTAAAGGCGTAGCCCATGCAGACGGTACGACTCGCTTCAATCCGTCGGGCGTAGCTGATCGTCAAGCGTTAGCGCGTCTAGCCTACGAATTCGTCTTCAATAAGACAACCTATGAGCTGGCTGCAGCTTCGCTTGGTGCAGCTGCTACACCAGCGCCATCTGCTACACCGACTCCTACAAACCCGCCGAAGTCATCAGACAGCAGCAGCGGTGGTGGAAACAGTGGCGGGAACAATGGTGGGAATAATGGCGGATCGACGAGTACTTCCATTAATTCCGCAGGTGAACACACACTAGGTGCGGTGACTGGCGATGTGCGCATCACTGCTGCTAATGTTACCCTTAAAAACACAACGATTACGGGTAATCTATCCTTGGAAACGAGCATCGGAAATGGCGATGTAACGCTCCAAAACGTTACCGTTAGCGGATCGACGACCATTAATGGCGGAGGCCCTAACAGTATTCACGTACAAAACTCCACTTTGGCAACCGTCATTGTAGACAAGCAAGACGGAAGCATTCGTCTCGTATTGGAGAACGGAACGGATGTTCAGCAGGTTACCATTCGCTCTGGTGCGATTATCGAAACACAGCCAGGGGTTGGACAAGTTGGAAACCTCAACATCTCAAGCAACGTTCCACATAATGCGCAAGTTTCGTTAAACGGCGTATTTAATTCGGTTTCCGTCTATGCCGAGCAAGCGGCCATCACGCTAGGCGAGAACGGCTCTATCGGTCAACTGGATGTATTCGCAAGCGCACTGAATACCGTTTTCCACCTGGAACAAGGCTCTAACGTTGCAAATGCCGTACTTGATTCGATCGTTTCCTTCCTTGGACAAGGTTCGATTACTGATGCAGTGGTCAATGCAGACGGCGTGGACTTCAGATCGCTGCCAAGCCAGCCAAACCTGCAAGCCGATCCTGCGGTTTCCAGCATCATTGCAGAACCTGCAATAGGCTTTGAGCTTTCAGCTATTGGAGCAACTCGTCAAATCGTAGCGACAGGCGTCAAATACACAGCTAACGCTAGAGATATTACGACTCAATCCAACTGGACCAGTTCAGATGCATCTGTAGCCGAAGTCGTATACGGCAAGGTTAAAGCGGTCGGCGAAGGTACGACCTTCATTACAGCAACCTATGGCTTGTACAATGTACAGGTTCCTGTAACGGTAGCCGTTTATGAGCAAGGGTACCCGACGATTTCAGCGGTACAAGTAATGAACGGCGCAGTTGATGTTTCTTTTGATCAGCTGGTAGATGATGTGAATCTATCTGATTTCGCGATTTCCGCAACGGTGAACGGAGCAGCTTATGAGCTGAGCGGCTTGCAATATGCGGATGGCAAAATCACCTTTAATCCAGTTGACAGCTATGGCTCCACACTGTACGTACATGTTGAAGCGAATGAAGCAAAATCCAAGTTCGCAGGCAGCCAGAGCGGCGCGGTTAAACTGACAGGCTTTGGCGGTAAAATTATTGATGTTTCCCGCAATCCTGTAGCTAACCTGACGATTGAGTTCCGTAAAGGACTCGGCGCTACAAGTGGCCCAGTTGTTGGAACAGCTGTAACCGATGCTAACGGAAGATATTACATTTATTTAGCTCCTGGCATTTACACAGGTGAGCTCGGCGGCGTAGGCACGCCATATGTAACGACCTATATGACCGCAGTATCAGCTGTCAATGTAAATAACCAAGATGAAAACCAGACTGCAATCGGCATCCCATCCGAAAATGAAACGCGTATCGTATTGACATGGGGCAAGGACCCTGCCGATCTGGATTCGCATTTGCTTGGACCAGCCGTACAAGGAGGAATCTTCCACACTTGGTATGCGGATAAAGTTTATTATTATAACAATTCCAAAATGGTCGATCTGGATCTAGATGACACCTCGTCCTATGGACCTGAAACAACAACGATCCGTAAAGATACAAACGGCACGTACACTTTCTATGTGCATCATTACTCCGGAGCAAGCACGATTTCGGCTTCCGGTGCGAAAATTGAAGTGTACCGCGGTTCTTCCCCTACACCAATTAAAGTGTACGAAGTGCCAACGGATAGAGGCAACGAGCGTTATTGGACTGTATTCACGATGACCATCACGGGTGGTCAAGTGACATTCACGGATGTTAATGCATTCTCGAATACCAATCCTGTATGGGGTCTGAACATTGTAAATAACGGTCAAAGACCTTCTGAAGAACCAGAGCAAGAAGAAGAAGAGCAGGAACAACAGCCCGAGCAAGAGCCACAACCTGAGCAGCAACCAGAACAGCAGCCTGATCCACAAACTGCACCTTAATAGGTGGCACAAGGTGAAACGGCTTTCGCCGTCCTCTGGCGGCGCGTTTCATTCCGAGAAATAGAGAGAAAGGATGGAAAAATCATATCCTTTCCTATATTTTAAAAAACAGCCCGTCGGTACCGCCTTATACTTCAGGCAACCGCTGGGCAACCAACAAAAGCAGCATGACCGCTGAATCGGTCATGCTGCTTTTTTGCCTTTTTAAATATACGATTGCGTCACTCGCTTCCCCGCTTACATAAAAAGGTGGCTACTTAGCCAAATTATGACTTGGAGCACTTTGGAGTTCGGTTAAGGAGGTTGACGCTGGCATGTTTTTCAATCATACAAATTCTAGTGGCACAAAACAGCCGAAGGGCGGCTCGTCCCGAAAGGAAGGAAAGGAAGCTCCCTTCAGCCCGTCGCTCAAAAATAACATCGATACCTTTTCCCGGAGGCTGGGCCATAGCTCGGATCTGGAAATCAAGTCCTTTGTTAGTGACTTGGCTCCCGATATTACGATGTCTCTCATTTATTTGAGCGAAATGGTGAATGAGCAGACGTTGAATGACTTTATCCTCCGCCCTCTGATGGTCGTAAAAGCACAAGCCGAGGAGCGCAGCGATGATTTGATTCGTTTAATAAAGGAGCAAATGATCCAAGTTGGCTCGACCTATTCGACCGATTCCATTGAGGAGGCGATCGATATGCTTCTTAATGGGTACTGCCTCATGCTCATCCAGGAGTCGACCACCGGGCTCATGATCAATGTGAGCAGCAAAGAAGGCCGAACCGTCAGCGAGCCGACGACCCAAACCGTTCTGCGCGGGCCGCAGCAAAGCTTTAATGAAAGCTTGAGCACCAATATTAATCTGATTCGCCAAATTATAAAGTCGCCTGATTTGCATATTGAATCCATGATCATCGGCACCCAGACACGCACACAAATTGCAATGGTCTATTTGCATGGAATCGCCTCGGAGGATGTCGTCAAGACGATTTATGATCGGCTTGCCGCTATTGAGGTCGGCAGCATACTCGAAAGCGGCTATATCGAAGCGCTTATTCAAGATAAAGTATATACGCCCTTCCCCACCCTCATGAATTCGGAACGCCCCGATGCGGTAGCGGGAGGCCTATTGGAGGGACAAATAGCGGTTTTGGTTGATGGAACGCCCTTCGTACTGCTCGCTCCAGTGACGCTGTTTCAATTTTTTCAGACGCCAGAGGATTATTATCATCGCTTTGATATCGCCACCTTTCTACGGTTGATTCGCTTCGTCGCTTTTCTGATTTCCATGCTGCTGCCAGCTTTATATATCGCGGTAACGACGTTTCATCAGGAAATGCTGCCGACCACGCTGCTCATTACGCTTGCAGCCCAGCGGGAAGGCATTCCTTTCCCCGGACTAGTCGAGGCGATGAGCATGGAGCTCACCTTCGAGGTGCTGCGTGAAGCGGGCGTGCGAATGCCGCGGGCTATTGGACCAGCCATCTCCATTGTCGGCGCACTCGTTTTAGGACAAGCGGCTGTGGATGCGGGAATTGTATCAGCGGGTATGGTCATGGTCGTATCCTTTACCGCCATCTCAAGCTTTGTCATCCCGCAGTTTAATATTGCAATTTCTGCCCGTCTCATCCGTTTTACGTTTATGCTGCTGGCCGGCGTATTCGGCTTTTTGGGCATTGTCGCCGGTTTTCTCGCGATGCTTATTCATTTGGCAGGGCTCGAATCGTTTGGCGTGCCCTATATGTCGCCGCTCGCTCCCTTCAACTGGTCCAGTATGAAGGACACATTCATCCGCGCGCCGCATAAGGTGCTGCTGAAGCGTGAAGCTACCAATAAAATTAACCGCTCCAGCAAGCTGGAATAAACGATAGGTCCAAACGACAAGCACTGAAAGGAGGACTCGCCATGTATCGGCTGCTGACGCGCACCATCTGTTCGTTTCTCATCCTCATGCTGCTTGGCGGCTGCTGGAATCGCGTCGAAATGAATGAAATCGGCATTATTTCAGCCACAGCTGTAGATTGGGAAAAAGGAAAATGGGTCGTATCGTACCAATTGGTCATCCCGCAGGCCATTTCCTCTCAAGGGAACAGCTCAGCAACGGGCGATGCGCCGGTAAATGTATTTTCAACGGAGGCGGAGAGCATCCGCAAAGCGATCGGTGATGCCAGCCGCGAAATGTCGCGCAAGCTTTATTTTGCCCACAATCAAATCATTGTCATTAGCGACACCGTGGCGAAGAAGGGCATTTCGCCGCTATTGGAAATTTATATGCGCAACACCGATGCCCGCGAAACGGTATCCATGTTTATAGCCAAGGGCAAAGCTCGCAAGCTCATTGAGCAGCTGCTGCCTGTCGAGAAAATCCCAGGAACAGCTGTACAGCGTCTGGTTGAAAATGAAGCAGCCAGCAGCTCCGTCTATCCGGATATGACGATGTATCGCATTTTGCTCGATCTGCTTGGTCCTGCGCAGGCAACCGGCATTCCCCAGCTGATGATTTCCGGCGCCAAGCAGCCGCTCAGCTCCGTCGACAACTTAAAGGAGACGTACACGCGGGCCAAAATCAAGCTGGGGGAGCTTGGCGTTATTTCTGGAGACAAGCTCAAGGGCTGGCTTACGCCCGATGAGGCGGCAGGCGTCATGTGGCTATCCGATAAAGTGAAGCGCACGACGCTGGAATTTGATTGTACAAATAAGGGCGAACCGAAGGATTCCTCTATTATTATCGGCGGTGCTAAAACCTCGCTAAAGCCGGAGCAGCGCTCTGACGGGCGCTGGATTATGAATATAAGCGTCAAAGCGAACGGAACGCTGCTTGAATATACCTGCCCAAACGACCTCCAGAAGCCGGAGCTGCTCAAGCAGGAGGAGCAGAAAATCGCCGAGGAAATTAAAAACAAGATGGAAACGAGCTGGAAAGCGGTGAGCCGCCTGCGAACGGATATAGTCGGCTTCGGGAAAGCGATCAGCAGCAAATACCCGAAGCAATGGAAGCAAATGCAGAAGGATTGGAATGAAGAATTTCCCGAAACGGTGCTGAATATTGACGTCAAGTTCAAGCTCGCCCGCATTGGCTTCAGCAACCATACATTCAAAGAAGCGCAGTCGAATACGAGAAAGTAGAAGCAAAGTAGGCTTGGAGAGGAGGAGCAAGGCGATGACGAAGACGCCCAAAATCGGCAAAATGCAGCTTGCTGTCATGATTTTATTATTCGAAATCGGCAGTACTCCGCTCTTCGAGCTGGGCGTAGGCGCCAAGCAGGATTCCTGGCTTGCAATGGCCGTCGCAGCAGTGATAGGCGGTGCTTTTCTTTGGATGCTGCTTCGCATTCAGATGCGGTCGCCGGACGCCGATATGCCCGAGCTTTACAAGCAGCTGTTCGGCAAATGGCTGGGCGTAACGCTTGCCGTTCCGCAAGCGCTCATTTTCGCCTACGAATCAATGCGCAACGTTCGCGATTTTGGCGAGCTGACGGTGATGACGATTTTGAATAAAACGCCGCAATGGAGCATTATGCTGCTCATTATTTTGCTCTCCTTATACGCCATATGGAAAGGCGTCGAAGTGTTTTTTCGGCTGGTGGAGCTTTTGTTTCCGATCGTATTTTTCAGTTATATTTTTCTGATTGCTCTGCTTATTCAGTCCGGGCTGCCGGACTTCCACCGTCTGCTGCCCATTATGGGCAATGGAATTGGACCGATTTTCAAAGCCGCTGTGCCGGATATCGTCGCGTTCCCGTTCGCACAGATGCTGACGCTGTTGATGTTCTGGAAATATGTGAAGCCGGTTGCGGCCAGATTAAAAACAACTTACAGCGCGTATACGATTGTGGCGCTCTTCCTGATTTTTATGAACATGCTCATTATGTCCGTGCTTGGACCCGCATTATCAGGCTACAGCATGATGCCCTTTCTGGAGGTTGTCCAGCTCATTCGGATTGCCGATTTCCTCGAACGACTGGATGTGGTGGTGACGATTTTGCTGATTATCGGATTATTCGTCAAGCTTTCACTGCTCTTTATGGCCGCTGTGCTGGCATTAAGCTCACTTCTGCGCATTCCATACCGCAAATGTGCCGTCATAGTAGCAGCTCTTATTTATGGAGCCTCCTTCCTTGAAGCCAACAACACGGTCCATCTATGGGTTGGATTAAAATACACGGTAAAATATGTGACTCCCGCCCAAATGTCTATACTGTTTATCGCGTTCCTGATCGGTTTCGTTCGCAAAACAAAGCCGCCGGAACGCTCGCACTAGCTGGGAATCCTCACTTTTTTCATAGCCCGCTTCTATTTTCAAGGCTATATCCTGTATAATAGTGTCAACTATCTTCACATGAGGAGGTGGACGCTATCGTACAAACGCTGCTGCAGCTGACAATCCGTGATATTTTACGACGGCCCTTGTTCCAAAAAGCCGAGGTGCTCGCAAGTGAAGAAGCGTTGAACCGCACCGTCAGATGGGTCCACATTATGGAGGTCATTCAAGCTGGGCAGCTTTTAAGCGGCGGCGAGCTTATATTGACGACAGGCATCGGCTGGCAGGAGGATGAGGAGCACAGTCTGATTTTTCTACAGCAATTGCTTAATTCAGGCGCTTCTGGGCTCTGTATTAAGCTGGTCCCTTATACGGCTAGACTACCGGAACGCATGCTGGAGCTGGCAAAAGACGAGCATTTCCCCATTCTCCTCTTCCACGAGCAAGTTCGCTACATTGACATCACCCAGGATCTTCATGCCCACTTCATTAATCAGCATCATAAAACAGTGTCCGAGCTGGAAGCATTATCTAAGCAGCTCGGACAGCTGAGGACCCAATATATCGAGGAAAAACGCCGTTATCAAGATGACCTATGGCTCGCTGACTGGCTTTCCGGAAAACACGGCTTAACCGAAATCAGCTATTATATTCGCTATATTAAACCGTCTGCCAAGCTTGGCAGCATAGCGGTATGCGTGTTTCAATTGGAAGCCGCGCAAATGGAAACGAAGGATTTTGAAGCGCTGATGCTGCAGCGCAATATGGTGGCGCGTGCGATTTTTGAGGGGGAAGGCTTTCATTTGTTCCCGTTGCTGCTCCAAGGGCAAATGGTGTTTATTTTACTCGATCAGCTGGAGCAGCTTAATTGGAAGGAACGGGTGCTGCGAGTCGTTGAGCGGCTGCGCCGGACGGACATGAAGCAGGGGCCCGCATTGTTCTCGGGCCTTTGGGGCATCGGAAAGTCGAGGGTGCAGCCTGACCAAGCAGCGGAAAGCTATGCAACCGCGAAGGAGACGATAGCCATTCAGCTGGATGCCGGACCGCTGCCAGCCCCCTTTTTCGACGAGCTGCACACATACAAAATCATTTCCGCGCTGAAAAAAAGCGGGATGCTGGAAGCGCTGATCCGTGATTACATTGAACCGCTTGCCTCCTATGACAAGGAAAAACACGGCCAGCTGCTGCTCACGCTGAAAACCTATTTAATCCGTTCCGGCTCGAAGCAGGATACAGCCCGCGAGCTGTTCATCGCCCGGCAGACGCTTTATCATCGCTTGGATAAAATCATTGCGCTGCTGGGCGAGGACTTTATGAACGCCGATAAGCGGCTCGCCATTGAGCTGGCTGTTAACGCCTATGAATATACGCGTGGAGCCATCCGTTAAAAGGGGCAAGAGGATGGCGAGGATTACGCAGATGGCGCGGCGCTTGAGCTGGAGGAGGATGCAGTAGTTGATGCCTTAGCCTGTGCCAGCTGCTTGATCAGCAAATTGGTTAAATGCTTGCGCGCATCGGCAGTAAGCAACTGCACCGTCGCGGCTTCTCCTCCCGGATGCTGGAGCGTTACCGTCGCTCCGCTCAAATTTTCCTCAATGTCGATAAATATAAACTGCCTGACCATATAGCCATCCAGCTTCGCCTTCTCCTCCAAAACCTGCTGATAGTCCGACACTTCGATCCCTCCTCGCTATCGTTGAACCGTCTATTTGCTGCTTGTGCTGCCTGCTGTATCAGGTGCAGCAGGCAGCTCCCCCTGCACAGGCTGTTTGTAAGACGCGCGCTTCACATATTGTCCGGCGCCTGCTCTTCCGACGAAGGCCAGATCGCGAATGACAAACTCGCCGCGCGACAGCACGCTGACCGGAGCTCCGGTTACAGCCATTCCTTCAAACGGATTATAGTCTACATTCATATGATGCGTCGCTTCCGAAATGACCCTCTGGATCGTCGGATCGAAAATCACGATGTCGGCATCGCTACCTACCGCAATCGTGCCCTTGCGTGGAAACAACCCGAACAGCTTCGCGCTGCGCGTCGAAACCAGATCGACAAACTGGTTCAGCGTTAATCGCCCTTTCGCCACGCCTTCGGAATAAAGCAGTGAGAAGCGGTCTTCGATGATGGGTCCGCCATTCGGGATTTTGCTGAAATCATCGCGTCCGAGCTCTTTTTGCCCGCTGAAATTAAAGGAGCATTGGTCCGAGCCAATCGTTTGCAGCCCGCCCGTGCGCAGCACATTCCATAAGACCTCCTGATGCCGAGCCTCGCGCAGCGGCGGCGACCATACGTATTTGGCTCCCTCAAACTCCGGCAGCGCCAAATACGATTGATCAAGCAGCAAATATTGCGGACAGGTCTCTCCCCAGACGTCAAAGCCCTGCTCCCTCGCCTCAGCAATGGCTTTTACCGCCTCCTCGCAGGTGACATGCACGACGTACAGCCTCGCTCCGGTCAAGCCCGCAAGCTTCGCGGCTCTTCCCGTCGCCTCTCCCTCCAGCATCGATGGGCGGGTCAGCGCATGATAGATCGGCTCCGTATGCCCCTCCGCCAATGCCTTGGCAATGAGATAGTCGATGACATCGCCGTTCTCGGCATGGACCATAACCATCGCTCCCAGCTCGCTCGCGGTCAGCATCGTACGGTAGAGCGTGCCGTCGTCGGCTTGGAACACATTTTTGTAAGCCATAAACACCTTGAACGACGTAATGCCCTCCGTGTGGACAATATCCGGCAGCTCGGCCAGTACCGCATCGTTGATTTCGCCAATCATCAGATGAAAGCCGTAGTCGATTGCCGACTTGCCGGCTGCTTTGGCATGCCACTTCTGAATCGAATCGGCCAGTGGCTTGCCTTTATCCGTCAGGCAAAAATCAATAATCGTCGTCGTTCCGCCAAATGCGGCAGCCATCGTCCCCGTCTCAAAATCATCCGCCGTCACGGTTCCGCCGAACGGCATATCCAGATGTGTATGCGGATCAATGCCGCCGGGAAATAGATATTTCCCAGAAGCATCGATGATTTCCGCGCCGCCAGCCACGCCAGCAGCTTCAAGCTCCGTCCCGATAGCCTTAATCGCGTCTCCTTCAATCAGCACATCCGCCTGATACGTATCCGCAGCGGTTACGATCATCCCATTTCGAATCAGCTTCGCCATAGGCTACACCGCCTCTCTCGCGCTTGATTTGGCATTTCCTTCGCCGCCGCCCAAGCCCGCAATCGCTTCCTGACGCTCGTTCCATGACATCGGCATTGCGGAAGACGGCACCTCTATCATCGAGATCGCACCTTCGACCGGGCAAACGATTGAGCACAAATTGCAGCCGACACAGTCCTCCTCCCTTACTTTCAAGTAAGCGCGCCCGCCTTCGTCCGTATGCCGCTCAATGCATTGATGCGAGGTGTCCTCGCAGGCGATATGGCATTTGTTGCATACGATACATTCTTCCTCATGAATGCGGGCAACGACTTGGTAATTCAAATCGAGATCGCCCCAGTCCGAATAACGGGACACCGATTTGCCGATCAGCTCCATCGCCGACGATAGTCCCTTGTCGCCTAGGTAATTGTTCAAGCCGTCAATCATATCCTCGACAATGCTGAAGCCATGATGCATCGCTGCTGTGCACACTTGAACCCCCGTTGCGCCCATCAGCATAAATTCGACCGCATCGCGCCAATTGGAAATGCCGCCGATTCCCGAAATTGGGATGTTCACCTGCGGATTACGAGCACATTCCGCGACCATGTTCAGCGCAATCGGCTTCACGGCAGGGCCGCAATAGCCCCCATGCGCACCTTTGCCGCCCACATGCGGAATCGTGAGCCAAGAATCCAGATCAACGCCAGCGAGCGAGTTAATCGTGTTAATTAGGGAAATTGCATCCGCGCCGCCCCGCGTCGCCGCCTTTGCCGTCGCCGTAATGTCGGTAATATTTGGCGTCAGCTTCACGATAACCGGCGTCTGCGCCGCCTCCTTCGCCCACATCGTCTGCGCTTCGACCAGATCCGGCTGCTGCCCGGAGGCTGCGCCCATGCCGCGCTCTGCCATGCCATGCGGACAGCCGAAGTTCAGCTCAAGGCCATCTACGCCGACCGCCTCGACCTTTTTGACGATTTCATGCCATTTCTCGCGGCTTGGCTCGACCATCAGCGAAGCGATGACCGCATGATCCGGGAATCTTTTTTTCGTCTCATAGATTTCCTTTAGGTTGATCTCCAGCGGACGATCCGTAATGAGCTCAATATTGTTGAAGCCCGCAACCCGCTGCCCGTTAAAATGAACGGCGGCAAAGCGCGAGGACGTATTGATAATGGGATCACCCAGCGTCTTCCACACGGCGCCGCCCCAGCCCGCCTCGAATGCGCGCTGCACCTGATAGCCTGTATTGGTAGGCGGCGCAGATGCCAGCCAGAACGGATTCGGGGATGTTATGCCCGCTAGATTGATGCGCAAATCTGCCATTGTCGTTCCCCCCTAGAGCAATCGGTATCGTTTCGCAGTTGTATAAATTTGCAATTCTAGTTGCAAAGCCGTCTAATCATGCCGGCTCCTCCTGCCGCTTGATCAGCTGCTTATAAATGGCATAGGCTGCCTTCTTGCCCTGCTGGGCGGCCGAGACGACCATCGCCTCTCCTTGACCTTCGCCAAAAATAACGTCCCCAGCGGCAAAAATTTGCGGATCGGACGTTTGATAGCTGCTTTCGTCCACCGTCACAATGCCGCGCTTATGCGCGATGCCAAGCTGCTCAATCAGTGGTAGATGGCGCGTTTGTCCAATAGCCAAAATAACAGCGTCCACTTCCAGCTTGAACGCCGAGCCGGGAATCGGCACCGGGCGAGCACGCCCTTCCTCTGTTTCCTCCAGCTCCATCATGAGGCATTCCAGCGCCGTCACATGCCCCTTGGCATTGCCGATAATGCGAGCTGGCGCCGTGAGCCATTGAAATTCGACGCCATCCTGCTTGGCGAAATCATATTCGAACGCATAAGCCGTCATTTCGGCGGCGCTGCGGCGATAGACGATTTTCACATTCATCGCGCCGAGACGCACCGAGCAGGTGCCCGCATCGATTGCCGTGTTGCCCGCGCCGATTACAGCCACGCGCTTGCCCGCCATGTCGGTGCGCACAGTCGTTTTCGTCGACTCCACAAAATCAATGGCATCAAATACGCCGTCCAGCGTCTCGCCTTCAATGCCGAGCGACGACACCTTCGACATGCCAATCGCCATCACGATGGCATCATATTCGCGGCGCAGCTCCTCAATGCCCACATCTACTCCGATTAGCGTATTCGTGCGAATGTCTACGCCTAGCCGCCGCACTTGCTCAACCTCCCAGAGCGAAATTTCCTGCGGCAGCCGGAAGGAAACGATGCCGTACGTATCCAGACCGCCCGCCTGCTCCTTTGCCTCAAACAACGTCACGGCAAAGCCGAATCGCGCCAGCTCTCTTGCCGCAGACAGCCCTGCCGGCCCGCCGCCAATAATCGCGACCCGCTTGCCATTGCTCTTCCCGGCCGTGAACAGCTGCTGCTCATTGTGAATGGCCCAATCCGTAGCATAGCGCTGCAAATCGCCAATCCGAATCGGCGTGGAGGAATGATTCAGCACGCATGCGCCCTCGCACAGCTCCTCGGTTGGACATACGCGCGAGCAGGTCGCGCCGACGGGATTCGCATCCATAATCGCTCTGGCGGAGCCCTTCAAATTGCCGGAAGCGATCTTTTTAATAAAAGAAGGGATATTGATACCGGTTGGGCAGGCCGTAATGCACGGCGCGTCATAGCAATACAGACAGCGATTCGATTCATCGACCGCTTCCTTCCGCTTCATGCCTGCCTTCACCTCGGCAAAATTGCGCCGGAGCGATTGCTCCGATATAAAAGCGATGCCCATAGCTGCTTCCCCTCCTATTTTTCAAGCGTCTGGTTGTGATGAAAATGATCCGCTCACCCTGTCTCACTCCTTCCCCTCAGCAATCTGCACAGCCGCGCGGTACAGCAGCTCCACTCCAAGCGCAATATCCTCCGGCGCGGCATACTCCCGCGGATTATGGCTAATCCCTTCCTCGCAGCGGACAAAAATCATGCTGTAATCGCACACGTAAGACATCGTGAGCGAATCATGAAACGGCCCGCTCATCAGCTCCTGCGGCGCAAGCCCCAGACTAACGGCCTCGCGGTGCAAAATCGTTTTCAGCCAGTCCGCGCAATATCTCGGCTCGCTGTTCGTATCCTCACGGATCGTATACGCGAGCCCATGCTCCAGGCTGACCTGCTCGATAATGCCTCGCAGCTCTCGCTCCAGCTCGTTTCTCCGCTCCAGCTCGATGTCTCGGAAATCCACGGTAAAGCTGACCTTCTCCGGTATAATGTTGCGGGAATCCGGGAAAACAGCGACCGAGCCGACGGTGCCGACCGTCGGCGCACCCGGCTCGCGCCGCGCCAGCTCATCCAGCGCGACAATAACCTTGGCGCAGCCGACCATCGCATCGCGGCGCATCGCCATCGGCACGGAGCCGGCATGCCCGGCGAAGCCGGTCATTTCGACCGTCCACCAGACGGGGCCGGATATGCCGCTGACGATGCCGATCGGCTCCTTTTTCGCCTCCAGCACTGGGCCCTGCTCGATATGAAGCTCCAGAAAAGCTCCGATTCTTCCCTCCTCAAAGGAATAGCTGTCATATTGGGCTGGGTCACAGCCAAATTGCAGCAGCGCTTCCCTGCGGGTTACGCCATTTTTATCGGCTCGCTCAAGCTCGCCCTCCTCCAGCTTTCCGGTCATTCCCCTTGCCCCGAACAGCCCTTTATTGAAGCGGCAGCCCTCTTCATCGCAAAAGGCGACGACCTCTATATTCATCTCTGGCCGAGTGCCGTGCTCCGCCATCGTCTGCACCGCTTCAATCGCGCCGAGGACGCCAATAACGCCGTCAAAACGGCCCCCATAAGGCTGCGAATCAATATGCGAGCCCAGCATAAGTACTGGTGCCTGCTCATCTTGTCCCTTATATACTCCGATCAAGTTGCCAAAAGGATCAATTCGCGCCGACATGCCCGCCTCCTCCATCCAGCCCTTTACGAGCTCCACTCCTGCGCGGTCCTCCGGGGATAATGCGAGACGGCAGACGCCTGTCGTGCCGATCTTGCCGATTTCCGCAAGTGCCATAATCCGCTGATGAAGCCGCTCCGCCTGAATATGATGCCTATTCTCCTTAGCCTGAAGCGGCTTCATGCCGCATCCCCTCCTCTGTCGTATCCCCTGCGGCTCCGAAAACGGCCAGCAGCGTATCAATAATAAAAGCGATATCTTCATCCGTCGAAGAAAGCGGCGGACTAAGCGTCAAAATATTCATAAAGCCCGGGACGGTATCTCCGTTTTTGCCAATGAGCAGGCCTCGTGCCTTGCAATCGGCGATCACGCCAGCAACAAATGCAGCAGCGGCAGGCGTCTTCGTCTCCTTATCCTCGACCAGCTCGATGCCGACGGCGGAGCCGAAGCTACGAATTTCTCCGACATTCGGATGCCGGAGCAGCGGCTTCATGCGGCTGCGCATCCGCCTGCCAATGATAGCAGAGCGCTCAATTAAACCTTCGCGCTCAATAATCTCGAGATTTTTCAGCGCAACGGCACAGGACACCGGGTTGCCGCCAAACGTATTTACATGGCGGAAGTGGCTGTCCGGCCCTGCTTCCTTGAAGCTTTCATACAGCTCGGCGGACACCGCCGTTGCCGACAATGGCGAGTAGGCGCTCGTTAGCCCCTTCGCCATCGTGACGATATCAGGCCTTACCCCAAAATTATGATGGCCGAATTTCCTCCCCGAACGGCCGAAGCCGCAGATGACCTCATCGACGATGAGCAGCACATCATGCTTGTCACAAATCTCGCGCAGCTTCGGCAGGTAGCTGTCCGGCGGCACGAGCATGCCGCCCCCGGTAATGACGGGCTCAACGATAATGCCGGCGACGGAGTCCGGCCCCTCCCAGATGATCGCGTCCTCATAGGCTTTGGCGCATTGCAGCTCGCAAGCTCCGCTAGTTTGGCCGAAAGGGCAGCGGTAGCAATAAGGCGGCGGCACATGGGAGAAGCCAACCCCTAGCGGCTCGTATTTCAGCTTCCTCTGCGCCTGCCCCGTTGCGCCTAGCGCCCCCATCGAGTTGCCGTGATAAGCGCGGTGGCGCGAAATGAACTTGTGCTTGGTCGCTTTTCCACGTTGATGAAAAGCTTGGCGGGCGATTTTGAAAGCAACCTCGTTTGCATCAGATCCGGAGTTGGAGAAGAAAATCCGGTATTCCCCCTCAAGCCAGTCGCTCAGCCTCGCCGCCAGCTCAATGCCCGGTACATGGGATTGAATGAGCGGCGAATAAGCAAGTGTCGTCATTTGCGCAGCAGCAGCCTCGGCAATCTCCTTCCGCCCATGCCCCACATTGACGCACCATAGCCCCGACATGCCGTCCAAATAGCGATTGCCGTCCACATCCTTGATCCAGCTGCCCTCCCCTGACGCTACAATCATCGGATGATCATTATGGGGAGTAATATGATGCCACAGGTACGCTCGATCCTTTTCCAGCAGCGCTTCCTTAAGCTCGCTTGCCTGTGCGGCTGCATGCTTGGCTTCTTCATCCATTGCTTCGTGATTATCCATCAGCATCTTCACCCTTTCCGCCGACTGCCGTCTATATGCGTGATCTGCCGTTTATGTTGTCTATGCCCCGCAACCGCCATTTATGCGCGAGCCTAAGAGGCCCTCGTCTTTAATTTCGGAATATTCAGACTTTTTAAGCCTCATTATTTCGATTGGCAGCTCAATATTGTCCTTGACCGTGCGCTATTCAAACTTCAAGCAGCACTATCTTTGTGTAATATTATATAACACTCAGTTTTAATTACATTAGACAGAGTGTTACATAATCACAAAAGTTCATTGTACATATTGTCCATGTGAGCTGGAAATAGGCCAGTATACCTAACATAAACCGCGCCGCCAGCAGGAGCAGGAGCCCATGCCGGCAGCGCAAACTCCTCCAGACATTTGTCCTTCCCGCGGCCGGGAATAAACAATAACGCCATATGCCGTCCCTCCCAGCAATATCCATCGTTCATTTATTGTGGCATACGCCTAAAAAAATAAAAGCGGCCGCATTATAGCAGCCGCTTCCTATAAAATATTTAAATACATTGGTGAATCAAACCAATCTGAAGCATTCATTTACTTACCTAAAAACCCGCCTTCGGATCTAATGACCTGACCCGTAATCCACTGTGCGTCGTCGCTGGCTAGGAAACGGATCGTCTTCGCCGCATCCTCCGGCAAGCCAATTCTCCCCATTGGGAACAGCGGCAGGAAGTGGGCTTTCATCCCATCATCCATCCAGCCCGAATCAGTCGGCCCCGGATCGAAGCCATTGACCGTTATTTGCAGGGGAGCAAGCCCTACTGCAAGCGGCTCGATGAGAGCGATTAAAGCGCCTTTCGTAGCCGTATAGGCGAGATTGTCCGCATCCGGCCCTTTAGACACCATAAATATGATTCTTCCATTCGTTCCTGATGGTTGGTTTTGCTCGAAACGCTTTGCGAACTCGGTACTAAGCAGCATCGTTGTACGGTTGTTCACCACATAATGCTGCTCAAGCAGTGCCAGATCCAGCGTCCGCTCTACCTCATTCATAATGAGAGAGGGCATATCGGGATTGGAAAAATCAGCTTCCATATGGCTTGCCCTTACGCCTAAACGTTCCAATTCACCATGCAATTGCTCCGGCCAAGCCTGCTCCAGGCCATTACCCTCCACCTCATCAAACGCTCGCCAATGGGTAAAAAAGATATCGATTCCGCTACCCGCGAGCGCGCGACAGATCGCTGTTCCAATGCCCGTGGAGCGGCTTGCGCCTGTCACGATGGCAATTTTATTTTTCATTGAAGCTATTGTAGAAGTCATGTGTAATTCCTCCATTCATTATTGGAGGATAAGAAGACATTAGGCATTCATCCGAGATGCTGCACTTCCCCATAACGAACAACGGCTGCCTATAGGCAGCCGCTGACAGGGGTATATGAAATCCCCAGCCCTGCTTATCCTGTAAGGTTTGCGAAAGGAACGCCAAATACAATAGCAAGCTAAAACCATTTGCTAAAGCGGCATTCTATTCTACTAGCAACCTCTACAGGAACATCCGCATGACTGGTTCAAGTCTATAAGCTGCATGCAGCTAAGCCATTTTAATTAACTTTGTCCATCTGTCTCGCTTGCAGCCAAGCTTTAATATGGCTATACAAGCTGTGCGGGTAATCATAATGATTAACCTGGGCTGTCTCCAAAGACAGACGGCTGAATAAGTCAAAGGAAACGATCAAGGCTTTCCAGCTAGCAAGCTGATCAAAGCCTCCGAACGATTGTTTTAAGTCCGCTATAACCGCAGCATCTGCCCAGTCTGCAATAAACTTGCCTGCATGCCAGGTGTCATAATTTTGTCCATGAATCGCCTTGGCATGCCACTCCATCATTTGCAGCAGCAGCTGCTTGCAATCATGATCCCTTTCGCCAGCGACCCACAATTCACCGCGCAAAATTTGCTTCGCCACATACAAGCAGGCAAACCCATATTGGTTAACGACCTGCTGGAAGGCAGCTTCCGTAATCGGTGGCGGCAGGTCAGGGACGGCTATTTTAGGAATCAATTTGTCCCCTTTGCCCGTCTTGTCCAGCAGCAGCTTCACCCCACGCCTAAAGCCTTGCGGCACTTGTCCAATAGCAGCCATACGTTCCAGTTCAGCAATAGGACAAAACAAGAAATCCACCTGCAGCCCCTCGTCGAAAAGCACTAATTTCTCAGGATCTCCTCCTGCCGTTCGATACATGAAGCTCGTCCATACTTCCCCAATGTTTAGCAGCCAATCATTATTTTGAAAATAGTAGTCCGGATTGGTCGAATAAATGACAATATCCAGATCGGAAAATTCATCGAATGGCTTTTCCGTTCTTGCCCGTGAGCCCATGACATACATCGCCTGTATTTCTTCGTTTTCACCAGCCCAGCTTACAATTCGCTGCTCCAGCATTTCGTATAAATCCGCCATTTCCGATCCGCCTTTACCTATGGAGTATTAAAGATCCTTTTTCAAATAATAATGCTGATGGCCACCGGCGTTGTCTATCGTTCCATACACCTCATAGCCATGCTTCTTGTAAAAATCCAACGCTTGGAAGCTTAACGTATCCAGCTTAATAAAATCGCATTTTTTCTCTTTGGCAAGCCTTTCCGCTTCTTCCATGAGCTTCGACCCATATCCGATCTTGCGCAGCTCCTCATCTACATACAAAATGTGCACCTCCAGCCAGTTCCAGCACACTTCGCCCAGCAGCCCGCCATACACGACGCCATCGTCCTTTTTTAAAATCAGATTAATCTCTTGGTATCTGTCGCTTAATTCCTTCGGAAAATGCCTCCTATTAAAGGCGATTAGCTTATTTAGCACAGCTTTCTTATCGGCTGAATTAGATTCATTAATGATTTGAAGCTCCATGAGATGCTCCCCCTCTACTTTCTCCTAGATAATTCCTATCCCATGCTTGTATTATCAACCGCAAATGGAAAAAAAGCTATATCCAAATCAATCATTTTTTACAGGGGAAGCTTACCTTTTACCCATTCCTACCGGATGATTAAAAATAATAACAGCCTAGCTCAAGCATCCGAATGCTTGGGCTAGGCTGTCGTTCATTTGCAGGGCTACGCTTTATTTTCCAGGCTGCTGCCTGTCGTAATGGCGGCTTCCTGAAAATTTTCAACCGAGGCGCTCTTCTCATAAAAACGGGGCGTATTCGCCATCAGGCCTTCGCGCGTATAGAAAGGGTCGCTTTCTGCTAGTGGAAACGTGACCTTTTCTCCTGTGCTTGCCGACTTGTAAATGCCCGTAATAAATTCAAGCGTGCTGCGGCCGCTGATACCGTCAATGAGAACAGGCGCGCCCGTCTCAATCGCGGTCAGAACGTTATCAATTTGTCCGAAATGGCCCGTATACGCCACCTCTGGAAGGCCGTCATACAGCTTCTGCAGCTGCTGCTCCAGCTCTTCATTGGCTATCGGGAAGCCATTCGGCTGCGAGATGGAAGCCTTCATTTCCCATGGAACGGATACACGGGCCTGCTTGCCTTGAAAAATCAGCTGCTGCTCCTCGCCATGATGCACGACCGAGCTGGTCACCATGCCGAGCGCCCCTTGCGGGAAGCGCAGCATCGCCATCGACAGGTCCTCAACCTCCGCATTATCATGCGATGTATTCGTCATAAATGCTTGCAGCTCGCTGGGCTCGCCCATCATCCACAGCAGCGCATCAATGTGGTGCACCGCATGGTTCAACGTACAGCCGCCGCCCTCCTTCTCCCATGTGCCGCGCCACCATAAATCGTAATAGCAATGCCCCCGCCACCAGAAGGAATCGACCTGGGCATGGACGATAGGCCCCATCAGACCGCTATCCACCACCGATTTCAACTTCATCATCGGCGTTTTAAAGCGATTTTGCGCCACAACGGAAAGGATTTTCCCGCTGCGGCGAGCCGCTTCGTTCATTAGATCGCATTCCTGCAAAGAAGAGGCCATCGGCTTCTCCACGAGTACATGCTTGCCATCGTTCAGAAAATCGACCGCAATAGGCGCATGGGTATACGGCGGCGTACATATGGATACCAAATCGATATCCTCTCCCAGCAGTTCCTTATAATCAGCTACAATTTTAACGCCTTCTAATTGAAACTGCTCCAGTCTCACCTGTGCCTTATCGATGTAAGAATCGCAAATCGCTACAACCTTGCAGCGCTCTCCGAATGTTTTATACGCTTCCAAATGTGCGGAGCTAATGGCTCCTGCTCCAATTACCGCTACTTTCAGCATAAAACGAACTCCCCCGTCCGCGAATGAGTTGATGTTTTCCTCTTTATTTTAAAGGAAAATCTACATCATTTATGATTGGGAATTGTGATAAAATACAACTATATTGCGGTTTTTGAAGCGTTTGCATTTATTTGCGAGATAAGGAGGCTGGGCAGCCGTGCACAAAATGGAGGAGCAGTTTTCGTTCAATTATCGCATCTCATCCGATAGCAGCTTCTGGGAGGTGTTTCATGCCCATTCCCAAATGGAGTTTTCCTATGTCCATGCCGGACATGGGGATCTCATCGTCGAAGGCAAGCGCTACCGGGTTGAGCCCAATACTTTAATGGTTTTCCATCCCTTTCAGCTTCACCGGGTACAGATGGATATATCGGCGGAGCAGCCGTTCATCCGCACCGTGCTCATGTTTGAGCCGTCGCCGCTCAAAAAATACTGGAGCGCCTTCCCACTTCTGAAAGCCTTTTTCGAGGAACTGCTGCTCCAATCGAGCGGCGAGCCCTGGTACGGTATTGCTGAGACATCGCCGCTTGCGCTGCTGTTGAAGCAATTTAAGGAAACCCGGGAGCAGCTCGCCGCTGATGAACAAGCGGAAGAGGAGGACGACCATTTTCTGCTGCTGGAGCTGCTGCGGCAATTAAAAGCCATTCGCCAAAAGCCCGGCAGCCAGTCCGCCTTGCGAACAAGAAGGCCGAGCCACCGCGCAGAGGAAATGATGGAGTGGATCGAGCAGCACTATCAGGAGCCGTTTCGACTGGAGCAAATGGCCGAAGCGCTCCATCTGTCCCGCTATCATGTCGTCCATTTGTTCAAGCAGGCCACGGGCTCGACCATTATGGACTACACCAAAGCGACGCGCGTCCGTCATGCCTGCCTCTATTTAATCCAAACGACGCTGACTGTACCTGAAATCGCCACCCGTGTCGGCATGGGCAATCCCTCTTATTTCTGCAAGGTGTTTCGTCAGCAGATGGGACATACGCCGCATCAATATCGGCTGCATATTCAGCGAAGAAAATAAAGCTGACCTATCCTTATAGAAAACATGCTAGCCTTTTTTACATTTCCATTTTCTATGCCGGCGAGGCCTCGCTTTAACCCCAATTTCGACCGCGGTTATGGAAGTGATTTTAATATAAGTAACAACACCCCTCACGTTAAGAATGGCGCAGCCGTCGGAAGCTCCCAAAAACACGCCGACATGGGAGGTACCGTCAAAATGAATGCGAATATTAGGAGTACCCAAACCAATACGCATAAGAATATTCCGAATGCAGCTGTTGCTGTCCTCCCTTTTATTGCATCCGCTTTGGTTGCGGTGGATTCGATCGCCTTTGCTATTATGGTCATAGCTTTTATGATCGTTGTTTTTATGATCGTTGTTTTTATGATCGTTATTTTTATTTCCGTTGTTTTTAATTCCGTAGCTTGTATTTCCAAAGCTTATAATGCTGGGGCTATTGCTTCTATAACTTTTGCGTCCATAGCTGCGACTGCCGAAACTCTTAATGCCACAGCTCCGGCTGCTGCTTCCTCCTTTTCTCGACAAAAATACCATCTCCTTCGTCATAGAGTTGATATTATTGTATGAAAGTTAATAGATTATGGTGTGTGTCTTTTATGCTATTCCATTTCCTTCTCCCACAATCAAGCGCTTTATAGTAAAATAGAAGCATGCTCTACGATATGATAAAGAGGTGCCTGAATGTCCATTAGTTTTACTTCATCGATTATAAGCCGGCTCAAAAGAGAAATTGCTGCTTTAGAAGCCCAAAGCCTACTGGAAAAGAATAAATCCATAAAAGCGCAAGCGAAGCTGAAGCAGTTGCAAAAGGATAGCAAAAAAAGCAGCTTGCCCAGCGATTTAAGCAGCAAACTGACCCGTATTAATAAACTAAATGAGGAAATCGCTGAAAGCACCAAGACCCAAGCCGAAATCTCCAGGCAATTGGTTTACAAAAAGTCTGAGTTAAAAAAGCATTCCTCATAGACCTCCACACCCGATTGGCAACTAACGAAAGCACACTTGCCGCAAACGGAAAAAGGTTGGATTTTCCTTTAGTCGAGGAAATCCAACCTTATTTAATTTCCCCTTACAGCGCCGGGATACTCACGTTTGGCTCCCAGTCTGCTAGTACTAGATCACGCCCCATTATTCCTTGCCATGTATCCCATAAAGTCTGCGGTAAGCAGTCGGCGTCATCCCCTCATGCTGTATAAACCGCTTATTGAAATAGCTGACGCTTGGATAGCCCGCCTCTTCGGCAATTTGCCCAATGTTGTCGTTTTTGCGCTCCAACAGCCATTGCTTAGCCGCCTGCAGACGACAGCGCGTAATAAAATCCATCGGCGTCATCCTCGTCGCCGCCCGAAACAGCTTGCAGAAATAATAAGGGGATACTTTGATCCTCTCCGCCCATTCATCCAAAATAAACGGCTTCACCGCCTCCTGCTGCATCAGCGGAAGCAGCTCCATAATACGGTCGGCGGACGTTTCCGCCTTGCCTCGATTCAGCGCCACTGCCTGCTCGACGAATATCGTAAGCAAAGCATAAGTAAGCATAGAGAGATGAGCCGGATGCAGCATGCGATAAGTCTCCGCTTCACTCAGCATCTCCTCATGAGCCTTCTCCCAAATCGAAGGCTGACGAAGCCTCCATAAGGGGCTTTTATGCAAGCCCTGCTCAATCAAATAATCACGGAGCCCGCTGCCGCCATAAAAATGAACCCAGCGGATGTCCCACGGTTCATCCTTGCTGCTGTAATAACACTGCTTTTGCAGCGGAAAATAAAGCACCGCCTCCCCCGCGCGCAGCTCATGGACAACACCGTCCAATTCGACAAATCCTCTGCCTGCGGCAACAAAATGGATATTAAAATTGTTCAAGGCGCCCGCTTCCCTATACACGCTATGCTCGGGCTGCTCACTGTAATTCCCAATCGATTCCGGAAAACAAAAGTAAGGCATATTTGGAAGGGTAAGCAAATGGCTTTGACGATGCAAATTCAACACCTCAATGACAATATTGTTTTAATAGGATGCAAAATACTATCATTTTAATTTTAATTCACATCCTCTATAATCGCAATATCATCATAAATCAATATACAAAGCGAGGTTGAATCATGAGCAAAAAGTTGAAATGGGGCATTGTAGGCTGTGCTGGAATTGCGAAACGCGCTGTTATCCCGGGGCTGCATTTATCCGAATTAAATGAAGTGTCAGCCATCGCCAGCCGCGACGGAGAGAAGGCAAAGCAAACTGCCGAACAACTCCAAATACCAACTGCATACGACAGCTACGAAGCCCTTTTGGCGGACAGCTCCATCGACGTCATTTATATACCGCTTCCTAACCATTTGCATAAGGAATGGGCGATCAAGGCTGCTGCTGCGGGCAAGCATATTTTATGCGAAAAACCGCTTGCCCTTACGGCTCGCGAAGCAGCAGAAATGGCTGAAGCCGCTGATCAAGCTGGCGTCCTACTCTCCGAGGCCTTTATGTATCGCTACCATCCCCGTTACGAAACGATTAAAGACTTGATTGCAAACGGTGCCATCGGTGAAGTACGCGGCATTCGCAGTGCTTTTACGTTCAATAATGCAGGCGATACAGCAAACGTCCGCTATCGCAAAGCTTGGGGCGGCGGCTCCCTCTATGACGTAGGCTGCTACCCGATTAATGCAGCCCGCCTATTGCTCGGCAAGGAACCCGAAGCGGTAACGGTAAACGCCCAATTTTCACCCGAGCATGACGATGTCGATATGATGGCATCCGGATTAGTCGAATTCGAGGGCAATGTATCGCTCACCTTCGATTGCGGCATGTGGTCCGCTTTCCGCAACCCGCTTGAGATATTAGGCAGCGATGGAATGATTGAGGTTCCTTCTGCTTTTATTACGCCTACGCCAGAAAGCGGCACGATATTCGTCACGTCTGGCGGCGAGCGCAAGGAAGTTGAAGTCCCTTATGTCAATGCCTATACCGCGCAAGCGGACCATATGGCACGAGCCATTACAGAAGGCAAAGCTTTAACCTTCGGTGCTGCGGATGGCATTCGCAATATGAAAGTGATTGATGCCTGCCTGCTGTCTGCGCGCGAGCGTCAAAGAGTTATTTTATAAATAAGATAACTTCAAGCATATTAGCCTATTAAGGAGGCCTCGACAACAATGGAATATTTAAAGGTGCAAGGCTTGGACAAACCGGTATCCCGGTTAATGAAAGGCTCCGATTATTTCATACATGAGCGCTACGATAAAGCTGCGGCAAATTTGGATGCGTTTTTCGCCATCGGCGGCAATTCCATCGATTCGGCTCATATTTACTGCGGCGGGCAAAGTGAAGAAGTCATCGGCCGTTATTTGAAGGAAAGAGGAAATCGCGAGCAGTGGGTTATTTTGACCAAAGGCGCGCACCATGATCAGAATGGACCACGCGTAAGCAGCGAAGCCATTCGCAGCGATTTAAACAAGAGCATCGAGCGTTTGCAAACCGACTACATTGATATGTATGCGCTGCACCGTGATGATCCAGCCGTTCCCGCTGGTGAGATCATTGACATTTTGAACGAGCATGTCGCCTCAGGCGCCGTCCAGACAATTGGCGTGTCCAACTGGGCATGGCAGCGTATTAAGGAAGCGAATGATTATGCAGCAGCCAAAGGCTTAGTCGGCTTTTCCTTCAACAGCCCCAACTTCAGCCTGGCAAAAGCAAACGAACCGTTCTGGGCAGGCTGCGTTTCCGCCGATGAGGAGACATCCGTGTGGCATGAAGCAACGCAAATGCCGTTATTTTCATGGTCGTCCCAAGCAAGAGGCTTCTTCACGGAACGCTTCACACCCGAGGATCGGTCGAATGCCGATCTGGTCCGCGTCTTCTACAGCGACGGCAACTGGGAAAGGCTTGAGCGTGCCAAGCAGCTTGCAGCACGCAAAGGCGTCACAGCCATTCAAATCGCACTTGCTTACGTGCTGAATCAGCCGTTTCCAACCTGTGCCTTAATCGGCGCACAATCATTGGAGGAGCTGCGCTCCTGCGATGAGGGCTCGCTCGTTACATTGACAGCGGAAGAGCGGAATTGGCTGGATCTGACTTCGGATCGCGGCTAAGATTATAGGACAATAATTTTAACAAGTACTAGAGTATAGATTCAAAACAGAGTCGGCCCTCTGTTCCTTTCCTTGCGCTTATTCACGGCAAATCTCATTTGACGATTCAAGGCTTAAGGAACCGCAGCATGCGATTCTGCCTTGCCTACGTTTGCATACACGCCTTAGGTACGTATGCAAAGACTGCTGCAACAATCGAGCCTGATTCAATAATTAAAATCAGACAAATTGCAAAGGGGTTGCCCCAGTCATCCAAGATGGCTGAGGGGCAGCCCCTTTCTATTTTTCACCACACCCTCTTCATCATAAAATACAACCGCCACAGTTTGCGGTACCGCTGGTTGTTGATCATAAGAGCTGTCCATTATAATAGGTCGTATAAGCACGATGCAGCCCGGCATTTATTGAGAAAGCAGGTTTCAGAGCATGGACGTACATGATCATATCGCGATATGGAATTACACCTATTGCAGGCTGCTGGATGTTCGCCGTGTTAGTTTGAAACCGGATGAACCCACTCGTCCATATAAAGCACCTGCCAGCCTGTTTATTATGTGTATACGTGGAAGCGCACAGGTTCAGGTTGACGGGGAATGGCATCCTTTAAGCCGTTTTAAGATTTTGCATACGGGTAAAGGAACCTCGCTTGATTTTCAGGCTGGCGAGGACGGCTTTGAATATTATAGCGTCTATTATAAAGCGACAATTCCGGAGCCTGCGCCGCAGCACGTTATTGAGCTTGCTGAACAGCTGCGCCCTTTTCACACGCTATATGAGTTTGCGCCTGCCCACCCCGTCGTTTTATTCCGCTGCTTGACGGACATGCACAAGGAATGGAACAAGGCGGAGGCACTTGGACAGCTGCGCGCCAAAAACCTGCTTTCCCAGTTCGTCCACGAACTATTAAATCAACTGAAGCTGCAGGGTACTCGTGCAGAAAAACGTGATTTGGCGGCGCAAATCATTGCGATCATTCATAAGCAGTATGCCGAGCCCATCACGCTTGAGTCTTTATCGGAAAGCTTGAATTACAGCGTCCCTCACTTATCCTCCTATTTTAAAAGCCGAACGGGCGTTAGCCCCATTGATTATTTGATCAAGGTCCGTATCGACAGGGCTGCGGCTCTGCTGCTTGAAACGGATGCCACGTTAAGCGAAATAGCGGCAGGTGTTGGCTACCGTGACCCTTATTATTTAGGCAGACTGTTCAAAAAATATAAAGGCGTCTCTCCCTCTCTATTCAGAGCGGAGCATTCCACTAAACAAAGCTTAGAAGATTGTCCTGCTACAATCATGAGATTCTCCATTGCCCCTCCAAAAACGCTCCGCTATACTGATGTAGCTGATAACGATTATCAACGTAGCGAAGAGGGAGAGTCTGACATGTTTAGTGAATCAAAACCGTCCATGGCGGCGGCATTATTACTCAGCTTTATGTTTCTTCTCAGCGCCTGCGGAACGCAAGCGTCTAGCAATAATGCTGCCACTGGTGCAGCAAGCTCTACCGAACCAAGCAATTCACCGCAAGCAACGGCAACTACCGCGCCTGAGCAAGAGGGAACTAAAACCGTATCAACTATTATGGGCGATGTTGAGGTTCCGCTGCATCCGAAGCGCGTAGTGGCCGGAGAATATTTAGGCAGCCTGCTGGCACTCGGTGTGATTCCGGTTGGAACCTCCACCCACCATCTTTCCAATCCTTATTTAAGCGAAGCTTTAAAGGATGTAGAGGATTTAGGAGACGGAAACGGCAGTCTAGAGAAAATTGTTTCCATGGAGCCTGACCTGATCATTATGGATGACATGTATACTGAAATGAATGATCAGCTCAGCAAAATCGCACCCACTATTATTATTCCTTATGCTTCGCTTAAATCGGTACATGAGGAAGTTTCCTATTTTGGCGAGCTGCTGGGCAAGGAGCAGGAAGCAACTTCATGGCTTGCCGACTACGATAAGCGCATAGCAATAGCAAAAGAAAAAGTACTTGAGGTCATTCCCGCAGACAGCACGTTTTCCGTCTTGGAATGGATTGGCAAAGACGTTTCGGCGGTTGGCGCCAACTATGGCAAAGGTGGGCAGCCCATTTACAATGTTTTTGGCTTTAAGCCTCCTGCTGCAGTAGCTGCTGAGATACGCGATCCAGGCTGGGCGACCCTTTCGAATGAGGTATTGCCTCAATATGCGGGGGATTATATTGTGCTCACGACCGATAAGCTGTCCATTGACGATCTCAAAGCAGACCCTATCTGGTCCACGCTCGACGCTGTCAAAAATGACCGGGTATTTATCTGGGGCAAAGAACGTTCCTGGTACTGGGACCCGATCGCCATCCTCACCCAAACGGAAGAGTTAGCTGATTGGCTTGTGAGTACGAAATGATTATTTAATGGCGTTTAGCTAATAGATAATGAAGTGAAATATTAGCTCCATAAAAACAGGCAGCATCGGCGTAAAACGCGCGTTGCTGCCTGTTTTTTCATTCTACAAGAGCCGAATGAAGCAATATATAGCCATTTAGATTGTAGTACCATTTGCCATCAGTTGACTTGCTTAAATCCCGGAGTGCATACCCACGGTAATAGTTTTCTGTACTTTCTTCGTTATTTTTTATCGTATAGACATAATATACTTTCGCTTTATTCGGCTCATATGAAACAATCGTAGCTTGCTCCAGATTATATTCAAAATCATCGCTCTTAAAACTATAATCAAAATAGACTTCCATTTCTTCCTTCGTTGGGGAATCCTCTCTCAACCAAAAATCAGGATGGAGCAGTATGACCATATCTGTGGAATTTTCATCATTTAAAGCTTTCATATTTGCCGATACTGTGTCATAAATAGCTGACTTATCGGCATCTGGCACAGCTACCTCTTTTTGAGAGAGAGATTCATAATCAAGATATTCGATATCCGATGAAATATTAAATATCGCCCAGCTCTGGCCCTCTTCGCGGCTCATTTCAATGGTCGCATGCTCGATTCTGTCAAGTAGTTCACTGTTGCCCTTCGGTACAACAACATCCGTAGACACCGTGACATATGTACCCCAAGATGCCAATTCGAAGCTTGTTATCTCAGCAGCAGGACTAACGGCTAGATAATAATCATCTAATATAGCTCGTATCATTCTTAGATCGGCTTTCTTTGGTTTTCCCCACGCACTCTCATATACCTCTGCGATATTCTTGTCTGGATAATAATCTGCATACAAATAATCAGTAGCATGAAATAAATGCCCCAGTACTAATGTATTTGCCCCAGATTCAATAATAGCAGGCGTCTCCCAATCATACCTGAACATTCTTCCGTTAACGTAAGTCGTCCCACTATTTAAATCAATTTTGAAAAAGGCATCCTCTGATCTGGCCGTAATGATCTTCCTCGACTTATCATAGTTAAAAGTAAAGCCTAAAGCCTTCACGGCGCTGCGAAACTCAATATACACCCGTCCTCCACGAATAATGGGGGCGTTAACGGGCTTAATTTCTTTACCCTGTACATAAAATTTTATCGGCTTCTCGACTGGGACAGCTGCTGCCGATACTGATGATATAGACATCATAATTAATACTAAAGCTAGTAGCAGTAATAAGCTGCCTTTAGCTGCTTGCTTTCTGTCCATCTGTTTATCCCTCCGTATATCCGTATACTATTGTAATTATCGGCATGAAACAGTGTTTATTAGAGAGTTCAACAATAACCGCATAATAAAAGAAGCTGCCTCCAGCACAACGCCGAAAGCAGCTTCATTTTTTAAAATAAGGAATTTATGGTGCCAATACCGCGAGCACATCATCGATTTTGCTGCTGTCAGCAATTGGGCCGCTCTTCATCCACGTCTCGAAATTCACTTCATGGACGCTGGCATTCTTAACAGCAGGCAGGTTTTTCCACAGCGAGCTTTCGAGCAGTTCCTTCGCTTGTTCCTCCGCACCCGTATCTACCGTCAGAAAAATATGATCAGCATCCAATTGCGGAATCATCTCCATTGACAAGTTGACCACCTTCTCCTCCTTGTCGAGCACGAGCTCCTGCACCAGCTTGCTTGGCTTCAGCTTCAACTCGTTGTATACGACAGGTCCTGCATAACCCGGTCCTCCGTAAAGTCTAAGCGACTTGGCATGCACACGCAGTATCGCGACCTTCTCCTCACCAATGGAAGCTTTAAGGACAGCTGCGGCTTCCTCCGCTTTTTTATCATACGAGGCAATAACCTCTTCCGCCTTATCCTTCTTGCCAAGCAAGTCCCCTAGAGTCCGAATCGTGGAACGCCAGTCCGCGCGTGCATCCGTAAAAGCGTACATCGGAGCAACCTTGGATAAATGTCCATATTGCTTTTCCTCGTACACATTCGTCAAAATCAAATCCGGCTCCGCCTTCACAAAAGCCTCGACATCGCCTTCAATATCAATGTCCTCTACCGTAAGTCCCAAATAGTCTTGTCCGCTCCATGTGCCAATTCTTGATTTGCGGATCGGCGTAACGCCCAGTGCCGTTAATTCATCCTCTAAATAAATGCCGATAATTTTGCTCGGCTCAGCCGGAATCGTAATTTCATGCCCAAGCTCATCTGTAACAACGCGTTCTGCTGCCGTGCTCGTTTCCGTTGATATTGGTGCACTTTCCGTTACCGCCTCTGCGGAGCCGGAGCCAATTTCTGATGCCCCACATCCCGTAATCAAAATAATCAGCACCAGCATCATGCTGGGCAATAAGCCTGCCTTAAACATCTTTCCAACCACTCCCACGAATATAATGATAATCGTTATCACTATATTCCTTTTTCATTGGTTTCCCAAGGACAAATCGAACTTTTTCATAGGATTTTTGTGTCCTGAGGGTGAATAGCAAACAATTGCAGCGCTTCTGCTATTTTTAGCTTATCCAACTCCATGCCGCTGCTCATCCACGTAAAATAGTCGGCCATATAGACTTGTCCATTTCGGACAGAAGCAAGCTTGGCCCACAGCTCTCCTGCCATAATACGCTCCGCTTCTTGCTCCATGCCAGGATCTATAACGATTAGCAAATGCTCGGCATCCAGCAAAGGCAGCTGAGAAGGCGCAAGTGTAGCCCACCATTTATCCCATGTCAGTTGCTGAACAAGCCTTGGCGGCTGCAAATTCAAATCACGATAGAGTATAGGACCGACGAAGCCCTGCTTAGGGCCGCCATATAGGCGCATTTGCTGTGCATGAAATCGCAGCATCGCGACACTTGCGCGCCCTATCCTTCGGCTTAATTGCTCACGGGCATGCTCCAGCTGTTTATCGAAGCTTTCAAGCAGCAACACGGCTGTCTCGCGCCTTCCCAGTAGCCTTGCTATTTCCAGCAAATCGGTTCGCCGGTCTCTTCTCCAAGTAACAGGTACCGTTGGTGCAATACGACTCAGCTGCTGCTCCTGATCAGGATGAATATAGTCGCTGCACAAAATCAATTCCGGCTGCTGCTCCTCCAGCAGGCTAGCCTCACGTTCTCCGAACGCCGCCTCCGCGCTTCCTATGTGTATCGACCTCTCCAGGCGTCCGCTCAGCGGATGGGCCGAATCGATCATGACTGCGGATGGTATCACGCCCAGCGCCAGCATGCAGTCGATAAACGGTGGATAAAGACAGACGACCCGCTGGCGTGGCTGCTTCTGATAGACTGTCGGCGAAATGCCGAGCACATTTTTGAATACACGGCTAAAATAATAAGGCTCTCCAAAGCCGGTATATTCGGCAATCTCGCTCATTTTGTCGCTGCCTTGAATGAGCGCTTTTTTCGCATGATTGAGCCGGACTCCTGTCCAATATTCCTGAGGCGTTTTGCCCAGCGCCTTCTTGAAGGCACGAGAATAATACGGGGCGCTCATGCCAGCCATTTCCGCCATTTTATCCCGCGATAACGGTTCATGAAAGTTTCGCTCCATGTACCTTGCAGTCAGCAGCAGTGAATCACGCTGGCTCATGCCCTCCTTCTCCTCCACATCCTTCAATAGTCGATACAGCAGCTCCTGAAAATCAATGTGCAGACGGAATCGCTCCAACTTGCCTTGATTAAGGCGATTCACATACAGCTCCTTTACCTGGTCAATAAGCTGCCTGACCGCACGCTTGGACAGCTCAGCATTATAGCAGTAAGCACTTGAATTGCCAGGCAGCGTATCATACTCAAAAATTAGCTCATAAAAACCAATCGCCTCTTCATCCGCAGCAGTAACAACAAAATCCACTCCCTGCATGCTGATGCAAAAGCTGCCCCGTCTTATCGCTCGTTTGGCTTCTCCGCTGCCGGAATCTAATACGCCTTCACCGCTTGCAACGAGCAACAGGCTCCCGCCATCTCTATTACTCAACCGAATATGCTCGTCACCTTCCAAGCGTTCATAATGAATATGTTTGATTCGTACATTCCCCGCAATGAGTGCTAGCGTCATTTCCCTGCCCTGTTCCATATGCTTCACCTTGTATGCGTATTTGATATGAGGTTGCCCTTCAACCATGTTACCTTCTATTTTAGCAGAAAGGCCAAAGTGCGACCGTGATAAAGGCTGTAACCAAAGCAAATAGAAGAAAGCAAAAAAAGCCCAGGAGGCAAGCTCCCGGACTTTCAGCATTATTTTCAAACTCAGGCTCTATGATACATGCTTATTTCTGCAGCTGAGCTACCTTCTCAATCATCTCATCAACCGCTTGCTCCGCTAAATAAGGGCCGTAGTTCCATTTGTCGCGGGACACATTGATAATCCGATTATTTTTGATCGCAGGGATCGATTGGTACAGCGGCTCTTGGAACAGCTTATTCATTTCCACTAATTCCTCGTCGGTCATTTGCGTGAAGAAATAGTCCGCTGGGCGATCGGCCAGCGACTCCATGGATAGTGCGGCTCCGCCATCCGCATATTGCTTGAACTGCTCCGGCATTTGGTAGCCGAAATCCTCGTAAATCAATTTGCCAAGCGTGCCGCCTTCGCCTCCAAGAAACAGCTCTCCTTGGTAAAGAATAAAGGTGATAGCCGTTTCGCCCGGCGTCACTTTTACTTCAAGCTGGTCGCGGACGCTTTGCAGCTTCGCTTCAAATTTAGCAATCCACGCTTCCGCCTCTTGCTTGCGGTTCATAATATCGCCCATGTCCCGCAGCGTATTGATGACATCAGGATCACCGCCCCATGAGACAGCAACGGTTGGCGCGATCTTTTCAAACTGGGTGTAGGCCGCTGGATCATGGTATTCCGGCAAAATAATCAAATCCGGCTCAAGCGCAGAAACAGCCTCGACATTGCCAAGCCCTTCACCAATGCTAGCAACGCCTGCCAGCTCCTCCGGATAATGATCAAGCACCGCCTGATCCACGCCAACCGGCTGCAAGCCCAGCGGCAGCAAATAACCGCCATAAGTGATAACAACCACTTTGCTAGGGTTCGATGGAATTTCCACCTCACGTCCGAGTGCATCCTTATACATTCTTGTCGTTGCTGCTGGTGACTCCGACGCTGCATCAGCAGTGGCCGTTGCATTTGGCTGAGCATTGCTCCCTTGAGCGCTCTGCTGCGGCTCTGCAGCTGTACCGCCACATGCAGCAAGCAGCAGCGACAAGCTAAATAATAACGTTACGGCAAAAGATGGCTTAAAACCCCACTTCATTTCATTCACTCTCCAAGTGTTATGTTGATAATGATTCTCGTTATTATCAATATAGCCTTGTCCAGCCTGCGGAGCAATGAACGATTCGGGCATCATTTTTGGACGAATTGAACCTATTGAGCCGAGATTAAGCTTTTTAAACTGTGTAGGAGTGACTCCTGTCAGCTTCTTGAACAGACGGCTGAAATAATAAATATCGGTATAGCCCACCTTTTCAGCAAGGCTGCGAATAGGCATATCCGTCTCCGTAAGCAGATATTTGGCTCGATTAATCCGAGTTTGCAACAAATATTCCATGGGGCTGCAGCCGAATTTGCGCTTAAACACCCTTGCCAAATAATGCGTGCTGTAATGAAATTTCGCAGCCATCGTTTCCATCGTTACCGTTTTTTGAAAATACTCGTGAATGTACTCAGCGATTTGCTCTGGTAATTCTGGTACCGCTGCTTCGGCCTTCACCATTTGCAGTTGGCGAAACTGTTCAACCACGAATTGATAGAAAATTCCCGTTACCTGTAGACGATCCAGCTCCTCGCTGCTTTCCCACAGCTGAGACATCTGCTCCAGCAACGACAGCAGCGACAAAGCATGCATCACCTCAAAGACATAGCGCCGCCCGAACACATCCTGCTGTTCTAAATCACCATGCCTTACTTGATTGTTTATCAAGCCCCGTGGTTTATACAAAACTAAATAATAGTCAAACGGCTCATCCCCGCACCATATGCTCAGGTTAGCTCCTTTTCCACTATGCAGCAAATAACCATTATCGCAAGGAGCTTCCAGCTCCTCCATTTCCAGCCTGGCACTGCCTTGATTGGCATATACAAAAGCATTTGCAGGAAGTCGATAGGCTAACCGCTGCTCTCCCGGCTTCATCGTAAGATGGCGAATATCCAGCACTTGAACAGGCCTTTGGTTCCATAATTGGATCGTATTCTGCCATTCCATAAAAACACCTCGAAACGAAAATGAATGCTGAACCTGCTTCCTTTATTATAAAGGATAACCTCCAAGCAGCAAGTAAGTCAGTCCTTTTGCTTTTCTTTTTGCCGATCGGATTTCCAATAACTTAATATGGATTTGAATCTTCATTTGATTTGATAATTTGGCATACTGCTCCATATTGAAAAAATCTGTTTGTAAAGAAATGATAGATATAAAGCTGATAAATTTTTCGACTAAACGTAAAGCAAATTTTTATTTGATACATGTACATTATTAAGTGAATTATCCCGATAAATATACTATATAGATCATTCACTTGGGAGAAAGAGAAAAACCAAAGGAGAGCATACGTATGATTAAGCGGGTGGAGAATGAGCTGGAGCTAGCGATGTTTAATGGTGTTTGGACAACCGTCTGGAGGGAAAAAGGATTTGATCTTGAGTTTTCCGCTCAAGCACTGGAGCGACTTATGATTATCACGGCGGAGGGCCATTATGTAGGCACGGCTGAGATCAAGCCGTATAGTGCTGCAAGCACGATTAACGAAGCCGGATTGTTTCAGGAGCACCCGGAGCTGATGCGCGCACAGGGAGAAATTGCGGAAATTGACAAAATAGCCTTATTAAAGCCGTATCGAGGGCAGCAATACATAACTGAGCTGCTTTCCTCCCTTATCTACAGTGCGGAGGAACGGCAGATCAAATATTTTGTTTCGTTGCTGGAGCCTGTATTTTTTAGGGCATTGCGGGTTACCTTCAAGGTGCCATTGGAGAAGCTTGGCGAGAAGGTATTTTACAAAGGCGATTATGTCGTTCCAATGGTAATTAATGTAGAGCAAATGTATTCAAACAAACAAAAATATGCTTGGCTTTCCTATTCGCAGCAGACCGTTTTCACTGCACACGCTAGCAACGCAGGAATCCAGAACTGAATCGGCTTAGCTGTACAAATTATAAAAAGGTGGATTTGAGGATGAAGAGAGTACTAACGGAGCTTGATAAGCGGAACCGATTGTTAATAAAAATTCTTTGGAGTGTGCTCGTTCTAGGAGTTACCACAGATATTGTTATCGGTCTGGATAAAAATATGATTCTTTTTCTTGCCTCCGTTGGAGGCGGAACGAGTGCTGTCGTCACTTTTATGACTTATAGGGGTATCCTTACAGACTATATTAAGTATATGGTTCCGTGCATTTTAACGATAATTGTCTCCTTTCTTATCATTTCCGATCCAAATCCAGTCGTAAGCACTTATTTTATTGTTTATGTTAATCTCGCAATCATCACCTTGTACGCCGATTATCGGCCTATTATTTTCACAGGCATACTGGGAGCAGCGCTGAGCACTTATTTATTTATGAACCCCGTGCTTCAGCCTAAGCTATTCCCAGGAGAATCACTCGTCTATTTGTATTTGTATTTAATGTTTGCAACAGGGACGCTGGCATTCTCGGCCAGCTTCACCCAGCGGCTGCAGAAGCAGGTTACAGACAAGCATCGCGAGGCAGAAGCCTCCAAGGATATGGCGGAGGAGCTGCTTACCAAGCTGAAATCCTCGATTCTTGTGCTTACCGAGTTCAGCAGCAGCCAGCAAGCGACGGTTCGTTCAACCGGTGAAATCTCCAAAGAGGTGACGGTGACCTTCTCGGCCATGTCGGCTGCCATTGAGACACAGACGGGAACCATTATGAATATTAGCGATACGACCCAGATAATAGACACAGCTGTCAAGCGCTTGCTTAATGGAACGGAACTGCTGCGACAATATTCAGCGGACAATGCCGCATTGACCGTGGAGAATCGGGATCAAATGGCTGCATTATCAGGCGAGATTGAGCATGTTAGAGCAATCATCATGCATACAGTCGAAATGATGAACCAGCTTAATGAGCAAAATGATCGCGTAAGCTCGATTGTCGGAACGATTAGCGAGATTGCAGAGCAAACGAATCTGCTGTCGCTTAATGCCGCTATTGAAGCAGCACGAGCAGGCGAGCATGGCAAAGGCTTTGCAGTCGTATCCGACGAGGTACGTAAGCTTGCCGATAACTCAAGAGCTGCGGCACACGAAATTACTACGATTTTAGCTGGTATTCGTTCGCAAATCAGTGCTGTTCACGTGCAGGTAACAAGTGGACAAGCAGCAGTGACAACCAGCAGGGATGTTTCACTTCAGTTACAGCAGCTTATTGATCGCATCAGCGAAAATATGGAGCTCGTGAGGCAGCACTCTGATACAGTAGGCAGTTCTGCGGGTGATCTGCATGAGCGTTATGCAAGCATGGCCGATGAGATGGTCAATATTGCTGCTACGACTGAACAGAACATGGCTTCCGTTGAAGAGGTTCATGCTAGTATGGAGACGCAGGATGTGAAGATACATACGATGGTACAGGAATACGGTCAGTTGGACCAGTTGTTGTCAGAGCTCAAGGCGATGGTAGCAAAGCAGTAGCCTCGGCCATTTGTGTAGGCAAAGCCGATGCTTCGGCATCGGCTTCTGCCCACTGTACTCAACCGAGCACTTTCCCTTTTTTATAAATGTTAATGATTCTCTCTCATAGATTATAAGTTTTCAACCACGACGTTGCTGCCAAAATCTTCGCTAAACAGCAGCTCAATTAATTTTGCCGCCGTATATTCTGGGGTCTGCAGCTTGCCCTCTTCCGCGATTTGAATGAATTGATCAACGTAGGGGAAATCCGCCTTGGGTACCGAACGCATCTCAGCTTGCATTTGGGTATCAATCATCCCCGGATAGACGGAAACCACCTTTGCCGGATACGGCTGGTTCAGCTGCTCCAAGCTCACGCTTTTGGAAAAGGAGTCCAAACCCGCTTTCGATGTGCTGTAACAGCTTTGCGAAGGCAGCAAATAGCGGGCAGAACCGGAGGAAATATTCATAATCCGCTTATCCCCTTCATAGTCCTTTGTAAGCTTGAGGAAATTCGCAGTAATAATCATCGGAGCGAGCAAATTAATGTTCACATTTTCAATCATGCTTTGAGCTGGGTTCTGTTCGATTGGTGCCACTGGAGCCAGCATCCCCGCATTATTAATTAAATAGAAGCCTGTTATTTCTTTGTCCTGCGGAATCATGCTGAATAACGCCGTGAACATAGGCTCAATTTGCAGCAGCTGATTCAAATCAAAAGGATAATAAGTCATACTCGTCTTGCTGCGAACCGCCTGCTCAATCAGCTGTCCATTCTCCGCCCGCGATAGGCAAAATAAATGATGATCCTCTGCCATCAATTGCTCCGCCAATGCTTCCCCAATCCCTCTAGACGTGCCTGTAATAAAAAAGATTTTCATTTAGCATTTCCTCCCTATTCCGCTTTTCTAATGCTCCTCTTTCGCCGCTTCCAGCAAGATGCTATCGACCGTTTCGCCCCAGACTCCCTGATAGTCCATGATCACCTTCATCATCATGCAGCGGGATAAATTATCGATGACCAAGGCGAGCATATGGGCTTTGTACGCTACATTCCGCGAAGCTACCGCCCCTAATTCCACGCCTTTCAATAGCAGATCATGAAATCCGTTCAAAAACTCCTGCTGCATATCGGTCAGGCGCGCTCGGTACAGCTCATCTCTCTCGGCAAGCATCATAAATTCGCTCAACACCCTGAGCGAGGCTAAATGCTCCTTGCTGCCATCCGGAAGCATATGTAGTCCGCCCTGATACAACGTTTCCCGAAAGCTCGCGCTCGTAACGGGCTCCTCTTGAAAATATTTACCGAAATGATGATTTTGAAAAATATATTCATACGTCCGGCTGACCAGCTCTTCCTTCGTCGAAAAATGATAATAAATCGACGGCTTCGTAATGCCGACTTTGCCTGCAATCATGCTTAAGCTCGTTCGTTCGATCCCATGCTCGGCAAAAAGCTCAAATGCCGCCTCAATAATTTGCTTCGTTGTAAGCTCTTTTTTCTTCAACCTGCTCAACTCCTTATTTCGCTCTGCTGGAATTGATTATAGGCGATAGGAAGACGGTTCGTCAATAATTTAACTACCGATAGTTAAAAAATATTTATAATTTTAAAAAAGGTTGCCCTGCTCATGCCCGATAATAGGCGTAAGCAGGGCAACCCTTTATTTTTTCATAGGTCTGCAAATTTATATGTATAGCTCTAGGCTATTGCGACGGCGTCTTGCTCTGTTTTCTCGTCTTATAAACAATGATGCAAAGCTAAAGTAAGCAGAATTGTTTTCATATAACCTCCAAAATGGAATCATTAGCTGTAATCGCTATCCTTTTATTATACATTAATGGCTGTATCAAAGAAGCATTTTACCCCTCAAATTTCCGAAAAGCATATAAAAAAAGAGGCCATGAACACCGTCTCAACAGACGGTATACATAGCCTCTTTGCAATCCTAACTCTAAAACTTACAACTTACTTAAAGAACACCTTGTCCACATTGTATTTCGCTCTTAGCTTATTCACGACATACGTTTCGTAGATTTCTCTATCCACCGGCTCTTCAATGATGCAAACCTCGATCGTCGTCACTTCGTCGCGATGCGGTTTCATTGGGGATACCGCATCTTCAAAGTGCTTCTTAATTCTTGGTCTGAGCTTTCTTGCTTTGCCGACAAACAGCAGCTCCTTGCTCTTATTGTAGAACATGAAGATGCCGCCCTTGTCGCGAGGGATCAAGTGAAAATCAGTAAAGCCATAAATATTGCTAAGCTCTGGAGAAATTTGCTTCTCGATTGTTACATCCGGTGTTGGTATCGTAATATTAATCACGCGCTGCTCACGTCCTCATTCAATATAAGAGTAAATACTACCACAAAACCGGCCGCAACACCATTTCAAATTTCCCCCTTATTCTCACCCCCTGCGTATTTACGCTTAAATGGTGTAACCCTATAATGAAGGAAGAAGAAAGTGGCCCCATTTAGGAGGATTAAAAGACTGTAATGAAACTAGACGATCATATCATGCTCTGGAATCATGCTTCTGTGAAAATAATGGATTTTCGCTATGCACGGCTGGAAGCCGGAGAAAGGCTGGCCCCCTATCGTCTGCCGGCTAATGCTTTTCTCTATGTCATTGAAGGCAGCGCGCAAGTACAGCTGGATCACTCGCAGCATCCTATGGAGCGATTCCATGTCCTGCACGGCGGACGCAGTGCGCAGCTCTCGATTACGGCTGAGCAGCCCTTTGCCTATTACCTTATTCTGTACAAGGCCGTTGTTATGCTGGCCCCTTCGCAAAAGCTGGTGCAGCCTAATGATTCGGACCGCCCTTTCCAATATGAATATCGCTTTGTCCCCTTATATCCTTTGCCTTTGCTCGAGACGATGGGAAAAATGTATACGGCTTGGATGAAGCTTGATCCCCTTCATCTTTTGCACGCACGGACTTTATTTTATCAATTTGTGCATGAGCTTCTTTGGCAAATGCAGCGACAAGGAATTGAACCAGCTCGCCCAGATTTATTGGCACAAATGCTGCGATATATGCAGGAATGCTACAGGAACCCCATTACGCTGGAAACGATGTCGGAGCTGTTCGATTGCAGTGTAAGCTACTTGACCAAGCTGTTCAAAAAGCAAATGAATGAGAGCCCCATCCGCCTGCTAACTCAAATTCGCGTGAGAAGAGCTGCTGAATTGCTGGCGCAAACCGAAACCTCCCTGCAAGAAACAGCGGAGCTTGTCGGGTATCCCGACGCCCATACACTTGGCCGCAGCTTCAAAAAATATTATGGACTGCCGCCATCGGAATTTAGAACAAAATACCGTCAAAACAGCCTTATACCAAAATCGCCCGCCTTTCGTACTAAATTTGCCATTGTCCCTCCCTATACGCAGTGCTATAGTGTGAATGATTACGAGTATCATTATCATTCAACGAGAAGTGGAGGATTTTCTGTGTCAAAAATAAACAAGCCCTATTCCATGGCGGCAACCCTCCTGCTATGTATGACCTTACTGTTAAGCGCCTGCTCTGGCGCAGCTAACACAGGCGCAAGTCAGTCTGGGACAAGCAGCAGTCCTGCCGTGCAAAGCTCAAGCCAGCCTTCGGCTGAAGCATCACCAACGAGCAGCTCTGCAGCAGCAACGAAAACCTATACGGATAGCACAGGAACGGTAACCATACCCGCAAACCCGGAAAGGATCGTTGATTTGACAGGGAGCGCAATCGGAAATTTGCTTAAGCTGGATTTGAAGCCGGTCGCAGCTTTGGCAGAATCATTGGTTAACCCTTATCACGAAGGCAAATTGGATGGCATCGCAGATCTGGGGGATGGCACTAATTTGGAGGCTATACTGAATATCGACCCGGATTTGATTATCGTCTATGATTTTTTGGAAGAAAGCGAATATGAGAAGCTGGGTCAAATTGCTCCGGTTGTAAGGCTTAAATACGGAGCAGGCACTCCTGCGGAGCTGTTAACCGAGTTCGGGAAAATAACAGGCAAGGAACAAATCGCCGAGGCCTGGATCAAAGAATGGCATGCAAAAATTGCCGAGGTTAAGCCTAAAATCGCCGAGGTCGTCGGAGATAAAACCGTCTCGATTTTACAGCCTTATGCGAAAGGTATTTATGCTTGGGGCAATAAAGGCGGCAGAGGCGGAGAGATCATCTACGGTGATCTAGGCCTGAAGGCTCCTGCAATTATTCAAAAGGCTCTTATTGATGGCGCCGAGTTCGGCTCAAGCCTGTCTCTTGAACAGCTGCCGGAATATGCTGGGGACTATATTTTCACAAGCAATTGGGGCTGGGATGATGGAGACCCGGACATCGTTTACGGGAGCAGCCTATGGAAAGGGCTTCCTGCCGTGAAGCAAAATCAGGTTTATTTTATAAACGCTGAGGGCTCTTATTTTAATGATCCCATCTCCCTCGAGGCTCAATTGCAATTTATTGTAGAGAGCTTTTTAGGCAAAAAGGCTTAACGCCTGCTTAACACAAGGTGAAACGGCTGTCACCGTCCTCTGGCGGCAAAGCTAGCGATTCGCGTAGAAATATAGAGAAAGGGTGGGAAAATTATATCCTTTCCTATATTTTAAAAAAAGCATGTTCACCAGCAGCTTGATGCCAGTGAACATGCTTTTTCTCATTTGGCTTCGCAATCGCCGTTAGCTTCCTTTAGCTGGAATACAGCGAACAATAAGTACGCGTGAAATTCCCTGCCAGCAAATCCTCTTTGCGAATATAAAATTGCAATTCCCCGGCATCCCACCAGCAGAAGCCTACGTCATTATCCGAATCAAGAGTCAGCAGCACGAGCGTATCCGCAACCTCCTGCTCCGCTTGTCCAGCATCGCCTCCGAAGTGGTCCGCCAGCTGCTTCATCGCTTTGTCTGGGCTGTATTCATAGCGCTTGCCCGTCATTAGCATCAGCGCCGCCTCTATCTCGCAGTCGCCATGCTGCGTTGCCGGATAACCGAACATGACAGCCAGATCGCCAGCCTCGCTGCCGCTCAATTCATGCACCAAATCATCGTATTCCTCATAATCATGCTCATCATCTTCAATTTGCTCTTCATCAACATAGCCATAGCCTGGAAGCTCTATCGAAGCTCGGCCCACCACCTCATAGCCTGTGAAATCTGCATCCTCCAGCGACGTTTCCTCAGGAGCAAAACGGCGCTTGGCGCCTGCAAGCTGCTCATCCTTCAAATGCAGGACGAAATGGTCAATATGATACGCAGGCTCATCCATTCCGAGGAAAAAATAAAGCATGCCGCCATGCGATAACCGCGAAGCCGCATCCTGCGGTGCCAAATCCTCCAAACGCAGCTGCGCCAAAAAAGTCATCGGTGTGCCGTCTTGATCAAGCGGCCATTCTATGTCATCCGGAAGATCGGGATCTCCGCCAATACGCGATACGCAGGTTTTAGCATAATCTGCTAGGTTCCGCTTGGCTAAACGCACACCTTCACGGGCATGTGACATTAAGTAGTCCAAGGCATGGGTATACTCCTGTTCTTGCAGGAAGTGTTCCAATTTCTCCTGATTGGGTTTCGTTAATGGCATGAAATCAAACTCCTCTTGAAAAATATAGTAGACCCTTCGTTTATTGTAAACGATTGCCTACTCTATGCCCATAATTTTCGGGAGTTCGTCCAAGAAACGTTCCATTGTAATGGGATCACTTGCGTTCCAGCTAATATCAGCCGTATAAGCATGATTGTTTTTAACAGCAGGGATCGACTTCCAAAGCGGACCCTCCATCAGCTTTTTCGCCTCTGCTTCATCATCTGTGCCGGGCGAGCTGAGTAAAAACACGTGGTCCCCCGCATAATCAGGCAGCACCTCCATTGAAATGAGCGAGAACACCTCCTTCTTGTCGATGAGCTCCTGCACCTTGGCGCTTGGGCTAAAGCCGCCTTGCTGGTACAGAGACATCGTTAAGCTGAAATTGCCCATAACATAGAAGTCGCCGGCTAGGCTTAGGTAGACCGTTGCCGACTCGCCTGGCTTCAAGCCGATTTTATCCCACATCGCCTTCGCCTTAATCTCATAGCTGGCAATCCAAGCCTCCGCCTCCTGCTTCTTATTGACGATGTCAGCAACCTCTCGCAAGCGATCAAACGTTGCCGCATCTCTATTGAAAATGACCGTCGGCGCGATTTTGGACATTTTCTCGAAAATTCCGTTATCATCCGGCCCGCCATATCCAGCCTGCAAAATCAGATCCGGCGCAAGCTCCAGCACCTTCTCCATATTATGCGGGTAGCCAATATCGACAACCCCGACTAAATCGTCTTTATAAATGTAGGGCTCGTTTACCCAATCGTTCCCCACAGGTGTAATGCCCAGTGCCAGCAAATCCCCTGGAATGTCGCCGAGCAATACGATTTTCTGCGGATGTGTTGGAATTGTAACTTCATGCCCGCTAAAATCCTTGTAGATGCGTGTTGCTGCCTCTGTCGCAGTTGTCGCAGCCGGATCAGACTCGGTTGCTGTTGCAGCTGGTGCCGACTCCGTTGCTTCTACACCACCAGTGGAGCCGCAAGCTGCTAATAAACCGAAGGTTAATAACAGTATGGCGGCAATGAACATTCTGACTTGTTTCGTAGACATGTGAAAACCCCTCATATATTTAATGATAATAATTATCAATATACTGGATACTGCCATCTAGCACAATGGACAAAACAGGCTTTCTGCTGCATTACGCGTTCATCAAGTAGCAAATTATCCGTATGCGGGCAGCAATCCTCCTTCTGCGAGTAGCAAACGCTTTGACTCAGTGATAATCTTTATCAATAAGTAAATACTGCTTGCAAGCAAAGGGGAATTCTAATGAAAAAATTGACTAAACCATTTTCAACTATTGTATTTATTGCTCTATTGATTGTTGTTACTGCCTGCTCGTCGGCAAGCAATAATGCCGCGAACCCAGCAAGTACCGAAGCCAGTGCTCCTTCCGCCTCGTCATCTGAACAGTCAACTACAAAAACCTTTAAGCATATGAAGGGTGAGACGGTTATTCCCGCTCATCCACAGCGTATCGCCGACATATCCGGCTCTTCGGAGGAGCTGGTGATATTGGGGCATAAGCCCGTCATTACCGCCAATACGGAATTCGACGCGCCTACTGTCATCCCAGAGCATTTGCGCGAATCCCTTGCTGGTGTACCTACAGCTGGCTATTATGGCAGTGGGGAATTAAATCTGGAGGCCATTGTACAATCAGAGCCCGATCTAATTATTACCAATATCCGTCATGAGAAAGTGTATGAGCAGCTTTCCAAAATCGCACCAACGATTATGCTGACCGACGACATGACCTATATCGACTGGCGCGGCCGTTTTACGCAAATCGGCGATATTTTGGACCAGAAGCAGCAGGTCGCAGACTGGCTGGCAGCCTATGATGCCAAAGCAGCCAAACTCCACGATGAAATCGTTGCAAAGACGGGCGCTGAGACATTTGCGGTCATTGAAGCCAATCAAAAAACAATTCGCATTTATGGTACGTCCGGCTATGGCTCTCTGCTTTTCAATGATTTGAAACTGCCTTACGCTGAAGGTACACCGATCAAAGATTGGGGCTTGGAAATCGATATAGAAGGGCTGTCCACCATTAATCCCGACCATATTTTCTTCATGTATACGGATGGCAGTGAAACCGACTTGGTCAATAGCGCGATTTGGAAATCGAAGGACGCGGTGAAGAACGGAAACGTGTATCGCGGCAGCAATAACGATCAGTGGAATTTATCCTTCACCCCGCTTGGCAAGGATATGCTTCTAGATCAGATCGCGGAAATGATTTTGAACAAAAAATAGCAGGCCACATCTCGGACTGCTCAAGGAACTGGCCTACAAGTCATTGCACAATGACTTGGGTCCAGTTCCTTTTTTCCATTGCGAGGTGTATGAAAGCTTGAAGGTTTGACATCCCAAATGAAAATTGTTATCATTTACCCATTCATCTGTTCGTACCCGTCAGAGGTGGTTAACCCATTGAGCACATTTCACTCTATATCATCAGAAGTAGATACACCCTCAGGCAGTGGCATTACCAGCTACTCCTTTCGCCGCGGCATTAAGCTGATTAAAACGGATATCAACATCCCTGATAACTATTTTCGTTCATTTGAGCTTTCGGTACCGTCATTTGAGCTGAGCTTTTGTTCCAGTGGTATCGCAGAAAACGATATTCAAAGCGATGTGCATCGGTTCGAGCCAGGACAAAGTCATCTTGGATTGATGCATCCATTGCGGGCGAACGTGTCTTATCCTAGCAGCGGACAGCTATCTTATATCCAGCTCTTCATGACCCCGGTTGGCATGAACGAGTGCTTGCAGGATATCGGCTGTGCCAGCCACGTTGATTTTAACTATTTGCTAGGAAATAATCACTATCGATTTATGCTGGGCACGATTGAGCCCTCCACCGCACTGGTGTTGAATCAGATTAAAGATTCGCTCCGCGAAGGAACCGCCGTGAATCGGCTCTATTTGGAATGCAAGCTGCTAGAGCTGCTGGCGCTCTACTTAGACAGGCTGGTTGACCAGCGTGGAGATGGTGAAGCCACCTCCACTATGCGTATGGATGACAAGGATAAAATCCATCTGGCCGCAACCTTGCTTATCCAGCGTCTTGATAATCCTCCATCGCTGCTGGAATTAGCCAAGCTCGTGGGCATGAACGATTTCAAGCTAAAAAAAGGCTTCCGCCAATTGCACGATACGACGGTATATGGTTATTTACGCGACAGACGAATGGAGCAGGCACTGAGGCTGCTGGAAGGCAGACAAGCCAACGTAAGTGAGGCCGCATTCGCCGTCGGCTATACAAATGTTAGCCACTTCTCCGCTGCCTTTCGCGAGAAATATGGCATCAATCCCAGCAAGCTTCTCTAAGTGAAAGAGAAAGGCAGGAGCCTTGAACGGCCCCTGCCTCTATCTTTTTTTATTCCACGATCATGTCAATTTCCTCATGCCGCTCGTCGAACGTAATACGCAGCCCTTTATTGTCGAGATACCACAAATTGGCTTCCTCTATAAAGAAGGTGATCCCTTCAACGGTAGTGCTGAGCCCCGGATTTATTGGCAGTTCCTTATTAACGCCTAGAGACAAGCCGGGTACGACAGTGCTGCAGCCGCCAAGCTTTACAAATATTCTGACCGACTCTCCATTTTCCAGCTCCAACTGCTGCTTATACCAGCTCGCCGCTGGCTGCTCAACGATTAATTGCATATGTGTCAGCCCCTTCCATTCCCTATTCGCCTCTTGAGCAAAATAATCCAAGAACGAATACCTTCATCATCGCCAATTGACGGGCTGCTGTCAATGCAGCTGCATGTATTTGCTTTGGTCGTTCATTCCCCCAAGCCGGCAGCGGCTCTAACCTTAAGCCTGTATTCCTGTGGAGAAATCCCTTCCAGCTCCTTGAATACACGAGTAAATTGCTTGCTGCTCTCGAAGCCTAACGTGCTTCCGATATCCTGCATTTTATCATTCGTGCTTTCCAGCAGTCCCTTGCCTCTGCGGATACGAAGCTTTTTCAAATACAAGACGAAGCTCTCTCCTGTATGCGCCTTAAACGCTTCGCTGAAATAGGAGTAATTGAGGCCGACATAATTGCTGACAACCGCCATATTAAGCGGACGGGCATAGTTCGTCTCCATATAAGCGATAGCCGCATTGATTTCTGCGTGCTCGTTATAGGCAGAACGAATGCCTTTCACATACTCATTTACACTGTACAGCAAATGCTCCAGACTGCGGTAATAGTCATGAAAGCTGCGAAAATTGTCCATGCTGCCGACCCTGCGGTACAGCTTCAGCACGTCAATAGAAGCTTCTCCGTATAGGCGAAACACCTCATCGAGCACCTGCTCATTCATTCGCTTGCCCACCTGGCGCAAATAACCGATATCTACATCAGCCAATTGTTCGATCCGAAAAATAGCTTTAAGCAGTGCTTGAATTTCCTTCTCCCGCTCGGTACCCAGCATATTGCCAAGCTTGCGAATGTCTTCATCCGGCATCGGATGCATGCGGCGCTGCGGCGCGCGAATATCCTGATACTGGAGCAGGCGGCTCCCCGGATATAGAAAGGAATAGTGCAGCGCTTCCTCTGCCTGCTTATAGCAGCTGCGCAAATCCTCATACCTAGCTGCCTCTGTGCTTAGTCCCAAGCGCAGCCCTTCCAGCTCCTTGCCCCCAGTCAGCCTCAGCAGCTCGTGAAACTGCGCTGCCCGGTCCCCTATCAGCACAAGCCTGCCCGCGCTATCCACAAAGGATGCAGCGACCGTTCCGCCCAACTGCCCGAGCAGACTCCGGGCGAGCGGCGCCAGCTCATCGCGGTTCAACGCTTCCCCGTTCTCGGATTTATAGCTGAGAACAGCTACATGGCATGGCAAGGTGATCGCTTCGAATGGTATATCTAGGTCACGGCGCAGCTCCTGCCCCTGCTCCTGCATTAGCTCGCCTTGAATGAGCCATTCCTTCAGGCGACTCATTCGGACCTGCTCGCGGTACTTGTCGCCCTCCGCTGTTTTACGTGCAAGCTCAGCCTGAGCCTGCAAAATATTTTCGCTCTTGCGCAGCGATTCAAACAGCTCATCCCGGCGAATCGGCTTCAAAATATAATCTCTGACTTGATATTCAATCGCTGCCTTCGCATAAGTAAATTCATCATAGCCGCTCAAAATAATAAAAACAGGCTTTCGCTTCTCCTCCGGCTGCTTCATCACTTGCTTGATCAGCTCAATGCCATCCATCACCGGCATGCGAATGTCCGTAATGACGATATCGGCCTGCTCGCTCTCATATTGCGCCAGCGCATCCTCTCCATGAATGGCTAGCCGAATATGGTAGTGATCTGGAAATTCTCGCTCAATCATCGTTTTCAGGCCAATTCTTATATTTTTCTCGTCGTCTACGATCAGCAGCTTTTTAATCGTCATTCCCTCCTCCTGCAATCAACACCTTGGGCAGCGTTATGATGACTTCAGTAAAATGGCCTTCCTCGCTGCGTACCTGCAAGCCATAGGGCTTGCCGTAATAGATGCGAATGCGCTGATGCACATTGCGCAGCCCTATGCCGTACAACGGCTTTGCGCTTCGTTCATATTCATCCATCAGGCGCTCGCCCGCCCGTTCCAGCTGGATGCGTTCATTGAGCAGCGCAAGCGGCCCAGAAGCGATTCCTGCGCCATTATCGCGCAGTGTAATGACAATTACGCTATCCGATTGCTCAAAAGCAGCAATCTGGATAAGGCGCTGCTGCTCCCCCAGCTCTGGCCAGGCGTGCTTAAGCGCATTTTCAACGATTGGCTGCAAGGACATTTTAAGCATCTCCACCTCCAGCAAGTCCGGCTCGATGCTCGGCTCAAGAACGATTGGCTCGTCAAAGCGAATATTCATGACAGCAATATAGTTTTGAATATGGCGAATTTCATCCTGCAAGCGCACATATTCGCCTGACCACTTGAAGTTGTAGCGCATCATGCCGCCTAGCGACGTAAGTGAGTCAGAGATGGTGCGCTGGTTTTCAATTTCGGCCAGCATTTTAATATTTTCCAGCGTATTGTACAAGAAGTGGGAGTCGATCTGGCTGTGCAGCGTCCGCAGCTCCGCTTCCTTCGTCAGTGCCTTCTTTCTTACGCCTTGGGCAATTAGTTCATTAATCGTTTGCATCATTTTGTTAAAATGGAATGCCAGCTCGCCGATTTCCCCGCCCCCGCTCAGGGGCAGCCCCGCCGGCGTCTCGCCCCGCCGAACCTTCTTCATCGCTTCGGTCAAGCGCCGCAAATTTTTGAGAATAATGGCATTCATCATATACGTAATGATAGACAGCAAGCCAATCAGCCCTACATTAACCGCCATAATTCGAAATTGCGCATGTGATACGCGTTCATACACGAGCTCCAAGGAAATAATATGGAGTAAATCTGCTTCCGCTTGCTCCACGGGCGTACGAATGAGCAAATAAGGATGATCATCCACCGCAAAACGTATTTCCTGCTGCCCAAGCACCTTCATTGCAGCGAAATTCTCCTTAATGGCTGTTCGCAGCCTCGGATTGCTGCCTGTACCCGCGAAAGCTTGGAGCTCATCAAGCACAATGCTTCCCTTGCTGTCGGCCAGCATCATCTGCGAGCCCTCATCCTGCAAGCTGGCAAATGCCTTTGGCGCAAAATGCTTCAGCAGCATTTCCACCTGAATGACGCCAATCCGCTCGTTGCCTGCCCGGACGACCCGCATCAGGGAAACCTTCGGCAGTTGGTTATGGACATCCGTCACATTGCGGTGCAAAATATCGGCATCCTCCTCCTTAAACACCCACAGCTCCTTGCCGCCGAGCTCCGCTAGCTCTGAATACCAAGGCTCCTTCTGAATACGCCGCTCATGAAACACGATCGGCCACATTTCCGATATATAGTCATTGTCTGCAAACAGGCGCAAATGGGCGATGTTCGGATTGTTCGTTTGAATATTGATAACATCGGTTAGCGGCCCCCGGTACAAATCGAGCAGCTCCTCCGTCGTAAACTCCTTATGTGCAGACACATAGCCGGTAATATCCGCGCTTAGAAGCGTAAGCTGGGCTGCCAGCTCCATCGCTTCGATTTGGTTAAGTATATTTACCTTCTCCAGCTCCACCAAATACTGCCCCTGCCTAAGCGTATCATTAATATGGCTGTCTCTAATTTCACCAAACAAATAATTCGACACCACCATGCTAGGAAACAGCAATATAAAAATATACGCGGCGACCAGACGGCTTTGCATCGATCTTCTGCCCAGCCAATAAGCCGTCGTTTGAAAATAGCTCTGAATTTGCCTTCCCACGTTAGGCTCACTTCCATCTTCGCGGCCCAGCCCCTGACTTGCTTGCAGGCGGCAAAAAGCGCGCCAGTCCATAATGGATTTGGCGCACCTGATGCCGGAATGTATGCCCGGGTCTGGCCTGTATTAGTTAATGAATGCTGCCAGCTTCGCTACGTTCTCTTCATATTTTTTCTGCTTATAGGCCTGAACGGTGCCAAAGCCAAGAGCATCGCGCTTACTCAAATACTCCTGCCATAAGCTATCGAACTCGGCATCTGACTTCGCAAGCAGCAGCCTCGGAAGCGCCTTGCCAAATTCATGATCCAGCTTCGTCTTCATAATGCCTTCCTCCGAAGCCCCCGTCGGATCAAGCTGATCAAATTGCGACAGGCTGAGCGCCTTCCCGCGCGTCCAGTCCTCCATCTGCTTGAATGGCTCAACGGCTGGCGGCGACCATTCCGGCGTCAAATTCGTATCCATCAGCATCCAGAAGGTATGGGAGGCGCCATATTTTTTATCAAAGGCCCCACGGTCGGAATTAAGCAGCTCCAATACATTAGGAAGAAATTGGGCTTTCCCGTCTATTGTATCCCAGGTTACGCCCTGCTTGCCGAAAAACATATCCCGCTGGCCCTCTTCGGAAATGAGGTAGTCCAGGAAACGGATAGCCCGCGCTTTATCCTTCACATTTTTGGAGATGAGGGTAACGGTCCAGCCGGAAATGGATGGCCCTGCAAGCGTTGCCTGAGCCTGCGCAGCATTAGCTGGCCCATCCACCGCAATATAAATGGAGTTAGGATCGTTTGCAAATAGCGCATTTTGCTGGTTAGCCAGATCAGACCTCGAATACAGCATCGCAAAGTAACGGCCTTGGGCGATTTTCTCCTCCATTTGCGGGCGCTTATCGATGAATATGTCTTTCGAGAGCAGGCCGTTTTCATTCGCTTGGCGCATCGTCTTGAGCCATTTTACATATTCAGCGTCTGTGTCGCGATCATACAGCTGTCCATCCTTTTCATATGGAATAGCCAAGAAGTTTTGAATATAAGCTTGCAGCGAGCTGTTTCCCTTTTCATTAAAATCATACATCCCCAGCGGAATTAACGGCTGGCCGTTAATGTCGGGAAATTTCGCTTTTGCAGCAGCCAATGCTTGAAGGAAACCTTCCGTTGTCCGCATATCCGGGCTGCCGATGGCCTCATACATGTCCTTGCGTACGAGGAACGTCTGTGTAGAGGTGATGCTGTCGCCAAACTTCTCGTAATCCTTCGGCGAGGAGGAGGCGTTCGGATACCCATAGATATGGCCGTCCTCTTGCTTGTACCAGGCGAGCTTCGCCGGGTCTGTCACCTTGTAGAAATAAGGATCATACTGGTCAGCCAGCTCATTAAGTGGAAGCACCATGTCGCCTTCTATCATCTTCTTGACGGCATCCTCGTACCAGCCGAGCGTAATGAAATCAGGCAGGCTGCCAGAGGCAATCATCGTATTCATCTTCTCCGCCTCATTTCCAGCAGGGACGATGAAGTTAATGTCTACGCCTGTTTTCTCCGTAATATACTTGGATGTGTCATCTAGGCCCCACTTATTAGGAAACCACGAGAAATTAATATACCAATCGAACGTAATCGGGCTTTTATCCACTTCCCAGCCTTTATCCTCCTGCGTCAGCTTCACCTCAGCAGAAGCAGAAGGTGTGCTCCCATTCGTTGCCCCCTCGTTCGTATTGCTGTTTGATGAGCAGGCTGCCGTAAATACGAGAGCAGCGGCAAGCGGCAGCACCAGCAAACGTTTTAATGCGGGTTGTTTAACCATGTTTATTTTCCCCTTTTCTATTTGAGTAGACTGTAGACTAGCCCTTAATAGAGCCAATCATCATGCCTTTGACAAAATACTTTTGCAGGAAAGGATAGACCAGCACAATCGGAAGCGTCGTGACGACCATCGTTGCCAGCTTGATCGACTGCGACGTAACCGTTTTGCCGACGCCTCCCGGAATGGCGGCAACCATCTGATTCGAACTGGACTGTGCTACTACCCGGTACAAATACGTTTGGATCGGCTGCAAATCCATGTTGTTCATATAGATGACGCCGGCAAAATAGTCATTCCACTGATAGACCCCATGGAACAGCGCAATCGTCGCAATGACCGGCAGCGATACGGGCAGCACCACCTTGAGGAAAATGCCCCAGTCATTCGCTCCGTCGATTTTCGCCGCTTCCTCCAGCCCATCCGGAATTTCCCGGAAGAAGGTCATGAAAATAATAAGATCGAAGAAGCTGAACATCGCTGGAATAATGTACACGAGAAAATTGTCCAGCAGATGCAAATCTCTAATCAGCAAATAGGTAGGGATCAGGCCGCCGCCGAAAAACAAGGTGACCGTGCCCAATAAAATGTAAATCTTGCCGCCGATCAGCCCTCTGCGAGAAAATGCATAGGCTACCATCGCGGTGAAAAAAACATGCAGCAGTACGCCAAGCAGCGTTTTCGCTACCGTAATGCCCATTGCCGTCATAATGCCCGCGCTCTGGAATACCGCCTCGAAGCTTTCTATGCTGAACACCCGTGGCCACCAGTAAATGCCGCCGCGCATGCCGTCCTGCCCTTCATTGAATGCATTCACGAGAACGTACCAGATGGGATACAGGGTCGCAAAGCACACGAGCAGCATGCCAAAGCCGTTGAAGAAGTCGAATGCCGCTTCTCCCTTTGTTTTTCGTTTCAAACTGAGCAAAGCCAGCCGCCTCCTTCCTAAAACAACGATGTGTTATTGATTTTTTTCGTTACACGATTGGCGATGAGCAGCAAAATAAGGGCGATAACGGATTTGAACAAGCCGACTGCGGTTGCATAGGAATACCGTCCCTGCTGCATGCCTGTCTGGTAGACGAACATATCAATCACATTGCTTGCGCTTTCATTTAAAGCGTTTCTCAGCACCAAAATTTGATCAAAGTTGGAGTTCAAGACGCCACTGACTGCCAGAATGAACAAAATCGAAATCGTTGCTTTGATGCTCGGCAGTGTAACGTACCACATTTTTTGAAAGCGGCCCGCCCCGTCAATCGTAGCGGCCTCATACATTTCGGGCGATACGCTCGAAATCGCGGCCAAATAAATAATGGCGGACCAGCCGAGCTCCTTCCAAATATCCGAGGTAATAATAATGCCCCAGAAATAATCGGGCTCTGCCAGATACGAGATCGGTTCCTTAATGACGTTAAGCGCTAACAGCACATGGTTAACGATACCGACATCCGACAGCCAAGTCGTCAGGATGCCGCCAAGGATAACCCACGATAGAAAATGCGGCAAATAGGATATCGTCTGCACCGACCTTTTGAACAGCACCGACCTTACCTCGTTCAAAAATAAAGCGAATATAATCGGCAGCGGAAAGCCGATTGCCAGCTTAATCAAGCTGATGCCCAGCGTATTGCGCATCACATTGACAAAGCTCTCATCTTGGAAAAACTCTTGAAAATGCGACCAGCCTACCCAAGGAGCCGCGCTGATGGGCTTAACGATATTAAATTCTTTGAACGCTATGATAATGCCGTACATGGGAACATAATTAAAAATAATCATCCATAATATGCCAAACAATGCCATCACCTGCACATGCCTCTGGCCGTACAGCTTCCTGAACCATCTGCTGCGCTTGGCCGCTCTCGTGCTTGCCGCAAGCGCTGCCGCCGACTGTGCTTCGTGCCGTATTTTCACCGTCTAAATCCCCCATACTACATTGGAATCGTGCTCTTCAGACTGAAATGCCTTCTTTATCCATTGTAGACGGCAGCCTCCGTTCCAGTAAGGCTTCAAATTTCGTATTTAGGGCTCATTTTTCGGATTCGCTGCAAAATAAACAGGCCCATGCTTATGCGCATGGACCTGCCTAAATGCAAAGATCTATTTTCAATTAACTAGGGCGTGTATGCAAATGGAAGTTCACACCTCATGAATGTGAAATACGTGCCGAAAGGCAGCTTCATGCTCTTCGTTTCAGGAGGGCTCTCTGTTTGAAGCTAGACTTGGTGGACACAGCTGCCGCTATTTCAACAGGATTACGTGTTATGGCACAAGCTGCGGACTCAGGAGCAGCTAATACGCTGCAAATGGCGATTTTGATGGGCTGATGAGAGCCATAGCGGATTTTCTGTCCGCTTACGGCCTGATATCGCAGCAAAAGCTAGAATAGCGGAACCTCAGTCCTTCAAATCAAGGAACCGGTTGTTCTTCCGCGCCGATGGTAATCAACAGCTTCGGCGGAGGCTCTTCCTGACGAAGCCATGCTGCAAATGCAGGCTCATCAAAATGCTGCTCCATAAAGCGGCGAATACTTAATAAATCCGACTTTGGGTGCTGATTACGATACATGACGCCTCCCTGTCCCTTGCTTGGATCTATGCCATTCCTGTTATCGCTATCAATGAATTTGAAAATTGACCTGAGCGACACATGGCGTTAATCCTGAGTTGACATACCTGGCGTATAGTCGAATCATACTCAACTAAATAAAGGATGATGGCACTTATGGGCATTCATACGTACTTTAGATCGCTTAACGATTTAGAACGCATTATCCGTACTCCTGGCAAATTCAAGTTCGAAGAGCACAGCGTGTCGGCTCACTCCTGGAAAGTCGTCCAGTACGCCAAGACGCTAGCCGATATCGAGGAGCAGCACGGCGTCGCGATTGACTGGAAGAAGCTTTATGAAATTACAAGCAGTCATGATTATGGGGAAATTTTTATCGGAGACATTAAGACGCCCGTCAAGCATTATTCCCTTGAACTGCGCTCGATGCTGCAGCAGGTTGAGGATGGCATGGTCGAGCATTTTATTCAGGACAATATTCCCGAGGAATTTCAGGCTATTTTTCGCAGGCAGCTGCGCGAGGGCAAGGACCATTCGGTAGAGGGCCTGATTTTGGAAGTCGCTGATAAAATGGATCAGGTATACGAGGCTTTCGCTGAGCTGCAGCGCGGCAATACCGAGAAAGAATTTATCGTCATGTACCGCTACGCCATCATTAAAATCAAAAACATTAATCTCCACTGCGTAAAGTATTTCCTCGAGCATATTCTGCCGGATATTATTCATGAAGGCACCCTCTCCCCCATCGATATTCGCAAAATAACAGAAGAAGCGCTGGCGCAAGGTGAAACGGTCGTCGCTGTCCTTTAGCAGCGCGGCGCGTTTCATTCCTATATTTCAATAAAAAAAACGGAACTCCATCTTTTTTGATGAAGTACCGTTTTTTTGAGCTTTTCAGCAAATTAGTACATTTACACTTTAAAATATTGCTCGACAACTGGTTGGCCGTCCTCTTCTCTTTCCAGTTCATAATATTCCACTTTTCTCGCTGCATAAACCTTCTTCCAAAACTTTATCGCCGGAACGTTTCGTTTTAATTGCCCGCAGCAATACCTTCCCGGGTAACCTTCGAAAAAGGCTAATGCTGCAGCCGTTCCCATCCCTTTACCCCGATATCTTTTTAACATAAAAAAAGAATTTAATACATAATCAGCATGCTCTGGATTAGTATACGCGCCGCTCTGAATCAGGATAAATCCAATAAGCTCACCATCCGCTTGGATGAAAAAGGGCGTCAGCCCATCCTTTTCAAAAAACAAGTCCAACACATCAAAACGATGCATGCCGGTATCATCTATTTTAATATCGTCTGCATATTCAGAAAGATCATGCAGAAAAAGAGCCATGAGATTTTCCAGTCTGCACTTCTGCTCCCTTACGATTTTCGGAAAAGTATAGTTCATCGGCATCATCCCCTATTATAGATTTTGCTGCGTAATACCTAATTCCGGGTCGAACACCAGCATCTTTGTGCCAATTTTATCAATGAAAAACCGGTCATGGCTTACGGTAACGACAGCGCCAGGAAAATGAATCAGCGCCTGCTCCATCACCTGAATGCTCGTTAAATCCAGATGATTCGTCGGCTCATCCAATATGATAACCGCTGCACCTGAAAGCAGGCATTTAGCCAAGGCAACTCGGGCCATTTGCCCACCGGAAAGACTACCAATGACTTTGCTTAAATCCATCTCGGAAAATTGCAGCATCGACAGAAATTTATTTACCTTTTTCCGCGGAGCATCGAGTCCTAGACCGTACGTATTGACGGCATGGCTCACCGTATCCTTAGGATCAAGCTCCTCCCACATCCGGTTGAAATACGCGTAGCTGACTCCTTTTTCCCAAGTAACCTCGCCGGATTCAGGCTTCTCCTGCCCCGTCAGCACCTTGATCAGCGTGGACTTTCCGCTCCCGTTCGGGCCAACGATGACGAGGCGATCCTCCTTCTGAATGTCAAAGCTGATGTTCTGAAAAATAGAGCGCTCCTCATAGGTTTGTCCGATTTGCTTGACCTCGCACAGCTTGTCCGGGAAACGCAGCTTCTCGTAAATATCCGTAATCAGCACGTTCACCGGATTGGGCTGGGCTCGCTTCTTATTATCCGCCAATTTGCGGGATAACCGATCTTTGGACGATTTTTTGCTGGCGCGGCTGTCGATGGCTTCCGACTCCATCAGCAGCAGCTCTTCCTCCCACTCGAACTGGCGGTCAAGCTCCTTCTTGCGCAGCTTCTTCTTGCGAATATAGTCCGTATAATTGCCATCGTATGGCTGAAAATGATAATTTTCAATCTCGATGATTTGCGTGACGACCTTGTCGATAAACTGCCGATCATGTGAGATCAAGATCATGGCGCCATTAAACCGGTAAAGCCACTGCTCCAGCCACGCGATGCCTTCCATATCCAAGTAGTTTGTCGGCTCATCAAGCAATACAACATCGGGCAGCTCAATTAGCATTTTCGCTAAAGCCGCACGGTTTCTCCAGCCGCCAGACAACTCATCGATGGGCTGATGGCGTGAACGATCGTTGAAGCCCAGCTTCGTCAGAACCGTGTTGATCTCGACGGAAACGTTCCAGCCATCCAAATGGTCCATTTGCTCGAAAAGCTCCGCCTGCCTCGCCAGCAGGTCATTCATTTCGTCATCATCCGAAACCAAGCCCAGCTTTTCCCCAACCGCTTGCAGCTCCCGTTCAATCAGAGCAACCTGCTCGAAGCACATTTCCAGCTCCTGCTGGACAGACAGGCTTCCGCGCATTTCTGAAAATTGCGAGAAATACCCGATTTTCACCTTCGGATCTATTTCCACTTTGCCGCTTGTTGGCTCTTCTTTCCCCATAATGAGCTTGAACACCGTCGACTTGCCGGCCCCATTTCGCCCAATGAGACCAATTCTTTCCCCCTGGCTCACGCGAAAATAAATATCGCGAAAAATCATAGCCTCTTCATATTTCTTTGTCACATTTTCCAACCGAATTACACTCATGCCATCACCCTTCTAGCTCCGTCAGTCTACTAGCCATTATAACATTAGACGTTCTTTATTTTTTGTTGCGCGCCAAAATTTCGCTTGCCTTCATCCGAAACTCGGCGGCCGCTTCCTCGGGCGTTATTTTGCCAAATAGCAGCAGATCATGAAGATCACGCAGCACTACGGTCACTTCTGCCGTTCCGACCGGGTCTGGCGGGTCCATGGGACTGCTATTTTTCTCCACCCAATCGAGATATTCAAAAATCTGAGCAAGCTCAGGCTCAACAAACGGCTTCAGCTCCTCCTTTAATCTGGAGGATACGGGCACGCCTCTCTCTCCCTTCAATAGCTTGTTTGCCTCCAGATCGTTGACGAAGAAGCTAATAAATTTAGCCGCCTCCTCTTTATTTTTCGAATTTTTTGTAATCGAGAAAAACATGCCCGGCTTCAAAAATAGCCCTTGCTTGCTGTTTGGCCCAGGCAGCGGCACAATAGCCAGCTGTTTGCTGTAACGCTCAACGATGTTGATGTACTGATTGGAGTAGCCCCAGCCTAATAAAGCCTCTCCTCTATAAAAGGGGTCTGCGTCGGATTTATTAGTTTCGGTCGTCCAAATATCTGGCAAAAAGATCAGCTTATCCAACGCCAGCCTCTGCATCCGTCCAAAATAGTCGATAAACAGCTTGTCATCCTCGTAACCTAGACTAGTGCCATCTTCTGCAAACAAGGTGAAGCCATGCTGTCTAAGAAAATAGGCAAAAAATTGCTCCGGCGTTAGCACCGTTCCTAAATAAATGCCTTTGCCCTTCAACTGCTCCCCCATTTGGTCAAAATCCGCCCAAGTCCACGAGGCCGTTGGCGGCACTATGCCGTTAGCCTTGAATACCTCGGGGTCATATACGGCAAAAAGAGCGTTAACGCCCAAATTCATGCCATATAATTTCCCTCCCCATTTCCCGTTGGAAAGATTGCTTTCATTGATGCTGGAGGCGTCCAGCAAGCCGCTTTGAATATACGGCTCCAAATCCTCCAGCAACTCAAGCGAGCTGTACTGGGACAAATACGAAATATCCATCTGAATGATATCCGGCAGCGCATTGCCCGCCGCGTATGGTGCAAGCTTCCTCCAATACTCATTGAAAGCGCTGTATTCAAACTCAATGTTAATATGGGGATTCAGCTCCTCATACATATGAATAACCTCAATGGTTGCATGGTTGCGAAATTCATTGCCCCACCAAGCGATGCGAAGCGTAATCGGCTCCTCCTTCAGCTTGTTCAGCGGGTCGGACTGCCCAGGAACACAGCCCCAGAGAGCGGCTAACAAGCACAGCATTACGCTAATTCGGATCGTCGTTCGCATCTTCTGCTTCATCCCCCTGCAAAAGCGGAATAAGGACGCTGACCTTCGTACCGCCCCCCGCTCGACTGTCAATTCGCAGCCCATAGCTTTCGCCGAAAGCGAGCTTGATTCGATTTTTGATATTCAAAATGCCTATCCCGTTCCCTCGCGCTTCCGCCTCTCCACTCAGTACACGCTGCGCGTACGCTTCCTCCATGCCCGGCCCGCAGTCCTCGACAATGAGCGCAAGCTTTCCTTCGGCCCATTCCGCATAAAGCCGGATCGTGCAGGGCTCGATCATAGGCTCCAAACCGTATTGAACGGCATTTTCCAATAAAGGCTGCAGGGTAAGCTTAGGAATTGCAGCTGCATGACAGGAAGCAGGCACATCCATATGAAAATCCAACCGATTTTGAAATCGGTATTTTTGAATCGTAATATAATGCTTCACCGTTTCAAGCTCCTCCGCAACCGTAATGACATTTTGCTTTAGGCTGATCGAGGAGCGCAGCAAATAACCAAGCGAGACGACCATGCTGGATATTTGCTGCTGCGCATTTTTCTTGGCCAGCCAATGGATGGAATCAAGCGCATTATACAAAAAATGAGGATTAATTTGCGCCTGCAGCGCCTTGAACTCCGTTTCCTTAATGATCAGCTGGCTGGCGTAATTTTCTTTAATCAGCGTATTAATGCGTGTAATCATCATTCGATACGTTCGCTGCAGCAGCCCTACTTCATCCATTTGCTGAAACGATGGCGCGGTCATGCTTGCATCCATGCTGTCCAGATCGCCATACTGCACCTCTTTCATCTGGCCGATTAACTGGCGAATGGGTCTCGTCAAGCTTCTGGCGAAGGCCATCCCAATAGCAACAACGACAACAAAGGTCAAGCCATAGACGATAACCAGCAAATTTTTCAGCCACACGACCGTTTCGAAAATATGATTGTAAGGGACGATATTGTAATACATCCAGCCCGTATAGGAGGATTTTCTCTGCGACAGGAAGGTCGTCTCGCTGTTCACCTTCTTAATCTCGTAGCCGTCTCCCGCCTGTAGCGGCTGAAGTGCTTCAGCAACACCTTCGGGCATTTGCCCGTACGGATAGACGACCTCCTCCCCTGCTTTAAGCAGAATATCACTACTGTGACTTGCAGTGCCCGCATAGTCCTCAACCAGTCTCTCCATATTAATCCGCAAAAATAAAATGCCAATGGGCGCAAGCGTCAAGGGCTCATACGCCCGCACTTCCCTGACCATAATTAGCATAGGGTCGGAATCATCCGGGTAAAGCCAGCGGACTTCTCCTTTTCCTGCTACAGCTTCTTTCATCATGTGGGCATATTTCTCCTCCGAGAAAGAGGGGGATTCCCCATACTTGCTGACCATCTGCCTGGAATCGATAAGATGAACAGATTGCACATAACGTTCAGCGGTGCTAATATGCGTCCACAATTGATCGGTTATCTTCTTGCGAGTCATATAGCCAGTATATTCCGCATCGTCCTGAAGCAAATCCTTTAATCCCTGCTGAATTTGAGAATCTGCAATAATGGTAAGCGACATCGACTCCAGCTTCTTCAGCTCCATATCTACCGTTGTAGACGATAAATTCAACAGCCGATAGGATTTGTCATACAGCTGTTTGTCATAAATCGAATAGGCGTAATATAAGGAGCTGTAAGCAATCGTAATGATAAGGGTCATGATCAGAAAGACCATGAGAAACATTTTTCGCTTGATGCTCAGATTTCGATATATCGCCATTAAACAGAGCGCTCCTTTGCACAGGTCATACACTAGATATAACACAATCGGTAACAACCAGATACACTAGGGGAACCCGGAGCTCTATTTTCACAAAGAAAAGACTACTTTGGGGCGTTTTGCGCCCCAATCAGCAGCCTTCATCCGTCTATGCATTTTTTACGCTGCCGCTTATTTCGCTTGGTATCTCTCGTAAGCCGCTTGGTGCATTTCGACAGCTTGCTTAATGCCCATGCTCTTAATCGTCTCTACCATTTTGTCAAACTCGGAAATCGGCTTCTGCCCGTTAATGATCGCTGTCATCGTCTCATTCAAGTACGTATTGACTTGGCTCATAATGGAAGTAACCGTGCTCGCTTCGTCCATCGTCAGGCGGATAGGAGGAAGCGTCAGCTCGGAGCTCGCTTTCATCCACTCGGTGTTGGCATCCCGCTGCCCTTGATCGAACAGGAGGGCGTCCAAATATTTGCTGTCCTGATTGATTGGGCCATCCATAATCGAAAGCGCATAGGAAGCCAGCGCCTGATCATAGGTCAAACCGCTCGGATTATCCGTGATGATATCCGTAAACGTAATGGCGTCGCCGTCTTTCTCGTAGCTCTCGCCCTCGATGCCGAAGTTAAACAAGTCGCTGCCTTGCGGACTGTAATTAAAATCCATCCATTGCACCATATATTTCAGCTGGTCTTCATCCGCGCTTGATGTGATCGCTTCGCCATAGCTCAGCACTTTATTGTTCATGTTGAAGGTCGCATAAGCATTGCCATCCGGCGATACTGGCCATGGAACACCTGTCAAATTAAAGCTTGGGTCGGTATCTCTCATCAGATTAAAATATTTGCCCATGCCGCTGAACACACCGCCCAAGTAGGAACCGGCTAAATTATTCGTTATTTTATAGTCAAAAGATTTGCCGTCGTTCGTCATAATTTCCGGATCGATCAGCCCTTCTTTATACCACACGGCCATCGTTTCCAGGAAATTCTTATATTCGGGCTCAATTGGACCGAAAGCCACCTTTCCTCCCTTCATTTCAAAGCCGCCAATGACTCCGAAGGCTGGAGAAAAGTCATGCAGCTTCGTCAAATTGCCCGGTCCCCAATTGCCGGTAAACGGGAGCTCATCCGCCTTGCCATTGCCGTTCGGGTCCTGTTCCTTGAAAGCCTTAAGCACCGTATGCCACTCATCAATCGTTGTAGGCGCTTTCAATCCAAGCTTATCAAGCCAATCCTTGCGCACAATGGGGCCCGATGTCGCATTCAGCTTGAGCGCATCCAGCTTCAGGAGCGGGAACATATAGATCGTGCCGTCATCGAGCGCAATTTGCTTCTTCACATCCGGGTCGGATTCAATGATGTTCTTCAGATTTGGCGCGTATTGGTCGATCAGCTCGTTCAAGCGGATAATTCGGCCATCCTCAATCATTTTCTCAGGGCCGCCTACTGCATCCGCCCAGTTGTAGTAGATGACGTCTGGAAGCTCCTTCGTGGCAATGAGCAAATTGAACTGATCCTTTTGCTGTCCCAGCGGCGGGTGGGTAAATTTCACCTTGATGCCCGTCAGCTCTTCCTTTTTCTTATAGGAAGCCATTTCGCCAAAGTTATCCATCGAGGCGGTCAGCTTCGCATCATTCGCACGCCAATAATTAATCGTGAATGCTTCATTCGTAATCGGCAGCGGAATTTCCGTCAGCTTCTCTCCACCGGCTGGCGATTCTGACGACTGCGTATTAGCCGGACTGCCTGCTGCGGCTCCTTCATTGGCTGTATTGTTTTGCGAGCATGCCGACATCAGGCCGACTAGCAGCGCCGAGGATAAAAGGACCAACCCCATTTTTCTTTTCATCAAAATCGCCTCCACAAAGTAATTGATTTTTATTGTTTCACGGCACCAATTAAAGCGCCTTGAACAAAAAACCTTTGAATAAACGGATACACCAGCATAATCGGCAGTGTAGAAATAATAATCGTGGCGTATTTAATGTTTTCTCCAATTGCAAAACCCGTGTCCACGCCTGCCCCCATCGATTCCGTACTGCTGCTAATCAAAATATCCCGCATGACAATCTGAATCGGATACAGCTCCTGGCTTCGCAAATAAAGCATCGGGCCCACATAATCATTCCAATGGTCTACAGCATAGTACAGCGACATGACCGCCAGAATGGATTTGGATAAGGGCAGGACGATGCGAAACAAGATTAGAAAATCATTCGCTCCATCCAGCTTGGCGGACTCGATCAAGCTGATTGGAATGCTCTCAAAGCTCGTTTTCATAATCAGGAAGTAGAAGGTGCTGATGGCACCCGGGATGATCATTGCCAGGCGAGTATCCACCAGCCCCAAATTCTGAATAAGCAGGAAGCTCGGAATCATGCCGCCGCCAAAAAACATCGTAAAGGTAATGAGCTGCATCAACGTTTTTCTGCCGAATAAATCCATTCTGGACAGCGCATAGGCAGCTAAAGCCGTCATCAGCAAATTGACCAGCGTTCCAGCTACGACATAAAATAGCGTGTTCAAGTATCCGTTATAAATTTTCGGATTTTGAAACACATATTTATAAGCCTCAAGCTGGAAGCCTTCGGGCAGCAGCATAAGCGACCTCGACCGCAGCAATTGATCCGGATCGCTAATCGAAGAATTCAATACATACAGCATGGGATAAAAGGATACGGCTATGATGCAGCACAGCATGATCACATTGAAAAAGTCAAAAATATGTTCCCCTGACGAGCGTTTCATAGTAGGTCACCTCCTGTTTACCAAAGACTGGTTGAATTCACTTTTTTACTAATCGCATTGGCCATTAACAGCAGCGAGAAATTAATAATGCCGTTAATTAATCCGATTGCGGTCGAATACGTATAGTTCCCTTCTAAAATGCCGGAACGGTAGATGAAGGTGGAAATAACGTCTGACGTTTCATAGGTCGGTGCCGTCTGCATGAGCAAAATTTTCTGGAAGTCGGCGTTCATAACCGCACCAAGACGCAAAATCAACATAATGACAACCGTCGGCATAATGCCCGGGAGCGTAATATGCAGCAGCTGCTTCCATCTGCCTGCACCATCCATCTTGGCCGCTTCATAGAGCTGGGGATCAATATTGCTGAGCGCCGCCAGAAAAATAATCGATGCCCAGCCCGCCCCCTGCCAGATGTTCGAAAGAATGTACATCGGCCGAAACATATCCTTTTCCGCTAGAAACATAATCGGCTGCAGGTCAAAAAAGCTGCGAATCACATTAAACAGGCCGCCATCCAGCGAGGAGAAGGTTTTCAGCATCCCGACAACAACGACGACCGATATGAAGTGGGGCATGTAGCTGATTGTCTGTACCGTGCTCTTGAACCACTTTTTGCGGACCTCATTAAGCAGCAAAGCCAAAACAATCGGTGCCGGAAAGCCAAACAAAATGCTATAAAAGCTGAGGATCAACGTATTTTTAATAATTCGCCAAAAATAGTAGCTGTTAAAAAACATCGTAAAATTGTCAAAGCCGATCCATTTCCCTTCCAAAATGCCTTTGATCGGACTATAGGATTTTTGAAAAGCCATGAGCAGGCCGTACATCGGTCCATAGTGAAAAATGAAATAATACGCTAGGACCGGAATCAACATGAGGTAAACATATTTATTCCGCATCCATTCCTTTTTGAGGAAAACGAGTTTGCTTTTTTCAGCTCCGCTGCCCTTGAGCAGCTGTTGCTGCTCTTCCTCCAGCTTCAACTCCATCCTTCTGCCTCCGCCCTAAATGTTAATCGGTTAATATTGATGTTTATAAATATACAAGTACGGCTCCGGTTTTCACATGTTCATTTCCGATGGTTTTATGTTCAAAACCGTATAATTGCTTATATTCGCAAAAAACACCCTGCGGTCGTATTTCGACGACTTCAGGGTGTAAAGTGATATCCATAATATAAATGACAAGCCTATGGCGTTTTTTTATATTCCGAAGGAGAAAATCCCGTATACTTCTTAAACATTTTGCTAAAATAAGATGAATTGCCGCCGAAGCCCGTTTCCTCGGCCAGCGCCGCTATCGTAAATTCCCCGCTTTGGCTGATAATCTCCAACGCCTTTTGAATCCGAAAGCTCATCATGTAGTTCGTAAACTTTTCCCCTGTCTCCTTCTTGAACATTTTGCTTATGTAATCCGGATTCATATAAATCTCCCCGGCAATGGATTGCAAAGTCAGCGATTCATCCTTGAAGCGGCTTTGGACAATATTTTTCATGTGAAGCACCATCTGCGATTGTCTGCACCGATTCCGCTCATAGTTGTGGAGAGCAATCTCTTGGGCAATGCCCATTACATATTGCTGAAAGGACTGCAAGGTGCTCGTTTCGATTAAATCTGGGAGCTTATCCATATACGTTTTCATTTCGGAAGGCCCACAAAGCCGGATTAATTCCATAAACATCTGAATCAGATATGATTTCGTTTTGGATATGTCATAGCGCAGATCAGAAAGCAGCTGAAACATTTGCCGCAGCTCTTTTTCCGCCTCCTCCCAATGCCCTGCTTTAATCGCTGTCACTAAACGCCCTTGGTCATACTCCCATTCAGAGCTGTCCCTTTCGCCAGATAAGGAAATGTCGCGCTCCATAATAAGACTGCCTTCACCGAGATAGAAGCGGTGGTTCAAGCAGACGAGTGTCTGCGCATATAAACGCCGCGCCTGTGCCAGCTCTCCCGGCTCGCTGAGGGCGGCGGTCAGGTCAAAATGATAATATTTCATGAAGGTGGCGCGGATGCTGTCGATTTTCTCGAAAAATTGCGCCTCTGACAGCTCGTCCTCCATGAGCAGCAGGACATGCTGGCCTACGGTAGAGCAGAGTATGGGATTGGGAAAGATATCCTCGGCAATATTTTTGACAGCAAACAGATGCTCATACTCATGCTCGCCCTCGATTTCCACCAGCAGCAGGCGTACGCTTTGCGTTTGGAAATGCAGCCCGAACAGGTCGCCAAAATACTGCCATTCTCTTACCCCATAGGTTTTATTCGTTACGAACTCCTTTAGAAAATGCTCCTTGGCATGCGGCAGCACGCGCTCTAAATCATACTTGATCGATTGTACGAAGCTCTCCTGGCTGGCCCGTTCCTGCTTCTCCTGCACGATCTCCGTGATGGCCTCCACCAAGCTTTCCTCGCTGCACGGCTTCAGTAAATAGTGCTTCACCCCATGCTGCATAGCGGTTTTCGCATAATCGAATTCCGAGAAACCCGTCAGCATAATAAAAGAAATCCAGGGATACTGCGCCGCAACAGCTGCTACGAGCTGCAAGCCATCCATTCCCGGCATGCGAATGTCGGTAATGACGATGTCGGGCGGACTTTCCCTCACTATTGTTAGCGCTTCCAAACCATTTTGCGCTGTTCCTATTAATTGTGTACCTAGCCTCGCCCAATCCATCACGGAAGAAATACCGTCAAGAATGAGCCATTCATCATCAACCAAGAGAACCTTGTACACCGCTACTCCCCCTGCCCTGTTGCCAGCCTGATAAAAGCAACTCCCACTATACTAGATTTTACCTTGCTATGACAAACCAAGCAATGAAAGGGATTTGTGCAAAGAGAAGCACCATTAGAGAAGTACAATTAACAGTAATAGCAAAAAAAGCAAAGGCAGCTTTAACTGCCCTTGCTCTTTATTGTTCATAAATAATAATATCATGAATGTTGTCGATATTAATGCCTTCCCTGACTCCCGTTACGGTATTTCCGTTGGGATTGGTGGTGTCGGGATGTATGGTGTCGGCATCGGGATGTATGGCGTTGGCATCGGGATGTATGGTGTTGGCATCGGGATGTATGGTGTAGGGATTGGTGGAAGCGTCGGCGTTGCCGTCGGTTCTGGCGTCGGCGTTGCCGTTGGCTCTGGTGTTGGCGTTGCCGTTGGTTCTGGCGTCGGCGTTGCCGTTGGCTCCGGTGTTGGTGTTGCCGTCGGCTCTGGTGTTGGCGTTGCCGTTGGTTCTGGCGTCGGCGTTGCCGATTGCTCCGGTGTCGGCGTCGCCGTTGGCTCCGGTGTTGGCGTTGCTGCCGGACTATTGGTTGATGATGAAGCCGATGTCGATGTTGGCGATGGAGTAGGTGTTGGTGTTGGTGTTGGTGTTGGTGTTGGTGTTGGTGTTGGCGAAGGAACAACATCGTCTACAACACCTGTCTGTACAGCTACTTCATAGGAAGTGACAGTAAGCATTTCTCTTGTGGCATTGCTTTTCCCCCCGAACGTTCCATCAGGGTTATTGCTCACAAGCTTTTTGTCAAGCGCATAAGCGACATAACCCTTAGCCCATTCGGATACCGAATTGTCGGTAACACCCGGTGTTTGCTTCGCATCTGCTTGTTTGCCCAATCCTTTGATCAAGAAGGTTGCCAGCTGCTCTTTCGTAACTTTACCCGCCGGGTTGTAAATGCCTTCCCCGTATCCATCTGTAATTCCTGCTGTTTTAAGAGCTTCGATATAAGGCAAGGCATAACCGTAGGATTCACTATCAGCACCTACATCTTTAAAGCTTGATGTTTTAAGCTCAGAATCCACTTTCAAACCAAAAATCAAAGCAGCTACCTTTGCAAATTGAGCGCGATTCATCTCTTCCTTCAGCCCAAATGTGCCTTCCGAAACACCCTCGAAAATCCCCTTACTAATCAGTGCATCGAACTTGGCTTTCGTAGCAGCATCCAAATCCTTCAAATCCGTGAAATCAGCTGTTGATTTCGTAGTCGCGGCGAATAAAGTCGTACTCGCTAGACTTAAAAGCAAGCAAATCATTACACTTAACTTTACTAATTTCATGAGTAAACGCTCTCCCTTCGAGTATCTCTGTATTTTAGCTATCAAGTAATCTATCGGCATAATTGGTGGATTTTCGAAGTGTTTTTTTAGAGGGGCTATAATTATTTTTTCAACCGCCAATTTTTAGATTGAGCCATCAATGCCCTGTTCTATCCTGTGAAAATCTAATGATGCGGGTCATCAACTTTCGAGGCAACAACCGCGGTATAAAGGCGATGAGCCGGTTTCGAGCACCTGGCATAATTAACGTCTGGCCACGCAAAAAACCTCGATATCCTTCTTCAGCCACCTGACTGGCTTCCATGATCACGCCTTTCACCATCTTCGATGCCCCCATGCCTGAACGATCAACAAAACCAGTTGATGTCAGCCCTGGGCACAGTGCCGTCACCGTAACTCCTGTTCCGCTTATTTCGTTCTCCAAAGCCTCGGTAAACGATAACACGTATGCCTTCGTCGCGTAATAAACCGACATCATCGGTCCAGGGAAGAAGCCCACCAATGAAGCCACATTCAACACTCCGCCATGTCCACGTTTAATCATCTCCGGCAAGAAAAGCTTCGTCATAACCGTCAGAGCCTTGATATTAACGTCAATCATATTTATTTCCTGCTCCATATCCGTCTCCATAAAAGTCCCAAACAGACCGAAGCCGGCATTGTTGACAAGATAGTCAACGACGATTTCCTTCTCCTTAAGCTCGTTGAAAATCTCCACTGGAACCCCAGTTGCCGCAACATCCTTGGCAATGACCGTCGTTTGAATGCCATATTTATTCTGATACTCCTGCGCAAGCTCCAATATTTTACCCTCGCTGCGAGCCACCAGCACGATGTTATGTCCATCCTTGGCAAAACGATCTGCTAACTCTTTGCCGATCCCACCGGATACTCCTGTGATTAAAACGGTCTTTCTCATTTTGAGCCCACCTTATTTTTATTTTAGGACATGTATGCAAACGCAAGCGAGCTAGATCCCGAAAGAAGCGATCCTATAAGAAGCCAGCGTTCAAACGTCTTCCCTCTACTACCGAGAATGACACAACTCATAAATATGAGCCTACTTACTAAAAGGCAGCTTCATGCTGCTCTTTTCTGAGCTTTGCTCCCTGCACGAAGACACAAAGATAGACTTGGAGGACACAGCAGCCGCTATTTCAACCGAATCACTGTTTTAGCACCGGCTGCGGACTCAGGAGCCGCTAATGCGCTGCTCATCGTCAGTTTCAGAGGATTATGGAGGCAATAGCGGATCTCCTGTCCGCATAAGGCCTGAAATAGGATTAAGAGCCAGTATAGCGGAACCTCAGTCCGCGAAAAAAGGAATGAGCTTCCAAAACGAGCAACGACGTATTCTCAGCAACATTGCTCTCTGCAACATTACTTTCTTCTGCAACTGTGTTCACAGCGACTGTGCTTTCTGCGACTGCACTCTCTGCAACTGTGCTCTCTACAACTGTGCTTTCTGCGACTGTGCTTTCTGCAACTGTGTTCACAGCGACTGTACTCTCTGCAACAATCGCATGCTGTGGCTCCTTAAGCCTTGAATGGTCAGAGGAGATTGGCCTCGAATACGTACTGAGCAAGGAGCAGCAAGAAGACTTCCATTTGCATACACATCCTAGAGTTTAAGTCATATTAATAGCATTTTTCAGATCGCTAGAATTCACAGCACTGCATTAAATAATTAGAACGATCATTCTAATTATGCAAAAAAACTGTCATTTTACGATAAGCTGCATAGATAGATAAGCTATTCGGAGAAGTTTTTCTTTTCCAAGCGAAGTTCTGGCCATCACTCTTAACCCAACCCATACATTATGCATATATTCGGCCAATTCCCCAGCATCGTACTCTGATGTGAACTCGCCCTCTTGCTGCCCCCATCGAATAATGTCCTTGCATAGCTGCTCTGCATTCGAAAACATCTCTATCGATCTGTTATTCATATCTGCATCGCGAGCCGCCAATTCCACCGTCGAATTCACGATTAAGCATCCAGAAGCCGGCTTCTCTTCTCCGCAGATCAAGAACGCAACAATAGACTGAAGGGCTTCCGTTGCCGTTTTGGAGCGCTTTACCCTTGCTGCAAGTGCGGTGCTGGTTTTATGATCATATAGCTCTACTGCCTTTAGAAACAGCGTATGTTTGTCAACAAATGTGTCATATAAGCTTCTACGGTGGATTCCCATTTGATTGACCAGATCGGCCATGGAAGTCTTCTCGTAGCCCTGTTCCCAAAAAAGTCTCATCGCTTTATCTAATACAACGGACTCTTCGAACTCTTTGCTTCTGGCCATTTGGATTCCCCCTGTCAAGAAACGCGAGCCGCTTCACTGAAATTGTTTAGTATTTAGAAGGTCACAATCACTTTACCCTGGGAGTGACCCGTCGACACTTTTAACAACGCCTTATTAAGGTCATTAAACGTATAAGCTGCATCTATAGAGGGCTTAATATTTTCTTTTTCAATAAGCTTAGTGATTTCTTGCAATTGACTGCCATTAGCTTGCACAAATAAAAAACGATATTCATTTTGGTTCTTACGTGCTAAAGAGTCAAAGCGGGCACCCGCTAGAGCAAACAACGCTTTTTTCCACATCGGAAAATGATGGTCAACCGCAAAGCGATAATTAGGTCCGGCCTTTAAGGATACCAATTTCCCTTGCGGCTTTAAAATGCTCAGCTCAGCCTTGATCTCTTTGCTGCCCAAGGTGTCGATCACATAATCGATATCGGACAGCATGTCCGCATAATTTTCCGTCTTATAATTGATGAATTGATCGGCCCCGAGCGACAGTGTGCGTGATTTGCCTCTTTCACTGCCACTTGTAATCACATATAATCCCATTGATTTGGCAATGGGGATTGCCATGGCGCCAAAGCCTCCGGTTCCTCCAGGAATGAATAGCTTTTTATTCGGCTGGGCGAGGAGCACATCGTGCAAGGCTTGATAAGCGGTCAAGGCAGTAAGAGGTACCGCAGCAGCTTCCATAAAAGATAAATTGCCAGGCATAATGGATAAAGCATCTTCATGCACGGCCGCATATTCAGCAAAAGCACCGATTTTATGAAGCGGCAGCCTCGTATAAACAGCGTCCCCAACCTTAAAATTCAACACAGCATCACCAACGGCTTCAATAACGCCCGATAGTTCATTCCCTAACGTTAATGGGAGCTTATAGTCGGCAATCATCCGAACGCTGCCATTCAGATTAAGAATGTCCAGCGGATTTACGCCTGCAGCTTTTACTTTGACAAGCACCTCATGGCTATTGATTTGTGGAATGTTAATCTCATTCCATTCAACTTGGATTTTTTTTGAATAGTTCTGTATTTGTGCTGCTTTCATCTTTCATCCTCTTCCTTTAGATTAAAATATGGCGCACAATTTTCAGTTGTACGCCATATTTCACTCTTTATGCTATTGTAACCCCGCTTGCGCTTCTAATTCTTCCAACGTAGGATAATCCGTGTACCCTTTACTGCCCAGACCAAAAAAGGTTGTCGGATCGGCTTCATTTAGCGGCGCACCTTTTTGCAGTCGTTCCACTAAATCGGGATTGGCTAATGACCATACACCTACAGGAACCAAATCAGCGAGACCACTATCTATATCCACACTGAGATTCTCCAGAGCTCTTCCAGCCCGATTGATTAGCAATGGCTTCGTCCAGATTGAGCGAATGTCTTGGAGCAGCTTTTCATTTCCAAGATGCATAACATGAAGGTAAGCTAAATCCAATTGGGCTAATTCCTTTACAAGGTACCGATAAAGTTCAGGACCTTGTTCACCATCTTGAATCCCACCTAGAGGAGTCCCGGGGGAGATACGGAAGCCTGTTCTGTCTGCTCCAATTTCTTCGACGATGGCTTTCGTTACTTCGATCGCAAAGCGAGCACGATTTTCTATAGATCCCCCGTATCCATCCGTCCGTGTATTCGAATTTTCTCCGATAAATTGATTAATCAGATAACCATTGGCTCCGTGAATTTCAACGCCATCCGCACCTGCTTTAATAGCAGCTGCTGCCGCTTTCCGAAAATCTGCAATGGTCGTTTGAATATCCGCTTCACTTAACTCACGAGGAACGGGAATGTCCTGCATACCTTTAGCGGTGAACATTTCCACACCCGGTGCGATAGCAGATGGCGCAACAGTCTGGCGATGATGTGGGGTATTGTCAGGGTGCGCCATGCGACCGGCATGCATCAATTGGATATACAAATACCCGCCTGCATCATGCACGGCATCTGTAACCTTTTTCCACCCTTCTATATGTTCATCCCTATAGATCCCAGGAGACCATAAGTAACCTTGCCCATCATCAGAAGGCTGTGCGCCTTCCGTAATAAGGAGTCCCATTGACGCTCGCTGAGCATAATAAAGGGAAGTTAGCTCTCCTGGTGTACCATCTTCTTGCGATCTACTGCGAGTCATTGGTGCCATTGCTAAACGATGAGGTAATTCCAAAGCTCCAATTTTCGTTTTGCTCCACAATTTTTTCAAACGGGCACTCTCCTTCTTCAATGTAGTCAATAAATATAAGAAGTGAATTTATAATTCTGAAATAACCGGATAGATTTGGCCTCGCAGATTGAATTCATAGTTCTGGTCTACAATTCCTACCACTTCGTTGCTATCATAAAGCTTCACCATGAAGCCCGCCATTTCGTTGGCAGTATGGTACTTAGGCATGTTCGCTTTGTAATCAAATTCTTCTGCTCCTAATGATTTCTTCACGAATTCCGTTTCCGTTATTGCTGGTGCTAACACCTTTGCCTTTAGTTTTGCACCTTTCAGTTCTAATTCTTTTGCAAGCCCTTCTGTGAAGGCACTAACGTAATATTTAGATGCAGAATAAGAAACACTCCCAACAGCAATGGCATATCCAAGTGCGGATGAGACATTAATTAACTGAGTTCCTTCGACCTCTGCATAATCTCGCACATATAGGGTAGAGAGGATCGTCAAGGATTCGATGTTAACACGCAGCATCGTTTGGACTTTGTCCAAATTCTGGTCTGCTACAAAAGCAGCTTCGCCGAGCCCCGCATTGTTAATCCAAGTCTCAATTTGGTATTCCTTTAGCTCGCTATATAGGGTGTAGGCCTGATCTGTAACAGACAGGTCGCTTGTACGAACAATGACCTTTACATTAGGGTCCATTTCCTGAATGGTTGATTTAAGCTCCTCTAATTTATCCAATCTTCTTGCTACCAAAATTAAGTTTTTGCCACGTGCAGCAAACGCCAATGCCGTCTCATATCCGATCCCTGAGCTCGCTCCTGTAATAACTGTGTATTTCATCTTATTCTCTCCTTCATAACATGCAGATTCGTGTAAATGAGTTGAAAGCTAATTATAGAACGATCGTTCTTAATAGGGCAAAAAAAAAGGAGTTAGATCTAACTTGCTGTTAGCATATCATTTCTAGAACGAACAGTAAAGAATTTTTTTATAATTGAAACTTATGGCTAAAACTTATGGCTAAAATGATCCCTTTGGGAGCGGCACGCCTTGGTTTGTTCCAAGCATGGGATACAAGCTCCTACTTGCACTAGAGGGACAAGAGGGAACTTGCACACCAGCAACAAACAAGCTTCCATTTAGCGGACTCCTTTTGCCAGCCATGCTGGAATACCACTTTTAGTCTAAAATGGACAGTGTCATATCAATAATATTTTTTAATTTTTGTTGATCCTTTGTTGTCTTAACCAGCGTACGCAGCCCCAACCACGCATTCATTAAATAATGGGAAACCATTTTAGGTTCAAAGTCAGTCTTGATTTCACCCGATTGCTGACCCTCCAGTACAAGGGTAGTCAACAATTCCTCTGTTCGTGAATAACTATCCTCAACCAGGGATGCAACTTCTGGATCCAGCACACCCAATTCCACACCTGAATTCACGAGAAAACACCCTAGCGGCTCTCCTTCATTTTTTATTGTCGCTTCAAACAGCTTCCGAATGATTTCCTTGACCGACAAACGCTTTTCAACCAAAAATTTCATTTTATTGGCTTGCTTAGCTTCATATCGTTCAAGTGCTTTTATAAACAAGGCATGCTTATCCCCAAACGTATCATAAATACTTCTACGATGGATGCCCATAAAGTTGACCAATTCATTCATTGAGGTTTTCTCGTACCCTTGTGCCCAAAATAGTTGTATGGCCTTATCTAATACTTCATTAATTTCAAATTCCTTCGATCTTGCCATCGTCATCACCTCGAATAATCATTATACATTTAAGTGAACGATTGGCAAACTGCAAATAAACAGAGGAAAGAGCAAAGGAGATTCTAATCACCTTTGCTCTTTCCTACAAGCCTACTGTATCGGTTGCTGCAAAATTTGGACGCTTAGCTCATCGCTTAACTCGTTTGCAGCCAATTCACTTTAGCCCACGAAAGCTTGCCTGATCCTGATCCATTTGCTGCAACAAGCCTTGCTTTTAACGTCGCTGGATCATCTGCGGCATAGCTATAAGGAAGCGTTGTGAAGCCGTTCCAGGAGAAAGGGATAATGGCTGCTGGCACAGGAGATAGCGGGCTCCCCGCCGTATCGCTATTTCCTCTAAACGTGGTGCCATTCAGCGAATAGATCGTATCTGTGGCTGCTATTTTCCCCGTATAGACAGCATTGCTTGCATCCTTCTGATTATTGCGAAGCGGGTAATAAACGTCGATAATGACTGATTTTTCGACCAGCACAGCTCCATTCTCTGTGGAAATCGCTCCGTTGCTCGTTATGCCAAAATGATAGCCATTGCCAGAAATGGCTGTCTCCATCGCCGAAGTAATCCGTGATCTGGCGCTCCAAGCGCCTGCGCTGTCTATGACGATGTTGTAGGCGTGGACGTTTCCAGCTCTCAGGCGAGGCATCCGGTCCTGCTGATCCTGATAATAGTTGTGATGAAGCGTTACTTCAAGCGCAGCATTATCGCTGGCCAGCTCCGTTGATCCAACCAGATGTCCTTTCTTTTGGCTGGCAGCCACCGCGATAATATCATCCTTGCTCAGGCCCACTGCACTGCTTCTTAAAAAAGCATACATCGGATAGGCGGACGGGTTCGCTTCCATCGCATTGATTTGCTGGGTAACCCAGCTGCCTGCGCTGCGGTCATCACTTAGGAAGGAGGACCATGAAATGGTGACGCCATTGCTTCCTTTTTTCACATCGACCAATCCGTCATACGCTTTGTGGAATGTGCAGTGATCGATCCAAAACTTGCTGCTTTCTTCGATTGTGATATAGTCCCAGTCATTTTTGTCGTAATCGCCCTTGGTCGCTTCATCCCACTCCCATAGCTCATCAAATGCAAGATTGCGAATGATGACATTCGAGCTTCTTTTGAAGGTAAAAGCAGCATGCTTGATCGTCGCACCGTTGGCGGAGAAAATGGTCAGGCCTGTGAAGCCATCCACTGTAATTTTGCTGACGCCTGTATGGAGAAGAACCGGGTGCGTTAATGCGCTGTTGTGAGAGGCGAACGGTGAGACTTTCGCTGCTGCCGGGATCTCATTCCAGCCCAAATCGAGGTCATTCATAATTTCCACAACCTTGTAGCCTGAGCCTTTCTTCAGCGCAACGGCAAGATCTGTCGCATTATAAACTTTAATATAAGCGGCGTCCGTTTCTGGAAGGGCCCCTCCTCCTGTGTTCCCTTCGGCAAAGCCAGCCAAATTATACTCGCCCGTCTGCCCAGCCGTTGGCGAAGGCGTCGGTGTTGGCATTACAGTTGGGCTAGGTGAGGGAGTAGTAGTTGGCTGCACCGTCGGAGTTGGCGTTGGCGTCGCGCTTGGCGTAGGTGTTGGTGTCGTTGGGACCACATTTAGATTGTTAACGCTTACATTATCGTACTTAGCAATAGACTTTAACGTAACCAAGCCTGCCGCACCCGCAGTCAAGCTCGAATCAGTTGCCGAAAGCTCCAGTTGGCCGTTCACATACATTTTAATCGAGGCTCCACTCATTTCGAGCTTCACCTTATACCATACACCTGTTGCTAGGCCAAAATTCGTTTTGCTGGCTAAGGTCGTCGTGGAACCACTTACTTTTTTCCTTATTTCAAGCGTGCCTCCACTGCTATTATATAAGGACGCTGCATAAAAGTTATTTCCATTCAAGTATCTGCCCGTAACATACGTTCTAGTCGACCCATTAAAGTCAACGATCTTCACATCAGCTTCCACCGTATAATCCGTCCAAGACAGGCTGCCAGCAGAAGTGCGGCCCTCGCTTGTACTCGACTGGGAATACACCGCATTTCCATTGTCTTGAACAACAGACCAGCTTCCGCTAGTGGCCGTCCAGTTGCCCACCCCGCTATCAAAACCATCCTCCAATAGTGCAGCGGCGCTGGCCTGATAAACAAAGCCGACTGACCCCGCTGACAGGACAAGCGCTAAGCACAATACAAAAATCACATTTCTCTTTATAAAATATTCCATTTCCATTTTCCCCTTCCATATTCTAGTGGTTTACATTCTAATTATAGTAATTAATAGTAAAATTTGAATAGTCTCAAAGACCTAACTCATCAACATTCAAAAGCTAAACGAATCACCACACTTCTTGTCCATGAAGATGCAGCAGCTGCCAGCAGAAAATAAAGTATTTTCTTAGTGCTTAGGTTAAGATAAGTCCCCTGTTTAAGCACTACATGCTACCCGCGTACGTTCTTTAATTAGTAATTGGAAATGGATATAATGAGGAGGACGTAGCCCAAGCGAATGCGCGGGAGCGTCCTTTTTATTGAACTAACGGGAAGGATAGAGGAACAGACGGTAAGGTTGTTCTCGAACAGAAGAACAAATTAATGATATGATGTTGTAAATGGAACAGGCTAGTCGAGCCTATTTTCTATTTTCGTGAGGGAGTCGATAAATGGGTATGGGAAGTACGAATCAATGGGATGCGGAATGGGAAGTATCAGAAGAATTAGCTCATAAATTAATAAGCAGTCAGTTTCCACAGTTAGCTTCACAAAGCGTACAAAAACTAGGATACGGCTGGGATAATACTGTTTTTCTTGTTGGGGCCGAATATGTATTTCGCTTTCCAAGAAGAGAAGTTGCAATGAATAGTTTAAGGATGGAAGGAAAGGTACTACCTAAGCTTAAAGATTATTGTTCCATTGCATATTCGATACCGCTATTTTTTGGGGAAGGGGATTATAATTATCCTGCGCCTTTCCTAGGCTACCCCTATTTATCAGGAAAGTTTCCAATCGGATTAACTGACAAGCAACGTGCGTTATCAGCAACAACGCTCGCGCAATTTTTAAAAAGCTTACATGCATTCCCTGTGCAAATTGCCCAAGAAAATGGAGTTCAACATGACCACAGAAATTTGATTGATATTGCAATGCGTAAAGAAAAGTTGCATAGCTTCATTTCCAACCTTGCCCTTCATTTTAGTGAAGAAGAGTATCGTGAATTATCGAACTATTTGGAACAGCTTGGGACTAAAAAAGTGAACCCCAAAAACGTATTCCTCCATGGAGACCTTCATTTTAAAAATATGCTGGTAGACGAGAATGGAATAGTTTCAGGGATTATCGACTGGGGCGATATCAATATCGGACATCCTGCTTGCGACTTGAATGTCGCGTATAGCTTTTTGCCTCCGGATGCACGTTCAGACTTTTTCAAAGAATATGGGGATGTCGATGAAGAAACGAAGATATTAGCCCGATTAATAGCCATATACATTCCCATTTTGATCATGATGCAGGCAATTGATTATAAAGATGAAAAGTTGGTTGCTGAAGCAAAAACGATCATAAAACGTGCTCTCGCTGATTAAGAAATGTCATTCCGCTAACGGATACGTTAGACTGACCCTACAAATTGAAACAGCGACAGCCAAGGACGAGAAAATATAGTCCTAGACTGTCGCTATTTTATTGTGCTATCGTTCGCCGTTAGCTCAATGGTGGCTCAGTTCTTCGCAGCCACAAGTATAACTTTAGCTCCCTTCATCTTCAACGCTTACTCTAATGTAACAATGAGGGATATTGAAGGGACACATGTCTCGTTCATTTTAACGATAGCATGGTCAAATGTTCTATACACTTATTAGACATCTATGCTAGAATTCAATTTGATATCTTGCATCGAAAGGATGTTGTTATTTTGATTAGAAAAGCGTTTCTAAGAGATTCCCAAGAGATCGCTAGGCTTTCAAGCCAATTGGGCTATCCAGTGGATGTCTCCCAACTTGAAGAGAGACTCAAATATATCTCTAACCACAACGACCATATTGTTTATGTGATGAAATCAAACCACGTTTTGTTCGGTTGGATTCATGCACATGTACGTTTTTTAATCGAATCGCCACCATTTGTTGAAATAGCTGGACTTGTCGTCGACAGTGCCTATCGAGGAAATGGGATTGGCAAACAATTAGTACAAGCATGTGAGCAATGGGCAGCAGAATCCGGATTCACAAAAATTAGAGTGCGTACCAATCAGACTAGATCAGATGCCGTCCAATTCTATAATCGAATTGGTTTTACAATAAAAAAATCGCAGCTTGTGCTCGATAAAGAAATTTAGATCGACACCACTCATTTCTTTTTGGTGGCACAAATAACCCAAAACTTGCGAAAAAATTAGTGTCAATATTCTCATTGTTTTCCCCATTAAACTGCCTGTTAGCTCAATGAAAAAACGGGCTTCCGTAGCGCCTACTCATCAATGTATATCATTCAACTATATTTTCCCGTTAGCGTAATGAAAAAGCAGCCGTAGTTTGGCTGCCTCTGCTCAAATGGGCTATTACAATATAATTTCAGGTAAATAAAGTTCAAAAATTAAGTGCGCGGTTCGGTGAGATACGTTTTGACTGAAGGAGCCTTATAAATCGAGAACTGCTTCAGAATCCCTTCTGGAGTATTATCTGTAATGACCATAGCACGATACTTCGATTGCATGAAATGGTCGCGTTCCATAGTATCAAACATGGATACAAGTGGATCAAAATATTGATTGATGTTCAGCAATCCACATGGCTTTTGATGCAATCCTAACTGACCCCATGTGAAGATTTCAAAATACTCTTCTAATGTTCCAGGTCCACCAGGAAGAGCAATAAACCCATCTGCCAATTCCGCCATCTTTGCTTTACGCTCATGCATCGAATCCACCATTATAAGCTCTGTTAAGCCCGTATGCGCTATCTCACGGTTTTGGAGAAATTGAGGGAGTACTCCAATAACAGAACCTCCATGCTCCAGCACAGCATCAGCAACAATACCCATAAGTCCGACATTAGCTCCACCGTAAATTAGAGTGACTTGTTGTTTGGCAAGCTCTTGTCCTAATTTAAGTGCGTTTTCTTTATAAATTGAAGAAGCTCCTTCACTAGAACCACAAAATACAGCGATTGATTTCATAACCCATCTCCCATTTATTTTAATTTTCTGAATAACGTGCCTGAAGCTTTTGTTTATGCGATATCAGGATATCTTCAAGCGAAATATCATATTTATTGGCGATCACAATGAGATTGCCCAAAACATCTCCAAGTTCTTCTGTTAATTCAGACTTATTCTCTTGAAATGTGCCTGCAACCTCATCTGGACGATCCCTACCAATCTCTAATGCACGAATTGCACGAGCTACTTCCCCAGTTTCCTCAGCAAGAAATCCAATTCGGACAAATATATCTAAGTCTGACCAGTTACGATTCTTGTAATATTCCTTAACCCATTGTTGAAATTCAATGATATCCATGTTTCCCTCCAACATAACAAGATTGCTCGATCTCAAAAACTCGAAAATAATAATAGCATATTGAAGTTTAATAATCTATTAAGCCAATTTCATCGGTTGCTTTATGTGAATTAATCATTGGAACTAATCTGCCTGTTAGCTTAATGAAACATCGTTAGTCAAATTCTTTATTTTTCAGTCTAGAAATTTATTTTCTTCTGACAGTAGCATCCTTCGCTTAACTGCTAGGCAAGCTAACAAAGCAATTGACTCAATAACAAAAGAAAGCCTGCGCCCTCTATATGAGCAAGCAGACCTTCTTCTTTGTATCATGCAATTTTAGTTAAGCCATATAGTCAGACACTCTATCTCTGCACAATTGGGCAGTTGCCGCAATAGCCACGAAACGCTGCGAGCCGATAGGCGAGGCAGCAGGTCGCCTTCACAAATATCATCTGATCGGGAGCAGACGGATGTGCCATAAATTTGGGCGTCATGCGAAAAGGATTGCGGCGCAGCCCGAAAATTTCCGGCTCCATGTCCCAAGTCCAACGCCTGAAACGCTCGCGGACTGCTGCCTGGCTCTCCTCATTGGCTGCCTCCATAGCTTCATCCTCCATATAGTCATAGAGCGAATTATAAATCTGCTTCCACAGCAAAGCAGCAGGGGTTTTTGAGGCCTGCGAAAGCGCAGCAACAATCGGCCTCACTTCATCCCGGTAAAAAATAGCTAACGCGGCTTGAGCATTTCCAGCAGGTGCCTCGGCAGAAATCGCGGCGGGAATATCCTCACTCCAGCCCTCATGAATACGAAAGGAAAACAGCGGCATACCATCCATTCGGCTGAGCTGAACCGACATATTCGTATTCTGTAAAGCTGCTGCTTTACTAACTGCGGCGGCGAGCATGCTGTGCATGGCTCCACAAACGCCCGCATACCAGCTGCAAAAAAAAGCTGCTGCTGCGCGCATGTCCTCGGTCCCAAGCATCGGTGCATACTCTCGGAGCAGCAGCTCAGCATTTTGCGGCTCGCTCAGCTCCACCAGCGTATAGCTCAATACCGTGTTTTCTGCTGCCACCGAAGTAACAAAAAATTTCTCCGATAAAGACATTCCTCTATTGGCCTTTATTTTCAAAAATCTGAAGAATGGCATCTATCGCATAGCTGTTCGCCAGAGGGGACATGCCCAGATTAAACCATTCCTCTCCGCCTACCAGATAAACCTGATTTTTCTTCACGGCCGTCATGTTTTTCCATAAGGAGCTGCTTTGGATTTCCTTGTAATATTGCTGGATGGTTTCATTGCTATCATCATTCATCTGCAAGATAATATGATCCGGGTTGTATTCCGGCAGTTTCTCGAGCGATATCGTAATGGAAAGCTCATTCTGAGGGAAATTCTCAACCGCTTTAAGCCCCAGCGTCTTATGAACAAAGCTGCCGCGATCAATATTTTCGCCATAAAGAACAATGCCATCCGGCATAATCATCATATACATGACCGTTTCGTCGCCAACGATTGTATCGAGCTTCTCTTTGGCTGCCAGTTCCTGATCAACTAAATCTTGAATGACCTTATCCGCAGCCTCTGGCTTGCCTAATACGCCGGCAATGTCCTTCAGCTCATCACGCCAGTCATCGCGTTGCGGCAGCAATACAGTTGGTGCAATCTTCGTAAGCTGATCGTAGTCTTTGTCTGACCACCATATCGGAGCAATAATCAGATCAGGCTCAGCGGCTAATATTTTTTCAAAATCAGGCGTCGTGGCGATGCCCATTTTAGTTGTATTTTTGAATGGCTCCTCCAAATAAACCGGGAACTCCGGATGAAAATTTTGCACGGCAATTGGCGTAACGCCCAAGGCTTGCAGAAATTCCGGATACACAACGGAAAGCCCAATCACCTTGCTAGGATTTGCCGGAATCGTGATTTCGCCTTTCTCGCTTGCTACAGTACGAACGCCATCCTCTGCCGTCGCACTTGGCTGGCTGGATGATTGGGCCGCCTCTGGCGATGCGGATGGCGATGCTGTTGCGGTCGTATTTCCTTGTCCATTGCTGCCTGAGCAAGCAGCCATCACTAGCGTCAGCAGCGCGATCATGACTAGCAGTAATCCTGTCTTCGATTGTTTCATTTTTTTCTGTACCCTCCTGAGCGATCGATATGTCTAATTTCTCTTTTGAAAATGAGAATCAACATCACTGTTAGGAGTATAACGGATACGTTCCTCTTCGCCTATCGACGATCTCGCCAACATTTTATGCACGATTACGCCAAAGCTTTAACACCTCGTCCAAAACCAAATCTTGCGTGAACGCTGTATATTCGGTCCATGGGTAAGAAGGAAGATAGTCGATTCGCTTGTTTCTAACTGCCTTCAATTGCCCCCATGCCTCTGCCTGCCGCAGCTCCTGCCAGGCCGCTTGTGCCAATGCATCGTCATCTACAATGAGCAGCAGCCTATCTGCATCCGTATGCATCAGCTCATCCCGTGTCCATTGCTGCTCGGGCTGATCTGGAACAATGCCCGCCGCTGGCGTAATTTTGAGATCGTCATAAAACACCTCGCCCAAGCTTCTGCTGCCCAAAATGTGAATCGCCTGCCCTGATAATCGGGCAATGAGCAGACGATCCTTACCCCATATTTTTTTCACCTGCTCCCGCACAGCACGTGTTTTTCGTTCGTACTGATCGAGCCAGGCTTCCGCTTCTGAGGATTTGTCCAGCCACTCCGCAAGCAATCTTAGCTGCATTCGCCAATTATGCTCCAGCCGCGGTATTAAATAAGTTGACGCCAGCTCTTCCAGCTTTTTCTTCGCTTCCGCGCTCGTGAATTCTTTAAGCCCGACGATGTAGTCCGGATTCGACTTGCGGATCTGCTCTATTTTCACATCATCCTCCTGCGCCAGGGGCAGAACCGAATCGATGTCGTATTTTCGGCGGTAATATTCGGTCCATGGATGGTCGGCTGGAGCCGCATGAGGCGTAATATGCAGCGCCAGCAAATGTCCGATCATATTGGCATGATAAGCCACGATCCTTTTTTTAGCATTTTTCATATATGCAGCCGGCGGCGTGCCCGTTATTTTTTTAAATTTGCGCCGAAAATACAGCTCATCCGGATAACCGACGTAGCTCGCGATATCCTTAAGCTGGTATTCCGAATCGGGCTTCATCAGCTCCTGGGCTTGCCTAATGCGATATCTCGCCAAATATTCAATGGCACTCCAGCCATAGGTTTGCTTAAACAGCCGGATAAAATGCCGCGAGCTAATTCCAGCCTCCCGCGCCAATAGCTCAATTGTCAGCTCCTCGCGGTAATGCTGTTCCATATATAGCTTGGCACGTTCCATGGCAGCCTCGGAATCCGTGTCCCATACGCGCTGGCCATCTCGCAGCAGGCTGTACAGCAGCTCATAAAACTGAATTTGGCCGCGCAGTCGCTGTAAATGATCCTCGCTTTTCATAGAATTGCCTATTGCCTCGCAAAGTGCACACCATTCAATCATGGAGGATGCCACGATTTCTCCTTCGATGGGAAACCGCAGATTTGGGAGCTGCGGTTCGTTCTGCGTTTGCCGCTCCGAAGTTTCAGGCTGTGCAAATACATCAAAGCGCACAACGTATAGTCCGCGCTCGCCCGGAGCCTCAAGAAAGGCCTCGATTAATTGACCAGGCGTACAAACAAAAGCACTGCCTGCCCTTAGCTCCAAATACCGGCCGTCCACGGTAATCCAGCCCTTGCCGGATGCTATTAGCAGCAGCATATGCGATTCAATGAACTGCAGCCGAAACGACCAGCTCCCCGAGTCGCTATTATTTTTCTCGACTCCTCTAAGCTTGAACCACATGTTGTCCAGCAGCTCATATTTGCCCGCTTGCAAGCCGTATTCATGATCAGACATTTTGCTCGCCACCTTCTTCTCATCCGCTTTATGCTTATCATTTTATAGGAATAAGCCACGATAAGAAATACAACGATTCTCACCCTAAAGTCTATTCTCTTTATGGGTTATAGCAGGAAAATCAAGGGATATCGCGAAGATATAACCTTTAACAAAATATGAAGCATTTCGAATTAGTTGGTATCAAAAACAATCCGATCGAATAACTTGGAAAATAATGGGCTTCCACTCCCGTCACTCGCCTTTTTCCATATTCCTTTGCCTGAATACAATGAAGTGTGGAATGATGTCACCAATGAAACTAGACCATGGTCGGGGAACATCTATTACCTTAGAAGGTTCCACAGCATTCTGTCCTGTATTAAAGTTAAGAGTAGACGTACGTTCTTGAATGTGGAGGTCATATGGAATGAGTATAGAAAAAGAAATTTACGTACTTCTAACGGACACGGGAACCGTCTTAACCAAGATTATCCGATCGTTCACGAAGGATCCGCTGAATCACGCTTCGCTTGCTTTCGATTCGGACCTGCGCGAAGTGTACAGCTTCGGCAGGAAAAATCCGAATAATCCGTTCTTCGGAGGATTCGTGCGGGAGGATGTAACGAGCACGTTTTTCGGTGAGTCGATGTGCGCCCTTTATCGCTGCACGGTAAGCCCCGTGGTTTATGACAATCTAAGAAATCAAGTACAGCATTTTGAGCAAAATCAAGATCTGTACAGCTATAATTTGGTCGGGATGTTAGGTGTCGTATTCAATATTGAATGGGAGCGCAAGCATTCGTACTTCTGCTCGCAATTCGTGGCGACGATGTTCCAGCGAAGCGGAATGATCCTGATCGACAAGTCGCCACTGCTCGTAACGCCTGGCGATCTGCAGCATACGCCCACGCTGGAATTGGTGTATCATGGATATTTGAATTCCTATGTGGGCTGTCAGACCAGCATAGCCGCGGCAAGCTCGTTTCGCACGGCATAAAAGGGATCCCGGAAGAAGTCGGGATCCCTTATTTTTTCATAAACGGAACGAAATATCTTTTATTCCCCCGTAACACAGGTTAACAGTTTCCCCACCGGTGTGCGAGGTCTAGGCTTAGGTGTCTTATCGGGATCAAAATAACCAAGATGCAGCGTGCCAATAATGCGTTCGCCTGGCTTCACGCCCGTAAGCCTGCAAAAATCCGGGTCAAAATTGTATTCATTCGTCTTCCATACGACGCCGATTCCCTGCTCCCACGCCAGCAGTTGGATATTTTGAATCAGCGCGGAGCCTGCCCCAACAGCATCCTCCCACACGCGCTGCCTAGCGTCGGCCTCTATGACGATGAGCAAATGGGCTTGCATGCGTTCGCAATAATCAAGCTGCAGCTTCTGTCCCCATTTTTCCCGCTCGTCCTCCGAAAACGTATGCAGCACCGCATCTGAAAACTGCTGCCTTCCTGCGCCCATGAACAAAATGAATCGCCAAGGCTCCTTGCGCGAATGAACCGGAGCCCATACTGCCGCATCCAACAGGTTGATGACGGTTTCTTTCGCCAATGTCTGCCCGTTAAATTGACGTATCGTTCTTCTTTCGCGAATTAGCTGCTCAATTGCCGATATGGCCATTTCGCACCACCCTCCTCTTCTCGCCTTCCCTTATTGGGTAAGAAACTGAACCGTTTCTTCGATAATTTTCGTTTGGCCGATGGGGCCGCCGGGACCTTGAAACCATAGGCCATAATCCACCAAGTGAACATGGTTATTTTGAACGGCCTTCAAGCTTTTCCACACTTCAGTCTTTTGCATTTCAGTCGTTTCTGTAGGATCGGAGGATAATAAAAAGATGTGATCTGGGTTAATAGACGGCAGCTTCTCTAGCGAGATCACCTGCATCGATTCGGCTGGGTCCGGTATAGACGCTGGCGCTTGCAAGCCTAAATCGTCATAAAGAACTTCATAGTTCCGTTTGCTATAATAGCGCACTTCCTTATCGGACAGGCGCAAAAACATAACTGTTTCATCACCGATCGCTTGCTTAATTTTCTCTTTGCCCTCTGCAGCCAGCTTCTCGTATTCCGCAATGACCTGATTCGCCTGCTCCGTTCTTCCGAGCATGTCACCGATTTTAAGGAGACTCGTTTTCATTCGAATGATGCCCTGCTCATCCTTCACTTTTTCCGCGAACAACGTAGGGGCAATTTTATTTAAGTTAGCGAAAGCTTCGCCCATAAAATCTTGACCAATAATCAGGTCTGGCTCCAAAGCTAAAATACTCTCAAAATTCGGCTCCACCTGCCAGCCTAAATTTTTCTGCCCTTGCAGGCGATCGGCAAGATAGGTCGGAAATTGATCGCTGCCTTCTTCATTGCTTGATGCCGCCTGCGGCACGATGCCAAGCGCCAGCAAATAATCGGTAGCGGCGGGAAATAAAGAGATAATATTTTTTGGCTCCCCTTTAATAACCGTTTCTCCCCATGCATGCTTAATGACTTTTTCCTGCGTAGATGGCGGCTGAGTGGCTTGCTCGCTATTTGTTTGCTGCGCTGCACTGCTGCTTTGACTATTGCCACTCGCAGCAGTTGTGTTTGTTGTGCCAGAGCATGCTGACAGTAATAGAGTAAGGCTAAGCATAAGAAGTAGCGTAATCGACTGTTTCGGTTTCATTGGTATGCGTGAATCCCCTTTTTGTTTATATTGATAATGATTATCACCATTATGAATATAACGGCGAAAGGTACGCCTGACAATGGAGGATTCTGACTTACCCGTAGCATTATACTGATCGAATGGCAAATGAACGTAGTTCGTTTTGAAGCGTCCCGGCGAAATGCCTGCATATTTTTTGAAAATACGATTGAAGTACATCGCGTCTGGGATACCTACGCTTTCCGCAATCGTCTGTAGGGACGCATCGGTATGCAAAAGGAGCTCTCTCGCTTTATTGATTCGAATGCGGGTCAAATATTCAATGAGGCTGCTTCCTGTCTCTTTTTTAAACATTCTTGATAAATGCCCCGAACTGCAATCCAAAAGCTCCGCCAACCCATCCACCATAATCGGCTCTGCATATCGCTCGTTAAGATAACGGACAGCTTGCGTTACGATATTAGGCTTAATCGTTGGAATGCCCTGTGTATCCAGCTGCCGCAACAGCTCGTGGACAAATTGATAAAATAAGGTTTTGACTTGAAATTTAGAGAGCGCATCCGCTTGTCTCCATATTTGATCAAGGCTTGTAACATAGTTGTATAAAGCAATCGGATAATTGGGAACGAAGGCGTACTGAATGTGAAAAGGCAGCTGCTGCTCCAGCAGCGCTTTAAGCTCTCTGCTGCTGGGCAGCGGAAGGCTGGCCCGATAATAAATCATATAATATTCGAAGCAGTCCTCGACATCGGAAATATCCAGACCTATGCCCTTGCCGCCGTGCAGCACCTGCAGCTTGTTCACCTCATAGGAATTTCCGTCCAGAGCAACCTGTGCGCCGCCTCTTGTTGTGTAGATAAAACCGCTGGCTGGCAGCCGGTAGCCCTTCACCTGCTCCCCAGCGCGCATAACCAGATGCCGAATATCTAATATTTTAATAGAAGCCTGATTCCAAAGCTTAACATGCTGTTCTACATCCATCGTTTCACCTTCCGCAAAGTCCAGATCTGTATGCCTCTCTATTTTATCGAGAATAATTCTCAGCTACAACTTAAATTTGTTTAACGCCATTTATAAATAGCTTGATATTACACTCAAAAACCTAAATAATGATGAAATAGGTCTAATTGCTTGGATACATATTGTAAAGATTGGACTCTTAGTTTGCACAGCAGAAAGGTTGTCATTTACATCATGGAGTTCTCTCAACGTTTGACCCAGAAGCAAGCCGCCAAAGAGCCGTTCCCCGTCTCGATTCTCTCGCTTACTGTCGGAGCATTTGCCATTGGCATGACCGAGTTTGTCATTATGGGGCTGCTGCCTAATGTCGCCACAGACCTGCATGTCAGCATTTCGGCTGCTGGACAGCTAATTACGATGTATGCGCTTGGCGTAGCAATCGGCGCTCCCATATTAACCATGCTCACGCAACAAATCCCGCAAAAGCAACTGCTATGTCTGCTGATGATTTTATTCATTCTCGGCAATGTCATCTCGGTTTTTGCGCCGAGCTATGCCGTCCTGATGGGCGCGCGTGTCATTACCGCATTGACACATGGAACCTTTTTCGGCGTCGGAGCAGTGATTGCCTCTAATCTCGTGCCGCCAAATAAACGGGCCGGAGCCGTATCCATCATGATGGCCGGGCTGACGATTGCCAATATTATAGGCGTTCCTCTCGGCACCTTTATCGGACAAAACATGGGCTGGCGCGCCTCTTTCGGAGCCATTGCCATCATGGGCGTTATCGCCCTGGCAGGCATACTGATCTTCATTCCAAAAATAAAGCAGGAACAAACGGCGAGCATCGTTCAGCAGCTTGCCGCTCTTGCCAGACCCAAGCTTCTTGTCTTCCTGCTAATCTGCGCGCTAGGCAACTCCGGGTTATTCGCCGTCTTTACGTATATTACACCGCTGCTTACGCAGGTGTCAGGCTTTGCAGAGCACAGCGTCACGTGGATTTTAGTGCTTTTCGGCTGCGGTGTAACGCTTGGCAACATCGTCGGCGGCAAGCTTGCCGATTGGAAGCTAATGCCTGCCATATTGGGACTTTATGTTTTCATATCGGTCATTTTGGCCATCTTAACTTTTACGATTCATAGCCCTATAGCGGCTGTTGTGACGATTTTCCTTTGGGGAGCCGGTTCCTTCGCGGTCATGCCCGGGCTGCAGGTCCGGATTATGAGCCTGGCGAAAGCGGCGCCCGCCCTCGCCTCCACCTCCAGCCATTCCGCAGGTAATTTAGGAAATGCTGTCGGCGCTTTTATCGGGGGCTGGGTCATCACCCATCTGTCCTTAAATGCACTCCCGTGGGTCGGGGCTGTGCTTGTCGGGCTAGCACTAACGCTGGGGCTGGCAACCTATATGACAGAACGCAAAGCTGCCAACTAAAAAATAGTCATTCCACATCTTAAATTGGAGGGTTTTCAATGAGCAAACGCTATCGCATTACAAGAGCCTTGCAGAATAACAATTCGTCGGCACTGACGATTTCTTTGGAAGAATGCAAACAATATTTTGCGTCCAAGCCCGATTTTTCGTATACATCGGTATTTACCGTAACAGGGGCTACCACCATGTCCATTGAGGGAGATTTCTTCATGTGGAGCATTGGCGATGCTTCGATTCCCTTCCGGCATTATCAAGGGGATATATACGTTTCTGGTACGAACGATGTGGTCATTCCTAAAGTCATTGAGGTTGCAAGCGAGCTCGTCGCTGATGTCGTGAACGAGTAGTTTTCGAGCCCATTCTAAACGATTACCTCATGCACAAGCAGCCCCCACCTCCACTACAACATGGATGCGGGGGCTATTTCTCGCGTTTTTCTTCTTTAATTGTATAAATTTTAACAAAAGGTTCACAAAAATAAAATTGTAAAAAATAGATAAATATGTAATGATTATTCTTGTAGTCTACTAGAATAAAAAGGAGAGTTTACCATGCTCAAGCGGATTTTATTGGCGGTTTCTCTACTAGTCACGTCAGTATTTGGCGGGTTTCCCTTCATGCCTAGCGCGAATGCCCAGGCCATTCCCGAGGTAAGTCTGACAACCAGCAGCACACAATTGCCTTCCTTCGACATTCCTGAAAGCAGCAAGCTTGACCTTAATGATGCCTTGCCTGCACCTTCAGTCATCTCTAGTTCGACACAAAGCCTACAGCAGCGCTCCCTCGACTCCGTCACTCAGGCGGTATACAATACCGACCCTGGCAACGCCTATACGATCAATACGGGCCAAGTCTACTTTGATTATATTGACCAAGCTGGCGGGCAGAAGTGGTTTAATTTCCAAACGACCGCGCCTAGCAAGCTGACTGCTTTTTTACAAACGGTGCAATCCGCATCTGTCGATTATGATTTGCACTTATTCCGCTTAGATTTAGATACCTTGCAATTGGTAGAGGAATATTATTCGGTTTATGGGCCGCAAATGGATGAGCAGGTAAGCCGGATTGCTCCAGCAGGCATCTATTATCTGGCTGTAAATACGGTATCAGGCTTTGATGCAAGCAATCCATTCTATTTCACAGTCGTTCAATCCTCTGTCTATGACAGCGCCGAGCCTGATGACAACTATGTGTATGCCAAGGCAAAAACGAGCGCCTTCACCGTCAGCCAGACGATCGACAACGCTTTTGACGAGGACTGGATCAAATTTACCGTAAGCACCGCTAAGCAATATACGATTTCATTCAACAATCCGGCGGCTGGCACCACCTATCAGGTTAATATTTATAATCAGAACTTAAACCAGCTTGCTACCATTAACCAAAATTCAAGTGGAACCTATAACATGAGTGCCGGCACCTATTATTTTAGAGTATTAAGCACTTCTTCGTTCAATGCTTCACAGCCTTACACCTTCAGCGTGAGCAATGCCGCTTCGGTTGTCACGGTAACAAGCATCACCTCTGATCCTAACGTTTCAGGTTATATGACTTATGGATATGGGAATAAATATCGTATTCAAAACTATATAACCGTGACGGGATCAGCTAGAGATTCAAGCGGCAATGCAGCTGCTAATGTCCCTATTACCGTGAGCATCAGAACCGTCCTTAACAATCTGCTTTATACGGCCACTACGACGACTAATTCCAGCGGCGGCTTCACTGCCACCATATCCAATATTCAGCCTGGTGTTGGGCTTTACGGCTATGATAACTGGGTATCCTACCATTACTTTGATATTATTCCGATCCAGTTCAGCTCCAATAATGCTGTTTTGAGTTCAAATGAAACGACGCTTTACCACTTTGCTTATCAGATTTATCAGCCTCATTAAACATTAAATATGAGATTGTAACAGCAGACTATATGCATAATAAATGCATATCAAATACGGTACGAAACAAAAGCCAATGCTTGCGATCTATCGCGGCGTTGGCTCTTTTTTTGAAAGTAGCTTCCTACTTTATTTGTGGCGATCAGCCTTCACAGGGCAGGAAGGTTAATAAGGCAAGTCAAGTAACCATTTGTTCCTTTATATAGGTCTTTGCTTGTGAATCACATCGCCCGTGTAAATCTATTAGAACTCTTCTCTACTTGAGCTTTGTGCTATAATACCAACGATTTACATAAATTAAGTAACAATAGGAGGCCGAAGAAGCCATGGGTAAAAAGAAGGCGGAAACGATCCGCACCATGAAATATCGTTACAGTGGGCCTAAAAATGGGATCGGCTATTCCTTTAGCCCCATCCGTTATGACGAAGCAGCAGCAAATAATCGAATTTTTATTTATGATGAAGATTTCAGCGATATGCTGCCATTTATTCAGAAAAAATACCCGCTTGCCGATATACGCACAGGCGAGATTTATGCTGCTTTCGATCCTTGCTGGGACAACCCCATTCCGAAAGCGGTCTGGGAACAGGTCATACAGGAGCTCGATGCCCTGTCTGTAGAAGACCCTGGCCAGCTTGCCTTCATTCATTCGTTCACCGCCTGGGTTCGTGAGGTGCTGGAGCAGGCTGATGAAATTGTGATTTACGGCAATTTGTAAACTGCCTGTATGGACGCCCATTCATTCGAATCTACCTCGATTAGCCGAGGCAGATTCGCCTCACAGTCTCTGTTCCTTCTATAAAATAAATGGACGATCCTTTGCTGCTCGCTGCTGGCGTTCTTTAGTCTGATAGCGTGCAGGCGACAAGCCGGTCTGTTTTTTGAAAATACGACTAAAATAATACACATCGGGATAACCCACCTGTGAGGCAATATCGCGCAGTGAAGCATCTGTCTCCACCAGCAGTCTGCAGGCGTGGCTGATTCTAATGCGGATTAAATATTCAATGGGACTGACACCGATTTGCTGCTTGAAGCTGACTGCCAAATGGCGAACGCTATAATTCAGCCTCTCCGCAAGCGACTGCAGTGTTATGCTGTCTTGGTAATAATCATGCAAATAGCGAGTGGCACTCGTGACAAAATCGGTTTTTGCGATATTTTTCTCCTCCGACCTCAACTGCCACAACAGCTCATGGATGAACTGATAGAACAGTCCCGTCGCCTGCAATCTTCCCAGCTTCTCCCCCGCCACCCATGTACGCTCCAATTCGCAAAGACAGTTATATAGGCCCAACGGCTCACAGGGCTGGAAACCGTATTGAATATTAAAAGGGTTGCTGCGCTCCAGCAGCCTGCCAATTTCCTTCCAGCGCAAAAATACGGGCTTTGTCCGGTAAAACAGCAAATAATACTCGAATGGCTCATTTGTGCCGATATTCAACCGCATTTCTTTTGCTCCATGCAGCAGGAAGAACGGTTCGGCCTGATAGATGCCGCGATCCAGCATCACACTTGCACCACTACCGCGTGTACTATATAGAACACAGCTGGAGGGCAGGCGGTGGCCTTCCATTACTTCATCAGCGGTCATTTTTATATGGCGTATATCAGAAATTTAATTGTTAATGTGAAAAAGGCGATATTTCATTTTGGCTGCGAGGCATATTAGAATAAGATTACGAAGGTTAGTAGAATTCATATAAGCAGGTGATCAAGTTGTCGAACAAGCTGCGCAGTATAGCAATTGAAGGGGTAGACTATAAATATACGCTGTTGATGCGCGTGGAAGGCCAGACATGTGTTCATGAACTGAAAATTTTTTTAAAGGAATCAAAAATCAACCCTATGCACATTCGCATCCGCACATGGGATGATCCTATCGCTGGGTGTCCACTGAATTCGGGATTTATATTGGCTAATAATCGTAACAACATGCCTGATGAGGTTTACAATCTCAATCATCCAAGGCGGGTTCGGGAGTGGATCTTATATGGTTTAAGCAGTGGTTGGTGGGACGGATCAAAGACGGTTGTCATCGAGGACGGACTTGCCGCTATGATGGAGATGGGATATGAGATAGAGCGAATACAATCTAGTGCGTCTGCGCAAAGTTAAACTTGGCGGACACAGAAGCCGCTATTTAACAGGATCACGGGTTAAGGCACTACCTGCGGACACAGGAGCCGCTAATGCCCTAGAAATGGATATTTTTACAGGATAATGAGGGCGATAAAGGCTTTCCTGTCCGCTTGCGGCCTGAATTCGCAGAAAAATCCACAATAGCGGAAACCCACGGTTTAACCCCCTAAAATTGGACACTAGCCCATTCATTCTCGCAAAATCGTACTAAAGCGCAAGGGTCTTAGGAGATAGCATTCCCGTTTGGACCCTGCGTAGATATTCCGTTGGAGGCCAGTCATATAGACTGCCGTGAATACGGTCATGATTGTAATAGTGAACGAAACGGTCCACTTCGGCAAAGGCTTCCTCATTACTTTCAAAACAGTGGCGCTGGTAGCATTCCCGTTCCAAAATACTGTGGAACGACTCAATAAATGCATTTTTGTTCGGGGTACGAGGCGGGATTCGCTCGTGTTCCACCCCCACCTGCTCACAATACGCATGGAAGGCTTTACTGATGAATTGGGGGCCATTGTCTGTGCGAAGAATCAGCGGGATCTCCCTTTGACCCACCTTGCGGGCTTCTATTGCCTTCTGTATGGTTTTCAGGATCTCTGGCGTGCGGCAGGTAGAACCCCGGTAGTAGGCAACAATATTCCGGTCAAACACATCGATGATGCTAGCCAAAAAAAAGTGTCTGCGCTGACCCGTTACGTATCCGTACTTAATATCCATCTGCCAGAGCTGGTTGGCGCCAGTGACCACGCGGTTGTTTGCGATCTTTCGAGGGACCACGCTCATTTTCTCCCGCTTTGGAGCCAGCAGATTCAGGGATTTACAGAGCCGATACACCTTCTTTTTGTTAATGAGAAGCCCGTGTTTTCGCCGCAAAAGGACGGTGAGCTTTCGGTAACCAAAAGCCGCATTGGGTCCCTGTACCAAGCGCCGCAGCCACGTCTGAATGCGCCCATCCGTCACCTGCGTCCCTGTCTGGTCGTATGAAAATCCCGGTACGGGACGGCCTTTACCAGCAGGACGCTGAGGCTCTGGATGCAGGAGACGGTAATAGTAGGTGGAACGAGGAACCCCACAAATTCGCAGCACGGTACGCACGGGGTAGCCTTGTCCAATCCAATGGTTCGCTACTTCCAGTCGGGATACTTTTTTTTAACCAGGTCTCGCAGGACATGGATCTCCAGTTCTTTTTCACCCAACAGTTTAACGGCGTCCTCGTATTTCTTCTGGAGGTCTTGGAACTGTGCAGCATCTTGCTGGAGCTGCTTGTCCTCTTTTTGCTTTTTTTCCATAAGGTCATCCACCTCATCTTGATATTGGCGAACCCAGTTTCCGAGTGTTTTGGGGGAGAGACCATGCTGACGGGCTACCACCTCTATCCGATACCCCAACAGCACCTCCACTACAAACTCCTTCTTCGTTTGCACTGTGCACCGAAATCGTCTTTTCATGGATACTTCCTCCACTTCTTGTAGTTTAGCTGAAGGGATTGAAAGTGTCCAAGTGGATTAGGGGGCTAAAAAGCCCAGTCCTCCAAAAAAGGATCGAGCTTCCAGAGCTGCGTGGTCTAGGTCTAGGGTTAAAATACATGCTCATTCAATCCACGAATGGTGACAAACCTTCCATTCCAAATGTGCTCGTGATGCTCAATGATTTGAGGTGCAGTCAGAACCGCATTCGCAAGGGTGCTGTGGCTATTTTTCGCCAAAATATTAGACTTATAGCCACGACTGTACGCGGCTCGAATCGTTGTATCCAAACAAAATTCGGTTTGTGCTCCAGCAAAAATAAGCTGTTCAATTGATTTACCCTCCAATAAAACGGGCAATTCGGTGTTGTGGAACGAATCCCATGTTGTTTTTCGGATGACGGCATCCCCTGGCTTAATATCCAGCTCGTGGTAGAGCTGCCAATCCGGTGAATCTACGTAAAGTGCGCCATTTACGTTGTCATATACCGTATGCTGGATAAAAATCACTGGAACATCTGCACTGCGAGCAGCCGCAATCCATTGGTTAATGCGGAGCACCAAATCCTCTTTCTGATGTAGGTAATTTTCTGGCAAGTTAAAAAAAACCTCCTGCACATCAATAACGATTAACGCTTGTTTCATCCGTTTTCCCTCCATTTTATAATTTAGTAGTCACGAATATTTTTTAAGGCTTAGATGCTATGATCGGTGAATAATATAACAAAATTCTTTTTGGCATTTCAAAGTCCGCAAATTTCACGGTTAATTCTGTATCCAGACCTTCACCAATAATTTTGAGAATTGTCCCTCTACCAAATTTACGATGCCAGATTTGATCACCTAGATCCAGAGCTTCTAGCGTATCTATTTTTGGAGAAGGTAGTTTATGTTGTGGTATATCTCTGCATGCTGATGAATTCAAATTTGAATCTGATGCTGTATAAATTTCACCATCGTCTCCTTGGACAATAGCGTTTATTGGGGAAGCTATTGCGATCATTAAGTTGATTATATTTCCATTTGCACCACACAAGGTAAGCCTCCCCCTTTGAAATAAGAAAGGAATTTGCTCGTTAGCATCAAGAAAATGAGCAATTCGGGCTAGATCCTCCTCTGTTATCGGGTTACTGTCGCTGTTTACCCAATGGTCTGCCTTTGTAATATGAAGATCATAACTCAACTCTTCCCCACCCTTATTTCCTCAATTACTAAGTATTGTTCGCCATAGGATCGCTGAATGTCTTCCATACCTAGCCGGAGTGATCGCAATAAAATTTGCGAATCTCGACTGACTTTTTCATGAATGATGCATTTCATATAGTTCCTGCCCATGTCTACCTCAGGACTGTCATCTGTAAATTCATTGATAGAATTAACGGCATTAATGGTAAGCGTGGACACGGCTGCGGCAATAATATCTAAGCCATATTTGGAAAATCCCGTGCTGCCCTTAGCTACAAAACCATAAATATCCTGATTGGCGAAGGTGAAAAAGGTTATTACGAAAGGATCTCTATGTTCCTCTGCTAATATGTCCCTTTGTCTATCCATTCTTATGTTGATATCATCATGCTCCATGAAATCCATCTCCTCGATAGTTAAAGAATGCTAAGTCCGCTATTGAAAATGGGATAATCCCCCTGCTGCTGCTTAAATTTGACTATAGCATGCTATTCAACCTACGTATAGCTGATTTGAAGGTAAGACAGACGTTAAACCTATTTCCCCCTCACCGCCTTGCATAATATATACTCGCATCCTCGGCTAGCGGAAATTCGCCCTTAAGCTCTACTCGAACTGCACGGTCGAGCGTATTGACCATTTCACGAAGAACACTTCATTAATACCGCACAAGTAACTAAAATAGAAAAAGAACCTCAACTTTTCTGAAAAAGGTTCTTTACTTTTACTATTATGTAATTCTGTGATGTTCTAGATTATAAGTTCAATCAAAAAATGATTTTGTATTTATCAGGATTTTTACAAATCTCTATAAAGGAAGGAGTGTCCACCACAGCTTCATGCAATGCTGAGCTTCCATCCCCAAAATGTTCAACATAAATGGAGGACTTGGGATTAGGACGCATCCGCTGAATATGATCAGGCAGAATAATACCTGTTTTAATAGCTTGAAAAAGAGATACGTCTGTACTCAAATAGGAGAGAGGTGGAACTGGAGACACATCTAAATTTAACGATGGAGAGTTTGCTTCACACAGCAATTTTTTCTTCAAAGCAATGATTCCAAAATCACTTGTTGCAATAGATATATTAGAAACTTCATCTCGATAATGAGAACACAAGAGGAACGCCAACGTAAGGATAGAAACCTCTCCAGCATTTTTCTTTGTCGTTAGCGCACCTGTTTGTCTCGTTGTGAACCCCTGTTCATAAAACAGCTCAATCCAATCATCAGGCAACTCATCTGCTGGCATCCGTCTGTATTGACCAAAAAACCTTTGAGCTTCACCATAAGGAGAGGCCAGTCGAAACAATTCCATCAATCTTGTATCCTGATAGCCAACCATCGGTAAATAATCTTCAAACTCATCAATATAATGAATAGCGGTTGGGATACTTGTTACATACTCCGATTTACCAGTGTGGTGTACGTACTCGGCGTGTACCCAACCTGGGATAAAAACCATATCATAAGGCTGAAATAAATCGCTTGGAGGTAAGGTATCTTGATGCTGGTAATAAAATTGGAGATTATTTGTGTCCAATATCAATATTTTAGCATTCGTTTTTCCTCGTAATTGACCTTCGATGTCCCGATAGCTACTCATTCGACCGCTCCTTTAGTTCCCTTTGAACATTTTTATACTTTTCCTCCCATTCTTTTACGACCTTTAAGTTATCTTTAAATAACTCTACATCAGGGTGTTGCAGAATCTGATTCTTGATCGCATTAATAATTGAATTGAGATTTGTTACAAATGAAGGTTTAATTAAGTTATCATCCAAAGCATGTTCTTGAAAAATAGTTTTCCAATCATCTGGTGTCCATTTCTTATCAAAATACAATTTGATTTGATTTTGGAGTTGTTCATTATTATTCTTTTTTGCGATCTGATACAATTGAATTAAAACAGCCTTGTAAGGTGCTTTAAACGATTTCATACAATGGGCAATTTTCACGATAAAATCCTCATACTCCAGAGAGTAGAAGTAATTAAGTAGGTCCGCATATCCAAAAATCATTTGGCTGGCAAAATAGTCTGCTTTACGTTCGTTGAGGTCAAACTCTGTCATGATATTATAATTTTCTTCGTTGTGACTATTGATTTCTTCATTTTCGGTTAAATGATAGATTTCATGCCAATAAATAAAGTACTGGTAGATTCTTGGTTGTGCCGTATTAATAATAGGCACGGCTTTGTTGCTATGAAATTTCCGAATAGCTCCTCCCCAGTTCCCATCAGGAATGGGAATTTCGACCAAATTGTGTTCCTTTAAAATCCCTAACGCTTGTTCCTCAATCGGGAGAGATTTCCACTTAATTAACCGTCTTTCAATGTAACGAATGTGCTCTTGTACTTGTCGATCAATTTGTTCGTTTAGGCTAATGGTTTCATCTAAATTTTCACTTGTTATTCTCACTTATTTTGTTTTCCACCTTTCATTAAACATAGATTGAGTAAATATCAAGTATGTTATCTAAACCCTCCAATAGATTTATGGCTTTATCACTCCTATTATTATCGATATCACCATAGTCTGAATAAGCATAAGCAAGTGGTGGTGACTGAACGGGTATAACTTGTACCGTAATCAGATAGTCCGCTGGTAATTGAAAGGTTTCATTAATTTTCGAAATTTGCGTGTTAAACGTCGTTTGATTAGGACTCTCACCTTTAATAATTTGATCAATCGTTGGTCGAGATATACCTGTTAGTATGGATAATGAACGCTTCGAATAACCATGTAATCGAATGAAAGCAACTAAGTTCTTTGCAATTTTTTTTTGATGTTCAAAAAAATTGATAATCATATCACACCTCTCTTCTCTATATAGTCAATATTATATCTTCCCCTATACGTAATTGTAAAATTCTTTTTTACAACAATGTAAAAACTTTATTAGTATATGCCGATTCCCTGAAAATATACCTCCTTTTTTATCCTTTTTTGAATGCTATCAGGAGTCCGAAAAAAGGGTGCATATTTTGCAAGCTTTTTTTGTAGCGAAAGGGGAAAGAGTGATGCTCTACATCATGAGCTTCTACTAACCTATTGTGCAAATTATATTTACAACGCAGCAGCCGGAATATACAATGGGCATACCCGTACCTATGGAGGAGCTTATGAATATTGGAAATATCGGCTTTAATCACAGCCACGACAGCGATTTTATGATTAACAGGAAATCGAACATAAGCTTTTATTACTAGCTAGGAGGCGCCTACATGTCCGGCAAAAATGTTCCGTTCCAGGATCTGTTCGTGACGATGACAAAAGTAGCAAAGGATGCCGTCCCTATAGGGGGGCTAGTCCTTATTCCACCGAAAAACGAGCATCAGCTGTTATTTGTGCTAGGCGGCACAGCGAAGGTCCAAGTAGATCATAAGCACAGTCAGCCTATTTTGGCAGCCGATACTCATTTCATAATAAAGCCGGGGCAGTCGTTGCAGATAACGAATCAAGGCAGTCATTTATTGGACATCAGCATCATTGCATGTGAAGTTGTTCAGCTCAGCCGAGCGGATCATAAACTGTCAGCGGCTTCCGTCAAAACATTTGCTTATTTTCAATATGAGACCGTGTCGCATACTCCTCGTTCACTCCGGGCTATGGTGCAGAAGCTTCAAGAGCCTTCCACTTTCATAGACATGCAGAAGCTGCTTGAAAACCAGTTTCTATTTCAGAAGCTTATCTATCTGCTGATGGATTCCCATGCTTCGCAAACCGATGCTGACCCTCGCCATGCCGTCGAGAGCACGATCGAATATTTAAAGCTTCATTACGATGAAGCCATTACAATTGAAGATTTGGCGGGCATCGCGCAGCTCAGCAGACGTTGGTATACAACGTTGTTTAAGGAAATAACCGGTGAAAATCCGAGCGATTATTTAATCAGACTGCGTATCGATAAAGCCAAGGAATTGCTCACAATGTCCAAAGAAAGCCTGTACGCTATCGCCCGTAAAGTCGGCTTTGAGGATGAGCATTATTTTAGTAGAAGGTTTAAGCAAAAGGTTGGTGTATCTCCCCGTTTTTATTTGCATAATCGGCGTATTCTGGGGACGACGGTCACTCATCCCGAATTGATGTACCTGCTGGGAACCATACCGATTGCTGCCTTTTCTCCGGATCAGGAATTCCCCAGTTATTTGCTAGAGGCATTCAAGCAAGTACCAAAGCTGAACAACAGCCATCACTTCGATCCTGAATATTTCAAACCGTTCAAGCCCGATGTCATATTGGCTGCAGAATGGAAGGATTATGAAAACTATGATGCCCTAAGCCGAATTGCCCCCACCTTCCTGCTGCCAAGCCATAATGATTGGCGGGATGAGCTGACAGATGTGGGCGAGATTTTGGATAAAAAGAAGCAGGCCCATCGTTTTATTCGCTGGTATGATGACAAGCGCGATGAGGTTCGAGAACAGCTTAAGCTGCTGACAAATAATGAAACGGTTGCTTATGCTCGTATGACCCAGGAGGGCCTCATCGTGTTTGGCAATCAGTCATCGAGAGGAAAAATACTGTATACCGAGCTTGGTTTGATTCCACCTGAAAAGTCGCTGCTGCATATCGATGGAAAAATTTTGTCAGTCGAACAGTTAGCTGGGCTGGGAGCTGATCACATCATTTTGCAAATAGGTGAGCAGGCTGACAGCAGCCGGGAAGCTTTATTACAGCAGCCCGGATGGAGAAAATTAATGACATCCCCTACAAGTCGGATATATACCGTGGGGCATCGAGAATGGTACAATTTCTCCTTCTCTCCCCTGTCTACTGGATTTGCCATGCAGCATATGCTGCAAATGTTCGAGCGCGGCGTAGTTCGCTGACATAGGGAAATGCGCGAAAGTCCACGTCTGCTTCCCTTTTCTCCATTCCCATTTGGCTGACACATCCTATAATGAGAATGAGAATTATTATTACGTTTGAGAGGGATGGAGAAATGAATCGCGCACGAAAATGGGGTTTTGCAGCTATCGCGTTATCACTGCTGCTTATAGCTGCTTGTGGAGGTAAGGAGAATAATACAATAAACAGTCCAGTTACACAGACCGATGCAGCCGAGAAAACGCTTCGGGTAGTGGCGACTACGGTAACATATCCAGATTTTTTATATTCGCTAGGTGTCATTCCAGTAGCTGCTGAAAATGCAAATGCCGAATTTCCAAGCTATTTAAACGGGGCATTCGATGCTGTGCCAAAGCTGGGCGGCGTTCTTAACCTGGAGGGTATTTTGGCGTCAGAGCCTGATCTAATTATCGGAGCAAATTGGCGGGACGCGAAAAATGTTGATCAATTGAATAAAATCGCAAAAACGATTTTACTCCCTGATCGTGACAATTGGCGCGACGAATTGCGCGATATGGGCGATGCACTTGGCAAGAAGGAGCAGGCTGAGCAGGTTATTGCGGATTATGAGGATCAAATCAAAAAAGCAAATGAAAGTCTAAAGCCCCTAGTCGGATCAGAAACGTTCATGTATATGCGAATTATTGGCAAAGACAGCTATGTCATGGGACCTCTAGCGAGCCGCGGCAAAGTGATACATGGCGAATTGGGACTGAATGCAGTAGCCACTTTCCCTAAGGACGAGGAGAGCATCGCCATTTCGCTCGAAATGCTGCCAGAGTTTAATCCTGATCACATTATTCTTCAGGTAGAAGCTGGAGATGATGCAGCGAGCGCACAAAAAATATATGAAGATATGAAAACCAATGCGGTATGGATGGGCCTTAAAGCTGTGAAGGAGAACCATGTCTATCTTGTCGGAGATAAAGACTGGATGAACTTCAGCTTCTCCCCCGCAGCTACATTGAATGCCGTGAATGAAATTGTCGAGACGATTAAACAGCATAATGGAAATGAATAATGAGCCATTCTATTGAGCGTGTCATTCGTGAACGTCGAACGATTAAGTCATTCACGGATCAGCCCTTGTCGAAACAGACGTTGTTGGATTTGCTCAATGCAGCGGTATGGGCGCCCTACCATTCAAGTGAGGAGCCCTGGCGGTTTATTATTTTTATGAATGAGGATCGTCGCCAGTTTGCCGATGCCGTCCTAGCCACTTACACAGAGGATGAGCTTGCGCGTTTTGGCGAAGGCGTAATGAAGGAATATTGCTTGGAAACTCCTGTCCATCTGCTCGTCGTTATTAAACAGGATAAATCCGAAATCAGACGGGAAGAGGCGCTGCTTGCAGCCGCCACCTTGATTCAAAACTTGCAACTGCTTGCCTGGGAGCAGCGAATTGGCTTTGTGTGGAAGACGAATGAATACAATCGGGAAGCCGATTTTCACCGCAGCGTTGGCATTCAGACGGATGAGAAGCTTGTTGGCACCCTGCATATGGGCTATATCAACGAGGATAAAATCCCTAAAGCAAGAAGAAGAAAATCGGCAGAGGACCTCATCACATGGCATGAAGGCTCAGATTAGAGAAATCTATACACCGATTTGTAATTCGCCAGCAGCCGCTAGCTGCAGAAAGGATCGCTAGATCCTCTCTGCAGCTAGCGGCATTTTTTATAGGCTGCAGCTTGGTCCGCCTTTGTTAACAGCAGCTCGTACCCTACTATGAAATTAGGACCAGAGCGAAAGCCTCAGTTACAGCAGGTATTTGCTATGGTAAACTGAATGGCGGTATTGTTTTTTCTTTCCAGAAACCGTTGGTTGCTGTATAAAAACAAGTTCATCTAAAAAAAGGGGTTGTCTCTATGAAAAAGATCGATAGACGATGGTTAGGCGGAGTGGCCCTTATATTGTCACTGTTCACTCTATCAGCGTGTGGCTCTTCGGGACCGACACAGACGGATTTTGACAGCCTGCAGGAGCGGGTTGCGGGACTGGAGCAGCAGCTTGAAGCTAAGGAACAAGAGCTTAAAGAGCTGCAAGCTACGGTTGTAGCTATTAATCAATCTGGCAGCAGCGTCGATGCCTCTGCGCCAAGCGATAATGGACCCGCTGACAAAGGGGATAATGTTCGAATTACCTTTGATCAGTATCAGCAGATTGAGATTGGCATGACCTATGATGAGGTGAAGGATATTGTTGGCGGCAACGGCAGAGCTTTGAGCGAAACCGCAGATATGGTCGTCTACTCCTATTATGGCGCAGGGGATACAGGGGCGAATGCTGTACTCTCTTTCAATAAAGGAAAGCTGTTATCCAAAGCACAAGCAGGACTCGACTAAAACGGACGATTGGGCAAAAAGAACAGACAGCCTTCACTCATTAATAACATGAGATGCGGGCTGTCTGTTTGTTTAATTTCTACTGTGGACTCGCTTCGATGGGATTGAGCGCAAACAACGAATTACGACCCCGTTATTTTCAAACTCCGCATAATGCCCTTCTTCCACAACCGTCTGAAATCCGAGCACTTCACGATAAAAGCTGGCCAAACGGGATACATCATTCGATAATACAGTAATGCCTTCTAATTGCACTTTCATCCTTGCAGCTCCCCTACTCGCTTTGTCCTATTAGCAACATAACTAAACTAATTCTTCGATCGCCACTTGATACAAGCAGCTGCCTTCACTAAACAGCAGGCGGTCTTCTCGAAAATCCCAGGTATGCGGTTTAAGCAGCTCCCCCTGCTCATTCAAAAACTGGATCTTATGCCCTGCACTCAAGCGGCCTGGTTTTTCATTTTTCTTCAAAATAAAGGTCTCATGCTTGCCGTAACCGCCATCAAACAAAAAATGGTACCCGTCCGTACAAAACCCGGCAGAGCCGGAAATATGCGGGTCCATAAAGGAAACCTTGGCCTGCTCGGGTCCACCGGAAATACGGCCTAGCAAGAAGTCCGTATAAAAGTAGAACCAGACCTCTTGTTCATTCACAACATTCAGCGCATAACAATCGGCGATGTCCGACGTATGGTCTTCATATATTTTGTTGCCAAGCTCATCCCAAGCCAGGAGACCCTTGGACCCGATTGGATTCCCCCACCCATTATTTCCAAAGACGCCTTCGTCGAAATAACTGGTCCAAATGGTGCCTTTCTCCGTTACCTGCACACTCTGAATGCCATCTCCCAGCAAAAACTCGCGAACGGTCTCGCCTTTATAATTACATACTTTGGCGTTCAGATCATATTTGCCAACACCATAATAAGTGCAGCGCGCGCCGACCAACAGCAGTTGATTCCGCAGCGGCTGGACATAATGATAATTGAAATGCTGGCCCTCCATTATCACTGCTTCCATATAATCGTCTTCTATAACGAGCACCTTGTAGGTGTACGTTTCCTTTAGCACCGAAGGAACGAACATACCTTGTGTCCGTTTCGGGATGCGGTTAATTAGCAGCACATACACACATCCATCTCCGCCAAGCTGGGCCGAAACCACATCAAAACCTTCCATATGTGCTGACATATCCGCATAAGGCTGCAGCTTCACCTTTTTATCAAACATATCCATTCCTCCTCCTCATACTGATCAAAAGCACCGTCTGTATTCAATAACTGAATTATGTCTGAGCGCGGTACTCCTGAACAGGGTGGAAGTATGGCAAAGGCGGCACAAGGAAGGCTTGCCTACCTTCTATCGGTAATCAGGCCCAGTTTCAGCACCCTCGCAATATTCTCGGTAGTACGCTCCACATTATCCGGTCCTTCCTTCAGAAGCTTCTCCAAATCGGATGCTCCCGGAACAATGCCGAATACCGCATCAATGCCCTCGGCGTATAACGTTTCGATTCCTTCCCCAATGTATCCAGCGATTGCTATGACCGGCTTGCCCGCCTCCTTGGCAGCGCGAGCTACACCGTATGGGGTTTTGCCAAATTTCGTCTGAAAATCGATGCCGCCTTCACCCGTAAACACGATATCGGCCTCAGCCAGCTTGTCTCGCAGCTCTGTATATTCGATTACAATTTCAATGCCCTTGCGCAAAACCGCCTGTGTGAAAATCAACAAGCCTGCGCCCAGCCCGCCGGCTGCGCCTGCTCCCGGTATATCCCGCACATCCTTATGCAACTGCTGCTTCACGACATCTGCATAATGGGACAGGTTGGCGTCCAACTGCTGCACCATTTCCGGCGTCGCGCCCTTCTGCGGACCAAATACCTGCGAAGCGCCATGCGCCCCGCATAACGGATTCGTTACATCGCAGGCGACAATAAATTGCACTTCCCGCAAACGCTCGTCCAGATTCGACACGTCGATACAGGTCAAGTGGTCAAGAGCCCCTCCCCCGCGCGCAAGCGCATTTCCCTCTGCATCAAGAAATTTCGCACCGAGCGCTTCAGCCATCCCGGTTCCTCCATCGTTGGTGGCACTGCCGCCAATCCCGATAATTATTTTGCGAATTCCCTGATCCAAGCAAGCCTTAATCAATTCGCCTGTCCCGTAGGTGGTCGTGCAAAGCGGATTTCTCATTTGCTTGTTCACCAGATGAATGCCACTGGCCGATGCCATCTCGATGACCGCCGTTGCACCATCACCCAGAATGCCATATGCTGCGGCTACAGTCTGGCCAAGCGGCCCGCTTACCTCTTTATGATGAATCGTACCGCCGGACGCATCCACAAGGGATTGCACCGTCCCTTCCCCTCCGTCGGCCATTGGAACATGAATATAACCTGCTGTCGTATAGACTTTGCGCAGCCCTTTTTCCATCGCGATACAGACTTCTTTTGCCGTCATGCTTTCCTTGAATGAATCTGGCGCCAGCACAAATATCATTTCCTTCATTTTCCTTCACTCCATCATGTCAACTTCACCTTGCTTTACTTCATGATTCGCTACCTTAATACCTTTATTTTTGAGCATCGTTCAGTTAAATAAACATCCATTACTGCTTGCTTATTGCGGAATGACACCAGTCGTTCCGGTAGACGGAATGACGAACGACAAGTCAGCATCCTTGTACTGGCGATTGATGACGGTGCGTTTGATCGTCAGTTGTTTCGGCATGCTGTTCATGCCACCCATCATGAATTGGAGATCAGCACCGTCGTCCAAATTCGGATTTTCTTCGCTATATCCCCCGCCTGCATACATCTGGTATTCCTTGCCGTTCTCGTCAACGGCGATCCAGGTATCCGACGCGAAGTTGGGGTTGCTGAACGTGCCGCCAATTGGAATTCTTCCGTAGCCATCTGAATCGATCGTCAATCCTTTGAGCAGGAGTGAATCGCCAGCGTCTTCGAATAAGACAGGTTTTTCCGGGGAAGCTTGAGACGGATCAAAGACGACCGAGGCCTCGCTTTTTTCACGGATTACATAGCTGTCCAGTACAAACCGGATCTGCTGCTTGTCATAGGCAAAATCATCGAATTGGTAAAACCATTTCGTCAGCCCGCTCCATCGGTCAAGCTCGTAGCGACGGCTTGAAAATTCCATTTCCGTCATGCTCGGGCTCTTCTCGAGCACATGGCCTTGTTCATCTTCCAGATGGTAATTAAGCAAATGAAATCCACTTTGACCGTTTATTGCACGGCTTGCCGCATCTGGCGTCAGCGACGTCGTAAACTCGAGCGAGCCTCCGCTCGGCGTACGGGTTGCTCCTTGCATCTGAATCCGAACGCCGCTTGGCGTCTCATAAGAAATGTCGATAGGGGTGAACAGCGTCTGGGCTTTCGCCTTGCTCAAATCGATATCTACATGTAGCGTCCATCGCCCCTTGACTGTCTTAGACGAAAAGTCATCCGAACCCGGTATTCCTTGATGCAAGGCGATCTGGTTAATATAAGCGCTGAGCTGCATCTTGTCCTTCAATACTGGCCGTCTAAAAACAAATTCGAATCGGCTCGTAGTCGCATTGCCTCCCGTCATGATTCCATAAGGGATATCTCCAATATGCCCTCTATCCACATCAAAAAGATTGAAATTCCCATTAGTAGATTGAATTTCGCCAGCTACCGGATTTCCTTTCGCATCATAAATGTCGATTCCTACAATGAGACGGGTCGAATCGGCTATCACTTCGTTGACCTTCAGCGTATAGCCTTGATCCTCGGCGCTGGCGTCGGAATGCTGTACCAGTCCTGCTTCCTGCGCCTGCTTCATGCCACTGTCCACATAGCTGTTCTGGGCAAAAAGCGACCGCACCATATCCGCAAGCGTCGGCTGTGCGTATAACAGCGTGCTTCCCGCGAGTACAACGGCAGCGGCGGCAAGCCCCCAGGCTTTGCGTCTCGATGACCTTCTAGCCGCTTGATGCCGTTTCACTTGGCAGGCAATAGATGAGGCACCGGGCTCAAAATCAATTTTATTGCCATTTTCCACTGGCTCTATGTCAATGCCCTCCAGCTCCAACATCACCCTATCGGTAAAATCATCTTGAAGCTTGTCCTCAAACAAGACGTTTTCTATTTTCTTATCTTCCGCTGTCGCTATTCCACCCCCCGCTTTAAGATCGGCTTTTTCAGCTTTTTCAGCTTTTCCAGCTTTTTCAGCTTTTGTACGATTCCAAAATGTCATAACGTTGTCCCTCCTTGGCTTCTACCATTTTCCGCAGCCTGATTTTAGCGCGGTGAACGATGTTGGTGACCTGCCTTATCGACATGCCCGTTACGCTGGCGATTTCCTCGTGGCTCAACTGGTTCGTGTAGCGGAGAACCAGCACCAGCCGATAATGCTCTGGCAGCCTCTCCAGCAGGCGGCCGAGCTCAGAGCGCAGCTCTTTTTGCAGCAGCTTGGATTCTGGTGTCTGGCGTTCGCCGCCTTCATCCAATACGGGTGGTTCTGGTTTTTTCCGCCGCCAGCCGTCCTTCTGCAAATTAACAGCGATTGTATAAAGCCAGCCAGCAAAGCTTTGCACCGGATTATGCGATGCCAGCTTGCGGTACGCCTTGAGCAGCGTCTCCTGCGTTAAATCCTCAGCATCAGCCTCGGAAGCTCCCATTTTGCGAAATAACCCGTAAAGCTTATTCTGATAGCGCCGGACGATATCTGCGTACGCTTGTTTATTTCCGTTCAGCACGGCTTCGATAATCATATGATCGTCTCTCAGCTCCACTTGCTCCCCTCCTTTTACGGCCCAACTTTTGTTTATCTCACTGCTAAGACTCCCCATCCCTGTACATTCTCTCACTTGATTTTAAAAGTTTCTGAGCCTAATGTGGAGAATTGGCATTTATTTCAGCAAAAAAAGCCAGCTGGCCGCAGAAACAGCCGTCCGTCCGACTAAGACACGTGTACGGCACAAAGTTAGATTTGGCGGACTCAGCAGACGCTATTTTAATAGAATGATGGGTAATGGGACAGGCTGCGGACTCAGGAGACGCTAATGCACTTCCAATAGCCATTTTGCCAGGATTATTAGGTAGATAACGGTTCTCCTGTCCGCTTAAAGCCTGAAATCGTTGAAAAAGCTAGAATAGCGGCGCCTCAGTCCGCCAAAAAAAGGGCGAGCTTTCCAAGCCGCGTAGCCTCAGCAACAATGGCCTTAGTCATTAAGCAAGAAGCAGCAGGCCGACTCTATTTTGTAGGCACGCCCTAGTATTTGGAAGATGCATAGGAATAGCTTAAAATAGAGCTACTAATGAAAAGGGGTGGGAACATGCCATTGTATCACGTTTCTTTGCCAGCACTTAGCACCTCCCCAGGCTCCATCGCTGTTATGCAACCTTTGCCCGATGAGCAAAATAGGTCAGTGCTTGCCTTAAATCATGCATGCGAGTTGTGGAAGCTGAATCTTGCTACAGGACTTACTGAACAACTGCTTCAGATTGATATCCCTGAGCTTAATACTTATCATCCGGTGCAAATCGTCGTCAGCAAAAATGGACAATATGCCGCGATTTCGAACCGTTTTGGCCGTCATGCCGCAGTTTATGATTTACTCGCCCGCCAACCAATCATGAAGCTGTCTCGCGATGACTACCATTCAGAGGTATGTACCTTTCCGTTAGCTTTTGCCGAGATTGACGGGCGTTCGCTACTTATTCATGGCACAGAATGGAACCGTCTAGACTTGACTGATGTGAAATCAGGGGAGCTTCTAAGCAACCGTCCCCAGACCAACTATGACGACGATGGCTATCTTAATTATTTTCATGGCAAGCTTTACGTGTCACAGGATCAGCATTGGGTCGTAGATACGGGCTGGGTATGGCAACCGGTCGGTGTTATTCGGTTCTGGAATGTGCGAGATTGGATGAACAACGCTCGTGAGTCGGAAGATGGCGCTTCCGTAGGCACACCTTGGCATATGCTTGTGGACTGGGATTTGCCCGTCGCTTGGGTAGATGCACACACTATGGCAATCTGGGGACAAGTGGATGGCGATTTTTTCGAAGAGGAGGATTTGCCGGATGAAGGCGCATTGCCTGTCGTTATTTTGTTCAATGTGGTGACGGGTGAACGCTCTATTTTATTAAGAGAGGCTCCTGCCTATAAGACCACTTCGCAGCAAGAGGGTGTGTTTCCTCATCCACAAGGACAATTAGCAGCAGATGGCGTTCGCTTGTTCTTATGGGGAAAAAGGATGAATATGACCGTATGGAACAGGCATGATGGTGTACAAGAAGTGACGGAGAAAGACTTCTGTCCCGATATCTATCATGAAGAGGCGCGGCTATTTTTACAATTGGATTTGCAGGGCGAAATTTCAGCTTGGCGATATACGCCTTAGATGAGCCTCCTATTCGACTCTGGGAGGGACTTCGGCTTCGATCGCGATTAATTCATACAGGTCATTTACCGAGCATCCAATCGTATCAGCGATGGAAATCGCTGTCTTCAAGGGCATCATTCTTTTATTTTCTATAAAATCGTTTATCCGTTCGTGTTTATAATGCAGCGCTTCGATTAATTGACCAATGGTCATGTGTGCTTCCGCTAACCGCTCAAGCAGCAAGCAGCGCCCAAGTTCAAATTTCATTTTATCTCCTCCTAGAACTATATTTGACCTATTCATAAGAAAGTGGATCAGCTGCCTGTTTCCGCCCTTAAAATAATGCCCAAATGTTCGCCACTTTATCAGTTTCGAACAGCAACTACTATTTTACCCTGTAAAGGTGAGGTTGATATGAAAAAAAGTTCACTGGACGATGTAGATTCCGCTAAGGAAAAAGCATGAATATGGCAGCAGAATGGAGCATCCGTGTACTGTCAGTAGAGCCAGAATTGCTACATTTTCCTGATGTGCATCAGGATACGATAGGGTATCGCACAAAGCTCATTCATCCGCAGAAAATAGAGCTGTATCGCTATGAGTGCATTCAAGTGACCGCGGGCACTGCTGGCACTTCGTCCTGGGTAGCTTTCACAGCGATAGTGATGGAGATCAACCCGGAATCGCTACTGCTCTTCACAGCTCCCATGTATCAGGAGCCGTTAAAGGAAGCACATACAATCAAGCGGATTTTCTCCCCACTCCATTCGATTCAAGGTGCGGAGCAGATCATCGCGTGTTTTGGTTATTTCCCGCCCTTTCACTACGATGAAATATGGGATGCAAGGTGGGATAGTGAAAATGAAGGCTCTAGTGATGACAAATGCTTGACCATTGCCATTAAGCCCTCTTTAGTTGAAGCGGCAGTGAACAATGTCATCTTCCGTTTTGAGGGTGTCTATGAAGAGAATCTCTCTTCTATCGAGGAGCACAATACTATTCTTCAATTGGAATTCGCTTACCAAGAAGAAGCGATACGGGTTGTCATCGACTCAGAAGAAGGCTTTGGCGGACAATTTCTGTGCCGCAGCGTCCGTGTCAGTTGGGGAAATTAAATAAGGCTGACGCCGGTCAATGACCGATGTCAGCCTTGTGCTGTATATTTCCTGCAAGCTACTGTTGCAGAAGCGCTTTATTTTTATCAAAAAAACGGGCATTATGCGAGGAAACACCAGCCATATCAGAAGCCGCTGGCTCAAGATAAAGCTTTGCGCTATTGACGGCTAATCATCTATGTAAGAAATACTCATAGTATGCGCCTTGCATGAGTAATACGATCTCCCCAATAATCCCTATACCAAAAAAACAGAAATAGTAAGTTGCCGATGATACCTCTTTGTTGAATAGCTCTTTAAAAGCCTGAATAAACACGCGGTCGAATTTGAACCAACTTAGAATCCAGCCAATAATGAGAAAAGTAAGGATCGCCATATTCTACACGCCACCTCCAAATAACGATGTTTGGTTAAGTTTATTCTATTATAGCAGGAAATCCATCAGACCGATAAAAGCGAAAGGTATTGAGTTAAGGAGAAGCTGACACAGCCCTTAAATTTGCGTCTGCAAATCTTTATCCCGCTAATCTTAGCCGTCAGCTGCGTTTAGATATCCTTACTATTGAATAGTAATAATGATTATTCCAAAAAAAATAATGAATATTATTTTATAGCATGATAGCATTCCAATTGTATTCCAATCTATTTGCGAAAGGAAAAAACAATGGATATTAAAATCGAAACTTTGCCGAAATACCGCATTGCCTATGTGCGACAGGTTGGGCCATATGGTCCTGCCAATTCTCAAGCCATGGAGAAGCTGAAAAATTGGGCCAAAGGGGAACATCTGCTTACTGAATCGACAATCCTGCTCGGGGTGCCGCAAGATAACCCTGAAACAACACTACCGGAGAACTGTCGATATGATGCATGTATTGTCATTTCAAGGGAATATCCAGATGATGATTCCATTTGCGAGGGCCAGCTTGATGGTGGAACGTATGCTATTTGTACAATCAAACATACAGCGGAAGCCATTCAAAGAGCATGGAATGAAATTTTTCCATACTTACAAAACGGCGGATACCAAATGGACAATAAACCGATTTTAGAAAGATATATCGGTGATATGCTTGAGAATGATTTTTGCGAAATATGCGTGCCTGTTAAACCCCTATAAATTCCAATAACACGTAGATGGAGTTATGACAGGTCAATTGCTCACAAGAGCTACACTTAATAGCCGGAGATTACCACTGCTTACTCCTACGAAAGCTTGAAGGTGATGGCAGGCAACCGCAGCGATTACAAAATGGAAGAATCACATCGACAAACACAAATAGGCCGCAGTCACTCGTATGAGAGTGACTGTTGGCCTTCTTTGTGCAACGGTAAACTTCAAAACCATCTGCGTTACGCTCCTGGTATCTATCTTATTTCTGCGGAGCCATATTATTGTAGATGCGTGCTGCATTCACTTTTCCTGTGCTTACATCCTCTGTCGTAAATCCAGATACGATATTGCCGACTTTAAACTCCTTTTGCAGCAGCTCTTCAGACGGCTCGGCTGCCGTTGGCCCTTCGATGCCCATTCCAGTTTCTGAGGTTACGGTTACCCATAAGTCACCAACCTTAAAGCTTTTTCCATCTGTGCTCACTTCCGTAATCTCACCCTCGATATTGACAACCGCTTTGCCACTCGTAGGAGGCTTCGTTGCAACAGCAGCCGACTCCGGTGTTGTATTTGGCACATTTGTTGTATTTGGTGTATCCTGATTCATCGCGAAGATGCCTACCGATAATACTGCACATGCTGCAATACCAACTGTCCAGCCTGTTAACGTTCTTTTTTTAGCTTTTTCCATTTTAAACGACTCCTTTTGATTGCTGCTATTTGGTTGTGCTGTCTTTTCCATTTCCGACATTAGCTTCTGATAGGTTGCCTCTTTAAAATTCTCACTTGTTTTCACACGGGACATCGCGGATTTATAAACAGATTTCTTCATCCTCCAGGCCTCCAATCTTGTCTTTTAAGATAAGACGTCCTCTTGCGAGCCATGTTCCTACCGTTGCTGACTTAGTCTGCATGATATCCGCAATTTCCTTGATGGAATATCCCTCATAGTAGTGCAGATGAATTGGAATTCGATATTTCTTGTCCAAGGCCAGTACAGCCTGCAAGATCCCATTTTCTTCTGGTGGGAGATAGCTAAGATCTTCGGGAACAGGATTTCTGCTTTTGAACCATCCGGTTTTCAGCATATTTTTACTTTTATTAATGGTTAATCGAATCAACCACGCTTTTTCGTGTTCACTGTTTTCAAACACAGGGCGCTTCTGCAAATAGGTGAGAAATACCTCTTGGGTCACTTCTTCTGCATCAGCTATATTTTTCAGGTACGTAAAGGCTATTTTAATCAAGCTGTGTGAATATAGATCCAAGGCCCGCCGTACAGATTCATTGAGCTCATATGAATTGTACACCTCAGCACCCCCTTTCACTTTTAATACAACTGAGAGTTCTAATATTTTTCATTGCGTCTACTTTTTTTTAGCATGTAATGATTTCCACTAAAATATCCGTTTCATTCAAAGGGTGAGAACAAAGCCATGAGCCTCTCATGACTGCCCCTTACATTGCAATATTAAACATGTGCCGATTGCTGTAGCTATAAGACGAAATTAAAAAAGGCACCTGCTCGGGCGCCTTTTTGGTTCTATTCCCACTTACTTCACCTTCTAGCGCCACCGCTCCCCGCGCTTCTTCACGTAGTTCGTCAACACATACCGCCAAGGAATAATGAAAGGAAAAATCACGACCAACAAACAGGCTGAGGCCGTCTCCCATGTTGACTCATCCATTTGGCCAGCTGTCCATAATGGCAGTGCAACAACGATCAGCCAAATGGACTTCCACCCCAATTCCCACAGCAGCAAGGGCAGCATCTGCAGCGGATAGCGCAGTCCCAGTATGGATAAAACCGAAAAGGAAGTCAGCATGCAGGCAACCACTCCATCCATTAGCTCCCACGACTTCTCCTGATGAATGATCTGATCGATCACTGTTGGCCATTGCACAATACCGAGCCCCACAACAATGAGAAGGTAAAGCGCCCTCAACAAATAAAGACGTAGCAATGAAACCTCGTTTATTTCTGTGTTTTTTTTGATCAAATTCATTCTTATTCCCCCTCTATTCAATATAAATTGGCTATTCAGTCAGTCATGAAATAAATATAAAAAAACAGTCTGGCATGTATCCAGACTGCGCTAAGAGGTTCATGCACCTTAATATGTATTTTGTATCGAATCATGATTAGGTGTTCATATCCGTTAAAGCTGGGATATTGATTTCTTTCACACACGATGCCTTGGACAGACTGACTACGCATTTCACTAGAGCAACGATATCCTGAAGTGGAATTCGTGTCCCATTATAGGCGGAGAGGGCCCGCTCACTTCCTTCTTCATAAGGAATTTCAGCTGCTAGCTCACCCGGGTTGATACAAGTAACGGCAATACCGTCACTTCTTGTATGCTCTCTGAGAGCTTCTGTAATGCCACGAATGGCAAATTTGGACGCGACAAAAGAGACCTGCGTGCTGTTTGAATTGTTCAGACCGGCGGTCGAACCGATGAGAATAATTTTACCAGCTGTCGATTGCCGGATATGGGGTAATACTGCCTGAATGCATACAATGGCCGAAGTGATATTTACATGAATCAATTGACTTATATCCGCTGGTTCATCTTTATCAAACGTATAATGATCTTCAAAACCTTCCTTTTCCCAAAGCCCCACATTGTAAATGAGAACGTCCACTGTTTCGTTTTGCAGCTTATCCGTGACGAGTGCAGCGGCGTGCAACTCAGACAAATCAGCCTGTATCCATATCCGCTCTACACCATCATTCAAGTCCAAACTTTCAGGCTTGCTTCGCGAAACGACCCATACTTTATCTCCTTGCTCAGGAACTCCTCTGACGAATGCATCTCCTAATCCTTTGCTGGCACCGAATACAAGATAGGTTTTCATGTTGAATACTCCTTCCTTCCCTATAAAATAAAGAATATCTTTTTAAATCATGCTAGTATTCTATGATCCTGTCAATTCTTAAGCAATGATGAAGCTGAATAAATGGGCAAAGGGAGAAAATCTGCTTACCTAATCGACATTCCTACTCGGAGTTCCACAAGATAGCCCTGAAACAACAAAAACGGAAAACTGTCGATATGATGTATGTATTGTCATTTCAGAGGATTATCCTGATGATGTTCCATTTGCAAAGGACAGCTTGATGGTCAACGTATGTTATTTCCAAAATATGCGTGTCTTTTAAACCAATATTTGCTACGTCGTGGCTCTCTACCCAGAAATCTTTGTTTGAACTCACACAAACAGCGCTTAATCCTCCAGTTAAGGACGATCAAACGCATATATTGGCACCTCTTCAAATTCAAAAAACTAGATCTTAAAGTATAAGTCTGTTGTTTTTATCTTTTCAATTAGGAGTACACCAAACTGGACCTACCCATGGTTGGTGCACATAGTACCCGTTGTTATTCCAATTACAAATTTCACCTATACCGTATAAAAAGAATAAAGCAGCGGCCCATACCGCACTAATTCCACCTAAAGCCGTCGCTATACCCGCTGCTCCTCCACCCGCAGCTAATACTTTCTGTATCTTACTAGCCTCACTAGCGTTTATAAAAAGAACATGTCCATACCATTCTGTTTCGACTGTGAAAGAAGGTTGAACCATATCGATGATCGTGTCATCGGCTTCATTATTGATTTGTAAATCTAAGAGACTTCCATTTGTTATAAAGATTCCATCTTCAACTTATTTATTAATTGCAATTAAGGTTTCATTAAATTTGTCAAAAGCTACTTTAGAAACGTTTGCGGATTCATAATCTTTATAAAAATTATCAAAACCACCATTAATAAATACAGCCGTTTCTTCTAGATCCGAGTTAGCGATTTCTAATGCAATTCCCAAATTTTCATCGGTTATTTCTGGAAGCCCAATTACTGCTTGATTGTATATTTGATTTTCATTAGGTAAGGATGATGCAAAGGTCGCTGATACATTGGATGTCGAAAAAAGCAGAGCAAAAGCAGAGATTGCCGTTACAAATTTCAATTTCCATTTATTCCTCAACAAAATCACTCCTTTTTTTTATTTTTATCTCGTAAAGCAAAATACCCTATTAACAAAGAGATAATAGCAATTAATATTGCAAATATTTTCTTCACAAATATCATTTCACCAAAAATATTTCCGAAAGAATCTAACAATAAAAATATAGCTACTATGCAAAGTGTTATTTTAATTGTTTTATTCAAAATTGCTCCCCCCACTACTTTTTTGTGCTGTTATACAAAGTGCCGTAATCCGACTTCCTCCACCTGTTTCCGCTTACAAATCACCCTTCTTTTCAACGGGGATAAGTATACAAAAGTAATTGTATCTAAATTTTACCTTTTTTAAAACTCAAAAAAAATAGTCCTAACGAATCAATTCAATTATCTAAAATGGTATGCTTTCAATACTTACAGGCAGTTCTACGTTTTTTTCTTAGAGTAAAGAGCGTGCGCTTTTAAACTTGCGTCAATTGTACCTTGAGTCAGCTATTTAGCTTCCGGCTTTATTATATTTTCCGCTCATATGTTTGTTCGTTAGCTGCAATCCATGCATATTTTATTGGATATTTTACAAAACTATAGTGTGAACAACATGACTTAATCGAGAGGGGGAAAAAGCACAGTTGGCTAAGCACACAGACACAAGCTGGAAAAATGATCATCCAAGCACTTTGCTCAGTAACTCTGTCCAAAAGGCAAATCATGCGGTGAAGCAAGCGATGTCTTATCCGGAAGAGCAAACAGCTAAGCAAGCATACGATTCAATAGCACATGCAGAAAATGCGCTAGATAATGCAGAGCAACATCACGAACACATGGACACCGTCCAGCAAAATAAAGAGCAGCTAGAGCTTTTGGAGCATCAATTGGACGAACTACAAGAAAATAGGAAAGATCGGTAATCATAAGAATAAAAATAACCTCCTTACGTTGTTCATAACGAAGGGAGGTTATTTTTATTGCACACTCTGACCAATATGCAAGTTAACTTGAGAGCGTCAATCCCATCCGCTAACTTGACAACCTACTACAAATTGTAGTAGGTTTTAGTTACTACATCATGTAGTAACCAAGCTCGTTATGGACGCATAACGAAGTAAAGAGGTGTTCACAGTGAACCAGATTCAAAAGTTGTCGGATACGGAATTAGAGCTAATGGAGGTGATTTGGGAGTGCACCCCGCCAGTCACATCTACTGAGCTTCTAAGCTTGTTTGCTCTAAAAGGAAAGGAATGGAAAGCACAGACCATTTCTACTTTCCTCTCGCGCCTAGTCGAGAAAGGTGCGCTGACTACTACAAGGCATGGACGGATCAATAAATACGAGCCGCTTATTTCGGCCGAGGATTACAGGCTAATAGGGACGCAGCACGTCTTGGATGGCTTATATCAAGGCTCCGTAAAAAACATGGTTTCGGCTTTGTACGATGGTGATAAGCTATCTGACGAGGATATTGCGGAACTTAAAAAATGGCTGTCGGAAAAGTAGGTGCTGCATATGAATAGCCTTTTTGCATTGATGTCCAGCCTAACCGTAGCTGGAACTGTCGTTGTCACATTTATTTGGTTAACACAGCACCTATCCACCGCGATTTGGCCTACGAAGTGGCGGTACGTCATTAACAAAATGGCGGTAGGCTTGTATTTATTACCCGTCGTTCTTATCATTCAGTGGATTTCGCGAATGGTTCCATTCCGTACGCCAAACGATCCCAGCATGAATGAATCTACTTCGAGCGTACAGCACGCCCATCCCGGAGCATTATTGAGCTTCAAGCCTGAGCCGCTCTTTCCAGAATGGTCGATTTCAACAAATGCGGCCTTTTTTGTAATAGCCATATGGGCAATCGGAGTTGTAGCTTTTGCAGCCTGGCAGACTTATTGTTACCGTAGATTTTTAAAGCAGCTGGCAAATACGAGCACTGCCGTCCCATTAAACAGCGAGGCGGTTAACCAGCTTTACCTGATTAAGCAGGCTCTTGGAATTAAAAGCAAAGTCCGGCTTGCTTATAGCTCCTCTATTCAGAGTCCCATACTTGTTGGCCTTTGGAAACCTGTCATTTATCTTCCTATGGAGAGTACCGCAAACGTAGACATGAGCATGATCATCCGTCATGAGCTGATTCATCTGAAACGCAAAGATTTATGGATTAAAGTGTTTATGCTAGGAGCCAGCGCCCTGCATTGGTTTAACCCTTTTGTTCATTTTCTTCGTAAGGACATTCATACATGGAGCGAGCTATCCTGCGATGAAGAAGTGGTCAAAGGCATGTCCCAGGCCGAGCGCATACGTTACGGGCAAACGATTTTAAACGTAATTTCAGAATCAAGAAATATCCCCGTACAGTTTGGCGCCTCTTTATCCGGTGATGGAAAACAATTAAAAAGGAGATTATCCCTGATGCTAAATGTTAAGAACCTGAGCAAGAAAACCATTTTTCTATCTGTTTCAACCGTATTTGCGGTAGCTTTAATCAGTACATCCGCTGCGGTATGGGCATCAGACAATACGCCCCAGGTAGCTGAGGATAAAGCGGTCAGCGCTCAAAATCAAACGGCCAACTCATCAGCGGAACCTGTTCCGGTGCCTTCCTCCGCTCCATCTGAGGCAGCTAGTGATATTCAACCGAGCGTAACAGAAGCCGTTCCCGTGCCTTCCACAGATCCATCTGAGTCGGCTGGTGATATTCAACCGAGCGTAACGGAAGCCGTTCCCGTGCCTTCCACAGATCCATCTGAGGCAGCTAGTGATATTCAACCGAGCGTAACGGAAGCCGTTCCCGTGCCTTCCACAGATCCATCTGAGGCAGCTAATGATATTCAACCGGGCGTAGCAGAGCCCGCTCTAGTTCCTTTTACCACTCCAGCTGAGGCAGAAGTTAAATAGTCTTTATTTAGTCGTAGGCTTATTGTGAAGGGACCGTCCCAATAGTGATTAATTCTGTGGTGCACATCCCCAATGAGCTAGACAGGAATCGTTTCATGAAGAAAGCGCAGGTCCTTGGGCAGAATTAACCCAAGACCTGCGCTTTTGGCCTCTTAGAAGCTCTCTTAAGTAAATCGTGAACAAGATACAGCCCCTCCTCCCCCTCTAGACCAGGAAAAAGCTTCCCCCAAAGGAGGAAGCCTATTCAATGATTCAGGATTCCACCCAAGTAGGCTACCTTATCCCGGATTTGCAGAAATGCCACGTTGCCTTCTACATCGGCCAGCTTTTCCTTGGCGTCCTTGATTTTGTTCTCGAATCCAGCGATGAAATCAGTCGCCACATCCTCTTGAGCCAAAATTTCGCCAAACTTCGTGACCAGCACCGGCCAGTTGGTCCACACGTCGGTCTGAGCCTCGTCGACGACAACCGTCGTCGCTATTTTCTCCAGTTGATCGGTTACTTCGGCGTTAATTGCGTTCCCGGCGATAATGAGATCTGGCGCATACTCCAGCAGACTCTCCATGTTAACCGTCGTGTTCTCGCCTACAACTACTAATTCGTCAATCTTGTCTACATAAGGCTTGTAGTTGTCCGATTCCAGCGAGGAGCTCTCCTTCGTAAACGGCAATGCGAGTCCCACGGTCTTCAGATCGAAGAGCAGAATTGATTCTATGTAGCCCCAGTGAACCACCGCGATGCGCTCTGGCTGCTTCTCAATGACAATGCTTCCGTTGGCGGCCTCAATGGTGCGCGGAAATGCCGCTGACTTATCCTGCCCTCTGACGGCACTCGGTGATGGGCTAAGCGAAGGACTCGGCGCCCCTCCATTATTCGATCCCGCATGGCCAGAGCAAGCACTCAAGAACAAAATCAGGCTCAGCAATCCAACGATTACGGGATAACTTGTTTTTCTCGAATTCCAATACATGACTAACATCCTCTTTTCTGTTACCTTTACCGATAACAATTCTCATTCACTATTAAAACAGTACCATCATAAGCACTGGATGAGAATGGAGAGATTCCCGCTCAAGGGATGGACGATTTCCACGGCAGGCATTTCGCGTCAGCGTTCAAGCTCCCTGCTGCTCAGTACAACCTGGCTGGGGGCGATTCCTTTATATTTTTTAAACAATCTGCTGAAATAATACGGGTCTACGTATCCAACGCTGCGAGCAACGGCGGATACTGAGAATTGCTTTGTCTGCAGCCACTCCTGCGCTTTGTTCATCCGGTAGTGAATCAGGTAGTCGATGGGTCCCATCCCCGTATACTTAGTGAATAGATGCGAGAAATACTTGGACTTCAGCTTGTATCGCTCGGCTAGCGCCGCAAGAGTAATGGGCTCCATGAAATGCGCTTGGATATACAGGATAGCATCCTCAATTACCGGATAGCTTTCCTTATTCTGGCCATGCCGCTCCGATTGCAATAGGTTGGCAACGACCTGATAGAAGATCGACTTCTTCTCCAGCAAGTTCATGAAATCGGGGGAGGAATCTGCCTCAATCAGTGCGTCAACGAGCCGAAGAAGATCGGGCGAAAGCGCAGCCTCCAGCACGGCAATATCCTGTGGCTGTCTCGCTGGTGCTGCTCCAGCCGGACTCCCATTCAACTCGATAAATTCGTTAGCTTTGACTTGGATAGAATCAATGGGTAAATAATGAGCCAAACAATACCGAAATCCTTGTTCACCGGAGAGAATCTCAAGCTGCCTGCCCACGCCACCGATCAGTACCTTGCCCGGTACTAGGAGGTAGCGCTCTTTGTCATCGAATATAAACTCCGCTTCCCCATCCAGCGCAATAATGACAGCACACTTTGTCGTCGGCTTGTCCACATGACCACCGTAAATCCGGTTCGCTTCAAGCCGTGTTCGGTACACACCGTACAGCCTAAGCGGCGTATCAGCAAAGTATTGAGCCAACTCCTCGTAAGCGTAACCCACTGTTGGCAACCTCCCAGCTTATTCAATCATCCGTTTTATCTCGTCTACAATTAGACGAGGCTCTGTGTACATAATCATGTGCCCGGAATGCGGAGCCTAAATCAAACGGCCTCTCGCTAATGCAGCGACCGTCTGTCGATGGGCTTCATGAAGCGCAGGCCGAAACTTTTGCTCCATACGAGACATTTGAGTGCCAGAGATGACGGACACCTCTATGGCCTCCAACTTAAGCGGATGCTCCCTAAGCGCTCTTAAGTCCTCAAGGAATGGCGCTCCTTCAGCTAACATCGTTCTAGCTGCCTGCAGAGTGAAGTCCTCCTTGTAGTGTTCCTTATATACATCCTTAGGTAGGAGCCTGCCAGGCCTGCTCCCCATTAGCCGATACAGACCCGTTCTTGCAAGAAGCGGAATCAGCTTATTCATTCTCGCGTAATGCTTCACTGTCGATTGTTCAAAATATAGCCCACAATGCTCGTCCGATGGATCGACCAGAACAAGCCCATGTATGTGTGCTGGATTCATCGCAGCTGCCGTGCGAATGATCGGTCCGCCCCAGCTATGCCCGACGAGGATAAATGGGCCTGTTCCCAAATGGTTCAACAAGCAAGCCAGATCTTCCGTTATTCTAGCCAGCGTCCTTGGCGCCTCGTCCGGCTGGCTCCTTCCGGTGCCCGCGCGGTCGTAGACGACGGCTCGCGCATATTTTGCAACTAGCGGCTGTACAAGCCCCCAAGTGGAGCGGGACAAGCCCATGCCTGATTCGAATACGACGGTAAATTCGCCTGCTCCGTTCTCCATATCATGCAGCTGGCGCCCGTCCGTGGTCTGAATATATTGGCTGTCTCCAAACGTGTGAGTTCTCGTGTCCAGCATTGTCTTTTTCCGCCCATCAATTAAGAATGATTATCAATCATATTTTACGCGAAGGGAGAAGAATGAACAAGCGCCGTTGCTGATGCTGCCGGCACCCAGACCGCTTTTGCAGGACTTGCATACGTAAGAAACATCAGCTAAATAATTTGGGCCACTCTTTTTATCTTTACCTAACACTTCCCCTCTATGATCAAATCAAACCCCATTTTTCGACATAGAATCAACGAAAGGCTTCAGCATTTCCTAATCAATATGGATAAATTGTTAATCTATGTGAAATAAATCATCTTAGGAGTGACGTCATGAGAAGATTACGGAATTTATCCTTGCTTATTAAGCTAGTATCAGTGATAGGGCTCGTGCTGCTCCTTGTGTTCAGCGCGCTAATCACAGTCAATCTAACTCAACTGAAAAAAGTCAGTTCAGCCAAAGGAGAGCTGGAAGCCCAGAATGCCGGCAAAGCGTTCGCCGTTATGCTGGAGAATCAGTTGACATCCGTCCATTCAACACTTGGCGCTTTGTCGGATACCTTGCTTGAGGCAAGAGAAAATAGGAGCATGTCGCGCGCAGATATCGTTTCTCTGTTGACCCGTATGCTGGAGCAGCGCCCGGAGCTTCTTAGCTTCTATACCCTTTGGGAACCGAATGCCTTCGACAACAAAGACGCGGAATCTGTTTCATTGACGGACTACGATGACAAGACGGGGCGCTTCTTGCCTTGGATTGTTCGCAGTGGAGGCGCAGTTGTCGCAAAACCGAACGTAGACTACGAAAGTCCGGGGCTAGGCGATTATTATCACATACCTAAACTGACGAAAAAAATGGTCTATATGGAGCCTTACGCCTGGGAAATAGACGGACAGACTGTACAATTAATGTCGATCATCATGCCGATTGTGGATGAGAAGGGCGAATTTCTGGCCATTATCGGAGCCGATATTTCCTTAGATCATTTGCAGACGGAAGCCGCTAGCTATAAACCACTCGGTGGCCATGTTGCGCTCGTAACCGGAAACGGCAACTATGTCGCCAATCCTGATAACCCCGATTCGCTCGGCCAGCCATTCGGCGATAGCAAGCAAAATGAAAGGCTTTGGCAGCAGGTACAGGAAAAAGAAACATTGAAGGGCTATACGCCGAATTCCCAAGGACTGAATATATTACGTTCATTTGAGCCGATTCAGCTGCCGGGAGGCAATGCTTCATGGTACGCCGTAACATCGGTTAAGGAAGATATTATTTTCTCAACCTATGCCCACAACCGTATGATTTCGATTTTGATGGCCAGCTTTGCGATGCTTATGATCGGTTTGCTTGTGACGCTCCTTCTCCGCTATATTGTGCTGCGCCACATTCGTGCGCTAGTCGGGAAGCTGCAAATAATGGCAGAAGGCGACTTAACGCAAAAGCTGGAAGTGAAATCCGGCGACGAGTTTGGACAATTAGCGCAGCATTTCAATGTAATGACGGACAAGCTGCGAGACATGTTCCACATGGTTGCCGATTTGACAATGTCTATCGGTGCGACGTCAGAGCAATTGACGGCGAGTGCGGAGCAAACGAGCCAAGCATCGGAAGCCATCGCCGCATCGATGCAAGATACCGCTGAAGGAGCGCATACCCAAAATACTCATGCTGAACACACCACGACAGTAATGTCGGAAATGGCTCTTGGCGTGCTGAGGATCGCCAAATCATCCGCGCAAGTGTCTGAATCGGCAAGCGGAGTAGCGGAGCAAACGGCCGACGGCAGCAACCGTATCCTCCAAGCTGTCAACCAGATGGAGCAAGCGCAGCTTGCCGTGACTGATACGGAGCGCGCGATTGGTCGGCTTAGCCAGCGGTCAGAAGAGATTGGCAACATAATCGGCATCATCACAAGCATCAGTTCGCAAACGAACCTGCTCGCACTGAATGCCTCCATCGAGGCTGCCCGTGTCGGTGAACAAGGAAAGGGGTTCGCTGTCGTTGCCTCAGAGGTGCGCAAGCTTGCCGAACAGACGCAGTATGCGGCTGAACAGGTCAGAGGACTGATTGAAGGAGTTAGACATGATACTGCAGAGGCCGCCGCAGCAATGGCCAAAGGCAGCTTGGAAGTCGAAGCGGGGGTGAAATCTGTAGCAGAAAGCGGCAAGTTATTCGAAGCTATCACATCAGAAATGACCGACGTCAACAGTCAAATTCAAGAGGTATCCGCTTCGGTCCAGCAAATATCAGCAAGCGCCGAACAGATCACTACGACAACTGCGCAGCTGGCTCACATCGCACAAGAGACATCAGGCAATGCCCATAGCGTAGCCGCTGCCTCTGAAGAACAGCTTGCCTCTATGGAGGAGATCGCCTCTTCCGCCGATGCGCTAAGCCATATGGTTCAAGAATTACTCGACAAAATGGCCCAATTTAAAATATAACCTGAGCGGTCGTTTCAGCAGGAAGAACCATTCACCCGAAGTGAAAGCACTTTTTTTCCAGCAGAAAAACCCACCTTTAGGCTGAAGCGGCCCAGGTGGGTTTTATGGCTCCCATGCACCATTGCTTCTTTATCGAATGAGGGCTACTTCTGTGCAATCGGCAGCTCTAACAAGGCATCGACAAAAGTATCTAACGAGACTATTCGGCTTGCATAATCATAATCATTTAGAGTGTCACTAATTGGATAAAACATGATATTCTTTTCTCGTACTGCCGGAATCGTATTCCATATGCTAACGGAAGAAAGCTTAGCCTCCAGGCCTTCTATAGTTGGATCAAAATTTGAATAGGCGATAATCCCCGCTTCGGTCAAGTATTGATCAATAACCTCTAATGAAATGGGCGAATAATAGCCCTCCGATTTCGGATTCCCTCTGTTAAAAAACTCTTTTTCGATGCTTTCAGGCGCCTGCATCCCTAGATCCTCGTAGATAATTCCCCTCGTTTTATCACCTTGCAAGCCTGGGGTACCGTCCTCCACTCCTTGCAAAAACGCAATTTTCTTATCATAAAGGCCCGCATCAATAAGACGCTGCTTTGCGGCTTCGACTTTAGCCCTATATTGTGCGATCAGTTCACTGGCCCGCTCGGGCATGCCAAACACTTCACCAAAGAAAGTCATCCGCTCTTCCAAAGCAGCCATTTCATTATAGAAAATGGTAGGGGCTATTTTGCTTAACTGCTCGATCGAGGATGATGACCAGGTTGGAGAACCAATAATAAGATCGGGATCAAGCGCCATAATGGCTTCCAAATCATCTCCCGGAACCACTTTAACAGCTGAGACAAACTGTCCCCATTGCTGTATCCATTCTTCAGGCCGCTCCGATGGATCGCCGTATTTATCAACGCCAACCACGGTCTTGCCGAAAGGTAAAATATCGCCAACATTATTGCCTACCAAATATACAATCCGCTGGGGATCGGCAGGAACCTCAACGTCTCCATGCTCTGTTTTGACAACCCGTGTTGGTGCCACAGTCTCTGTCTCCTTCGCTTCTGCACTTGACGTTGCTTGAGCTTGCGACTGTGCCGGTGCCGAGCTTGGAGAACTTGTATTCGTTGGTGCAGCCGATGTACATGCTGATAAGAGCAGCATGAGGCTTATGGCCGCCGCTAAAAAAAGTTCCTTGCTTCTCGTCTGTCCAAACATTGATAACTCCCCGTCTCCTGTAGTTTTCGCTAGTCTGTCTAGTTCTCTCTCATTGTAGAGGTGGTGAGAATTGTTATCAATATCACTTTTGGTAAAGTTATCAATCATTTTTCTTCTATAATCGCTTGGCGTCATTTGATTATACTTTTTAAACATACGGTTCAAATTCAATTCATCTGTAAAACCGCACCCAATGGCAACCTCTTGAATCGTTACATTGGGTTTTTGCAAATAACGTTTGGCTGCCTCAAGCCTTTTCTCATTCAAATAGGCCTGCAAGCTTTTCTGCTCGCGTTTCCTAAACAATTTGCTTAGAAGGCTCCTGCTAATAGGAAGCATTTCCGCCAGTCGTTCAATAGACACCGATTCGGTGTGATTTTGATCCAAGTATTGCTTAACCAGCTCCACATAATCAGGCTCAAAGTAGTGAATATGTCCTTGTTCCAGCTCCTTGTATATTTCATAGATAAGCTGATAGAGCGTAATCTTCGCATAAAAATGATTTTGAGCAGACTCCCGATTCCAGTGTTCATACATGCTCCGGCACTTCTCCATGAAAAAAACGGGATTCTCTGGCGAGAACCCATACACTTGTATAAACGGATTGATTTGCTCTAGCAAGCGGTGCAGCTCTCTTTTGTAAAATGGGGCCGTTTCGGATTTATACATGACCATGTACATCTCCAAGCTTGTATCGGTAGGATGAATGGACAGTTCTGTCCCTTTTCCCCCATGAAAAATACCAAATCTCCCCGCTTGATAGAAGATACGATCCAATTTTATGCTAGCCGTCCCCCCGTGGGTGTAGACGAGCGTGCTAGTCGGCAGCTTATAGTTCAGCATTGGCGTATCTGGATGAATCAGCTTGTAGCGAACATCTATTAATGAAATGGAAGAGCGTGACCATAGCCGAACAGCCATATCTATCATTTCTTTTGTAAAATGGTTGGTCGATCCCCTATCTCCTTGCATCTGTCTGCCCCCTTGAGTAAGCGTCCTAATTGTATGGTAGTCCAAATGATTATGGTTATCAATAACAAATTAATGACTGGCAGCTAGAGCGACTTTCTCTCCATGACGATCAAATCATTTAAAAAAGCCTCCACCGTCTCATTCGACGGTGAAGGCTTGAGTTACTTTTGCCCTTTCTTTAGGAAGGCTTTTGTAGAGTAAATAGTCTTTGCACAGGAATATTAGCGTGCAGCAGTAATTTCACCAGTACTTACTGTTTGGGTTGCTGGGGCCATATAATTGATTGCATCAGCTCCTGTAAGTGTATATTCAATCGTTATTACTTTATTGGTTCCTACAGCTGCGTCATTGTAAGTGGCTACAGCATGTACTTGTACGTCATCCCCAATAATCACATTAGCTAGTGCACCTGGTGTTACGTCTGCAATTGCAGTTCCATCATACACTTTAGAAGCTGTTAATGTTGGTGCCGTAACCGTTAATTGTTTTGCAGTAATTGTACCTGTCACTGTAATGCTGGCTGGCGGCGTATAGTTTCCTACCTCTATCGGTGGCCCCAATAGAATATAAGACACGGTTATCGACTTATTTGTTCCTACATTTTCATCATCATAAGCTCCTGAAGCAGCTACCGTTACGTCATCCTCCGGACAAATCCCTTCGCCTACACAGGATCCATCTCTTGAACCTGCTGTTACAGCTGCTGCTGACGTTCCATCATACACTTTGGTAGTGGTTATCAGGTCTATGATAATACCTGTATCTACACTCGATTGTACGTATACCGTGTAGTTAGTATTGCTTACAGGGGCCATATAATTCCCATGATCAGCACCAGCTATTGCATAATCAACAGTTAATGGTCTGGCATGATCTGGAGAAGATGTATCATAAACGGCTTCTGCATTCACGGTCACATTTTCGCCCGCAACAATCCCAACTAAAGATCCTGCTGCAACTACTAATGATGTATCTCCATCTTGCGTTTCTACAAGTGTAAATACCGGATCCCCGATCGTCAATTGCGCGTTTGTAATGACTCCTGTATTTACTGTATAGCTTGCAGGCGCCATATAATTGGCTGCATTTGCTCCACCCAACGTATAAACCACGGTGATTGTTTTGCCTATACCGATTGCTGCGTCATTGTAAGTAGCTACTGCATTCACGGTTACAGTGTCGTCAGCTGCAACTCCGATTAATGAGCCCGCTGTCACAGCTACTGATGTCGATCCATCATACATTTTTTCTGTTGTCAACGCTGAATTCGAGACGGTTAACTGTTTGATACCAATGACTATATCTGATGAAGCAATAGATATGTTGTTCGCATGATCAACGGCATAAACGACATAAGTACCTAATGCTAAACCTACTGTGCTAATCATTGAATCTGTGTTGGCTGTTATCGATTGCTTTTTGCCTAACGAGTTCGCAACAGATTGCTCCAGATCTGTAATGGTTTTCGCTGTTGTTGAAGGAACCAGATACAAATAGCCACCTTCATTGCTTCTACCCGATACGTTATCTCCAGCTGAAATTTGACCACTGGTTATATGGGATAGAGTTGGAGCAGTCGTATCCGCTCCTCCAGTCGAAGGTGAAGTCGACGCAGCTGCACTACCTACTTTATCCAACAGTCTAATTGTGCTTTCAAAAGTCGTACCGTCCTTAACAACGGAGTTAATCGTCACTTTTTCAATAGTGCCCGTTCCTAGAATCTTAGCTACAGTATCTAAGATAAGGCTAACTATATTGGCATCAGTGCCAAGATTAAGCGTCGTATCTGTTGCTGTTAACGCTGTGATAAATTCCTTGATAGTGCCCTCAGGGATATCAACCTGAATTTTACTGCCTTTGACCGTTAAGGAATCAAATGTTCCTTTTAAAGTCACCTTCGAACCTGCGGATAATAACTCGGATAAAATAACCTTGCTGAAGCCAGTCCCCGTGGTGCCCGATTCTTGAAGCGTGGCTGGGGAAAGAATCGCAGCTTCTCCCACTGTTGTGGAACCCTCCACGACAATACGAACAGGTCCTTTTTTCTTATCAACGATAAGAGATGTTACGAATGTATGGTTTAGATAGATGGAATTCACGCCGCCACCCTCTACCCGGGTCACACCCTTTATCGTTACATTATTAAGGTGTGCATCGCCTTCTTCAACGCCTTCACTAAATAATAGATTCCCGGTAATGATGATATTCTGCAAAGTAACGCCCGTCACGCTAATGACTACATCACCTTCAATTGTCTCCGTTCCAGTTGCAGGGCCATAGGTTCCTGCTGAGCTGTAAACGGTTGCTTTGGCATTCACTGCACGGTCTAGCGTAACGACTGCCTCAGCACGCGTAATAGGTTTACTAGGCTTGAAGCTATTGTCCTTCGCATAGCCCTGCAGAATACCTTTAGCTACTGTGGCATCAACCGCCGCTTTCGCCCATGAGGCTATGGAGCCTGAATCGGTAAAGCTTGCTTCCGTACTTGATATATTCGAGAGAGCTAGAAGATGATTTACAACAACTGCAACTTCTTGCCTGCTAATAGGTTTATTTACACCGATTGTTCCGTCCACATACCCCTTTATGTAGCCAGCTTTCACAGCTTTGGAAACCTCAGCATATGCCCAACTAGATGATGTCACATCACTAAAGGAAACTGGTGCTGTTTCGGTAAATCCAAATGAACGGTTAATCAAAGCGAAAAACTCTGCTCTTGATATGGTATTGTTCGGTTTAAAGCTGCCATCTTCATAACCTTTAATAAAGCCTTTGTCGATCCAAGCCGTAATTTGTCCTTCTGCCCAGGTTCCCTTGATGTCAGATTCCGAAGACTCTGTTGCACCATAAACGACATTAAACGATGAAAACAACATAACTGTAATCAATAGAGTGCTCAATAGAGTGGTCACAGGCCTTTTAGCATAGTTCATTGATAGTATTCCTCCTATATGATTACAAAGTATTACTAGTAACAACGTACCATAAAAATCGCAGTTAATATATATTATTTAGAAAGTTCCGTAACGAGCGTGCAATCGAATTCTTCCGGATACATCGTACAGTAATAAAGAAGGCTGACAATTCGGTGCCAAAGCACATCGAAAAGTCAGCCTTTTTATTGATTTACCTCGCTCAGTTAACCGGCACGTTATCATAATCGCCAAACCTCATCCCGTCAAGAGATCATTTGCAAATGAACGACATTACTAGGAATCCCCCCTTATTGTGTTGAAATTGGAATGAATTTCAGAGCATGAAGGGCGAAATGGCTTTTTTCATTTTATCCGGTTTCACGTAAAATTTTCTTTAGGTTGATGGGGATATAGAGGATGTAGGGATATGCACACAACGGACAGGAAAGGAAGAATGGCATGAACCGAGTAGACAAAATCAGATTTATCCTTCTTTACAATAAAGCTCCTGAAGCGAACGGTTTCGGGTACATGGAGTTGAATCAGGATGGTCATATGATCGCGCTCTACAATAGCTATGGCGAGGAAATCGATATGAATGGCGGACATGAATTTGTAAGAATACGGTTACTTGGAAAATTCGATGACGAGGATCGCGATAACTTCTATTCCTTGTTAGAAAGTGATGGCGTAGGATAATCTGCGTTCCAAGCTGGCGAATCCGTGTCAAGTCAAGACACTATGCAAGGACAGAACACAATGAATATTCGGGAGGTAGAAGATGAACAAACGGCTACAAGAGGCAAGCGGAATAAAAAGAGGGCCCATGTTAACCGCGCTGCTCATCGGTGCATTTGTTGCGTTTCTTAACGAAAATTTGCTGGCCAACGCGCTTCCCGGATTGATGCGGGAATTCAACGTTGCCGCCTCCACTATACAGTGGCTGTCAACAGGCTACTTGCTTGTTATTGGCGTACTGGTGCCAGTGACCGCATTACTGCAGCAATGGTTCACCACTCGCCAGATGTTTATGACTGCGATGGCGTTATTTTTGGCCGGCACCTGCTTGTGTGCAGTATCCCCAGGATTCGAAATTTTGCTGATGGGCAGGATTATTCAGGCTTGCGGGACAGGATTGCTGGTTCCACTCATGATGAATACGATTCTTGCCCTTTATCCTCCAGAACGGCGGGGCTCCGCCATGGGTCTCATGGGGCTCGTCATTATGGTCGCCCCTGTCATTGGGCCGGCTTTGTCGGGACTGATCATCGATACCTTTCACTGGCGATGGCTGTTCTACATGGTCATTCCAGTCGCCCTGTTTTCAATTATTTATGCAAGCTTTTACTTGAAAAATGTTACCGAGCTGACTAGGCCAAGGGTCGATTTTTTATCCATTGTGATGTCAACCGTCGGTTTCGGCTGCGTCACCTACGGCTTCAGCCAAACCAATGTCTGGTCTGAGTCTGAGGGTTACGGCTTGCTTACCCTAGGAAGCCTCTTTTTGCTCTTGCTTGTATGGCGGCAGCTCCGGATTAAAGAGCCGTTGCTCGATCTTTCCGTATTCCGGCATCCCACTTTTTCTTTGGTTGCGGTATTGGTTGTGATTCTGATGATGGTTCTATTTGCAACAACGACATTGCTGCCGATCTATTTGCAGGATGTGATGCAGTTGACAGCCTTCGCAACAGGCTTGCTACTGATGCCGGGTTGTATTTTGAACGGCATGATGATGCCAGTGTCCGGGAAATTATTCGATAAATTCGGACCGCGATTTGTCATCTTGCCCGGACTATTTTTGATCGCCATATCATTGTGGCTGTTTGCCGACATGGACAGTGATGCAACGCGAGGCACCGTTATGTTCAATCATATCCTCTTATTCTTAGGCATATCTTTTGTCGTCATGCCGGCTCAGACCGCAGGATTAAATCAGCTTCCGCGTCACCTGGTCCCCCATGGCACAACCATATACAATACGCTCCAGCAAATTGCAGGCGGTATTGGCATCGCATTATTTATCGGCATCATGTCGTCTGGGGCCAATCGTTATCTCCACCATTCTCTCGATCCCACTGCGATGCAGGAAAAGACACAAAGCATGGTTGCCGGTGTGCAGACGGTTTTTTGGATCGAATTTATTCTCGTCGTACTTGTTTTGGCACTGAGCTGGTTTATAAGAAAGCTGCCTGATCATAAAACAGCTTAAATATAGAAGCCCTATTTTTCAAACAACCGTAACTGTAAGCTGTACACCCTATCTCTATAGAGCCCTATAGAGCAAAATGAAAGGGCACCCAATAGGACGCCCTTTCATTTTGCACATCTGTTTCTACTGTATGGGAATAAATGATGTATCCCTTGTTTTATTTGAGCATTTGATATACTTGTTCGACGTCCTTATCCCCGCGCCCGGACAGATTGATGATCATAATTTGATCCTGATCCATCGTAGGCGCCAGCTTCTTCGCGTAAGCAAGCGCATGCGAACTCTCTAGGGCAGGAATGATTCCCTCCGTGCGGGACAGCTCTTGGAAGGCTTCCAGCACCTCCTCATTGGTGACCGTTGCATATTCAGCTCGGCCCGTCACCTTCAGGTGGCTATGCTCTGGACCAATGCCCGGATAGTCAAGCCCCGCAGCGATCGAATAAGTTTTCTTTGGCTGACCTTCCTCGTCCAGCAGCACTAAGCACTTAAAGCCATGAATGATGCTTGGCACACCCTCAGTCAAGGATGGCGCTTGATCGGGCTCAACGCCGATTAAACGCACGGTCGGCTCGTCGATGTAGTGGGCGAATGCGCCAATTGCATTGCTGCCCCCACCTGTGCAGGCCACTACTGCATCCGGCAAACGGCCTTCCTTCTCCACAATTTGCCGTTTTGACTCTTCGCTAATAATGGCCTGAAAGTGCTTGACCATCGTCGGAAACGGATGCGGACCAACTGCTGAACCGAGCAAATAAAACGTATTTTTATAATTGCGAACTAGATCGTCCAGCGCTTCATCCACCGCATCCTTCAATCGCCCTTGGCCTTTATGAACCGGAATAACAGTCGCGCCGAGAAGCTCCATTCGGAACACGTTAAGCGCCTGCCGACGCGTATCTTCAGCTCCCATGTAGATGATGCATTCCATATTAAACATGGCACAGGCCGTTGCCGTAGCAACACCATGCTGTCCGGCACCCGTCTCAGCAATAATCCGCTTGGCACCCATCCGCTTAGCGAGCAGAATCTGACCGATAGCATTGTTGATCTTATGCGCCCCGGTATGATTCAGGTCCTCGCGCTTTAAGTAAATTTTCGCTCCTCCCCATGCTTTGGTAAGCCGCTCCGCATACGTCAGCGGATTCTCGCGGCCAACATATTCGCGCAGGTAATAACGAAGCTCTTCCTTATATTCAGGATCATCTCTAAACTTGTAAAATTGCTCACTCAAATAACGCAATACTTCCTGCAATTCCGGCGGGACGAAGCTGCCTCCAAACTCCCCAAAGTATCCCTCTTGCTGCACTTGTTGGTCCATAAAGTAAGCGCCTCCATTATTTAATATAGAAATTAAAATTGAAATAGAAATAGAAAAGGTCATCCATATCTGATATATTACCATAAATGACCGTAAGCCTGAATGACCTTTGCTCTATCTTGAATAAAATAACGGGCTTCATTCGCACGTCAAACAGCAAGCGCCTATGCTAAAGGTGAAGAGGCAATCCGGCTTACACGAGTGATGTACTTCAGGCACAAACTATAATTTTTTCTTTAGGAAAAATTGTTTGATATCTTCCGGGTATTCATCATTAACGGCAAAAATCTCATAGCCCATGCGCTTATAAAATTCCGGCGATTGATACGAAAATGTGCAAGTATGAGCAAATATACACCCAACTTCTTTTCCAAGCCTCTCCGCTTCTGTCATCATGATTTTTCCATATCCTTTGTTTCTGAATTCATCAGCTATCCAAAAGACATCAATATACAAACCGTAAGACCAAGTTTCACAAAACAAGCCGCCCACGACTTTGCCAGATTCATCTTTAAGATATAGATTAATATCCTTGCCTGGCTTTTTTAGTAACCCATTTGTCGCACGAACATTGTACTCATATAGATGATTACATACCTCGTTGTACTCCGTTTCGTTAGAGTCTACAGTAATCTTGATATTGTCTAAAATTATATCTGCCATAGGTCTTCCCCTCCGATAATAACTTAGTTAGCCATAAGGTGTATCCTGAATAATCCAGCCTGCGAGACTGATGCTTCGAGAAAAAGATTAACTGCCCCGGCATCAGGGCAGAGTAATAGCTTTTTTTTATTTTGACGATATACATCATTTCTAATAAGACATCTATCGCTGCTTGATTGCCATCACTCTTAAGCGCTTATAATCCGCGTACCATGAACCGTCATGAAATAATTCGTTGCGAGCTTTAGCAGCTATTTTCGAACAAACGGCAGTTCGCTCCGCTTCGGACAGTGCTGTGAAGAAATTATCCGCGAAGCCCCGCAGCCAATGATTCAAGCCCTGCTCATTGTCCTCAATCTTTGTTGGTCGATCAAAGTGAGCCGCATAGGTGACACGGAAGCCCTGCTGTTCCAACAATGTGCTGTATTCGGCGATGCTCGGGAAATACCAAGGATTCAGCTTGCTCGCATCAATGCCGAAGTCCTCGTGCAGCACTTCGCCAATAGCTTGAACAATCGTTTCCACATTTCCTTTTCCGCCGAACTCTGCAACAAACCTGCCACCAGGGTTTAAACTTTTCCATACACCGGCCAGTACCGAGCTCGGGTTCTTCATCCAATGCAGCGCTGCGTTGGAAAAGACAGCATCGAACGTAGAATCTACGGTAAAATGTTCGCCATTACCCACAAAAAACTGGATATGGGGATATTTGCGCTGTGCCTGCCCGATCATTGACTCAGATAAATCCATCCCCGTAACATGTGCACCAGCTTGACTTATTTCACAAGCCAAATCTCCGGTTCCACAGCCCAAATCAAAGATATGTTCATCTTTAATTGGATTTAAAAACCGGACAACATCCTTGCCCAATTCGGATACAAACCCAAGCTTACGGTCATAATGATCAGATTGCCAGACTTGATCGGAGCTCATGGAATCATCTCCCAACTTTTATGTTAGAGATAGTATGGCATAGCTCTTTTTATAAGTTAAATATATAAAATCTATATACGCTATAGATTTAAACTATAAAATTTCATACTGGAGTCGTATAATCCAGCCATCCTATTTTTGCTAGTTAACCTCATTAAGTTTAAACTCAGCAACTCAGCCAAAGCTTGTCAGTCAATCAAAATATACATTCATTTCTTATTTGTACTGTCGCAATGTAAAGGTGGATATGCGGGGGAAGATGTTGAAGCATATATCTGATTGATTCGTTGACTGGCGCATGCTCAATGACATGATAGTCATCCAGAATCAGTATAAAGTCACCGCTGATCGTGCTTAGTTCATGCAAGAACGCCGAAATGGCGGAATCAATGGAAGCTGCTGACTCTTGCTCGAGCAGAAATCCTAAAGATTGCCCGAACCGCGGAATTCTTTCCTGTATGGACGCCAAGACGCAATTCCAGAAAGCATTCCAGTCGTTATCGTATTTATCTAATGAGATCCAAGCAATCGGGCAGCTGCATTGCCGCTCCCACTGGCTTAACGCCGTCGTTTTGCCATAGCCAGCTTGGGCGGATAGCAACGTCAGCTTGGCCTGCATGCCTTCCTCCAGCATGCGTGTTAGTCGCGGCCGTGCGACCAATGATCTTCGCGCAGGGGGAATAAGAAATTTCGCACTTCTAATCATGATCAAGGCCTCCGCAAGCTGATTTAAACCTTTATTATATTCGATAATATTCGATTTGTTTAGGCATTTTCCTTTTTATTCTGTACATAGGAATTGTAAAAACTTTGCACGATTAGTTGCAGGGATTAACGAATACGGTTAGTAGTAATCGAATGCAAAAAAACTGGCGTCTGTTGAATACAGGCGCCAGCAACTTTTTTTACATATATCCAAGCCTACCGAGTAGGCGTCCCTGCATTCTCGCCATTTCTGCACGAGTTGCAGCTTGAAGCGTCCTAAAATCGCCTGCCTGCATTGTCGCCCATCATGATGCTGCTGGAAAGCATCTGCTGCACTGCCTCGGGGTGTTCAGAGCGGGACTCTGCGGATCGGCGCACCCCTAAGATTTCATCAGGTCAAATTTTAAAGCGAACAACCAATGTTTGCAGATTTTGCGCCAAATGTGCTAGCTCTTCCGCCGACGAAGCGATTTCTTCAATGGAAGCGACCTGCTCCTCTGTTGAAGCTGAAATACTTTCTGTTCCTGCAGCGTTCCGCTCGGACACCTCGCTAACGAACTGAATGGCCTGTACAACCTCGGCCGTGCTGGCGGACATTTGTTCCGAAGCGAAAGCAATCCCTTCTACCTGGGAAGTCAGGTCATCAATAGCCGCATTGATGCTCAAAAAAGCTTCATCTGCTGTTTGTACGGAGCGAATGCCGTCGTCCATCTTGGCAACACCAGTGTTCACACTGACGATGACCTCGTCAATTTCCTGCCGGATCGCCTGTACCAGCTCCGCAATGTGCTTCGCGGAATCCCCGGACTGCTCGGCAAGCTTGCGAACCTCGCTCGCTACGATCGCGAAGCCGCGTCCGTGCTCGCCGGCACGGGCCGCTTCAATCGCAGCGTTCAGTGCGAGCAGATTCGTTTGCGTCGCGAGCCCCGTAATGGTCGATACAAATTGGCCAATAGCGACGGAATGATCGCCTAGTCGTTGTGCCGTTCCGGCGAAATTTTGAACATAATTGCTTACGTCTATCATATTGGTTACAGCGCTTTGAATTTTAGCCGTACCCGTACGTACAAGCCCGGTTGCTTGCTGGGCAGACGTGGATACTTGCTGGGTGCTTGCGGTTATCAAATGAACACCATCGGACAGCTCCTTAATTTGCTGAGCTGTATGCTGCAGACTGGCTGCCTGCTTTTCAATTCCGGTTGCCGACTCCTCCGTGATCAGAGCGACTTGCTCGGACGCCTTGGACGTTTCGCTGGCGTTTGTTGACAACTGCTCAGACGACTCCGCAAGCTGCATCGCTGTACTGTTTACATCTCCTATGACAGCATGCAGCGCCTGGGTCATCCGGTTAAAACTGCTGCTCAGCTGGCCAAGCTCATCATTGCTGATATCGGTAAGCTCCAGCGTCAGATTGCCGTGACTGATTTCCTCGGAAGCCGCCACCAACTGCTTCAGCGGCCGTGTAATGGAGCGTATCATATAAGTGATGATCAGTGCGCTAACTGCAAAAGCAATCGCGACGACAATCAGCGTCTTATACCAAATCGGCTGGGCAGCCGCGCTCACTTCACTATCGTCGATAACCCCTACCAGCACCCAGCCTGTTTTTTCATTTGTCGTAATAAAAGCATGCTGCTTGCTGCCATCCGTAGACGAATAGGCGAGACTGCCTTGCTTTTGCTCGAAAATGTCCGGATATGGCGAAGCTGTCGCTTCACTGCCTGATTTTTCATGTGGGTGCACAATAAATTTATTTGATTTATCCAGCACATATACATAGCCCTTCGTCCCGATCTTGGTGGAATTCACCAAATCGCTCAACGCCTTCAGCGACAGGCTGACCGAAACAACACCGTGCCCGTCCTTGGTAGTCTGGGCGACCGAAACAACAACATTGCCCGTATTGCTGGAAATGTAGGGCGAAATAATCGTAGGCTTCCCTTTATTTTCTGAAGCGCTTATGTACCAGGGCCGCTTGCGCGGATCATAATCTGCAGGATTTACCGCACTTTTCGGAGCATTGACGTATACCCCTTGATCGGTGCCCACCGAAGCTAGTTCCACGTCGTCGTGTTTTTGTTTGTAAGCGTCCAGCACCGCCCGCACGAACGGGTCCTCATTTCCCTGGACAGGACCGATATTGCCGGCTGGCAGCTGATCTGCCAAAAAATCCACATTTTTTTCAGTAGCGCCAATCATCTGATTGATCGTTTCATTCAGCACCGCCAGCTTGCCAGATGCACTTGCAAACATTTCCTCCTGCACCTTGGCGCGGGCAGTATCATAGGAAATGGCCCCTATACTCAGGCTGGGCAGCAATAAGATCATCACAAAAGCCCAAACCAGCTTGCTGCGTAATGTAAGGGATTTTTTCCAAAGCCGCTTTTTGTTCATATTAACATTTCCCGCCTTCTCCAAGGTAATGTGGCTACCTTCATAGTAGGAGACTTTTGGATCAGTTACAACAAAATTCGACACATTTACGTGAACTTAATTTATGGTGGGACGGAAAGCCTAAGGTCGAACCGTTGTGTTATCATTTAGCGCCCCGCCCCTGCATTTCGGGGGCAGCTTTCCGTGCTGTCTGTAACGGCAGGTTATTGCTTTATTCCATATAAATCAATTGCTTTCTTTGAGAGTCCCAGCGCCATACTAAATCACCATTTAGCCCTAAACCGCCATACCACTCATCTATTCCCTTCACCTTGATCCAGTCCTTTAATCCCGAGACTACCTCCTCTCCAATCTCAGTTAATGCAAGATTGCCATTTTCAAAGGATGGAGTAGTTTTCTTTCCCGGTATTTTTATTAGTGCATGCGGTTGTTCTGACATATTCCTTAACCGATACCATAATTCCAAATCACCCATCCCTAGCACACTCAAGCGGTTCCCGATCTCTTTCAATAGCTTGCGTGGGGTATCCACACCATGCCCAATAAGCTCCAAAATGGTCTGCTCCACGATTCCCAGCCCATTTATGGGGGAAGGCAGGCGTGATAAGTGCAGTTCAAGCGCCGCGTGAGCGAAGGGCAGCGCCGATGTGTCTTTTTTCAAAATTTCAACATGCGATTCAATATTTGGCGATGTGTATGCTTCCCAGATTATGCTGCCCGTATCAAGCTCCTTCTGTCCGACCCTTTGCCACGTACCTGACAATGTTTCCAACTGCTTTGACGTAAGTTGACCCAATCCCCGAAACAAATCAATACCTGGGTAGTCGCCAATGCACAGCAAATTCAGTTTTGTATGACCTAGCGCCTGATTTGAAAACCAATGCAATAAATAGCTCAGCATGAGTTGGTCAAACAAATCATGCTCGAACCATAATACGATCTCATCGTATTTGTGAAAGTTCCGCAGAATCTGTTCTTGCGACTTACAATTTGCCACATAGTCATCTGCTGGAATACCTAGAGTCCTCTCCAAATATTCCACTCTGGGCGACCTCTGATGGAGCTCCCCCGTTTCCAAGAATACCGGACCAACCGGATACACTTCTCTCCAAACCAAGATATCTCCGCGAACGTTTCCCTTTCTTAACTTATCGCCGACAATATCTCCATTTACAATATGAAGCATCGATACTCCTCCTTCGTAAAGATCATTGAACATGGATACAAAGTCGGTAACAAGCAGTGACGTTCTTAGCTTATTACGGGCGTCGAACAACCGTTTTTTTAGTGCAGAGGGGGTTACTTTAAGGTAACTTGATATTTCTTTTATTGAATATCCATGAAAATAAAATAATTGGACTACCAGTTTTAAATTGTCCGACAAACCCTCGATGGAATGATGAATCCTCTCCTGCCATTCCTTCCTTTCTATGATGAACCCCACATTCAATTCCTCTGCATCCATTACGGTCGTTTCATCCATTGGCATTACAGCATGTATTTTTCGGCGGAGAATCCGCTGGCATTGTCGTTCGACTATGGTCTTGAACCATCCCGGGAAAGCATCCGCCTCTTGCAACTTAGTGAGATTGGCGAAGGCCTCCGCGAACGCTTCTTGTACCGCATCCTCCGCATGACCCCAGTCACCTAGTTTCCCATATGCCACAGAAAATGCCATGCCACTAAAATGCTGCACGATCCGCTCCCATGCGATTTGGTCGCCGAGCCGGGCTCCTTCAATCCACTGCCGCATCTATTCCACCTCCCCTGTATTCAGATTCTATATACAAAGTGCCAGTATCTTTGCAAAAGGTTACTCGTTTCTATTGATAAAATAGCAGAAACTTGCTGCTACCTGTGATACGGCTCAGCGAGACTAATCTTCGATTCAAAATGAATAGAAACTGACAAAAAAGTATTCCAACCTTATAATTGTTCAATATATCCTATAGCGGAACTGATCAGGAGGACGGCATGCAATTTGAACCAGTGTATGATGATGGGGAATTATTTCTACCGAAGATTGAATTAAATATGACATCGAACCAGTCGATTAGCATTATAACGGACTTGAAGCGAAAGCAGCTTCTAATGAATCAATTAGTGAATCATTCCCTATATCATTTATTTCGGGCTCAGCAAAACGAATATATGCGTTTAACGGTGGAAGAGCTAATCCAATTTCTAATCAAAGTAACGGAGAGGAATGACCATATCGCTTCGCTGCTGGATTATTTTGCTTTAAAAGAAGAACGGAAGATAAAAATCAAGGATCTGAGCTCATCGAAAAGGATGTATGTGACACTGCTGCGTGTCTTTTTTGCCCATCAGCCTACACTTGTGCTGGAGGAACCCTATTTTTACTTGGAAGAACAAGATCGTCGTCATTTAAAACGAATTTTGGATGACCTTTCGAAAGAAAAGCAGATTTTAATTTTAACATCGAATTTAGAGGATGCCCTTATTTCCTGCGATGAAATTTATCGATTGAACGAGCTCGGATTTCATCCATTGGATATTCGAGACTCAGAAGAGGAGAAACAGGAAGTTCAGGAACAAGATAGAGACAATATAACCTTGCAGAAGATTTATACGAAAAAAAATGACAAAGTGATTTTATTTAATCCGCCTGAAATCGATTTTATAGAAAGTATGGATGGAGCAATCCTTGTTCATGTGGGTGGAGAAAATTATCACTGTGCTTTGACGCTAACCGAGCTCGAGCAGAGATTGTTACATTTCGGATTTTTCAGGTGTCATCGATCCTACATCGTTAATCTGCAAAAAATAAGAGAGATTATTACTTGGACGAAAAATAGCTACAGTTTGCGATTAAATACAGGTAAAGATGCCGTGGTTCCATTAGCTCGTTCAAAATTACAGGAATTAAAAACACTACTTAACCTTTAATTCCGGGGTAATGCCGAACCAATTAAGCATTGGATAGTACCATTCAGGCGATAACAGCTACATTTCAGCGGGTTTTGATGGCTGGAAGCATGCATTCTTTATATATTTAAGCCATCAACTCTAAGGAAGTGGTGTTAATGGCTGTTATACAAGTCGAACATATTCGAAAGAGCTTTGGAAGTAAGGATGCATTGGCAGATGTGTCTTTTTCAATTCCGTCAGGAGAAATTTTCGGGTTCCTAGGTCCGAGCGGTTCAGGAAAAACGACATTAATAAAAATTTTAACTGCACAATTAAATCCGACAAGTGGACAGGCAAGTGTATTTAACGAGCCGGCGGAGATGATGAATCAGTCTGCACAGAAGATGCGCTTTGGCATTTTGACGGATAATAGCGGTCTCTATGAGAGATTAACGATAGAGGAAAATCTGGAGCTGTTTCGTAAGTTATATGATCTTCCTAAATCGTCGATCGATAAGGTGCTGCAATTTGTAAACTTAAGCGGAGAGCGCAAAAAGAAAGTCAATCTTTTATCAAAAGGGATGCGCCAGCGTGTCCTGTTGGCATGCGCGATTATCCATGAGCCGGAATTATTATTTTTGGATGAACCTACTTCGGCTTTAGATCCGGTAAACTCCGCGCATATTTATAAAGGGCTGCGCCGCTTAAATGAGAAAGGGACAACGATTTTTTTAACGACGCATAATATGGCCGAGGCAGAATTGATATGCAACCGTGTAGCGATTTTGTATCAAGGACAAATCCAAACCATCGGCTCACCAAAAGAGCTTAAAAAACAGCATCGGGAAAACGTCGTTTGTGTGGAGTTAATCAATGGTCAAGCATATGAGCTTCCAATCAATGAGGGCACGGCAGATCAAATAGCTGATTGGATGAAACGAGGGTTAATTGATCGATTGGAAACGAAAGAGCCAAGTCTAGGTGATATCTTTATTAAAATGACAGGAAGTGAGCTGCTATGAGTATCTCATTGAAACGTGTACAAGCGATATTTGTGAAGGATTACAAAGAGTTTTCACGCAATTATGCGATCTCCATTATGTTGATTTTCCCAATTATCCTCGCACTTCTTCTTCGAGCTGCTGGCGCCGCCTCGTCTTTGCCTGGATCTTTCGCTACAGTTCTTAATCTTTCGTTTGTGTTCCTAACCTGTTTCGTACAAGCATGCTTGATTGCGGAAGAAAAGGAGCGTAACACTTTACGATCATTAATGATGACTCCGGCCACGACCATGGATGTTTTAATCGGTAAAAGTACTTTAGTCTTTGTCATGTCTGTTGTTGTTCTGGCTATTGCTACGTATCTATTTGGCTATGAGCCAGCTAGTATATGGGCGTTTGTGGCAGCAACCATTCTTTCGATTATTTTATACACAGCAGTCGGGACGATATGTGGTCTATTCTCCAAGACGTTGCTTGATGCGTCATTATTAATAATTCCTGTGACGATCGTATTCTCTGGGGCACCATGGGGAGCATTTCTAGTGGAGGATTATCCGATCTTCAAAGTGCTGGATTACATGCCAAGCAGTCAGCTTGTTCATTTGCTAGGCTTACCCCCTACAGACTTTACGACGGGAGAGTTATTAAAACCCCTCCTTATTATTTTGGCATGGACGGTTGTATTAACGATTGTATCTGTTGCTTTGTACCAACGACGGTTAAAGGATGAGTAGGAAAAAATGACAAAAGAGCGGCCGCGCCAGCCACTATAGAATCACGTAGTTCTATCGAGGAGGGATCAAATTTCGATGAATTTAGCCGTCAAGTTGCTGCAAGAATTTAAACACCGCGATACCCGGAATCAGCTGAAAGGCTATCGGGACAAGACAGAGCTCATCAGGGGACGTAATTTGGAAGCATGGGACGATCAGCAGCTGCAAGCGGAATCCCTCCGTCTGAAAAAGGCAGCAAAATCGGGTACGCCTTTGGACGGGCTGCTAGTTGAGGCCTATGCGCTAGTCTGCGAGGCAGCGAAGAGAACACTGGGATTGCAGCCCTACGATGTCCAGATCATGGCTGCCATCGCTCTGCACGAGGGATTTTTGATCGAGCAGCTTACCGGAGAAGGGAAAACGCTCTCTGCTGTTTTGCCTGCTTATCTGCATGCGCTAACCAGCGAAGGCGTTCATGTGCTGACCTTTAACGATTATTTGGCAAATCGGGATGCGAATTGGATGGGCCCAATCTATCGTTTTCTCGGGTTAACGGTAAGCGCGGTTCAAGCGGGCATGAGCTTGCCCGAGAAACGGGAAGCGTACGCCGCCGATATTACCTATGTTACAGCTAAAGAGGCGGGGTTCGATTATTTGCGCGACACGATCGCTTTAGACGAAGCCGATGCTGTGCATCGTCCCTTCCATTACGTCATCATCGACGAAGCGGATTCACTGCTTCTCGACGAAGCGCGGGTGCCGCTAGTCATCGCCGGAGAGCCGGGCTCCTCCGGCAACGACTGCATTCGTTTCGCAGAAGTGGCTCGGCAGCTCGAGCAGGATGGGCATTTCGACTTCGACGATTTCCAGCGGAACGTTTACTTGAATGAAGCAGGCTCTGCAAGAGCGGAGTCGCTGCTGGGATGCGACAATTTGTACGATAGCCATAATAGTCATTTGTTAATGTCGTTAAATTGCGCGCTGCATGCGGAATTGTTATTGAAGAGAGACGTCGATTACATCGTCCGGGACGGTAAAATCGAGCTGATTGACGAATATACCGGCCGCGTGGCGGAGAACAGGCATTTGCCGGACGGGCTGCAAGCCGCGCTTTCGGCCAAAGAAGGGCTGCAGGCGAAAGCCGGCGGGATCATGCTTGGTACGATCACCCTTCAACACTTCCTTAGCCTTTATCCAAAGATTTGCGGAATGACGGCTACCGCGCAAGCCTCCGCCATAGAATTCGAGCATATTTATGAGCTGCAGGTTGTGCAAATTCCGCCGAACCGAACAAACATACGGATCGACCATCCGCACCGGATTTATACCCATAAAGAAGCCAAACGTAAGGCGCTTGTACAAGAAATCTCGTCCGTCCATAGGGCCGGCCGTCCGATTCTCATTGGTACGTCAAGCGTCGAGGAGTCTGACATGCTGGCGGAGGCGCTAGCGGCTGCCGGCGTAGCTTGCCATGTTCTGAATGCGAAAAACGACGCAAAAGAAGCCGAGCTCATCGCCAAAGCGGGAGAGATCGGCGCCGTGACGGTGTCTACGAATATGGCGGGACGTGGCGTCGACATTCGGCTCGGAGGCGGCAACCCCACGCAAGCAGAAGCTGTCGCCAAGCTGGGCGGGTTGTACGTGATTGGTACGCATATGCACCAAAGCGTGCGGATCGACAACCAGCTGCGCGGGCGATCCGGCCGCCAAGGTGACCCGGGAGCTTCCATATTTTTCGTAAGCTTGGAAGATGAGTTGCTGCTTAGGTTCGGCATTAATAAAGCGATACGGGGTCTTAGGCAGGACGAGACTCTCGAAGAGTCGGTGCTCTACAGCAAAATTGACCATATTCAGCGTGTTATTATGGGTCAAAACTTCCATATCCGTCAGGAGCTGAACGGTTATTCGGACATGGTGGAGGATCAGAGGCGTATGCTATACGAGGAGCGGCTCCGAATTTTGAAAGGAGAGACACCGATGAGCCCCTCGGAGCAGCGGGTACGGCTTTATTATATCGACAAATTCTGGGCCGACCATCTGGAATATGTTTCTTACATTCGCGAAGGCATCCATTTGACGAGCCTTGTTAACCGCAATCCGATCGACGAATTTCATGCGCAAATCATCCAAGCCTACGAGCAAATTGCGGCTAAAATAAATAGAGAGTCGGCGAATATGCTTGCAAAGCTCGGAGGCTCGAATGATCCGGCGATGTGGGAAAAGTTCGGGTTGAAAAGCCCTGCTTCCACTTGGACTTATATCATCACCGATCAATACAAGCAATACTTGCAGAATCCCGGTACATGGACCCCAGGGACGATAATCGCTTATTGGTTGCGCAAAACTTTGAGTCCGGTATTCGGGTGGTCAAAATTTTGATGCGACAATATCTGAATACCCACTCGTTGATTACAACACTTGACTTATTCTAATGAAGCTATGTTTTTGCCACGTTGTCCGTTTGGAGTTTTTGATATTAAAATCAGTTTGATTGCTCATGTTGTTTCAGCAGATCCTCCGTCCAGTTCCGGAGCGTTTTACGCTGCTTGTACAGTCCGGAGTATCGCTGTCGTCTTTTTGCCGATGCGCATCGGCAAGCTGCTAAATCAGGCGGTTCACCGCATTATTCGGCACGGCAAAGACGACAATCGTCCCTTGACCTGGATCACTCTGAATGTGTAGGCCTTTCCCATATAATTGTTTCAACCGTTGATTAATATTGAACAAACCGACTCCCTGCCTTTGATTCGAACGTATATCGAATATATGTTGCCGCGTTTTTGTATCCATCCCCACGCCGTTATCGGAAACAGTTACTTCAGTACGATCCTCATATTCGGCGATATGAATATGAATCATTCCGCCCGACGAACGACTCATGATGCCGTGCCGCACTGCGTTTTCGACAAGCGGTTGTATGGAAAGCGGGGGAAGCCTCAGCTCCATGTTCGCTTCGACTTCCCAAACCGTGCTCAGCCTGCCTTCGAAACGTTCATTTTCGATATATAAATAAGAACGTACGAGGGCAAGCTCCTGTCTCAGCGGAACAAGCAGCTCGGAATTTTGAAAGTTGAAGCTGGCCCGTAGATAATTACCGAATTCGTCGAGCAGTAGGCGCATTCTGTTCAGATTAACGTCGCTAAGCGCAGCTATCGCATTGAGGGTGTTGAATAAAAAGTGCGGTTTTATTTGCGCCTGCAGCCATGCCGCTTCCATACGCAGGCGTTCGCGTACGGAACGGTTCAGATCCGTTAATGCCCGCACCCGAACCTTTAACTCCATCGCATCCGCAGGCTTCACAATGTAATCGTTAGCCCCAGCCAAAAAACCGGTGGCAATATCCTCAGGGTTGTTCCGCGCGGTCAGAAGCAGAACGGGCAGTTCCGAGCTCGAATAGCGCTCACGAATAGCTCTTGTTAACTCATACCCCGACATATGAGGCATCATGACGTCAACAATAACAAGATCCCATACTCTCGTGTTCAGATGAGACAAAGCATCCTTGCCGCTCGTAACCGCAACGATGTCGAAAGATTTTCCAGCCAGAATGTTCTCCAGTATTTTCAAGTTAAGCGGATCATCGTCCACAGCCAATACCGAAGAACGCACCGATCCCTCCACAACGGCAGAATCGTCATCCGTACCGTAACGGATGTTCGAGTCGGTAGCCGCGGCGGTTTCTGCATAGACAAGCGGGAGGACTGCTGCAAAATCCGCTTCCCGTTGAACGGGCGAATCGGACAGCGCCAAAGCGAAGGTGAATGCCGAACCTTGGCCAGAGGCAGATTTCACTTCCAACGTTTCTCCGTGCAGCTCCACTAACTGTTTGCAAATGCCGAGGCCCAGTCCGATTCCACCCCCGGGCGCCGCCGTCATACCTGAGTCGCCTTGCTCGTAAGGGTTAAAGATTCTTTGCAGCGTTTCCTCGTCCATGCCGACGCCCGTATCCGCAACGCTAATGTACGCCTTCCCATCTTGTGCGACCACCCGGATGGCGACAGTTCCTTCGTTGGTAAATTTGATTGCATTGTGAACGAGATTAAACAAAATTTGAATGAGTCGGTTTTCGTCGGCCATCACAGGAGGAAACTCATTCGGAATCTCATTGACCAGCCGGATCGGTTTACTAACGGTCATGAAGCGAAGCATGTCGAATACGCCGGAAGCGATCGCCTGCACCTGAACGGTCTGCATGTGCAGACGGATGTTACTCTCCTTGAGACGAGTCAAATCAAGCAGGTCATTTAACATAAACGACATGCGCCGACCGACCGTCATTACCAGCTCCAAATTTTGGACACTCTCGCGGCTCAATGAATGTTTTTCGCTGTCAAGGACGGTTTGCGCCATATTAAGCATTCCGTGCAAGGGATTTCGCAATTCATGGGATGTGTTGGCCAGAAAATCGTCCTTCTGTTTGTCTGCCATTTTTAATTGCTCGTTTAGTTTGGCGTTTTCTTGGGAATTGCGAAAGTACTGATTAATCCAGTACGCGGAAAAACTGACAATAGCCACTAGAACGTCAAACGGGAAGTACACGTTTATTACTTTCAAGTGAGCATTAATCAGTCCCCATGCGGAGCTGGATAATATGCTCATGGTAGCAAGCAGCAGGAAGATGGCACCGGGCTGATTTCTGGCTATAAGTTTGCCAATCAGATAGATAACCCAAGCCATTGGAAACCAATAAAGCAGTCTGAATATTTTAAATTCGATTAGATAATAAATGAGCGGGGGCGGCATGACCAATATAAATCCTGAATACAAAGCCAGAACAATGGTGTACGTACGGAACAAAACCGTGTTTGTTCGGAGCTTGGCAAAAATTCCGGTAATTAGTAGAAAAAAAAAGGGGAGCCACGAGTAAGAGAGTAATTTAATTTTCAGTGCCCATGCATAATTGATAAAAGGCATACATACCAGCAGCAGGCTGTCGTTATCAGACACAATCGTAATCCCGGAGGTCAAAAGCAGCATAAAGAAGGCAAGCAACCCTTTTTGCCAACTGAGAAAGTATAACATCACGGTGTACAAGCCAAGAAACATCAGTACCACGAAGGTCATAATCTGAAAGCCAATAGAGATCCATCGTTCGGTATTAATGGCCGTATCCGACCCAAAGCGGATGTCTCTGACAATACCGCCATTAAGCGGATTATCAAAATTGGCCACGCGTACGAGCAGCTCGATCTCATTCACTCCGTTTGCCTTATAAAGTGGGGTATAAGAAATCCGGCGGGGCTTATATGTATCCGCTTGCTCCGTCGGTTGGCCGACTCCTGCTATCTGTCCGTTGAATTCAACAACTGAAGAGGCTTGAATTTCCTGAATCCAGAATTCGAAGGACTGCTGCGGCAAAGGGTCGACCAGAATGCGCAGCCGGTACGTACCGTATCCAAACGAGGACTTTGAATCTGCTGGTAAAGCGCTTCGCCAATCTCCCGGAACCATGATATTACGCTTGTTCAGGGATTTCCAATCCTTGTTTGTATGCGTGACGAATGCTTCCGGATAAAAATCCCACTCACCGTCCAGCGTGATGGAACGGGAGTTGGCGAAGTCCCAGCCGCGCAGATCGAGCACGCCTTGAACCGCACGAGGATGCTCAGGCGTAAGGAAAAACCCGGACCAAAGCCACCGGATGCCAAGAAGTATAGAGAGAAACAGGATGAACGTCACAGCATATTTCAGGGCGGTTTTGTTTTTTATCCAAATCATATAGAGCTCACTCCCAACGATTCGCCGTTCAGTTCTGCCAAGTGCTTGAAAATGCTAAGTCCCGGTCCGATAGCTTTCATACTTCGACAAGAACAGCGGGAATCCCTTGTTCCATAAATCGGGTGATTAGGCATATTAGCCAGTGTTGTGACTATTTCACCTCCGAGAAATGTAATGTTCTAAACTCTCGGTGCGTTTTTACAGATGTAGCGTTACCGCTGTTTGTAGTAATTACTTATAGTGCGTTCGTGAACTAGGATGCGACTGCCCGTCGCACAAAAAGAGGAGGCAGTTAGCCCCCTCTTAATCCTTAATACTAGTCGATCAACTTCGTAGCTTTCAGCAATCTTTCAACCATAACCGCCGTTTCCGCGCGCGTCATCGCCGCTTTCGGGTTCAACTGCTGTTTGCCGATCCCTTGCAGGATGCCAGCCTTAATCAGTTGGGCCGCGGACTCCCGGGCATACCCGGAGATTTGGTCCATATCGCTATAAGGAGCAAGAAGCTGATTGATTTCCAGTGAGCTCAGCGCTTCTTGCGGCTGAACAATATGAAGGGAGCGGGCGATCATAGCGATGCCTTGCTCTCTTGTAATCCGTTCACTGCCGTGGAAAGCACCGTCATCAAAGCCTTTAATAACGCCAAATTCGCTGGCAATCGTTACGGCATCGTGGTACCAACTCGATGGTGCTACGTCGCTATAAGGCGTGCCGGATACACCTTCGCGCATTAAACCAAGTCCGCTTGCCACAATCGTGGCAAATTCCGAACGGTCAATACTGCGATTCGGGGAGAAGGTATTGTTGCCTGTACCTGCAAGCTGCAGTCTGGCTGCAATATTGTTGATGCTCGCCTGTGCCCAGTGGCTCTTCACGTCATCGAAATTTTGCGGATTCCAGATAACCGAGTAGCTACCCTGGCTGCGCAGGTCGTTGATCATTGCAAAGTAACGGTTGTTGATTTTCGTGACGACTGTCGGTACATGGAACACGGTACCGTCCGGATTAACAATGACGCCGGTCGTAATTTTGTTCGGATCAATGCCTTCAGGCAAAGCGATATAGCGCGGCGCGTAGCCCTTCAATTGATCCGGCTTAACGGTTTGGTTGTTATACGTGAAGCTAAGCGATAAATCGACCGGATTGACGAGCAGATCGTAGCCATCTTTGGTCGCTTGCTCTTTTGCTGCGGCTTTTAATGCGTCAGACGATCTCTTGATATCCAAATCGACTGCAATTTCGCCAAGCGGCGCGCCGTTCCATTGTTTAGTGATCGAACCCAGATCCAGTTGTGTGCTTGGAATCGGATAAATAGCAAGCAGGTTCTCGATGTTCAGCGTGGAGCCGGTATCGGACAACTGCTTCAGGGTGGCTGCGGTCAAACCTGCAACCTTGATGTCACCCTCGCCAGGCACAAGCACATTCAACTGCTGTCCGTCGCCTTTGGAGAGATGAGCCGTTAGTTTATCTCGATCAATCACAACGGTCGTCACGTTGTTTGCCGTTGTGCCAGTAGCGAAGCTGCTGTCCTCATTGTTAACGGTTGTTTTCACGCCCGATGCCGGAGTAGGAGCCGGAGTGGATGTAGGTGCAGGTGTCGAACCTCCGGTGGAACCGGAGCCGCCACTAGGGGCGCGCGTCACCGTTATAATGTACGTTTGCGTCGTGCCGTCCTGAGTCATCAGGACCACCTTGATCGTGTTGATGCCTACGCTCAGCGGCAGGGAATCGGAAGCGACGCCACTTGTCAAGTTAATCGGACCTTGTACCAACATGCCTTCGCTATTGTACACGCTCGCCGTCACCGTAGAATAAACAGCATCAAATTCCATTGCCGTCACTGTCGTGTCGCTCACGCTGTTCGGCACACTTGTCGTATAGTTTGTGGTGTCTGCCGCAAATGCCGGGCTTAACGTGCCGCTCGACAGCGTCAAATCTTTCAACTCTGAAACCCCAATATATTTTATGGCTGTGATATTGTTGCTAATGACCCCTGAATTATACTCGACAATAACTCCCGGATCAAAATATCCGCTGCTGCTGCCGTGTGTATTATTCACAGCTAAGTAACCAATTTTATTACTAGTCGTGTCTAGCAGAAGTGTAAGATGGTCATACGCTCCATTTGGCACAAACTCATTCGATGTATCAAGACCTGTTGGCTGACTGTTAGATATATATCTTGTAGCGCTATAACTAGAAGTGTTCCAATTAGGTGCTGTAGTATTAGTAGCGCCTATAAAGGTTAAAAAGCTCCAATTTCCCCTAAAGGCACTTTTAAATTCTTTAAACATACTAGCAATCGCAAAAATTTCTTGTGGATTGTTTGCTTTTGGCTCTAAAAGATGACCGCTATTGTTCGTTGCAACCGTCACAGCATCTTTAAAAGTCATGGTAGTAGCCTGTCTTTGCACATATACAAAATGACGCCCATTGTAGGTACGCACAGATGTTTTTCCATCGGTCAATGGTGCCCCTGGCGCTACATTTACTGTTACACTTTGGGTTTGCCCCACAGCTTTGGTAAATGTCAAATTTTGAATAACAACCAGAATATCTTCATAAGTAATACCATTTGAAAAATTGAATACTCTATTTACAGATGAAGATTGATCAGTCACAATGCCACTGATTTTTATGCCATTAATCAACTCGGTGATACCACTTGGAAGAGCTCCAACAGCAATAGAACCATTATTTACTGCCACAGTAAAGTATCCGCCTGCTCCATTCACGACACCTGTGCTTCCAAATGTAGCATTTGATAGCTGATAGGTGGTTTCGGTTACACTAATAGGAGTACCAAGATCAAGTGTAGATGTTGCAGCGGCTTTTACTTCTAACGGATGAAGTGGCACCATTGTCCATACCATAATAATTGCTATTAGAACAGATAACATTCCTCGATTTTTTAATTTCATATTTTGTGTATACCTGCTAACGAAAGCATATAGAAATTCTATATTTGCACATTTCTTTCAGTTAAGCAGGGTTCTCCTTTCTTCTTGAAAAATTTGTCTATCCCTATCTAACTCAGGCACGTTTGCTCACACTGAAGTAAAACAATCTTTCTTTTTCTATTCCGCTTCCCCCCACCCTGTCCCATAGGGATTCCAAGGCCCTTGATCCTATATCTTGATATCATTCACTTACTTTCGACAGGGGTGATCGTAACAAAAGGGGCTTTACAGGATCTCTACACCTGCTTTATTTGCTGTTTTCGCTCACGTGCTAATGAAATACTTGAAATTAACCCCGAATTATCAAGGTAATTCAACCGACTGAGACTACTTCTAATTGGACATGGCTGCTCGGACAGATCTAATCATCCATTACCAAAATTCCGATAGTATTGGTATAACAAGTCGAATCTTGCCAAAAAACAATGCATACATGTTATGGAGCGTGAAATACATGAAGATCATGCTGGTGGATGACGAAGCGCTGGTGTTAAACCAGATTCGGCGAATGCTGTCGGGATATCCCGGTATTTCGGTGGTCGGCTCGTTTGGAAATGCGCGAGAGGCTATTATGCGAATGCCGGAACTTCAGCCAGACGTCGTATTTTTCGATATTCACTTGCCGGAAATATCGGGAATCAAAGCGGTAGAACTGGCACAGGAGGCTTGTCCGGGAGTTGATATTATATTTATAACGGCATATAGCGAGTATGCTGTCCAAGCTTTTGAGCTGAATGCGGTCGATTATTTGCTTAAACCGTTGTATCAAGCACGCTTGGATCAAACGATAACGCGGCTGATGCAAAAAAGAATGCATAAAGAAGATATGCGCTCAATACCGCCTTCTCGCATTCTATGTTTTCGGTCTCTCCGTTTTCAGAGAAGTGGCGGGTCTCCGGAAATACCGAAATGGCGTACGGCAAAAACGCAGACTCTGTTTGCTTACCTGCTACACCAACGCGGCAATATCGTCCTCAAGGAAACACTTTTGGAACTGCTGTGGCCGGAGCTTGATGTTAAACAGGCGGCGAATCAATTGTACACATCGATTTATCACATTAGACAGTGCTTGAAGCAAATGGGAATTGATGCCCCGATCCAAAATAGGACTATGCAAGAAGGCTACATACTCGACACAAGCCGAATTCGGATTGACGTGGATGAATGGGAAAACGGTTTGCGCCAGGTGAGCGGCTTAAATTTGTCCGAAAGTCACTCCAAGCTTCAGCGATTGCTTTCGCTTTATGAAGGGGACTATTTACCAGAGATCGGTTATGGGTGGGTAGAGGACGAACGCGAAAGACTACGGAAGCTATGGAAACAGAATGCCCTATCGTTAGCCCGATACTATGAGAAAGCCATGATGCTGGAGGAAGCGCTGACGATGTACGAACGGATTCAGGATACGGACCCTTATAACGAAGAGGACGGGCTTGCGCTGATGAAGCTGTATACGGCAAGCGGAAGGCACAAAGAAGCGGAGAGGCACTACCATAAGATGGATCATCTATTTACAAACGAGCTGCGGATCGGCTTGACAGAAAAGCTGGTAGACTGGTTCGAACAAACGAGAAAAAAATTGCCCCCTTGGCGCAATGAGGAAACAGAAATTGGATAACCTCACGCTTAAAGGCGAGGGATTTTTAGTATCACTATAAATCTATGTTGTTGACTCTCCCGTTTTATGGACCATACAAGGGATGAGACCGCTGTCCCGCGTTAGGTTGTGAATCAAGTGGCATCGCATGCGCGTGCAAACTTACCTTGATACTCATGGACACAAAGCAAAGGAGTACATCGTCACATGAGCGATTAATCGCGAAAAAAGCGCTTGATCGTCCAGCTAGGAACAATCAAGCGCTTTTTTGATATTTCAATAATTTCAAAACAACTAAAACATATGAGCTGTCCCATCGCAGCATTAAGTAGTTCGATTAAACCCATCAGCCGCTTCGGTGCGAAGCTCCCGCAACTGCTTCAGATTCGTTACGTTGCCGACGACCAGAAAATCGTGCGGCGTTTGCACACCTTTGGACGTGTCCAGTCCGATAACGTTCTGACCTGGTGCCAGCAAATTCGTCGTATTGAAAAAGTCCAAGCCTGGCAAATGAAGATCGATTGCAGGGAATTGAAGTTGTCCTTTCAAGTATTCGTAAAACCTAGGATAGGTGTCCGTACAACCAAAGTCTATAATATAACAAGGCTCCCCCTGCAAATCAACCGTAAATTCGTACGGATCGACGGAAATGTGCAACCCGATTACGTCCTCCGCACTTAGCGTCAACGGCACGGGCCCTTTATGAAGCCAGATCTTAATATTAACGCTGCCATGGGGGGAGTATGATTCCGAAAACTTTGAATGTTGGCTCCACTTCGAAAGCGCATTCCCCTCAAACTTAAGCGTAATTCCGCCTTTCTGCAACGTCATATTGATGGGATTATCGTGCATGCTAATTTGCAGCCCGTCATAGCTGTGACTTTCAAAGAAGCTTTCCCCACTTTTTCCAACGGAAATTATATTTTGGTTTTTCCGCAGTACAGCGAATATCCCGCCTCCGCTAATCGGATTGGATAGCTCGACCGAAAAACCGGAAGCCTTCAGTTGAGGCATTAAAAACGATTGCGTAACTAACTTGTTGGACAAAATGATGCTAGCCGTATAACCTTTCGGAATCGGATGTACGGCCTTATCGCCCGGCTGAAACGAAGGAGATGGATTGCCAGGCGGGCAGCCGCTTTCTTTCGTCTGAATGTACAAACTAAGAACCCCATCGTTCTTGTCCCCCGTCGAAGTAAACACGAACGACTTTGGCGTCAGAATGGTTTTGCCGGATGCCGGTTGCTTGTTGTTAATCGAAGACAGCGCATAATCGATCCCCTGAATATTCGTTTGAAAGTAGTCTTTCAATACAGGCAAGAAGTAAGTGATCAAAATATCGTGGTCCTTCGGATACGGCGGCGGAACGATTTGATACAAGGTTCCCCTCTCCGAATTGAAATGCACAATAATATGATTGTCGTGTGAATTGCCGTCACTGAACGTCACGACATCGTCATGCTCGATGACTTCGCCGGTGTCTCCCTTGATCGCCACGAGTGGAACGATGGCTTGCACGCTGTAAGTGCCTCCCGGAATCGGAATCGTTCTAGTCACGGCTTCCTCATTAATTATCCAAACGGTGCTGCCTTCATCGATGGGCATTGTCAGCGTCGCAAAACCGGAACGCCCGGCAATGAAGCTGATAACGGGCGAAGCAAATTTGATGTCGTATTGGATGGTATACTTCTTTCCGTCAATCGGATGTTCCCGCTCCGTTTTCAGCATGACTTCCCTGGCGAGTCTCCCCGCTTCATACTGTGATTTCAAAAACACGTTCAACTGACGGACGTCGTATGAACAAACGATGTCCCAGCCGTGGGTGGTCGGCTTGCCTTCCATTTTTCCAACAAGATCCTTCATTTCCAGATAATTCGTTGTCATAGGCAAACAGTCTCCATTTCGAGGATTAGGTATGGAAAGAATAGCAGGTGCCATGAAATTCAAGCGTCACTTCCTTCAACTGGCTTAAATCAATGCGGCTTCGAAAGGATTTGTCGACTTCTATTTTCCACGTCGTATATGGGCCGTACAACGCATAAGGCGTTTTCTCTCCGTGAAGGGACTCGCCGAAGTTACCATCAATGACGACGCTGGCAGTAGCGTTCATGTCGTACTGGAAAGGGACTTCCCTTTTATCGTGGTGAAAATTGTAGATGGCATTGTCTCTTGAAATCAATTGTTCCTGTCCGGAATGCGTAATATTCAGCAAAACCTCGCTATTAGGCGCACCCGGCTTCGCTTTGGCACCGTTTAGAAAACAGCGTACCTTAGTAATCCGCACGTCAGCCAAGCCGGCGAACGGGCTTTTTGTATCCGCCTCATGTTTTTGGAGCGGTATGCTGACCATCGCTTCATAATTCTTTTTCATGAAGTCCAGTTGATGCGGAGTAAGCTTGAACGAAATGCCCTTTTGCTGATTGGCGGGAAAATGGGAGCAGTTCGTTCCGAAATGACCAACAGCGTCTTTGTAAAGTCCAAGAATTTTATTTTGTGCGCCCAACAATCCGGCATAAGTGACCTCCTTGACGCTTCCGCCCAGCACGTCGCTTAATTGTGTATGCTCAAGTGCCCAGAAGTTATAGGCGCGGGTCGTCAAATAAAGCATCTCGAATATTTGGGCGATCGCATCGAAATACATGCGGGAGACAAAACCCGTATATTCGGGATAAACTTCCGTCATCTTCTCGATCATGACCTGATTATACCGTTTAATAGTATTTTCCAGTTCCTGCTGCTCGTTGATCGTCTGAAGCAAGAGTAAGGCGCTTGCATTATAGGTCATAATATGACCGTTTCTATCAATGACCGTCTTTACATAGTCGCGCAGCGCCTCACTTAACGCAGAACTGTCAATTTGCTCCGACACTTGGTGAAGCAAGCCTTCAATCGCTTCCATGTCGCCAATCAGCTTCGCCGCTCCGGGATCGTCCGGCTGCAGCGAGCCGCCGGGCATGGTGCTGTAACCTTCCTTTAAGCTCTGAAAATCTAGTGTTATCGTACTAATCCGATTGACCATATAGGCTTTATTGATGGAAACGTCGTCGATCCCCGTTACTTTCGTTATTCCATCAAAAGCGATTTTGGAGCCGTGCACCATCCACATCAGGGAAGACTTCGGTGCAAATGCGATCGAACCAAGCGAGGAGAAAATATTATCCCAGTTCCAGTCAAAGTATTCTTCTAGACTCGCCCTGAAGCCTTCTATTTTCTCCTCGACCAATGCTTTCTTTTGGGTAATATAAGGCTTATAATTTTCAATCGTTCTGGCGGTATCTCCGAGCATGGCAACAAGTCTATTTCTTTTAGCCTTATGGCTTCTTACCGTAAACTCCGCCTGGCGTCTGGCCGCAGCCAGTGCAGATTTTGCCCGATTGACGTCTTGGAGCGATTCCAGCTGCAACACATATTCTTTTTGAATCGTTTTAAAATTGGCAATAAGCGCATCAAGCTGCTCCCGGCAAAAATCGAATGAAACGACTGGCACATAATTGTACTTGTATCCATAATAATCAAGCCCCTGTGACAATCTGTTCAAATACAGCACGGTTTTGTCATGCAAATCTTTGAAAATATGAACACTTCCTGCCGCGGCTACGTGCTGCTCGTACTTCGACCACAGCTTTTCTAGCGTGCTGCCCGCCTTTACCTGTTCAAACGGCGACGTTTTTTGCTGCAATCTTCTGAAGTAGATCATTGTTTCCGAAATGGCCTCACGGTCCGATGGCTCCAGGCAGAAATAACGCAAGCGGGCTTTCTCAAACAGCATTTGACATTGAACGGGATGTATCCAAGGAAAAAAGAATTCCTCTTGCATATTTTCCATTTGCGCTGCGCTGCTGACAGGCATGATGTGAACCATTCCGCGCGCTCCGTTTTTTCCGTTATTCCCGTTGACAAGGCCTTCGCCATAGGCACCGTACATCCCTCCGGATATGTCCGTGCTTGCCAGCGCTTGGCTCTTCCATCCATCTGCAAGCACGATCAGACGGGAGGCCATCTCCTTTATAACAGCATTGGCCGTTTCCGCCGAAGCGGCGTCCTTTAGCTTCTGTCGGAAAGGTTCAAGCGGCGCGGCGTCCCGATTTCTCTCCAAAAAGCCGTTCAGCTTCTCGATTTTGTCCTCTTTATCCTCATTGTGGAAAATATTCCTTAGTTCAGCCACTAGTTTTAAATACGGATGGCCATAGAGAAGCCTGACCTTTCCGCCGGACCCGCCGTTGCCTCCATCCCCTCCTTTTGCTTTCGAAGACGATCCATTTCCTCCATTACCGCCGCTGGCATTCACCATAAAATGGGGCACATTAACGGCTGCATTCTCAATAAACAAACTCAAATCGCCGCCGTCTGCTCCACCCATGTCGTCGGTACCTTCAACCGTCGTGGAGCCGGGCTTGCCTTGCAAATCAAATGTCGCTTCCCCAAGCGTCGACATCTGGCTGGCCGAAAGAATGCCGTGTGACAGCTTAAACGCCCCGCTTAAGGTAAACTGCTCGGCGTACAGGTACACTTTGTTATGATAGCCACCAAATTTGGTGCCCTCGCCGATAGCAACATTGTCCTCGGTGCTCAAGTAAATAATTGAATCATCCCGAATCAATACTTGATTTTCCTTTTGAATTTGCGACAGCAATACGTAATCTTCATGATTTTGTTGCAAGTGTCTACCATTGCTCATTGGCAATCCTCGCTCCCGCAGCCGTTCACGCTATTTGAGGTGAACTATTCTAGCTCTTTTTTCTTTTGCTCTCTTTTCCGCTTCTTTATGTTCTTTTTGCTTTTCTTTAAGATCCTTTAAGTGTTCAAGTTCTTCTCGTTTCTTTTCCTCGCTCTTCTTCTCCAGGTCCCTGGCTTTCCTCTTTAAATCGAAAATTTCTTTTTCAAGCCGTTTCTTCCGGTCAAGCAACTCGTGGTCGTCCACCCTTCGTTCGAGCTCCTGTTGAATTTGCTTCGCGTCTTCGAATCTTTTCTGCAATTCCTGCATTGTCGTTTCCATTCGGCTCGTGTCTGCAACCAGTTCCCGTTGCGTTTCACTGATTCTTTCAGATAACAGGTGAGTTTGCTCAGCCAACACGCGACTATGAAGGAGTTCACCGAGATAGGAGCCTTCTGCCGAACCCTCCGTAATTCGCTTAAAAATATCACTGCTGATGGTTTCCTGCACAAGTTGAACCAGCTTGTACGGATACTCTTTGGCAAGCTCGCTGTGTCGTTCATCGCCGGTGCTGATGAGCAATTCCAACACTTTCAAATTGATGTGGTCCAGCAGTTCACATTGAAACGCATTGCCGTTCATTTCAGCTACCCAATCCTGCGCACGTCTGGACAAAGCGTCTTTCTGGTTAAGCTGTCTGTCCACATAATCCTTTATGAACGCATTTGTTTCGCTCTCCAGCCTTTCCCACTGAATCGCTTTGGACAGTTCCTTCAGTTGTTCCGCCATGTTATCCTGCCGTTTGCTTTCGTAAAACACGGTAAAGTCCACATGCAGACGCCTTGCTGCGTCTTGCTCCCTGGTCAGATCAGCAAGCGGTCTGACCTTCGTTATCGCTATGCCCGAATCGGGATAAAACTTACCGAATGAATGGGTTTTGGAATAGATGTCCGCGATTTCCCGGTATTTTTCCAAGCTTGGGACGAGACTGTGCAGCCAAGTTGATAACATGTTGCCCAAAGGGTTGGTTGGTCTCAGGAGCCTATATTTGCCGATATCTTTTGACACTACGTCCCATAAGCCAGATTTGATGTAGGTTTCGCTCCCATCTTTGTAATCAATAATGATTTCCCTTTGATTTTCAATCAAATTTTGCAAATCTCCACCGCCGTTATCGCATAAAATCACTACCCCGTCCCGATAAGGAGCACGAACGGGGTCTGCCTGCAACGGCGAGCCAAACGCCGGAGAAATAATCAAATCGGGGTGAATATCGAATCCGGGAGGAGCTTTAATATCAAGGCAAGTACGGAACGAAATAACGACGTCTCTTCCGCTGTCCATCAATCGCTTGACCAAAACGGCCTCTTCTTTCGCACCGATCTGCACCTCAAAGTCACTGGGCCAATTATCCAAGGTGCTTACCGACATTTTGTCCCACTCGATGAATTCGCCGGTGCCAGTCGCAATCATACAACCTCTATTCACGCCAATTTTTTTACCGGACTCGTTCACTTGCCCCGTGTTTACAGCCACGGTACCCACACACAACAAAACACCCCTCGCAACGTTTTTCGCTTGCTTCACAATCTCATCTCTTATTTGCTCATAATCGAATCGTTCGATTGGAATCAACCGGTTGGTGTCCCCGTTAAGGGAAAACTCAGGCAATGTCGCAATTTTCAATACGTTAGGATCCCCATCAATAAATCCTGTCTTGTGCAAATGTTCGAAATACTTGTCGGGATTACCTGGCTTGAGTACGGCTGCTGCGTAAGAATGATAGGGCTTGAACGCTAGGGTGTTCGGCCCTTTTGGTGTAAGCGATTTCTTAATTAAATGAGATAACAACCTTTCTCACCACGCTCTCGGTATGCTTAGTAGTTTTTTTTGATCTCATTCACAAGTTTGTTAATATTATCAAGAATACCATCTTGCTTTCGCGCATTCTATTATCCGAACGTAGCAAAACAGTCGAATTCGGGTATACTTTCGTTCTCCTCACAGGCAAAAAAAACAAGCTCTCTCCTAAGAGAAAACTTGTCTGTTTATAATCATCAGGTTTTTTTCATGTAGCTGTTAACGAGCTGCGTTCGATTTCTGACATTCAACTTCCGAAATACAGCGGTCAAATGCTTCTTGACCGTTACTTCTGAAATACACAGGTCCGCCGCTATTTCTTGATTCGTATAACCTTTTGCCAGCAGAACCACTACTTCTTTCTCCCGCTCGGACAGCATCCCCATCCCATCATCCTGTTGCTTGGCATGATCTAAAAGACCGAAGGACGTGATCATTTTGTTCAAATAATCCTGCAGCTTATCCCCCCTCGTATCAAGAACGTAATAGGGCGTAGGCGTGTTAGGGTCATAATCGTAATGTGCAACGTTCTTCACCTCCTCACACCCCAAGCTAAGATGGAACTCCTTTAAGAAGGGGAGCTCCGTAGGGCCAGTCGTCACGACGTAACCAGAAGATATAAGCAGTGAGACGAACGCTAGCCCCGCAGTTGTACGTACCGCCTCGTCCTCAAAATCAGACACATCGATCGATTTCACAAAATAACCCGCAATATGTTCATTCGGCACCCGGAGTTCCTTTAGCTTATGGTCCGGCAAATTTTGGAAATAACTGGAGGACAGCGGATGAGTTAGCAAGTAGTTAAGCGTCCCTGTATGAATCGGAATGATTGCCGTCAGACCGCGTATAGCCCCATCCTGATCTCTCATTAGCTTAACAATGCCAGGATCGAGCTCGTAAAGCTCTTGAAGATGAATATGCTTAATCGGATACAGGCCTTCTTCTTTAGAAAGCATATACTCGAACCTCTCCCCCGTGTCCTGGTTCTGGAGAGGAAGGACAACTTCCCTCAGATTGATGCGACGATTGTCCAAATACTGCTCTGCCTCCGCCCAATTGGACGGACTGAGCGGCTCCATGAGAAGCGGAGTCAATTTCTGAAAACAGAGACTGCGAACGACATGGTCGCCGATATAATAGTACCATTCGACGGCCTCCCATGTAATCGTCTTTCTCTTGGACGGGTTAGTCATCCTGCTGTGGTAATACATGATGCATCGCTTCCATAACCAGTCGTAATGTTCAGGCTGGCGCAAACGCAGTCCATTGCTGATAGCATCCCGCATTAAATCATGGAGGATCCAGCCCCTATCCACTCTCCGAATGAAGGAAAGTCCAACCAGCCTTTGGAATACATCCGTCTTTACCTTCCGATCCAATATATCAGAGAGCAGTTCCTGGTTAAAATGCCGCAGCACAGCTACCGTTTCTACGAGCTCCCTAAGATTGACGTCCGGAACCTCCTTTAACCAAATGCTCAGAATATGCTCGAATACTTCGATTTCATCTACCAATGCCAATCCCTGAATGTCCTGAAGCATCGTCGTCGAGACAATCAAGGACAAGGAGAGGGGATGTCCTTTCGTCTTCATCCAAATCTGTTTGATCATCGGCTCCTGAGAAATGCCCGAGCGCTCCAGATATTGCTTAACGGAGATATAATCCAGATCGCCAATGGGCATTCTGTGTATCCATTGGCGCCATGCTGGAGAACTGAGCCATAAACCTTGCAAGGGGAATCTACCCGCGATGATAAGCAGGATTTTCGGGTGCAATTGTGGGAGAAATGCTTCTCTCAGCCAGTACTCCATATCCCCCATATCCTCGAATGTATCAAAGGCGAGGACAAGCTTCTGATTCGCCGCCTTTTCCCTCAGGATGTCATGGCATAGCTCTAGAAGGGCCTGCGGCTCGGCAATCTGCTGCAGCTGCTTCATCGGATAGCCGAGTATTCGCAGCAATTGCGTGCAGAAGTCCTGCGGTGTATGAGAGAAGCCCCGGCTGTCCAGCAGCAGAAAGACGGCATTCGCATTCACCGCCAGACGACGGAATTCATCGATTAAATAGCTCTTTCCTACGCCGCCGGTACCATAGAGATTCAATAACCGTCCCTGTTGTCCGCCGTCTATCAATTGGTGTAAGAAATACTGAATTTCAATGTCCCGCCCTACCAAATAATGCCGTTCCAGTTGGTCAATCTGGACAGCTATGCGTTCCTCGGAATCGCCTACCTTCACCTTGCTATCATACATAGAGTACACCCACCCTCGAATTACATCATTTTAAAAATGAAGGACAAGATCGTTACAACAGAATAGGTCATTCAGCCTTCTATAAATGAAACGGGCAGGGTCATTTTGCAAAATGCAGCCATCACATGAATACACCACATAGTATCGATTATGACATCTCCTATTATATACTTACATTTATAATCATATTTCTAAATAAAATTGTTGTTGGGTAGAAGGGTAAATCGTCCATAAGAACGCAATCGGCTTCCATCATGCTCGTCACTGACTCTATAAAACCTGAATCCTCTACTTCTCCTCCCTATTATTTGTGCGAAATTTCGGTTACTCGGTATTTCCCATTGCAAAATACAGCTCTATTAGGCTTAATTAAAATTAATAATGAGTTTATTACATCCGAGGAAGAAATAATGAAATTTATCCAACAAATAAACAACAGAAGTGATTGAATCGTTCCTGATACAAATAATGCTGCAACGCCAGGTACTACCGATAATAGGATAAAGGGCAGGCTCATAAAGAGCCAAAATCTTGTTTTGGACAACGTTGCATTCGTATGGAGCCAAAAGAATATTCCCTTGAATGTTAAACTAATATCACCTTTAGTGTATATAACGAGAATATGAATAACTTCATGAATGATAAACACGAGAACGATTATTGGAATAATAGGGACATTCGCAACAAAAGCAAACCCTCTCTCAAAAGCCATAGGTGCCAGCAATAAAATGGCCATCATCAGATAAACAAATTTCATATAATGCTCTCGGAACCAATCATTATGAATGAATGGCCTCCATTCTGATTCATCCATAGACTTATACGGTAAGTGTCGAAACCAATGAATCATATCTACTATTTCCTTTCTATTCTCAAGTAAATGGAAGTAATTTCTCAGCACCTTTTGTTTGCTGTCAGGCAATAGATGGAGCCACGCAAAAACGATATTATCGTCACTATGCCAACGGAGGAACAGAATAACCAAAGATGCTTGGATCAAAAAAAGCGACATTAACATCTCGTGAATAAGTGTTGTCCTCAGCCGAATCATGCAGGTACTCCCAGACTATATTGCGAATCCCCCCGCACCCACATACCAATCCGGAGGATTACAAAGACGCACAGCTCTCAAAATGGACGTAAACCACTCACTGTTACGAATGATCTCTTCAAATTGCTGTCTATATATTTGCTCCGCCATTGGCACGCACCCTTGGGTCTTTAATGGATTTTTACGGCAAAGCTAAAGACCGCTATATAAAAGCCTCATAAGGCTCTGTAAATTGTAATGTCGATGCCCGACTCTGTTTGCAGTCCTTCCCCAACGAGTACATCCCCATTCAAATAATCCAAGGCTTTGCTGTTTGTAATTATGCGGGGAGAAGTACGAAACAACACATTCTTCGGACTCTTGTGGATGTCCCCATTATTTTCGATGTATATTTCGCAAGCCTGGCCTGTATGATCCGTTCCCTGAAGCAGATATCTTGCCGATAAGCTGTGACGATCACCAAAACGCCCAATAATTTGGGTATCCACCGCACCCTCAAGGACACTCCCCTCGAAATACTTGCCTGTCACATGGCCTGTAAAAGAAATCATGACTACTGAATCTCCATCGTCATTCCGCAGGTTGATCGTTTTCCCTATTACAACATGCACGATGAGCACTTCTTCCCATTTCACGTGATGCACCCCATTTTTTAACATCGTTACTTTCATTTGGTCGCAAAAAAGCGCTTGATCGTTCAGTGAAGAACGACTAGGCGCTTTTAGGTACTACACCCCTTTGCTCGGTCTTACTCTTCCCGAAGGGAAACAACACTTATAATGATTTAACCTTGAACTGACCTAGTTCGTCCTGTAATTTGTTGGATAACTGATTTAATTCCTTTGAAAGGGCAGCAACCTGTTCAATGCTATCGAGTTGCTCCTGCGTACTTGCGCTCACTTCCTCTGTAGAAGCAGAATTCTCTTCTGTGGTGGAAGAAATGATCTCTAGCGCCTGAAGGATCTCCTCCTTGTGCTGATGCACATTGGTGGTACTGCTGGCAATCTTGAGCATGCGCAGCTTCAGGTCTTCCAGGTCCTTGTTGATGCCGAAGAAGACTTGCTTCGTATCCTCTACGGCTTGGGTATTTTCCTCCGCAATTTTCATACCACGCATAGTATGTTCGACTGAAAGCTTCGTTTGCTCTTCAATAAGGTGTACTTTCTTGTTAATTTCCTCTGTTGCCAGAGCGGTCTGCTCCGCAAGCTTGCGAACCTCCTGGGCAACGACAGCGAATCCACGACCATTTTCACCGGCACGTGCAGCCTCAATGGAGGCGTTGAGCGCAAGCAGGTTCGTTTGAGCTGCAATCTGTTTCACCGTTTCCACAAAATTAGATATTTCATTTCGGCTAAGATCAATCTCTTGGATAATAGAGGAGACGGCCTGCGTGGAACGATGGTTTTCCTCAGACCATAACGATAATTGTTCGACCACTGCGAGTCCTTGGCCGCTCTGACCGACTGCTGTCTGCACCATCGCTTCCATGACCCCAGTATCAGCTGCCATTTCATCAATATGACCGGATAACGCTCCTGTTTTGTTTAAAATACTTTCCGTATGGACTGACTGATAGTTTGTTGCATTGGCGATCTCATTAACGGCTGTAGATGTATCGTTCATGGTTATTGCCGTTCTTGCGGATATGGACTGCAGATCATTGGATGACTGATTCAGGACTTGCGCCGAGTTACCAACAAGCTGGAGCATCCCCTGAATCTTTTGCACCATCGTATTCAGCCCGTTAGCGATCTGTCCAATCTCATTATTGGACTTTGCATCCAGTTGCACCGTCAGGTCCCCTTGCTCAATCAACTTAATCTTGGACAACAGCTGCGGTATGGCGCGTAACAGATAACGAAGGGTGATGTAACAAATGATGACGAGCAAGAGGGTTGCAGCTACAAATGCGCCCAGCGTAATCCATGTGAACGTCCTTAATTCAGCGAGAACCTCTTTCTCCGATATTGTTAAACCCACGGACCATCCCGTATCTTTACTGGTGGCATAGCCGATATAACGGCGTTCCCCATTATCGTTATAAAGCTGTATACCCGACTCTCCAGCAATCATTTTTTTGCCGATCTTGGCCAGTTCACCAGGGTCAGCAGTAATCTTCTCCTTCAAAACCTTCTCCTGATCCGGATGGTACAGAATATCCCCATCCTTGGAGATCAGAATGGAGCGGCCTGTACTTCCCAGAGAGTAACTTTCCATAATGGACGGAATATCCTCGAAGGCAATATCCGCCGCTGCGAAGCCAATCATTTCATTATTCTCATTCTTGATAGGGTAAAAGATTCCTATTAATACTTTTTTCAAACTGACATCTACATATGGCTCAGAGTAGTACAGCCCGTTAGCCTCCAATACAGGCTTGTAATACGGGCGGCTTTGAATGTCAAAATCTGCTGCGGACGCCGCACCATCATTTTGCAGCCAGAACCCCTTTCCATCCAAGCTTGCAATCCAGGCATCCGCAAACGAGGGCTCTTCTTTGACAATAGCTGCAAGCGTCTTCTGAGTGGCTGCCGCGAACGTAGAACTGGTCGCGTCCTCTGAGGACTCCGTTGTTTCTATGTACTGCTGGAATAGCTCGTTGGTCGACATTTGCTTTACAAGCGACCCTTTTTCTTTAAATAGTGCATCGAATTGACTAACAACTGCCTGCGTCTTCGTCTGAAGAATAACTTCTTGTTGGTTAAGCAGGATGTTTCGAGTGCTGGAAAAAATGAATGTCCCCAAAATAGCAAAGACAACGACGATAATAACCAACAGAACTATGGACAGTGTGTTTGCCATACTGGACGTTCGCTTTCCCTTCAATCCCCACATTTTCAAAACGTTTAACATGCTGCATCTCTCCAGTTGATATGATAGGATCAAAACACTTATGTATTATGTCGGTACTATGAGATGAATAATTTAGATACATGTTAGGTTGACAATCAAAAAAAACTGGGACTAATGTCCCTGACTATTAGCGAAATAGAGCAGCGCTTTTTTATAGAGGGCACCTAAGTAGTGAAGAGAATGACACTTACCAGAACAAGCATTCTTATGTTAATATATAGTAAAAAAGGAGGGGTTATCATGATAGCACAAAATGAAAAAGAAACTTTATTATTGAATAGTGACATAAACTTTAAATCATTACTTGAATTAATTGAATCTGTACCCAGCAGAAAAAGGGGCATTTCTATTGAAACCCCGGAAAGAGATAAGAATTTTCGTGATATAGTCATGCATCTATATGAATGGCATGCAATGCTAGAGAGATGGTATAGAGAAGGTATGGACGGCGATACTCCTTTCATGCCAGCACCTGGTTATAAATGGAGTACCCTCAAACTGCTTAATATGAATATTTGGGAAAAATATCAGGACGTTACGTTGAATCACGCTATTAAAAAATTGAAGTTAAGCCATGAAAGAATAATGGCACTAATTAATCTGCATACTAATGAAGAAATCATGATAAAGAACTATTATAACTGGACAAAAACGAGTAATTTATACAGCTATTTTGCAGCAAACACTTCGAATCATTACATTTGGGCTATTAAAAAATGTGAAGATATCGCAAAGTCAGCCAACGCGTCCGCTGTCGCAGGCTTAGGTTAAACCTCATTTTTCACGTAAAAAAAGAACCGGCTATCTTTTCGATAACCTGTTCTTGATAGTTGGTATTGCGTTTTATGGGTCTGTCAAATCTTTTGTGTAAACTCTTTTAATAGGCTTCTCCCCGCGGGGAGAAGATGAAAAATCATTTGAGAAAATGACCGATGCGATCCGGGAAGAAGACGGATAGCTGGAGGAGCATTTGTCCCCAGTTTTGTACGCGGCCGGTCCATTTACGGGTCACGTCCATCGTGGCCAAGTAAAGCATCTTGAGCAAGGATTCATCCGTTGGAAAGATGCTTTTACCTTTGGTCACCTTGCGCGGCTGACGGTGGTAGCTCTCAATGATGTTCGTCGTGTAGATAATCTTGCGGATTTCAGCAGGATACTTAAAGAACGTAGCGAGCTCATCCCAGTTATTGCGCCAGGATTTCACAATGAGCGGGTATTTCGTTCCCCATGTTTCCTCAAATCGATCGAGCTCCAGCAACGCCATCTCTTCGTTAACCGCCTTGTAGATGGGCTTTAGGTCCGCCGTGACCTTCTTGATGTCCTTGTAGGAGACAAACCGCGTGGAATTGCGGATCTGATGGATGATACACTTCTGGATTTCGGTCTGCGTATAACAGGCGGAGATGGCCTGCGTGAAGCCGCTCAAGTTATCGACGCAGGTAATGAGAATGTCTTGTACACCGCGGTTTTTCAGATCATTCAGGACGTTAAGCCAGAACTTAGAGGACTCATTTTCGCCGATCCACATGCCGAGCACATCTTTACAACCCTCCAGGTCAATGCCAATAACCATGTAAGCCGCCTTATTCACGATAGCCCCATCTTGCTTGACCTTGAAGTGAATGGCATCGAGAAAAATAACGGCGTACAGGGCAATGATTTGATCCTCGATACCCGTCACGTTGGACTGGTGCTTCTTCACGACAAGTGGCTCAAAAGCGCCATCGCGGTCACGAGGGACGTTAATTTCTTGTTCACCATACTCGCTAACGATGCTCTTTTTGCTCTTACCATTGCGACTATTCTTCGTCTGCTTGTTTTGAACCTCATGCTTTTGGTAACCCAAATGCGTATCCATTTCGGCCTCGAGCATCTCTTGTAGCGTCTCGGCGAACAGATCCTTCAATGCATTTTGGGCATCTTGTGCGGATACCAATTTGTTCTCTTTAATGAAAGCTCGTAGCTGCTCTTTCGTCCATAATCCCATGTGTACTCCCCAACCTTTCGTATACTACCATTTTAATGGGTTTAGGAGTTTACACAATCTATTTTACAGACTCCGTTTTATCTTAATGATACTTAATCAGCTCCTCAAGCTCATCAACCAATACTTTTGCAAGCTCAAAATCAGTATCCTTTAAAGCCAGCTCTATTTTCATTTCAACCGATCTTTTATTTTGTTCCGCTACAAGATAGTCCCTATCGAAATGACTAGCATAAATCATCTGTCTAAATTTTTTAATAGTCATTTTCCTAATCGTCTTATTCTCAATGATTAAAACATAATCCATACCATTTACAACAGAATAAAAATCATGAGAAATCATCAGAATCGCACCTTTATAGCCTTCAATAGCTTTCTCCAGTGCTATTTGGGAATAGATGTCTAAGTGGCTTGTCGGTTCATCAAGAAGCAATACGTTTGCTTTACTGGCAGCAGCTTTAGCCAATTGCAGCATATTTTTTTCTCCACCAGATAGAGATTGTATCTTTTGATTAACGATTTCTCCTTCAAAACCATAGTTTGCAATATACGTTCTAACTTCATCATAAGTTTTAAACCCAGCGTCGATGAATTCTTCTAGTATTGTATTAGATACCTTTAGCACTTCGCCTTGATTTTGAGATAAATAAGCCACTTTAACACCAGCATTTATTTCAATTGATTCATGATTATTTTTAAAAATATCTCGGAGTAAAGTCGTTTTCCCGGTACCGTTCGAACCAATAATGGCTACTTTATCCGTAGATTTTATCTCAAAGTCAACATTGTCTAAAAGCAATTCATCAAAGGCAACACTATAATTATTCACATTTACAACAATGGCGTCTTCCATTTCATTATCCATACCAAAACTAATATTCGGCTGCTTAATATCAACAAATGGTGCTTTAATTCTACGTGCTTCCAATCTCTCTTGAAACCTGACTCTAGCTTTTAATGCTTTGCCTCTAGAAGCTTCTGAATTATAAGTTGCGATAGCTCTAAGATTATTAATGATATGGTCGTTTCTCTCTATTTCTTCATCCTCAGCGACTTTGAGCTCTTGCAGCTCAACTTTAGTCTGAAGTAATGAGAAGGTATAATCCATATAACGCCCATCAAACTCTTGGATCTCTGTGTTTTCGAGGTGTATAATTTTGTTGAAGCAATGATTCAAAAGATATCGGTTGTGCGTAACAACTAGCAGCATTCCCTTGTGAGAATTAATAAGATTTTTAAGCGCATTTAGGTTTTCAAAGTCTAGAAATACATCTGGTTCGTCCATAATCATTAAGTCTGGGCTACTAAGCATTTCCTTCATCACTTGAATGAGCTTGAATTCACCACCGCTCAGGTCAGATACGTTAAGATCTTTAAGCTTCATAAGGTTTGCTAGATTAAGTTTTTTATTAAGGTTGCTTTCAAAATCCTCCCCGCCAATTAAATCCAATGCGTCTAAAGCTAATTGATATTTTTCTAATAAGGAATCAATATCCGATGATGTTTCCATCTCCGTACAAATAGCTGTTATTTCATTTTGTAATTTAATAAATTCTTCCCCTATATATTCATAAACGGTTGTTTCTTTCGTTTTGTCGACTTGCGGAAATTGACTTACGTGTCCAATCTTGCAAGTCGGGTCTATTACTAACTTGCCTTCGAACAAATATCTTTCTGGATCCATTAAAATATCTATTAATGTACTTTTACCATTGCCACTTGTTCCTATAAAAGCGCAATGTTGTGCCTCCTCAAGCGTAAATGATATGTTTTTATATAGTTCTTTTTGCGGAAATGAGAAGGATAAGTTATCAACTTTTATCATAGTATTTCCTTTCTCTATAACTAAAATGGTGACTATTAGTAGGTGTATGGCAAGCTATAGCTCCCGAGTTTACCTTTGTTAGAGTAACACTGTTAACAACCAACTTCAATCGGTTAGGCGAATAAAAAGATATGTTAAATTCACACTATACGGTCAGCCCGATTTATCCGATAAAGTAAGAAGAGCTGCATGGAGCATCCAATCCGCTCATTCTGTATCAATACACCTAAAGGAGATGTCTGCTAATGCAATACCAGTTTTGCCAACAGGTCACGATTGTGGATATGAACGATGAAATTATTTCGGAAGTTTTGTTCGATCATGGAAAGTTCGAAACGGCTGCCTTGTCGATCGGGTCCTCCGTTCTAATTCAACAAGTAGGATTGAAGGAATTCAATGTCGTTTACGATAAAAGGGATGGCAAAATCGCTCGTTATCAAATCACGGATATCGAAATCGATCTCATCGCGCGACCGACGCTCACGCGAGTTTACCTCGAGCCGGTGAAGCTTATCGTCGGCCAGCATGATATCGGGATGATTCTTTAAACGAATTAGCAAATTTGGGCCGCTGCAGCTCTTCAACCCACGTCCGGCGCGGTCTCCCATCTCTTATTCTTAGAGCAAGTCCAATCAACGTGCTTCCATGAGAAGGACCGCGTGCCGTCTAGGCTGCAAGCGGTTTCCTTGTTGATTTCAAGCATAAAAAATACATCGCCCCGAGCATTCAGCCCCATGGCGATGTATTCAAGATACACATACTATAAATGCTTCTCAGCTCTTACTCTTCCCCCACCGCCACCGGATTCCCGCTATCCGAGCTCCAATCGCTCCAACTCCCTGCATAAAGCTTCACATTCTTAAACCCTGCCTCCTGCAGCGCAAAAAAGTTAGGCGTAGCGGTCACACCTGATCCACAGTACACAATGATCTCATCGTCCTTCGAAAGCCCCGCAAAGCGCTCCGCCTGCTCCTCTGGCGATTTCCACACACCATCCACCTGGCGGCTTTCCACCCAAAATTTTCACCGTGTCTACTTTTTTAGTCTAAAAACATATAATAGAATGTAAGGTTTGAATACATCACTTTATGACCTAAGCGCCCCGGCGAATTTTTTTATGCTTAACAAACTGTAGAAATTAACGAATTAAAGCGTGCCTGGATCGCAAAAAACTTGAAAAACTTCATTATTTATTATGACATTTTCCAACTGAATTGTGTGTACTTTGATGTCAGTAATATTCAAGTTTTTACTTTCTTCAAATACTAAGACATGAAAGTATAACAAAAGTAATTCAACTACTTTTACAAGCTGGTTACTATCTTTTATTATATTTATTTCTTTGACAATGACTACACGCGTTAGATTAATGTAACTAATATTACTGGCGAAACTTTCGTCATTTTTATCTATTTTTGAATGGGCCGACTCTATCGTAAGTTTAAGTTCATCCGTTTCAACTAAGATATGTGAATCACTCATCTTCTTCATATTAAATCTAGTATCTGAAAATATTAACTCTAAACAGCGATAATCACCGTCCATATTAAATCGATCTTGTAATACCTTTAAGAAAAAATCAAACTCCATCCGATTCACTCCCTTGAATCCTAGTCCCTTAATAGCTGGGGACTTGGGTAGGTATCTATCTAAGTTGAACTAAAGAAAGCAATGGGAAGAAGGAAAAACGGAAAGAAAGGTTGGAACTGGAGAGAGTCACAGCTTTCCGTAGGAAAGCCGCTTCGTAAGCATTTGCTTAGCGTCCGCCTTTGTTTGCGGATTTTATCTTCCAAGAGGAATAGAATCAAGAAATCAGAAAACAACAGCGGCCGGAAGCCCAACCTTTCTCGCGGTGACAACCATCGCTTATTGCTAACTTTTTTCGTTCAACTTATATAGTAGAGGGTAATGGTTTAGCGCTGAAGAAGTTGGAACAAAAGGGGCTAAAAAATTTTTCAATAAAGATGGAATTAAGCAGAAGCGTTGTTTTGTTGGCATATGAACTCAAAAATTCTTCAGATGCCCTCCCCATTCGCTTAACAAATGATCAAAATTAGCAGTTTAAAGCGCTCTTGGATCGGAAAAAACTTGAAAAACTTGATTATTTACTGTTGCCTTCCCCAGCTTAATAGCATGTATTTCAATGTGACCCGTATCTAAGTTTTTACTGTCTTCAAATAATAAGATATGAAAGTATGACAAAATTAATTCAACTGCTTTGGCAAGGTCGTTGCTATCTTTTTTTATATTTATTACCTCAATGACGACTACACGTGATAATCTAGTGAAATTAATCATGCTTGCAAAATCCTCATCACTTCCATCTATCTTTGAATGAGCCGACTCTATCGTAAGTTTGATTGCATCCGTTTCAACTAAGATATGTGAATCACTCATCTTCTTCATATTAAATCTAGTATCTGAAAACATAAACTCTAAACTGTGATAATCACCGTCCATATTAAATCGATCTTGCATCACCCTCAAGAAAAAATCAAACTCCATCCAATTCACTCCTGTGAACCCAAGTCTCCCTAATATCTAGGGGACTTGGGTTGGTTTTTTTGTACTACTTTCTAGGTACTACTGATTTATATCCTCTACTATCAGTTAAAAGGGACCCATTTCTATTATTTAGAGAATTGGAGTAACGTTGCTCCCATCTCATTTGCTCAGTGGCAGAACGCCCATTATTCTCAAGGAATTCAGCTGATCTTGAAAACTTGGGGTAGAATTGAATATCATACTGGTATTTGTATCGATTGTAGGATAATTCTTTAGCTCTGAGAGCAGTTGGAACAAAGTGGGCATGAAATACTTTTCCGGTATTGTGATTATAAACCATAAATACAGTATACCCGTTTAAATCTAATGTTTCATCTGCAATTGTTGCGTCGACTTTAGTCCCGCCTTGAAAATTCCCCAAATGTCTATTTACTTTTCCAGTAGCTGATGAGGTTACATTGTAAACGACCATAACACTACCTTTAACATTGAGTGATGATGTGAAAATCTCCAAATCATTTGAGCTATTGTTGTTGTTGTTTTTAATCCGATTAGCAATTGTTTGTGTTAGAGCGCCCTCCATATGTTTTTGACCGGAAGTTGTTACGGAGGTGGAAGTACCAGTGAACTCAGCCCAGTTTGGCAGGGTTACCGCAGTAGTATCGGCAGGGTATGAAAGTGTACTGGTTGCTTTTTTTTGATTCAATAGCTCTGATACTGCAGCTGCTGTGGTTACTGCTAATGAACCGACCATGGTAAGCTCAATTGCAGTAATGGCTGAAGCACTTAGTCCATATACTCCAAGCACTACAAGTGGAAGGATTCTTGGTTGGACTGGGATTGCTTCCTCAAATACCACATTATTATCAAGATACTGTTGAATGCTTTGTTGATCAGCTTGCAGAATAACATCTGCTAATGATTCCATTGAAAATGTTGTTGAGAGTTCGCTAACAATGATCTCTCTCTTACTATATACCATTTCAGAAGAACCAATTGTTGTAGACCAATTGAATTTGTTGTCTGTATTTTTTAATGCAGTAATTTCGTAATAGGCATTTTCATCTGGAAATTCAATAAGAAGTTCCTTAGCATCAATAAAAACGAGTGCCACCTGATGAGAACCATGTACACTGACTAGTAACAACATACCCACCTATGTATTACTGCAGGACCTTCTGTGATTTACAGATCAATGAGCTTGAGGACCGTAAGCTCGGTCACTCCTGCTGTAGGCCAGAACTAAAGATACAACGTCTACACTTATCCTACCGCACAGCGTCAGCAACCCCAAGCTCTTACAATTCAACTCACCCCGACGAACCCTCATTGCTACCCAGAAACACTTGCTATCTGGTACATACTTACAGCTTAAATCCCCTATTTGGATATGCGCTCTCCCGAGACTTTCTTTCACTTTCAACTTCCTAAGTTTGGCTACTCCAAGAGAATGTATGTCCTCAATTCGACTTCAAACAGGCATACACGGACCACTCCGCTCCGACCGCCTAACGCCAGCAACTTCAAGCCAAAAGCTCATTTAAAGCTCTTGCCAACAAGGCGGTTTAACATCGTTTAACTGGTTAAAACCGGGTTTAACTCCATATTCATAAAACACTTTCAGCACACTACAGCCCTAGCTATCCAAGTCGTCCTGTGGACTTGCGCTGCTGTAAGAATCTCAAAAAGAATACCTTACTCCAGCCGCCATAACCTTTTCCGCAAGTTCCTCTATATCTTTTTCACGCCCAGCTATTGTCATGTTTTGGGCTGTACAGAATGCAAGAGCAAATGCTTGAAAAAATGAGTATACTGATAGATAAATAGGGAAAAGATAGTGTAAACCACATGTTGAGTAGGAGGAGTATTTATGGAGTATGAATCGCTTTCTGAATGGTTAGAACTTATTTTAGCTGGTGATAAATCTGTGTATCCTTTCTGCAGATTCCCTGATGATGAGTGGCTAGATGAATATATAAAGGATATCCCAAATGTTTCAACTAGAGAAATAAAAAAATTACTGAGAGCTTTGCTTGTACCGATAAACAGACCGCTAGACTTGTCAAACTATAACTCTTACATTACCATGAGAAACTCTAATATAGATGATTTTGTGACTAGGGCAAACGAAGCACTAGAAAGCGAGGTTTATAGGCGAATAGAAAACGGCCAAGATGCATGGGAAGGGTTAACATGGGTGTTAGAATTGTTACCGTCCTGTCCATACAATGCAATGAAAGCATTAGAAAGCTATTTGTATGCACAACCTAATTTACCTGATGACAGAATAATTGGTATTGAGCAGTGTTCAGAAATTATAATGGCTAAATTCATACAGTTTGAAAATCCTCTAGAAAAATTAATGATGTTAAAACCTGTAGAGTTTGAGTGGTTAATTGAGTATTTATATGAAAGTGTGGGATATGAAACAGAATGGACGAAAGCCACCCGTGATGGAGGAAAGGATATTATAGCTAATATTGAAAGAATTGATGGTGGAGAACAAGTTTATGTCGAATGCAAATTATATAAAACGACTAAATTAAAACTAGAAACAGTTAGAGCATTTCGAGATGTTATTATGGATAAAAAAGTGAACCGGGGCGTCATTTTCTGTACAGGATATGTAAACGATAATCTTAAAAAATTTGATAAAAGAATTCAAATCTGGTCATATGAAGATATTAATATTCTGTTGAATGCTCATTTGGGAAGCGATTGGGCGGAAAGATTGGACATACTTATTGAAAATAAAAGAAGAAAGTACGGGAAGTAATGATAAACCATATTTATAAACTTTTGATACAATGAAGGCCAGTGCTGAGGGTCCTTTGGGGGTCTGTCAACAATTTTGTGTAAACTCTGTTGAAGCAAAAGTTAACGAAGGTGCTGACTGATCCGTTCAGGGAGAAAGACGGAGAGTTGGAGGAGTATTTGTCCCCAATTCTGCACACGTCCTGTCCACTTTCGGGTAACGTCCATGGTCGCCAAATAAAGCATTTTGAGGAGGGACTCGTCGGTGGAGAAAATGCTTTTTCCCTTTGTTACTTTCCGAAGCTGACGGTGGTAGCTCTCGATCATATTGGTCGTATAAATGAGCTTGCGAATCTCAGGTGGATATTTGAAATAGGTGGCGAACTCATCCCAGTTGGTACGCCAGGAGCTCACCATGAGTTGTATTTGCTTCCCCATTGTTCTTCAAAGCGATCTAATTCGAGTAGAGCGGCTTCTTCAGTGACCGCTTTGTAGATCGGCTTTAAGTCAGCCGTTACCTTTTTCAGATCCTTGTACGAAACGTAACGGATGGAGTTGCGGATTTGGTGAATGATACATTTCTGAATCTCGGTGTTCGGATAACAGGCCGAGATCGCCTGAGAGAAGCCCGTGAGGTTATCCACACAGGTGATCAGAATGTCCTGTACACCCCGGTTTTTAAGCTCGTTTAAGACACTGAGCCAAAATTTAGCGGACTCATTTTCCCCAATCCACATGCCTAATACGTCCTTATTGCCATCTAAATCAATGCCAATGACCATGTAGGCTGCCTTGTTCACAATGGCTCCGTCTTGCTTCACTTTGTAATGAATCGCATCCATAAATACGACCGCGTAGTTGCCCTGCAACGGCCGATTCTGCCATTCTTTAATGAGGGGTACGATTTTGTTCGTCACGTTCGAAATCATCCTGGGTGAGACGTCTATTCCGTACAGATGATGGAGGTGATTCCCAATATCCCTCGTACTGACACCTTTCGCGTACATGGCGATGATTTGGTCCTCAATGCCAGCGACGGTGGACTGATGCTTCTTTACAATCACGGGCTCAGACTCACCTTGACGATCACGAGGGACGGTAATCTCCACTTCGCCGTATTCGGTCGTTACCGTCTTTTTCGTTTTCCCGTTACGGCTATTACGTGTCGTTTTGTTCTTCACATCATGCTTCTCATAACCTAGCTCCGTATCGAGCTCGGCCTCCAGCATGGATTGCAGCGCAGCGTCTCTGCAAATAGCTCCTTCAATGCCGACTGCACAACTTCCATCGTTTTGAGGTTGTTTTCCTTCACAAACGCCTTCACTTGTTCCTTATTGAATCTCGCCATCGGTGCCATCCCCTCAAACCAGCCTTTCTTTTATTGTAATAGGTTTTGAGAGTTTATACAGAATATTTTACAGACTCCTCCAAATCAGGCATAGGCTTTTCAGTTTCTAGATTTTGTATTCAGAGGTTACACTTTTAAATTGACAGTGTCTTGAGCTACATTCAGATTTCTTTACCCTATTACTTCCAATAGAGCTGTATCCATTTGCTCTTTGGTTACAATCAGTAGATTCGAAGTATTGAATGTATTTTTCTCAGCGTAGCGAAGATATTGAAGGTATCGGACTAATTTAACAAATGCCCTAAGTTTTTCGTCTGACCACGGAATGACTATCCCAAATCTTCCAAGAGCTGAGGCATTAATAGCTCCACCCATTAAATGCTTTCTGCTAACTAAATGCTCTATTTCAACCGCCAAAAAACATCTTGCATTATGGTTCATATAAAGGATATCTTCATATTGGCTAGGAAGAACAAATCCATCTCCATATCTTTCTAAATTGATATGGTTATATTCAACCAACCTCCTCAAAAATCCTTCGATTTCGGGATTTAATAACATATCATCATATATATGCCCTAAGCGTTCGTGAGTTGCAAATGGACCTACTGCTACATCTAACCGTGGAGAATAGATTGAGAGATTATATTCATCCCTCATTGAAGACCATTCTTCCTGAATAGCATCAATATTAAATAATTGCTTTAAATTATCTTTCAGTTGTATTTGGTATGAACGAAGTTCATCGTTTCTAAATCTCCCCCGTGGCACTTTCATAAAATCATTCCTTTCAAGTCAGTTACTTCTAAATATTCTTGTACCCACGAAACCAAGACGATCAAGGTTGGACTGGGTTGCCCCGCAAGTGTGGTGCATCCTACATTACTCTCAAGTTTTTTCAGTAAATGCTTCACAAATGAATTGTGCATTTTTTAAAAAAATCTGTTTTCTCTTAAAATCCCCTTGTCTTAGCAAACAAGTAATTTCAACGTGACCTTGTGGAATTGCACAACATTTATTACAAAGCTGCGGTTTCTCAATATTATACAATAATTCTTGAACAGTCCCAAGAGTATCTCGGTCGAATAATCCCCTCAAGAATTCAAATATTATTTCTAAAGATTCATTGACTTGTTCCATATCATATCCTAATTGCTTAGCTATTTTTAATGTTGTGTTGCATATTCTATAGATTTCAACACCACAAGCAAAATAATAAACAATTGAGGTATATGTGGAATTCTTTTCTTCTTCATTAATTAGTAATGCTCTATTTGTAACTTCTATTGGGAAACTCATTAGTCCACCTAATGGGTTAGCGTGTTTTGACATTGAAAATCTTTTGTAATTTGATTGTTCCGCATTCAATTCATTCTGATTCAAGTATAATGATCGAAATAAGAAACTTACTTTCCATGGTTTTGTATGCTCTTTATCATGATTTAGCCACTCATCAGCATGTGTATCATCCAAAGCTATATACATAAGGTCTAATCTCATTTCAATTAGATTCAAAAGCAATATAGAGGCATCTCTTCTATGTCCTAATGTAATTAATAGTTTAATAGAACCACTACATTCAAGCATTCTCTTCATAATGACAATACCAATAAAAAGGGAGGGTTTAGTTTTTTTAATCCTTTTGGATTCAGAGACCACTTCAGATAGAACTTTATTACTTATATGCTGGAGTTCCTCCACTACTTCAATGTATTTACTAAGTTTTAAATCTATTAATTTTTGTGGAATCTTTATCCTCAAATTCGACAACCACCTTTTTTAAAATTCCCCCGTGTCATATAACGTTCTTGCATTCACGACGGCGAGAGGCTTAAGGTCACGAAGTGACCGACTGCGCTTGCGCAGTCAGCCAGTCTAGCAGATGTTGTCCGCCTGAATCCGCTTCTTTGAAAATGCTTCGGGCGGACCGAGAACCGAATGACCCAAAGTGTGAACACGGTGTTAAACGTAGTCACTGCCGTCTTGAATGACTCACGTTATTCTTGTTCTCGTCTGTTCTTAATATCTTTAAATCGTGGTCTAAGATGATATAGAATTTCAAGTATTGCTTGTAAAAAATCCAATGAATCTTCTGCGTCTTCTAAAGTTATCTTTTTGCTGGTTGCATGAGCCCCTTGATTCCTTAAAAACCTTAATTCATTTGACCACTCTAAAAGTTCTTCACTAATAAATCCATTATCCTTCATCATTTTCAATCCCGAGTTTATTGTCTTGGAATCTGGAACAAAATCTTTACAAATTGCCTCTAAAGATCTTCCGACCATTACTACTACTGCTATTGCTGCTTTCGCTTTCTCGCATCTTACTGCTTCATCATAGGATTCTCTTACAATTTGAGGAATGCTATAATTTACTATTCTTTCATCTTTAGGAAACACACACATATCAAAGTCCCAGTAAATAAATCCTATACCAAATATATCTTCTTTATAAAATAGAGATGGTCGTCTGCATTTGTTACACAACGAAAAAGCGTACTCTTTATCATCTTCATTCTTTCTATTTACATCTTCATAAGTACATATTATAGAAAATAATTACTTATCTTTACAATACGAACAATATGTAATGAATTGTCGGCTTTCTTTACTCAAAATAAATACCCCCAAATAATTGTTTTTAAGAATTATAACGATTTATCTTAACATTAAGTTTGCGAACTTCATGAAATTCCTAGTATAGCTTATTCCAAAACCTATCGACCATATCTCTATTTGAATTATCTTTCATCACAACAGCTAGGAACAGGGTGAATATATGGCGAGACGAACTTTTTCACTTAATTTTTCGCCGTCACTTATGATACGTTTCAACTCGATTAATTCTCAGCATTAATGTTGATATTCCGTTGATTCGCATCAAATGTTCTTCACTTGTTGATTCAATGCATATCTTTGTTCGAGAAACATTGAACATGTTCTATAATAAAAGTGTAAGAATATATTCTGGACAATCACGCTGTAAGTATTTTCACTAATCAGACGTTGACTCCGTGTTGATTCCGTGTTGACTTCGAGCATAAAAAATACATCGCCCAAGGCATAAGCCCCATATGGCGATGTATTCATGAGCCGCATACTATAAATACCTCTCAGCTTTTAATCTTCCCCCACCGCCACCGGATTCCCACTATCCGAGCTCCAATCGCTCCAACTCCCTGCATAAAGCTTCACATTCTTAAACCCGGCCTCCTGCAGCGCAAAAAAGTTCGGCGTAGCGGTAACGCCAGAACCGCAGTAAACGATAATCTCATCATCCTTCGAAAGCCCCGCAAAGCGTTCCGCCTGCTCCTCTGGCGACTTCCACACGCCATCCACATGACGACTTTCCACCCAAAAATGATTAATCGCTCCCGGAATATGTCCGGCCGCCGGGTCCATCGGCTCAACTTCCCCCCGATAGCGAGGCGCTTCACGCGAATCAATAATCACGATCCCGTCCTTGCCGATGCTCTCCTTCACATAAGAGCGGCTTACTAGAATCTCATCCCGCAAAGCTGGCTCAAAAATAACCCCTTTCACCGCAACTGGCTCTTCTGAGCTAACGGGATAATCTACTGCTTGCCAAGCAGTGAATCCGCCTTCCAGCACATACACTTGCCCCTCATGTCCCATCCACTCAAGCAGCCAGCGCAGGCGCGAGGCCATGGCTCCGCCTTGGTTATCGTAAGCGACTACTGTCGCATGATTGTCAATTCCAATCCGCCCCAGAAAAGCGGCCAACACTTCCGGCTCTGGCAAAGGATGGCGTCCGCCTTCTCCATCAGGGCGCTTCGGCCCCGACAAATCATGGCTAAGATTGGCATAATAAGCACCCGGAATGTGGGCCTCCTCATAAGATTTCCGGCCAGTTTCAGGCTCAGTCAGCAAATAACGTGTATCGACAATTACTGTATTTTCAGCGCCCAAACGCTCAAGCAGCCAATCTACCTTTTTAAAATAAGTCATTCCGCTCAGCTCCTCCAACCTATTGTCTGGCTTATCCCAGCTATATACCGCCATCGTACCCGATAAATCCCTTGAGGAGCAACCATTTCGAAGATTAATTACGATTTTCAGGCTGATCATGCCTCTGGGCGCCTGTCCCGGCTTCATGCATCGTGAACCAAAACATGCTTCCCTGCATTCCTGCCTGCTGCACGCCAATTCGTCCTCCATATTGTTCTACGAGCAGCTTGGCAATAGCCAGCCCCAGCCCAGCGCCACCGCTCTGTCTGTTCCTCGATCGATCCAAACGATAAAAGCGCTCAAAAATACGTTCTCGCTCCGCTTCCGGCACTCCGTCGCCCTCATCCGAAACCGTGAAACGCACCAGCTTAAGCTCCCTTCGCTGACCCGTTTCAAGCCCATCACCCGCTGCACTCGCCACCGCAGCTAGGGAAACATTATCGGTATCAGCTAACACCTCCGCCTCAATCAAAATCAACGAGCCCTGCGGCGAATGCCGCACTGCATTTTCCAGCAAATTTTGCAAAATCCGTTGCAAATGCCGCGGCTCTATCAACAAGCTGAGCGAGCGCTCCGGCAGCTTTACTTTAAGCTGCAGGTCCTTCTGCTCCGTAGGCTTCGCAAAACGCGGCAGCAGTTCGATCAGCACATCCTCGACCACCGCCTCCTGACGTGGGCCCTCTTCCTTCTGCTCAGCATCCAGCGTGGACAAATCGAATAAATCCTGAATCAATTCGCCGAGTCGAATCGTTTCTGTACGGATCGTCGCCAGATATCCTCTAAACGTCTCCTCATCTTGAATGATGCCGTCCTCCAGCGCTTCCACGTAAGATTGTACCGACGCAAGCGGTGTCCGCAAATCATGCGCCATATTCGCAACAAGCTCGCGCTGCGACGACTCCGCCGCCTTCACCTGACGAAAGCTTTCTTCAAGGCTCGCTCCCATGCGGTTGAATTGATCAGCAAGCTGCTTAAATTCCCTTAAACCTCTCTGCTCTATACGCGCCTGCAAATCCCCCTCCGCAATACGCTCCGCCCCTTCCCGCACCCGCCTTACCGAAACCTCTAGCGGGCGCACCAGCATAAAATAAATCAAGCCCGACACGACCCCCGCTCCCACCGTCGCCAGCGTCAGCCATTCGAACTGCTCTCTCGTCAGCAGCATATACCGATAAAACACCAGCAGCAAAATAATAATAAAAGCAATGCTGATCGTATTTACCAGCATTAAATAAGGACGCAGCCTCATCCGCCTGCCCCTTTCCCATCCAGCTTATAGCCGATTCCCCAGACTGTTTTGATCCAGAGCGGATCGGACGGATTGTCTTCAATTTTCTCCCGCAGGCGCCGGATATGAACCGTCACCGTCGTCGTATCGCCATCGTAAGCGATATCCCAAATTTGATTCAGCAGCTGGCTGCGCGAGAATACCTTGCCCGGATATTGCGCCAGCAGGCTCAGCAGGTCAAATTCCTTCGCCGTTAGCTCTGCCTCCACGTCTTTAACCGTGACGCGCCGCTCCAGCGGGAAGATGGATAATCCGTCGAAAAATAGAGCCTGGTCTCCGTTGCCGTTGCCATGAGCGCCTAAATTCACCATTCCGTTTGCCGTCCCGCTCCCTAGCCCGATTCCATTCCCAATTCCGCTTCCGCTAGCCCCCACAAGCTGCTGTCCCCTCGCCGCTTCGGCTGCCTGCCGGTTCGTCCGGCGCAAAATATTTTTGATCCGCAGCACCAGCTCCCTCGGACTGAACGGCTTCGTCATATAATCGTCTGCACCCATCGTAAGCCCTAGCAGCCGATCAGCTTCTTCCCCTCGGGCGGTCAGCATAATAATCGGTGTTTCCTCTGCTTGCCGGATGACGTCGCACACCTCGATTCCGCCTAGCTTCGGCATCATCAGGTCGAGCACCAATAAATCCGGCTGATGCTCTCTCCACAGCGCAAGCGCTTGCTCGCCATCTGCTGCCACCCATACCGCCCAGCCTTCCCGCTCCAAATAGCGGCGGCAGACGTCAGTTATATTTTGTTCATCATCTGCTACTATAATTTTGGCGCTCATGCGGGTTCCTCCTGCCAGCTTCTTATATAGCAACAAATCCCCTGCCAAATGGCAGAGGAACTGTTTTTGAAATACAATGCGCAGCTGTGCTGTGCTTTGCCAGCATTATATCTTTTTACTTCCGATGTTGACTGCTGCCTACTTGTCGCCTTATTTCATCGACTTATCGTCCATCTTGCCCATGTCGTCCATGTCCTTTTTATCGTCCATCTTGCCCATGTCGTCCATGTCCTTTTTTTCGTCCATCTTGCCCATGTCGTCCATGTCCTTCTTATCGTCCATCTTGCCCATGTCGTCCATGTCCTTCTTTTCGTCCATCTTGCCCATGTCGTCCATGTCCTTCTTTTCGTCCATCTTGCCCATGTCATCCATGTCCTTTTTTTCGTCCATCTTGCCCATGTCAGTCTTGTCTGTCTTGTCTTCCATCTGATTAGTATTACTCATATTATTCGTGTCGTTCATCTTTTCCTTACTCATCCCGTTATTCGCATTGCACGCGCTCAGCGCAAGCATGCTTCCTACCAGCATAACCATCAGAATACCTTTTTTCACAACCGTTTCCCCCTTGAAAAATAGTTATTATTGTTTCGCAAGTACAGCTTAACAAGCAAAACTAACCATTCAAGAACGATCCGCTTGCAAAAGTATTTCTAAATTATTACAAATCTCTAAACAGCATCTGAAGCATACCCTTGTCACCTAACTCCAACGTATGCCTCACTCACTCTCCCTAATCTCTTTCCAAACGCTGCCCTTTCCCATCAGCCTCTTACACCCACGCATCATTCGCATACCCGCGCTGTTCCCAATACCCGACATGCTCCCCTTCGATCAGCTCAATACGGTTCAGCCATTTGACCGACTTGTAGGCGTACATTTTCGGCACAATCAGCTTGACCGGTCCGCCGAGATCGCTTGGAATCGGCTTGCCGTCATGCATGACAGCGACCATGACGTCGTCCATATCCGCCTGCTCCAGAGTCAACGTATCCGTATACACACCGTCGCCGGAATAAAATTTTACCGTTTGTGCTTTCGACTGAACACCTGCGCTTTTCAGCAGCTCCTTGAGCGGAATCCCTTCCCACGTATTGTTGTACACGGACCAACCCGTCACGCAATGAAAATCGCTCACCTGCACCGTTCGTTTCAGCGCCACGAACTGCTCCCAATTCCACTGCAAGCGCTGATCGACCAAGCCATCAATCGTAAACGACCAATTGCTATTGTCGAATTTCGGAATCGGTGTCACTGTGTACACGCGGAAATTTCCTTTTGCACCGCCGCCCGTAGGCGGAAGCGAAGCTGGAAGCGGCTGCGGCTCAGGCAGCAGCTTATTGCCATTCTCCGCAACAAGCTCGTCAATAGACGAAGCTCCGCCAATACCAGTCCCAAGCGCCCCACCTACCCACTTTAGAAAAGAAGGCCCGAGCGCAATCGCGATCCCCGCGCCCAGCGTCCATTTTATTACCTGTCTCCGTGAATAAACCGCTTGCGGTCCCGCTGCAGGATGAATGACCTCCTCACGAACCGGATTTATCGTACGACGATGCGGTTGCTTGAGCCATTTTGTCCGTGTAATGGAATGGTAGATGATATAAGGCAGGCCGATCCACGTCAGCAAATCATGCACGAGCAGCGCCGCATTTGAAATTTCAGGCCCCACTAGTCTAAACTGCCACAGCAGCACACCAGATAAAAACCAGCCTGTGAGCAGCGCAAGTACGACGATTACATTAAATTTCTGCCACGGCTTTTCCTTAATTTGCTTCCAGTGCTTAGCGGCGAGAAATAAATAATAAACGACGGGCAGCAGCGAAGCGATGCCGACCACGATGTGCAGCCATTTTAACCACACGCGGCCTTCTCCCAGAAACCCCCGCCAAAAGCCGCCCAGCAGCATAAGTCCTGTCAACGCCAAAATCACAACTATCCACCCGTTCCACGCGTGGAGCGACACCAGCTTTTTCCCATAGCCCTTGCGCAAACGTTCAATGAATGAACTCATTCGGAGATATCCCCTTTCCAAGCTCCATATCTTCAACTAAGATGTGCGCCTTATCATTTTCTTTCTTCTCAGCTTTTTAACACTATTATAACGCCTGACACAAGCTATTACGAAATGACGGACTAAGCATAGCAAACAATGCTAAACAACCAGCAACGAAGTGCTTACAAAAGTATGAACAGCTTATTACAAAAAGATTAACGAGCCACACAGCCCAATCAAACATTTTTCCTTGCTAGCCGCAAGTGAAAGTAATGACTAGGAAAGGTACAGACTTCTCCAAAAATTGAGGATAGCTGTACCTTGTTTTCGTTAATGGGACTTTTAATGACGACTCACAACTTGCATGCAAGCGGTAGAGTTCCTTATTCAGCACCTTCACAGCTCACGAAAAGCGAGGACGAGACGCATACTGCAAGATAGCTGCTGCTGCCCTCTCACGGCGCTCTACATCCTCACACTGCATGGCTAGCCTTAAAATATCCACCGCTTCCCTAATTGTCGTATGATCTATGTCAAAAGACTGCTCACTTTGTACGTTGCTTTCCGCAGCCCCGCTCAACCATAACTCCATCTGCCAATCGGTTACGGGCTGCTCATACCTAGCGGGAAATTGTCCTTCGGCTATCACTTTGGTTATAAATGACTGCAGCTCCGGGGCAATCCTGCTCTGCGGCAAGCTTTTGAGCCAGGTCACACCGCGTCGATGGCAGCTGCCGTCCTCCCTGTTATCTGCATCCAGCACATAATAATAGTCGCCCAAATCGCCAAAATGAACCTTATCGTCATCCGCTAAAAGCACATAATCGCCGTCTGCCACTACTTCCACGAACAATCGAAGCTCTGCGATACGCCCAGCCAGTGCCGCACCCTCAAGATGATAAACCTCAATTAATTGTGCCTTGCACGCTTCCTCGTCGAAGGGCCCCAAATTACCAAGCCCCGGGCCATACAAGCATACGAAGTTATCCTCCAAAAATGTCTTGCTCCGGTTTATCCCGCCTACAACCGCTTGCATCACAAACAACTGCAGCCTGCTCACCTCCGCTTCATTCTCTGTATTCCTATTATATCTCCTAATCCGCCTCAGGAAAAAGCCGCTCAAGCTAAGGCATACATGCAACCATTGCGAGAGGAATCTTCGCATGCTTCGTTTCAGTAGTTCACTCCTTGCTAAGGATAGACTTTGGCGGACACAGCAGCCGCTATTTTAGCCAGATCACGGGTTCAGCCCGGCTGCGGACTCAGGAGCAGCTATTTCGCTGGAAATGGCCATTTTGCTGGGATATTGAGGGCGATAACGGATCTCCTGTCCGCTTATGTCCTGAAATCGAATAAAAAGCTAGAATAGCGGCACCTCAGTCCGCCAAAAAAGCAGTTACTGTCTGGAGCTGTAGGGTATCAGCAACAAACGCAGGTTACGGTTCACCAGCCTTGGGTCAGCGGATGAGATTGCCCTCGAATAATGGCAAACCTATTAAAGTTAACCAACGGCCTCTCCTGAGAAAAATAAATCCCGCGCGCTCCCCATCATATGAGGAAGCGAGCGGGATTTTCGAGCTTGTAAGCTGCGGTACTGACCTGCCTTGCCGATTATCCTTGAAGCATTTCGTGTTGACTTTACAGCCCGGATAATTAGTAAGTGCTTTCATTAAATGTCTGAAAAGAACTTTCGTTCCTAAGCACATCACGGTACCCTCCGGTGTTTATTTAGCTTAGCCCAATGCTCACACAGCCCGAAAGAGCAACAATACACCACTTCTCAGGAGGAAAACGATTTATGAAGGCTGGTCATTAGCTCCTGACAGGCTGAGACAATAGCGCTTAAAGAGCAAAAAAGATCACCCTCGCCTTCCGTGAGGTGTGATCTCCTTTTCGTCTGCTTAAGCGTACAGCGTTATCCGCTTCATTTTGTCAGTACTACCGGGCCTGAGCGGGTAACCGCCACAGTATGCTTTACATGCGCCGTCGCAAGTCCCGGCTCGACACTAGCAGCGTCACCCGCCAGCGCACCTAATCCCACAATTAAATCAATCGTCAAAATCATGCCTTCTGCCAATAGCTCCTCCGGCTGCTCCACCGGGCGCATCTCTCCTTGCTGCAGCCGGTGAAGAATGCCGTGCACCGCGATATCCGGCATGCTGTTCATGACCAGGCAGCCCGACTTGGCCGCTGAAGTATGGATAGCCACGATGATGTCTCCGGCGCTTCTGCCTACTCTCGCCTCGGCAATACCGCGATTCAGCGTATGCTGCGCCGTGCGCAGCAGCTTGCGGGCAAGCGGGGACGGCTCACCTATCGCATACGTCCAGGCGAATTCAGCTGCGCCGCCATCCACCCCGGCAATCATCTCGATTTTGACCATATCACCGCTGGACAGAGGAGCCGTGCCGGGAAACCCGCCGCGCAGCATCCCGTTTACCGAGGCATAAATGGCGAACGGATAACCTTTTCGCCCCTTGTAGGCCGGAAACGCCCCTCTTTCCAGCATGAATCGCTCCGTAAAACGCTCGATCTCAAGCGTTGTCACCCCGCAGGTAATCCGCTTTGACAGCTCCTTATGGCATGCAGCTATAATGCTCCCTGCATGCTGTACATACTGCTCTTCCGTGCCAAGCGCAAGCTTCGTCAGCATATCCAAACCTCCCTCCTCTATTCACCATATTCGAGGAGTAAAGCGGACATTCTCACGAATGTGAACAAATCGTGTAATGCTTTGTTTTCTCTCTTTCCCTTCAAACAAAAGGGCTCTATTCCCCTTGAAGGGAATAGAGCCCGTATAACCATGAGATTAGCCGACTGAGGAGTTGAGCTTGCCCATTTCATCTTCCACCAGCAATGTTAATTCTTCCTCGTAGCCGCCGGTAATCCGGTACTTTCGAATGTAATCCCTAACAAATTTGCGTGAATCCTTGGGTTGGAAAATTCTCGTTAGTTCTTTCAGGCTTTCCTTGACTTCATTCTGGCTGTGCTTCGCCATGAAATCTCCTCCCTTAACGTTGGATGGTCGTCCTAAACAACAAATTCCGAGAACACATTCGGCTAAAACACCGCCGGACTCCCATCGGTCAAGCGTCACCATGGTTTGATGATTCAAAATGTTTGAACTTTTCTTACTATTATAACATTTATGCTACACTTGGGAAAGCATGCATTTGACCAGCTCGTCCTCCAAGCGTATAATTTATGCGAATTCCGCACTAGTCAGGCGTCCTGTCCAGGGGTGAAACATGCTCCTCCTCACTAGCGGAAGCCTCGTCAGCACTAGCATGGCGCTCTATGGATGAACGGACAGAAGCTGCGCTCCGGTCTTTATGAAACATTCGTAAATAGGCGAGAACCCCGAAAATAGCGACTGCAATACCGAACGCCAGCACCAGCGCAGTGACCCAGCCTGAAACCATTATCCCAGCTCCTCTCTGACAAGGTGAAACGGCTGCAGCTTGCCTTTGGCAGCGCGGCGCGTTTCAATCCGAGAAATATAAGCCCATTATTAGGGGGAGCTTATACCTTCTTATATTTTTTAATATCGGCAAAAATCCGCTTTTTTTCAAGCTACAGATATTTCCAAATATAGGTTACATTATAGCGAAAATCCAGCCTGGCTTCAACTGTCCTAAGAACGAAAAAGACTAGCTGCATAATCATGTAAGCCCTTTCATTTATTTCCCAAAAAAACCTCCGCTTCCATAATCCCATTGGAACGAAGGCTCTGTCTCAAGCTTAAAATAGGTCTGGTCAGCAGGGCAAGCCTGTCTGCCGCAGCTATGCAAAATCCGGCATAATTTCCTGAATGCAATCCGGCGACTCGTACGCTTCGTTGCCTACCGCATTCGTTACCGGATAAGCTCTTAGCTGATAGGATTCCAGCGGGTCGAGATGCTTGCGCAGTGAACGGAAATCATGAATGCGCGGATTGAGCCAATCTTCCAGCCCTTCCTCGTCAAGCACGATAGGCACGCGCGGCTGCCAGCCGGATAACGCCCCTGAAGAACTGGCCGTGATCATCGTAAAAGCGCGCACTTCCTGCCCCTGATAATTTTTCCAAGCATCAAAGAACCCCGCCACACCAAACAATCGCTGGCTCGGCACAACAATATGCATCGCCCGCGGCTCTCGCTCCTGCCCATACTGCTGCCAGCCAAAGAAGCCACTGCATGGTACAACACAGCGCTGCCTGCGCAGCATCCGCTCGAAAAATGGCTTTTCAGACAACCGCTCGCAATCCGCATTTACTGAATCCTTCGCCCAGAACGGAAACAAGCCCCATCTGGCATCCTGAAGCGTCCGCTCGCCTAAGCGGTCATTCATTACAATTGACACCGACTGGGTCGGCGCTATATTAAACCTAGTCACATCACAATCAATTACATTCCCAACCTGGAACGACCGAACCAAATCGTCGACATTTGCCCTAACCGAATAACGCTCAATCATCTGTATATCCCCCTCTAAGCTGCGCGGGCAAGCATTCCGCTGTGCTCAAAATATCGTCTTGCCCATTATTTGCATATGAGGAGGTTTTTTATTCACTTCTTGGCTTAATTTGTCGTAAAACGCTTGCGGAATTTAAGCGGCGGCATCCCGGTGTGGGAGGCAAACAGCCGCGAGAAATGCGGCGTTTGACGGAAGCCCGTTTCCTCCGCGATGCGGGCAATCGTCCAGTCTGTCTTAATAAGGAGCAGCTTCGCTTGATCCAGCCTGTAATAGAGCAAATATTGCTGCGGCGTACAACCGAACACCTCGGTCATACAGCGCGTAATATAATTGGTATGCAGCTGCAGCACTTCGCTGAGCATGCCATTGCTGATAGGGCTGCGGTAATTCATTTTCAAATAGGCCGCAGCACGTTCTGCCACCGATACGCCTGCTCTTGCGGCATCCGAACGCCAGCCTTCATCCAGCATTTGCAATAAATGCAGAAAACGCTGCTGCCGCTCCCAGAACGCGCCATGCGACGAGCTTTGCGCTGCATCATGCAGCTGTGCGAAGATGAGCTTCGCTTCGTCCGGGTAAGACAGGTGAATTTTTTTCGGCAGCCGAATAGCATACGTATAATAGTCTCCCCGCAAGGAGCCCGATTGACTCCCCTCGGTTTCCTCCCATGCACCCACCGTCTGAAAATGGATCCAGTCGAACACGGTCGTCTCCTGGCAAGGCTGATACGAATAATGATAGCTGTCCGGCCGCAAAATAAGCACATCCCCTGGGCCAAGCAGCCATTTATTGTCCCCTTCCGCAAGATGCAAAGCGCCTTCATGCACGAACAGCATATCGAATACGCCAATATTAGTCCGGTTCGGATGTTCCTCACCCGCTTGATACGTACGACGGTTTGATTCTATAAAAAAGGGCAGCGGCGGCGAACGAAACGTTAGCAGCAGTTCCTCTGACACGACAATCTCTCCTTGTGCAACTATGTAAGTTAGTATTTATGTATTGCCCCATGTTACATAACTAACAATCGTTTGTCTACCTTTGCCTCCGGATGCGTCTTCCTAATAGTGAGCGTAAAAAAAGAGCATCAATCGATGAACCATCGAACGATGCTCTAGCCTACATAGTAAGACTTGCTGACTTTTGCAGCACAGCCTCAGCTGCTGCTTCTGACGTCTTGCTGAAGCATTCGCTGCGCAGCGGGCAGCTTCGGCACTCCGCCGCATTGTTGCTCTTGCGCAGCCGCTCGGCTTCGGGCAGCATAGTCTGCACAAGCCTCATATAATCCAAGGACTGCGGTATATCAGCTTCGCTTGGATAATAGGAAATCCGCTGACCGCTCATCACCGACAAAACATCGATCCGGCTAGGCAGCTTGCCGAAGGCGCTGTTACAAAATACGGCGGTCATATGCTGGAACGTAACGATGACATCCTCATCCTCGTCCACGACAAACTTTTGCACAATATAATCGGTATTCGACCCATACGGATCTTCGGCGACAATTTGAAAGATTTGCGTGAGCTCCACATCGAGCGGCTCAACAAAGGTGCGATGCTGCTCAAATTGGATAATTGGCGCCGCCTCTTGCTCCTCCAATAAAAAAGCCGTCAAATGTGCAACCGCTTGCAGTTTCGAATCCCAATAATGCTCCGCATTATCGAATTTAGCTACTCGCGGCGTCCACCAGCGCTCCGCCAGCCGCTTCACTACATCTGCTGTACGGGCATGGGGCGGCAGCTCATAAAAATCATTCACAATATGGCTGATGGCGAATTGCATAAGCTGGCGCCCATTCACTTCGCCTGCCCGCTTCTTCGCCGTCTGCCGTTTAATGAACCGATAGGGGCAGCGCAGCAGCTCTTCCAACTTGTAATCCTCAATCAGCTTTACTGCTGCGGATTGCTCCATAATCGGCCACCTCATCTTTCTTGCGGGTCACTTAGAAATAAAGCAGCAACTGCCGCCCTTCTTATTAGCCCGCTACAGTTACAAGGCCAGCTACTTGCTTGCCTAGGTTTTTGCATTGTTCTTTCTCATCATCGGAAGGGTTGTATTCAACCTTCAGGCTTTCGGAGACAATTTCTGCCCCTAGCTCGCGCAGCTTAGCTTCGATGGTATCAACCGCGCCGCAAAATACAGGATAGGAGGAATCCCCCGAACCGAATACGGCTGCTTTGCGGCCGCTGAGGTCAAGTCCTTCAAGCTCCTCATAGAAATCAAGAATTTCATCTGGAAGCTCGCCGTCTCCCCAAGTATACGCGCCGATAATGATGCCATCGTACTCCAGCAAATCAGCTGCATTTGCATCGAAAGCTTCCTTCGATACAACCTCAACGCCCGCTTCCTGTGCTCCAGCAACAATTGCCTCAGCCATTTCCTCTGTATTACCCGTCATGCTCGCGTATACCACAATTACCTTTGACACCTATACATTCCTCCCAAGTGTAAATAGCCGTCGCCATTTTGGACAATCGGCTGCTTTGTTTCCCATCAGCTGGGGGAGAGCAGTCTCTCCTCCGCGCGCAGATGGCTGATTTTATATGAACTAGGCATCCATCATTTGAATACCTTGAAACAACGTGGCCATATACAAGCTGTCGCCCTGCAGATCCACATCCGTCACCGGAATGCCCAGCTTCACAGACAGCAGCGTTACTTGATTGCGGATATAAGCGAGCTGAAACAAGCCTTTATCCGTACATACATAAATATCTTTCCCCTTCGCAACAATGGAGAAAATAAACTGCTTGCTGAAGCGGATGCGGTCAAACCGCCCCTTCTTGTCGCCAATCATCAGCTCGCCGCGATCGCTGACGCCAATGAGATGTCCTCGGTATACAGCAAGGCTTGTAACCGCACGGCCCAGCTCAAACTCGGCCCACTCATCCATAAAACGGTCGTACAGCGCGACTCCGCTTTCATGACCAACGACGAGATATTGCGGCAGGTTCATGAAATCATAGACCCGCTTGTCGGCGCAGGCTGACTTCTCCCAGCGGCTTCCCGAATTTGACCACAGCCCATAATCCGTTGCCGCATAACCTGTGCCACCAAGCATCCGGTATTGATAGCAAGGAATGGCAAGACCATCATTCACCCATTGCCCATTTGTATATTGATAAAGTCCTTCACTCGTGCAGGCATGAAGCACGCTGCTTTGCAGCTGCAGTCGATTAACCATTGCCGATTGCGGCATCCCTGCACTAAGCTTCAACCATTGCTCTTCGCCATTAATCTGATAGACGCCATAACCAACCGATGCCACGTACAGCGCATCCTCGCCTGCCTTCACTGATGAGAACGGGAACAGCTGCCAATTCCACGGCTTGCCCGTTTCGGCTGGCGCATCATTCATTTGGTGCTCCTTGCGATTAAACTCTGCCACGATTAAACCAGCTCCATCAATATATACTATCGTATATTATTTTGCATCATTGTATAAGTGGACAAAATGATAATGATTATCACTTTCGTAGTATATGATAACTATTCTCATACCTAATGTCAATCATTATCTATCGAAATTGGAAAATGTGCCTAGCCGTGGGCAGCATTCGCCCGTTGTTCATTCTTTTGCCATACTACTTGGTCCTCCCCCTGTAATTCCATGGTTATGCATTGTCTTCGATAGTGCTATAATGAGCAACAACAAGCAAGGTGAAACGGCTGTCGCCTCCTCTGGCGGCGTGGCGCGTTTCAATCCGAGAAATATAGAGAAAGGATGATAAAATCATATACTTTCCTATATTTCAAGGTGAAACGGCTGTCGCCTCCTTTGGCGGCGCAGCGCGTTTCAGTCCGAGAAATATAGAGAAAGGATAGAACCATCACATTCTTTCCTATATTTCAAGGTGAAACGGCTGTCGCCTCCTCTGGCGGCGTGGCGCGTTTGGAAACAATCCTGGAAGGTGGCCTCACATGGAATATTTATCATCTCACTCGCCTAGAGTTGGGCTTGAAGACATCGTTCACGCCCAAATGCATTTGAAAGACGTCATTCTCCGCACGCCCCTGCAATATAATCGCGTGCTCTCCGAGCGCTACGGCTGCAATGTCCTGCTGAAACGCGAGGATTTGCAAATTGTGCGTTCCTTTAAAATTCGCGGTGCCTACCATTTAATGCGTTCACTGCCGCCAGAGCGGCTTGCCGCAGGTGTCGTCTGCGCAAGCGCAGGCAATCATGCGCAGGGCGTTGCCTACTCCTGCCATGCGCTTGGCATCCCGGGCAAAATTTATATGCCTAGCACAACGCCGCGCCAGAAGGTAAACCAAGTGTCCTTCTTCGGTGGCGACAGTGTCGAGGTTATTTTGACTGGCGACACCTTTGATGATGCTTATGCAGAAGCCATTAAGGAGAGCGAGCGCAGCGGTACGGCTTTCGTTCATCCGTTTGACGATTTGAAAATTATTGCCGGCAATGGCACAGTCGGACAAGAACTGATGGAAGCGTCGGATACGGTGCCGGATTTTGTATTTGTGGCTGTAGGCGGCGGCGGCCTTGCTGCTGGTGTAGCTTCATATGTAAAAGCCATTTCGCCGGAAACGAAAGTGATTGGCGTAGAACCAGAAGGGGCTCAGTCGCTGCGCGAATCGCTAGATGCCGGGGAAGTCGTTACGCTTGAGCATATCGACAAATTCGTCGATGGCGCTGCAGTAAAGCGGATCGGCAAGCTGACGTTCGCGATCTGCCGCGAATTGCTCGATGATACCGTGCCTGTTCCCGAGGGCAAAATTTGTACGACCATGCTCGATCTTTACAATGAAAATGCGATTGTAGCGGAGCCAGCCGGTGCGCTGCCTATAGCTGCGCTTGAAATGTTCAGGGATCAGATTGCCGGAAAAACAGTCGTGTGCGTCATTAGCGGAGGGAATAACGATATTGACCGCATGCAGGAGATTAAGGAGCGTTCGCTCATTTATGAAGGATACAAGCATTATTTCATGTTAAATTTCCCGCAGCGCGCGGGTGCGCTGCGAGAATTTCTCGATGATGTGCTCGGTCCGACCGATGACATCACCCGCTTCGAGTATACGAAAAAGCACAATAAGGACAATGGCCCCTCACTCGTCGGCATTGAGCTGAAGCACCGTAAGGACTATGAGCCCTTGATCAGCCGCATGCAGATGAAAGGCTATTCCTTCATCGAGTTGAACAAAGATCCTGTACTATTTAATTTATTAATTTGATGAACGGCTATTCAATCACCAATTACCAAGCGTAAGCTTTAGGCGCATCGCCGCCCGGTCCTGGGAAAATCTCATCGATACGGGCGAGCGTCGCGCTATCCAGCTCTAGCTCTACCGCACGAAGCGAGCGCTCGAACTGCTCCAGCGTGCGCACCCCAATAATCGGAGCCGTAACCGCCGGATTCGCCAGCAGCCATGCGAGCGATACGAGATCCTCAGGCTCACCCAGCTCATCGCAAAGCTTGCCATATTCGCCCAGCTGCGCGCGATGCTTGTCCAGACGCTTGGTGTCTCCACTGCGGCGTCCGCCATTATCCCTGCGGTGATTGCCCGCAAGCAGCCCCCCATCCAGTGGACTCCACGGAATAACGCCAAGACCGAGCGCCTTCGATGCAGGAAGCACCTCCAGCTCCGGCAAACGGCACAGCAAATTATATTTGTGCTGCTCGGATACGAGCCCCAAAATCCCTCTCGCTTTTGCTTCACCCTGCGCCACAGCAATATCCCAGCCAGCAAAGTTGCTAGAGCCGACATACCCGATTTTGCCTTGCGAGACAGCCGTTTCAAATGCGCTCCACAATTCATTCCAATGGACGTTACGATCCACATGATGCATCTGATACAGCTCAATATGATCCGTCTGCAGGCGGCGCAGCGAGCCTTCCAGATGGCGGCGAATTTTATAAGCGGACAAGCCGGCTTCTCGGTTCGGCCCATCATGGTCATCATTCATATCGCCATATACTTTGGTTGCCAGCACGGTACGCTCACGGCGTCCGCCGCCTTGACTGAACCATTTTCCGATAATTTCCTCCGTACGTCCAGAGTTTTCGCCCCAGCCATAAATGTTCGCCGTATCAATAAAATTAATGCCCGCATCTAATGCGGCATCCAAAATCCGGAACGCTTCCTTCTCATCTGTATCCACACCAAAATTCATGGTACCAAGGCATAAGCGGCTAACGCGCAAACCTGACTGACCCAAATAAGTGTATTGCATAAAAGAAAGTCACTCCTTCAATCCTTTTTTTGATTGCCATACCCTTCCTATTATACATAACCGAAAGTCCATAACCAAGCTGAAAGCGCATGCAAAGCCTGCTGCTCCTCCTAGAAAGCATTAAGACTGATTATGGGTAAAATTTAGTTACATAGGTGAAAATAAGCCCGTCATGAGCGACAGCAGCAGCTGAACGCAATTACAAGAGAGGGTGATGGAATGGCTATATTTTCCTCCATATTAATTTTGCTTGCTCTGATCGGGCTGTCCAATATTATCAATCGGCATCTTCCGGTTGTTCCAGCTCCACTTATCCAAATTGCGCTTGGCATTGGGATTACGCTTCTACCGTCTGGCGTCCATATGACGCTGGAGCCCGAGCTATTTTTCATATTGTTCGTAGCTCCGCTGCTGTATAACGATGGCAAGCATACGCCGCGCAATGAATTATGGAGGCTTCGCGCCCCGATTTTCCTACTCGCTGTCGGCCTTGTGTTTGTCACCGTATTTCTTATCGGCTATGCGATCCACTTTATGATTCCGTCCATTGCGCTGCCGGCAGCGTTTGGACTTGCTGCCCTGCTGTCTCCGACCGATGCTGTAGCGGTCAACGCATTAGCGGGGCGGGTTCATCTGCCAAAGAGCCTGCGGCATTTGCTGGAAGGGGAAGCGCTGATGAACGACGCCTCCGGGCTCGTCGCCTTTAAATTTGCGATGGCAGCTGCGCTAACCGGCACATTTTCCTTAACGAAAGCAAGCATCAGCTTTGTCGTTATTGCGACGGGCGGCCTTGCGGTCGGGTGCGTGCTGGCCTTCCTGATTACAGGACTTCGCGCTGTTTTGCGCCGTTCTGGTCTGGAAGATCCAACGCTGCATATGCTTATCCATATGCTCACGCCATTTGCTCTTTATTTGACTGGCGAGCATCTTGGCGTATCCGGTATTTTGGCCGCTGTAGCCGGAGGCGTCGTCCATGCCGTTGAACGCGATGAATACGATAAGGCTCGGGCCCGGAACGATGAGGTGCCTGACCATACATGGTCGGTTATTTTGTACATACTGAATGGACTCGTTTTTGTCATATTAGGACTGCAAATACCTGTCGTCTTCAGTACCATTTTTGTTAATCCTGCGATTAACTCGCTTCAGGTGACAGGCTATGCTTGCTTCATTTTCGTACTGCTATTGCTTCTGCGATTTTTGTGGACGTACGCCTTTACAAGAGGGGGCCGCTTATTCGGCTCTGAGCAGCAGCGCGAGAAGCCTTCGTTTAAAATATTAGTCATGACCTCGCTTTCTGGCGTACGCGGTGCCATCACGCTTGCCGGGGCGTTCTCCATTCCACTGTTTCTAGCCGACGGAAATCCGTTTCCCGAGCGGAATGTCATTATTTTTCTTGCGACTGCGGTTATTCTGTTATCGCTGCTCGTCGCGAGCACCGTGCTTCCGCTACTAGCAAGCAGCAGCGATACGGGCAATGAATCAAAACGGACGGAGAAAGAGCGCCAAGGGCAGCTCAAAATGATGAATGCGGCCATTGAGGCCATCCACCAAGCAGCGAGCAAGGAAAATGAAGCGGAAACGGCTGCCGTCCTTGCCGAATATGAGCGTTGGTTCCGCATGCTGGAGCTTCAGAAGCCCCGGCTGACAACGAAGCAAGTTGATGAGGGGATCATTGACCTGCGCTTTGAGGCATTCCGCATGGAGCGGGAAGCTGCCCGCCGCATGCTGGCACAAGGGGAAATCAGCGAGCAGCAGTTCGAACTGTTCGAACGAAGCCTCGAGCAGCTTGAGCTGATGCTGGCGGGACGCCGAAGCTTTTGGCCGATTATTATGAGAAAGCTGATGAGGCTCCCGCTGGAGATGCTCCCCCTCAAAAAATCGAAATCGCCTGCCAATGCCAAGATAGGCCAAGCCGATCGCGAGGCGCTGAGAAGGATGAAGCTGCGAGCCTGCGAGTCGGTTATCGACACTTTCGATAACCGCCTGGACGAGTCCGGCTCAGAGGAGCGGAGCGAGCTGATCAGCCATTACCATTTTATAAAGGAAAAGCTTCAAAAGCCGATATCGCCGAAACAAAATGGAGGCGACGCCGACGTGCAGCGCGATTTGCATTGGGTTGCCATTCAGGCAGAGCGGGTCGAGGTGCAGACCTTGTATGAGCGTGGAGAAATCAATCGGGACCTTGCCAATAAGCTGCGGCAGTTTATCCGCAACCGCGAGGCGTCTATTTTAGAGCAGGGGTAACGAGCTCGAGCTGGCAGGTCTGGCTTGTTCCACATGCGGGAGCTTGGCATCTACCACTATTTTCTGGTATTGTTTAAGCCATACGATGTCTTTTAGAACGGCTGATATTTTGATCAAGTGAGTGAGGGTGTTAACGTATGGCGTTGCTGCAAAATTGGATAGAACAAATAAAGCATATGGATTTAGAGCATCTGCAGCGCACGCTGGAAAGCTATCGGGAATTCGGACCGCTGCTTGGCATCCTTTTACCTCTGCTGGAGGCCTTCCTGCCGTTTCTGCCTTTGCTGGCGATTGTGGCGGCCAATGCCAATATTTTCGGCCTATGGTTCGGCTTCTTATTTTCCTGGATTGGCGTTTCTGCTGGGGCCATCGGCGTTTTCTGGGTCGTGCGCAAGCTCGGGAAAAATGTCAAAGCAAAAGTCGAGCGGCGCTTCCCGAAATCCGGGCGGTTCTTCGAATGGATCGAGCATCGCGGCTTTACGCCGCTGTTCCTGCTCGCCTGCTTTCCATTTTCGCCGTCCTCGCTCATTAACATTGTGTCGGGCTTAAGCGCCGTGCCCTTCCGCACGTTCATCATCGCAACCCTTCTCGGCAAGGCGGTCATGATTTTATGCGTATCGCTGCTCAGCTTTGATATTGGAAACTTCGCCCATGAGCCTTGGCGCATCGTCGTTGCCTGCACCGTCATTGTGCTAATGTGGTTCGGCGGCAAGCGGCTGGAAAAACGTTATATCCATTAGCACTCATACATATTCCCTTTTGAGGCATGCTATAGCAGAATGACCCGCCGTCATGTTGGACGGACTATGCAGGCCTGGAAAGGGAGATACGATGAACGAACAGCAATTGGACCAAGAACAGCAGCATCAATACAATGAGATGAAGCCGATGTCGGGCGAGCCTGTTGAAGTGGCGGGTGTATACCGCAACGATTGGAATCGTGAAGAGAAACTGGAGCGCGGCGAGGTGTTTCCAGCCGATCCCCAGATGGGGACGGCGACTTGGCGGCTGGTGGAACTGGACTTCGACAACCATCATGAAGGGCGAACCGATCCGCGGCTCATCCCCAAAGACGATGACAAGGATCCTGAAGCCCATATGCAGCATCCAAGACGCCATGAGGGCAGCAATAAGACCGAATAGCTTATGGTTTGATTGACGAACAATAGCAAAGTAAACAAAAAAACCGCCTCTTCGTCAAATGATCGATCATCAATTGACGAAGGACGGTTTTTTTGCACTCTCCTTCATTCAGCTTCAGCTGCCTGTCATTCCTGTGCGCTAACCTTGGCCTCTCTGCCGCTGGCATTCGCTTCTCCCTTCCATTCCTCGGGCGACATGCCGCGCTGCTGGACCTGATCCACGATTTTCTCCAGCCTCCGCAGATGGTAGGCATATTCGAAAATAGCCGACGCGACGAACACAAGGCGCTTATGCTCGTCCCGCCCCTCGCGGAAATAATCCGTCAGGTCGGTAATGAGGCGGGCTTCACGCTCTTCCTCCGGCTCGAAGCTCAAGTTAGGCTTCATCTTGCCTTCGATTTTGAGCAAAATCGATTCGTGGTATTTGGTCAGCTCCTCAATCTGGTGATCGAAGCGCTGCGCCCATTTCCCAGCCTCGGCAGCGGCAAAATAATGCTCCTCCACAGCCTCAAGCAGATCAACGCCCTTTTGCAGCGCCTTGATTGTCTGCTTGGAGACGAGCAGCTGTCTGGCATGGCTTTTTTTAGCCTGGGCAAGCACCTTGCGCTCTTCCTCAAACAAGGTGTAGCGATCCTCCAGCTTACGCACCGACACATGCAAGGTTTCCTTCTCCTGCCGGAACACGCTCTCCTTCATTTCGTTGGAAACGGCGGTTCGCAGCAGCAAAGACATTTGCCCGTAGGCGAGATGCACCTGTTCCGTGAATTGCTTGCGCGGGCGTGGAGGAAATACGAGAACATTAATCGTGAAAGCGGCCCCCATACCCGTAAGGACCATTAAAAATCGCTGCAGCGCCACGTCTAATCCTTGTCCATGCGCTTCCATAATAGCAATGACCATAACAAGGGTCACTCCGATGGTCGTTTCCATTTTCAACCGGATACAAATAAGGATAACGGCGATACAGACGAGGCCCACCGCAATCGGCGTATGACCAAATACCTTCATCGCAGCAAGGGCAATTCCTGCGCCAAGCAGGTTCGTCTGAATTTGATCGAGAATTTGCTGCCAGGAACGGTAGATGGAAGGCTGAATCGTCAAAATAGCAGCTACTGCCGTAATAAGGCTGGACGGAAAGCCGAAAAACTGGCTCAGAAAAATCGCCAGCGTAACGGACAATCCGGTCTTCAGCACGCGGGCTCCAATATTCATTTGCTGCGCGCCTCCTCCAGCTGCAGCTCCGTATCCGCAACCTGCACCCCATTCACCCATAGCGTAATGCGGTGAAGTCCCGGGTAATGCTTGCGCGTCGTCAAGTCGGCGAAGCGGTGCACACGCGACAGCGTCACTTCCGCTCCTCCCCCATACTCGCGGTCAGACAGCAGGAAACGCTTCTGCGAAGGCTTGCCCGAAGCTTTAATAAAATCAATGCCGTATTCGATTCGCAGCTTGAGCGCGTCTCCATCCCGCAGCTTCATTACGCAGCTAAACCGCGCTTCGTCGCCTATATGCAGGGCCCCAGGCACTGCCCGAAGCTCGGCATGCACCGTCAATGAAGCGCCACTCCCGCCTGCTTCGCCTTCTCCGGCGGCATAGCCGAACAGCTCCATCAGCGCTGGATTCGCCTGCTTCACCAGCGTGCGGCAGCCGCGCCTAATAATCCAGTCTGTCAGCGGATTATTGCCGGACCACTGCTGGGCGAGCGCCACGACCACATCGGGATGGTCTTTAGCGATATCATTGAGATTGTTTGCCACGCTTTTGCGGACATAGAGCGAAGGATCGGCTTTCAGCTTGTCCAGCAGCGGAACAATTGGCTGTGGATCGCGCTTGAACATCGGCAGCGCCTGCGCCCAAGGCAGACGCGGCCGCGTCCCTTCGCTCGCCAGCCGGCGTACATGCTCATCCTCATCATCAGCCCATATCAGCATTTGCCGCATCATGCGCTCAGGCTCAGCAAGCAGAAAGGGGCGTACGGCAAACTCCCCCGTCGAATAACGGGTGAACCGCGCCAGCGCCTGCATCGACCGGTCAAAATGCTGCGGTGCCATTCCGTACACTTCCACAAAATCCGGGAAGAAAATATAAGGCAAACCACGGCACTGCGAGTCGATCTGCATCAGCACCTCAAGCGCGGCCTCGTAATCGCTCGGCAAGAAATCGCCAAGTGCTTCGGTAATCCGCCTTGAGCGCGCCTTGAGCGCCAGCTCCTCCCATTCTCCAGCCCTTACTGCCGCCGTAAAGCCTGCCAAATCAAAAGTCGGCAAAGCCGTGCGCACCAGCGCTCCAAAATCTTCTATGAATAAGCCATCGTATAAGGCTTTTAGCGGTTCTGCCATCGTAAGCTCCTCCAGTATAATCAATCATGCTCCATCTATTATGCCATAACCCGCAACCGGAAGTAATAGCAACAAATCAAACCGCTCGTACCCATCGTTATATTGAAAAACAGCCCGACCGCCGCGTCATAAACTCGCGGCGGGCAGGCTGCTGCTATTTGCTATGGCGCTTCTGGCCTCAGCACCTCAGATTCGGCGCTTCTAGGCTAAGCATGCCGGGCGATTATGTTTTCGAGCTGGCTCGCAATCGCTTGCGTCCCGGCTTGCAGATGCTCCTGCGTAAAAGCGACGCGGACGAACGTTTCATCCGTATTCATCGCTTCAGCGAAGAAGCCGCCAAGACCGCGCGCTTTGCGGTCAATTTGCAGCAGCAGCTCGATCTGTTGAGCCTCCGGATAAAGAATAACCTCCAGCTCATCAAGCTTGCCGCGGAACTGCCCTCCGGTTGGAACAAATTCCAGCTCCTGCACGAAAGGCAGCGAGCGTCCCAGCCGTGAAGCGTATTCGCAATCTGCTTCACGCAGACGGAAGCCAAGCTGCTGGACTGCTTCCAGCACCAGGCCCATCGCTGCATTTGGCACGACCTCGATGCGATCGTTATCGCCGGGATCGATGGCACCGCGAATGTCCAGCTCGGTTCTCACCCATATTGGCGTTTTCCCTAATGTGAGCGGAGTTTGAAAAGGCAGTTGGAAGGAAAACGGCACTTCGCGATTTTCTCCGGCCTTCAGCTCAAATGGCTGGCTGACCGGATATTTTCCAATAACACAGTTATGTCTGTGCTTCTGGTCATTGCTCTCACGGATGTATTCGGTCATTACAGACAGCTCGATCTTCTCAATGCGCTGCTCCACGCTTCCGCCGCGAATTTGTACGACGCCGCGTACTTCTTCACCTGGCGAATAACGGGATTTTTCCAGCAAAGTATCAATTTTTGCCGAGCCAATGCCAATGCTTGCTAATAACCGATTAAACATAAGGACACCTCACCGAATAATTTTTTTGTAGCTATTCGGTTGTACGTCGAGCCTTCTCCTTGCGTTGCAAAAAATGTGCGGTTTCATATTCATGTATTTTCTTCCGGGTCTTTGCGATAGGGAAGCTGAATAATAAAGGTCGTTCCTTTCCCCATAATACTGTCCGCCTTGATGCTGCCGAGATGGTTGTCGACGATTTTGTAGGTAACCATGAGGCCAAGCCCCGTCCCTCTATCCTTCGTCGTATAAAAGGGCTGGCCGATCTTGGAAAGCTGCTCCTTCGCAATGCCGGGACCTTCATCCTGAATGCGGATGACGATTCGCGCCTTTTGCGCAAGCTCTAGCGTAATGAGAATGAGACCTCCGCTGGCCATTGCCTCGATTGCATTTTTGATAACATTGATAAACACCTGCTTGATTTGATTTTCCACGCCAAAGACGTATAGCGGCTCCGCAGCCATATTCAGCCGAATTTCAATATTGTGCATAATGGCCTGCGTCTCCAGCAGCGTCACTGATTCCGCCATAATCGGGCGCACATCCCTGTAGCACAGCTGATAAACCTGCGGCTTGGACAGCATCAGCAGCTCGCTTACGATGGATTCAATCCGTATCAGCTCGGATTTCATAATTTCATAATAATGATTGTTGCTGCGCCCAGAAGCAATGAGCTGGAGAAACCCTTTCAGCGAAGTGAGCGGATTGCGAATTTCATGGGCAATTCCCGCAGCCAGCTGGCCTGCGATGTACAGCTTCTCAGAATTGATCAGCAGCTCCTCATTTTTTTTGCGCTCCGAAATATCGCGGATAATGACTTGATAGGCTAGGCTGCCCGTATGGCTTGTGCTTGTTCGTACCAATTCCGTATGCAGCAGCTTGCCATGCACGGTTCTCCAGTCCAATTCGACAGGCTTTTGGCGCAGCAAATCCTCGTTCTCCTCATCGCCCAGCAATTGGCGAATTTCCTCATGATGCTTCTCGTGAAGAAAATCATAGATCGACTCACCGATCAATTCATGCTCGCTGTCTGCCTCAAACATCCGCAAACCGGAAGGATTGAAATATTGCCATTTTCCCTCTTTAATAATCGCAATCGTATCGAGGGAGTTTTCGACCAGCAGCTTGTAATTGGCATCGACCATACTGTATTTGCGGCTGAACATCCAGGTGGATAGGCAGAAGCTGAATATGAGCATTGTGGCAATGCCCAGCAGAAACGACATGAGCATCATTGAATCGTTCATGCTGTCGGTCGTATAGACATTCACATACTCCACCTTCATTGCCTGCATGCCTATCGTGTGCATAATAATCATCGACAGACCGAGAATAAGGCTGCTGATCAGCTTGCCATCCTTTCCTCTGCTTTCATACAAATTAAAGGCGACCAGCGCTCCTAGAAAAGCAGCTATGATCGATACCATGAACAAATAATGATCCAGCTCATAGCTTTTCACCGGACTCCCCAGCAGATTTAAATAATGCAGCGTCGTTGAGCCAACAGCGAGCAGCAGGCTGCTTAACACCTTCCTCATCAATCCGGGCCAGGCACTTTCGTATACGGATATTGAAGCATAGGTAAGAGCCATGCAGCACAACAAAGTGTAGAGCATAGTCCAATCCAAAACTAATGGATAAGTCGATCCGAATATGGCCAGCACATGCATCGCCCAAACACCTAGCCCAAAAACGAAAGAACTGCCGAACTTGCGGCTGAATGCTACTATTTTGCTGCCTGATGGCGGGTAACCAATCATGCTGAACAGCGTAAAACAGGCAAAGCAAACAATCATAAATGAAAACAGTGTAAAAAAGGGGTTCCCTATAACGAATTGGTGATTCATAAAACTCCTCAAATATCCATTAATTTACTCACAATACTGAAATTCGACAATATCCAATAAAATCCTCTCTTTTTACATATCTTTTTTCACAAAAAAAGCAGAAAATGATGCAAAAAGGCGAACAAGTGTCGCTCCTAGACTAGGATTCCACTACCATTTTCAGAATTGCACATCGTATCGAAGCTTAATCCTGTAACCAAAATGAAAAGGAAAATTGTTATTTTATGTAATTATAGGATTATCTTTTTATGCGGCTGCTTTAGGAATGGTGTTTCTGGCTTGTTTTATATACAATAAAGAGCAATCAGCGCTTTTGCATGGCTGCATTTGTTGCGCTCGCTTATGCAATGTTTTCGGGCAAGCTCATTTTATGAAGGAGAGATTTTGATGAAAATTGTACAGGAATTTAAGGAGTTTGCGATTAAAGGCAACGTCATCGACCTCGCAGTCGGTGTCATTATTGGCGGAGCCTTCGGCAAAATTGTCACCTCGCTTGTGAACGACATTATAATGCCGCCGATTGGACGAGTTTTGGGCGGAGTCAATTTTAAGGACTTATTCATTAACCTCGATCCCAAGCATACTGAGGAATTGAAAGCTGTCGGTACCGTTGTCCGCTCGCTCGACGATGCATCGAAAAACGGCATTGCCGTTATCGCCTACGGCCAGTTTATTAATGTGATGCTGGACTTCTTCATCGTAGCTGCCTGTATTTTCTTCCTCGTTAAAGGCATTAATATGCTGCGCCGCAGCAAAGCAGAGGAGGCTCCCGCCGAAGCTGCTCCTACGGAAAAGGACTGCCCTTACTGCTTGTCCAGCATTCCGCTGAAAGCGACTCGCTGCAAGCACTGCACGTCCCAGCTTGAAGCTGTGGATTCGGGACGCTCTCACTAAGGAGCTGCGAGGAATTTAGCGGTACTTTATTTCGTCGCAGTCTCTAAACGCGCAAACTGCCCTATTTTTTTATACAAAGGAGTTCGTGCAATGACAGAGGAATACTTTGATATTTATGACGAGCAGATGAATCCAATCGGGACAGCTACACGCTCGGAGACGCATGCCAAGGGCTACTGGCACCGCTCCTTCCACTGCTGGCTCACACGCAAGGAGGAAGACCGCCGCTACGTTCGGTTTCAATTGCGCCAGTCCAGCAAGGATACTTGTCCGGACTGCTACGACATTACCGTCGCCGGCCATCTCTCGGCAGGCGAAACGATGCGTGACGCCGCACGCGAGCTGCAGGAGGAGATTGGCGTAACCGCCAGCTTTGGCGACCTGATCCCGCTTGGGCAGCTGCGTGAGGATACCGTAGGAACGGCTGGCGGCACCCGTTTCATCGACCGCGAGGTCAGCGATGTGTTCGGCTTCGTCTGTTCCTTGCCGCTGATGGAATTACAGCTGCAAGTCGAAGAGGTGGCCGGCGTGTACGAGGCCGACCTGGAAGAGCTGCTCCAGCTGTTCGAGCACGAGCGGACGGAGCTGATGGTATCAGGGGTGGCTGTAAGCCCGGACGGCGGGCAGATGCCTTCCGTAAGGAGCGTGCGGGTGGAGCAGTTCGTACCGCGCAAAGCGGAATATTACGCAAGCGTAATGCGCGCCTTGCGCGATTGCACGTAGCAGCTGAAACGGCCCCGCCAGTGGAGCGCCGCTGCGGCACAGGGCGGCTTTGAATTTGCCTTTGGCCTTTCGCGTCAGCGCGCTGGCCCCAGGCATTTTCCCAGTTGCGATACCACTGGTCGATTAGCCCGTGAATTTGATAAAACGTCGTATGGCGCGGTGCCAAGTCGAAATCATTGATTTCCGGTTCGTTCATCAGCTGGGCCGAAATCATATGCATACAGCCATGAATGCCGCTGGATTCGATGTAGCTGCCCAGCTCATCCAGCGTATTAAAGGAGCGCGGATTATTTCGAATGCGATTTTCCGCAGCCGGATTATAGCAAGGAGCGCGGCGTATAGCCTCCGGAATTTCCGGCCACGGCGCAATCAGCCTGCTGTCATAGCCTTGGCTGTTATACCAGCTGTACACGCGGTTAATATAGTCACGGTGAAAACGCAAAAACTGATCACCGAATCCGCGAGGCGGAATGGTGCCGGGCGTTACATGATGTGTATGGTGCCATACAGCATGCTCCTGAAGCAAAGGTGCGGGGAAATTCGGAATTAGCGGCATCGTTCGTCCCCTCCATTATGATCGTTGTCCTTGCTTGTTTTGTCTGCCTAACCTTGCTGTCCTATCGTATGCCGATTCGCGCAGCACGGTGACAGAATAGAGCATAACAAGAACCGCCAAGCCCTCGGAGGGCCTGGCGGTTCTTGCTTATTCTGGCATCTACACGCGGACTAGTAGCGGTTATTGTTTTCTCTTTTGATACAAATATCAAACGATATTGTAACCTCGTTGTCTCTGCCGAACGAGCAGCAGATTCTAACGCAATCAGAACGCTGCGTGCAGAAGAAGTGAACGACTTTACAATCGCAGCCGATAATGTTTTGAACCGCCCGGGCATCATGGCAGCGGATCGCTTTGACCAGTTTTTCGGCAACCTCTTCATTTTCCAGTCGTTTGAAAATTTTGCTTAACACTTTGCCAGCATCCTGTACCCCTTCAACTGCCGGATCTCTGCGATGACAACCATTGCTTCTGTTTTCATTTGCTGACTCTTGGCGTTGACAGGAGCAAGAAGAAGTACGAGCCCGTTTCGATTGGCGCGACGCTGATTTAATGTTTTTCACCTGGAATTTCGATTTAACTGACATTATTTATGCCACCTCTCTCATGGTTTCTGATATATCATATGCAAATAGAGTAGAGAGGTATGGACATGTATGCTATGACAAGCGCATATCTGAGATTCCTTGATTTCCGCATAGGCAAGCGATTGACGGGGCATATTAAATGGCATCACTGGAAATGGAGGAAAACTTATGTTTATTCAAAAAACCATATACGTCACAACGCTCTGCCTAGCACTAGGGGGCGCTTCCCTCCCTATGGCACATGCCGCTGTAAAATCGGTCCCCACTGCGGAGATCAAGCTGGACCTTATTAATAGCAAAGGTGCGGTCATTGGCAAAGCAAGCCTGCAGGAGCAAGCTGACGGTGTACATATTCGCCTTGCGGCGGAGCAGCTCGCACCCGGCATGCACGGCATCCATTTTCACGAAACCGGAAAATGCGAGGCTCCCGAGTTTACGTCGGCGGGGGCTCACTTCAATCCGCTAAGCAAGCAGCACGGGTTCAGCAATCCCAAAGGCTTCCACTCTGGCGATTTGCCCAATATTCAAGTTGACGCTACCGGAAAAATCGAAGCTGAGATCATTTCAAAAAATGTGACGCTCGCCAAGGATGCACCTAACTCCCTGATTAAATCAGGCGGCGCCGCTCTAGTTATTCACGAGAAAGCAGATGATTACGTCACCGATCCATCCGGCAACTCGGGTGCTCGCATCGCCTGCGGCGTGATTAAATAAGCTGCGCTAAAAAACAAGCACGAACCCCCTCTTCAGGGGGTTCGTGCTTGTTTTTAATTAAATATTTACTTGTATATCTTTTAACTAATGATTCCATTCTAAGCATGACCAGTTATTTCAAAAAATCTACTAATGCATAGGCCCGATTGCTATCTTCTTCTGCAACCTTCTTACCTTTGTTATCGTGATAATTAATAATTAGCCTTGCCGTCCGTTTTTTCGGGATTTTTCGAGTAGTAAATAAGAGGTACCTAAACTCCAACTGCTCATTTATAGCTCCTTTAAAATGAAGCTCGATTGTCTTGACAATGAATTGAACAAAATTTTCACCACTGCGTAGCTGTTTCATAGAAGTGGATAGGTTTTTAGACTTCAATTCTAAAAGCAATATAAATATTTTACCATCCTTCTCCGCAAAAATTATGGCGTCATTTTTGCCTTTCAAGCCTGTTCTTTCTGAGAAGTAGGGAAATGGGTTGGAATTATCAATATCTAATGTGAAGCTGAATATTCTACCTGTTTTTTTAAAGCTCACGTAAGAACCAAGGGAGGAATTACCGCTATTATTCTTATCCTCTCGGATAGTCAATAAATTATTATTGTCCGGGAATATTCTATAAGATCGAGCTATAATCTGTTCAAGGGCATCAAGCATTTCACTCAATTCTCTAGCCCCTCCCTTATCGCTAAATATATTTCATCAACCGAATCATTATATTGGTTTATGACATCATCGAATGTCTCTGCGATTATGCCTTCCAAATCATCTATTTCCATTGGTTTGATTTTACTATCAATAAATACATAAGGCGATATATCTTCTTGCTTTAAAATTTCGCTTTCCGAGTATTTATATTTTTTCATTAACTCAATTTTATCAGGGAACTCCTTTCCTAACATTAGCAGATTATTAAACTCTTTAATTATGTAATCACTATGGGTTGATATTAATACATTGATTCCTCTATTCGCTAATTTTGCTAGTATTCTCGCCATTTTTCTTTGGTTATCTGGGTGCAAGTTTAACTCCGGCTCATCAATAATGAGCGTTTGACCTTCTTTTGCCATATAATTCAAGTAAAATACTAAACCGAATAATGTTTTAGCAGTAGACGATGCAACATGGAGTTGTATACCCTCGTTTTTCGGCTTCGATGACTTTCCTTTCGCACTCAATGGCTGATATACAATATTCTGATTTTCAATCGAATAGGAGCCTTTAATGACGTTATTTTGAAGCTCATTTGCCAAGTCTTTGAATTCGCTCTCTACCTGAGACCGTCTCTCTAGTCGGTTCAGAAAAGTAATATAATCCGATATTGGAGTAGAGTAAGGCGTAATAAACTTCTCGACTTGCAATTTTAACTGTTCAGGATCATTCAACATATCTATTCCAATCTTGTGTACTAATTCATTTCTATTTGCATTAAGCTCTTTATAAAATAAATTCAAGCCTGACCTTTCTGCTGGCAAAATAAATACATCTTTTTTAAAAGGCTCAAATACAATATCATCTAATATAGACTCGATAATTTTCTTTAACAAAGATACCTTAGATGGCTCATACTCCCCTTTATAAAAGTAATAAATATAGGCAACAGAACTCCCTGGCTCCTTTTTTAGTTCAAAGGAAAATTGAGCTTTTCCAAAGGTCGTACTATGCTCGTAACCCATTTTATTCATATACTTTATAAACAAATCCTTATCAATATCCACCTCTACGAAACTTTTTTGAAAAGCATTTTGGCTGGTGCTAAATATTTGATATAAATCGGCTGAAAACTCTTTATTAATGGTGGCTACCAGTTCATCATAGCTATTCAGAAAATCACTAAAATCAACCTTTATTTCACCTTTATCATTCAAATCTGCCGCTTCTAAAGCGGGATAAGTAACCTTTACATTGGCAAGATGCTTGAGCAGACCGTATATCGCATAGCTTGCATACGTTTTGCCTGTATTATTTTCTCCAGCAAGAATCGTCAGCTTGTTTAATTTAACCGTTCCGTTCTTGATAGATCCCAGATTCTTAAAACTAACCTCTAACATATATGGCACCTCCGTCATTCTGACTAGCCTTGCCCTATTCATTTTCTCCTAAAAAAGGGACACTTCATACCTATGATTACCCTCAATATTTTATCAGTTCTAGTAATAAAAAGCACGATGTTCCGCCTTTATCTCCCTACATGACATCATCCCTTCCTCTCCCGCATATAGCTTAACTTAGGATGAGACTCCCTGCTGGCATACTGCGGGGCAAAGGAGCGATGTTCATATGACAGAGCAAGCAAAGGCCGCGGAGCAAGCAAAGGCCGCGGAGCAAGCGGCAGCTGTGCTGTATCAGGCAGAGCCTGCGCATACGGCTATGGTTCAACAGGTACAAGAGCAGATTCAACGTTTGTGCCACGGACATATGCACCGGCCCGTGCGTGTGCATACGATGGATGGCCAAATGTACGAAGGCTATATTGCACATGTCGACCGCTGCCTGCTGTATTTGCATTGTACCGTGCAGGACCCGCGCGCCTTCATTCCTCCACAGAATGCCATTCTTCCGCTCGTTCTCTACGAGCTGCTTGTCATTACCCTGCTTTACACGTAAAATGCTGTTCTTCTCCCGTTCATAACCCCATGCTATAATAGTCACAGCTTAGGGGGATGAATATGCAAATTATCGCAATGGTTACGATGCTGCTTGATCATATTGGCTTGATCTGGTTTCCCCAAGATGATACTTGGCGAATCATCGGCAGGCTTGCCATGCCGCTTTATGCTTATGCGCTAGTCATTGGGTATTTCCGCACGAAAAACATCAATCAATACTTGTGGCGTATGACCGCCATTGCCGCTTTATCGCAAATCCCATATTCCCTGGCCTTCGGCACTTGGGAAATCAACACGGTGGGCACTCTGCTCGTCTGTCTTGTCTCCCTCAAGCTTCTGGACCAATTGAAGTCGAGACCTGCCCTCCAAGTGTCACTGGCTGCCTTTCTGCTGCTTCTGCTTGAAGTCGTTCCATGCAGCTACGGTGCCTATTTGCTAGTGCTCGTCCTAATCTACCGCTATGTCCCGAAACAAGGCATGGCCCCGGCTCACCTGCTGCTCAACATCTTTTATTTATTCTACATGGGCTGGACCATTCAGTTGTTCAGCGTTGTCGCAACCCTGCTGCTTGTGTACTCGCCAAGCATGCTGCAAGCGGCTGATTCCATCAAAGTTCCTCGCAGTCTCTGGCGCAGCTTCTACCCGCTGCATCTTGCCATTATTGCAGCCCTACAGTATGTAATCCTAGCTGGAAAGTAGCAGTTTTCCAGCTTACACTATATGTTAGAAATATATAAGCAAATTAAACAATATTCTTACGGCTGTTTCATAAGCGGCTAAAACGTTTAGGATAGAATAGGAAAAAACGATCGGAGGTGGACAAGGTCATGATGAAAATCATTACCTTCAAAAGTCGTTCTGTACCTGTTTATTATACTAACGAACAAGCCGCGTCAGTTGAGCAGCTTCATCATAAACTGCGTGAAATGGAACTCAATTTCGACTTTCGAAAAAAATGGAAACGGATCTCTAAAGTTGAGGTCGTACGTGAGGTTGCTATTTTTCAATACAGCGATGGTACTAAACTTTATCTGGAAGTTAGCTAAACACCCTCTGGCCCCCACTGTATTTAAAGGAACAACATCCCCAACCTAAACAAGCGTAAGCGACTTCTTCGCCTTTAAGCGAAAAAAGGCTGCGCGATGTAACCAAAGCATTTACGGATTGCATCACTCATTTAATCCTATATTTCAGAAAAGCCTCCTACCGCTGCGACAGTGGATTTGGAGGCTTTGTTGCGTTTATTAGCATGTTCTCTCAACACATATAGAAAAAAAAGAGCCTGCCCTATCGCTCTCGCTCGGGCAAGCTTTATATCAGAAGCCTATGCGCCTGTTCGTTCAGGCTTGCGAATCATAGTAAAATCCAGCATATCTGGTCGTGCGGGCTGGCCCAGCAAATACCCTTGCATGTAATCACAGCCCCAGCCTCGCAGCAGCTCGTACTGCTTCACATATTCAACTCCTTCAGCAATGACACAAATGCCCAGCTTATGCAGGAGCCCAATCATCGCCTCCACGATATGATGTTCAACGCCTTCCTTATCTATCTCTCTAACAAAGGATCGGTCCAGCTTAAGGGCATGGATTGGCAGATGCTGCAAACTCGCCAGCGACGAATGCATGGAACCGAAATCATCCAGCGCAATAAACACACCGCTCGCATGCAGTCTAGTCAAAGCTTTAACGGATCGCTCGCAATTCGCATAATTATAGCCTGCTTTGATTTCCAGCTGTAGACACTGTGGCGGTATTCCTGCCTCCTCCAGCGTATTAAGCACCATGTCAGCATAAGCGTAGTCTGCAAGCTCTGTCGGCGAAATATTGACGGACATAATCAGTGCAGCTTGATCCGGCAGGGTACCCAGCATGCGGCAGGCCTGCTTGATAACCCATGCGCCAATTGGCATAATCATGCCGTTTTTCTCGGCAAAGGGAATAAATTCAGCTGGCTGAATGCTGCCAAGCTCCGGGTGATTCCATCGCAGCAGCACTTCGAAGCCCCGCAGCTTGCCCGTCTCCACTTGATAGATGGGCTGGTAGTTTAAATGAAATTGCCCTTTATACAGCGCCGTTCGAATGGCGGTCTCCAGCTCCAAATGCCGATTGATTTGCTCTGTTGCCGACCGCAAATAATAGGAAATCTGCCCCTCTCCCTTTAAAACGCCGCTGTACAGAGCCGTCTCCGCATGACAAATAAGCTGTTCGCTTGTCGCTCCATCCTGCGGAAACAGGCTCACGCCAATACTGGCCGTTAAATGAAATCGATCGGAACCAAAACCTACGGGTTGTTGCACCGTTGTTTTGAAGCGTTCAAGCATGCTGTATCCATCCGCTTGACCGGCATCCAGCACTGCTGCAACCAGAAAAGTACTGTCGTTCAATTGCCAGATGGCAGACCTGTCCGCTCCTGCCTCCACGAGCCGCTCTTCAATCAGCTGCATCACCTCGCAGCCATAGTCCATCCCTCTAGCTCCGATAATGCGATAAAAATGGTCAAGCTGCACCAGTACTGCAGCAAGCCCCTTGCTTGCATTCTGCACTTTCAGCAGCATATGGCCCAGCTCGCGGCAGGCATTCAGCTTTGCAGGCAATAATGCAATGACTTGTTCCCTCATATTTCCCATCCTTCGATCCTAGTAAGTTAAATCTATATTCTCATACAATAATTAGGAAATAACGGCAATTACCTTTAGATAGTTGTTAGAATGTCATTTTCCATACAAAAAAACCGTCTGGATAAGCCAGACGGTTCCTAATAAATACATGCTATTATTTCTCCTGGCTGACTGAGGCATTCTGGGCTGTGTACTTATAGCCGAAGCCCCAAACGGTTCGAATGAGACGAGGCTCCTTTGGGTTCTGCTCGATTTTTTTCCGCAGATTCACAATGTGTACATCAATCGCACGGTCGGTGACAAAGGAATCAAAGCCGCGAATGGCATTAATGAGCTCTTCCCTGCTGAATACCTTGCCAGGATACGCCAAAAATAGCTTCATAATTTCATATTCCGAAAACGTTGTCTCTACCAGCATCCCTCTGACTAGCAGCAATCTCCGCTCAAAATCAAGCTGAATCGGGTTCCGCTCCTCTTCGCCTGACTCTTGCTCCGTCTCCACTCCGGCCGGCTTAATGTTAGCTCTGCGAATCAATGCCTCGACTCTTGCTGTCATCTCGTGCATGCTGAATGGCTTGCACATATAATCGTCTGCACCAGACTTCAACGCCAGCACACGTTCTGACACCTCGTTTTTCATGGATAAAATCATAATAGGCACATTCGAACGCTCGCGAATCAATGCACATATCTCCATCCCATCCATATCCGGGAGCATAAGATCCAGCAAAACCAAATCAGGTTCGAATTCCGAAATAATACGCAAGCCGTCATTTGCCAATCCTGCTTGTTTGACAGAATAGCCTTCCTCTGACAAATACATAGACAGCATATCACTCATCATGACGTCATCTTCTATAACTATTACTTTATACATTGGCGTCACCCCTTATTGGGATTGAAGATTTCTGTCGAATTAAGTCTGTCCTCTTACTATACAATATAGCTATGACCGCTACAATAATTTGTTAGAGAATTGTTAGGGTTTTTTGTCGAACTTTTGTCACTTGTTTTTCTCCAAACATCTGAGCAAATGTATCAATTCTTCTTCCAGCTTTGCAAGCCTCAGGCTCCATTCCTCCTCGTCTATATCTTCCTGATTGAAGATCAGCTCCAGCTCCGTCGCTGCATTCGCCAGTTGATAAGCGGATAAATGGCTCGCCGCTCCCCTAAGCGTATGCACGAGACGCTTGGCGGTAACGAGATCCCTCTCTGTCATTGAAGCGATTAATCTGTCGATAAATGAAGGATAATCGGCCTGAAATTGTTCTAACATATGCATCAATATCGGAAGCTTGCCATTCACTCTGGCGAGCGCCTCCGGCAAATCCACACCCGGAATGACCGGTAGCGAGGAATAGGCTGCCTGTTCATATTGCGGCTGCACATGGGGCTCATCCTCCCATAACGTTGGTACCGGCAATATGCCCGTCTGATTCAACCAGTGCGAGAGTACGGAATAAAGAAAGCCGGCGCTGATTGGCTTCGTTATAATATCATCCATGCCAAGCTGCCTGTATTGCTCATGATCGGCACGCAGCACATTGGCGGTAACCGCAATAATCGGCAGCCCGTCATATTTGGGATTGGCCCGAATAAACCGCGTCGCCTCCATGCCATCCATTTCCGGCATATGAATATCCATGAGAATGAGATGCCATTCCTCCCGCTCCAGCATATCCAGCACCTCATGTCCATTTTCGGCAAGACCGACCTCGTAGCCCCGTTCCTTTAACATTTCCAGAGCGACGATTTGATTAATTTTATTATCTTCGGCAAGCAAGATTTTAGCATTGCGCTCTTCAAGCTGTACAACTGCCACTTCGCTCATCGCCCTATTCCAAGGAGGAATAAAGGAACGCTCCGTTAACATCCCTCTCAGGCCGTTAAGCATAGCTAAACGGGTTACTGGCTTTGTAAGCAGGGCAAGCGGACGATCCTTTTCTGGCATTTGCAGCATTTCGTCCCGACCGAATGAAGTGGTCAGCACGGCTGTCTTTACGCCAGCCGCCTCGGCCTCCTGATGGAAATCGAGCCAGGTTTCCGCGCCGTACATATCGGGCATCTCCATATCGAGCAAAATCAGCTTCGGCATCGCTCCGGCACCGATACGGCGCAGCCGTTCCCGCGCCGTCTTCCAAGAAGCGAAGGGAACCGGGGCCATTTGGAATGATTCCAGCCTTTCGCACCAATGATGGCGCATCATCTGGCTGTCCTCGACGATCCACACTGGCTGTCCAATCATTTCCTCGCCTAGCTCCATGCTGTAGGGCGGGGCTTCTTCGAGCATAGGGAATGTAATAACGAAGCTGAATTTGCTGCCGCGTCCGACCTTGCTTTCCGCGACGAGATTGCCGCCCATCAGCGTGACGAGCCTTTGAGAGATGACAAGACCAAGGCCTGTGCCCCCATATTTCCTCGTCGTAGATCCGTCCGCCTGGCTGAATGGCTGGAACAGCCTGCCAAGCTGCTCCTCGCTCATGCCGATGCCCGTATCCTCAACGACAAAACGCAGCTGCACTTCCGCATCGCGTAGCTCTACCACTTCGAGACGCAGACTGACATGGCCTTTCTTCGTAAATTTAATCGCATTGATGCATAAATTCAGCAGCACCTGCTCCAGCCGCAGCAAATCTCCAAGCAGCGTGCTAGGCAAATTGTAGGCTGTATGGATTAAAAATTCGAACTGCTCCTTGCCGCCCATAAAGACGCTGAGCTGATCCGCTACCCGGCCAAGCAGCTCCTCCGGATGGAAGGCGAGCAGTTCAACCTCGACCTTCTCTGCCTCAACTTTGGAGAAATCAAGAATGTCATTAATGATGCGCAGCAAAGATTCCGATGACGTGCTGATTTTGTCCACATAGTCCTTCTGCGAATAGGATAATCCCGTGCGTTTGAGTAGTTGGGTCAACCCGATGATGCCGTTCAGCGGCGTACGAATTTCATGGCTCATGAGAGCAAGGAATCTGCCCTTGGCCGCATTCGCCTCCGCCGCATCCTGCGACGCCTGAAGCAGCTCCTCCTGAATGATTTTTTGCTCCGATATGTCCCGTGCAATGCAGGAGAAGTAGTCCTCTCCTGTTCTGCGATTATGATGGGAAACGAGCACAAGCGATACATGCTTCAATTGCTTGTTCTTCGTCAAAATTTCGACATTGCCTTCCCAATACCCGTACTGCTTGGCCAGCTCTGAGCCATTCATGAGATAAAAGAACATTTCACTGCTCAGATGCCCGCTCAGTGAAGAAAGATCCATTTCCTCCTCATTGATTCCGAGCATCTCCTTGCCCGCCTGATTAATGTAGATCATTTCGCCCTGGGAATCGACCGAAGCGATTAAATCCTTGGCAGAGCCAACGATATCAAGCAGTCGATTGCGCGATTTCTCCACTTGCAGCTTATCGGTTATATCCAGAACCATGCCAACAGCTCCGGTAAATTTGCCATTTGCATCCCGTAGGTCATTCGTGCTGAGCAGGATGGGAATGCGTTTTCCATTTTTTGAAATAAAGGTCCATTCCCGCTCATAGGAAAACTGGTCATTGCGCAGCTCCTTGAGCACGTCCAGCCCCGGTATCACCTCTCGGCCCAATTTTTCCCTAAGCTCCTCTGCCGCTATGCGGATTTCCTCCATGTCCATGAACAGCAGCGGCGTCGCATGCCCCGATACTTCTTCTGACTTGTAGCCGATCATTTCCTCGGCCTTCTTATTGAGATATGAAATACGGTAATGCTCGTCGAGGACAACAAAGGAATATTGATTTTGATTAATAACTGCCTCCAGCCGCTCAAACATTCCTCTTAAACGCACGACCATGCCGTTCACAGATCGCGACAGCTTTCCTACCTCGTCTCCTGGCATTTCTGACAGATGCTCTGCATTAAATTGGCCCGCGGCAGCCTGCTCGGTGACGATTAATATATTTTTCAATCGATTGACGATATTGGCAAAAAACAAATAGCACAGCAGCACGATGACAAGCTCTGAGCCTACAAGCGTCAGCAGCGTGCTAAGCAAAACCGGCAGCGTCCCGATCTCTAAATCCGACATCGGCATTTCCAGCATGAAATGCCAGGCAGCGACACCTTCTACCTTAGAGTGGAATACGGCGTATTGTTTCATATTAGATGATAAAATTTCCATGCCGGCCTGTTCAGAAAGCAGCTTCTGATTTACCTGTATTTCCTGTAAAGCTCCGTTCATTACTGCTGTCTTCGGCAATACGCCTTCTTCCGAGCAGAATAAAACGACGCCTTCCTCGTTATATAGCCAGAAGGTAGCTTCATCCGGCTTGTCCATTTGCAAATAAGGAATAATCATATCCATAACAATGGATGCGTATACGATTCCGGTAATTTGATTGTCCTCATTGTAGACTGGAACAGCCATGACAAATTGTTCTTTAGGCGAAAAACTCGCTTTGAAAGGGTCGCTAATCAGCACCTTCCCTTTAATGGCTGTCTGGAAGAAGGAATGCTGTTTAACATTGAGCGCTACGCCATCCGTACGAATCGCCATGCCGTCCTTGTCCACAAAGCCAAGGGAACGAAAGGCAAAGCCTGCCCGCACCAGCTCACGGTTGAAATAGCTGAGCTTCTCTTCATCTTTTCCAAAACGCACGACATCGGTTCGGCTAATGACCAGCACTTCTGCCTGCCTTATTGCAAGCCAAGCTGACAAAGTATTCGCACTGCTGTTTAATTGGCTTAATGTTTTCTCTGTAGCAGAATCGATCATTCCCTGCCTTAAGCCCATATAGTTAATAATGCCGGCAAACAGCAGTGGAATGAAGGTAATTAATACAATAACCAGCAGTCCCTTGACCCTTAGAGACATGTTGCTCAAGCGGCTCACTTCCCATCCGACAATGTTTGTCATTTGTCCCGTTTATTATACAGCCTTAACGAAAGCGAGAGAAGCAAAAACGCCAAGGCGCAGGGCCTTGGCGTTCGAAAAAAACAATTGCGATTTGGAATGGTTCATCATCACTGAATTAGCTTGTCTTAACCCTTTAAAATCGATTCAATACGAGCCAGCTCATCGCTAGAGAAATCAAGCGTACGGAGTGCTGCAACGTTATCATCAATTTGCTCCACACGGCTTGCGCCGATCAGCGCCGATGTTACACGACCCCCGCGCAGTACCCATGCGAGCGCCATCTGCGCAAGCGTCTGCCCGCGCTCCGCAGCATGAGCGTTAAGCAGCTTGATTTTTTCAAGCTTTGCTTCCGTAATTTGATCGGATTGCAGAAATACGCTTGGTCCAGCCGCGCGGGAATCCTGAGGGATGCCGTTTAAATAACGGTTCGTCAAGAGTCCGCCTGCTAACGGCGAGAACACGATAGAGCCGATGCCTTCCGCATCGAGAACATCCTGCAGGCCATCTTCAATCCAGCGATTGAACATCGAATAAGAAGGCTGATGAATGAGGCATGGCGTGCCAAGACGCTGCAAAATAAGGGAAGCCTCTGCCGTCTGCTCCGCACTATAGTTGGACAAGCCAACATAGAGCGCCTTGCCTTGGCGAACGATATGGTCAAGCGCAGCCATCGTTTCCTCAAGCGGCGTATTCGGATCTGGACGATGGTGATAAAAAATGTCTACGTACTGCAGCCCCATACGTTTAAGGCTTTGATCGAGGCTGGCCACTAAATACTTACGCGAGCCCCACTCGCCGTATGGGCCTTTCCACATATAATATCCGGCTTTTGTGGAAATAATAAGCTCATCGCGGTAAGCAGCCAAATCCTGCTTGAGCAGTTGGCCAAACGTCTCCTCTGCGGAGCCGGCAGGCGGCCCATAATTGTTAGCGAGGTCAAAATGGGTAATGCCCAAATCGAAAGCGCGGCGAACCATCGCCCGTCCATTTTCTAGACGATCCGTACCGCCAAAGTTGTGCCAGAGGCCCAGTGATACCGCTGGAAGCAGCAGTCCGCTGCGGCCAGTACGATTGTATTTCATCCCATCATAGCGGGAATTTGCAGGCAAATACGTCATCGATTAACATCCCCTCTACTATTTAAATGAAAAGTCGCGAAACTTCTTTTTTATTTCAGATTCATATAAATCGCTTGCTTCTTCCATTGTACACCGCTTGGTCGAACGGTGCAAAAAAAGCCGACCGTGTTCAAATCCCTTTATTTTTATTTAAGATTAAGGTTTTTTAACCTAAGTTTTGTTATAGTAGGTTAGACAAGCGTAAACGGTTACGGTGAGCTGACCCTGATCACTGCAACGTTTCGCGAAGCCATTATAAAAAGCGTGTAAGATGATGAAGGGAGTTTGAAGAATGGATAACCAAGAATCGCAGCGTAAAGAAGAAGAATTAAAAAATGCTGCGGAGCAAGAAACCAACACACACGAGGACAATCAACATACGACTGAACCAACGACAGCTTCACCATATGCAGCTGGAGGGGCGCCTTTGGGTGGATCAAATCCCCCGCCTCGTAAAAGCGGCAATACAGCATGGATTGCGCTTTCGGCTGTTTTGGCTATTTTGCTAGTAATCGTCGCTATTAAACCAGTATTCGGCGGTGGCAGCAATGCAGCCGTTGCAACGGTTAACAAAGTGGACATTACGAAAGAGGATCTTTACGAAGAAATGCTGAAATCAGGCGGCAAAACGACGCTCGACAATCTGATTACGCAGCAGCTGATTACGCAAGAAGCGAAAGCTTCCAATGTTACCATTACAGAAGCAGATATCGATGAAGAAATTAATACGCTGAAAGCAAGCTTCGGCACGGACGAGCAATTCAATGCTGCGCTGGCGCAATACGGTGTAACGCTGGAGAGTCTGCGTAAAGATGCTGAGACGCAAGTGAAAATCCGCAAGCTGCTTGAGCCATCCATTACCATTACCGATGATCAAATTAAAGAAGCTTATGAGCAAAACAAAGCTTCCTATGGCACAGGTGAAGAAATTAAAGCTTCGCATATTCTGGTAGCTACGCAAGAAGAAGCAGACGCTATTTTGAAAGAATTGAAAGATGGCGGCGACTTCGCAACGTTGGCGAAAGAAAAATCGACCGATACAGGCACGAAAGACAACGGCGGCGATCTTGGCTTCTTCGGCAAAGGCGTCATGGACCCTGCTTTCGAGGAAGCAGCCTTCGCACTCGAAGTAGATCAAATCAGCGACGTCGTTAAATCGAGCTTCGGTTTCCATATTATTAAGAAAACCGGCTTTAAAGCGGCTACTTCCCCAACTTTTGAAGAGAAGAAGGAAGATATCCGCAAGCAGCTGCTGAATCAGCAAATTCAAGAGAAATCAGCGACTTGGATTCAAGAGATTCGCGACAAAGCAACGATTACCAATACGCTTGAAGAGAAAAAAGATGAAACGGAAACAGACGCAAGCGCTAATCCGGATGCAGCTGTTTCTCCAGAAGCAAGCGCAGCACAATAAGCGCAACCGAATAAGGTTAACATGCTTATGAACGTGCTTATGAATTAAAAAAAGATCGCTATCCGCCAGGCTTAATGCCTTGGGGACAGCGATCTTTTTGGTTTTCAGCCAATATGATATGGGCTGCTTAGCTGAATTGAACAAGCCCAGGCCCAAGCTCGTGCACAGTCACTCGTTTAGCTTTGCAAGGCAGCCCCTTTGCTCACGGTCACTTCCTTGCCGCTAGCCTTCAGCCGTTCAACCACTTTATTGAGCGCCAGCTGCGCCGTATGATCCCATATGCGCGACTGGCTAAGGTCGATATGAATTTCATCGGCTTTGCAGTCCAGCTCAATAAGCTCTTCCAGACCAGAGGAGGAAGCGAAAAACAGCTGTCCATGCACTCGATAAGTCCGCTTGCTGCCTTCCCATTCGCTATGAATATGCAGCTTGCGGGACACCGACACAACGAACCAGACGAAGCTGATAAGTACGCCAACCAGCACGCCAGCAGCCAAATCGTGCGTGAACAGTACGGCGGCTACCGTCGCCACCATCACGACCGTTTCGGCAAGCGGTACACTGCGCGGCTTGAACACCGAGCGCCAGTCGAAGATGGCGATACAGACCATAATCATAATGCCGACCAGAGCCGCCATCGGCACCTGCGCCAGCAAATCGCCAAACAGAACGGCGAGCAGCAAGAGGAACAAAGCGGAAACGAGCGTAGACAGCCTATGCTTCCCGCCCATTTTCACATTGAGCACCGATTCCGCTACGAGCGCACAGCCCGCCATGCCGCCGAAAAATCCCGCGACAACATTTGCAACGCCTTGTCCGCGCATTTCCTTATTTTTGTCCGTACGCTCACCAGTCATCTCATCGAGCAAATTATGCGTCAGCATCGTCTCCGTATATCCAACGACTGCCAGCGACAAAGAATAAGGAAAAATGATCGCAAGCGTCTCCCAGCTAAGCGGAATATTAGGCAGCAGAAACGATGGTAGTGATGCGTCGATAGCACCAACTCGAGTAACTCCGTCCATGCCAAACACCCAAACGGCTAAGGTGAGCACCACAACGGCCACCAGCGGGGAAGGAATCGCCTTGAAGTAACGTGGGAGAAAATAAATAATGGCCAGCGTCGCCGCCACTAACGCATACATCAGCCAGGACTCGCCCTGAAAATACCGCAGCTGCGAAATGAGGATGAGGATCGCCAGCGCATTAATAAACCCCGTCAGCACGCCCTGCGGCACATACCTCATTAGCTTGCCGAGCTTAAATACACCCATTAAATATTGCAAAATCCCCGTCAAAATCGTTGCTGCGAACAAATACTCAATGCCATGCTCCTTTACGAGCGTCAGCATCAGCACCGCCATCGAGCCTGCCGCTGCAGAAATCATCCCCGGACGACCGCCAAGAAACGTCGTAACGAGCAGGATACAGATTGAAGCATAAATGCCGACAACGGGCGGCACTCCCGCCATAAACGAAAAAGCCAGTGAATCCGGCACCAGCGCGAGCGTAGCCGTCATTCCAGCCAGCACATTCACCCGCACATCCGTCATCCACTGCCGTTTCCAAGATAAACGACTCATACCCATTTCACCTAATACCCTTCGCCTTTACCGCCACTTGCGATGGCGACGCTTGCGCTTGCCCCTATGCGAGTAGCACCAGCAGCGAGCATTTTCAGTGCGGTTTCCAAATCGCGTACGCCTCCAGAAGCTTTGACACCCATGTCCGGCCCTACGGTACGGCGCATTAGCGCGATATCTTCCTCTGTGGCGCCGCCTTTGCCGAAGCCCGTCGAAGTTTTGACAAAATCGGCGCCAGCCTCCTTGCAAATTTCGCAAGCCCGCACCTTTTCCGCATCCGTCAGCAAGCCTGTTTCCAAAATGACTTTAACGATTGCCTTGCCCTTGCATGCTGCCACAACCGCTTCGACATCACGCTTCACGCCTGCTTCGTCACCTGATTTCAGCAGCCCAATGTTCAGCACCATGTCCACTTCTGTGGCACCGCAGGCAATGGCGTCTTCCGCTTCCGCTGCCTTCGCCCTTGAAGTCGTTGCACCAAGCGGGAAGCCCGCTACCGTCGTAATGCCGACGCCAGAGCCTGCCAGCTGTTCAGCTGCAAGAGCGACCCAGCCTGCATTCACACATACGGTGGCAAAATGATACGTCTTGGCTTCGGCACAAAGCTGAATAATTTCCGCTTTTGTCGCTTCTGCCTTTAGCATAGTGTGATCAATAACTCCAGCTACATTCGCTGCATTCGTACTGCCCATTAACGAATCCCTCCACCTATCATCTCTCTAGCCCATCCCGTTCACGCTTCCGGCTTGTAATCCAGCAGATGCTTCGCCGTAATGTGATCGGTAATCAACGTATTCGCATATTGTCCAGCAAGCGCGCCATATACTGCTTCGACTTTGCTTGGGCCGCCAGCTACTAGTACTGACCATTCCTTGCGTTTCAGCTCGCCCAAATCAATGCCAATCGTGCGCAGGTCCAGCTCTTCGCTGACCAACTGCCCGTCGATATCTATGAATCTTGAGCAAATATCCCCTACGCCGCGCGAGAAAATAATGCCCAAATCCTCATCGGAAAAATAATTCGCCCGCATCAGCACCGAATCCTCGGTTGGCGCACCTACGGTCACAACTGCGATATTCGCTTTTTTGCCCATATCAAGAATTTTGCGTATATGACGATCCGCTTCAATCGCATGCTTCACGACCGCATGGTCAACAATAGCTGGCAGCGGAATCAAATAGGGCGACGTCTGATAAGCTTTAGCGAACAGCTGCGCGATTTCGTGTGCATACGTATCGGTCTCGGAATGGCTGACACCGCCGTTGAGCTGAACTACCTTGACCTTCTTCGCATGCTTGTTCGGCAGCCTAGTTGCTACTTCATACAGCGTCGTGCCCCAGGTTACGGCTATCGTATCGCCATCCTGCACCGTTTCATTTAGAAACGCAGCGGCAGCTTCACCAATGACACGCTTGGCCATCGCATCCTCATATTTAGGCACCGTAGCTACAATAGCGCGCTTCAAGCCGAAGCGCTCCTGCAATTGCCGTTCGCGCTCCGCGTTGTCGGCTGCCGGGTCCATAATTTTGATCTGTACGATACCGTCAACCTTCGCCTGCTGCAAAAAACGCGACACGGTTGGACGTGACACGCCAAGCTTCTTGGCAATTTCCTGCTGATTGTAGTCAAGCTCATAATACATGCGCGCTGCTTCAATCATTTTCATCTTTTTGTCGCTGAGTTCCTCCATCAGGCATCTCCTTTGGTGAGTCGCTCTTCCACATTTATCTATCTTGAGAATATGTTCAAAGAAAAATAAGCAATATTTCAGTTTCATTATATAAGGAAAAAAGCAAAACAACAACTACAGCTTTTGGACAGGATTTTCATGTCATCATGTGGAATACGTATAAGGCGCGACCATAAACGACATTCTGATGGGAGGTATCACCTGCTATGTTGAACAAGTTTAAGTGGTTCACATCTATTCTTTTGACCGCAGCTCTACTTATAGGCGCTGCAAGCGTCTCGGCGGCTGCAACCACCCAAGAGAAGGCCGGCAAGCATATTACGCTGCTGCACACCAATGATATGCATGCCAGAGCGGTCGAATCCGAAAGCAATGGTGAACTCGGCTTTGCACGGCTTGCCGGAATCATCGACAGCTACAGGGCCAGCAATCCGAATACGCTCCTGCTTGATGGCGGCGATGCCATTCACGGCACTACCTTCGCAACCCTCGTAGAAGGCGAAAGCGTCGTGCGCGTCATGAACGCAATGGGTTACGATGCGGCCGTCCCTGGAAATCATGAATTTAATTATGGCTACAACCGCCTCGTGGAACTTGAACCCCAAATGGAATATCCGCTTCTGAGCGCCAACATTAGAGTAAAGAAAGACGATTCGCCGCTGTTTCATCCTTATGTTATTAAAGAGGTAGACGGCGTAAAAATCGGTATTTTCGGCCTGACTACACCTGAAACCGCCTACAAGACGCATCCGAAAAATGTGGACGGGCTCGTGTTCACCGACCCAGCCGAGGAGGCGAAGGCTATTGTCGCCGAGCTCAAGGATCAGGTAGACGTCATTGTTGCATTAGGACATATCGGACAGGATGAATCCAGCGCCGATACAAGCCTTGGCATCGCCAAGGAAGTCGCTGGCATTGATGTTTTTATTGATGGACACAGCCATACGGTGCTGCAAAAAGGGCTTGAAGCAGGCCATGGCACGCTTATCGCCAGCGCTGGCGAATATACCAAATACATGGGCGTCGTCGATCTATGGATCGATCAAGGCAAGGTAGTCAGCAAGGAAGCAAAGCTGATTGATTACAAAGCCGCTGCTGCGATTGCACCCGACAAAAAAATCGCCGAGCTGGTCGATTCCATCGTCGCTGAGCAGCAGGAAGTTCTCTCAAGCGAGATTGGCGAAACGGCCGTGAAGCTTGATGGCGAGCGGGAGCAGGTTCGCGCAGGAGAAACAAATCTGGGCAATCTGATTGCCGACAGTCTGCGTTCAATCACGAAGGCCGATATCGCCATAATGAATGGCGGCGGTATTCGCGCTTCTATTGATGAAGGAACGATCACGCTAGGCGAGATTATTACAGTGCTGCCTTTTGGCAATCAAATCGTGACGCTTAACGTAACAGGAGCCAATATTAAAGCCGCGTTGGAAAATGGCGTGTCGGATTATCCGAATCCGAAGGGCGCTTTTCCGCAAGTATCCGGCATCGCCTTCAAAATCGATACCGCCAAGGCAAAAGGCTCGCGCGTCCATTCTGTTACCATAGGCGGCGCTCCTCTTGATGCGAAAAAACAATACACGCTTGCGACGAATGATTTTATAGCCGCAGGCGGGGATGAATACACGATGTTCGCCAGCTATCCCCAGGCCGGTATGTTTGGCGCGCTGGACGAAGCGCTAACGAGCTATTTGAGGGAGCTTGGGACAGCGGCAAGCCCCGCTGCTCAGGGCCGCATTACGGAGGGTGCTACGCCTTCCGCTGCTTTGCCTACTCCGTCTGCCCCGTCCGCCTCGTCTGGCGGGACGAAGCCAAAGCCTGAAGTCATTCAGCCCTCCCCATCGTCTACGGCGCCAAGCACCACTCAGGAGGAGCCTTCGACGGCTGCCGACTATGCCCATTACACCGTGAAAAAAGGCGATACGCTCTGGTCGATTGCGAAGCGCTATAACACGACGTGGCAAGCTATTCGCGACGTAAACCAAATTAAAAATCCCGACCGCATCTACATCGGACAGCAGCTCAAAATTCCGGTATAGCAGTCATTTTTTCTATACACTAGTCTCAATGAATTCTCTGAAATGCGGGCAGCAATATTGACAAAAAGCTATTTTCTTGAGCCATTTTCGCAAGTAAAGGAATCCTCACAAAAGAGATAAGCCTACTTTAAAGAACAAACAATTGCGTAGATCAATAATTAGTCTAAATTTTTTAAAAATAGCGGTGCAGAAAATTGTCTGCACCGCTATTTTTCGATGATTCTATTTTGGCTTGCTTAAACAGGTTCAAAATAAGGACAACCGCTAAACTTTTCTTAAACAGAATATGAATCAGTAAATCTCGATAAGACGTATTTTCTAATCAATTTACACTGAGATTACTTGATTTAATATTGTAAAAATAATATTGAAATTCGAATATCTCCCTAGGGCGTGTCTGAAAACCCGTTCAGTGGCCCCTTTCACCGCCTTTCCGCCCCTGCTTCGTTCCGTTTACGAAGGCGTACCCCCGGTACGCCTTCACAAACGCGCCTTGCATGGAACGAAAATTCGGCAAAATTGGCTGCCCTCAGAGTTCTCAGACACGCCCTAATGAATTTTCATCTTTTTGTATGAACTCCCAGGTTTCTTACATCGATCCTTTTACAACAAAATCATTATTATTAAAAAACTCATAAAAGTCCTCTGGTTTATCTTTAAACCTGTTGCTGAATTCTCTGGCTTTTGAAGCCTTTTATTCTTCCGCTAAATTTCTCTCATGATGAAGCACATGATCCAAATTACAAGAAAAATACAATAAAAAATATGGGATATCCGTAAGCGTAAAACTCTCCCCACCTTCAATAACTAGGCCGGCTATGAGATCATGAGATTATCCTGAATACGGAGGGTATCTCATGAAAGCCAAAGAACAACGCAGACATGATTGGAATGTACACATTGCAGAATTTCGGGCTAGCGACCTCACGATGAAGGCTTGGTGCGCCGCGAATCATTACTCTGTCGAACAATTGAAATATTGGCTGTACAAATCAAAGCGTGTCTCATCCTCAACTACTCCGGAACCAAAGGTTTCTCCCGTACAATTTGTACAGCTTGCCACCGTGAATTTACCTGGAATCGCCTATCCTGCTCCTTCCCTAATCGTTCGTATAGGTCTGGCCTGCATCGAGCTTCATTCCGGCTTCGACCCGAAGCTGCTGCGCGATGTCGTTCATGCGCTTACTCCGTGATGCAGACCTTTTCCAGCGATCAGCGTGTGTTTCTCGCCTGCGGTTCAACTGATCTGCGCAAGTCGATCGACGGACTTTCTGCCATCGTCCAGGAAAGCTTCGGTCTGAATCCTTTCTCATCCAGCTTGTTCGTCTTCTGCAACCGCGAATGCAACAAGCTCAAAATCCTCTACTGGGATCACAATGGATTCTGGCTTTACTATCGCCGCCTGGAACGTGGCAGATTTGAGTGGCCAACAGGCAATGAAGCAATCGTAACGATCTCCGGCAGGGAGCTTCGTTGGCTACTGGATGGCCTTTCGCTCAGCCAGCGGCAAGCGCATCCCGAGGTCATTGCCGCTTCCGTCATTTAGCCACATCTTCGTACTCATTTCGTCATATGTTCTGACAGGTATTGGATTCCCTTTGTCAAAATGGTATGGTACGGAAAATTATACAGAGACATGGGTTACATGGGCAAGATGGAAGAGCACCTCATCAAGCTGCAGCATAATTGTGTCTCTGATCGACGTCATTATGCTTCAAACCAATTAATTAGGATCATGCATGAGCATGTTTTAATCTTCCGGAAAAATGATTGTTGGGTAGTGCCATTACGTGTGATCCGGCAGCTGCAGCAAGATCTTCGCGAAAGCACCTTGCCTACGTGGAGAGATCTGGTTCAGGCAGCATTGGAACATTGCGGAAAGTCGGCTCCTTTAGAGGACCTATACCAAGTACTCGAATCGACCGAAAAGGCGAAACGTAATCCTCACTGGAAAAAAAAATTCGCCAGACCCTTCAACTCGGGAAAGAATTTGAATCCGTTTGCCGAGGGACTTGGAAACTGAAAGCAGCATAGATCTGTACCGTAATTGAATATCTGAACCTTGAGCACGGGGGTAACTTTTAATTAAGTCTCCCTAGTGCTCCTGGGGGACCATATGGAGGACCTATGATGCCTAAAAAAATAATAGCGCTTGAAGAAAGTATCAGAAAAGATAACGGGTAGTTCAATTTTTAGTGCCTCATAAGCTAGAGGTTCACCTCCAGCTTATTTATTGAGCCAGGATTCCCTTGGTTGGTATTGAGACAAATCACGGACACCTAACTGATTTTTCAGAGCTTCTTGTAGTACTTGAGAAAAATTGATATTATTCTCTTTGGCCATTTCATCTAACCAAAATGAGACTGTGAGAGTTTTCTTTACCGATTTATTTAGTCTGTACCAGGTCCGTGATTAAATTTAGTACCTTTTCCAATAGCATAGAATTGACCGCCAGCAACATAGTGTATTGTACGCAATTCATCAGGAGCATCATCAAAAATCCAATGTCCGTTGTTGAATACTCGATCGTCACTCCAAGCACCGACAATTTCACCCATGAAAAGATCATATTCTTGTTCATTTTCATAATTTGGGAGAACCTTGCATACTAGCCAGCCAGCAGAACCTTTAACTAGTGGTAAATCAAACTCTTCTTGGTAAAATAGTGAGATATTATCAAGTTTATTGTCTATTTCTTTAGAGCTGTGCTCACCAACATACAAGACAGTTTCCATTTGTTTAACAGTTGGAACTTGTACTACATAATAACCACTCTTTTCAACGAGTTCACGTGTGAAAGCTTGTTTGCCGATAAATGCCATCACTTTATTATTTCCCACCAGACCGACCCAAGCGGCTGCCATTACATTTTCTATCCCATCGTGTTTAGCAGAAATCATGGTTGTTGGACCTACTTGCAATAAACGGTATGCTTTCTTTAAATCAACAGGCTTAATTGCCATTATTTGTTCTCCTTTTCATTGTTAGCTTATTTTCTTGTTGAACACTTCACTGACAAATAAGAATTAACGATTAAGAGTCATAAATGTTCTCCCTTCATTCCAAGCATTTCCAATTTTATCTCCTAAAGTGAAATAGCCATTGCTGAATGAATCAAAAAACAACATCCCTGTCTTCTTGGCATCAATTTTGCCTTTTTCATTTAAGACAGATTCATCTACTGCTATATTGACCATCTTGCCGACAATTGCATGGATATGATTACCTCTTACAATCTCTGTGAGTTCGCATTCGATTACCAAATTACTCTCTTTAATGATCGGTGCATTAACGTATTTGCTCTTAGTGGCCTTCAAACCTGTTTTTGCGAATTTATCTGTATCTCTATACCCCGACACTGAGCCAAAAAAGTCTGCTTCCTTCATGAGATTTTGAGTGGCCAGTGCAACCGTAAAGGCACCCATTTTTTCGATATTCTCGTGCGTCTTTTTATTCGTACCAACACCCAAATTGATATATCCTCCGTGATTCATCGTGCACCAGTGCAAATTCATCACATTGACAGTTCCGTTCTCATCGTAAGTAGATACCATCAAAAGTGGCATGGGATAGCCATAACCAAAAGCACGTGGACTGAAATCTTTCATGATTAAAAATACCTCCGTTCAGTTATGATGTATAGTATAATGGAAGCATCACAAAAGACTAGTATGCACTTTTTAGTAAGATACTATCAAAAAGGAGAGTACTACATGATTCACAGTAAAACAAGAAGTGAAAAAGAAGACAGTAATGAATCATTTGTGTATACCTTATCGCTAATAAGTGGTAAATGGAAATTACATATCTTATTCTTGCTATTGAAGGAAGAGATTATGCGTTACGGTGAGTTGAAAAGAGCGCTTCAAGGAGTTACTCACAAAATGCTTAGCAATCAATTAAAAGAGCTAGAGGCTGATTCGCTCATTACACGCCATGAATACTCACAAGTACCACCTAAAGTTGAGTACTACCTTTCAGAGCGTGGCAAGTCCCTCATCCCTGCTCTGCAAGAGCTTTGCAAATGGGGAGCAGCTCATATAGATGATGAACAATAAGTCACGAGTCATTCACTTAAGGTGCTATCAATTATATTGATGAAACAGCCAAAATTACCAAGTAAATATAAATAAGCTAGAGGTTCACCTCCAGCTTATTTATTTGAGACAGGATTCCCTTGTTGGGGTACGGAAACGGACAAGCGCATAGCTTACTTTTAAAGTCTGATGGTACTGTCTGGGCTTGGGGGAAGAATGACTTGGGTCAGTTAGGGAATGGAACAACCGTTAACGGATATCCATTACTTTCGCTGCGGTGTACATTGTTTTCAAACTATGTGCTTTTTCCTTATTTCTTTTTTTGTATTTGAACAACTTTATGTGAATCTGATGCACAGATAGAATCTTCAAAATATAATGCTTTCTCACCAACATTATAATCTATTTTCACATACTTATTGTCGATGAAAGTGCCATCTGTATCTGTAACTTGAATTACTGTTAATATATCATTCTTTAAAAATTTTCTTTCATTAATACATCTGCAGAATCAAACGACTGCGTTTTAGAACAAGGAAACGCGAATTTACCTCATACAACATTTTTCAAATTTTGTATTTCAATTTCAGATATTCTTACTTTCTTATTCATCAGAATGTCTCCATTCAATTCAAAAGTTTATGCCTTTTAAACTTCCCCCTGCAAATTAATTATCGGCCATTATTGATTATTATATTCCTATTCTTAAGATAGCGACATACATAATTATCCTGGCACCCTTGTTTTGCGGCGCAGCCTGCGCTCAAAACCGACATAAAGCACAATGTAGAGGACGAAAAATCCGCCGGACAGCAAATACATCGTCGAATAATTCGTCACAGCGGCTACGGCTCCCAGCAAAATAGAACCGCTTCCGATACCGATATCAAAAGCATTGTAATAGGTCGCCGTCGCTACGCCTCTGCGCTCTGGCTCTACGAGATCGATAACCCAAGCCTGAAGCGCTGGGAATAGGGCGCCAAAGCCAAAGCCATAAAACAGCCCCGACAGCAGCAGCATCGCTGTAGAATGCGTAAAATAAAGCATGACGCTAGCAATAATGCATAGTATGGCAGCAGGCAGCAGCACCCACATGCGTCCTTTGCGATCAAACAACGGGCCGCTAATAAAGCGGATCAGAAACTCGCTGATGGCCACGACAAGGAAGAAAATGCCGACACTGCCTAGGCCCTGCTCTTTGCCAAACAAGGCGATAAAGCTGAGCACCGTGCCGAAGGGGATGCCGATAAGCAAGCCAAGCAGCGAAGGCATAAACGCCTTGCGCTCCACGACGCTGTCCATCCAGTTTCCCGTTTCTATTACAGGAGCTGCGGCTGGCACCTTTTTCTCCACTCGCGGAAAGCGCACAAAGCAGGTACTGATCAAGCTAAGCAGCATAACAACTGCTCCAATTAAAAACAGCGCCTTAAAGCCATATTCCGTCATGATCCAAATGCCAAAAAAGGGCCCTAAAGCGAATGAAATCGAATTCCCTGTTGCAAAAAAGCCCATGCCCTCTCCTCTTCGAGAGGCTGGCACTAAATCGGATGCCGCTGTGCCAAACAGCGTCGTTGCAATACCAAATCCGACGCCGTGCACGACGCGCAGCACCAGCAGCACAGCAAGCGTCGCAGCTAAATAATAGCCGGTAAGCGCGATAAGACTTATAGCTACTCCGAGAAGCAGCAGCTTCTTTTGGCCCAGCCGCTTAATGCCATAGCCTGTTCCAAGCCGGGAAAGGACGGCCGTAAACGTAAATAAGCCCATAATCAGGCCAATTTGCGTTTGGCTGCCCCCCTGCTCCGCGGCAAACACAGGAAGTGTCGGCAGCAGCATTTCAAGGGCCATAAACAACAGCAGATTAGAGCCCATTAATAAAATGAAATTTTTCGACCATAGCGCCTCGCGCATTTGTCTCGCTCCTTTATGTTGACTGGCTAAGTATGTGACGTTCCGATCCACTTACGATTGGTTCATCATATAGCAGTTTCCCGGCCCTGTCTACGATGATAATTGCGGCTTTCAACTTTCTATTGCGGTCTTCTGCATGTGTGATAACCTGTAGAAGAGGTTGGTCTTCAGAAATCTCATTTTCCACTTGAAGTGAGGAGCCTGTCTATGAAACAAATGATAAGCGATGAACAGCCTGATGTAATTATTTTCAAAAAATTTCTTGTTCAGCTTATCCGTAATTATCTGTTTGGCGGGTCTGTCGCTGTACTTGGGGTTGGAAGCATTCTGATTTTTTCAACCTTGCAGCTGAGCAGCATTGAATTTTTTCGGCTGGCGCTTCTACTCATCGTTTCGCTGCTCATCATGTTCAGCTGTGAATGGCTCGCTTTCAAGCGGCACATTAAGCCTATACGCGTTATTTTTTACATAGAAGCTACTTCTGCCCAGCTCCGAGAGGCCTATCTGCAAGTACATAACTTTCCGCTCCTATCGGTTAAGCGAACCGTCGGCCCCCACTTTCTAGGTCTGGCGATTCCCGTGGGCAGTCTCACTTATTTAGGTATAAAGCTGCAATGGATCGTATTTCCTTACTACTATATTGCAATAGGTGCGGCATGTGCGGTGCTTATTGCGGCGATGCATGCCATGCTTGAGTTTTTTCTGACAACTAGGGCGATCCCACCGCTCATTACGCATATACGCGCGCTGCATATTAAACGGTTTAACGCTGATTTGACGCTCGAGGGACAGGTTTTGATGACGATCAGGCGCAAGTTTTTGCTCAGCGCTTTTATTATCGGGACGCTTCCGATGCTTATGTTCAGCCTCGCAACGCAAATTCGCATAGAGGGTTTCGCTAGTACCGACTCCACTTCCGCCGCCTATTGGCAATGGGCCATCATCATTCTCGTAATTGGCATTTTATTTTCCTGGCTTAGCGCATCGCTGCTCGCCAAAGATATTCAGTCGCCCATTGAGACGCTCCAGCAGGCGATGGTCAGCGTTCAAGAGGGCAACCTCGACCATAAGGCCGAGGATATTTATTCGGATGAATTTTCTAAGCTCGTTGCCGGCTTTAATCATATGGTCGATGGATTGAAGGAACGCGAGAAGCGCAATGCCCAGCTGCTGCAAAGCTATTTCATTACACTCGCTGCGGCGCTTGAAGCCCGCGACCACTATACTGCAGGACATTCGGAGCGCGTAGCTGAATATTCCGTCCTCATCGGGCAGCTCGCTGGCTGGGACGATTCCGTACTGGATACGATTCGCAAATCGGCGCTGCTCCATGATATTGGCAAAATCGGTGTCCGCGACGCCGTGCTGCTGAAGGACGGCAAGCTGACCGATGAGGAATTCGACCAGATTAAGCAGCATCCGATTTTAGGCGAAAATATTTTGCGGCGCATTGAGCCGGCTGACGCAATGGAGCATCTGCTTCCGGGCGTGCGCTCCCATCATGAGCGCTTTGATGGCAAAGGCTATCCCGACGGGCTGACAGGCGAAAATATTCCGCTGCTCGGCAAGGTTATTGCCATCGCCGATGCCTTCGATGCAATGACCTCTGATCGCCCCTACCGCAAGGGCATGACCGTGAGCAAAGCGCTCAGCATTTTGGAGGAAGGCAAGGGAACTCAGTGGGACCCTGAACTTGCCGAGCTGTTCATCCGCTGGCATAGGAAGCAGGAGCAGCAAGCTTCTGAGGATACGCGTGCAGAGGCATGAGCGGGCTATTCCGCTTACTTCAGGACATCCAGCTTATAATAAAAAAGGGGCTGTCTAATTAGTCCCCAAAATAAAAAGGTTGGGCGAGAAAACGTACAGTTTTCTGTCCAACCTTTTTGTGTAGCTGTTTTCTTAGAAAAGTGGAGAGGCGGATGCCCACCACCTTTAGAAGGTTATGGGCTAAAGCCACAAGAAGCGACGGAACGAGCGGTTGCCCTTGATGTGACCCAATACGCTCTCCACCTCGACTTTGCACCGAGCTATCCAATGCCCCATAATCGGCCTCGGCTCGTCCGGTGTGCTCGGACATCTCTTAGGGGCCGGATATATGCTGATTGCCAGAAGTGCGTTGCAAGTGCAATCTTAAAGTTTTCTTTACATTTCACAAATGGGCAAATCAACCCTGCTAAGATAGAATCACTATGGTATTTAGTATCACTTTTTCGTAAGGTGTTACGAATGCAACAGCATTCACTTTTAAGAATCCCTATTTTGAAGCAGTGGTGTAGAATGATGTCGAAAGCAGTCGCAACTTGTGCAGTTTTGCTTTAGTTGTGAACGCCCAATCGTAATGGAGGAGAAGCAGTTGAGACAGATCAGAAGCATCCTAATATCCTTTTTCGTTGTTTGCCTGGCATTCACGGTCGGAGTACCTGTCAGTGAGGCTGCCGGCAGGGGACAGATAGGCTTCGTCAGCGACATAACGGGAAGCCCCGGAGATACAATCACGGTGAAACTTTATGTGGATCTGACCGCCGTGAACAACGCATATGTGGATTTCCAACCACTTCCTGAACTTGAGGGATGGGGCACCACTTTTTTTGACCATAGCTTTGGAGAAAATTGGGTTCAAGTCGGCAATCAGAACCGCTTTGTCATCGATTGGAACTTGAAAATAGCGGAAGATGCCGTGCCGGGCGTATACCACATTTCCATAAACAGGGAATTGACATTTTACGAAGTGGATTATCAAACTTCGACGAACTATGATACGGATAATAAAACGATCACGGTTCTCGGATATACGGTAGCGCCCATTGACAACCAGACGTTAAGTCCGCTGATCCAAGGGTATGATGCCGGGTCTCAGGAAACGCGAACGATTGAGACGCAACGTACGGGCAGCGGGAATCTCGCTAATTTGCAAGCACAGCTTAGCGGTGCAAATGCAAACGATTTCGTTTTGACGCAGCCGCAGCCGAATATGTTGAATACCATAGAGGAAGGCACTTCCTTCACCGTCAAAGCAAAAGACGGCCTCACGCCGGGCACGTATACGGCGACGGTCAACGTATCAGCCAACAAGATGGCGGCGGGAGCAACATTTACGGTGACGCAGGTCGTGTACCAGCGTCTGTCGATTACTAGTCATCCGCAGAGCATACTCGCGAAAGTAGGCGACAGCGCAAGCTTCGGCGTGACGGCGACAGGCGGAAACCTTGTCTATCAATGGCAGGAGGATATAGGGGAAGGCTTCACGAACATGGCGGGTCAGAACGGAGCGACGTTGAATCTGTCGGCGGTAACCGGCGATATGTCGGGACGCCAGTATCGCGCCGTGGTCGCTAGCAGCGCCGGGCAAACCGACACGTCGAACGCTGCGCAGCTCACTGTGAAGAACGTGCCGGGTACGCCCGAGCTTGTAGCTTCGGAATCCGACGCCAAAGTTACGTTGACCTGGACGCCGTCAAGCGGCGCGTCCGTTTACAAAGTATACAAAAGCGAGACGGCAGGCAACTTTGCCGGGGCGGAAGAACGCACAGTAGCAGCTAACGTATACGAGTACGAGTGGTCGGGATTGACGAACGGAGCGACGTACTACTTCAAGGTGAAAGCCGAGAACGAGGTCGGAGACAGCGCGTCGAACGAGAAGAGCGCAACACCGCAGGTTGCAGCGCCTGGAGTACCGGTGCCGGGGCCAGCTACACCGGGAGATGCCCGAATAAGCCTAACGTGGAATCCGGTGATCGGTTCCACGGGGTACAAAATATTCAAAAGCACGACCTCTGGCGTTTATGGATCAGAGGAAGTCTCGGTAAGCGATTCTGTATATGGCTATGATGTAACCGGATTAACGAACGGCACAACGTACTATTTTGTGATCAAAGCGACGAACCCGGGAGGAGACAGTACTGCGTCCAATGAAGTGAGCGCAACGCCGCGAACGGTTCCATCGGCTCCAACGGGCGTAACCGCGGTAGCTGGCAATGGACAAGCGACGGTAAGCTTCACTGTCCCGGCGAATGGCGGAAGCGACATTACTTCCTACAAAGTTACGGCTATGCCGGGAACGATAACCGTAACAGGGACGGGGAGCCCGATCACGGTAACAGGGCTATCCAACGGAGTTACGTATACGTTTACGGTGCAAGCTGTCAATAGCACGGGCAGCAGCGTGGCCTCCGACGCCTCTAATTCCATAACGCCGAGAAAGCCGTCCAGCAGCAGTAATACATCGACGCCATCTTCAACGCCTGCGACACCTGATCCGGTATCAACACCTGGTTCTCCAGAGCCTACGGTTGATGTATTTAACAGTAGCATTGTGAATGAAACCAATTTAGTAAAGACGATTGAAGCCAAAGTAGCGGTAGCGAAGAATGCAAACGCTACAATTGATTTTGCTGACACGCAAGGGCACTGGGCTGAAAAGACGATCGATGTTTTCATCAAATTGCAACTGATTAAAGGCTACGAAGAGGGTACGTTTAGGCCGAATAGTCCGATCACACGCGCTGAGTTTGCAACGATTCTGAATCGCGTGTTCGATATCCAAGGTGGCAGCCATACGAGTATTGTAATGAAGGATATTGGTGATAGCTGGACGAAAGAAGCGATTGAGAACCTTGTAGCGGCAGGGGTAATCAAAGGCTACAAGGACGGTATGTTCAAGCCGGATAACACGATTACACGTGAAGAAATGGTTGTCATGCTGTCCCGCATTGTAAACCTTAACGACCTGGCGAAGGACCGGGCAAAAGGCAATTTCAATGATCTGAATGGTTCTTATGCAGCTAGCGAAATCAAAGCAGAAGCGCAAGCAGGTATCGTTAGCGGTAAAGGGGATGGGAAATTCGAACCCAAGAGCAATGCCACACGTGCAGAAGCGTTGCAGATCATCTTGAATGTGCTGGAGCTTAACCCACAGTTGAAGAAGTTGTTGGATTCACTTAGCTAGTATCTGTGAAGGACGCCAATCGGGGCGTCCTTCATTTCGTTGTAAACGTTCAAATAGCTTATAGCTATGAGTAGTCATCCCTTGACCTTCAATCTCTTGAAGGTGGCAGGCATCCGCCTCGCTACCTTTCTGCACAAGCACTCGCACAAAAAAAGTTGGACGGAAAACATTACGTTTTTCCGCCCAACTCTTTATTTAGGGACTTATTGGACAGCCCCTTTTAAAAAATCGTTTGAAAGTTTGGATTAACGTTTAATTAATTGGAAATCATCATAATGGAACCCCGGAGAAACAATACAGGAGAACAGCGATGGCTCATCGCCAATCGGCTGCGACATTTGCCACTCGCCTGCTGGCACTACCGCTTGCGGCTGCTGGCCGTTCAGCACATCGCCGCCTACAATAATTTCCTTTCTGAGCGTTGGATCGTCTGCAGTGCCGCCTAAGGAGAGCGTAATTGGGCCGCCCGAATGCCAAATCCACAGCTCATCAGATAGTACTTTATGCCAATCCGACAGCTCATGCGGGTGCAATAAAAAATAAATTGAGGACGCTGCGGCACGCGGTCCAGAATAAGCTTCACCAAGCAGCTCCTGCGGAATTTGGAAGGAAGCCTTCCACAATTCTTTATACCAACCGCCCTCTACATGCGGTTTTAAGCCCAATGCTTCAACTAACGGCGAAATCGCCTTATTCGCTTCACTCATCATTCAATCTCCTTCCAACTGGAAAAAATGCTTATTTCATTTAATTCCCCCAGTGTATCCTTCACTTGGGACAACGTCAATACCTTTTGCGGCAGCCTTGTGACATTCGGCCTACAATCATTTATAATAGTAATAAGAGACAGGGGGTGAACAGATGAACAACCATGTTTTGCAGCAGTTGGCAAGGCAAAGCCGGCTAGTGAAAGGCCTGATCATATTAGCCTTGCTATGCACAGCCATACTATTTGCTTATCAAGCGGAGGACTTGCCCGAACTGAAATCTCCCTCCGATCAATTAACGATTGCAACAGGCGATCATCATGGTGTGGCGATCCGATATCATTCCGGTATTTTGAAGCAGCTTTCCCAGACAACGCTTATAGGCATCACCCTCATTTTAGGCTTGCTCGCATGCCGAAAACAGCGGCTGATCCCACTCTCCATTCGCCGTGCCTTTATACCGCAGCAAATAAAGGATTTATTTTTGATGCCTGTTAAATTCACCGGAAGCTTTATATAGTCGATTGCCAGCATTATACGTATCCGTCCTATCACGATAAACACACAAACTCACGATATAGGAGCTGGCGAAAATGAATATTAGAGAATCGGATTTACCAGGCATTGGACGTAAGTATCAAATGGAGACGAGAGGCGGCGACAAGCTCGTTGTCGTCATCCATGATGACGGAAGAAGAGAAATGTACCATTTTGAATACGATGATCCGGATGACAGCATTTCCATGGTATCCATGGATGACGAGGAGGCCCGTCAGGTTGCTGCCATTATTGGAGGAATGACCTATACGCCGAAGGCGCTTGAGACGATTGAAGTCGCGCTCGACGATTTGACCATTGAATGGTATAAAGTCGAAGCCGGCGCAAGCTGCGTAGGCAAAACGATCGGGGGTTCGGATATCCGCAAGCGGACGGGGACGACGATTATCGCCGCGATTGACAAAGATGGCAAGCATATTAATCCGGGTCCGGATTATATTTTCAAAGCCGACTCTACACTGATTGTTGCAGGTGAACGCCCGCATCTTAAGACGCTTAAGCAATTGCTCGTGAATGGGAGCCGTTAATTATGGACCATCTGGTGCTGGAGATTGGTCTCGCCGTCACTTTGATTGCCCTAGTAGGCTTACTTGCAAATAAAGTAAAATTTTCAGTCATTCCGTTTTATATTTTGATCGGGATGGCTGTGGGGCCGCATGCTCCAAAATTCGGCGTTTTCGATTTCCGCTTTATCGAAAGCGCCCCCTTCATTGAATTTCTCGGCCGATTAGGCGTATTGTTCCTGCTCTTCTATCTCGGTCTGGAATTTTCGGTCGGACGTCTGATGAAATCAGGTAAAAGCATCGCCGTAGGCGGTACCATTTATATTGTTATCAATTTCACGCTTGGACTTGTTTATGGCTTCTCCCTAGGCTTCCCGCTTGAGGAAACGCTCATAATGGCCGGTATTACAACGATCTCTTCAAGCGCCATCGTTGCGAAGGTGCTCGTGGACTTGAAGCGAACCGCGAATCGTGAAACCGAGATGATTCTCGGCATTATTATGTTCGAGGATGTTTTCCTCGCTGTGTATATTTCCATTCTCTCCGGGCTTGTACTCAGCGGCTCCAGCTCGGTTGGCGGTGTACTCCTCTCCGCATCCTATGCGCTTGGATTTATGCTCCTTATACTCGTAGTTGGTCGCAAAGCTGTTCCTCTGTTGAACAAAATATTAAATATCCGCTCGAATGAGTTGTTTCTTCTGTTGATCTTTGGCGCATTGTTTCTGGTTGCAGGCTTTTCTGAAACGATTCACGTCGCCGAAGCAATCGGCGCCCTTCTCGTGGGACTAGTACTTGCCGAAACCGCTCATATGAAACGGATCGAGCATCTGATCCTGCCTTTCCGTGATTTCTTCGGCGCAATATTCTTCTTCAGCTTCGGTCTGACGATTGATCCAACAGCGCTCGGAGGCGCAGTATGGCTATCGCTAGGTGCTGTTGCCCTTACGCTATTCGGGAACGTGCTCGCAGGCATGCTGGCGGGCAAAAGCGCAGGGCTATCGCCTAAAGCTTCCGCGAATATTGGACTGACGATCGTCTCGCGTGGCGAGTTTTCGATTATTATGGCGAATCTCGGCAAAGCCGGAGGATTAATGGAATTGCTTCAGCCCTTTGCTGCCTTATATGTACTGCTGCTTGCGATTTTGGGGCCATTGCTCACCAAGGAATCCAAGCTCATTTACAACGGCATGAACAAAGTATTCCGCTTTGACCACAAGAAGGCTAAAGACAAAGAACCACTCAAAGAGCCGGACGTGTCCAATTAAACGACTTGTCTGCCTGTGCAGCCTAAAAATTTAACAAGCCTGCCTCAACTTACGAAATGTTATTTTCGCAGGTCAAGGCAGGCTTGCTTTTTTTAATAATCGGGTTATTTAGTTTGGCACTCTAGTCGATGCCGTCTTTAAAGTTTTTGCTCCAGTTTTTATCGCCTTTGTGAACGTAGTCCTCCACTGTCTTATGCAGGGTGTTCACAAGCTCTTCCTTGATCTTGGCAATCGTTTCGTAAAAGACAACTTCCTCTGCGCCCGAAATTCTCACTCCGGCCACTGCCTGTGTGGCAGCAAAACGGCGGTGCTCCGACTCAAAGTTTTCCAACGCCTGCAGGGCATGCTCTACATAATGGGATAATTCCTGATGTTCCTTCGGAAGTTGAGCCTTAAGCTCTTGGATGCGTGCTTTTAATACCATTAGAATCACCTCAGCGTTAGTATATACCTCTGTACCCTTACTATAACCGATTTTTATGCTTAGGGCATCACGAAATATGCTAATCGGCGATTATCCGCCTGTTCTTGACGGGTTAACTTGTACCATGACCTGCTTGCCGCTTACTTGAATGCCTGTCTGCGGCTTGCCTTGCTCTGCCAGATCGGCTAGCAGGCGCTCCAACAGCGTCTTGCCAGCAGCCCCCTGCTTGCCTCCTTGAACGCGAACAACAAGCTGCACCGCAGAACCCGACTCCAGCAGCTTCGCTGCCTGGCGCTGCTTCGTGTCATAATCATGCTGTTCAATATCAATGCCAAGGCGCAGCTCCTTCACCTTCACTGGCTGGCCTTGCGCCTTCTCCTGCCGTTTCGCTTGACTAGCCTCCTGCTTCGCAGTACCGCGTCCCATCAGCTTGCAGGGCGGCGGACTGCTCATAATGGACAAGCATACGAGATCTGCCTTGTGCTGCTTTGCCAGCGCGAGTGCCTCGGCGCGGGAAACGACGCCAAGCGGCTCGCCGTTTAGGCCAGTCAGCTCCACCTCAGAGGCTTTGATTTTCTCATTCATCAGCATCGTAACAACCTTCTTTCTGCTGCTCTGTTCTATTCTAGTCGTCCAACTAATCGCAGCTCATGATGCAGCTAATCGCGCTGCTACTCTTGATGCTGCTGAATCAAATCCATCTTCATCTGCCACGTTTTCTCGCTTAGATGAATCGGATAAAATTCCGGGTTCAGCTTGCGCTTCACTTCCGGCAGAAAGCTGCTCAGCTGCTCCTGATGGAACTGCCTAACCTGCGCAAGGGATGGCAGCTCATAAACGAGGCTGCCCTTGTCGAAAATACATTTCAGCAGCGGAACAGCCTCATAGCCGTTCACGTACTTATACAAATACGGGTGCAGCGGATCAAACAGCTTAAGCCTGCTGCCGTCCGGCTTCTCTTCCTCACCGTGTAACGCAATATAATCGGCACGCGCCTTCCCCGTATTCAGGTTGCGGATACGGAACACATCTTTGCGCCCCGGCGTCGTCACCTTCTCGGGGTTCGCAGACAGCTTGATGACGGGCACGTAACGCCCGTCCTTCCAGCGTGCGGTCAGCTTGTACACGCCGCCCAGCGAAGGCTGGTCCGCAGCGGTAATCAGCTGCGTGCCCACACCCCACGTATCAATGCGCGCCCCCTGCGCCTTGAGGTTAAAGATCAGCGTCTCATCGAGATCATTCGATGCGACGATCTTCACATGCGGCAGCCCCGCAGCATCCAGCTGCTTGCGCGCCTCCTTGGACAATAGCGCGAGGTCGCCGCTGTCGAGGCGAATCGCGCTGAGCTGCTTGCCTTGGCGCTCGAGCCAGCGAGCCGTCTTAATCGCATTCGGCACGCCGCTTTCCAGCGTATCGTACGTATCGACGAGCAGCGTCACCTGATCCGGCAGCGCCTCGGCATATTTCATGAATGCTTCTTCCTCGGTATCATGCCCCTGCACCCAGGAATGGGCATGTGTCCCTTTAGCTGGGATGCCGAACAGCATTCCCGCGCGCATATTGGACGTCGCATGGAAGCCGGCGATATAAGCGGCACGCGCGCCCCATACGGCGGCATCCGCCTCCTGCGCCCGCCTTGTCCCAAACTCCAGCAGCGTATCGCCGTCCGCAACCTGCACAATACGCGAGGCTTTCGTCGCAATCAGCGTCTGGTAATTCATAAAGTTAAGCAGCGCCGTCTCAATAAGCTGCGATTCAAATATCGTACCCTCTACGCGAATCAGCGGCTCATTAGCGAATACGATCGTGCCTTCCTCCATCGCATACATGCTGCCGTTGAAGCGGAACTGCCGCAGCCGTTCGAGAAAAGCCGGCTCATATTGCTCCTCCTGCTCAGCCAAATAGGCAAGCTCCTCTTCGCCAAAGCACAGCTCTTCCATATATTTCACAATGCGTTCAAGTCCCGCAAATACAGCATATCCATTGCCAAAAGGCAGCTTGCGGAAATACGCCTCGAATACCGCTGGCGTATCTGCCGTTCCATTTTTCCAATGCGCATACATCATGTTGATCTGATATTTATCCGTATGCAGCGTTAAGTTTGCGCTATTCACAGACACAAGTCACTCCGTTCTAAATGATGTCTGACAGGGGCTGTGAAGAAGGATTGTTCAGGCCTGATGAACAGCGGCGCTTGTAAGGTGAAACGGCTGTCGCCGTCCTCTGGCGGAGCAGCCCGTTTCAGTCCCAGAAATATATTGAAAGGATGGAAAGATCATATCCTCTCCTATATTTCAAGTTAACGCGACCTTCCTTTTCTGAAAAACAGCTTAACCATTGCCAGCAGAAGCAGGCACACCGCAATTCCAATGCACGCTCCTGTAAAATCAACGACCACATCCACACGGTTGCCCGTCCGGTTCAGGCTGGTTAATTGGTTGCGCTCATCAAGCGCCGCCAGGCTCACCGCCGCAAGAAGCGACAGCATCGCCGGCGCAAGCAAACGGCCCTTCATGACGACGCGCAGCAGCATAAACCAGATTGCTCCTAGCATAGCATAAACGAACAGATGGGCGCTCTTGCGAAAAATAAATTCGACAAAATGATACGGGTTCGATTTGGCCTCGATCGTCTTGCCTAAATACGTAATCGACAAATCAGGCAACAGCCGGATCAGCTGCTCCTGTCCAATCCACGCTTGCAGCTTCGGCTTAATCGTCTGCTGGTCGAAGGACTGTGAGGAGAGATGAAACACAAACAAAATCCAAGCGGCCAAAATAACAAGCCATATCCCTATTATATAACGGTTGCTCCTAGTTTCCACCTTGATCAGCTCCTATCCCTTCATTCCGCTCTTTTGAAACAAAACGTTTCATCATTGATCCTAATTGTATCAAAATTTCATTCCCAGCTACAACCTGCTAACACGGTACCTTGCAAGGTGAAACGGCTGTCGCCGTCCTTTGGCGGCGCGGCGCGTTTCAGTCCGAGAAATATAAGTCCATTTATAAGTGCAAAACTTATAAATGCTTATATTTCAAGCAAAAGCGACTTCGTCGTCCTTCTGGGACGAGCGAAGAGCTTTGCCTTAGAATTTAAAAAATAAACGAAAAGCCCCCGACAGTGGACCCGGGGACCTTTCATCGACTAGCTATAAATCGTTCAAAGCGACCTGCCCGCTTTAGAATGAGCTGCTTATTGCATACAGGGCGTTACGCCAACGATTCAGCATAGGAAAGCACAGTCGCCAAATCCTTCTCAAATGCGGCGCGGTACTCTGCAATAACAGCTGTGCTGTGCCCGTTGGCCGTCAGCCTCGCTGACGTATCCGCTAATATCGCTTCAAAATCGCTTTTAATTCGGGCAACCTCCGTCTGTGCTTGCAGCTTCACCTGCTCCTTAGTCGCTTCATCCCGCGCTGCCACAAATGTCATATACAAATTCGACAGCGTCGAGGTAGCTTCGGTTTTGAGCGTTTCAAGCTTGGCTTCCGCCTCGCTTGTAATGACCTCAAACGCCAGCTTCGGCGTATTGTCGACTATTCCGCCGCCGGTCCCAGGCTGGCCGCTTCCGCCTGTGCCTGGTTGGCTGCCTTCTGTGGTACCCGGTTGAGTACCGCCGCTGCCCGCCGAGCCGCTTCCTTCACTGCCGCCAGCTTCGGCCTGCTCCTGCTGATATGCGGCTGTTTCGCCTGTTACAGCGCCTGTTCTGCTATCCCATTTAATCGCAGCACCGGATGCTTCCGCCATAAAACGGAGCGGCACATAGATTGAGCCTTTATAATAATAAGCGGACTGATTCTCGGGCAAAGCCTGCTCCTTCCCTTCAAATATGAAGGAAGCCTGCACCGCTGTAAGCCGAATTGAAACTGGTGCAGCAGCAGCAGCAGCAGTTTCCTCTCCAGCAGCAATCACGCCAGCAAGCTGCTCTTTCAACGCCGCCGCTTCTTCCGCAGTTGGCTTAGCTACCGTTACCGTCGCTGTATCGCTATTCCATTTCACCGTCTTCTGTAGCGCAAAAGAGACGAATCGAACGGGCACATAAGTCCGGCTCTGAAATTCAAACACATACTGCCCGCTTGGCAGCTCCAGCTCCTCCCCGTCAAAAGCCAGACTGACTGAAAGCGGCTTTGCAATAATTGCTTTATTGGAACTGGAACCGCCCTGTGCTGAGGCCATGTAAGGCAGCATAAGGCAAAGCATAAGGCCGAGAAGCATAGCAGATTTAAATGTTTTCATAGGTTAGTCGTTCACTCCATTCCTCGCCCGGCTCCCTCGCTTGAAAATGGCTCAGCCAGCAGCAAGCGAAAGGGAAACCGTGCTTTTCCTAAAATCATCGCTTATATTAGAGACAGCAGCAAGGGCCTCGACTCTTATATTCAAAATTGGGTTTTATCTGCATCCGCCCCTCATTCGATTGAATTCGACAATATTCTTGCGTCCTATTGCATTTGGCCCCTATTGTCCTGGTTCCTCGCGGCCCACAGCAAGGCTTTGTGGAAAATGGAAAGTCTCTTGCGGCAAATTTTGCGCGTGGTACAATAACCTTATTATGTAATTCACATGAAAAGATAAGGCGGGATGTTATATGTCATATTTATCGCTGAACAGCTGGAGCCTGCATAGACTGCTTGGCCCGCTTCATTGGACGTCTTGGGACGCTGATACGCAAACCCATCAAACGACGGATCATGAGCAGCCTTTGGAGCTGACGCTGCTGGAGCTGCCAGCTGTCGCAGCAGCCAAAGGCTACCAAGCCATCGAGGTATGCCATTTCCATTTTCCATCTACGGATGCGGCCTATTTGCAGCAGCTAAAGGATTCTTTTTCGGCTGCATGTCTATCCTTTGACACACTGCTCGTCGATTATGGCGATCTTACATCTCCCGAGGCGGAACGCCGAGAAGCTGACTATCTGCTAATGCAGCAATGGATTGACGTAGCGGCAGCTTGCGGCGCCAAGCAGGTGCGCATTATCGCCGGGGAAGCGGAGCCAACTGATCACGCGGCCATTCGCCAGTCTGCCGAAGCTTTGGCTAAGCTGGTAGACTATGGCGCTTCGCGCAGGGTGAAGGTCATAACCGAAAACTTTAAATTGCTGACGAGTATAGGTGACAGCTGTATGGAGCTGCTGGAGCAGGCAGGAGATTCGCTCGATATGATTACCGATTTCGGAAATTTCAGCGGGCCAGCCAAATATGAGGATATTGGCCGCACAGCTCTGCGCAGCGTTTCGATCCATGTGAAAGCGATGAATAATGAGCATGGCCATCCCGATCAAGCCGAGCTTCGCCGCTGCCTCGAACAGGTACAAGCCTCCGGATTTGACGGCGCTTATGTACTCGTCTATGATGGGCCGGGAGATATGTGGGAGGGGCTCGAGCGAGTGAAAGCGGTTGTGCAGCCTTATATCGCCTAGTCATTCGTTATAGAGCGCTAGCGAGTAGGAGAACGGCTGCCCGCTGGACTGTCTAATTTATTTAATAGGCAATGACGTAATTGTATTATACATAGCGTTGCTGCTCGCAAATAGAAGAAGCCTTCCTCTACCGTCATCCAAACGGTCGAGAAAGGCTTCTTTTTGCTTAATTGCCCCATGGATGCAGCTCGTCCTGCCGAACAGCACTGCGTCACCTTAGACTGCCGTTGTTGTCATCCAACTAACGTACTCCGTTAGTTCTGAGCATGCATTTCCAATTCGGTGTCATTTTGACTTAAAAACTTCAATAAATCATTACTTAGCTGCATAATCTCATTGTTTGCATTATTCGCATAATCTGGCAACATCCTATCCTTAACCATCTTAGTCCGTAGCCATATCATAAAGAAAAGATCCAAAAATAAGTTTGGAAATTTAAGCACCATTTTAAGCATTGAGTTTCACCTGTCAACCTCCCTTTCTTTATTTCGTCTTTGGCTCCAGCGTCAAAAGGATTTATCGTCAGAAGAGTTTTTCAAGTTAGTGGAGAACCTATATGCAAGAGGGGTTACGCCCTATTTTAAAGAATGAGTCTGCCATTCAATCTCCCCTTCTCCAATCAACGCTAGCAGGCCTAATAATGGACTTGAACCCAACATGTCTGAGCGATAAATAAATTCGACAGGCAGCTCCCGGTAAGCCTCGGGCAGTCGATGGGAAGAGACTACTCCCTCCCTTTCCGCCTTGGCAATTGAGGATTTCGGCAGCAAAGAGATGCCCAAGCCTGCCGATACGCCCTTCACGATTAAATCCAATGTCCCGAACTCACGAATTTCATAGGAGGTTAGCCCGCTTGCGTGTAAAAAATGCTCCGCTCTGGCACGATGCGTGCAGCCTACGTCAAAAAAAAGCATCGGCTTAGCCAGCAGATCGCCCATATTGTCTCCGCCAGCTTCCGATATGAGCACCAGCTCCTCAGAAAATGCCCGTACACTGCTGATTCCCCGCTCCTCGATCGGACCATATACAAAGGCGCCATCAAGCTCCCCCTTCACAACCCTTTGCACGAGCGAATGGGTACCGCCTGTAGCTAGCGATAGCTGGACGTCAGGAAATTCAGACTGATAACGGGTAAGCAGCGGAAGCAAATGAGTGGCTGCGGTCGTCTCAATCGAACCGATTCGCAGCGGTCCCGCTGGCTGATCAGCATATTTTGTTGTACGAGCCGCTTCATCCAGCAAGGCCAAGATACGGTCTGCGTATTGCAGAAGATTTTCTCCCGCCTCCGTTAACGTCATCCCTCGATTGGAGCGGACGAATAGCGGGAGCCCCAGCTCCGACTCTAAATATTGAATTCGGGTCGTAACATTGGACTGCACATAATTCAGCGCCTCAGCCGCCTTCGTCGCACTGCCCTCTCGGGCAACCGCACGGAATATTCGCAAATCCCCGCTCTCCATCTCACCAGCTCTTTTCCACTATGATTATTTATGATAGCGACTATCTAATTCAATCATTTTACCTAATGATTCTCACTGTGTACAATGCGGTTAGCTAAGTATTTCATCAACCATTAATGGCAGGAGGACTTAAAATGAAGGTAATTTCACATAAGAATGCAAGTGGTTTAGAGGGGTTGAATTATGAAGAAGGGGCAGATTTGCTGCCCGGTGTGGGCGAGGTCAAAATAAGACTGAAGGCAGCCGGGATTAATCATCGGGATTTATTCCTGATGGATGCACGAACTGCTGCCGATGCTCCGCTTATTCTCGGCTCGGACGGAGCTGGGATCGTGGAAGCGATTGGAACGAATGTCGGATTCGCCAAGCTCGGCGACGAGGTCATTATACATCCCTGCTTAGGATGGGAAAAAACAGCCGAGGTCCCTGCGGTGCCAGCCATATTAGGCGGCCCGACGAGCGGGACATTGGCCCAATCGGTCATTGTCCCTGCAGCAAATGTTTTCCCCAAGCCAGCTTATTTAAGCTGGGAAGAAGCAGGCGTGCTGCCCTTATCCGCCTTGACCGCCTACAGGGCGCTGTTCACTAAAGGGCAATTGCAGCGGGGCGAGCATGTTTTGATCCCTGGCATTGGCGGCGGGGTCGCTACCTTCGCCATGCTGATGGCGTTAGCAGCTGGGGCAACGGTAAGTGCAACTTCCCGCAGCAAAGCCAAGCAGCAGGTGGCTATCGCCCAAGGGGCAAGCAGCGCATTAGACAGCCATAGCGATTGGCGCAGCAGCTTGGGCCCGCATGCCGTTGATCTGATTCTGGACAGCATTGGACCGGCAACCTTCGGACAATATTTCGAGGTTATCAAGCCGAACGGACGCATCGTCACCTTCGGCGCCAGCTCCGGGGATGAAATCACGATACCGATCCGGGCGTTATTTTTCCCTCAGGTCAGTGTGATCGGCACTTCCATGGGCAGCCGCGAGGAATTCGCCGCTATGCTGGCATTTATGGAGCAGCACCAGTTGCGCCCTGTCATCGATCGCGTGTACGGGCTCTCTCAAATTAAAGAGGCCTTTGAACGTATGAAACGCGGCGAACAGTATGGCAACATCGGAATTAGCATGGCCCAGGAGCCACATGATCCTTCTTAAGCTTCATCACATACTTCTCCAGCTGGAGGGTGAGGCTCCTAAGCTCATGCTCCTGCTGAAGCAAACCAAGCAGCGCTTGGATAATAACCACCTTTGGCTGGTCACGTGCAAATTCCTCAGCAAGCGCCTCGGTCGCATCGACGAGTTGGGTCCGTCTGGAGCCTGTAATCGCCAGCTCCTTAATAACAGCGAGCAAGGCGTCCAGCAATTGGCTGCGCTTCTCTTCCAACGATATCTGTTTGCACTTCATTCCTTGGCTTATCCTATCGAACATCAATACGTCCGTTAAAATCGGTTTCTCCTGCTTGGCCAAAATATTTGCAGCCATTTCCTCCATCCGTTCTAAAACAAATAGGGTGATATCCCGGATGCGGATCGGTCTATTTTCAAAAATCATCAGGAAGTTAAACTCTTTAATGATCCCGCCATATACCGTCACCATATCCCAAATATGAGGCGTTATTTGTTCACCAAGCAGGCGAATCAGACTGTTTTTATGAAGGTCGTACATCATCGTTCTCATTTGGATGAAAAAGGGGGCTAGCTCTTTTTTCGTTTTAATTAATTCCTTAATTTCCTGCATAATAAACTTATTGATCACAAAAAACTCCAGCGTCACTTCCGTTTCCCGCACAAAAACTTCACGAGGCGAGAGCCCCTCTTCCTTAAGAATCCCTGCAAGCTGATCATCCAGCAGCTGCTGCCGACTTTTGTGAACTTCCTTGAATAGTTCTTCCTTCGACTGAAAATATTTATATAAGGAGCCTTTGGCGATTCCGCAATCATCGGAAATATCCTGAATCGATGTTGCCGCATAACCCTTCTCCATAAAATGGCGGACGGCAGACTCAATAATTCTGTCTCTAATCAGGCTCAATAAAATCCCTTCTTTCAAAATCATTTGACTTTCAGCAAAAAATCGATAAAATAAAGCCTAGCGTGACCGACCAGTTTTACAAAGAAACCACTAGTCAATTTTACGAAATCTACTCCTCCTTCGTCAAGGAGCAGCTCGCTAGGCTGACTGGTTCTTTGAGCTCAGATCGGTATATAAAACCCAAGAGAGGACGAGGAGCCTACACATGTCTACACCAAATGCTTCACAGTTAGCCTCAGAACCGGAATTTTCCATCAAATCGATTTTGGCGCCGCTTCTGGCCATCATTATTGGCATGATGATGGTTATTCTGGACAGTACCGTCGTCAATGTCGCTGTTCCTAACCTGCAAGAGTATTTCAACAGCTCGCTCAAAACGATCCAGTGGACAATCACTGGCTATACGCTGGCTCTATCCGCTGTTATCCCGCTTGCCGGATGGATGACCGATAAATTTGGGGCAAAACGAATATTTCTTATTACTATCGCGCTGTTCACACTGGGCTCCATCCTATGCGCATTGGCACAAACGCCTGAGCAGCTTGTTTTGTTTCGAATCATTCAAGGCGTTGGCGGCGGCATGGTCTCCCCTATCGGTATGGCCATGATCTTTAAAATGGCGCCACCCAACAAACGCGGCGCTGTTATGGGGATGCTCGGAATTCCAATGCTGCTAGCCCCTGCCATTGGCCCGATATTATCCGGCTGGCTGATCGGCTTTGCGTCATGGCACTGGATTTTTTTAATCAATCTACCAATCGGTATTGCCGCTTTAATTGTTGGTAATAAATTCCTGCCGAATCTTGAACGTCAAAAAGCTCCTGCACTCGATATTTTGGGGATGATTCTTGCTCCTATCGCATTCGCTATGCTAGCATTCGGCGTCAGCGAAGGGGGAACAGACTGGGGCTCCACTCGAACCTTAACCGGATTAATCGTAGGGGGATCGGCTCTCATTCTGTTTATTATCGTTGAGCTATTACAAAAACAACCGCTGCTGGAGCTGCGCGTGTTCCGCTCCTCCGATTTTACTCGCAGTATTATTTTATCATGGATTTCACAAATTGCCTTGTTCGGATCGATGCTGATGATTCCTTTGTATCTGCAAAATGTCCGCGGGTTCTCTGCGCTTGAGAGCGGACTGACTACCTTGCCGATGGCCATCTGCTCGATGATCTTTATGCCGATTAGCGGTAAGCTGTTCGACAAGTTGGGAGCTCGCCCGTTAGCTTTAACGGGACTATCCATCATAACAATTGCTTTGTTCTCCCTATCCCAAATTGGGACGGATACCCCAATCGGTCTCGTTATGATCCCTATTGGCATGATGGGAGCGGGGATGGGCTTATCCATGATGCCGCTTAACACCCATGTGTTGAACTCTGCGCCGCGTAGACTCGTCAGCCGTGTAACGCCTTTGACATCAGCTAGCCAGCAGGTCGTTACATCCTTTGCCATTGCTGGTCTGACAGGCTATTTTTCGTCACAGATCACGGTCCATATGTCCGAGACAGGCGCTAGCAGCAACATGCTGGATAATATGTCACTCGCCTTTGGCGATACCTTCTTCCTATCAGCGGGCATTGCTGTAGCAGGAGTATTATTAAGTATCATCCTGCGCAAGCCAAAGCTGAGGGATGATCACGAGCAAGAAGAGGATGCACCGGACCCTGCGATGATGATGGGTCATTAATTTCAAGGCAAGATGACTTTTTGCTCCGAGAAGGGTACAATAAAGGGAAGTAAGCTAATATCAATTATTGATTAACAGACAAAAGGAGTGTTAACAATGACACAATATCGTGAAATAGATTCAGCAGAGCAATGGGATGCCGCTTTGGAGGGCTCCAAGGATCGCGCTCTGGTTGTTTTCAAACATAGTACAACTTGCCCGGTCAGCGCGAACGCGCACCGCGAATTTACAACTTATCTGGAAGCTAATCCGCGTCAGGATACCGATTATGTCCTTGTAAAGGTCATCGAATCACGCCCTGTATCGAACAAAATCGCTGAAGACACGTCGGTTAAGCACGAGTCGCCGCAAATTATTTTTATCCAAAACCAAGAGAAGGTTTGGAGCGCTACACACTGGGCGATCACATCCGAGCATATTACGGCTGTTCTTGACTAATTGGATTATAAATGCAACACAGATATCAACTGTCTTGCAAAAACTTAAAACCCGAGCCGCTTGTTTCCGCAAGCGGCTCGGGTTTTTTAAATCTAAATTAACTGAACAGGCTTCGCTTTCGTTCAAATGACTGACAAAAAGACGGTGCCCCGGTCGCTATCGACCTGGAACACCGTCTTCATTTACTTCCTAGCAGGCTTTGTTGTTATTCGTATAATACGGAAAGCACCTTGGCAATTACGACTGCCGATTGTGCGCGAGTTGCCGTCGCCTGTGGCGCGAAAGCACCATTGCCCATGCCGGAAATCAGCCCAAGCTGCTTGATCGCAGCTACTGCTTCCTGTGCATAATCGGAGATTTGCTCGGCATCTGTGAAGGAGGCTGGTGCATTCGCAGGCTGCGCTGCTCCTCCATCAGCTGCGAAACCGCTTTGCTTCGCAGCGCGGTACAGCATAACCGCCATTTCCTCGCGCGTAATGGAGGCATGGATGCCGAAGGAGCCATCCGCTCTGCCATTAATAATGCCACTCTGCTCTGCGGCAAGGACAGACTGCTCATACCAGCTGCCAGCCTTGATGTCGCTCAGCTTCGTTGTAGCTCCGTCTGTGCTCTTAAGACCGAAGGCCTGAACGAGCATATGCACAAACTGCGTCCGGGTTACGCTGCCGGCAGGCTGGAATTTGCCTGCCGCTGTACCTTGAACGATGCCCTTGGCCGCAAGGCCTTCAATTGCAATCTTCGCCCATGGATACTGCGCGATATCGTCAAATGAAACATTTGCATAAGCCGCTGCATAACGGCTGAAATGCGCCGCCTTGAATACGATCACTTGCTCCGACTCGCGGTACACACCGCTATGGACGGCTTCTACAGTGCCGTTGCTGTTCAAATAATAAACGACTGCCTGATGCGGCTGCTCGCCTGCTTTCAGCGTATAGGGCAAAGATACTTCAACTTGCCCTTCGCTCCATGCGATCTGCTTGCCATCATGGACAAGCGTCAAATCATACACTTGATTCGCGCCAACTTGCGCGCGCTCCTCAGCTGTAAGGGCAGCCGAGTCTACTTTCTCGGCTGTGAAGGCCAGCGTTGCAGCGGTGTTTTGCGCCGCTGCTACGGCAAGGGCTTCGACGGAGACGCTGATGCGTACGCCGCCCAGCCATACATGCAGCACCGGAACGTTGTGATCGGTCAGCTCTTTAATTGCAGCCGCTGGCAGCTGTACGACTGCCTGCTGTGCTGCAGCTGCTGGAACGACGCGAATCGTGACGTCGTTCCCGCTTGCCTGCGTCGCCGCCTTGCCCAGCTCGCTGGCGGTGACAGTCGCGACCAGCTTGCCGGAAGCATCTGGCACGCCGCTTGCGATCGTAATCACAGCAGCCGATGGCGCTGCTGTTGGTTGTGGGCTAGCCGCCCCAGTACCCGACCCCGACGAGGTGCCCGGCGTTGACGCCGCAGATGCCGTTGGCGCCGGCGTCCCTGGTGTTGGCGACACCGGAGATACTGTCGGTGTTGGTATCCCTGGTGTTGGCGACACCGGAGGTACCGTCGGTGTTGGCTCCCCTGGCGTTGGCGTCGGTGTTGGCGTCGGCACCTCTGGTTCCGTCGCCACTTCCAGCCCTGCAACCGCAGCTGTCACTGCTTCTGCGCTCGCAGCTACCTGCGCCTGATCGGCTTCCTGATCCGCGCTTACCCGCTGCGCAGCAGCCAATGCTTCAGCAAGCACAGACCAGCTTGCTGACGTGTATTCGCTTTGCGTCAAGCCAGCCGCTTCAGCGACTGCAGCATGCAGCTCGGCCTTATCGGCTAGAGCAAGCCCGAATGCCTTGAAGTCCATCATGCCGACCCAGCCTTGACCCTCAGTAATCGTCAGCTTGAGATATCGGCCCGTGTTGTTATCCGTCAGCTTGTGGCTGTCTGAAGGCATCGCCAGCGTTTTCGTATCCGCTGCGGTGCGGAACGTTACGCCATCATCGGAAATTTCCACCTTGTAATGGACAACTCCCGCCCATTTGTTGAGCACTACTTTTTTCACCAGCGAGGATTGGCCCAGATCGACCATCCACCAGCTGTCCACTCCTTTATCTGTACCCCATGATGTGCCTTCATTTTGATCGATTGCACCTTCTGGAGCATTGGTCTTGCCTCCGCCGCTGCCTGCGTTGCTGGAAGAAGTCGCTGCTTTAAACGCTGCGATATCCTGCAATGGCTTAAGATCTTGAATCGCTGCAGCAAGTGCTTCCGTCGCAGCCACAACCGCTGTTTGAACGGCCTGGCCATCGCTGTTTACCGCCTTCGCATTCCCTAATGCAGCTTGCAGCAAAGCCCATCCGGCCGCATAATATTCCGCGCCGTCGAGCTGCTCAGCCGATACGATGGTAGTGACCAGTGTGCCTTTGTCCACGTTAGACAAACCATTCAGAGCTGCCTGCAAGCCGGCAACCGCCTGATTGACGATCGTTTGTGTTGCTCTTGCATCACCAGACGCCGTCCGTGCGATAGCAAGCGCATTTTGCAGCGCCTGCCAGCTTTTTACTGACCAGTCCGCCTCTTGCTTCGTTTCGGCATCAGCAATCAGCTGTGTCAGCGCCGCCTTATCCGCCGCTATCACTTCAAGCCCAGCGACTACGGACGCCAGCTGCGCCTCAGCCGCGTCCACTTCAGCTTGCGTTACGCCTTGAGCCGTATACGCTTGATCATGAACGAGCTGCGCCTGATTGATAGCAGGTTCAAGCTGCGGCCAGCTCTGCGGCGTAAAATCTGCCCGGGCGAGCGACTTGGCTTCCGCAATTGCTGCCGCCAAATGCTGACGATCTGCCGGAGCTGCCGTTAAGCCATGCTTATACACGTTCAAGGAATCCAGCGCATAGCCCTTGTAAGCATATCCGCCGTTAGCTGGATATTCATCGTAATCAAACATCGCATGATTTTCCCACGCGTCGCCCTCAGACGCAATCCAGCCTACATTCGATGGAATCCATGCCGGCTCCCAATAGAAAAATCCAGCTCCCTTGTTATTCTCCACATTGGAGATCAAATCCATAATCGTTTGAATCGCGTCATATTGACCTTGAACGGTTGCGTCCCATGTTGCCCCGCCTGTTTTCAGCTTTTGGTCGGAGCTGATAATATTTTCATGGGCATCGCCATTTTTATAAGAGAACGGATATGAGGTTTCGGCAATAACCACTTCTTTGCCGTAACGCAATGCCATATCGTCCATGTTGATTTTCACTGCTTCCAGCGTACCATGCCAGAACGGATAATAAGATAATCCGATAATATCGTAATCGACTCTACCGTTGATCCCGTCAAAGAAATAGCGGAAGGTCGCATTTTTTCCGCCTTCAGCAAGATGAATCATAATTTGCACATCATCGCCGCCAGGTATGGCGCGGACAGCGGATGAACCACTGTTCAGCAGCAGCGACTGATCGTCAAAATTAACCGAACCGCCTTTGCCCGTGAGCACACCACTGTTAATTTCATTACCAATCTGCACCATGTCAGGCATCGCATTTTCCGCCTGCAATTCGGAAATGACCTCATACGTGTAGTCATATACCGCCTGGCCCAGCTCAGGCATCGTCAGGTTTTTCCATGCCGCAGGGCGAACCTGCTGGCCCGGATGCGCCCAGTCATCCGAATAGTGGAAATCGACGAGCAGCTTAAGCCCCTTCGCCTTTACTCGCTTGGCGAGTCTAAGTACATCATCCTTATCATTGTAGCCGCCTGAGTTTTGCGGATCATTCCACACCCGCAACCGCACGTAGTTGACGCCGCGGTCTTTGAGAATGTCCAGCAGGTCGCGCTCCACGCCATTGCTGTCGTAATATTTGCCGCCGTTGTCCTCAATCGCGGTCAGCGTCGAAATATCAACCCCGCGAATAAAATCATCGCGGTAGCCAAGCACCGTTACTGACGCTTTCGGCTGCAAGGTTGCCCCCACTACCGTTCCTGCTACTTCAAAGCTGCCTGCACCCGTATAGCTCTGTGGGTCAACAGCGTCCCATGCCACATCGACCAGCCCAAAGCTGCCATCCGCATAGGCGGCATTCACCTGTGCCGGAAGGCTCGGAGCGGTTCCGCTGTAGGTTTCTAAATTTACCGCATCATAGCCAGTAATATCCGCTGGATTTTTAACAATTTCCTTCTCTCCTACCTTTAATTCTTTAATACCCGGCCACCAGCCGCTTCCCGCATAAAAGGAAATCGTGACGCGCACATAACGCATGCTGTCTGTCTCGAAAGCAAGGCTTGCCGTCTGCTGCTTTGCCGCATTAGCGGATTTATCGGCAGCGATCGTCCAGTTCATATCGTCCGGCGATACCTCTACGATATACTTGACGATTTCATCATCCTTCCAAGTGATTTCCACACCAGAAAGATCAAATTCGCTGCCCAAATCCACCTTGAGCCAGTGTGTCGGATTAACAGCGCTTGCTGCGCTCCATGCTGTATCCGGATTGCCATCAACCGCGTTTTCCTTCGGCTGGCCCCACTGTGGATCTATATATTCTTGGCTTGCGGTAACGATTTTGCCAAGCGCCAAATTTGCTGCTGCTGCCTTTACGGCTGCTTGCGGCCAGGCCATTTGCGTCATAAAAAGCGCTACGACCAGCACGAGGCTGATGTACCCTTTCCCCTTTTTCATGTAAACCTCTCCCTTGATTATATTGTTTCTCCATGCTTCTTCTAATTGTAAGCGATTTTATGAAAAGCGATATACATACCAAAAGCAACATTCCAGCATTTTATACAACCTGTTTGACGCCGCACATTCCGAATATTGGGAGCGCTATCATTCAAAGGGTTTTCATAAGCAATACCTGCGCAAGCAGACGCTTTAAAAACGAACTAGTAGAAAAGTTCTGAAATAACGTGCTTAAGCTCCATAACGGGGATTTACCAAGAATTCCAGCTAGTCTCTTGTTATTCGCAAGCCGATGTTTTATATTGACATAATAGCAGGTCAAAAATAAAAGAGGTGATCGGACGAGATGACTCCACGCACGAAGGAACAAAACGATGAGATCCGGCTGCGGCGTCTAGCGCAAATCCGGAGTGCCGCTGCCGATGTGTTTTTGAACAAAGGGCCTTTACTGGAAATCCGCGATGTGGCCGCGCAGGCGGGACTCGGCTATGGCACGGTATACCATTATTACAGCAATAAGGGAGATTTGCTCCAAGATCTGCTATGGGACGCATTGGAACGGGCCGGGGGATGGCTGGAGACGCCGCTAGTGGCTCCGCTGGAGCTTCCTCGCGCTTCGACTTTGGAGGAGGCACCGGCGGGCGGGCATTTTGGCTTGGCTGCTGCGGCGGACTCCGGGAATTCGGCTGTCGCGGATTCCCGAAGCGGCAGCCGCGAAACGGCCGCTGCCGCAGAGCTTGGCCCTGTCGCCGCCGCCAGTGTTCGGCTGCTGCAGCTTTGGGCGGAGGACCACGCCCATTACCTGCTGTATAAGCTGGCCGGTGAGGGCTTTGCCTCGATGCCTGAAGCGCGCTCGGCCACGCTCTCGGCCGCCTTTCGCCGGGAGGTGCTTGCGCCGCTGGCCGCGCTGCTGGAAACCGGGCGTGCGGCGGACGGTGCTGCCACTTCTGCCGGAAACGCATCGGAGCCGCCGTATCAGCTACAGCACGCGGAAATGCTGCTGGCCGCCTTGGTCGGCTGCGCCTCGCTTTCGCTTCGCCGCGGTAAGCTGCACGAGGAGGCGAAGGATATCGCCCGGTTTTTAAAATTGTAGAATGGATAAGGAGCGAATAAACAACGATGATCATTTTAAAATCACCTAGGGAAATCGAAGAGATGAAGCCGGCGAGCCAAATTGTTGCGGCCTGCTACCGCGAGGTGGCCAAGCTGATCGAGCCTGGGATCACCACCCAGGAAATCAATGACTTTGTTGCCAGACACATTACCAAGCTGGGCGGCAAGCAGTTTACGAAAGGGTACAACGGTTACCCCGCCGAAACCTGCATTTCGGTCAATGATGTGGTGGCCCACGGCATTCCTTCGAGCCAGGTGCTTATGGACGGCGACTTGCTCAAGCTCGACATCGTCGTGGAATACGGCGGGTGGTTCGGCGATTCGTGCTGGTGCTATGCAGTGGGCAATATCAGGCCCGAGGCACAAAAAATAATGAGGGTAGCAAAGGAATGCTTGGACCTGGGGATAGCCCGGGCGCTCCCTGGGGGCCGGCTCGGCGACATAACGTCGGCGATTCAACAGCATGCGGAAGCGAATGGGTTTTCGGTCGTACGCGATCTGCTGGCGCACGGGATCGGGCGGAGCCTGCACGAGGAGCCGAGCTACGAGCATATCGGCGTAGCCGGTAAAGGCATTCGGTTAAAGGAAGGCATGGTGTTTACGATTGAACCGATGATCAACGAAGGGACGTTCCGTATCAAGATCGATGATGATCGGTGGACGGCGAGAACGGCCGACGGCAAGTTGTCAGCGCAATATGAGCATACGATCGCAATCACGCAAGACGGACCGCTGATTTTAACGGCTCAGTAAAATATAGAACCAAGCGGAAACGGCTGAAGCCGTCCTCTGGCGGCAAAGCTTCCGTTTCGCGTAGAAATATAGAGAAAGGATGTTGTTACGATATACTTTCCTATATTTCAAAAAAAGGCTGCTCTCCGTTTCCGGAAAACAGCCTCCTGTACATCTTTTAAAACCCGTAAGATCGCCTTGGTTATACTATTCTTTTACCGAGCCTACGACGAGGCCTTTAACGAAAAACTTTTGCAGAAACGGATAAATAATCAGGACAGGAAGCGCACCGATAAAAATTTGCGCCGCACTAACCGTCTTCTGCGAGATCAAGGCAAGTGATACCGGATCAAGGCTCATCGAGCTCATGTCGCGCGAAATAATGACCGTTTGCAGAAAGGTCGCCAGTGGATATTGGTGAACACCCTCTGTGTACAGCAGGCCGTCGAACCATGAATTCCAGTGGAACACGATGCTGAACAAACTGAGCGTTGCAATCGCTGGCTTCGATACGGGCAGGAAGATCGTGAACAGCACCCGGAAGTGCCCTGCTCCATCGATCATCGCCGCCTCCTCCAGCTCCTTCGGAATGCCCCGGAAGAAGTTCATCATCAGGATCGTTAAATAAATATTAACCGCTCCGGGAAGCACCAGTGCCCAGAAGGAGCCCATCAGGTTCAAATTCTGGATCATCATATAGAAGGGAACAAGCCCGCCATTAAAGACCATCGCGAAGACGAAAATCCAGGAGTAGTAAGAACGTGCCTTAAAGCTCGTGCTTTCTCTGGAAAGCGGGTAGGCTGCCATAAAAGCCAGCAGCAGCGTAAGCGCCGTGCCAATGGAGGTCCGCATGATAGATATCCAGATCGAGTTTAGAAAGATCGGGTTGTCGATCGTTTTACGATAAGCCTCCAAAGTGAAATCTACCGGCCATAAATTAACGATATTGGCATCGGCCGCTGACTTCGCACTGAACGAAATCGCCAGTACATGAACAAGCGGGATAATGCACAGGAGCGAGATAAACAGCAGCCCTGTATTATTGAGTATTGAAAATATGCGATATGACAGTGTTTTATGATACATTCTAGGCTCGCTCCATTCTTAGAAAATTCGATAGTTTGCCAATTTATAAGCCATGCGGTATGAGACGAATATCAAGATCATGCTGATAATGGATTTGAATAATCCGACCGCTGTTCCAAAGCCCATTTCCCCGCTGATAATCGCTGTGCGATAAACGAACGTATCAATAATGTCGCCTTTATCGTAGACAAGCGGATTATAAAGGTTGAAAATTTGGTCAAAGCCCGCATTCAAAATGTTGCCGAGTGCCAGTGTACCTACAACAATCGCCATCGGTACCATCGAAGGCATCGTAATGTGAAGCGTCTGCTTCCAGCGGCTTGCGCCGTCCACTTCAGCTGCCTCGTACAGCGAGGGGTTAATGTTCGATAGAGCTGCCAGAAAGACAATCGTTCCGTAACCGAACTCTTTCCACACCTCGGAAATAATAACCGTAAAGCGGAACCAGTTGCCTTCTCCAAGGAAGAAGATAGGCCCGATCCCGACCATGCCCAGAAGCCGGTTTACAAAACCGCCATCGCTAGACAGGATGTCGATCAAAATACCACCCAGTATGACCCATGACAGGAAGTGGGGCAAATAAACCATCGTTTGCACATAACGCTTGAAAAGCTCCTTGCGCACCTCATTTAAGAAAAGAGCAAAGATGAATGGAGCTGCGAGGTTAAAAATAATTTTCAAAACCGCAATGACCAGCGTGTTCCAAATAACCTCCAAGCTGTCCTCCCGCTCGAACATATAGCGAAAATTATCGAGACCGATCCATTCCGAGCCTGTAATGCCCAGCCGGGGCTTAAAGTCTTGGAAGGCCATGACAATGCCGGCCATTGGCAAATAGCTGAACAAAATCAGAAAAACAAGAGATGGCAAAATCATGAGATGGAACGGCCAGTGGCGCTTTAGCTGCCTCATATTGTAGTATCCTCCTGAACGCATTTGTATGAATTACCTCAATTATAGCAACGGCCCAAACCGCCTGAACACATGACGGAACCAATATTGATGGCACTATTGCAACTACTTTTCACAGGAGTCTTGCAAAAAAAACAAAAGCAGCCTGCCGGGGGCAGACTGCTTTGCTGACTTGCACTATTTTACAGACGCATACCATTCATTTACTTCTTTCGTAATTTGCTCGCCGCCGGATTTCTTCCAGTTGGCAACGAACGTATCGAATGCGTCAATCGGCTTCGTGCCGTAAATAATTTCGTTAAACGTTTGAAGCTCGATTTTTTTCAGATAATCCATTTTGGACTTCATCGTCGGCGTTGTAGGACCAGTAAACATGTTCATAAGCGCAACATCCTTCTGGGACATGAGCACCTTCGCCGCCTCTGGCGTTTGCTTGCCAAAGCTGTTGGCAATATCTTTTTCCAGCTTCGTCTCCGGCTCCTTGCCATCTGCCAAAGCCAGCAAAGCTGTCATTTGAGCATCTGGAATACGGGCTCCATCGCGAACGAGGAAATAACGAACAATGTTGATATAGCCTCCAGGGATATCATCTTGATAAAGTGTGTTGCCATTGGCATCAACATCATAGTCATAGCCTTTGAACATACCCACCTCAAGCGAGCTGCCCTTAGCAGGGTTTGCGAAGTTGTCAAACATCCAGTTCTCATAAGTGAACAAAGCTTCAGGATGCTTAATATCTTTGTTGATTAAAATAACAGCGCTGGAAAATGGCGTGCCATGGCTTGTTGCTTTGCCATCCGGACCTTTTGGCAGTGCGATCGGTGTCCATTTTGCTGTTGGCACGTTTTTCGCTGTATCGGCAAGCGGCCAGCCGCTCATCCAGTAAGGTCCAGGGATAATACCCGCTGTTCCTGCAACTGCTGGCTCAGCCGTCTTGTTCTCATCCCATAGCGCAGCTTCTTTTGGAATAAAGCCTTTTTTGCTCCACTCCGAAAGCTTCTCCAGACCCTGCTTCATGCCTGTATTAATAGATCCATATTCAAGATTTCCGTCAGTCCCAACATTCCACTGCTCTGGCATAGCACCATAAGCACCAAAAATCCATGATGGGTCGCCCATCCAACTGCTCAGCTTCGTTTTGAAGCCAATGCTAAGCGGCGTTACTTTATCCGGAGCCAAACCGTCCGGATTGTTGTTTTTGAAAGCTTCCATTACGGTTTCCAGCTCGGCAATCGTAGTTGGGACCTTCATATTCAGCTTGTCCAGCCAATCCTGGCGGATCCAAAGCAAGTAATCGTTGTTATAAGCATAATCTAGTACAGGAATACCCATTTTTTTGCCGTCGCGAATATATGGATTCCATACGTTAGGATCAAGCTCCATCGCTTTTTTCCATGTGTCATTTGCGTATTTGTCAAACAGGTCGCCAGCTTCACCGAAATAGCCGGAATCGACCAAATCAGCAACCAGCTGCGGATCATTATTGCCTACAACCAGCACATCAGGCATATCCTGTCCTGAGGACATGGCCAGGCGCAGCTTTGTAGCTAAAGCATTGTTTGTATCCGTTACCGACCATAGCGATTTAATCTCGATACCGAATTGCTCCTTGGCCCATTTTGTCGCTACATTGTTCTCAATCGTTTCACCATTTTTATATTTCACCTCAGGAGCTACGCCCCATACGGTCGTCAATGTGACAGGCGGATCATATTTCTCTTTATATTCATTTCCTGTTGAAGCTCCTGCGTTCGTGCTCTCGCCCGTGCCTGTGTTATCCTTGCCGCATGCTGCGAGCAGGCTGACAACGAGAATGAGGCTTAATACGAGCAGCAGCTGCTTTTTGTAAGCGCTAATCATTTTTGTTTTTCCCCCTCCAACTGTGTGGTGCAATTGTTTATGACTTAATTATAGGAGCATTGCTGGGGAAGTCATATGACAATAACCGAACATTTCTGCACCTTTGGCAACCTGTTCACCCTTCGCTATTGGTCGCGGAACTCCTGCGGCGTCATGCCGTAATGCTTGCGGAAAATTTTGCTAAAATATTGCGGATTTTGATAACCTAGCTCCGACGTAATCTCATAAATTTTCTTATTGGTCTGCTTCAGCAAATAATGCGCCCGCTCCATCCGCATTCGGGTAATATAGTCACTGATACTCTCGCCAGTCTGTGCTTTATAAATTTTGGACAAATAGACGGGGTGCAAAAACACCTTGTCAGCAATCGTCTTCACCGACGTATCATGACCAAGACTTGCGGACACAAGCTCCTGCACCTGCTTGACCAAGCTGCTCTTGGCGTATTCCTCGGTGCTAGACAGCTCCGTGCGCAGCCGCTCCAGCATATCTGTCGACCAATTCCGCAGCTTGTCCAGCGAATGAATAACCGTATGGTCGAGCAGCATATCAAAGCCTGCGTGATCGATCTCATAAATAAATTGTCCCTGTTTATGGGCCGTATACATAAAGGCATTCGTAATGGAGAGAAACACCTCATACAGATGCTCACGCGAAAACTTCACCTGCTCTAAATTGCCGAACACCTCATCGATCTTGAGCAGCGCCGTGTCCCACTGCTTGGACTCCAGCAAATGAATAAGCGTAGGCGGCTTATACAGCGCCTCCATCAGATTCACTCGCGTCTCCGGCTCCGCCTGATGATTTTCCAAGTAGACGGCAATGCCCGATTCATGAATCGCGCTCGACAAATAGACGCTCATTCCTGTCCGGTATGCATTCGCCATGCCACTCGGAAAGGAGAACCAGTCGGAAATAATAAGCGATACTTCCGATCGGAGAAAATGGGAAATTTGCCGCCTAAAGACGTCCACCGCCTGCTCCAGCATCGCCCTCAGCTGTCCTTTGTAATCCGGCGAAAATTCCAGCAGCCGCTGCTGCTCCTCATTTGGCTGCGCAACGAAGATGAGGCAATTATGCGGCGCTTTGCCATACCATACGTTCATATGCTCGGCGAACACTTCCTCGCCAATATTGCCGACCGCATATTCCATCAGCTCCATGCTGCTGCGATTGCTTTCATCGTAAGGATTGCTGTATTGAATCAGCAAAATGACCGAAGGAGCATCTAGCCGCAGCGGAATTTCATATTGCGCCAGCTTGGAGCCAATCGTCGTATCCGACAGCTGGCGGCCGAGCAGCAGATCATGCAGCAAATTGCGGCGCAGCAGCCCATATTCCGACTTCATATTGTACACGAGCTGATGGTATTGCTCCGCCTGCTCCCACTCCACCTTCAGCTCCTCGATCGTATTCATCAGGCTGCGCACAAATTCCTTATCGTCCACCGGCTTCAAAATATAATCCGACGCCTGAAGCTGCAGCGCTTTTTTCGCATATTGGAAATCCGAGTAGCCGGTCATTAAAATACAGCGCAAATCCGGCCAAAGCTTCTTCGCCTGCTCAATCAGCTGCAAGCCGTCCATCCCCGGCATACGAATGTCGGTGACCAAAATATCAATGTCGCCCGCCTCCATAATAGCGAGTGCCTCGGCAGCAGACTCGGCCCGGTACACCTTGCTGACGCCAAGCTCATCCCACGGAATGGTCTTCTCTAAGCTCAGCGTCACATAGGCCTCATCATCTACAAGCAGCAATTCAATCATTAGAATTCCCCTTTCCTGTCGTTGTCTGTTCGATCTGTTTCTCGCGGGTCACATTCCAGCGAATCTGCACCTTCAAGCCGCCTAGCGTCGAAGGCGACAGCACGATGCCTGAGCATGCTCCAAAACGCAAATGCAAGCGCTGATGGACGTTCCACAGGCCGCAGCCCATCTCCTGCTCCATAGGCCGCGTCAATTGATACTGCAAGGAAAACAGCCGTTCAGGGGAAAGCCCAACGCCATCATCCTCCACCGTAATGGCAGCAAACTCGCCGTCAAATTCACCCGATATGCGAATACGCCCTGCATTTGGGGATTGCTCGATGCCATGGATGACCGCATTTTCCACCAACGGCTGAATGACGAGCGGCGGAATTTGAAAACGCAGCAAATGCTCCGGAATGTCCAGCTCATAAGACAGCCGACTCATTCGCATCTGCTGAATATCCAAGTAGTTGCGGACAAAATCGATTTCCTCCCGCGCATCAACCAAATCCCGCTCCTGCCGGGTCGTATAGCGGTAGTAATTCGATAGGTTCTGACTCATCGCAATGACTGACTGATAGTTTTCCAGCTTCGCCATACTCGAAATAAAGGAAAAGCAGTTATAGAAAAAATGCGGATTGATTTGCGATTGCAGCTGCTTGAGCCTCGCTTCGCGCACATGAATTTTTTCCAAATAAACATTTTCGAACAAATCTTGAATTTGCTGAACCATTAGATTAAAACGGATAAACACAAACTTGAATTCATTGTTGCCGCGCCCTTTCGGCGTAAGCCGGACGCCGTAATCGCCGTTTTTCAGCTTCTGGAAGCTGACAACGAGCTGCTTTATCGGCACCTGCACCTGCGCATAAAGCATATATGCGATTAAACAGCTCATCAATAGCAGCAAACCAACCGAATAATAAAATAAACGGTTCGTTTGGTTGATCGGCTGGAGCACATCCGATAAGGGAATATAATCAATCAAATCCCAGCCTATCGTTTCCGAACGGACAATATTGACCAGATAGCGCTCCTCATTTACTTTAACGGTATGACTGCCACTGGTCAGAGAGCCGCTCTCATCCAATTGGGCGATGAGCCGATTGCCAAGCTGCTGGTCAGCGGTACGATTGTATATCGTGCCCCATTCTTCATTGTAATAAAAAGGATCGCGCCTGCCATCTCGCTTGAACTGATCAAGCATGCCCTGAATATTCGAGCTGTCAAAACTGACCTCGATGAGCAGTCCCGTATCTGTAGCCTGGGATAAATTATTATAGGGCAGCGCCGTCATCAGCGAGAAACGGAAGCCCTCATCGCCAAGCGGCTTTACCTGCCAGCCGTGTTTCAGACGGTCGGCCAGCGTCTCTTTATTATAGGGTACGGCATCATTCACCGTGATGACGCGTGCCAGCGTAGGCGAATAAATCGCCAGATTGCTTTTCCAATTGGAGGAGCTTTCCTGAATGCTCAGCTTAGTCTGAATGCGCTTGACCATCGTAATAGCAGGAAGATCAAGATTATCGAGTTCAATGTAATAGTCGCGCAAATTCGCAATATCCGGGTCTTGAATGAGCAAATTTGGCCATAGCCCCAGCAGATCAATCGAGGAATTGACCTGATTTTGAAAAAAAACGAGCTGATTCGTATTCGAGCGGTTTAGCTCGGAATCTAGAACTTCTGTACTAATATGATTGGAATAGGAGTACAGTCCTATGATCGGCAGCAGCATAATAATGAACAACCCAACGATTTTGGAAAATAAATTTACTTTAGGCATCCGTACACCTGGCTTTCTTCTAATCAAAATGCTGCATTCAGTATAATGTCCCTCTCGAATTGGAGCAATGCCTGACCGAACCGAAGCAAAGAAAACATCCGGCTGGCCTGTCATTATATGTCGAAAATCTCGCACAAAAATGATAAACTACTTATTAGAATTTCAACGAGAAGAGGTTTAGCATGTACAGCGCAATAAAACGCAAAAAAGGCTTTACTCTGGCATCCATCATCTCCTGCATCGTGCTTTTGTCCGTCCTCATTACCATCGTCATCAATGTCATTATCGCTTTCAAGTCCCAGAGGGAATCTCTATATCATAATACACTAGAATTAAATCGCATTACGGCTGGTGATCTTAGCAAAACGACACAATCACTGGTTGTCTCTATGAAGCATAGCCTTCAAATCGCAGCGAATTATTTATCGGGTGCCGACCTTGAAAGCGGCGCTGTGCTGGCGCAGCTTGATTTTTTCATGGGAACCAACCATTACTTCAACTCGATTGCTATTGTGGATGCTGAAGGCGTCATCGTCTCCAGCTCCCCTAATAATTTGGGCATAATCGGCCACAAGCTGTCAACCGAGGAATCGAAGCTTGCGCTTAAAGTACAGAAACCGCATATTTCCAAGCCTTATATTTCTTCGACGAATCGGATGATCGTACTGGTCAGCCACCCGATTTTCAGCCGGGAAGGCGCCTATCGGGGATATGTGGCGGGATCGATTTATTTGCAGTATGAAAATATTTTCCGAGAAATTCTTGGCGTGCAAAACGAGAACAACAGCGGCTCTTATTTTTACGTCGTGGATGGGGAAGGCAATATAATCTACCACCCGAATATGGAGGATCATCTGGCAAATGTAAGCATGAATCCCGTTGTACAGCAGCTGATGCAGGGAAAAAGCGGGGAACAGCAGGTCATCAACAGCCAAGGCGTCGACTTTCTTGCAGGTTATTCCGTCGTACCTGAAATCAATTGGGGAATTATTTCCCAGACGCCGGTTAGCTACGTTGAAAGTAAAAGCTGGGATCTCATTACGGACATGCTGAAGGTTTCAGCGCCGTTCGTGCTCCTGCTGCTTATTTTGACCATGTGGCTGTCGCGCACGCTTTCCTCTCCACTCTACCGGCTGGCGAATTATGCGGCGCAGTTGACTAAGCTGGATCAAATCCCAGACACGCTGCCTTCGCGCGTTTACTGGAACTATGAGGCGAATCAGCTAAATGCCACCGTTGCGCTTGCTTTTCATGAGATGAAGCGGAGAAATGAAGAGCTGTTCCAAGAATCGCAAACGGACGCCCTCACAGGACTTCCGAACCGCCGGACGCTCAAGCTGATTACCGAGGATTTAGAGCTCAGACAAATTCCATTCTCTGTCATTATGCTGGATTTGGATCATTTCAAGTCGGTTAATGACGAATTCGGGCATCCGAAGGGCGATGAAGTACTGCGCCTGCTTGCAGCAAAGATGGTGGAGCTCAAACGCGAGGGCGATTACTGCTTCCGTTACGGAGGCGAGGAGTTTACAATCGTCCTGCCGCACACGTCGGAGGAAGAGGCATTTGACGTGGCCGAACAGCTGCGAATACAGATGGAGCAGGCGATTACGCCAATCGGCAGGCAGGTCACCCTGTCACTCGGCATTGCTTCCAATACAACCCGTTTAAAAGAGACAGACGATATATTCAAGCAAGCAGACGATGCATTGTATGAAGCCAAGCATAGCGGCCGCAATCAAACGATTTTGCATAGTCACATTTCGGAGTAGCCGCTTAGGAAATAACTGGATTGGAGTAGTGTTCCCTCGAAAATAGGTTTACAATGGAAATAACGATGGAACCTACAGGATGTGACTGCACATGGATTTTTCTTGGAAAAGAAACTTATATGTATTGTGGATTGGCGTGTTTTTTACGAGTACGGCTTTCACCACCTCCATTCCATTTATTCCGCTGTTTCTCTCAACCGAGCTCGGTATTGACCAGCATCTGGAGGCTTGGTCCGGTATTTCTTTCGGCATTACCTTTCTGGCAAGCGCGCTTATTGCACCTTATTGGGGCTCGCTCGCCGATAAATATGGCCGCAGGCCCATGCTCATTCGCTCAGGGTTCAGCCTAGCTGTCCTTTACATGTTGACCTACTTTATTTATGACCCTTATTTGTTCGTCGTGCTTCGTATTTTCCAAGGCCTGCTTGCCGGCTTTGTTCCAGCGGCGATTGCACTAGTCGCCACCAACACGCCGGAGCAGAAAACCGGCTATGCCCTTGGCATTATGGCGACAGCCGGCGCGACAGGCGGTATTATCGGCCCCGTCATTGGCGGGGTCGTCAGTCATTACATCGGCAATCGCGAAGCATTCCTTTTCTCGGGGTGCATCGTTCTTATTGCCGCGCTTATTGCCGTCTTCTTCGTGCGTGAAAAGAATTTTAACCGCTCGGGCGCCCGCTCCTCCATCAAAGAGGACTTGAAGCTTGCGCTGTCCAACCGCTCCTTCACCACGCTGCTGATTTTGGCCGCACTTGCAACGTTCTCGGTTATGATTCTGGAGCCGCTGCTCACCGTCTACGTCATGCAGCTTGGCGTCAGCGGCAGTGAAGCCGCCCTGCAGTCTGGCATTGTCTTCTCGGCGGTCGGGATTGCCACGCTCATTGCCGCACCGCAGTGGGGAAAAATCGGTTCAAGGATCGGTTTTTCCAAGGTGTTGTTTATTGGACTTCTCGGCGGCGGGATCGGCAATTGCTTGCAATTTTTCGTCAATGATTACGTAGAGTTTGGTGCACTGCGATTCGTCTATGGGCTGTTTTTCGCCAGCGTCTACCCCGCTATTAATGCCTTGATCGTCAAGGTAACGGACAGCAGCTTTAGAGGACGAGCCTTCAGCCTTAACCAGTCAGGCACCATGTTCGCCACGATGCTCGCTCCCGTCATTGGCGGGGTGCTAGGAGGCATCATTCCGATTCGCTGGGTGTTCATCATCAATGGGCTTATGCTGATTGCGGCTGCCCTGTTTCTGAAAACCCACGCGCTTGGCGGCTCGGCAAGGACTGCAGCAGTAGACACAGGCAAGCAGCCTGCCCGTCCATAACCAAAAGCCCCGCTCCCGCTGACAAGGCTAGGCCTTCGGTCAGTAGGGGCGGGGCTTTTGGTGCTAAATCACTATATGACTCGACGAGCGGTTACATATGTTTTATCCCATGTGCTTCCGGAAAAAGTAGAAATCGTTACGCCGAGTCCTTTCCGATACGTATGCAGCAGCTTGCCATTGCCCATATAAATGGAGACGTGGTTAATGACGCCGTCTCTATTCGTATCGGAGAAAATCAGATCTCCAGCCTTCAAATTGCTTTTAGATACATATTTGCCGGCTTTGGATTGGCTCACCGAGGAGCGTGGCAGCGTAATGCCGTTCTTCTTGAAAACATATTGTGTGAAGGATGAGCAGTCGAACGAGCTGGTGCTGCCCGCCGTTGCCCCAAATTTATAATTAACGCCCAGAAATTTCTGTCCCGTTGCAATGACGCTGCTGGCTGTAGAAGACGTTGCGGCCTCTACCTTTGCTGCTGGTACAGCCAAACTGCCGGTCAAAGCGACGGATAGGCTTAGCGTGATACTAAGTAACGTTTTGCCTAGCAGGGTTTTGCCCATAAGGGTTTTCTTCGTGCTGTTCATGATGTATCCTCCTTGGTAAAAACAGATGCGGTATAATTCCTGCTAATACCATACCACAGCTATTTCCCCCACCAATTACCAATGAGAGGACAACCCTTACATGCGCCTTGACCCAATCCATTTCATTAAAAATCCATTTTAATTATGAAAGCACTCTTGCTTGACTTTTATTATAATGGCGCAATTTTCGAAGAAGCTCATGCTCCGCCTGCTAAACCTTCATCTCAGAATGCTGAATCTGCGACTTTTCTATCTGAATCGTCGTATGCGAAATGCCAAACTGCTGCTCGATTCTCCCAAGCGCCTGCTGCAGAATATGCTGGCTGTCACAGTCATCCTCCACTAGCAAATGGCAGCTCAGTGAGTCAAGTCCTGATGTAATCGTCCAAATATGCAAATCATGCACATCTATAACGCCTTCGATAGCCGCGAGCACCCGCTTCACCTTCTCGTGATCAATAGAAGGCGGTGTGCCTTCCATGAGAATATGAAGAGTTTGCTTAATAATATTCCAGGCACTGCGCAAAATAAGCACCGACACAATCACTGATATAATCGGATCGGCAATATTCCAATCAAACAAGTAGATGAGAAGTCCAGCAAGCACAGCCCCGACTGAGCCAAGCGCATCGCCCAAAACATGCAAATAGGCGCTGCGTACATTCAGGTTGTTATGGACATCGCCTTTGCGCATTAAAGCCCATGCACTGGCCAAATTCGCCAGCAGGCCGACAAGCGCAATGAGCATCATGGAGCCGCTGGCCACAGCAGGAGGATCGAACAAGCGATGGTAGGCCTCCCATACAATAAACCCGGCTATGACGAACAAGGCGATCCCGTTGAACAGCGCGGCCAATATTTCAAAGCGGTAAAAGCCGTAGGTTTTCGTTTTGGAAGCAGGCTTGCTGGCGAACCAGACGGCGACAAGGCTAAGGATAAGCGCACTCACATCGCTCAGCATATGGCCAGAGTCCGCAAGCAGTGCGAGACTGCCCGTCAATAAGCCGCCGAAAAATTCAAGAAACATAATTCCGACTGTAATCGACAGTGCAATGATTAAGCCGACCTTATTGCCATTGACATCAAAATGATGGTGGCCGCCCGGCCCATGTGAATGATCGTGTCCATGGCCGTGACTGTGGCCAGGGGCGTGATTATGATCATGGTGGTCACCTCCGCTGTGGCTATGCCCATGGTGATCAGCCTGGTCATGACTGTGCTCCTTGCTGTGCTCATGATCGCATTTTTGACTGTCCTGCCGTCCAGCTGCCTGCTGTTGCTTTTTCTTTGTATCCATATCCTCTACCTCCTGCTGCTATTAAAAGCGAAGCCATTCGCTTTTTCAAATAAACTAACATATGAGCATGTATTCATATATTATATAATGAACCAGCTGGACACTTTTGTCAACTAGCGTACCGCCTTATTTTTCTCCACTCTTGCCCAAAGCATTCCTTCCCTTGCGCACCACGCTTCCAATAAAAAAACGAGTGTGCGCAGCCCAGCTTTTTCAAGCTTAGACGCGCACACCCGGGCTACCTATTTATTGCAAGGAAACAACGTCGCCTTCCTTCAAGCCTTCCAGCACTTCCACCTTATCTCCCGCTGACATTCCGACCTTGATGTCCTGACGCTCATATTGGCCTGCGCCTTTTTCCAGCATGACATAAGACGAAGCCTGATCGCTCATAATAGCAATGGACGGGAGGGCCAATGCGTTCTCCTTACGGCTCGTCTCAATATTGCCGGTAAGCGACAGTCCTGCGATTAAATATTCGCTCGGCTCAAGCGAAATTACAACCTCGAATTGTGCAGCTTGATTGAGGCTGTTTTGATCGGTGCCGGTTTTCGCAAATTTGGATACCCGCAGCACTTTGCCGTCAAGCACAATATCCTTCATCGCTGTCATCTTCACTTTGACCTGCATGTCCGACTTGATACGGAACACATCCTGCTCCCCGACAAGGGCAGTGAATTGCAGCTTGTTCAAATCTACAATTTTGCCGATCAACTGGTTGTCGCCAACAGCCTGCAGCTGCTTAGCCGCTTGATCAAATAGAAAAATGCCATCGCCCGGCGAACGATACTGAGCTTCATTCAGCTTCAGCCGCTTTTGCGTCAGCGCTTTGCGCCCAATCGATTCCTTCACATCGTTCAGCTCCTGCGTCAAACGGGCCATTTCCTTGGCAGCCAGCGCCTTCTTGCGCTCAACCTCCGTAGCCTCAAGCATGCCAAGCTCATCTTCCGTATTCGTTACAAAAGCTTGCAGCTGCGCCTCTAGATCAGCCTTATGAAGCTCAGCTTCCTCCTGCGTAATCTGATTTTGCAGCTCGGTCTGGTCAAGCGTGAACAATACCTCGCCCTTTTTTACCTGCTGTCCGTCCTTTACCTTCCACTGCGTCACCTTGGAGCTGAAAGGCGCATAGACTGACGTTTCCTGCTCATATAGCGACTTGCCCTTAACCTGAATCGTATTGACGAGCGTCCCCTTGGTCACCTGAAATGTAATGGCCTGTGAATCGCCCGACATATCGACCATCTCCGGCGGCTTCGACATGGAGTAAAGCACCACGCTTATTCCGATTAGAACAATCCCGATGATGATCCATTTAATCTTTTTCTTCATCTCTTCTTCTCCCCCTGGTTGCTCGCTGGCTCAGACATGCCCTGACAATAGCGCATGACCTTCTCTAATCTCTCTTGATTGCGGTCAATGCATCGGTACGCGAAGCGCTGACTGCCGGGTATATCCCCGATATAATGCCCGTCATCACGGCAAACGCTAATCCGACCGGAATAGCGGTCAACGGAATAAAGATAGACATATTCTCCTCGCCGGTAGACATCGATAAAATAAGGGCATTAATTCCCCATACGATCCAGTATGAAAATAAAACGCCAAGCAGTCCGCCAAGCAATCCAAGCAAGGCTGCCTCTACAATAAACATATTGCGGATTTGCGCCAGATTGGCACCGAGCACCTTCATAATGCCGATTTGACGGCGCCGTTGGTATGTGGACATCGTCATCGCTACAATGATGGAAATCGAAGCGATTATGAGAATGAATACGCCTGCTCCTACTGCGATGCTTTTGAACACAGCGAATTGCTCTTCTAGGCGCTCCTTTTGCAACAGATTGGATTGGGTGTTCAAGGTGAGCTTCTTAATTTGCTCCTCCACCTGCTTCACATTTTCCTCAGCATCCACCTTGACCGTAACTTGATTATAGGTATCGTTAGCCGTCTCCTCACCGCTGCTTTGCATCAGCTGCTCTCGCAGCTTGTTCGCCGTTTCAATTGAAACGTAAATTTTGCGGTCATTGGCAATTTGTATATCGGATACACCTTTAGGCTTCTTCAATACCCCTACAACTCGAAGGCCCTCGCTTATCTTTTGCTTGTTATCCTGATCGTAGTTCACCAGCTGAATCTGATTCTGGTACAAGGCGGATGGTGTAATCATCATCGTATTGTATTGCTCTTGCAGTGCTGGATCGCTTGGATTTAGATTCATGGCTTCAAACAATTTATTCTGCTCTTCTTGATTCATTAATCCAAGCGTCGTACCATAGCTTAATACGACAGAGTTTGGAGCATCTGATGCCGAGCCCTGCCAATACGTATTGCCGAAGGCTTCCAGACTGTTTAGATCCGTTCCAATAATTTGGGCATACGCCTGTTTATCGTCCGAAGTTACCATTTGCATGTAGTTAAGCTGCTGCATAGCCGCTACGGCCTTGACATGCTTAATATTTCGCATAATTTCGACCTTTTGTTCAGAAAGCTTGCCCCGATTTTTCACTTCATCGCTTGCCGTGCTTTGGCTTCCGGGACCGGCGGATGCGCCATTATCCGGCATAACCGTAATTTCATCCATTTTCAAATAGCTCGTGAGCTGGGTTTCGACAATTTTCTGCGTAGATTCCCCAATGCTCATCGCCAAAATAATAGCGGCACAGCCAATCGACAGGCCGGCTGCACACAGCATGGTAACTACTTTACGCCGTCTGACCTGATCCCATGACAGCCTTGTAAGATCGCTTACTCTCAATGGACAGCCTCCTCTACCGGAAGCTTTTCTAACTCGACAGCAGGCGACGATTTTTCCAGCAGCCCATCGCGAAGCGTAATAATGTGCTGGGTCTGCTGTGCAACCTCGCGCTCATGCGTAACGATAATAAAGGTCGTGTTCATCGTTTTGTTCAAATGCTTGAGAATGGCCAAAATCTCCTCTTCCGTCTTCGTATCCAAATTCCCCGTAGGCTCATCAGCGAAAATGACCGATGGCTCTGTAATGAGCGAGCGCGCAATACTGACACGCTGCTGCTGTCCGCCCGACAGCTGGGAAGGAAACATTTCCCCTTTATCCGGTATGCCGACCTGCTCCAGCAGCTTTAACGCCTTCTGCTTGCGAATTGAAGGGCGCGTCGATTGAAACACGAGCGGCAGCTCGATATTTTCACGAACCGTCAAGTTCGGAATGAGCTCATACGCTTGAAAAATAAACCCGATATGCTCACGGCGAAACTCCGCCAGCTTGTTTTCATTCATATTTACGATATTTTGATCGGCAATGTAAATGCTGCCCTCCGTCGGCTTCATCAGTCCCGCCATCAAATTCAGCAGCGTCGACTTTCCCGAGCCTGAACTGCCCAGCAGCGCAACCATATCCCCTTTATTTACGCGAAAATCGATCTGTTGAAGAACGCGCGTCGTCTCATTTCCATTCTTAAATGCATGGGACAAGCCCTCTACACGAAGCAATTGCTCCACTCCCCTTGTCTCTCTAACTCTATCAAGCGTAAACGGCTGTCGCCCTCTTCTGGCGGCAAAGCTACCGTTTCGCGATGAAATATAGAGAAAGGATGAAAAACCATATACTTTCCTATATTTCAAGCGTAAACGGCTGTCGCACTCCTCTGGCGGCAACTACTGCTGCACAAAATACAGCCAAAGCGCTTATTGCTTTAACTGATCTATATTCCATAATTATCCTTGCTTTTTCAATCGTACTATAACCTCTGTAAAAGGACAATACCGCTGCCAATGCTTCCTATTTCTCAAAAAGCTACATGAATTTTATTCCTTTCCTCATAAAAAGTAGTTACAAATTAGTTACTTAGACATGCGAAATGATGCTTTTCATCTTAAAATTGCTATTTTAGACATGCCTGTATACTCTTTTCTGCAAAATAAAAGAAAAGCATCCCCAATTTCTAGCGAAACGGGGATGCTTATTCACGGCTGCATCTGCCTATTAAGCCGCCTAGCTGCCAACTGCTCCGATCCTACAAATCTATACGCAGTAAAAAGCGGACGGGTTCAAAAATATCATTTTTGCTATTAAATCGCTAAGCTGCTGTTTTGCACCGTAGACAGCCACTCGCGGGCGAGCAGCTCATGCCCCGCCGCTGTAGGATGAACGCCATCCCAAAGCCAGTAGGCCGCGCCGGTCACTTCGCTTGCTTTGTCGAATACATGCTGCACGCGTACAAGAACCGCATTATACTCTGCCGCCAAAGCAGCTGTTTTTTCCTGATATCCCTTAATGATTTGCTGCCACTCTTCCCAGCGCTCCAACGGCACGCCAGTTTTCAGGATGAAGGGCTCGACAAGAACAAGCCGCGTCTGTGGCAGCACCTCGGTTGTCTCCTCCAGCAAATGCCGGTAAGCACGCTCGAAACGGTCTGTTGCGCCGCTCGCTTCGCCAGACATCGTGCGCCCCGCATCATTGACACCAACCAAAATACTGAGTATATCCGGCTTCAAGCTGAGGGTATCCTCGTTCCACCTAGCGTACAAGTCAGAGACCCGATCGCCGCTAATGCCCCTATTAATGAAATGGGGAGCTTTCTCCGCCAATTCATAGCCAAGGCGTGAGGCAATTAAATACGGATAGCTATGGCCTAAAATATGATTTAAATCATCATTGCGCCCTCGCGAACCATCTGTAATGGAATCCCCTTGAAATAAAACGGTCAATTGCTGCTCGCTCATCTCGTCCCAACTCCTTAATAGTGGATAAAAAAATGATGCATGTTCGGTTGCAATATTGAAATGCTCTGCTCTGTTGCCTATTCAAGCCCCGGCTCCTCACGCTGCAGTTCTGCAAAGCAAGCAGCTGTTTCAAGAGCAGCAGCGCTATCACCAACCCCATCTTCGACGCACCATGCTGCGGATAGCACCATATGGCTGAAGCCATAGGCGAGAACACGCTCCGGCTTGAGGCACAGGGCCTCGCTGAGGATATGGACGCGATTACGCAGCAGCTTGATTCGCTCCGCCCATGTCTCAGGCAGCTTATTCATCAGCAGCGGAATGACGCCATAAGCCGCCTCGCCGATGACACCTTTGGGATCAATCGCCAGCCAGCTGGCAGACGCTTCCCCATCACGCACGGCGGACAAAATATTGCCCTGATGCAGGTCGCCATGCAGCAGCAGCTGCGGCTCGCTCTTGCCCGTTGCAAATAGCTGGCCGAAGGTCAGCTGCGCCTGCCGGGCGAGCGGCTCCGGCAGCGGCCCAGTGCCGCCATCATAGCGCTGGCGCAGCCGCTCCAGCCCGCGCGCCCACTGCAGAGCCGTAGGGAAGCTCACGCCTCCGGCCGCTTCCCCTGCAGCCACTGCGTCCGCTGCTGGCACAGCCAGCTTACGCATCACTTCCGCAGCGATGCGGACGGCCGCCGCATCGTCTGCCACTTCCGAGAGCAGCTGTCCCGGCCTCAGCCGCTCCAGCAGCATAACGCCGCGCTCCGCATCCGATGCCAGCAGGCGAACCGCTCCGCGCCCTTCATATAGCTGAAGCGCTGCCAGCTCCGTCCGGCTTTCCCCTGACGGCACGCCCAGCTTCAGCACAGCCTCGCTCCCGTCCTTCCGCAGCGCCGGAAGCACCAGATTAAAGGTCAGCTCATACGGCGTGTGATCCGCCAGCCGCAGCTCCCACCGCTCCGCACAGCTTGCCAGCAGCAAATCCAGCTCAGCCAGCCACTTCTCGCCGCGTTCTCCATGTACGCTTTTGACAGTCTGCACCCATGCTGATGGCCATTTCATCTCCGCTGACCTCTCTTTTCCGCTTGTCGCCGCATTCAAGGCATGTTCAAGGCACGTCCACCTCAACTATTTCCTGCTGTTATACTAACACCGGCTGCACATACACCGGCCCAGATACCGTAACGGAATGTCCGGTATACACAGGCAGCCCTGTTGCCACATCTATGCGGAATACAGCCAAATTATTCGTATCGCGGTTAGCCGCGATTATATATTGGCCGCCCGGCACAAAAGCAAAATGGCGTGGATGCTCGCCCTCAATCGGCACATGACCAGCAAGGGTAAGCTTGCCGTCTGCTTCATTAATGGCGTACACTACGAAGCTGTCGTGCCCGCGATTCGAGCCATATACATATTTGCCATCCTCGGAGACGGCAATTTCAGCGCATGTATTTTCACCATCAAAATCAGACGGCAGCGTTGGAACGGTTGCCAGCGTCGCAAGCGTGCCTGCCTCAGCATCGTAACGGAACGCAGTAATCGTCGAATCTACCTCATTAATAACATAAGCAAATTGCCCATTCGGGTGAAAAGCCATATGCCTCGGGCCAGCGCCTGCATGAAGCAATGTTTCCCCATGGAAAACCAGCTTGTGCGCTTGATTATCAATGCGATAAGCCATAATGCGGTCAATGCCCAGATCCGGCGAGAACAGGTAGCGGCCGTCCGGGCTGAATTGGATGCTGTGGGGATGCGGCTGATTTTGGCGCTCCGGGTGCTGGCCGACTCCCGTATGCTGAGCGATATCCAGCAGCTCTCCCACCTCGCCATTGTCCGTCAGCACAACAAGGCTGATTCTGCCGCCATGGTAGCTTGACAGCAGCAAGTAGCGATTGGATGGATCGCGTTGAATGTGGCAAGCCGGAGCCGTAATGGCTTCGCTGCGGTTAAGCTCGGTCAATGCTGTTTTATCCGTATCGATGGCAAAAGCTACAGCATCGCCGACTTTGTCGCCTGCTGCGGATACTCCTTCTGCAATGGCATACAGCCTCTTGCTTGGAATATCCACATTCAGAAACGTAGGATTTTTAAGGCCCGATACTTCATCCAGCAGCGAAAGCTTGCCTTCCTTTTCATCAAAAGCATACGCATATACGCCGCTTGCCGCAGCCTCTGCATAGGACCCGACAAATACGACAACTCGTTCATTATGTACAGACACGATTTATATTCCTCCTTCAAATTAGCGGGACCTGCCCCGCTGCGTGTAATGGCCGACGTTATGGCAGCGGAGCTTGCCGCTTGCCTTGCCAGCTTTCCCGCATTAAAGCTTTCCCTCCTATTGTACTAGCAGTCAATGCACAAACCAAGTGCTGTTAAGGCGGTTTTTATCCCATTTGAATAAACGGCTGAATATGAGGCACATTGTTGCAACGGGCCGCTAGCTGGTCTATCATAGCGCTAGGGCATGCCGCTTTTATAAGGTTTAATTTTAATGGGCAAAGGAGTCTGAGGATGGCGATAAACCGTAAATTGATAACGGATGCGGATTTCGAGGAGGCACTTCAGCGGGAGCTTCGGCTGCGCGTCTTTGAAAATGATTATATTGTGTGCTCTGGCGGAAACATCGTCCGTTTCGACGATACGCAGGTCGTCATTCAAACGAGTGTCAGCGATATTACTTATTTTTCCCGTGAGCAATGCGAGTTTTTTGAAATGAAACGCAAATAGCCGCTTGTCAGCGGCTCATTCATGGCCCGCAGCCGGGAAAGCGCTCGCCTTTCCTTACGTCTGAAACCGTACTATAATTAAGTAATAAGCTTGGAAAAAGCATTAACCCTAGCTTTTCGCAGCATTATGCGGCCGTAGATGCAATCTGCTCCCGCATGATGGTGCGAAATTTTTCCGTTAAAGGAGATTGCACCTGATGGATGCCGGCCCAAATATTTTAATTATGACCCCCGTCACTGCCGAGAAGGATGCGGTGTGTAGGGGCTTGCAAAACAGCCCGCGCTTTCATGTGACAGAAGCCGGAGTTGGCCCAGCGGAAGCCGCTGTCCGCACGACACTTGCTCTCACACGGGGCAGCTACGATCTTGTCATTTGCATGGGCATCGCCGGAGGATTCGAAGGCCGGGCAGCCGTGGGCTCGCTCGTCATTGCCGATGCTATCATTGCCGCCGATCTCGGAGCAGAGACACAAGACGGCTTCAGCAGTCTGGACACACTCGGCTTCGGTTCTTCTACAATCGCGACTAATGTACAAGCCGCAGCTATTGCCGCAGCACTTGCTCAGACTGGGCTTGCTGCAGCGCTGGCTCCCATTTTAACGTTGTCGACCGTCACCGGAACTGCTGCTACCGCCCAGGTGCTGAGTGAGCGCTTTCCTCGCGCCGCCGCTGAAGCGATGGAGGGCTTTGGCGTTGCAACAGCGGCACAAAGCTTCGGCATTCCCGTTCTTGAAATACGCGCCATTTCGAATGCTATCGGCCCAAGGGACCGAAGTGCATGGCGAATTGGCGAAGCTTTGCAGGCTTTGGAAGCTGCGGGCTCCACACTATTGGAGGTGCTTGTATGAAAATCGCTTTTTCTCCATGTCCGAATGATACTTTCGTCTTTCACGCTTGGGCGCATGGGCTTATCCCGGATGCACCAGAGCTGGAAATTACGTATGCCGATATCGACATCACCAATCGTCTGGCAGCCAGTGGCGACAGCCCGCTTGATGTGCTGAAAGTTTCCTACGCTGCCCTCCCATGGGTGCTGGAAGATTATGCCCTGCTTCCATGCGGCGGTGCGCTCGGCAGAGGCTGCGGCCCGCTCGTCTTGACAGCCGGAACCCGCACAGATGCGGCAGCGTTGTCAGGCAAACGCGTAGCGGTGCCAAGCGACCGTTCCACTGCTTATTTGCTGTTCAGGCTTTGGGCCGCTAAGCACGTTCCAGGAGGGGTAGGCGATATCGTCATCATGCCATTCCATGAAATTATGCCTGCCGTTCGCGACGGACATATTGATGCTGGCCTTGTCATCCATGAGGCGCGTTTCACGTATCCAAGCTTTGGCCTATCCATGATGACGGATCTGGGCAGCTGGTGGGAATCCGACACGGGACTGCCTATACCGCTCGGAGCCATCATCGCCCGCCGCTCACTCGATCTGCCTGCCATTACGAAGTGGATTCAGGCTTCAGTCGCTTATGCATGGGCCAATCCCGAGGCGCCTCGCGAATACGTCATGCAGCATGCCCAAGAGATGGACGCGGCCGTTGCGAAGGCGCACATTGATCTATACGTGAATGACTTCACTGCCAACCTTGGCCATAGCGGTTACGAGGCAATTACGACGCTGCTGAACCGCGCTGCGCAGGAAGGGCTCGTTCCTGCCATCGATCCTGAGCTGCTGAAATTTCAGCCTTAGCTTAAGAACAGGCTATTGCGACGTGTGACTTGTGACGCACACTCCTTGTGAAAATGTGGGCTCGTCGATCTACGTCCCTATATCCTGATCGGAATCGTCCCATTTTTTCGAATACGCTTTTTTCGTTACCCAAAGTGTCATCCATGTCAGCAAAATAACGATTATTCCGGCAAAAATCCAAACGCCTATAGGTACATTCATTCGCCGCGTCCTCCCTTTCGTCTCTTTTCCTACTATCATACAGGAGAATGGGCAGGGGGAACAGCCCTTCCGAAAGAGCTTGACGAATGGCCTTCCTTTTAGTATATTTGGAAATAATTATTTGAATAGCAGCGGCTTACGATGGAAGCACCCGTAAGAGAAGACGCCTCAGGCGTCCTTCTTGCGGGTGCTTTTTTGCGTACATTCGGGACTATGCCCTCTATCGCTGCCCTTCAACGTCTTTTCTTTTTCGCTTGATTACCATCATTTTAAAGGAGGGCTCCACTTTGTTTATTTTCAAGCCGCTGCATCTGTTTACCAGCCTTATCGCATTATCCTTATTTTTAACGCTGCCATCTGTCTCCACCGCTGCCACATCGATCTTGCCCTTTTCGCCGACCGTTCAGACAGCCTTCGACAAGCTGACCGCTAGTGCCGACTCCGCGTCAGCCTCCCAGCTCAAGAAGCAATACGACAGCCTGCTGTCCGCCCAGCAGCAGGAAGACACTTGGGAGGGGAAAATCACCGCCAGCCACTATCGCAATGAAGAAGCGCTTGTTGCCATCCGGCAGCGCATCAAGCAGTTGAATGAGGAGAAGCTTGCCCAGCTGGCGGCTGACGTTAAGCAGACGAAGGAGCGCTATCAGCCGCTCTTTGACCTGTATGCTTCGCTGCGAAAGCAGCAGGAAGCCGCCAAGCTGCTGCAAAGCAAGGAGCTGAATGCCGTGCTGAAGGCACAGCTGGCGCAAACGAAGCAAGCCGTCCAGCTCGCCAAGCTGGATATTAAAAATAAAACCGAGGCCTACAGCAAGCTTAAGGCCGCCACAGTGCTGAAAGCGAAGCAGACACGCGCCATATTAGAGACAGCTTCCTCACAGCGCATTAAGATCCGTTCTGCCAAAAGCAGCATATCCAGCAGCCGCAAGCTTATAACGGCCGAAGGCAAGCTATTGACCCAGTCCGTGAAGAAAGGCGATACCGCAGCAGCTTCGCGCTCCTTCGCTAAACTACTGACGCTGCAGCAAGGCATTTTGGATAAGAAACAGACGATCTACAGCAGCGAGGAACAGATCGCCGCCATTATTACGAAGGGTAATGTATCACTTTCTTCATAAGAAAGCCTCTCCCAATTTAGAATGTGACCAGGATCATGCCGTGCGGCATAGCTGTGCAGATGCCTTGCGATATGTTGTTTTATGCTTGAAGAAGCCTCACGATAATCGAGAGGCTTCTTCGGCGGCGTGTGACGCGGCTGCTATAAGTTTTAGTTCGATTTTCTCTTATGATATTCCCATCTGATTACGTTTATAATGGCTAGTGCAGTATACATTACTATAAATAGGGACAAAATAACATACCATCCTGATTTAATGCCCTTCACAAATAACTCATTCGCGAATAATTGTCCATAATCGAACCACATGAACAAGTATTGAGCGCCGACTACAAAAATGGTTGAAACCCCTGAGGTCAGCATAGGCTGAATCACAAAACTGTAGGTTCTACCTTTCGATTTCATGTGGTTAAATGTGTTATTGCCAGTTCCCATGATTCTAATTCCATCGACTCAACTGTACCCGTTCTTCTAACACCTCAATTATATTACCTGCTGCGTCATAGAATGCACTCTCATCTAGAGCGCTTACAGCACCATCCCCACTATTGGTGCTTGCTGAAGCGATTGTAGGTAATACTATTACAAGACACAGTAGTAAAAAGCTAATTTTCTTACGAAATCTTGTCATTATTACACGCTCCTAATCATCTTTTTAGTTTTCTTAACTGAAAGTAAAATCGCGAAAGACCTCCACAATCTTACCAAAAATTCCAAAATTTTTAAAGTTTTCAAACTGGATTAGTAGATACATTTGCAGCTTCTCTCACAATTCTATTTCTTCGTTATTTACTCCCGCTTGCTTGATAAACAAAAGCAAGAGTCAAACTCAACTCCTGCTCATCAAGTTTTTTTTCAATAAAGAATGTAAAAAAGCCGTGAAACCCATTTTCCAAAGGTTTCACGGCACTATGCATTCGTCTCTCTTTTTTTCCACAAAATTTTCGGAAGTCTTCACAAAATGCCGTAGAAGAAACCGAAACATAAAAGAAATTAAAAGCTCAATAGACAGACCGTTAAATGAACGGCCTGCGATCCAATACAAGCTGGAGCGGGCGATCAGTAAGGACAAGCTCGGGTGCCAGCTGTTGAATGACTGCAAGGCCGCTTACGGCGCCGCATAGCGAATGCAGGTCTTCAAACGGCTCTGCTGGCGATTGTTCTCCCAATTTCTCGATATAGGCAAGGAACGGTGCTGCCGATTCACGAATAACAGCCAGCACTTCATCCCGTCGATAATCGGTTTGCTTCAGGCAGCTCCCCAGCACGTATACCCAATCGATTTCGAAAAAAGAAAGCTGCTCCTTCGGCTGCTCCCACTGCTTGCTGCGGAACAAGGCGATGCAAGTATCGACCAGCGCCTCCACATATGGAATCGGCTGATTGCGATAAGCCATATTAAACAGGTAATGAAAGCTGCCGGCCAAATGATGAAACAGCGGCGCACCACGCAGCTCGCCATCTCCATCGACAATGCAGCCTTTACGCCACAAGCCCGTTGCCGGATCTGCCTGCTCCTTCAACCAGTCGAAGTACCAGGTTTCCCACACAGAGTCTACTTCCTGCGCGAGCACCAGACTTGCGAAGACGCCAGAACCCTTCTGCGATTCTCCCCAAGGCTGCTGTATCCAATCCAGCTGCTCCAGCAATTCGTAAAGCCCCTCTTTGCTTCTATAGGCTGCAAATTTCTGAAGCGGATAGAGTGGCTTTCCATCAAAAAGCTCTAGAGCCGATATTGCGAAAGCCGCGCTATGCAGCTCATTATGGTAAAGCCCGCGGAACATGCCGCTGCCTTGCTCCTGAAAGCTTTGCAGTTCCTTTACCCAGGCGGCTTTATCCGCCTCCAGCTCCGGCATTCCGTTAACCGTGTATAACAGATTGGCGGCATCTGCCGTTCCATAAACATCAGTTCGGCCTGCCTGCTTGTCCGCATGAAGGAAACGCTCATAATAGACACCATCGGCATCCTCTACAAGATGTGCCTTAAGCGTCAGCAGCACTCGATGGATGAATGCTTGCGCCTTTATAGCCATTGCCTCATCTCCCTATGCCTATTGCAAAATCTGATCGATCAGCGTCAGCTCTTCATCGGTGAAATGAGCAACAGCAAGCGCCTGAACGGCATCCTCAATCTGGCTGACTTTACTTGCACCAATAAGCGCAGAAGTCACTCTTCCGCCACGCAGTACCCATGCGAGTGCCATTTGCGACAGCTTCTGGCCACGGCCAGCCGCCAGTTCATTCAGTTGGCGCAGCTTAGCGATAAGCTCATCGGTAATTTCCTCTGGGCGCAAAAATACGCTTGGGCCAGCCGCGCGAGAATCCGGAGCAATGCCATTCAAATAGCGATCGCTCAGCATGCCCTTCGCAAGCGGGGAGAATACGATGGAGCCAATACCCTCCTCGTCCAGCACATCCAGCAAACCATCCTCAACATGGCGATTAATCATTGAGTAGCTTGGCTGGTGAATCAGACAAGGTGTGCCCAACTGCTTCAAAATGCGCGATGCCTCACGCGTCTGCTCCGGCTTATAGTTGGACAGGCCGACATACAGCGCCTTTCCTTGGCGCACAATCAGGTCAAGCGCAGCCATCGTTTCTTCCAGCGGCGTATTTGGATCTGGACGGTGATGATAGAATATATCAACATAATCGAGTCCCATCCGCTTCAAGCTTTGGTCAAGGCTGGACACCAAATATTTTTTGGAGCCAAAATCGCCATAAGGCCCTTCCCACATGCCGTAACCGGCTTTGGTCGAAATGATCAACTCATCGCGGTAAGCTGCAAAGTCCGCTTTCAAAATGCTGCCGAACGTTTGCTCAGCCGAGCCCGGAGGCGGACCGTAGTTATTCGCCAGGTCGAAATGTGTTATTCCGAGGTCGAATGCCCGTCTTACCATTTCTCTGCCCTTCTCTACCGAATCAATACCGCCAAAATTATGCCACAGCCCTAACGAAATAGCGGGCAGCTTCAGTCCGCTTCTTCCACTTCGATTATATGTCATAGTGTCATATCGATTATGACTTGCCAAATAGCTCATTCATTTGTTCCCCCTCAGGTTGAATATAAACCTATTGTAGCGGGAAACGACTATGAATCCTATGTCAGCAAGGATGATATTTATGGAATAATGTCTTTTTTTAATGAGCTATTCAAAATTGCGCGGAGGTGTTCCCTTTACCTTTTTGAACATTTTAGAAAAAAGCAGCGCATCTTGATACCCTACGGAACGCGCCACCTCACTGATGCTGTATATGCCCTTGCCGAGCAGCTCACAGGCTTTATTCATGCGATAGTTAAGCAAATACTGCTGTGGCGGCATGCCTACAGCCTCTTTGAACAGAAAAGACAAATATTTGCGATCCAGACCGAGCACATCAGCAAGCTGCTCCATCGTAATTCGTTCACTGTAATGGGCGTGTAGAAACTCCATGCTTCGGTGAATGTAGGCTTCCTGCTTGCGCGCGGCATTACTGCTATTGCTGTCCGTTAAAGGAACGAACTCGACAAGCAGCGACAAAAACTCATACAAAATAGCTTGAAGGCGCAATTCACTGCTGGCTCGGTGGGCGACCGCTTCCGTTAACTGATCATACAACGTTGGCATCAGCTTCATATCCATGGGAAATACGGGGTTTTCTGGCGTAATCGCTGTCCGAGCGATAATTTGGGCCGCCTGCTCTCCAAAAAAACCGATCCAGGAATACGTCCAAGGGTCCTCCTCGTCCGATTCATAGGAAATAAGCACCTGCGGATAAATGAGGAATGCTTGTCCGGCTGTCAGCGTGTAGGTTTTGCCCGCCACCTTCACAGTCCCTTTTCCTCTATGGATAAAATGCATTTTAAAGTTTTCCCTAACAATCGGCCCTACGAGATGGCAAGGCTTACAAGCCTCTTTGCCCCAATAAAGCAAATACATATCCGGGTCATCACGAAAGGGACGCTCCGGATTATACTGAAACACTGCCATGATGACCTTCATCCCTCTCTACGCTATCTTGCATCGTGATGTGGCGAACGACCGCTGCAACAAGGCAATACCACTCATGATTTCTCTATAAAAAAACAGCCCCTATAGTGGGGGCGCTGCTTTTTGGGTGCTTTCCGATAATAATAGCACAGTTTTCAAACATCTGACACAATTAAACGGATGCCATTTTTTAATAATAAATGCCCTTTTCGACCATATTAAACAATGATTAATTTAAAAAATATAATTGTCATTCGATTTCAATTAAATTCAATAAAAAAAGCAGAGTGAGGTTTTCCTCTCCCTGCTTTTATGGTTTATTTACTGTACTATTTTCTCTGCTTTGCTGAACGCGTGCATTCCTTATTCGTGGCTTTCGAATAAAGCAGCCAATTTCTCGATCGCCTGATCCTCATCTGGACCTTCAGCAGTAAGCTTAATCGGGGTGCCCTTCATAATATCAAGCGCCATTAGGCCCAAAATGCTTTTGCCATCGGAAATAATGTTTTTCGCTTGCCAAATGACGCGGATCTCGGATTCGAAAGAAGATGCAAGCGTCGTGAATTCTTTCGCAAACAACACATTAAAGCCATTTTGTTTCGTTAACGTGTCATGTGATTTCATCGTTTTCCAGCACCTTTCATTCTTTATAAGTTGAACAATTGATTAGCATGGGGCTATGATCGCAACTGCGAGAAAGGTTGGACTTCCAGCCGCTGTTGTTTTCTGATTTCTTTCTTTTATTCCTCTTTGAGGATGAAATCTGAAAACAAAGGCGGACGCTATCGCTCTCTCCAGTTCCAACCTTTCTCTCCGTTGCTCCACTCCCCATCGCTTTCTTACGTTCAACTTATAAAATAATTGTTTATTACCTCTTATTAACCTTTATTAACAGCCTTCAGATCAGCAACAATTTGCGGATACAATTTATCGAGCTTATGGAAATACAGGATGACAATCTGGATAACCGCCAAAATAATCGGCAAGTAAATAAACATGAAGTGAATCGCACCGCTTGCGGCAGAGCTAATCGATTCTTGTCCGCCAATATAGCCGCCAATCGCCAGCCCCCAGCCAATAATGGCTGCGCCAAGACCACTGCCTGCTTTTGTACCAAAGCTTCCTGCACTGTATACGAGCCCTTCTGTACGTACGCCTGTTTTCCATTCGCCGTATTCTACGGTATCTGCCAGCATGGCAAAAATCGTACCAATGATTGGCGTCATACCAAGCGCCTTGATTACCAATCCAAGAATAACAAAGGTTACATTCGTTGGATCAATCAATACGACTAGCGAGCCTAAAATCATAATAAAGCTTCCGACAATTGCAACGTTCCGTTTACCATACCTTTTAATAATCGGAGCAATCAAGAACAAACCAATTGCAATTGGAATCAATCCGGCAAAGCTGAGAATACCCAGCAATCCAGCATCCTTCAGCAAATATTGTGCGTAATAAATGTTCAATCCACTCATGCCGTTGTTTGTATACACAATGACAGCAAACATCAGCATAATCGCCCAATATTTATTGCGGAATAACGCTCCCAAGCCTTGCTTGAAAGGAATTTCTTTTTGGGACACGGATGGTTTTACGCGCTCACGCGTCGATTTAAAAGTGATGTAGAACATAAAGAGCGACAGAACGCCATACAGGGAGAAGGTTAAAATCCAGCCTTTTTCCCCGCCGCCAAATGCTTGTACCAGTGGCTGAGTAGCGAAGCTGACACCGATTGCCCCTGCAAGCGCACCAAGCATACGAACGATGTTGAGCACCGAGCGCTGGTAACCGTCTTGCGTAATAAGCGAGTTCAACACCCCATAAGGAATGTTAATGAACGAGTAAATAAAGTTCATGAGCAAATAAGTGACATAGGCATAGACGAGGGCTCCGCCTGGTCCTACATCCGGGAAAGTAAAGAGCAGTACGCCTGAAGCGGCAAACGGGATCATCATCCATAGCAGCCATGGACGTGCTTTACCATGCTTATTTTTCGTTTTGTCTACCAATGCCCCTACACCGACGTCAAGGAAGGCATCCAATATACGGGCTATCAGCATCATCGTTCCAATTGCGCCTGCGGCAAGTCCCATGACGTCCGTATAATAATACGTTAGAAACGTTGCTGCTCCTGTGAAGATAAGGTTGCTGGCTGCATCACCAAAACCATAACCAATTCGTTCCGACCATCTTACTTTGTGGTATGCGTCGTCTTGAACGCCACTTGCTGTCTGATTCGCACTCATCGCATATTCTCCTCATGTACCTGGCTTTAACGCTAATTTATAAGCTGTTCAACTCTACAATTAATTGGTCCAGCATGTCTTTGGTGAAGGCATCGCCACCGAATGCCATCAGGTTGCGAAGCGGCATGTATTGCATCATTTTAACCATCATTTCCGCATGGGCATCATCTTCATCTACGCTGGCGAGCGGGCTGTTTTCTTGGAACTTTTTCATATATGGCTGCAGAATAGCCGTTGCTTCTTCGTTGTTATACAGATCGCCAAGCGTCGTATTTTGCGAATAATGCTTTTTCAATTTAACAGTAGATTCAACTGCAAGTGTCGCTTCAAGAACGATTTCCTGCGAGGAATGTCCCACCAAAATCGCGAATTCACCGCTTTCCACATGCCAATCCTTAATGTCTACATTGTAGTAGGCAAAGGAGCGCTTATTCAGCACAAAGCTTACCGTCTTTGTCTCGCCAGGTGCGAGTGCAACCTTCTTAAAGCCTTTCAGCTCTTTCTCTGGGCGATTGACCGTGCTTGCAACATCCTTCACATAAAGCTGTACAACCTCTTTGCCTGCTACGCTGCCTGTATTGGTTACATTAACCGTTATTTCAACCTCGTCTGTATCCTTGATGCTGGCCGCGCTTAGCAACAAATCGCTGTAAGCAAACGTCGTGTAGCTCAGACCAAATCCAAATGGGAACAGAACATCTAGTTCCTTTTTGTCATAATAACGGTAGCCTACGAAAATACCTTCTTTGTATTCAACGCGGTCGCCTTCACCTGGGAAATTCAGGAATGAAGGGTTGTCGCTCAGCTTCAGCGGGAATGTCTCTGCCAGCTTGCCGGATGGATTCACTTCTCCAAACAGCAAATCTGCTACGGCTCCGCCAACAGCTTGACCGCCAAGATAACCTTCAAGCACTGCATCTACTTGATCCAGCCATGGCAGCAGCACTGCCGATCCATTGAGTAATACAACTACGACGCGGCTTTGAACGCTGGCAACAGCTTCAATCAGCTTATTTTGATTTTCAGGCAGGTTGAGATGTTCGCGATCATATCCTTCTGATTCATAACGATCAGGCAGGCCGGCAAAAATAACAGCAACCTCCGCCTCGCTTGCAGCAAGCTTCGCTTCTTCGATCAGCGCTTCATCAAGCGCATCATCACCTGCGTGATAGCCTTGCGCATAAACAACAGCCGATGCATCGCTAACGAGCGTTTTAATTTCTTCGACTGGGTTATCCAGCTTTGTCGGTACGATATGGGAGCTGCCGCCGCCTTGGAATCTTGGTTTCTCGGCGAAAGCGCCGATAACCGCTACACGGCTGTTTTTCGCAAGCGGAAGCAAGCCGCCTTTATTTTTCAGCAATACCATGCTCTCGCTAGCAACCGTTCTAGCCAACTGGTGATGCGCGTCTTTGTCATACGTAGCATCCTTGACTTTCTCATCCACCGATTTGAAAATAATGCGAAGCAGACGAGTTACGGCACGGTCCAGTGCTTCCTCAGTCAAAGTGCCATTGCCGATCGCATCAAGTACTTTTTTCTCGCCTACGCCGTTGCTTGCGGGCATTTCCAGCTCCATGCCTGCTGCAAGCGACAGGTCACGCTCATTAACTGCGCCCCAATCGGAAACGACAAAACCTTCATGGCCCCATTCATCCTTCAAAATATCCGTAAGCAGCTTTACATTCTCGGAAGCAAAGGCGCCATTCACTTGATTGTACGAGCACATAACCGTCCAAGGCTGCGCTTTCTTCACTGCGCCCTCGAAGCTTGCCAAATAAATTTCACGAAGCGTGCGCTCATCGACGACCGCATCGGTCGACATCCGGCGATGCTCCTGATTGTTTACCGCAAAATGCTTGAGCGACGTTCCGACGCCTTGGCTTTGTACACCGTTGATATGACCTGCCGCCATCTCGGAGGACAAAAACGGATCTTCAGAAAAATATTCGAAATTGCGTCCACATAGTGGGGAACGCTTAATGTTCACGCCTGGCCCAAGCAGGACGGCAACATCTTCGGCCTGGCATTCTTCACCAAGCGCGACGCCGACTTTGCCAATCAGCTCTTCATCCCATGAGCAGGCAAGTCCTGCAGCGGAAGGGAAGCAGGTTGCCGGTACGCTGTCGAAAATCCCTAGATGATCCGCACCCGTTTGCTGCTTACGCAAGCCGTGTGGTCCATCCGTTACCATAATGGAAGGTACGCCTAGACGCTCGACACCTTTCAAATGCCAGAAGTCCAGACCCGAGCAAAGCCCTGCCTTTTCCTCCAGCGTCATTTGAGCTACGATATCCTGAATGTTTCTCGTCAATGTAAAAACCTCCAATTCGATATAGGTGATGATGAGTCCCTGTTCTGTCCCACAGAAAAAAATGGATGACTTAGAAGCTTAAGTTGCTCCAATCCCCATTTCCTAATCAACTAATTTAAGTATATTGCGTTTGTTTAGCACTTTCCTTCCCTCGTTTCATTGAAAACAATGTCACTTTTTATGATTATCCTTGCGCGTCATTCTCACTCTTTCAAAAAGAAAATAAAAAAGGCTATATAGCTGCCGCCTATTCGTCTGCATTTTATATGTATAATGGAAGAAAGATCATTCAGACGCAGGGGAGAAATAGCATGTTAAGAGGACAGGCCGCAAAGGGCGGTTTTTCAATTTTTCAAAAGCTGGCGCTCGGCTTAATGCTGATGTTTTTGTCTATCGTCATTATCTTCTGGTGGATTTATCAGCTTAATGTAAAGGATATTCAAACCGAGCTGCGCAAAAACAAACTGGGCGAGGTGAAATTCATGACCTCACAGCTATCCAGCCAGTTTGAACAAATTTTAATGAATGCGATCGTTTTGTCGGAGGACCAGACGGTTCGCAGCTACCCGTATATTTTGGAGCGGGGCGATGATTATGCAAAATATGAGATGAAGCTTGCCATTATTGACAAGTTGGCCTTAAACAGCGCTTCTACCTCCTGGAACAATACCGTTATTTTATATTATCCCGACCAGAGGGAAACCGTATCCTCTGATCCCAGCTTCTCATTTCAAAAATTTGAGTTGCCGGATGAACCACTTAATCAGTGGACGATCCATATGGAAGCGAATGGAGAGGGTTACTATTCCCATTTAACCAAAGGCCATCTCGGACCGCTGTATATTGAGACCAGAATTTCACTCGACAATTTGCGGAAAATGATGAATCAATACCTCTCGGGAACGCCGCTGCTTTACGACGCTCATCAATCGGTGGCAATCCGCAATGACAAGTCAAACGCCTTGGCGAATGCTGACAGCCGGACTCTTCCACTCATCAAAGGACACAGTGGATTCATCACCTTGGAGGAAAATCAAACGGAATATTTGCTCAGCTATATGAAGCTAGATATGGTGGAGCTTTATTTTATTGACTATCATCCGATTACCCAGCTCATTAAGCCGATTTCACGAAATAATACACTGTTCGTTATCGCCCTTGTCGCGCTGCTGCTTATATCGCTTATATACAGCCTCATTCTTCACAATCAAGTACGTACGCCCATTATAGGCCTGAGAAAAGCGATAGACCGCTTTGATCGCGGCGATTATTCCAGCCGGGTCGGGTCCTTGCATACGAAAGAATTTGGCATGCTGGGGAATTCCTTCAACCGAATGGCCGAGCATACCCAGTTTCTCATTGAGCAGGTGCTGCTAGGCGACTTATCCATTCAGGAGGCGAGGCTTAAGCAATACCAAGCGCAAATTAATCCTCATTTTCTGTATAACTGTCTAAACTACATCCAGAGCAAGGCCAGCATTAAAGATCACGCTGCGGTGACAGCAATGACGCTGGAGCTCGCTTCTTACTGCCGTTACATTAACAAAATCGAAGAAATCGACTCTACGCTTCAAGAGGAGTTGAATTTTGTTAAACATTATCTTTCCATCATGCATATGCGAAAAAAATCGATCAACTTCACGATTGAAGTTGACGCAAGCCTATCATTCATTCGCATACCCAGAATGATTCTTCAGCCGCTGGTTGAAAACTGCATTAAGCACGGAATTGAGCCTTCCTTGCATCCCGGGCTTATAGAAATCCAAGCCGAGGAAGACGATCAGGAAATTCGCATTTATATCAGGGATAACGGGGTAGGTATAAGCGAGGAGCGGCTGACTGTCATTGGTAAGCATATGGAGGAGTTTATGCATCATGCGGAGGATGCCATTGGGACTGGCATTCGCAACGTCAACCAACGGCTGCGGCTTTATTTTGGCAAAAGCTCAGGGCTAGCGTTACAGCTTCCTCCGTCAGGCGGCACCTGCTATATCATTACCATTCAAAAACAGGAGGAAGAACATGCTGCAAATATTGTTAGTTGATGATGAATCTTATGTAATTGATGATTTGGAAATCGCTTTTCCATGGAGCGACTATGGGATAGATAAAATTCATAAAGCCTATTCAGGTATGGCCGCGCTTCAAATCATTGACAGCCAGTCCATTGACATTGTCATTACTGACATTGCCATGCCTGGCATGAATGGATTGGAGCTAATCAAACAAGTTAGAGACCGCGGGAGAAGCATCCCCTGCATTTTGCTGACCGGCTTTGCGGAATTTGAATATGCGAGAGAAGCAATTGAGCAAGGGGTTGTTGAATATTTAATTAAGCCTCTAGATCAGGAAAAGCTTGCCGTCTGTCTGACAAAAACGATACGTCTAATCGAGCTTCAGCTTGAGAAAGCAGCCTCCTATGAGCAAGCAATGATTACGTTTCGCGAGCATCTGCCTTCATTAAAAGACAAGCTGCTGAATCAGCTGATTCAGGGAACTCGTTTTAGCACAGAAACATTAAATGATAGGCTGTCAGGCTGCCAGCTCGCTTTTCGCGATGGGGATCATATATTTTTGGTACTCGTTCGTCTGGAGGAGCAATTCACACGCTACAGCTTGAACAGCCTGCAGCTCTTCGAATATGCAGTAACCAATATTGCCTGTGAGCTGTTTGAGGACAGCTTTGATATCTGGCATTGTCGGGACAGCTACGACTATCTTGTTTTTCTGCTGCGACCGAAGCAGGAGGAAGTACTGCCTACAACCGATTTTCTGAATAAGCTGCTCAAACACCGATCGCTTCAACTCCATCACAATGTCAACGAATATTTGAAGGGCGGCATTTCGGTCATTCTTGCCTCTCCAGGCAAGCTTCAGCAGGACATTCGCGACATGTATGAGCATGCTACCTCGGCATTAAAGAAGCAGGTTGGCAAGGGAAGCGGGTATTTTCTATCGCTTTCGGAGCAGCCACAGGCGGTGTTCATTCGCTCGCTGCATGTGCTTTATGAGCCTCCAGCGCTCAATCATTTGCTAGAGCTGGGACAATGGGAGGCCTTTGAGGAGCGCTTGCGGCAAATCGAAGCTGCCTATTCTTCCTTATCCGAGCAAACGGAGGAGCATCTAGAAGAGATCAGAAGTCTGCTAATGTCCGCCTTTCATTATATCGCGCATAAAAATCACTCGCTATTATCCGATCTGGTGGGGCAGGAGCTCGTGTATAGCCGGATGTTCCGATCGGTAACCCAACTAATCGAATGGGCTGAGGAGCTTTGCCATACACTGCGCACAAGGCTGGAGGAGCAATCCCTCAATGAGCAAAATACCGTTATACAAGCCATTCAGGTGTTTGTTTCCACTCATTTGCCTACGCTCAGCCTTCAGTCGATAGCCGATCATGTTGGGCTGCATCCGGTCTATGTATCCAAGCTGTTCAAGCAGCTAAAGGGCATTAGCCTAAGTGAGTACATTCTCGGAGTTAAAATGGATCTTGCCATCTATTTGCTCCGCCATTCCAGCGATAAAATTTATGAAATTTCCGATAAGCTCGGCTATTCCAATTCGCAATATTTCATTAAAGTTTTCCGTGATAAATTCGACATGACACCGCAGGAATACCGGGAACTGGCATAAGCTGCGTTAAAAAAGCATGGGGAATAGGGCGGCTCCTAAGCAGGAGCCGCCCTTTCTACTTTCCCTATTCACCTATTCATACCCTGATTTCAAGCTCATTCTAATGCTAAAGTTCGGAGCTTACTTAACCGTAGCATACCATTCATTGACTTCCTCAGTCACTTTCTTGCCGCCAGAGGCGAGATACTGCTCCACAAAGCTGTCAAACTCGTCCACCGATACTTTGCCGTAAATGATTTTATTCAAAACTTCCTTCTCCAGCTTAGTCAGCATATCGTTTTTCGACAGCTGTGTTTTCGTAGGAACGCCTGTAAACATCTGTGGCATCGTGGCAGCCTTCTGATCTATGACGATTTTAGCTGCCTCAAGCTGCTTTGGAAGCGACAACGACATGTTTTTCTCGAACCGTGTCGTTGGCTCTGCTCCACCTGCCAGCTTAGCTAGCGTGTTGAGACGCAGGGATGGAATAATAGCACCGTCGAACGTCAATGTGTAACGAATCGGATCGACCCAGCCGCCAGGAACTTTATCGGTTTCCGTAGCAGGATAAGGTTTTCCATTCGGATCGAGCGCAAAATCATAGTTTTCAGCGAAGCCATTTTCAAACTCTCCGCCTTCTTTCGGATTCGCCCAATTGTCGAACAAATAATTCTGGTAAACGAAAAAGGCATCTTTATTTTTCATATCTTTATTAATCAGAACCGCGCCTGTACTCGTTGAGGTGCCATGACGTCCAATCTTGCCGTCCGGGCCTGCTGGCAGTGGATAAGCTTTGTAGTCCGCGCCTTTAACGTTTTTCAGCAGATCAGGGATCGGCCAGCCTGTCATCCAGTAAGGACCGACGATAATACCGGATTTACCTGCCGTGAATGCTTCTGTCGCCTTAACCTCATCATAGAGGCCCGCTTCTTTGTCAATGTAGCCCTTTGCCATCCATTCCTGCATTTTGGCCAGCGCTGGCTTCATTTCCGGTTGGATAGAGCCATACAGCAGCGTTCCGTCCGCTCCCAAGTTCCATTGATTCGGCATAGCGCCAAACATGCCAAAAATCCAGCCTGAATCAGACATCCATGTATTCAGGTTGACTTTGAAGCCTACAGAAAGGGCCGTCGTATCTTTCTCGCCATTTTTATCTGGGTCCTGGTTGACGAATGCGTCCATAACCTTCTCCAGCTCATCCAGCGTAGTTGGCGCTTTAAGGTTGACCGCCTTCAGCCAGTCCTCACGAATGTACATAACTGGGTCGTTATTGTAGGCGTTCTCCAATATTGGAATACCCATCCGTTTGCCATCGCGAATATAAGGGTTCCATACTGATGGATCTTCTGCCATCGCCTGCTTATACGTTTCGGATGCGTATTTGTCGAATAATTCTCCCGCATCCGTAAATTGTCCGGATTCAATTAAATCGCTGATAAGTGTCGGCTCGCCGCGGAAGGCAACAATATCCGGCATCTCCTGGCCTGATGTAAGCATTAAACGGAGTTTCGTTTGATAAGCATTATTTTGCTCGCTGACGGTCCATAAATATTTAATGTCAATGCCGAGTGTCTCTTTTGCCCATTTCGTATGAACATTGTTGTCGATGTTTTCGCCATTTTTAAACTTCACATTGCTGCCGATTGGAAATACAGTAGTAATGGAAACGGGCTCGGTATACTTCCCATTCTCAAAGCCTGCGGAATAAAAGCTGTCGCTGCTGCTATTTGTTGTGCCTGCCTCTGTGTTATTGCCGCAAGCTGCAAGTACGCCAGCAAGCATCGTAGCAGACATCAGTACGGTAAAAGGCTTTTTAAGCTTGTTCAACATTGTTGTTTCCCCCAATTTAATATCTTTTGAAAGCTGTAATTGCTTCTACTTCCTCATCTTGCTATTCCTTGACCGCCCCAATGACGATGCCCTTTACGAAAAAGCGCTGCAGGAACGGATATACGAACAATATAGGTGCCATCCCGATGAAGATTTGTGCTGCCTTCACCGTTCTTTGTGAAATACTTTCCAAATCCTCGGGGCGTACCGACACTTTGCTGAAATCCTGCTGGACGATGATCGTTTGCAGGAAGGTTGCCAGTGGATAGTTTTTATGATCGGTCATAAAGATCAGTCCGTCGAACCATGAATTCCAGTGACCGACCATCGCAAACAACGAAATGGTAGCAATTGCTGGCATGGAGACCGGAAGATATACGCTGACCAGCGTTCTTAAATAGCCCGCCCCATCGATAAATGCAGCCTCCTCCAGCTCCTTCGGCACGTTCTTGAAGAAGTTAAGCAGCAAAATCATATTCCATACCGACACCGCTCCTGGCAGGATAAGTACCCACAGCGTATTCATCATATTCAGCTTCTGAATCAGAATATAGAAAGGAATGAGTCCACCGTTGAAAAGCATCGTGAACACAAAAAACCATGTATACACTTTTTTGCGTTTGAAATTACTATTTTCCTTGGACAATGGATAAGCCGCACAGATCACGACGATCATGCTGATCAGCGTTCCGAGCCCCGTTCTGACAAATGAAACCCACAGCGACCGTAGAAAATTTTCATTGGCCAGCGTTTGGGAGTAAGCATCAATTGTAAATTGCACCGGCAGCAGCCCAACGAGATTGGCATTTGCCGGGGCTTTGCCACTAAACGAAACGGCGAGAATATGGATGAGCGGAATCAGACAGACCAGCGACAGTACAGCAAGAAGCGTATAATTAAAAATTGAAAATACTTTATAAGACTTGGTTTTGTGGTACATAGGTTCAGCTCCTCCTCTCTAAAAAATGCGGTAATTGGCGAATTTGTATGCAGCGCGATAAGCTGCGACGATCAGTACGAAGCCAACGACTGATTTAAACAGTCCAACCGCAGCGGAGAATCCGAACTTGCCATCCACAATTCCGACGCGATACACGAAAGTATCAATAATATCACCTTTATCAAATACCAATGCATTATACAGATTGAAAATTTGATCGAAGCCCGCGTTCAAAATATTGCCTAGTGACAGCGTTCCTACTACGATCATAATCGGAATAAGTGATGGCAGTGTAATCGACCATGTTTGCTGCCATCTATTCGCGCCATCTACTTCCGCCGCTTCATACAGCGAAGGATTAATACCGGCAAGCGAGGCTAGAAAAATAATGGCGCCAAAGCCGAATTCCTTCCAAATATCACTGACAACAACGACGAAGCGGAACCAATTGCCTTCACCAAGAAAGAAAATCGGCTCGATGTGAAACACTGCTACTAAAAACTGATTGATTAGCCCCTTAGTCGAAAGCATGTCGATCAGAATGCCGCCCAAAATAACCCATGAGAGAAAATGCGGCAAGTAGACGAAGGTTTGCACGGTCCGTTTAAATGCCGCTTTTCTAACTTCATTTAATAGAAGAGCAAATACGAGCGGGGCAATCAGCCCGCCAACAACCTTCATTCCGGCAATAATGAGCGTATTCCAGATAACCTGCATATTCTCTTTTGTGCTAAACAGGTATTCGAAATGCTCAAGACCAATCCACGATGATTTGGCGAAGCCCAGCCATGGCTTAAAGTCCTGAAAAGCAATAACAAGACCGCTCATCGGAATATAAGCAAAAACTAATGTTAAAATGACCGCCGGCAGCAGCAGCAAATCCAGCACAATTGTCCTTCTCCACTTCCCACTCTTTCCTGAACCTGGAAGCGATGGTACGCTTGCTGTTTTTTCCACTGCCTGGGTACTTGAATGCTTCATAATTGCGCTCCCCTTCTGTTCATATTCCGTACTACAAACGATGTAAATTAACGTCTGTACTCAGTATAAAGACAAAAGGTTTGCGCCTATATAATAAAAGAGTGGCTCTTATAACAAATTATTAATATTCCATTCAATGACCGTTTCCGTGCCCAGGACCGTGCCCAGGGCCATGACCGTGTCCAGGGCCAGGACCGTGTCCAGAGCCAGGACCGTGCCCAGGTCCATGACCGTGTCCAGAGCCAGGACCGTGTCCAGAGCCGGGACCGTGCCCAGGGCCGGGACCGTGTCCAGGGCCGGGACCGTGTCCAGGGCCGGGACCGTGTCCAGGGCCGGGACCGTGTCCAGGGCCGGGACCGTGTCCAGGGCCGGGACCGTGTCCAGGGCCGGGACCGTGTCCAGGGCCGTGTCCAGGGCCAGGACCATGTCCAGGGCCGGGACCGCCTCCTGTTTCAGGCAATACAAACGTTAAAATGCCAAATTTCGAGGTATTTCTCCACGTTTCATTCGTCGGATCATTCCATTTTGCATTGCTGTTTTGTCCAGTTCCTTTATCGTCATTCACTTGCAAATCAAGGCCCATTACGGATCCAGGAATGGGCTGAAGGCTGTTTAATTTGATCTTCAACTCAACGTTATAGCCATTATCCGTGCGGGTTACCGCGCTTTCCAGCCGCGATGGCGCAGCCCCTCCGCCAAACGTTGCTACATTATCGGCATTCACACGGAACTGCACATCATCATATTGATAAAAAGGCGTCCGCTGATGGTTTTCATCTATAAAAATTTCTACCGAGTCTTGATCCCAAGGGTTGAGTCCGGTAGTCAATACAATAGGGTCTTCCACCTCGACAAACAAATATAGGCTGTCATTCGACCACATTGAGCGTGCAGTTCCAGTCGCCCCTCCAGGTTGATTCAAAATGTCCAGTTGGAACGGTGCTGCTTGGCTCCAAGCTGTCTCCCTAATTCCGTCAATTTGCGCTTCACCCTTAACCGACTCTGCGATTTTCGGCATGCCGTCCAGTTGAATGATACCGAACTTGCTCGGATCACTCTGCTGGCTAAGCGTACTGTCATTCCAATAAATCATTTGCTCCCCATTAGCTGAATCTTTATCCGTTATCTTAATATCAAATCCAACATCAGCACCCAATGATCCTTGGACACTTTCCCATGGAATAGATGCTTCCATAGTGTAGCCTCCGGGAATTTCTCTCGTCATGGAGGTGATTCCATTGGGCGCTTGCCCGGATCGTTTGAGCGTAATATGGCGGTCATCTTGCTCATATTCGCTTGATTTAGCGTTATTTTCATCAATAAACAGCTCAACTTTATCATTTGTATTAAAAGTCATGTCGTTTACGTCCACCAAAACATGCAGGTAGTCTTCATCCCAGAACGTACGGAACGTGCTAGACAGCGAATGGCTCCCTTTCAGCTTACTCACAACCGCATGACTCCACTCTTTAGCCAGCACAGCACCAGCTACCGGTGTTCCTGCGAGTGAAACAACACGATTCGTCTCCACAGGCAGTAGCGACGGATCAATCAGCCCCCAATAGGCTTGCTTCGCTTGCAGCTTGGCATCAAACAGCATCGCTTGATTGTTATAGGACTTCTCATCCTGAAGGCCCCAAAGCGTCACGGAAGAAATGTGCGCCTTGTACTCTTTATAAAGCTCAAACAGCTCCTTATAGCGATGTGCCTGCTTGACCGCTATATCATAGGGCATCGTCTGACCAAATGGAATGACGCTATCAACATCAAGCTCAGTAATTTGAATATCTAGTCCCAGGTCAATAAACATATTGAGCGTTTTCTCAATTTCATCGATTGGCGGCGAGTATAGACCATAGTGAGATTGCAGGCCTACACCGTCGATCAGCCCTTTCTCCTTCAACCCTTTTACAAGCTGGTACATATACGCTCGTTTTTCTGGAACCTCTGTATAATATTCGTTATAGTACAGCTTGGCATCGGGATCAGCCGCACGTGCAAACTCAAACGCCTTCTCGACGTAATCAGGTCCAATTAGTGTGTAAAAAGGACTGATCCGCATGCCGTTCTCATCGCCGCCGTTGTCGGCTATCGCTTCGTTAACAACGTCCCAGGCATCAACCTTACCCTTATAACGTGTCATTACGGTTTCAATATAGCTTTGTATGCGACTAAGCAGCAGCTCCCTACTCGCTGGCTGCCCCGCACTATCCTTCAGCATCCATTCTGCAGCGTCAATATGCCAGAGCAGCGCATGCCCCCGTATCTGCATATTATTATCCTCTGCGAACTGGACGTAGCGATCCGCTGCATCAAACACATATTGGCCTTCAGCTGGCGCAATAAATTTCGGCTTCATTTCATAGGTTGCCGTCAAGCTGCTGAAATGCTTTTTGAGCAGTTCACCATAGACGCCCTCCATCTGCCAAGTATAGACTGCTGCGCCGATTGGAAAATCATCTGTGAAATGCTCCTTCAGCGCAGGAATTTGCTCTTCTATGACAAGCGGCGAAGCTCTCTTAATCGTAAAATTATCGACATAAAAAGAAAGTGTATCAACCGTTTCCTCCGATATATACGGAGTCTCAATAAACAGGTTCAGCTCTGTCGGATTATCGCTGTATTGGAACTGACCCTTTAGTTCATGCCACTGCTGCCAATCTGCTCTCTCAATAACTACCGAATCGAGTGCATTCCAGCTCTCCGCACCCTCTTTTTTATAAGCGGTCATTTGCAGCGTCTTGTTCTCTGTCGGCTCCTCCTTCAAGCGGACATATGCTTTAAATTCATATTCCTCATTGCGTTCAAGCACGTTAACGAGCTCAAGCATCGGTCCATAATAGGAACGCTCCCGCTGCTCAACTAGCATACTATAAGTGCTATCATTTGCCGTTTGGTTTGAAACCGTCAGCAGCTCCCCGCCGATCCGGGGCTTCCACCCCTGCAAAGTAGCATCCTCAAAATCTGAAGTGAAAATAATTGTAGGCTCTTCCTCTGCATAAGTGACTACCGGCCCAGCAAACGCTGTTGCGACGAGTAATGAAAATACAAGTACGATAGCTGCGAGTTTTCTGGTGTACCTTCCTGTGTACAACATGAAACGATCTCCTCCTCATTTCGATTGTTTAATTCCAAAAGAAAGCGCATACAATACTCGAATGACTGAACGAGAGGGAACGATAACGAGAAGTGCCTAGCGATCTGGGGGGCCTCCCGATGTGCCCTTCTCGATTCAGCATAGCCCGGCTAACATATACGCTTCATAACCGAACACTTGCATTATAGATCATTTGGGTGATACTTCCATATAACAAATTGGTAATTAAAATAATAAAATGTAAACATGTAGAAAATTTTTCGAAAGAAAGTATCGATCTGCTTCATAAAAAAAATGCCCCACCCCCAATTTTGCAATCGGTAGCGAGGCATTTGAATAAAAGAAGGGACAGCTCTGTTCCCAGCTGTCCCTTCTTATCGTATCCTTAGGCTGGCTTCCATTCTCGCTTGAGCTCAAGCAGCCTCACCTCATGAGGTGCAAGAAGAAATTTCAGCGTCAAAGCATCCCCTGCCATCTCGGTACACATATACTGCTTCGGCACACTGCACTGGTTCAAATAGTCAATATCGGGTTGCATCAGCCCTGCGGGCGCACCCATCCGCAGCCATTCATCATAAGAGCTGCCCGATTCCCGGTTAATGGTATGCTGGTGAATGCGGTAAGCCCCCGGCTCCAACCCCACGAGCTGTATGGTCAGCTCCAACTGGTCGTTATGATTAAATACCGCATATCGATTATGCGGCTGAATGCCTGAAATATCATTTTTAAGATACATCTGGTCAAAATGGGCGTAATGAAACAGCAGCAGCTGATACGTGCCATCCTTCGACATCGTCAGGCAATAGCCGTCGCCGCGGTCCAGCAGCTTGCTGCCCAGCTTGGCAAGCAGCTCGTAGGCATAGAAGGCCGCTTTTTTGAGTCCATTATTTGTAATCATCCCGAGTCCGCCATGGAAGGTCTCCTGCGGCAGCGGCAGCTCCTCCAGTAAATCCGTTACCGTCCAATAGCCTAGACTGCTTATCTCGTCGAACGTTTCCACTATGTTTTTGGCAATGTATGCTGCTTTGAAGCAAGTATCATTCGTCAGTTCCCGATGATGGGGTGTGGCATTCCATTCCGTCACATGCAGCTCGGAGCCTGACCAGCCAAGCTCCAGCAGCTTGCGCTTCACCTTGCCGAGCATCTCGGCAACATAATCTTCGCCCGCGTAGCTGAAATCGCTCATCTGGACTTCATCATTATCCTCGGTTTCTTCAATCCTATATTCGAACGGATACATATGGATCGTCAGAAAATCTGGCAGGCATTCGCTCTCGGTACAATAGGCCAAATACCGTTCCATCCAGCGGCCCCGATATACGAGCGTATCGCCCTGCACGCAGGGACCACCGATTTGCGCCTGCGGAAACACCTGTTTAATCGCCTTAAAGCTCGCTTCATACAGCTCCAGAAATTGGTTGAATGAGCCCGGCCAGAACAATCCGCCATCCGGCTCATTCCAAAACTCAAAACGCCAGCTGCTCACCTCTGCGCTGCCATAACGATTTAAGAGATGCTGCATGAAGGCTTCCAGCAGCGCGGTCCAATGCCCCATCTCCTTAGGCATGCTCATATAGCTTTTTTTATGGAAGAAAAACTTTGACTGGTCTGCAAAATCGCCCGGCATAAAACCAAGCTCGAAGAAGGGGCGAAGCCCGATGCTCCTGAAAAAATCAACCACCTGATCCACATAGCCAAAGCTGAATACAGGCTTGCCGTCTGGCCCCAGCCGCGCCACCATCATTTCGTCATCGAAGATGCCATGGAAGCGAATGTATTGAAAGCCAATGGCATGCTGCACCATCCGCAAATGCTGTTGAACGGGAGCAAACAACGCTTCCTTTGCCTTGCCGATTGTACATAGGTTGCGCCAAGTGTGCTTGAGCGTCCGGCCGCTGCCAGAGGCGCGGATTTGTATGGACCGGCAGATGGAGCCTTGATCAGCAGCGACGATCGTTCCAGCATTCGCTTCTGTTGGCAAATATTTAAACAAGCTGGTGTAGGCATTTTCCCGGTCAAAAGCCAAGTAATTGTCGCTGGAAGGCTCGGACAATTCCGCCTCCGGGGAAGGCTGCCCGCGATGGCCGCGATATTCCGTGGGCGTCATCTGGTAAACCGCTTTGAACGCCTTGTGAAAAGCTTTCAAATTGGGAAAACCGCTATCCAGCGCGATTTTGATGATCGGCTCCTGTGTCGTCAGCATCGCTTTGACCGCATGCTCCAGCCGAATACGCGTAATATAGGTACGGAAGGTCACACCCATGCTTTTCTGAAAAAAGCTGGATAAATAGGAGACTGAAAAATTTTCGCGCTCAGCAAGCTCATTAAGAGTCAGCGGACGATTGTAATGCTCCTGAATATATTCATTCAAATGAAGAAGCCTTGCCATCGTGCGGCGATTAAAGGGATATTCCCGCGTTTCCTGCGTACTTCTGAATTTGCGCAGCAGCAAATAAATCAGCTCCAGCAGCAGGGAGCGGACTTTAATTTCATAGCCATATCCAGCTTTATTAAAATTCCACATAATGGTGGACAGCAGCGTGCGAACTTCAATGAACTTCTGCTGATCGCCTTGATCATGCAAGCAGGAATTGCACTCAAAGGCGGTCTGCTCCGTGTCTACCCCCTGCTCGCGCAGAAAGGAATCGGGAATTTGCAGCGCAAGCAGCAGATTTTCCTGCTCCGATTGAATCGTGTGAATATCATTGCTATTAATAAGGATAATATCCTCTTCATTAAGCACGAATGGCTTGCCCTGTACAGCAATAATCGCCTTTCCCTTCAGCACAAACAGAAGCTCCATGCTATCATGCCAATGATTTGGAACATATCTGACGTTATGAAAAAATATATGCAGCGGAAGCTCATGATCCGTCTGAATGATTTCATAAGTATGATCCATCTGTGTCCTACCTACCTCGTCCATCTGACCTTATGCTATCGTCTACCCAACGTATCACCTGCTCACAGGACTGTCAAATCCAGTCATGCGAAGATAGCGTAAAATCATAGTCTGCGCTTGATTATAGGAGAGGTTAGGAGTAAGATGAGTAGGGAAGTTTTTTTCCAATATTTGAATTTATTCAGGAGGGTATATGATGTTAGCTGCAATATTCGTCGGCCTTGTGGCTGCCGAGCATTTGTACATATTGGTTATGGAAATGTTCCTGTGGACGAAACCTCGGACGCGCAAAACATTCAACACTACGCCAGAGTTTGCCCAGCAAACCAAGTCGCTCGCCGCCAATCAAGGATTATACAACGGTTTTCTGGCCGCTGGCCTTGTCTGGGGCCTTGTGCATCCGAATGCCGATTTCGGCTATCAAATTCAGCTGTTTTTCCTCATTTGCGTGCTCGTTGCTGCTTTGTACGGCGGCCTCACTACCAAGCGCTCCATCTTGGTTATGCAGGGTCTGCCTGCGCTAATTACGCTGCTGCTTGTACTGTTTACGTAGAGCGTGCAGACTGCACAGCCGTACTAAACAGCTAGCAATCAATAAGAACAACTAAAAAATCTCCAGCCGGCCGCTGTTAAAGCGAGGCTGGAGATTTTTTCGACTTCATGAACCATATGATTATCTCGTAATCGTCTCGCCGTCCTCTGGCGCAAGGATTACGCCGCTGAGCCCTTTGCTGGCTGCATATTCGCGCAAATCAGCTCTAGACAGCATGCAATGATTGACCGCCTCCATATGGGAGGAGAGGATGACCGCCTGCGGCGCCGCAAGATGCGTGGCATAAATATCTTCCTTCGTCATAAGGATTGGATCGCCTTGCAAAAAGCGGGCCGCGCCTCCATTTACGACGATGACCGACGGCTCATAGCTATCGATTGCCGCCCCCGTCTCCTCGCACCAAATCGTATCGCCAGCCACATAAAGCGTCTGTTCCTGCGTATGCTGAAAAACAATCCCCGACACCTCGCCCATTTGCTCGCCGATTTCCCCTGTTCCGTGCCGTCCATAGGTTCGGCTGAGGCTCACTTCCCCAAGCTGCGCCGATGGCGTAAACAGCTGTACCTGCTCAAAGCCTTTTTCACGAATGGCTTCCGCATCCTGCTCATTTTGGGCAAAAATCAGTATATCCTTCGGCAGCAGCTCAATCGCCGCCTGATCAAAATGATCAATATGCAAATGCGTGACAATGACCGCATCTACAGGGAGCAGCTGCTCTGCTGGAAAGGGCAGCTCGACTGTCGGATTAGACTGCTCCTGGTTAGCTGTATTGGGGATCGGCGGATAAGTGCCCTTTGGCGCCAAAAAAGGATCGATCAAAAAGCTCAGGCCACCGTAGTTTATTTTCAAAGTTGCATTGCGGACTTGGGTAATTTGCATATGCTGCTCCTCCTTTATTGTTGCTCTTTAATAGGTTACTATCAAAGAAATGGCATGAACATAGCAGCAATCATTTAAATTGCACCAAATACTTGATTTTTGAAAGAGGTTGTCGCTTATGCTGGATCATACGGATAAACGCATTATTGAAGAGCTGTCGAAAAATGGCCGTATCTCGATGAAGGAGCTTGGCCAGCTCGTTCATTTGACCGGTCAGGCCGCTGCAAATCGTGTCAGCCGGCTGGAGGAGGAGGGATTTATCGAGGGATATACGATTCGTTTCAATCAGGAGAAGGCTGGACTTGCTGTCCATGCTTTCATCCACGTTTACATACGCGGGCTGTATCATGGGCCTTATTTGGCATTTGTACAGCAGCAGACGGTCATCCTCCATCATTACAAAACGAGCGGGGAAACCTGCTACATGATGGAATGCCGCTTTCCATCCAATGCCGCGCTCGACCAGTTTCTCACTGACCTGAACGAGCATGCCAATTACAAGCTGTCGATTGTGATTAATCAGACGCTTTAAGCGCAATAAAGGATAAGGTAAACGGTATACAACGCATACAGAATGTATGCAAACATAACAAATAACCCGCAGGGATAGCGGCTTTACGAGCAAAGTCGTTATCCCTGCGGGTTATGAGCGCCCTCCTGTCCAATCGGCAGCTAGTTCAATCGGTTAACCAGCTTAAGCACCGCATCGCGCGTGAGCTTGTTGCCCCCAGCAGCAATGAGGTTCACGGTAGCATGAGCCAGCGTGAGCGGGATTTTACAGAAGCTAAGCGCAGGACCCTTCTTCAGATCCGCGATATAAGCATCCGCTACCTTCAGATTGCGGCGCGTATACGCCAGCATTTCCTTAGGCCCCCAGCCATCCGGGTAAAAGTCCACGCCCCGTTCCAAATCCTCATCGCGGTTGCGAAGAATATTGACGGCTTGCAGCCCACGGCCAAAAGCGACCGCCTTCACCGTATCCGACTTCGTTCCATCAAACCATAACCAGATTTCCGACAGCATCTCGCCTACCATTCCAGCTACGCTGTATGTATAACGGTCGAGATCCTCCTCCGTATGGATATGCCAGCCTTTCTCCACCCATTCTGCCATTTGCTTCGACATCATCGCGATATAGCGATAGATGGTGTGGGCAACAGTCGACGGACACAGCTCCGCCCATTCATTTACCCGCATCGATACAGCTGGCAATACATCGTCATAAGGGGACAATAGCTTCTGTGTGGCGGCTGTCACGTCAGGAGACTGGAAAGCTTCTTCCATTCCGACGAGCAGCTTGACTTTCAATTGGTCTGAGATGTCGTTATGATCCTCTATTTCATCAATAGCCCGCATACACAGATATGCAGCTGCTACAGCTTCCTTCAAGCCGGGCTCGAGACGACTGATAGGAATATAAAAAGTCCGGCTTGTTTGCTGCAGCATGGTCATAGCATCATTAAGGACGACGTTAGTAATGAGTGTTCCCTCCAAAAGTAGCTTCACATTTCTTATAATCATATCATACGACGCTTAACTTCCCAAATAAAAAACGTCCTATTATTGCCCGCTGTCTAGGACAGCAGCGCGATATTCGGTGTCATAGACGGCAAGGAATGAAGTTAAGCTCTCCAAGTGGCTGGCCTCGATATAAAGCGCGCCTCTCGTTATGACAACTTTGCCCTTGGAATCCGGCTTAAGGCTCAGTGACCAATCGCCTTTATGCAGCTTGGCGGTTTTCGATGCGGCATGCCAATTCAGCTCAGCGCCCCATGCTGAAAATACGCTTCGCACCGGGAGATACACCTTATTCTCGCGCGTGTAAGGTGCAGGACCGCTCGTCAGCTGCTTGCCGTCCAGCCACAGCTGTACAGCTGCGCCCGCAGGCAACAAATCAATGCCAGACAATAGATCCTCCGCATTTCGCACAGGCTGCAATTGAGCCGGATTAACCGCTAGCGCCTTCACATTGCCATTCGGCGGATCGGAAATATACAGCTTTCCTGAGCGGTAAAACAGCCCCGAAGGCTGATTGAACTGCGTCTGCTCAGCTGTGCCGATCTGGTCGCCAGCCGCATTGTTTCCAGCCAGTGTTACCACTCGGCCGTTCGCCGTCACAGCGCGAACCCGGTGATTGAGACTGTCCGCCACGAACAGGACGCCATCTGCATAAGCAAGCCCACGCGGGCGATTGAAGCGTGCATCAGCAGCAGCTCCGTTTTGATAGCCTCCCATCCGATAGCCGGTCAAAGGATCGACTGCTGTCTTTTGCCCCGCAAGCGTCGCGACCTCTCCTTTATCTATTACCCTAATGACATGATTTCCACTATCTGCAACAAAAAGGCGCCCCGCTTCGTCAAAAGCAAGCCCTGTAGGCTCATTAAACCGCGCCTGCGCTGCCGTCCCATCTACATAATCACCTGTTTCTCCTGAAGGCGCCTGTCCAGCAAATGTCGATACGACACCTTCCGGCGTAATCCGGCGAATAACATGATTAAGCGTATCGGCCACATAAACGCTGCCCTCAGTATCAACCGCAATACCCGTTGGCGAGTTAAAACGCGCCTTGCTCTGCTCGCCATCCATGTAGCCAGCTTCTCCGTTTCCTGCCAGCGTCGTCAGCTTGCCACCCGCAAATTTGCGAATAGCATGGTTGTCTGTATCGCTAATGTACACATTGCCCTTCGCATCCGTAGCAGCAAAAGAAGGCGTGCGGAATGCAGCTGCCGCCGCTTCCCCATCCACATACCCTGCTGCTCCGCTGCCTGCGGCAGCACTGATTTTACCCGCAGCACCGTTCCAGCGGCCGATGTTATGGCTGCCCGAACTCACGACAAGCAGCTCCTCCCCGCTCGCTGCTGCCGTCAAGCCCCATGGCTGCCTCAAGCCTTGCAGCTCATAGGTTACAGCGGCAGCTGTCGCCTCCGCGACTGACCATTCCATAGCTGTTCCAGCTCTGGCTGTTGCGCCCGGGGCTGCCCCAGCGGCCGTGGCTATGCCTCCTTGCGGCAGCAGCGATGTGACCAGCAGCGCACCGAATGCTAGCAGCATTCCTTTTTTGTTCATTGGATTTCCACTCCCTTTAGCCCAATATTCGTGCCGGCAAAATCAAAATTTCAATGAGTGCTGAGCTGACTTCTTTCCCATTTTGCATAATAAGGACTTCAACGAAATGGCTTCCCACATCCAAGCGATTATAAAAGGCTTCTGTTAGCGTAATCGTCGGACCTCTGCCCGGCTCCTGTTCAATCGTATAATCCGCTGCATCCACGATTCTCGATCCGATCTCCGATCCACCGTAAATTCGCACCTCCCCTAAGTCATCACCCATCGTATTGATTCGAGTAACAGGGGGATTCGGCATGCTGCTATCTTTGATATGCTTTACATATCCCGGACTCCACGATACGTTAAAGAAAGTGCGCTCAGTCGTTTTCAGCATATTCGGCTGAACTTTGTCCTTTTCCGGGTTTTTCAAGCTGTTTCCGGCAATCGTTACTAAAATCCTCGTGCCTCTAGGGACAGCTTCAGCCAAATAGATCGACAGCTCCTTGCCTGATATTTCGACATATTCGATCGGCAGCCTCCTGCTTCGATCTCCTTGCTCGTCATAGAGCCTGAACTCTACTTGCTGTACGAGTCCCTGATTAGGAAAGGCCTGCTCATTGTAAATAATCGCTGTCGTGAAAGGCAGCACAAACGTATGGTCATTTTTAATATAAAGATCTCTATCGCTATCGAAGGCCTCCTCGTCAAAATAAGGCAGGTCGCGAGAATCCTCCACCATAATGTTCATGTTCAAATCTGCAATCTCTTCGCCTTCCAAATCCAGCTTAACCGACAACGTATAAGGCGCTGCTGCTGCATCCAAAGTTTCGAGCCATTGATTATTAATGGTGAAGGTGAAATGATTTTCCCCGCTCATTTGAGTGTAATACGCCACCTCGGAATCAAAAGCCACTGGGCCTTCTGCACTTGCCAAAGTCATTGTCATAGTGGCATTGCTATAGCCGAGATGATAGACGAATATATCATCCAAGTCAGTCGTTTCGGTCAAGTTTTGTACATAACGAAGGTCTGTTTGGTTAAGCGCTGGCTTAAAATCAATATCATTGCCATCCCGACCAAGCTCGGTAAAGTCCGCCTGCACTTCACCTGTTTGAGCATTTTTCAAATAATCGCCACGTACAGATATATACAGTCTGGAATTGAGCGGAAGCTCATTGGATAATTGGATAACCAAATTTTTGCCGTCTATCGTTGCACTTCGGGCTTCCCAGAAAAACTCCGGATCATTGATTGCAAATATTACGCCGTCCAAAAGCGTCCGATTCGGATCATCCTCCTGCTCATTGAAGGCAAGCGGCGTCGTGAAAGGAATAACGATCGTCGTGCTATTTATAAAATAATGATATAGATTGCTGTAAAAAGCAGACGTATCTGCCTCTGGCGCCCCTTCATACACGACTGGTGTCGGTGTCGGGGTTTCCGTCGGCACTGGTGTTGGCGTCACATCTGGTGTTGCCGTAGCAGTAGGCGTTGGTGTGGCTTCTGGTGTTGGTGTCACGGCAGGTGTCGGCGTTGGCGTGCTTCCGCCCGAACCAGAACCACTGTTTCCTCCACTGCTCGCGGGCACACTAGAAGCGGGCTGACCATATACAATAGTCGGTTTGCTGTAAGGCTGCCCTGCCGCTTCTTCCGCCTTCTCCAGATCCGCCTGTTTTTGCTTCACGAGCTCGCTTATTTGCTGCTTGAGCGCCGCATTGGCTTCCGTATCAGCAGCCTGCTCCAGCTCCTCCAGCAGCTTCTCCAGCGCAACGAGCGGCAGATCGCCCAGCACAAGCGGCCCTTTCGCGCCTTCGCCTGCTTGATTCAGCTCGATCTGCTCATTCGCCAAAAGCGCCGCGATTCGCTCGCCATCCTCTCCGGTGACGTTTACGACACCTTCGAGCACGCCGACATAGCTGTTGTCCTGCTCATACGAAACAGCGAATTTAGTGCCCATAACGCCCATTGTCGCTGTCGGCGTCTCGATTTCAAAGCGGGAATCGCCGGTGAGCTTCTTCTTCACCTGAATAATGACTGAACCATTCTGGAGCGTCAGCTTCGTCTTGCCGCCAAGCGCGCTGGCGCTTTTGACCAGCTCACTGATGAGCAGCGTCGTGTTCGCTCCAATCGTCACTTCCTTGTCGCTGTCGAGGTCCATGCTGACTTTGCCATTGCTTCCCGTCTTGATCGTATCCCCCTGCGTAATAGCCATGCCCTTAAACGCATTGAAGCTTTTTGTGCCGCCGCCCTTCTTCACCTCGGCTTTGCCCGAAACAGCCGTCAGCTTGCCGACTTTATCGGTATCCTTCGCCCATGCCGCTGCAGGCAGTGCTGCATAACACACAACCATCCATACAAGCAGCCATTTGAAGCTTCTCATTTTAATCCCTCCAATTCATAAATATGAATGCGCTGCTCCTTGCCCTTGACCTTTATTTCTCCAAGCGATTCCGCCAAAATGCGATCCTTGACCGCCTCATACGTCGACTCGCTCAGCACAATTTGTCCCGGCTTTGTATGGCTTTCCAGTCTGGCAGCCGTATTGACCGTATCGCCAATTGCCGTATAGTCCATCCGCGTTTTGGAGCCGATGTTGCCGAAAACCGCAGGCCCCGTATGGATGCCGATGCCGAATTTCACCCCAAAGCCGAAGCGCTTGATGAGCTTCTTCTCCAGCTCCACTGAGCCCTGCTTCATCGCCCATGCGGCGCGCACCGCTTTCATCGGATGATCGTCCAGCAGCAGCGGCGCGTTGAAGATTGCCATCGTCGCATCGCCAATAAATTTGTCGAGCGTCCCCTCCTGCTCAAAGATGCAGCTGGCGGTCAAATCCAAATACTCATTCAAAATTTCGACGATCTCTTCCGGCTCAGCCTTCTCCGACAGCGGCGTAAACCCGCGAATATCGACGAACAGCACCGTCAGAACGCGCCTGCTTCCGCCCAGCTTCAAGCCATCCTCGCCATTTTTCAATATCTGGTTGACGACCTGCGGTGCCACATACCGGCCAAAAATATCGGTCACCCGCCGCCGCTCCGCCAGCTCGCTTACATAGTTGAAAATGACGACCGCTAGACAGCTGGCTGCCAGCAGCGGCACCACATAACCCAGCGACAGCAAAATGCCCTGCCCATATAAATAACGTCCACCTGCGATAAATACGGCGATAAGCACCGCAACCGACAGAAAGGACAGCAGCATATTCAGCTTGCGGAACAAATAATAGGCCAGCACCACAGCCGCGAGCAGCACGAGCGCGTTCCATTTCCAATCCAGCTCCCGCTTAAAATCCTGCTCCATAAGCTGCTGAAGAATATTCGCATGAATTTCCACGCCGTTCATCGCTTGCTTATCGTTCATTGGCGTCAAATAATGATCGTTAAAGCCGACAGCATATGGACCGATCAAGACGATTTTATTGGTAAAATAGTCCGCCGGAACGTCGCCGCTCAGCACGGCCGAATAAGAAATCGCCTCATACTGATTCGGACTGCTCGTATAGGCGATCGGGAAACGCTGAAAGCCATCGAGCGGCAGCTTGGACGTTTCGGCCTGCTTGCCTAAACGCTGCATATACAGCTTGTAAATCTCCCATGTAAAGCTGTCGATCTGCACGCCCTCTTTATTAAAAGAATACAGCGCCTTGCGCACGACCCGATCTGAATCGGTAATCGTGTTGATGTGGCCAGTCGCTGCGGCCGCTTCCTTAAGGCCCTCGAACGGCTCAGAAAGCTTCTCCGCCTCAATCGCGCCTAAACGCGCCGACTCGGCGAAGGTCCCGTAGACAGGCAGCACGACATTGCCTGCTCTCGCAACCGCATCGACAAATTCGCTGTCCGCCTCCTCATCCGAGCTCGTCGCAAAGGTGACATCAAAGGCAATGACCTCTGGCTTGCCCTCACTCAGCGTATCCACCAGCTGCGCATGTGCGCTGCGGCTCCATGGCCAGGTGCCGAGATCCTCCAAGCTTTGATCATCGACTGCGACGATGACGATTTGTGTATCAACCGGGCTTTCCCGCTGCATCACATGATCTTGGAAATAAAATTCAGCCTGTGAAAACGTCCCCCGATATAGACACAGCAAAGCAAGCGCCGTCAGAACAGCCATGACATGCTTGAGCTTGATCTTCAATTGTTTTTCCCCTCTCAAGGCTTGCCGAATGAATGACTATGCGAGCAACGGCAGCCGGCGATATTTCTGTCTAGGGCGTGTCTGAAAACCCGTTCAGTGGCCCCTTTCACCGCCTTTTCGCCCCCTGCTTCGTTCCGTTTGCTTGACGTACCCCCGGTACGCCTTCACAAGCGCGCCTTGCATGGAACGAAAATTCGGCAATATTTGCTGTCCTCAGCGTTCTCAGACACGCCCTAATTTATCGTTTTAAATCTTTTGCTTTTATGTAAAATTATTCTGTCCTTTATTATAATTCAGAATGCTCCGCTTGGCATGATCTAGCGTGAACTTTAGGAAAAAACATGGCTTTCAGTTGCATAGAAAGCAGCCCCCTGCCAATAAAACCGACAGAGGGCTGCTTCCTGCATGCTTAATTCGTTGTGTTGGTTGATGGTGTCGGTTCGCTAGTGCTAATGGCAGCATCTGTATCGGTCAGGCCTGCACCCTCAAAAGGCTCGGACAGCGTATATTCAACGCTTCCTACCTTTAATTTGCTCGCTGGAAGCAGCTCCACATCCTCGCCTAAATCGACAACGACGCGGTTCGGATAATCGCTCGGATTCGGCTGTGCTATGCTGCCAGCAGAACCTGGCTCGCTGGTGCCTGTTCCACCTGGGTTTGCACTGCTTCCGCCGCTGGAGGCTGCATCGTCGTCCGCTCCTGCATCCGGCGATGGGGAGGCAATGCCGGGACTTGCTGATCCGTCATCTGCGGTACCAGCGGCTGCATTTTCTACATTGCCTGTATGGCCTGCCGCTGCATCGCTAGTTGCTGTAGGAGTAGGCGATGCACTATCGCCCGGGCTGGCAGAAGCTCCGCTTTCATCCGTTCCTGACCCAGCAGGGGTTTCCGCAGGGGCTGCCGAACAGCTAGGAATAAACGTTAGGCCGCTATATTCCTTTGTTTCTCTATCTGCTGCGACAACAGCCACCGTCTCTGGGGAGAAGGCGCTGCATATGGCAGCATCCGTGAACCGGAATACGAGTGTTGTCGTTTGTTTGCCGTCAACACCTTCCTGCTTCGCCGCATATACGAGTGTATCGGGAATCGCTGCTCCAGGAGTAGTCAGGCCAGGGCTACCCGTAGCGCCAGGAAGATTGACCCCTTCCTCAGGCTCGTCTCCGCCACCAAGCGCAAGCAAGCCACCTATGCCTACCATTAGTATGGCGAAAGCTATAATTATGGAGAAGAGGAACGGTTTGCGATTTTGCCGAAACATCTTCGCCAGAGGCGAAGACAGCTCCCCTCTTACCTGCTTGTAGACAGCCTGCAGCCTTGGGCCTGCTTTGGAGAAATATTCATTCCGATTCGCACGGCTCTTGAAGGCATCGCGGTCATGCTGCCTGAAATAATTCGTAATGGCGGTTGCATACGCAGGCACGAAGCCTCGCGGCCGCATAAAATCCTCATGGCGCTCCGACCATGCAAAAAATTGATAAATGAGCTCTTTTTCCCCTGCGCTCTTGCGCAGCGTATCCAGCAGCCCTGCATAATCAATCGTCTCCATGTCTGAGCTGCGATAGAAGGCAAGCACAAGTTGCTCGAACCGCTCGGCTTTCATTTCCGAATCGACCGTCAGCATCCAGCGCCGTCCAAGCTGCTGGACGCGGTCGATTTCGACCGGAGACAGCTTTGCGAACAGGCTTGCCTTCGGCAGCGGTTTGAAGAACCAGTCGTAGGCCGCTTTAATAATAAGCGCCGTCGACCTTTGCCGAGGATCAGTCAATTGAGCATTCCACTGCTCCAGCCGATCCGCCTTCTCCAGAAAGCTGCCTTTGAGCAGCTCGCGCTGCGACAGCCGGTCCAAATCAAGCTCCGTCAGCAGCGTCCGGTAAGCGACGAGCTCCAGCTCAAACAGCCGGACGCCAATTCCTGCCGTCAAATGGTTCGTCTTCACGCGGCCCTCGTCGCTGTCGAAAGCGGTAGCGCTCAGCTTGTCCAACTGCTCATGCACTTGCTGGAACACCTGCACAGGCTGCTCCTCATCCATCAGCTTATCCTTAAGCTGCTGCCTGACGAGCTTGTGCACGACATCATTATCGAGAATGGCTGGAAATTCCTTGCCCCATTTGCCCATAAAAATAATAATATCCTTCGCCGATCTTGCATCCCGCAGCTTGCCGTCCAAAAACGGGAGCAGCAGCCGTTCCAGCAAGGGGCCGTTCGCGAGCATTTTGCTGACAAAGTCCTTCAGCAGCAGCGGATCGGATTCCAAGGTTCCATAGTAGGCAGCCATCGCTTCCGCTTGCCCCTGCTGCTGTGCAGCAAGCAAGGAACGGATGAAGAAATCGACGATTTTGCCACCATTATATTTGCTGTCGATGTGGTAATAATCCTTAAAGCTCTCCGCAATGAACGGCTCGGGCACACGCCCGTCACGAACAGCATCAAACTCATAATCGAAGCGGGACAAAAACAAATCATTCATCCGTATGCGCTGCGCAAGCGCTCCTGCCGGCTGCAAATACTCCAGCATTCCGCGCAGCACGGCGCTTTTATGCGTTTCATACAGCTCATCGCTGCCTTCCTCGACTTGGAACAGGACGCTTAGCTCATGGTAAGAGTGGGGCGACATTAGCCGCTCCTGCCCCATGCCGCTGAGCATTTCCTCAGCAAACTGATAAAAACGCTCGGCGCGGTCCGGCTCGTCCAAGACACTCCAAGCAAAATCCAAATAAGGATGCTCTCCCTTATCCAAATCCACATTCAGGAATCGATCGTTAACAAAATCAAAGGTGTAGTCCTTATCCACATTGCGGTCGCCCGCCCGCAGGCTGCCCTTCTCGACGAAGGTGAGATGAATCCCTTTGCGGCTTTGCGGCTCCTTGGCAAACGTCATGAAGCCAAGCTGCTTGCGGAATGCATAAGGCAAGCTCGCATAAAGCACCGCCAGCAGCGCTTTTGCTTGTTCCGGCAGCCGCCCGATAGGCACATCCAGCGCCACATATACCTTCTTGCGTCCGCCAACCGATGCCATTACGGCAAGCAGCAGCTGCTTAAAGCGCTGCTCGCTTATGTTCAGCGCAGCGAGCGCCGCCCGCTGTCCACCGCCTAAGCCCGCAAGCCCTGCACCGCCAGCCGCAGAGCTTGCGGCTCCAGCCTCGCGGGCCGTCCATGCGCCGCCCGCCGCTTGCGGCAGCGCCGCTAAATCGGGCAGCTCCATGCCTTCCTCAATATCGTAGCTGTCTACGAAGGCAGCGCCGAGGAAAGCTTTATAGCTTTCCGGGTCAGCATCTGCAATCGCGGCAGGAATGACATAGTTGTGCGTGAAGAAGGCGCTTCGAAGCCCAGTAAAGTCAACGGCTTGATAGACGCTGCGGCCAACAACCGCCTCGCCGCCCTCCAGCCTCAGCACATACGCTGTTTCCGGATAAGCGGCACCATCCTTCTCGCCGCTTGCGGCCAGCTCAGCTGGAGCATCATAGACGCAAAGCGGATGCAGCTGCTTTTTCACAAACTGCTGATCCAGCCCTTCGGACTTGGCCACCGTGTCATAACCTTCCGTCGAGCGAAAAATGCCGCGCCGCTCCCGCGTATACAGCTGCTGGCCAATCATAGAGGTAGAATGCTTCACTATTCTCTTCTCCCCTCTATATAACCCAGCTTATACAGCAGCCATATAAAGGGCTCATCAACACGGATCGGGCTGACGACCGTCTCCATCTTCTGATTGACTGGATTGCTGCCGAGCGCCGATACCGCATAATAGGCCGTATCCTTAAAGTAAACGTCCATCGTCCCTTTAAACGGGCGGTCGACCTTCTCAATAAAGCGCCGCATTTCGCCATCTATATTCTCAAATTCGGTTAAATTGAAATAATTGCGATGCACCATATTGTGAAAAATGTTGCTGTTCGACTTAATATATTCGCCTTCATCGTCCTTAAGCGCATGCAGCATATCGCTCTTCGTCAAGACGACAGCGGTTGGAATATCCGTCTTGCTGTTGTCCTGGTAGGCGATAAAATCCTTGAACATCGTCAGTACGACATCCCTAGGCTCATCATATTGCGGAGTCCACTCGCCCGGCTTGTCGCCGTGGTTAATGCGCAGCTTCTCACGGATAGAGCGGATTTGCAGCGGATCGACCATGAACAAAATGCCAGAGGAGTTTTTAATGTGCTGCCCATGCAGCCCCAAATAATCCTCCTCGACCATGCCCTCGCCCGCCACATCGAAAAATACAAGCGTCAGCGGCGGCTTGGACTCGTCACGGAAGACGAATTGAAAAATAAACGGCTCCTGCATTTTTTCCTTCTGCGTGGAAGCCAGCAGATCGCCGCGCCCAAACAGCGGCTCCTCATAGTTCGTGCGGAACTTGCGGCTGATCTCCGCCGTAAGCGGCATGCACGCCGCATTGAAATGATCGGCGGTCGTATTTTGCAGCGTATGTATGAGCGCTGTCATATACACCGATTTGCCGACCTGGGAAGCGCCAATAATCGAAATAATATTGCTCGGCACCTTGCCCGATGTCACCGGCAGCTCGTTATGGCATTTCGGACACAGCCTTCTGCGCGTCAGCTCGCCGTATCGGTCGTTCAAGCCAATCAGCACCTCGCCGGCATACAGATGCTTCTCCTCCGGCACATCCTCGGGATGAATAACCGCCTCAATATCATGTACCGAATCGAGACCGAAACGCTCTCTGTACCGATTCAGCTGCTCATCCTCGCCCAGCGCATAATCCTCATCGTCCTCGCGGCTGTGCGTGGCACGAAATACGACATCTTCCGGCGAAAACTTGCTGAAGCAAAATGGGCATACAATATCATAAGAGCCTTGAAGCGGCTCTGCTTGCGGTTTTCTTTTCAAAAAATCAAAAAAGCCCATGCCTTATCTCCCCTTCCTGCTGTCATTCCGGCACCAGTTCGTACAGCTGTGCGAAACGCGGGCCATCGGTGAAAAATACACGGACGAAGTCCTGCTTGCCGACCTCGATTGGCGGCAGCACATTCCGCCCGGAGGCGAAAGCAGCGGCAAATGGATACATCATGCCATCATCCTTGCTCGCTGGATAGCCCCCTGCCTTTTTCACATAACACAATACATCCTTGGCAATCGGCACCTCCGCCGTCACCTGAATAGAAACCGTCTTATAGCGCTGAAGAAATCCGGTCTTCTGCTTGACGGAATAGCGGATCTTCGCTCTGCCGGCGCTCACATCCAGCTCGCTCAGGCCATCGCTCTGCAGCCAGATGACCTTGCCATCCTCCGCTCCCTCTTCATAAATGTAGACGGTAAAGCGGTAGCGCCCGATGCCCTCCAGCCGTACATGATAGCCGTTGTTTGACTTGTATTCAGCCCTTGTATAGAGCTTTAATGATGCAGGGTCCGGCGCTCCTCTGAATGCCGCCTGCTCAGCCTCCGCCTTGCCGATATAAACCGCCTCGACGCCGCTCGGCCATAGCCATTGCAGCGTGCAGCGGTCGCCACTCAGCGTATGAGTCAAGCCTTTGATTCGCGGCGAATCGCCCTCTGCTTCCACAAATCGCATCTGTCAATCGCCCCCTAGCTGACTTCTAAATGACTTCTAAAATCCATGGTTGCGGCTATCCTTCGATCTTCCGTCGCCGCCAGGTGTTCCGCGCTCCCGCGGGACTGGAGCCCCGCGGCGCCTGTCGTTCACCGGACGGCTATTCTCCCTGATCGGCACGATCAAGGTGAATAAAGAGATCATAATCGCAAGCAGCGCAATCGCCATAAAGCGAGTGAACGGATCACTGAGAACATGGCCTGACAGCCATGCTTCCAGCACAAGACCCGCCAGCAAGCCGCCAACTGCGCCGCCAATGCCAAAGCTGCGCGCCAAATAGCGATTGTCGAAGAACAGTCCGATCGCCACGCCCAGCACACCGCCGATCAGCAGCATCGAGATGACGCGAACGATTTTGTAAAACGTTGCATCGGCCATCGGTCCCGTGCGCTCGGTGACGAGCATGCGATCATCGATCGTATCGTAGATCGTCTGGAAGGCTGTAGATACCTCGGTCGCCTTCTGCACATCGTAATAAGCGCCGCCTGTCGACTCGGCGATGTTGCGCAGCAGGTCCGCCCCTCTCGCATCCACGAGGCTGAGGCCGACGGAATTAATCGCAATCTGCTGCTCCTTGTAGAGCGCCAGCTGCGGAGCCACATCGGATTCACTGAAGCCATCCGATAGCAAAATCACCATCGTTCCACGCTTGCTCTCCGCCTTCGCCTCAATCGTCTTTAATGATTCCTCCAGCGCGACGCTGAAATTCGTTCCGCCATCCGTCGGGACAAACGAATCAATCGCCGCGTTGATCGCTGCCTTGTTGGCAGCCGAGTCTACGCTCGTAAACGGCAGCACCTGCTCCGCCAAATCGCTGAAGCCCACAATCGCGACGCGTTTGTCATTGTCCATCTGATCAATGAGCTGCTTCGCCGCCACATAACGCTGATTGTCCGGGTCCGTCTCCGCCATGCTGCCGGAGTTGTCGATGACGAGGACTATGTCCTTCACCTGCTTTAAGCCGCCAATATTGAGGCCGTAAAAAAATTGCAGTCCCCAGCCCGCTACGAATAGCAGCACAAGCGTCGCCGGCACGAATAGCTTCCACGAAAGCCCCGTGTAGCGCTGGCGCCAGGATGAGCCGTTCAAATGCGGATTGACCAGCTCTGCAACAAAGCAGCCGAGCCCGATAAAAAATGCGAGTACGCCAAAATACAAGCCCATAAGAACCGAACGCGGCATATCGCCCGTCCACTGCGCCAGCATCAGTTCTCCGATGGCGTAGCCGATGAATCCCCCTATTAAGCTAAACAACAATAGTAGCAGGTTTATTTTTCGCTGCATGTGTATAGCATCCTCTCTTACGCGCATTCGGCTTTTTCACTGTGCCTCTAACGCAGCTCCGGCAAGCCTGCCGGATCCACACCGTGGAACGCATAGCCGTTCTCTCTATAAGTCTCGTAATACACCTTGCCATTGCGATAATACAGCAGGTCTTCAAGGTGGAAGCCGCCCATCAGATTCAGCTTCTCCACGCCGCTGCTGCGCTTCTCGTGAATGCAGCCGAGCTTGTAGATCCGCGACGTTTCGTCGACTCCAAGCGCATACTGCACAAATTCGCTGTCCGCATCGCCGAACATATATTTTTCCTCGTAGCGATGCTCATGCGTGTAGTCCAGCAGCCGAACGTTGATTGACGCATTTTCCTCCAACGTCCGGTAGAGGCGCTTGAACAAATCCTCTTTCGCCAGCGCTTGGCGGTTGGTGTAGTCAATCGTCACATTCGCCCTGCGAAGCAGCTCCTCCTCAAACGTCTGGGCGAATGGCTCCGCCGCCAGCACATGCTTCAAGCCTAGCTGGGCGAGCTTATTCACGTAAGCCTCGTTGCCCTGCTCCAGCAGCTCCGCCGCCGAACCGAGATAACGCTCATCAAACCAGATACCCGCACCCCGTTTATCCTGTACATCCAGCACGATATCACCCGTTACCCGAGCATAATATTCAAAAATATTTTGCCCGATGTAATCATCAGCGGTCTTGATGCTTTGCAGCGCCGTCAGCTTCATGACGTCTGCCATATCCGCCATCTGCTTGACGCGCAGCCGATACAGCTCATGAAGCTGCTCAAGCTCATCCGCCAATCGGCGATACAGAGACAGCTCCAGCTCCAGTCGGAGCAGCTCCCATTTCTGGCCATATACCAGCCCAAAAAAAGCACGGATAAACGAACGCAAGTTTTGCTTATCCATAAAAGGCAGCCGCTGAATGCGGACATCCTCCGCGCGTCCCGACTGCGTGCGCTCCAGCTCCTCGCGCGCCTGCTCCACCGCAATCGCCAGCTCTTTAATGCGGCTGCGGACGCCTGCAAGCACACTGCCATCGTCGCCGCTTGGCTCCGTCCAAGCACATAGCTGGTAAAAGCTAATGTCCGTACGCTCCCGCTCGAACTTGGCAACAGCACGGCGCATTTCCGCCGCCGCGCCAAATTCGGACAGCCGCTGCTGCGCCGTGCGGGCGAAATGATTATGGAAAAAGACAGAGGCCCCGTCCCCAAACAGCGCCTCCTCGGCGTCACGCAGCGATAACGGCTTAAGCTGCTCATAACGAACGCCGGAGGTCAGCAGTCCCGTCATGTCGGCAAGCTGCTCGTCGCTCGGCAGCAGCTGTGTCAGCATCGCATCGACCGAGGCCGGATCGAGGCCGAAGCAGGCAAGCTTCTCCCGCATGCTGAGCTCAGGCTCCTTCGCCAGCAGCTCAGATAGCTGCATATGAAGATGATACAGCACGGTCAGCGCAATCGAATAATTCGGGCGCTTCACCTTCGACAGCCCCGCAGAGACGAAGCCCTGCCTGCCTGATTCCGTACGCAGGCTGTTCTTGAACGTCGAGTTATTGTAGCCGCCATAGGCAGCGTCCGCCTGCGCGTCCTTGCGCTTGCGGTTTTTGAGCAGCTGAATGTGGCAAATAATATCGTAATTGTCTCGAATGCCGTTGACGGCTGTCATGCCCTTCTCATTGCGGTCCGACAGCACGTAGACGAGATCGAACAGCGGAGACGGCGGATGAACGACCGGAATCGCCAGCCCGTCGCCAGTCACCTCAAGCAGCGCCGAGAACGTATAATCTGGCCGCTGCATCCCTTCCAGCTCGCGCAGAAAGCTCACGCCAATAGCGCTGGCGTGAGCGAAGGTATCCATTTGCTCACGCTCGCTGATTAGCGTATAAAGATCCATCTGCACGGATTTGAACGATTGCTGAAAAATCGCCTGTGCCAGCAAGGAAATATCCGGCACCAGCGCGTTCATTGGGTCATCCGCACGCGTGATAACCGCCAAATGCAGCCGATCAAAGGAGGCATACAGCCTGCCATAATCGGCAATCGTATCGCTGACACCGCGGAGCGCGCGGTTCAGGTCAGCCAAATAGCCGGCATTGCCGCGGAATGCTTCCCATAGCTCCTTGCGCCCCGCCTTATGGTCGCTGCTGAGCGGCGACAAGCCGTCCAGCACGACCTCTGTCACCTTGGCGGCATGGGCGGCGCTCGCCGCCTGCCGACCTTTCCCGCTGGCGGACGCGGCGTGAAAATAAATCACGCCAGCGCTATTTTCCCATTTCGCCGCATTCATCTGAATCATGGGCTCAATCGCTTGGCCCGCCTCGTCGCCAATATACAAAAATACGGTCGGATAATGAATGATGCTCTGGTCGTCCCCATGACCGCTGAGCATTTGCTCGGCAGCCGCATAATCAGCTGCATACCGCTCCAGAAGCTCTCTCATAGGCCTACTTCAACTTTCTGCGTATGTCGTTTAGTTTGCTCGTCATTTGCTTGTAGAACTGGTACAAATCTTCTCCGTTCGCCAGCTCGATCCGCTCGTACTCCAGGCGGTCGCGGGCATCGAGGAATGCATTAAACAGCTCATCCAGCTTATGAACGAGCAGCTTCGTATCCTCCGTTGCCGTCAAATCCGTCACCCGGCGCGATGCCTTGCGAAGCAAAGCGGCACGGTTTTTCTCGTCCAGCGCCCGGAAGCTTTCGAACACTTCATGCTCCACGAAGCTGCTGCTCTTCATCAGATTGGCGAATGGCGTCCACGCCTCTTCCTCTGGGTCGCGGTCATAGACGTAAAGCGCGCCCTTCTTCACAATCGTATCCGTATAAAGCGCCTCAATAAATTGATCCAGCCACTTCTCCTCATCCTGATGCAGGCTTAGCAGCTTCTCAAGTTCAGCGACCTTGTCACTAATCGAGTCGTATTTCGCCAGCTCCTCGCGCACACGCGCCAGCAGCTCTGGAGAACGAATAAGGTTTTCCTGCGCCAAATCTTCATTCAGGCTGCCGAAAATATCCTTCACTCCATCTGGTGCCAAGCCTTCAGCGAGCAGTCGGCGAAGCTCAATGACTGCACGCTTCACTTCTCCGAGATTCGGCTTAGCAGCAGCTGCCTCCATATTGTAGGAGCTCAGCAGCGCTTGCAGCTGGAATGGCTGGGTGAACTGCACCGCATAACGACTGCTCATGCTGTTGTCTACACCCTTCTCGCTAATAATCCGGTAGCCAAGCGCACGCTGGAATTCGGCGCGAACGCGGGCATTATAGCCTTTCACCCTCGCATTGCTATAAGTATCGCCCCATGATTTCTCAGGAATTGGCGAAGGAAGATTCGTCCAGTTGACCTTCTCCGTCATCACGAGATGGCGGCCGACGCCTTCCTTATCGAGAATCGTCCGTTCATAGCTTTCCTCATATACCTTAAGCGGCGTGTAGACGAACAGCGGTACACCATTTTTCGTATTCAGCCAGAATATCCGGTTTTTCACTTCACTCTCTTTAATGGTGAAATGCGATTTCCCTACCGCATTGCTCTGGTAGTTGCGAATGCCCTTGAGTATGCTCGGCGCATGCTGCGGCACCGATACGAAGCCCCATGATGGGAAATGCAAATTGCCTGAGCTGTTGCTTAGATTGAATACGGCAACGGCCTCTTCATCGAGCTTAGTAGCAATAAAGCGTTCGACGAACTTCTCAATCGACTCGTCATTGCCATATTTCATCACGAGGAAATCTTCCATCGATCTCGTAATCAAATCGCCGAATTTATCGGTCAGGAAGTCGGAAATGGAATTGACGATGTCAATGTCCTTCTCCTTCACCCACTGGTCGGAATGGTCAAGCAGCCCCTGCGAGAAGTCGCGAATGAGCTCATCGACATCCTTCTTCTCCATGATGCGAGCGATCACATCGGAAATGTCTGGCACGCCGACCAAATTCCAATAGTAGGTTTTGTTGCCCTTGTGATCGGCTTGCTCGTCGCCATTGATCAGAATATCGCCATTTTTCGCAAAAATGCCGTTCAGCACGTTCAGCACTTCGGTAAATACGCTGTAGAAGCGATTATTCTCGTTGTTCAGCAGCTGATACAGATCCTCGTAGAACTCAATCATTTGCTCGGTACGCTCTACATCGGCGCGCAGCCAATATTCATTGATTTTAGCTTCGATATAGCTGTTTTTCTTCTTGTCCTTGGATACGAAGGCGCTCTTCGCATCGCCCATCCGCTCTTCCGCTTGAATGCTTGCCGACTCAATGTCGCGCGGCAGGCGCAGCAGCGTTTCGCGCAGCACCTCAATGTAGGAAAGCAGCATTTTCAGCAGGCAGAAGCCTTTCTCGGTGTGCAGCAGGCGGGATACGTAAAACGGTCCCTGCTCCGGATGCAGGAAGGTACGACGGATTTGATCGGTGAACTGGCCGACGATTTCCCCTGGCAGCTGCTTCTTCGCCTTCACATATTCCTCGCGGGCACGCGTCAGGAACGTCTGCTCCAGCTCCGTATCCATGTTGACCACCTGCATTTTCACCACATTGCTGTAGTTCAGGCGCTCGCTGTTCTCAAAGCCCGGAAGCGGCTCCGGCACACGTGACTCAAACGTCTTAATCATCGTATCGAGATCAATGCCGAGCTTGCGGGCAAATTTCTCCACATCGTCCTGTGTCGGCGCTTTGTGGAACATTTTATCCATTTTGCTAAACAGGCGATACGCCAAAAAGGTCGTCATTTCCTCAATCGGCAGTACTGCCGAGGACGCACCAATAATGTTGTAATCGTAGTTAGCCGGATACTGCTTGTTCATTTGTGCAATATTCGTGCGGATGTTGCTGATATAGTCATGAATGGCGAATTCCTCGCCGGATTGCTTATCCTCGCTCGCCATAAAGTTCGTAATATTTTCCGCTGTCACGTTCATGCAGTAGTCATAAGCATTCTCCAGCAGCTTGCCCTCGGTATTCGTCGCCGAAATCAGATGGCAAAGGTTAAACGGCGGAAGCGGCGAATTGACGCTAAGAATGCTGCCGTATTGCTGCTTGAAGCGCTCGCCGCGGGCGTCAACATTCATCCAGTAGTCAAGCTCTTTGAGTGCAGCGTAGCCATTTTTCTTAATATACTCTCTAGTATGCTCGCTTAAGCTTTTGTTCGCGAGATTAATGTCCGGCGTAAAAAGGTACCCCAGCGTGTTGACGCGGTCAACACCCGCCGAGCCATGATCGCGCTCAATAATACCGCGCACAATATACGAAATATCAAGGAAGCAGCCGCTGCCCGTACCGCCGGATAGACCGGTAAGCAGGAATACCATCAGCTTTTTGCTCGTGCCGACGGAAAGCGTCTTGATTTTTTTATCGATGCTTTGCACAACCTGATTGATCTTCGTAAAGAGCAGCAGACGCCCAGCTTGGCGTACGCCTGCCGCGCCGTTCATGCCATCGGTAATGCTCAGCTCTGGCGACAGCCAGTCGGTAATATAAGGCTCCAAAATGCTGCGGTTTTGCAGCAATCCGCCGACTTCGGCATTAGAGAGCAGTACAAACTCATTGATCGGGTCGAGGCCGATGCCTTTATATTTTTTGTTGCGGTCCTGTTCATTGGTCTCAAAAGCTAGAAACTCGACGTTATTCGGTTTTTCCAGCTTGCGTTTGGACAAAGGATCTTCCGGCAGCTTAAAGCGGCGGTTGATTTGATATTTTAGGCGCAGCAGCGCATCGATGCCGGTGCCGCCGAGGCCAATAATGAGAATAGGATTATCAATCGTATCGACGCGGATTTTCTCACTGACGATACCTCCGCCTAATGAAACATCTAGCTGCTGGATATGTTCTCTAACAATCGGCTTCATTTGTTCTACCTCCAAATGGTATGAATCATTGCTGTATACTTGTTAGAAGGATGGTGAGAAAGAAGCTGCATTGCATGAATAGATTGGCAACTGATCGCCATTACCCTTGAATTTCTATTAATGAACCCGTATACGGGGAATTTCAAGAGTAAAAAGCATATGCTTACGAAGCTGCTTTCCTACGGAAAGCTTTAAACGAACGCTACGCTTCTACAGTCCAATCTTTTCATTCCATTCCGCTTTTCTCACCATACCTCTAACCCTATATTGCCGCAAAAGCTATCTACAATAGACGACCGCAAGGCCCTTTCCCCCTCGCAAATCCTCTAATATTTTTTCTCCATGCTCCTTATGACAGAGGCCTGCTACTTGCACAAAGAAAGACTTGGCGGACACAGCAGACGCTATTTCAAATGAATTATGGGTTTGGCATAAGCAGCGGACTCAGGAGCCGCTAATGCGCTGCAAATGGCTGTTTTGACGGAATAATGGGTAGGATAACGGCTTTCCAGTCCGCTTGCCCCCTGAAATTGCATTAAAAACCAAAATAGCGGAATCTCAGTCCTTCAAAAAAGGAGTACGTGTCCTGAGCGACTCGATCTAGGCTATAATCTCAGCAAGCCGACTCCAGATTACTTACACTTTGCACTTCATCTTTCATCTTTCATCATTCATCTTGCATCTTTCATCTTTCATCTTTTAGGTTCACGGGGTGTTCTTCCCCGCTAGAACCCCCATGGTTTTAATGTTCTTTAAAACCCTTGCGGTGAAAGGGGAGCGCAGCGAAGTGAAAGGTTTGAGCTGGAGAAGCGGAGCGTTCGCTTAAAGCTTTCCGTAGGAAAGCAGCTTCGTAAGCATAATCCCCTGCCCTTGGAATTGTGCCGTTGAGCGGTTTATTCAACAATTCCAAGGGCAATGGCGATCGTAAGCCAAACCTTTCACGCCGCGCAGCTCCACTCTTCACCATCCCCGTCCGTTTTACGAACCCCAAAACCATCTAAACAATATATTCGATAAAAATCGTCTTATCGATCTGCTGCAAAGGAATCGTCAATCGCTCCCCGCTCTTGACCTCAAGGCCGCCGCTGGCATCAACCGCACGCCCGGATTTCTCCACCGTACACGGCGAACCATTACGAAGGACAAGGCGGTCGCTGTTGCCCGGCACGAAAATGAGCTTCTCCGTCTCTTTCAGCTCCGGTGCCAGCTGCAGCAGCTGATGCAGCGAGAATTTGCCTCGGAAGGCGTTAAGCTTCTTATATTGAGGAAACGTTTTGTCGCCCGTATTTTCATCGCGAATCTCAATGACCATTTGGCCGACAAAGCCGCGCCGCGCTTGTTTCAAGTAACGCATAATGAAATATGCAGCGACCAGCAGCGCAATCAGCACAAGCGCTCCGATAATGACGGGAATGAGCGGGAATGGCTTTTCGCTTTCCGCCGCAGTCCCCGTGCCTGTGCTCGCCGAGGCGCCGCCTTTAGCACTAATTTTCACGACGGCTGTTTCACGGTAGAAGCTTGCCTCCTCCGCACGAACCTTCAGCTCATAATCATGTTTGTCTGCCACCTTATAGGTGCCTTCAAAATGATCGCCCGCGTTGTTCAACTGAACTTCCTCTGTGGTGCCCGTGTCCAAATCATTGACGTACAGAACCGCCTTCATGTTGCGGTATTGCTCCTGATCGCTTAGCTTATTCCCGCCGCTTACCAGAAAAGCATTAATCGGAATGCTATCGCCTTTGCTGTATGACGAGCTTTTCAGTTTATCCATCTCCAGCGCCAGATCATAGTTAAAAATAAGATTGATGTCGATTTTGTCGCGATCCGCGCCCTTCACTTGAAGCGTCCAATCGCCCTCCTCCGGCTTGATTAGCTTCATCAGGGAGTAGGTCTTGGATGTCGAGAGCAGCACCTGATCACTCGGAATAGCGATTTTGTTGCCGGAAGGATCAATGAGCCTTGCCTCCACCTGCTTGGAGGATGTAATGGATATATTCGCTTCAAGCACGTTGCTGTTTGGCACCGTGATTTTGACATCCTGATAATTGCCATCTGCTGTAAAAGAATCGACAGGCACTACATTCAGCTGCGAGTGGCTGGCGAAAATTTCACTTAGAATTTGCGGCAGATCAGCCGCTGTATTTGTGGAAAACGATTTACCGCCCGTTTGTTGGGACACGCTTTCCAGTGCCGCTTTATTCAGCTTGCCATTCGCATTCAGTCCAATTGTATAGACGGGATAGCCCTTGCTGGTCGCTTCCTTGAGCGCCTCAGCCATATCAGCATCCGAATCGGCCTGCGTGCGGCCCGACTTCGAATTAAAATCATTGTTTCCGTCCGCCAGCACGATGATCAGCGGCTCATGATCGGGGTCGGCACCGTCATTCAAAATTTGCACCGCCTCTTTCACGCCGACAGCGATGTCGGTATAGGCCCCTCTTTTGAGCTGGTCAATGAACTGCTTGAGGTTCGTCTTATCAGCAGCCGAGCTAATTTCGAGCAGCGCCTTCTCCCGCTGAATTTGATCGGTATAAGATACGACGCCCACCTGGTCGCCCTTCTCGGACAGCATGTCGATAAACATCTTCATCGCCTCATTGCCGATGCCGCCCGGATCACTCGTGCTCATTGACTGGCTGACATCCAGTACCAGAACGGCGTCGATTTGCGAGCTCTGTGCGGCTGCATGTGCAGGAGCAGGAGCAAATCCAGCTAATGGAAGCAGCGTTATAAGAAATAACAGGGTGAGGTAACGATATATTTGAATCATCTTTTGGCTCCTTCTCCACAAATTAAGCATATTGGTCCTTGTTGTCTCAATAATGATATACTGTCAGTATACCTGATAGAATGGCTTAAATCACTTCAAGCATAAGAGAGGACTCGCGCTTATGGTTACATACGTATGTCTGGGAATATTGTTTCTTTTCGTCTTGCTCCGGGGTGTCCACTACTACAACCAGCGTAAAAAAGCACCTACGCCAGAGCAGCTTGATCAGCTCGCCTTAGCTATCTTTAAGAACAGCGATCGGGGGAACTCGTGATGAAAAAGATAGCTGTGCAGTTGAATCCCTACATTAAAACACGACAAGCTTATGAAAAGCTTAAAATTTGCCGCAGTTGCGGCCGCTTCACCATACTCGGTGATAGAATATGCCCCTCCTGCGGAAAATCTTCCCTCATTAAACTGGAGAAAAAGGCGCTATCGCTGCAACGAAGAAGCATCGTTAAGGAAACTATTCTCATCCTTGCCCTTGTTGCCGCTGGAATATTCTTTTCAGAGTCGACTTTGCAGACAAGTCTTTGCGCTGCTGGCGGCGTAACGTCTCTCATCCTTCTATGGATGCTGCGTCGTAATACCCATGCCGAACGGATAAGCTACCAATTAGGGAAGCTGCTGCAGAGAGAATCGTTTAAGCTGGTGGACGGGCTGCGGCTAGATCGCGAAGCCGCGATTGAGGTATTTCATAACGACGAGAAGCAGCAAGCATATGAGATGCTGCGCGAGATCGGCACGCTCGTCCGTACGGACCAAATTAAGGTAGAGCAAATTTTGCTGCTGCAATCATTCGTATTGCGCAAAGATATGGACCTGATGCTGGAGCCGCTGCTGCTCGACCATTTCAATCCGGATCTTGTCGAGTATATAGGCGAGCTCACCAAGCTGAAACGGGGTTTGCTGAAGGAGAAAGCGTTCCGCTACGCCCTTATTCATGAAGCGCAAATTTTGCGCATGAAGGACGGGGAGCCTATTCTCGTCGGCATTGCTGGAGCAGCCGTCCGCTTGAAGCGCTACGTCATTTTATACCCGCATCTGGTTATGCGCTATGCGCGCAAGCTGCCGAAGGACCGCTTCCTGCGGCTCTACAATGTCATTCGAAATAACCCGCAGCATAACTGGGGAGCGCTTGGCACAGAAGTTTTTGAAATCTATAATGAAAAGTACAAATGGGACACTCAGTTTCAATAGAACAGCAACATGACCGCTGCCCCAAGGTGAAACGGCTGTCGACGTCCTCAGGCGGCGCGGTGCGTTTCAGTCCGAGAAATAGAGAGAAAGGATGGCGAAACCATATACTTTCCTATATTTTAAAGCTGGAAAAACTTCCTTTTCTCTATACTACCTATTTTTAGGTAAAAAGAATAGCGCAAACCCAGCTTTTGCTGTCGAAAAACAGCTACCCTCATACGTTTGGACGCCCTATTCACATAGGGATTTCCCCATTACGGGAGGAAGCGCGCCAGCTCGCGCGGCAGGGGCATTTTTCGGCAGTTTCACACTAGTTTTAGCGATTCGACACTACCTTTGTCACCCTAGCAGGGAGTACCTCATTCACCACGAATACTTAACAGCAAAGACGAATGAAACGAGGTGCTCGCTAATGAATCTGTTAAAAACGAAAGATGCTGCCAGACAGCTAGCTGTGAGCGAAACGACGATCAGACGCTGGGTTGCCCTATTCCCTGCCTCCTTTAGCAAGGATATGTTCGGTCATTATATTTTTGATGAGCCTGCTTTAGAGAAGCTGCAAAGCGTAAAGACAAAGCTTGAGGCGGGTGAGCTGCTTCATGAGATGACCTTGCCTGAGCTCATTCAAACGGTCGATGTCACCGGGCTGCAGCAGGTTGCTGCCAGTGCCGCTGGTGCTGCCGCTCCCTTCCCTGCTTTCAGACCGGAAGATACGAAGAGCAAAATCGATTCCGCTTGGGATTACAAAAATCCGCAGGAAGAGCTGGCAGAACGTCTGGAGCGCATAGAAGGAACGCTGTCGCGCAAAGCTGACGAGGTTATTGGCGTGCAGCTGCTACATCACCGCGAGGAGCTGGAGGAAATTCGTCAAACGCTTAATCAATTGGCGGCTTCCCTATCGAGCATGCAGGAGCGTAATAAGCAGCTGTCGTCACTCGTAACCATGCAGCCTGAAGCAGTAGGTATGGAGCGCAAGCCGCATAAGAAAAAAAACCTCTTCCGCCTGCCCTTCTCCTTCTTCTGAAAGCGGCACTTGCCGACCAACCATAAAAAAGCCAAGCCACCTTCTCCCATTGTGCAGGAAGAGAATAGCTTGGCTTTTATTGTTTTGCTTGCCGGTTCAGAGGGCTAAAGTGTATTAACGAAACGCTCCAGCTCATTGGCCACCGCAAACAGGCTGGCACGGTTTTCAAATTCATCCCTCGTCTGCGGCAAAGGCAGCAGCTTATGATATTCGCGCACGCCGCGCAGCATTTCATAAAAATAATCGTAACGGTCTTCTCGCGAAGACTCTGCCTCGCCAACGTAGGCGCTGAGCTGCTCCATACATTCGCCAATCCGTTCGCCTTGCTCCAGCTGCGAAGTAATTTGCGAAACAAGCGGCAGCAGACGCTCCAGCAAATCATATTGCTTGCGCTTCTGCTCAAAATATTGACGATAGCTCGGTCCTTTCTTGAGCGATCGGTAATTTTCCGCATCCAGTTGGGCGATCTGGCTCGCCTTCCGCAGCACCGTTTCCAGCTGCAGCAGCTCATTGCCGTCCCACAGCGTATACCCCTTCTTCAAATAACAGGCATATTCCCTGAGAATGACGGCAATATAACGCTCCGTCTCCTGCTTGTAGCGAGTCATTTCCTTATCAATACTCGGCATGTAGCTGTTTACGAGCAGCGCAACGCCAAGGCCAATCACGACGACGAACAGCTCATTGAGCAGAAAAGAAACCTCGACCTTGCCATGGACAAACACATGCATCATAATAACCGCGCTGCTGGCTATGCCTTCATGTATGCGCAGCTTCACGCAAAACGGAATGAACAGCAGCAGAACGACCAAAAAGGCATACGCATGGTAGCCGAGCAATTGAAACATGAGCATCGAGAAAAGCATGCCCGTCATACAAGCAAGAAAGCGGCTAACGGCCGCTTGATTCGACTGGCGGCGGGACCGCTGAATGCACAGCAGCGTCAAAATACCCGCTGCCGTAAAGTTTTCCAGCTGCAAATAATGGGCGATTAAGATCGACAGGCTGACGCCAACTGCCGTTTTAATCGTCCGAAAACCGATTTTAATAACTTTCACCTGATTTCATTCCAGTTGTAGGGTATGCTCGAATCATAGCATACATCCGCAAATGGAGTAAAATCGCCCTTTGCTATCGATTTATTGCTGATACGAGATGACTTTTTTAATGAAGCCGTGCATTTCCAGCCCCGTTTCGTTCATCTGCTCAATAACCTCCATGAGATTGCTGACCAGCTTCGCTTGCTCTTGAGAGGATGACGTTATTTCGGCAATTTCCGTTTCCATCAGCTTGATTGACTCCTGCACCAGCTTGAGCGACTTCTCAATTTGCGTGGTCGCACCTTTCGTATCCACGGACAGCTTGCGAATTTCCGACGCCACCACGCCAAAGCCTGCTCCCGCTTCACCTACACGTGCTGCTTCAATGGCCGCATTGAGCCCAAGCAGATTGGTTTGCTCTGAGATTTCGCGGATAAAGCCTGCGACTTTATTGACATCGCGTGACTTTTCGACCGCTTCCTTCGTATTAATTAAAATTTCCTCGGATGTCGAGTTCAGCTGCTCCGAATGGGCAGCCAGATGCTGGACACCATCGAGCAATTTCCCATTAAAATGCTCCGTCTTATCCATGAGCTGTTTCAGCAGCTCTTGATTATCCATTTTGTAGGTGACGCACAGACAGGCTTGCATTTCACCCTGTTCATTTTTTATAGGCAAAAATAAGCAATCCAGCGGCACACCCGCTATTTCCTTCGGAATATGGGCTACCGTCTTCTCGTTGCCATTCTTCAAATCCTTATAGTTCTGATTAACCTCCAGCAAAGGGTCGCCGGATTTATATCCGAGCTTGAACGGGTCCTCTGTATCATAATAAACAAAGGATTTCTCATCAATGATGGATAGTGAAACATCCTCACGAATCATTTGTCGAATGAAAGGCATGGCTTCAACCAGAGCTTGAACGGTAGTCATAATTTCCCATTTCCCCTTTATTAAAAGCGTTATACTATAATATCGACAGCAAGGTTAATTTTATGGAGTGTTAATTCATAATAATTCTAGGGTACTATTTTAAGAAAGGCTTCGGATTCGAAAAAAGGGTAGGTCCCACAAAAAAAGACATAGCGCTTCATATAAAGCAGCCATGTCTCTATTTCCGCTATACTTCCATAACCTCAACCTTAACCCACTTCTCCGTCGCTTGGCTTTTCAATATAGCATCCGTCGTGCTCATCGAAACATGCCCGTCCAAAAACGTTGCGAAAGGCGGCTCCTCGCCGCTCAGCTGCTTGCCGTCGCGAATATACGCATAGAAATGCTGCATCATGTTCTTGATGGCATCCGGCCAGCCTTCATTATGCCCACCCGGATGATGAATGGAGGAACGGGCGTCTGCCGCAAAAAGCGCCGGATCAGCCATCAATACCTCATTCGCCTTGTCCCGGTAGCCAATCCACAGCTTTTCCGCTTCCTCCTGGTTCCAGAAGGTTGATTTCTCCGTGCCATTCAGCTCGAAGCTGAGCCGGTTTTTGCGCCCCGCGCTCACTTGCGAAACCGAGAAGGCGCCCTTCGTTCCGTCGGTGAAACGCAGCAAGACGGTTGCATAGTCTTCCGTATCAATTGCTACATCTTCATATTCTACGTTATCTCCTCGCTTCTGATACGTTTCGGAAGCCTGCTTCGGCTTCTTCCGTACGGGATGCACGGTGGAGAAATCAGCGAATACCGCGTCAATCTTTTTGCCCGTTACATATTTAATCAAATCGCACCAATGCGAGCCTATATCCGCTATCGCTCTGGATCTGCCGCCGATATCCGACGACATCCGCCAGTTATAATCCGTTTCGTACAGCAGCCAGTCCTGCAAATAGCTGCCGTGAACCAAATTGACTTTGCCTAAATCGCCATCCCTTACCATAGAGGCAAGCTGCTGAATAATCGGAAACTGGCGATAATTGAAATTAATGCCGTGGACGATGCCTTTTTCCTTCGCAAGCCGCAGCAGCTCCGCCGATTCCCTACTAGAAATCGCCAGCGGCTTTTCTGAAAGCACATGCTTGCCCGCTTCAATGGCTTCCTTCGTAATTTGATAATGCAGATGGTTCGGCGTACAGTTATGAATCGCCTGAATATCGGGATTTTTCAGCATGTCCCGGTAATCGCCATAAGCGAGCGGCACACCCAGTTCCTTCGCCTTTTTGTCAGTGGAGCTTTGATCCGAACCGGAAACCGCTACCACTTCTACAAAGCCTAGCCTTCGGCAGGCCTCTATATGTGCTGGACCGATAAAACCTGCCCCAATTACGCCTACTTTTATTTTTTCCACTTTCTTCACCAACCCGTTAGTCTAATGGAAGAAGCTCTTATTCTGGTAAGCGCTTTCGTCATCCTAAACATGATTCCCTTTCAGTGTAGCGCTCGCCCAGCCTTTCGTCAACGCTCATACAATGGGGCGTTTGCGCTGATTATTTCTAAAACACAAAAAAACAGCTGCCGGGAAAAATCCCGAACAGCTGTCTTTGATCCCTTGCGGGCAATTAGTCCGTTTTAAAGCCTACAGCTTTACAACGTTCTCGGCTTGCGGTCCACGGTTACCTTGAACCACGTTGAATTCAACTTGTTGACCTTCGTCCAAAGTTTTGAATCCGTCGCCAGTGATTGCACTGAAATGTACGAATACATCGTTTCCGCCTTCAACTTCGATGAAACCAAAGCCTTTTTCAGCGTTAAACCATTTAACTGTTCCTGTTTGCATAAGAGCACCTCCTTCTTTATAAAACATGACCCCTTTATTTCGTTAAAAATAAGAAATCACATATGGTAGCAGGCTATAACCTCAAAAACCATAACCTTCTATCATATGTGAATTCAGGTCTAATTTTTTATTACCCTTATCATAACACATCTGTTTAGAAAACACCAGCGTAAATGTAAGCGATTAAAAAAAAGAGCGGAAACAGCGGGTTTAGCCGTGTTTTCCTGGCTCTTTTGGTCATGAATAAGCCGCTTCATCAATAAAATAGTTCCATGCTGTATTAGTCGGCGAGAATGGCTTGCTTCAATTACAGACTCGCGAGAGCAGTAGAAAAGGCACTGCAAAATAAATATAAAGGAGAGTACTTGAAATGAAGCGACTGCTTTTGTCCTATCCGCTAAGTGTGCATACCCCTGTCTATAAAGATAATCCTCCCGTTGAGATCGTGCAGAAGTTCAGCATCCAGAATGGCGATCTGTATAATGAATTTATTATAAAAACCATTAATCATAGCGGGACTCACATTGACGGCCCCTGGCATTTTAATCCCCAAGGCAAAAAACTAACCGAAATTCCCATTGATTATTTCGTCTTTAACCATGTCACTGTACTCGATATTCCAAAAACTGATAATGAGCTGATTACTAAAGCAGATCTAGAACCTTTCGCCAACCAAATCGCCGGTTCAGATTTGCTGCTCATTCGCACGGGCTTCGGCGAAATTCGTGAGTCTGATCCTGTTCGTTACGGCAATAACAACCCCGGTTTTTCCGTATCCGCCGCAAACTACTTAATGGTGTTTGATTCCCTGCGGGCTGTAGGCATGGATTTTATTTCTTCTACATCTCCGCTGCATATGGATGAAGGCATCGCGTTCCACCAAACCATGCTTGGGAAAGACCGGGTGGATGGACGATTTATCCTGTTGATCGAGGATATGAACTTAAATCATAATTTGTCCAATGTGAGCGCCGTCTACGCGGTGCCTCTGTATATTGAAGGAGTCGACAGCAGCTTAGCTACAGTTTTCGCAGAGAAGCGCTATTGAGTACTTAGCACGCAAAAAAGCAAACCATAGCCGAGCGCCTGTTAACCTGCTCGCGTTCGGCTATGGATTTCCTACACGACAAAAAAGACTGCTGGGCATTGCCCAGCAGTCTTCAGTAACCCTATTCCATTTGCCTGCATATCCTTTGATGCATACGCATTTGTTTTCAATAAGCTTAGCTTTTCATCGCATTCAGCTGTGATTCGCCTTGGTACAACTCCTTGAGCATGCTTTGGTAAAAGTTGTGTTCTTGCCCGCTCAAGCCTTCCCGATTATTTTTAAGAATGAATGAGTTCAAGTGTCGTTTCAGAATTTCGTTTCGGCGTCCCAACATCTTCTTGTAAGTCAAGTGAGTAACCTCCATTTTGTTCAAATATAAGAGTTATAAGTTTCACACTATAATTACGCTTATATTTCTCGGACTGAAACGCACCGCGCCGCCAAAGGACGGCGACAGCCGTTTCACCTTCTCCCCAGCGATCGGGTTTCTTTAAGTATAGCGGACTTTGCAGGATGTATAAAATCCGGTCAGACCGTCTCTGGTCCGATAATATGCGCTTAGCCACTATCTCACAAGCTCATGGGAGGCATCCAGAAACATCCTGCCATATTCTCCCGATAACGTACCAACCTGGCTGAAACAGCCTGTACGCCCTGCCCACGAAAGCGCGATTGTGTTTCAGGAGAAATCAGGGAAATCGCATACAATTTGAAATAGGAAGCTAAATTGTCTATAGTTAAGGCAGAGAAATGACTAGCGTAAACGACTGTCGCCGTCCTCTGGCGGCAAAGCTAACGTTTCGAGGTGAAATATGAGCCCATTATAAGTGTGATACTTATATAAGCTAATATTTTTAAAAATTTTAAGTGCGTCGCTTAAGGAGGCTGTGATGAAGTCGTTTTTTTTACGATGGTGGCATGTATTAGGTGTATCAACCATTTATATACAAGGATTGATTTACTTATGGATTGGGAGAAATGCAGGTGCCATTGAAACCGTCCATTACAACTATTATTGGATTGACTTAAAAATCCCTTTCCTCTCCTGGTTTGTCTTTCCTTATATGAGCTGGATGCCTGTCATGTATTTGGCGTTTATCTACTTTGCCATTGTTGACCGCAAAATCTATTGGCGCGTTCTAGCTGTCTACAATATTGCCGTTATGGGCTGCAATGTGATTTTTCTATTGTTTGCTACGTATGTGCCGCGCCCGGACATTGAACCAAGCAATTTGGCGCTGACGCTGGTACAGTTTATTTATAATAATGATGCTCCGCTTAATTGCTTCCCAAGCGTGCATTGCCTCACCAGCTATTTGCTGTTCATTACGATCAACCGAGACCTGAAGCTGGGTAACGTTTCCCGTATCGCCTGGAGCGTCCTCATGTGGCTTATCATCGCCTCTACCGTATTCATTAAGCAGCATTCCCTGCTTGATGTTGTTGGCGGCATTCTCGTCGCTGAGGTCACGTATCAGCTCGTTCGCATGGCAGCTAACCGCTTCTATGTGCGCAAGAAGCAATACGTCGGCAGCAAGGCGATGTGACAAGGCAGCGTACTCGCTGCCACTGTGAATCTACTTGCCACATTCGTGCTTAGCGGAATCCGTCATTAATAATGCAAATAAAGAAGACTCCAAAACCACTATACTAGTGGGGCTGGAGTCTTCTTTTCTTGCGATCTTCTTTGTCTACGATTAAGCCTCTGCGCGGCTGCCCAACGAACGTGAACGATAGCGAGGATGCTCAGGAAGCATCGCGGCAAGCAGTTTTTTCACGGCCCTGTGAGGGGATGCAAAAACTTGATCTTTATCGTCGCACATCTCAACGATTTGCCCATGCTCCATTACTGCAAGCTTATCCGATATGGAGTAGGCCGCTTTGATATCATGCGTAATAAACACATACGAAAGCCCAAAATCCGCCCTCAGCTCGCTTAATAAGCTCAATATATGCGTTTGATTCACCATATCGAGACTGCTGACCGATTCGTCCAGCACAATCAGCTTTGGCTTTAAGGCAATCGCTCTCGCAATATTAATACGCTGCAATTGGCCTCCGCTAAATTGGTTCGGGTATTTCCGCATATCATCCGGCTTCAGGCCGACCCGTTCAAGCAGCCCGCCAATCGTTCTTTTTTGCTCCTGCAGGGACAGACGCTCATAATTTTCCAATGGCTCCCCAATAATCTGCTCCGCCGTCGCACGCGGATTGACCGATGAGTAACAGTCCTGAAACACCACTTGCAAATCCCGGCGCAATGCTCTGCGGGTCGCTTTATTCGATTGATAAAGATCATGTCCCTGAAAAAAAACCTGACCTGCTTGCGGCCGTTCCAAGCCGAGAATCACTTTGCCTAATGTGCTTTTTCCCGCACCGCTTGTCCCGAGCAGACCGAGGCATTCGCCTTCCTCCAGAGCAAGAGAAACATTCGAGAGCACAGGGGCACGCTTGGAAGAACGCCATAGCAGCCTCGTCTCACCATAGGTATGGGTGACTTCCTTTACCTGCAGCAGCATACGTTACCCCCTGTTTTCAAAATACCCGCTCAAATGGTCCGGCAGCTTCGGTCTGGCATTCAGCAGCTTCTGCGTGTATGGATGCTGCGGGTGGTCAAACAATTGAAACACATCTGCCTTTTCTACAATCCGCCCCTGCTGCATCACAGCAACCTCGTCCGCCAGTTCCGAAATGACACCTAAATCATGGGAAATGAGCAGGATCGACGTGCCTTGCTCCACACGAAGGCGATCCAGCTCTCTCAGCACCTGCAATTGGTTCACGACATCCAGCGCCGTTGTTGGTTCATCTGCAATGACGACCGCTGGACGCAGAACCATGCATATCGCAATCATGACCCTTTGCAGCATGCCGCCGCTGAGCTGGAACGGATACAAGTTCAGCAGCTTGGCGGGATCAGGCAAATTCATCGCCTCCATCGCGGTGACTGCCAGCTCTGCAGCTTGTTTTTTCGTAAGGGCGGTATGCGTGCGAATCGTTTCAATGAAAGGAACGCCAATCGTATACACCGGCGTAAAAGCATTCATTGGATTTTGCATAATGAAAGACATTTCTTTGCCGCGTATTCGCCGCATGTCCTCCGCCTTCAGACCATTCAGCTCACGGCCATTCAATAGAATGCTGCCTTCGACGGTCGTATGCTTCGGGTCCAGCAGCTGCAGCAGGGAATTGCAGGTTACCGACTTGCCGCTGCCGCTCTCTCCTACAAGGCCTAGCACCTGGCCACGCTCAATATCAAAATGAATATCCTCGACTAGGGAAAGCATCCCTTGCTCCGACTTTACTTTCACACGCAAGCCGCTTACCTGCAGTACCTTGCGAGATTTTTCCACCATGGGCCTCATTCCTATTCACATCCGTCGTTTTACCCCAAACCGCTCCGACAACGCCTCGCCTAATACGTTGAATGTAATGACCACAAGCAAAATCATTAAGCCCGGATATAACATCAATTCCGGATGGCTGCGAATAAAGGCTTTGCCTTCATGAATCATCGCTCCCCACTCCGGGGTCGGCGGCTGAATGCCGAGGCCTAGAAATGATAAAGCCGAAATATCCATAATCGCCCAGCCCATTTCAAGCGTTCCCATGACCAAAATCGGCGGCAGCACATTCGGAATAATATGCCGTCTAATAATTTTCCACTCAGAGGAGCCGCTGATTCGAGCGGCGGTAATAAACTGGCGTTCTTTTAAGCTGATAACCATGCCGCGGAACATGCGGGCGTAATAAACCCACTGTACCAGCATCAATGCGAGCACAACCTGCAGCAGTCCCGGTCCAAAAATGCCGACCATACCCAGTACGAGCACGAGATTCGGAATCGTCATGACCGCTTCGCAAAAGCGCATCAGGCAAGCATCCAGCCAGCCCCCTCTGTACCCTGCGATGGTTCCTATCACTAAGCCAATCCCCAGGGAGGCAATGAAAATCAGGAACGCTAGGCCAAGCGAAATACGGGCGCCATGCAGCAGACGCGAAAAATTGTCACGCCCTAAATGGTCGGTACCGAGCCAATAGTCTGCCGAGGGCGACTGCAGCTTAAGCGCCAAATTGACTTTAATGGGATCATGCGGCGAAATCCATGGAGCTAAAAGGGTCACTATTGCGAAAACTAGTAAAATGGCCGTGCATATGGCAATCGCTTTCTGGCCCCTCAGGACGGTGCGTAGTCTCGCAATCACTGGTCGGTTCTTCCTTTCAGGGAAATTCGGGGATCCATATAAAGCTGTACCAAATCAACGATTAAATTGCAGATAATGAACAAGCAAGCCGCAAGGAACACATAACACTGGATGACCGGAATATCCCGATTGAAAATCGCATCGACGAAATAACGACCGAACCCCGGCCAGGAAAATACCTGCTCCACGATAATCGTCCCGGTCAGCAATTTGCCAAAGTTCATGCCAAGTCCTGTAATGACGGGTGAAATCGCTATTTTCAGCACATGCTTGACCATAATAATTCGCTGTTTGATTCCACGCGTCTTCGCATATATCACATACGACTCCTGCAATTGCTCCAACACACTCGCACGCAGCAGCCGGGTATAGATAGCGATAAGAGCGAGTGACAGCGTTAGCGTCGGGAGCACGAGATGCTCCCACGTGCCTTTGCCTTCTACGGGAAGCAGATCCAGCTTGACGGCGAAAAAGAACATCAATAAATAACCGAGCCAAAACTGCGGGATGGACGCCCCGAAATAGGAGAGCCCTCTACTGAAATAATCAATCACGCTGTTTTTATAAATGGCCGATAAAAAGCCGAGCGGGATGCTGACGAGCATCGCAAACAAAATACTGCTGACGGCGAGCTGCACCGTCGCGGGCATTTTCGACACCACATCCTCCCACACCGGCTCATTCGTCATAAACGATAGTCCAAAATCAAGCTGCGCCATCTTGACGACCGTATGCCAATATTGAACAAGCAAAGGCTGATCCAGACCAAATTCATGTCTCTTCTCAGCGAGCAGTTCCTCCGTCGGGTGAATATGGGCAGCTGTTAAATAGGCTTCCGCTGGATCTACAGGCGAAACATGAATCAGCACGAACGTAATAAGAATGGCAAAAAGAATGATGGGAACGATTGCGAGCAATCGCTTCCCGATATAGCTAATCATGGATTGCCTCCCTGCTGGCTGCTTGCTACTGGCTAATGTTTATTCCTTCAAAAGGATTTTCGTCTCGGTTCGCAGGGAACGCAAAGTCCGTCACCTTGTTTTGGAATACTACTGTTTTCTTAATATAGGAAATTGGCACAATCGCCGATTGCTCCTGCAGCGTCAGCAAAATCGAGCTGTAAAGCTGCTGGCGCTTCGTCTCATCCGTCGAGGAAAGCACCTCATGAATTTGCTGATCGAGCTCTTGCTTCATTGGTAAGCCAGCATTGGCTTCCGCAACGCCCCAGCCTTTCTCTGCTACAACGTTAATGAAGGAATGCGGATCATAAGGTGCTCCATAGTTACTCCAGAAATCAAGGTCATAATTGCCCGCTTTCCGGCGCTCTATTTGCGTCGTGAGCTCAAGTCCCGTTATGTTCAGCTTAACGCCAATCGCGCTCCATTCGGCTTGCATCGTCTCAGCCATAGCTTTCTGAATCGGATCGGTCTTATCGAAGATCAATTCCAGCTCTAATGCCTGTCCATCCTTCTCGCGAACCGCTTTGCCGGCAGACAGTTTCCAGCCCGCTTCATCTAGGTAAGCAGTCGCTTGATCCGTATTGTATGCGACAGGCTGTACGTCGATATCCGTGTACGGGAAGTTTTTGGACAAAATCGTATCCGCCTTCTCCTCCAGGCCGAGCGTAATCCCTTCAACCATCGCCTGCTTGTTAAAGCCAGATTGGAGCGCTAGACGCACCCGCAAATCGGAAAGCTTGTCATTGGTTGTATTCAGCAGCAAGCTTCTTGTTGCGACCGGCTCGGACAATTGCGTGGTATACTTGCCGGATTCTTTCAATTGCTTGAAGGCATCCATGCTGATGACACCTTCTCCATAAATCAAATCAAGGTCGCCTTTTTCAAACGCCAATACGCGTGTTTCTGGGTCAGGAATGATTTTGACCGTGATTTTATCAATTTTTGGACTTTCGCCCCAGTAATTCGGGTTGCGCGTGAATACGGCATATTCGTCCTTCTTGTATTCAACCAGCAACCACGGTCCTGTTCCAACCGGCTTCTTAATTCCTTTAGAAGTATCTCCGTCATCCGGGAAACCGGCTTCACCCAAGAAACGAACGGGGCGAACGAGTGACAGATCCTGAATAGCTGGATAATACGCCTGCTTCAGCGTCATTTTAAAGGTGTATTCATCAACAGCTTCCGTCTTGTCCAGAACGTTGATAACGCCAAGCCAGCTGTGCAGATTCGGGTTTTTCATGACCGCATCAAAATTTTTCTTCACGATCGCTGCATTAAAAGACGTTCCGTCGGAAAATTTCACATTTTGACGAAGCTTGAAGGTATATTCCTTGCCATCCTCCGAAATTGTCCATGATTCAGCCAGCATTGGCTCAAGCTTGCCTCCTGCTTTATAGCTAACCAATGGCTCATAAATCATCGATTGGGCAAATAGCTGTGAAGGGTTATAGGTGTGGGGATTCATCGTTCCAATATCGCGCGGCCAAGATAGCGTAATGGCCTTCTCTGTTGTGACTGCTGCGTTTTCAGCAGTTCCATTGCTAGCACTTGGAGCCGCTTCCTGCTTCGTACATGCCATAAGCACGGTTGATACGAGGAAAATCGTAGCTGCAATAGATAGCAGCGTTTTCTTGGTCGTTCTAATCATGTTGTCGTTATCTCCGTTTCGATTCAGTAATAATGATTCTCACTAATAATAGAGAAAAGCCTATAGGCTGTCAATGAGCTTTCTCATGAATGTAATTATTTACTTTTCGAGTATGCCTTGTAACTTATCAATGCTTATATTTGAAAAAAGGCAATCGGACCTCCTACAGGTCCAATTGCCTTGCTTGTATACATTAGAAGACTACGCCACAAGCCGTCCTCTTAAGAGCTTTCTGAATTTCAGGTAAGACATGACGCGCCAAGGAATCACATAGGAAAAGGCGATTACCATAAACAAGGCGGCGAACGTTTCCGGATTGAGCATCGACACGTAATTCCGCAGCAGCAAGCGAATACCCAAAATCGCTAGAAAAGCGACGATGAAGCCCATATTCTTTTTCGCATAAATTTGCTGATCCTCGCGCACCTCATAATTGGTCGTCCAGATGAGTGGTATCGACAGCGCTAAACCGATAACAATAGCTGCAATCCACTCCAGCAGCGGCGCATGGATGCGGGGATTGAGGAAAAGCATCATGCCTGGCAGCATGAAAAGGAGGGGAAGCAGCAGCCGTATGCCGCTGCCGCGAATCGGACGATAAAAGCTGCGCGTTCTCCTCCATAAAATCAGTCCGGCGATCAAAATAATAAATATATACACAGAGCCGTTCATGGTTACACCGCTTTCTTTGAAAGAATGGATAGAATTCATTATAATCGTTCATCCCCTAGACTTCTATACGCTTCTAACCGCTCATGTTATACTTCATGAAAGTTAAAATTCCACATGGGAAGCAGTAGAGTCGTTTAACGAAAGCACTGTTCATCATCAGATTGGGGATCGTTATGTTTGGATACGGCAAGGCCATTAAACAGCTTGCGCCCGCTGCAAAATGGCTGATTTTTAGCGAAATATGCTTTGGAATGACCATGGGGCTGTCGAGCCTTGTGCTGAATTTATATTTTTTATCCAAGGGTGTGAATGAGGAGGCAATCGGCCACCTGACATCGGTCAGCACCTTAATTGGAGGAGCAGTCGGCATCCCCGCCAGCATGCTGGCAGGGCGTCTGGGGCGAAAGCGCATTATGGTCATCGGCATCAGCTTGATGTCCGGCAGCTTTGCGCTGTTTGCAGTGAGCGACCACTTGCTTCTATATTATTGCGCTCAGGCTATGCTGTCCTGCGGCATCGTATTCATTGTCGCAACGGAAACACAGCTGTTGTTTCAATATAATCGGTCACGGGAATCGGAAACGCAGGCTTACAGCCTGTTTCTTGCAGTATTTATGTTCTTCAACATCGGCGGTACGCTGCTCGGCGGGTATTTGCCCCGCTGGCTTGGCACGCCTGAAGATAACTATGAGCCGCAGCTGTGGCTGGCGGCGATATTCATGCTGCTGCTTGCGATCATTCGCGGCTTGAAGCTGCCTTCTGACCGCCACGCTGTAGTGAAGCAGCAAACGCAGGAGGCACACCACCCGGGAGATGATCGATCAACAGCGGCAGCGAATGCTAGGAAAACGGGAGCAGGTAGCGTGAATCGGGCGGCAGTTATGGAAAAATCCGCTTCGCGTAAATTCACTCGTTCACTCGCTCAACTATTGCCGACGAAGCAAGTTTGGCTGCTGTCCGGGTTTATTTTCATATCCGGCATTGCTGGCGCTTTAACCATGCCCTTCCTGAACGTCATCGTAAAGTACCAGCTCGATTGGGAAAACGAAGCCGTATCATCGCTGCTCGCAGCCCATTATTTCTTCTTATTCATCGCCACCTTGCTCGTGCCTTCAATCTTGTCCAGGCTCGGCGAGGTGAAAACGTATATGCTGCTGTTCGCGCTTATCATTATAAGTGCAGCGGTGCTGTCCGTAACGAGCTCGGTTAGCCTGTTTGCTGGCGCTCTGCTGCTGCGAGGCGGGCTGTTCGCCTTCCTTAATACGCTGATCGACAGCAACACGATGTCGGCGCTCCCGGACGAGGACCGCAACAGCTTTGCGGGATTGCGCTCTCTGTTCCGCAGTATCGGCGGCGCGGCGGCTGCCTATGCAACAGGATTAATGCTGGAGCACAAAAATGTCCAGCTCCCTTTTCTCATTACCGCTATCGTTATGCTTATTAGCGCCCTCTATTTCTGGTATGTGGTCAGGCCGCTCTTGCATAAGCAGCAGAAAACGCAGCAGCAGCTCAAACCGTAAGGCCGAGCTGCATGGGCTGTTGTCTGTTATTATATTTCTTTAGCTCGAAAATAGAGCAGGCCCCCAATAAAAAATAAAAGCAAGCTGCCTATAATCGTCATAAACAAGTTCATTGTAGGTACAGTGAAGGCACCGTAATTTTCGGAGCCCAGCGCCAGCATTGCAATCGTCGGCTGCGCCCAAGGATAAAAGGGACCATACTCCGCTGAGTTGATAACTAATATATTCGGCAGCGTCAACATGACGTTAATCGTTAGCGGCGCTGCAAAACTGCTCCAGCTGGTGGATGCCCACAGCTGAAGCGCTGCTAATGGCAAGCAAGCGAGCCAACCTCCCAGCAAGCCCAGCAGCATGAAATGCCAAGGGATTTCATGGAGTCCGCGGGCAGCACCTGTAATGAGCACCGCTGCCAAGAAAAGCAGCTGCACACCGATGAGCAGCTCGGAAACGAGCCAGAACTTGGCGAAATACAGCGATTTACGCGATATTGGCAGCGCCAGCAGCTGCTTCCAGCCTCCCCCTGCATGCTCGTAGCGGCAAACGAAAGCCGCAAAGACGCCTGTCAAAATCGGCAAAAGCAGCACCGCATGAAACAACGCCATGGATGAATATAAGCCTTCATATTGCTCGGCAGGCGTGCCCTCTATTGAATTAGAGAGAACGCCTAGAAAAAGAGCCAGCAGTGGACTAATGGGAACGAGCAGCCAGATGAAGGAACGGGATAGCTTAAGCCGCTCGGAAGCCAGCAGCCTTATGAATGCAGCCATTTTAGACCACATCCCTTCGGCCAAAATGGACAGAGCCCAGTGAAAAAATAACGAGCCCGGTCAATATTCCTGCGCCGATATAAAGCTCTCCCTGCTCGCCTCTGAAGGCGAGCAGCGGCCAATTCAGCGGCAGCCACGTATATTTTGCCGGAAGATACAAGGAAGCTATCGCAGTAACGATCCCGGCGGAAATGGAGAAGCCCTGATTGCGAAAGGTCATGCAGAGCCATAACATGCATGCAAGCATGGGCAGCGCACCTGCATAAGGATAGAAGCTTAGCCGCAGCACCTCTGTCAGCGGAAAGTGCCAGCCGAAGCCAAGCAGCACACCTAAAGCGACAGAGAACACGGCAAGCAGCAGGCAGGAGCATGCCAGCAAAATCGCGCTCAGCGCAAATTTCGCAGAAAACACCGTCAGCCTTGATATAGGCAGCGCCAGCAGCTGCTTCCATGAGCCTGTGCCATGCTCCACATTCGCCAGCAGCGAGCTGACAAGCACACAGCCGAGAAACAGTGATATTGGTACAAACATGAAGATGTTATGCAGCAGGCCGCCCCATAAATCTTCGGTATATTGCTTCACCAAATAGTCATAACGAAGCCCAAAATTGACAGCTTGCAGCAATACAACGCCAAAAGGAGCAATTATAACGAGCGCCCAAAGCCCTTTACGACGTATTTTCAATAAATCGGCAGATAGTGCCCTGAAAAGCATGCCCATCACCTCTGTCCCCCTTCCCCAACAATTTGCAGGAAAAGGTCCTCCAGCGACTTTCTCTTTTCCTCGATGCGGTACACTTCATGCTTGCGCGCTACTAATTGGTTGACCATCTGCGCCGCAGCAGCATCACTAACTCCTTCCAGTGTAATGAGCGAGCCCTCTCTGACAGCGTCCAAGCCCTGCTCATACAAGGTGAGCAGCGCCGCTTGCGGGTCGGATACCCGCAGTACAATCGAGCCTTGTGCCTGCTGCTGCAAATTTTGAATCGTATCCTGAAAAACAAGCTCCCCTTGGCGGACAATGCCCACCGTTCTAGCCATTTGTTCAACCTCGCTCAGCAAATGGCTGGAGATGAGCACCGTAATGCCATGCTGCTGCGGCATGCGCTTAATCAGCTCGCGAATTTCCAAAATGCCGGATGGGTCGAGGCCATTCGTTGGCTCATCCAATATTAGCAGCTCCGGATTGCCCAGCAATGCGCTGGCGATGCCAAGACGCTGCTTCATGCCGAGCGAATAGCCCTTTACGGGCCGCCGGGCTTCCTTCGTTAAACCAACGATGTCCAGCACCTCGGAAATTCTCGTCTTTGGAGCATCAATAATTCGGCGAATCGCCTCCAAATTATCGATTGCTGTTAAATGCCCGTAATAGGACGGGTACTCCACCAGCGAGCCAATTTTGCGAAGTATCGCCAGCCGTTCCTTTTGCAGCGCTTTGCCGAAAATATGCACACTGCCGCTGGACGGCTTAATCAGCCCAAGCAGCATGCGGATGGTCGTCGTTTTTCCCGCGCCATTGGGCCCAAGGAAGCCATAAATGTCGCCTTTGGCAATTCGCAAATTCAGACCCGATACGGCGTAGCGCCCTTTATATTTTTTACTAAGTCCCTTCGTTTCTATGACCCACTCGTTCATGTCTATCACCTCGAAAGCTAGAATAACGCATCAAGGTTAAAACCATAGACCTGCTTTGTTTAAATTTTGTTTAAAAAATAACCCGCCGCCGCTTCCGGGTAGATCAGAATACGCGTGCCAGCAGCCGAGCTGTCGATATGCCACGCCAGCCCCATCTCGCGGACCAAATAATGAACAATCGCAAGGCCGATGCCTGCTCCTTTTTCCTTCGAGGCCGACTGGGTGCCGGGCCCCCGATCCGAAATGACGAGTGCCGAATGCTCGCCATGCTGAATCACGGCAACGCCAATGTAGCCGCCTTCCGCGGCATGGCGCACGGCATTTTGGAACAGGTTATCCAAAATGCGACGGAAGCCTTCCTTGTCCACGCTCCAAACAAGCGGCTGCTCGGGCAATTCAATATCCGCCGCCAGTCCTTCGCGCTCCCAGAGCGGATACCAGGAAGCTGCGCTTTCCCTGACAAGCCGCAGCACATCCTGCGGTGCCAGCTCCAGCGGATAGCGTCCGCTGGTCATCAGCGTATACGAGAGCAGATTTTCGATCAGGCTGCTGACCGTATCGATTTTATGTTCCAGCTGCTTCACCGTTTCGCGTCCTGATTGACTCAGCGGCTCCTTGTGCAGCGTATACAGCTGACCGCCCATCACCGTCATCGGCGTACGAAGATCATGCGATAAATTCGCAATCAGCTCCTTGCGCAGTTCCTCCTCTTCGCGTTCCCGCTGCCTGCCCGCTCTAAGCTGCAAAATCATTTCATTAAAAGCGATTTCGAGCTGTCCAATCTCATCGTGCTTATTCACCTCCACCGGAAGCGGAAGCCCTTCTTCTCCCCGCCTCGTCATAGCGGCCTGCAAACGCAGCAGACGCGTGCGAATATGGCGGAAGAACAACAGCGATAAAGCCACGAAGAACAGGAACACCAGGATGAGAAAAAGAATATAAAAAGGGGCTCCGGAAATGAGCGGCGTATTGCTTTGCACAAGCGAACGCGGCAATTGCATCGCCATAAAGCCTTGGCCAAGCGGCTTATCGCCAATAAAGGCAACAACCGTAAACGTATCCGAGCCGGTATATTCCTTCATAAACTGGATGCTATCCTCATTCGACCAAATTACCGGCAGTCCGACCTGCCCGCCAAGCTCCAGCTTGGTCTTTCCATTCCCATCGACCCAAAAAAAGGAAGCATCCGGATAACGCTCCCGCAGCTTATGCAGCGTGTCATTGATGTGCAGGTTGGATGCGCCGGAGAGCTCAGCCGCCTGCTGATGAAACATTAGCTCAATCTGGCTGGTGTTGCCGTATTTAAGCACCTGCATGTCCTGCTGTTGAACCGCAACTCCCAGCAAATAATACAAAATCGTTGCGACTGGAAACACGATCGGCACGAACAGAAACGCCGATAATATAATGAGCAAATATTTGGATTGCAGCGATTGAAAAAAACGGCCACCTTTGTGTGTCCGCTGCTCCTTCTTATCCCGCTTCACGGCTTCACCCGGTAACCGATACCCCGCACCGTCTCAATGATTTCGGGATGGGCCGGGTCCTTCTCCAGCTTCTCACGCAAATAACGGATATGTACCATCAGCGTCTTGTCCCCTTCCAGGTAAGCCTCGCCCCATACACCCTCATAAATTTGCTCCTTCGTCATAATCTGCCCTAGATGCCGCAGAAGGTAGGAGAAAATTTGAAACTGCTTGCCGGTCAAAATCAGCTCTTCGCCGGTCTCCCGATTTTCAATCCGATTCTCCTGCTCATACACGAGCCAATGCTTCACCGCCAGCGGCTCAGCCGCAACGTTCGCAAAGCGGCGCAGAAGAACCTCGACCCTTGCCGTCAGCTCATCAGGATGAAAAGGCTTGGTCAAATAATCATCAGCAAATTGCAGGCCCTGCAGCTTATCATCAATGGCCGTCCGAGCGGACAACATTAAAATGGGCAGGCTCGGGTCGTTTTTTTTCAGCCTCTGCCCAATCGTAAAGCCATCCAGACCCGGCAGCATCACATCCAAAATCGCCAGTCCACAGCCCTCTGCCTCCTCCAGCGCCCGTTCACCGCTGAGCAGCCACAACACCTCATAGCCCTGCTCCTTCAAATGGGCACATACGAAATCTCCAATTTCCTTGTCATCCTCAATATATAAAAGTTTTACACTCATAAATCCATCCCCTTGATCGCTTGTAGGTATATAACAACCATATTAGCTTGTTCCTAGGGTTTGTAAAGAAGTTTAGCCAAACCAGGCTGACTCGTTATTCTTACTTTAAATCGCAACAAAGAACCAAAGCCGCCTATGGCTCTGGTTCTTACGTCTGTGCGCTTACCAGCCAAAATCAAGCGTCTTGCCCGTCTCCGCCAGCGTCTTAATATTGCTGAGAATCATCCACCAGCTCGCCTTCGTATTTTCATACGACGGGTGGTCTGCTGGCCACTTATCATTCACCAGCGTCAGCTTCGTGCAGCCGCCGACCTTCTCAAGCGACAGGGTAAGCCGCGTCTCCAGCTCCGCATGATTTTCACGATAAGAGGGTCCCGGGTGCTCCGTACAGCTGAATAGCTCATTTTGCTTATATTCCAGCACCGTTCCGTATACATGCACAACCTCTTCGCCCTTCTCATTCGGGCCAATGTATTCATAACGGGCGCCTGGCTCAAAGGTCGAATGCAGCGTGCTGCCAAAAAAGATTTTGCGCGTGTTTTCCGGCTTCATGAACGCATTCCATACCTCCTCCGGCTCGGCATTCATATAAAAATCATATTTCAAATCCATACCTACACTCCTTCGCAATCGTGAATGGACTGGCCTTTTACTTAAAATATAGGGAAGGTTATGATTTTCCATCCTTTCTCTATATTTCTCTGAATGAAACGCGCCGCGCCGCCAGAGGACGGCTTTCGGCCGTTTCACCTTATCTTGCTAGTATGCTTGGCTGTGATAAAATTATTATAATGTGCAAGCAGCAGCATGTATTGTAAAAACGCGACAACGATTATGGACAGCGGAGGAATTAATGATGAGCGCAAGCATGCATCGACCGAGCATGGGCCTTCTGCATTTGCAGGAGGGGGAGAAAAATTTTCAGCTTACGCGTTACGCGCCTTCCGAGGATATTGCTTTTTTCGTCAAGCATTTCTGGATCGTCAGCTGGGACTTGTCTGAGCAAAAGCAGTATTTGCAGGAGGTTGTCCCTAACCCTTGCGTGAATCTCGTTATTCAGCAGGGAAGAAGCGGTATTTTCGGTGCAGCCAAGCAGAAGTATAGCTATCTTGTAGAAGGCAAAGGCTGCGTCTTCGGGGCAAAATTCCGCCCTGGCGGCTTCTATCCTTTTATGCAGCAGCCGGTGTCCTCACTAGCTGATCGCCCGCTGGACATTCGTGAAATTTTCGATGTTGATGGTCCAGCCATGGAGGAACTGCTGCTGTCACAGGAAGGGGAAGCGGCAATGGTCGAGCTCGCCGAGCGCTTCATTAAACCGAAGCTGCCCGTACAGGATGAGTCGGTCACGCTCATTAATCAAATGGTCGATTGGATTATGTCACAGCGCGATGTTACGAAGGTCGACCAACTATGTGCGGCTTTTCATATCAACAAAAGAACGCTGCAGCGTCTATTCGACCAATATGTCGGCGTTTCGCCTAAATGGGTCATTCAGCTGTATCGGCTGCAAAATGCCGCTGAAACGCTGGACCGCAGTCCCAGCCACGATTGGACGCAGCTGGCGCTTGAGCTTGGCTACCACGACCAGTCGCATTTTATTAAGGATTTTAAAGCCGTTATCGGCGTCACGCCCGAACAATACGCCAGCGGCAGCAATAGGAAATCAAACGCGTAATCCAACCAATTTCTGCAAAAGTGTTGAGTTATAGCAAATCAGACTGCCGCTGCCCATTTTCAACAAATGCAATAAACCGCTTGGCAGCCGGAGAAATATGTCGATCCTCCCTCCACTTTAAGCCTATTTCCCAATACCAGCCATCATCAGTAATCGGAATCCAAACAAGTTCGTTTAACATAAATCCCATCGTCTTAGGCAAGACAGATACACCAAGATTGGACTTAACAAAGCCAGCAACTGTGATTAAGTCCTCGGCTTCATACGCCGAATCAAGCACAAAACCAGTATGTTGGAAACGCGACATAATCGTCGCTTTTAATCCGCAATTATTTTTCAAACCAATGAATGGTTCACCCGAAAGCTCTGCCAAACTCAAAGCTGAACGATTCGCTAAATGATGCTGGGAGGATACAACAATATACAATGGGACCTTCTGAATAACCAACCATTTATGATTGTCTAAAGTAGATTCCTTCGATGTAATCATAAGATCCGAATATCCTTGTTCTAAATGTTCATCTATATCTCCAAGATTCCCTTGTGTCAATTCAAAGCGAATTTTGGGATATTCTAATTGATAGCGTCTAACTAAATGAGGGATTAAGTCAACACCAAGGATATTGAGATAGGACAGAGTAACAACGCCCGTATCCGGGTTAGACCATTCTTCGATTTCCTTTACGCCGCTTTCAATGTTATGCAAGGCTTTGCCGATCCATTTCGAAAACATGGCGCCATTACGGTTAAGCTTCAAATTTCGCCCGTTACGCTCAAACAAGGGAGCCCCGATTTCGTTCTCAAGCTTGGCAATCGCATGACTTAGCGCTGGCTGGGTAATACCGAGTGTCTTTGAAGCCATCGTCATGTGTTCTAAACGTGCAACCGTCATAAAATACTCTAATTGTGTAAGCTCCATCATATGACCTTCTTTATATTAATATTATTCATCATTTTCATTATTATAATAGATTGGACGTTATAAAGGAATCAAGTGTACTATTATTCATCATAAGGAGGAATGGATATGGGCAGAACATTTGAGTACTCGGCAACAGAATTTAAAGGCAAGAAAGTGCTTGTAACTGGTGGTACAAAAGGAATGGGGCAAGCTGTTGTGAAGAGGCTAGCAAGCAGCGGAGCTACTGTCTTGACAACGGCCCGTTCCGTATCTGCTGACTTGCCCGCTTCGGTGAAATTTGTTCAAGCCGATATGGCGTCGCCTGAAGGTGTAGAGCAATTGATTGCAGCAGTGAAAGAACAGCTTGGTGGTATTGATATTATTGTCCATTGTGTTGGCGGATCCTCTACTCCACCAGGAGGCGCACTTGCCCTTAGCGATGAAGATTGGCTGCAGGCATTAAATTGGAATCTTCTGGCCGCAGTAAGGCTTGATCGCGGCTTAATTCCACTCATGTTGCAAAATAAATCAGGGGTTATTCTTCACTTCACCTCAATCCAAAGAAAATTGCCTCTTTATGAAACTACATTAGCTTATGCAGCAGCTAAAGCTGCTCTCGCTAATTACAGCAAGGGGCTGTCTAATGAATTTTCTCCCCGTGGTATTCGCATTAATTCATTGTCTCCTGGCTTTATTCAGACTGAAGCAGCAGATGCGTTGATTGATCGGATGGCAACTGCAACAGGAAGCAGAGAAAGTGCGCTCCAGCAGCTTATGGATTCGCTTGGGGGCATTCCAATTGGCCGCCCTGGATTTCCTGAAGAAGTCGCTGAGTTGGCTGCATTTTTGGTCTCAGATCGTGCAGCATCCATTACAGGAAGTGAATATGTCATTGATGGCGGAACCATTCCTACCGTTTAATGGTTCAAACTAACTAAGGGGGAAGAACAATGGAAATTCTGCAACTTCCTACTGTAATCCGTGAATATATACATGCATCGAATAAACCCGATCCGGAAGCATTCATTAGTTGCTTTACGGAAGATGCCGTTGTGTTGGATGAAGGTAAACAGCGGATTGGCAAACAAGAGATTAAAAAATGGAGTGATCAATACCATTTTGGAGCAAACGTAACCCTAGAGCCTAGAACAGTAAAAGAAAATAAGGATGAGGTTGTTGTAACATGCAAGTTGGAAGGAACCTACGACAAAACGGGGTTACCCGATCCGTTACTCCTCGACTATCATTTTCGTATTGTAGATGCTAAAATTGTGCGCTTATCCATTTTTCTAAACAATCTATGAGTCGGTGTCACGCCGTAGGAATACGTCCATAAAAAGCAAAGAGACAGTTCCTTATACTACGGGAGCTGTCCCTTTGCTTTTATCTCTAATGAAGCTAAAGAGCGTTATTCACTTAAACTTTGAATCTGCTGATCTTATCCTGAAGCTCCTCAGCCATGCTGGACAACGATGCCGCTGAGGAAGCAATTTCCTCCATCGAAGCAAGCTGCTCCTGTGTCGCTGCGGACACATTATGCGCACCGCCCGAAGCTTCCTCCGCAATGTGGGAGATCTGCTTCACGAAGCTGACAACCTCATCCGTGCTTGCTGCCATTTGCTCCGCACTAGCCGAAACCTCTTGGATTTCGCCAGCTACCTTGTTAACGGCATCCAAAATTTGCTCAAACGCTTCTCCAGCATTCGTCACAACCGAAATACCTTGCGACACCTCTTGTTTGTTCATTGTCACAGCTTGGACTGCATTAATCGTGTCCTTCTGAATAACGCTGACCAGTCCGGTAATTTGCATAGCCGAAGCGGATGATTGCTCCGCCAGCTTGCGGACCTCATCCGCTACGACCGCAAAACCGCGACCGTGATCGCCTGCTCTTGCCGCCTCAATTGCCGCGTTCAAAGCCAGCAAATTGGTTTGTGTAGCAATAGCCGTAATCACATCGGTAATTTTGCCAATCTCATCCGAGCGCTCGCCAAGTCCAGTAACCAGCTCAGCAAGCGAGGAAATCGAGCGCTGAATGGAATCCATTTGCACAACAGCCTGTTGAATCGTCCGATTGCCCTCTGACGATTGAGCTGCCGCATCGAGCGCCGATGTGGATACGCTTTGCGCACGCAGCGCGATCTGCTCGACGCCAATCGACATTTCGTCGATGGCTTGGGAGGAGCGCTTCACCATATCGACCTGCTCGCTTGTTCCAACTGCCAGTTCCTCGATCGTCTCGGAAATTTGCTCCGAAGCCTTGCTGTTCTGGTCAGCGCTTGCCATCAGCTCCTCAGAGGAAGCCGCAACGAGCGAGGAGGTCATGGAAACGGAATGAATGACCTCGCGCAAACTTTGGGTCATGGCATTAAAGGATTTAGCCAAATCGCCGATTTCATCACGGTTTTTAATAACGATTGTCTCTCCGGTCAAATCGCCTTGGGCAATTTGCTCTGCCGCTCTGCTTACTTTCAGCACAGACCTAGATACCATTTGCGCAATCATGATTGCAATAGCCAGCGCCAGTATTACAGCTATGATGACTACAGCAATAATGGTATTCATGCTTGTCACAGCCAAGTCGACCGACTGATCTGCAGCACTTTTCGATCCTTCCATTCCCAGATTGATCATTTTTGAAATATTATCATTTGCCGTATACCAGAGCGGGTAAGCTGTCGTATGCAGTTCGCTCGCCCTAGCGAAGTTTCCTTCCTTGCCATATGCAATAAATTCCGGCATTTTGGTTAAGTAGAGATCCAGACTTTTGCCGAACTCATCGAACAGTGCCTTCTCTTCTTCACTTTGAACCATCGCTGCTAATTGTTCGCGTTCGGTTTGGACCTTGTCGAGAAGACTATCCAAAGCAGTAGTCATCTTGTTAAGTTCATCCGCATCCTCTTCTACAATAATATTCAGGGCAAGACGCTCAATGTCAGACACGTCCCCATTCATAATGCCGAGCAGCGACACGCTTGGCATCCATCTTTCATTCATTTCCCTTGCCTTGTCACCCATTCCATTCATGGATAATATCGCGAATAGCCCTGTTGCAACAAGCAGCAACGCTACCGAAATAAAACCCGCAAGCAATTTGAATCGAATACTAAATCTCATAAATTCACTCCTCTAGATCTGTGTGATATGTATATCGACATTCTCAGGGAGGGAGTGAATACGCTGACATAATAAATTTTTCGATTCCAGAGCTAGATCTGTCAGCCATTTTTACAATTGGTGTTAAAAATAGATTTATGTGTTCAAATCCACCCTTTTACCATAGCAAGCGGTTAGAACAGCATAAGGTTCAGCTGCCGCACGTCAGACCTCAGCTCAGAAACAGTATCCAAATACGCTGCAAGCACACGCAAAAGGGTCGGATTTCGCAGCTCTGCCTGAGCCTCCTGCTGAATAAGCGAAACGACCTCCCGCAGTTCTGCGCGAACCGCCTCTGGTTTTGACAGCTCATCTATTTTCCCCGCTAGCGTTTGCAGAAACTGCAGGGCCGTCTCCCGCCGTACCGGCTCATCGCTTGCGTTCAAATGATTAAAATATACGTTGGTGCCGTCAATAATCGGCTTCGGCTGCTTGGCCGCCATATCGCGGACGACGGCGTCCATCCGGTCCACTAGAAAAGCCGCCAGCTCAGCCATCGGCACAGCTAGGACCTTCTGAATGGCATAGGATAAATATTGCAGCAGCATGCCTCGAAAAATCGTGACGACATCCCATATGTGGAGGTCGATTTGCTCGCCGTACGCCTCTGTCAGCAGCTCCCGATGCCACGTCAGCATAGCAGCTTTTTTATTTTGCCATGCGGTCAAAAATTTGTCATTTGCCGTAATCGGCAGCTCCTTAAAGTCGAGCATGAACAGATGATTCTCCATTGTATAATACAGCTGGAATTCAATCTTCCGGCGAAATTTCTCCTTTGGCGCAAGGCCCTGCTGCGATTGCACGCGGTCAAGCTCCGCTTCCTGCTCCAGCAAAGAACGGTAGCAGACGGTAAACACCTCGGTAAATAAATCTTCCTTGGAAGCAAAAAATTTATAAATGCTCGCTTTCGCCATGCCGCAAGCTTCAGCAATATTTTGCATGGATACGGCGCTGTAGCCCTTCTCTCGAAAAAGCGCTAAAGCAGCATCCAAAATCTTTCCTTTTCGTAATTCCTCCATCTGTATGCCCACCTCCCCCCTATCTTGACATGAGGAAAGAGCAAGGTCAATGTGTAGAGTTGACACCGAAACTATTTAGTTCTATATTGAACTCATAAGTTTTACTTTACTGGTAAAGGAGGTGCGCTGCCGTTTGTTTCTATATAAATAGGAAAGACGCGGTGGCCTGCACATGCGCATAGCTGAAGGAATTGAAATGCTGGAATTGACTTTAAGCTTGGGAGGCAATCAACGAGTATTCCATCCCACAGCGATATGGGGACCGGACTTCTGGGTGCTGGTGGATACTGGCCTGCCCGGCTCTGCCGAGGCCATTCAGCGAATCGTCGTTGAAGCGGGGTTCCCCGATGCACCGCCTAGCGCCATTATACTTACCCATCAGGATCTAGATCATATTGGCGGCTTGCCAGGTTTTCTATCCGCGAGCCACAAGCTGCCTGTCGTTTACGCTCATCTTGGGGATCAGGCTGCCATTGACGGGCAAGAGCCTCTTCTCAAAGCATCTCCTGAAAGGATGGCACAGCTGCTGGACACGATGCCTGAACAGCAGCGGACAGCATTTGAGAACACCTTCATACACCCTGCCCGTCCGAACGTCAATTTGACGATTGCAGATGGCGATACGCTCGACTTCGGCGGCGGTCTTACCGTCATTCATACACCCGGCCATACGCCGGGGCATGTCGCTTTATACCACCAGCCAAGCAAGACGCTTCTTGCGGGCGATGCTATGGTCGTTATCGATGGCCAGCTATCTGGGCCAGTGCCTGCTGCTACACCTGATATGGCTGAGGCTGTCCGTTCCCTCGGCAAATTTAAAGCTTTTGATATCCAGCAGGTGATTTGCTACCACGGCGGGTTGTTTCAAGGAGACGCAAACAAACGGATTGCCGAGCTAGCTGATCAATTTTGATCCGCTTTCTTATTACACTTGCACTCGCGCTGACTGGCGGTTTTCTATTCACGCTGCTGCAGGTGCCGCTTTCTTGGCTGCTCGGCCCGATGGTCTTCGCCTTCATCGGCTCCCGCTTGCTCAAGGAGAGGCTGCGGCCGGAGTGGCCCAGCTCTATACGCGATACCGCACTCATTATGATCGGCTATTCGATCGGATTGTCGCTAACGCTGGATACGCTCAGGCAGATGGGTCATCAATTGCCGACTATGGTGCTGATGACCGTGCTGCTTTTGCTGTTCAGCGGTTTAATCGCCGTGACATTCGCCAAGCTGTCTGGACTGCCGCTGCCGACCGTGCTCATGGGCTGTATTCCCGGCGGCTTGTCGCAAATGGTGATTTTGGCGGAGGATACGAAGGGGATTGATATTACGGTCGTCACCTTTTTGCAGGTGTCGCGATTAATGATGATTATTTTCTGTGTGCCGCTGCTCGTATTCAGCCCTCTGTTTGGCGGCGTGCATGAGGCGGCTAAAGCAATGACGGATGGTTCTGAGGGTGCTTACTGGGCCGCGTTATTTCCCGGCATTGTGCCGCTTGCCATCGCATGTGTGGCGGCCGCACTGCTGGCGAAGAGGATCAAAATGCCCTCCGCCTATTTGCTGGGCCCAATGATTGCAACGGCGATTATTCATGGCTTTGGCGTGGATGCTCCTGTACTTCCATCGGCCATGATTAACGCCGCACAATTGATGATCGGCACTTATGTGGGGCTGCTGCTGCGGCCAGAGAGTCTGAAAAGCAAAGTGCGAATGACGCTGCTCGCCGTCTCCAGCGGAATTGTTTTGCTAGTCGGCGCATTCGGCCTTACCGTGCTGCTTGGGAAGCTGCATGCGATTGCGCCCGCAACTGCCTTCCTAAGCATGGCCCCCGGCGGAATGGACCAAATGGGCATTATGGCGAAGGAAATTCACGCCGATATTGCCATCGTCAGCTGCTACCAGCTGTTTCGCATTTGGTTTATCTATTTTGCGGTTCCTCCGCTGCTTCGGCTTATTTTCAAGCGGATCGGGGGCGGCAGTGGAACTGGAACGGCGTCAGGCACAGCTGGACAGCAACCTCTGAAAAGCCAATAAGCAAGGACAGCGGGCCTCAGCGAAGCCGCGCTGTCCTTTTTCAAATTCTAGGGCAAAGCTCTTCGCTCGTCCCAGAAGGACGACGAATTCGTTTTTGCTTGAAATATAAGAATTTATAAGTTTTACACTTATAAATAGGCTTCTATTTCTCGGACTGAAACGCGCTGCGCCGCCAAAGGACGGCTTTCGGCCGTTTCACGTTGTCCCCCGCTTACCGTCTTCCGTTAGCTTCCCCCTCCATTTTAGAGATGAACGCCTCCTCAAGCTCATTCCAGTTTGGCGTTGCTATACGAGCTCGCTGCTTCCAAACGTCAAACGCTTTATGCAAATGGGCGATTTCCACGAATGAGCCATCTATCATTTTCGCAACGGGAAGACGATGATAAATTTTCAGAAAAAAGTAGACGAGCTGCCTTTTCCGACGAAAACAATCAACCTGATTAGCGGGTGTAATCGTGTAGCCGACAGCCTCCATTACCTTGAAGCCTTCATCAACAGCTACAATCATTTGCTGGAGCAGCTTTTTATCCTTCGCTATATGTTTAAATTGATTATCTTTGACATAGCTGACGGAGCTCAACACCAGAATCGGCACGATGTGGCTTTTAAGCCATGCATCTATATCCTCATGATAATCGATTTTATATTTCGCGCCCGCAAATGCTTTGTCGATTAAATCTTTAAAGGGAACAGGTCCGTTCAGGCTGCCAAGCACCATTTGACCGCCTCCACGTACGGCGATCATGCGCCCCTTTTCTCTGCGGCCGCCGCTTAGCTGGAAGCCGAAGGCGACCTTTTTGTCAGGCAAGCTGTCCGCCAATAACTCTTGCTCCGTCGTACTGGCCGTCGGATTATTGCCGACAAGCACAATATGACGGCTTTTATTTTTCGCCAAAATCGGCAGCACCGCTGGAAAATCATTATATTTCATCACGACAAAAATCAAGTCATAGCTATCATCCGCCGGGAGCGTCTGAATGACCTTCACTTTATCTACGGTCGTTTTACGCTGAAAATAATGGCGAATCACGAGCCCGTCCTTACTCAACTCCTCCGCTCTGCTGCCTCTGGCAAGCACCGTAACGTCATTGCCTCCCTGTACTAACCCATGGGCCAGATAGCTGCCTAACACGCCCGCGCCATAAACTAATATTTTCATATTGACCCTCCTTTTTGAACATTTGTTGCTTTATCAACATTCGTTCAATACAATGATAGTACCAACGACTTGGGCTCGCTTCAATCGCTAAAATGGGCCCATTCGTTGATTTCTCAACAGATTTAGCAAAGTTGTTCAAAACCATTTTTCAGGAGGGTCCTATGGACAGACGGGTGCTCAAAACGCGGGAAGCGATTATGAAAGCTTTTATTGCACTTATGGCAGAGAAAAATTTTGAGCAAATAACAATCAATGAGATCGCAGATCGGGCGAATGTAAACCGGGGCACCGTGTATTTGCATTATGTAGATAAATTCGATCTACTTGATCAATGCATCGAGGTCCACTTGGTCCAGCTGCAGCAAAAATGCTTGCCTAGCCAGGAAGCAACCTCCTTTTCTTCTAAAGAGCTGCTGCTTCAAACCCTTAAATTTTTAGAGGAGCATGCTTTTCTATATGCAACGCTGCTCACGAACAAGAGCATCCCCGCTTTCCGAAGCCGCATGATGGAGTTGATGTTTCAGCAGCTCGGTGAAAACATAGATATGCACGGGATTAACAAAGACCGGAACAAAGAGGTACTGCAGCAGTTTATAGTATCCGCCGCAGTTGGTGTTCTTGAGTGGTGGATAACCCGTTCCATGCCCTATCCGGCCGAAGAGCTGGCCGAAGAGCTATGGGCGCTGCTTGAGCGCAATCAGATGTTGCCTCCGGATATGGAGTAAGCAAAGGCAGTCTCTTCATATAAAAAAGTCACAATTGCAAGCCGAACCTTGGAAATTTTGCAGCAGACAGGCAATATAACTGGGCGGTGCTCATACATATGAATAATTGCTCCAGCCCGGATGCAGGACAGCGCGGAAAATTCTGCGGTTCTGGCTGGATGAAGGAGGCCGTGCATGAACAGCAATCCGCAAATTCGAAGATGGTACCCTTTCGTCGGGCCGCACGATCCGTGTGAGCCGATGATTGTGCGGACGTATGTCGTTCCGCCAAACCAATACATTCCTTTTCAGCCGACGAACCTTCCGCAGTTTTCGCTAGAGGAGGCGCTGCGGCTTGGAACATTGTGGCCCGCGCTATACAGCCCTTACGAATCGAAATGCGGAGGGGGGAGCTATTAGCCATGAGTGAGCAGCCTATCGTGTGCGATAAAGCCTACTATGCCAAGCTATTGGAGCTGCAGCAGCTGGATTTTGCCCTGCTCGAGCTGAATCTCTATCTCGATACCCATCCACATGACCATCAAGCCTTGCAGCAGTTCAATTACTTGGCCCAGCAGCGCCGGCTATGCGCCCAGCAGTTCGAGATGAAGTACGGGCCGCTGATGAACTACGGACACAGCTTCTCTGGTTTTCCTTTTCAGTGGCCGGATACACCTTGGCCTTGGCAGGTGTAATAAACCTGCCAGACAGTCAATATGAGGCACAGCGGGCTGCCGCTCAATCGGGGCAGTGTAGGCTCGAAAAGCGGCGGCTTAGCATGTTGGAGGTGACAGCGGCATGTGGGTTTATGAGAAAAAGCTCCAGTACCCTGTTCGGGTTAGCAAATGCGATCCCCGAATGGCGCGTTATCTCGCCGAGCAATACGGCGGCGCCGATGGTGAGCTGGCGGCAGCGCTGCGTTATTTGAATCAGAGGTATACGATCCCAAGCAAGGTCATTGGTCTGCTGACGGATATTGGAACGGAGGAATTCGCGCACCTTGAAATGATCGCTACGATGATTTACAAGCTTACTAAGGATGCAACTCCTCAGCAGCTTGAAGCAGCTGGGCTTGGGCCGCATTATGTGAGCCATGACAGCGCGCTGTTTTACAACAATGCCTCAGGTGTTCCTTTCACCGCCGCCTACATACAAGCGAAAGGAGATCCACTTGCGGATTTATACGAGGATATTGCGGCTGAGGAGAAGGCGCGGGCGACCTACCAATGGCTCATCGATATGACCGACGACGTCGATTTGCAGGACAGCCTGAAGTTTCTGCGCGAGCGGGAGATCGTGCATGCTTTGCGGTTTAAGGAAGCGGTAGAGATCATTAAGGAGGATCGGGATCAGAAGAAGGTTTATTGAGGAAGCGACAAAAAAGGAGTAAAGCAGCCATCTTCTATTGGCTGCTTTACTCCCTTTTAATTCGGATTTGGAAAGATGCTCTAAAAGTGACTACTTCAAGAAATAAGCCGCTGAAATAAAGTCCTGTTCTTATTAAGCATTTCCCTTCATTTTTTCAATATTTGTATTTAACTGAACTAATATTTTTCTTAGCACGGTAAGTTCTGTATCACTAATATCCGTTAATAGTTCCTTCGCAAAATGCTCTTTCTCCCTTTGTGAAGTCTCGATTAACCCTCTTCCGTAATCAGTCAATTTAACCAATATCATACGGTTGTCCCCATCTTTTTTTCTTCTTGCTACGATCTCGTTTTCTTCAAGCTGTTTGAGATGCCTAGCGACAGCTGCCTTATCAAGGGTTACTTTTTTTTGCAAGTCACTTTGACTGATTTCGATCTCTTGATATATTAATGCGAGTATTTCAAAGCGAGATTGGCTGATGCTGATGTAAGCATCGAATGTAGTATTTATGGCGTTGTTTACACGGTACATTTGGTATAACAACGTGGCCTCCTGTGACCAATCTTTAAAAAGCCGCTATAATAGCGACTTTCAATGGGACTATGTTCTTGTCCTATGACAATTGAGGACGTATTAACTCATTTATTTGGGGAGCCATTCAAGCCGTTTGTCATATTCCGTAGTTCATTAGAAAGGCTACCACAGTGCTATCTTTTGTTCAAAAGCGTACTCGACCAACAAGACCGGCACCATGAGCTGCATGAAGTCGCCAATATAAGCGCCTATTGGGTCAGCAAGGGGCTCTCCGTTCAGAAACGCTTCATTTCCCCAGCTGCGCACGACCAAAGTCGTATCATCCCGGGTGAAGATCGCCTCGCTCTTCTGCTCGTTCCACTCAAGAGCGGCTCCGATCCGCTCGGCCATTTCCTGTGCGGGTATCCTCGTTGCATTGTAGGCTTCCACATCCGCTGCGGATGCGATAGCATTTAAGGCATCACCTGGAATCTCAAATACAGCGAAGCCGCCTATCTCCGGAAGCGGAAAACGGAAAACAAGGCTCCCCAGCACAAGTGACGCGGATTCCCGAAAAGCCGCCACAGCTTGATACATATGATCCATATCGTTTGCTTCCATCGCCCTTTCCAGAGTAACTGCTAAATCGTAGGGCAGTTTTGTCGTCCCGTAATGCGGCACTTCCCCGCGCATCGACGCAAAATCATATTCACTGACCTTACAGCAGGAAAAATCGATACTCGCGTGGCGGGCGTACTGCGGCTGTATGGGCTGCAGTAGTGTCTTCGCTTCTTTCATCGCCTGTATTTTCCATAAAGTGGCCGCATAATCGTCCGTTAATCCGAGCTCCCGTTCCTCACTATGGTAGATATAAAACTGGAGCGATGAATCGGATTTTGGGTGTACAGTCGCTACTAGCGGTTCTATGTTGTCCCATAAATAACGAACGTTCACAATCGTCATGTCTTCGGCATAGGTCTCCGCCAAATAATGCTCTGCCCGCTGCTCGAATCGAAACTTTTGGTAAAAACCGTAATTAAACTCCACGAACAACAAAATAGGTATGAGAATCGCAGCAACGATCCCCAACACCACGATTTTTCCGGCATATGGTTTCATGGAAATGCTCCTTTTGCTTTGCTTATTCGAAATTAGTTATTAGAAAGTACAATAAATAGACGTGTGCATTCCATTCTTTGTTGCCATATGTGGGTATGACCTAAGCAATCTACGAATAGCTTCAGGCAAGCCAGTCAATAATTTAAACTGACCATTCAAAAAACTAACCACTATAAAGAAAAAGCAAGATACAGCTTGAAACTTTAAGAAAAACAGAAAAAATCATTTCAATACATCCCAACTTCGATTACAATATTAACTGTCTTCATATTATCGAACTGGGGTGTTTGATATGGATAAATACAAGTTCAGTCCTGCACATAATAATATGATTGTTGATGCCATTGTTGAAGGTTATCGTGACTATGTTGATCATCGCAAAGACAGAAAATCAAAAATGAAAATCAGCTCTGCTTTTTCTTGGACTAAGGGTAACTTTATTGAGAGCAAACTCGCTGAAGAGTGCATCGCTCATGGATTTACATACAAGAAAGCAAAGGCTGGATTAACATGGGACTACCTCCAATTCGTTAATGGAGAGTCCAAAACTCTTTTTCTTATTAAAAATGCCGCTTATTTCAATGAAGATTGCTTTTCACAAGCTACACTTCCAGATGAGAGCGAAAGTAACGGGTCTCTTCGTACCTATCTTCATGAGCTTTCAAAAATAAATAATAATTTGGTATTTTCCGCCACAGAAAAATCGTCAAAAAGAGGGGTACGAACCGAGAGAGTCGAACAACTCTCCTTATTTATGTTAGAAAGTGCAGTCAAACCTGATCTGGATTATTTCAAATCTTCTTACAATGAGTTTCACATACTCACATATGCTATTGATGAAGCGTATCAAATTTCCGAGATCTTACACTATTTACCCAATCCAAATGATAACATTGCATACCTTGTCGAGGATCTGTCCGATTTCATCTCAGGAGCTACATTATCTGATGAGGACCGAGAAGTAGTCGCACCTGAATCAAATGATGAACGTATAGACCCTGCAGCATTTGATATCGGTATAATTGAAAAAGATAAAAAACAAGATATATAAAATGGCATGATGTTAATTTAACTAGGAGGCAGCAAGCATGTTTATTGGTAAGAACCTAACCAATTTACGAATCATGCACGGATATTCGCGTAAAGAGCTCTCCGAAAAGTTAGGCGTAACAGAACAAGCAGTCTGGCAATACGAGAATGCTTATACATCACCTAAAATGCAAATCGTAAATGAGTTAAAACGGATTTTTCAAGTGAAAAGTAAATATTTTTATACAAAAGACATGCTTGAAAAGAATATCACTTCAGCCAATATCAACTTAACGAATATAGCCTATCGCTCAAAAGTGCTGAATGTCATCTCAAAAACGCAAGCAGAGGCTAAGCATGTTGAATTTTTGAATGTATTTGTCAACTATCTTACAACTAAAATTAGTTATCCTACCCTTAAAATGATTAAATTACGTGATGAAGTTATAGCGTATTTAAATCATACAGAGGACGATAGATCTGCTCAAATCAACCATGTTGCTCTTTTAGCACGACAAAGACTTGAGCTATCAAAAACGAATAATGATGATCTTATGTTCTTAATTGAAAAAAGCGGTGTTTTCGTGTTTGAAAAGGCTATTGGTGAAGAAATTGATGCCTATAGCCTTTGGACTCTGGATGATCGGCCATATATTATTTTAGGCAATATGAAGCGTTCGGCTGTTCGCAGGAACTTTGATATCGCTCATGAATTAGGTCATTTATTACTTCATTATCGCATGGAGTTTACGAACCTAGAACGAAAAGAACACAAACTTATTGAGAATGAAGCAAATATGTTTGCTGGGGCTTTGTTATTACCTGAAGACGAATTCACCACCGATATGCAGGACGTGTCCCATCTTACCAATCCAGATAATTATTTAGATTTAAAAAAGAAATGGAAAACTTCGTTGCAGGTACTCGGGTATAGAGCAGCTAATCTTGGAATCATTCAGTCAAAGGATCATCGTAACTTCTATGCGGCCATGCATCGGAAAGGTTATTTGGAGTTTGAACCCCTTGATAACGTAATTCCCATTCAGAAACCAATGAAAATTAAAACCATCATTGATTTTGTTTCAAAAAAAGGAGTTATCGACATTGGTCAAATGATTGAGAATGATTGGAAAGCCGAAATTTCCTTCTTCCATCAGCTCACAGGAATTGATTCAAGTTTTTTCAACAAATATATGACTCGAAGCTTGGACTTTGAACTTCGTGATATCTCTGAAATATCTATGTATAAGTGATTTGATTAATGTTTCGTTGCATGCACAGAAGGCCGTCGAAGTACTCGCGGCCTAGTGTTGGCAATTCAACTATCGTTCCCCGATAACGTTAGTAAGTCATCGAGACTTTACTCTCGGACGTCTTCACGGAGCGCTAACTAAATATTTCGTTCCTCATGTTCAAAGGGTTCTTCACAAGAGTAAATCTCATGGAAAAATCCCTTATGCGGGATATCGTCTTCCAAACATTTTATGAGATACGACAGTTCCTCATCACATTTCGGCTCCTCACCGTTGTTTCGCATCACCTCGAATGCATCAATAATATTTTCCATGAGCGTAACTTTAATAAATAAGGGCAAATTATCCAGCATCGAATTTTCGATCTTGGTCTCGGATCTGTATCCAGCGAGGACTTTCTCAAAATAATCATTCATAAACTTTTTACGTTTATCGGCGTCTGGTTCAAATTTTATCCAGCCCAAACCGTGTGTCCAGAGATCTGCCAGGTCATACATATACCAACAATAGCAAGAATTATCGAAATCATATACGGTTATTTGCCCGTTATCAAAATCTATTGAATAATTCCCATCGTTGTAATCAAAATGGATCATACCGAAAGTATCCTGGTTCCTATCCAATTCTTTTAATGTCATAAGGAGCTCAACTAGTCTTTCCTTTAGCAGAGATAGGGAGCCGGGTATCCATTTTTCAATATATTCAACATTGTATTTGTCAAAAAAACTATACCGCTGATGGGTAGGCACATACCCTTTCGATATTTGGTGCAGTTTCCCCAAGACCTTACCGCAATTATAATAATATTCGGTAATTGGAGCCCCTTCTCGGTACCGATAATTATTTTCTACAAGCATTTTCCCCTTAGCCTTTTCAAACAGGCAAACAAAAAAGGTATGGTTATTGTGGCTGATCTCCTCCAGCAGATTCCCCTTCCGGGAGCTGATTACATTCGAGACACTGCCTCCATGCTCAAATAAATACCGAATATATTCCGTTTCCCCTAGGATATCTTCCCGGCTCCTATCGGGTAAGAAAGCGATTCTGAGTATTTTTGATGGGCTCCCTTCTTTCTCACAGTTATATACGACATTCCGCCCTCCGTCATGTGCTGGAATCAGCCTAATTTCATAGCCTTCTAATCCGAACAACTCTGTTACTGTTGGAATCAAATAGGTATTTCCGATTGAAACAGTCTCGTTATAATTCATTTTATCTCCTTTCACACAAACCTCTATTTTTTGTTGCTATATAATAAAATCTACCATAATAGTTGCAAGCTCAATGGACTTTTTTGATCATTTTAAGTGTTCCTCACTCTGATGGGCGTAAACCATTCCATTTGACAAAACTGCCCATCGTAAGCACCCGTGTCAATTTTCTCTAAGAAAAATTCGCTGTCCAGAAGCTCATATTTCCCATTGTGCTCCTGTGCAAGCCTATCGATGGCTTTATATAGCGCCTCTGCGCGTAGTTCATCAATCTCCTCATAATGATGGTTCCCGATATATCGAAAGCCGACGCACAAGGAGGCAGGTACGGTGTCGCCTGTAAAGCCGTCCGGAATATCGCTCAGATTCTTTACGCGCATAGACGGTATATAATATGTCCAACTAAGCGATGGGTCAGGTGTTCTCGTTAGACCGTAATAAATATCGGATTCAACAGGATTAGGCACTTTATGCCGCTTGCTCCACCAAAACTGCTTGGCAGCTTCGGGTGCCTTTGTCGGGGCTTCGGCGATTTCGATTCGATACTTTTGCCCGATTAAATGGAAGGCTGGAATCATGACCATTTCCGGCCCGTACACCAAATTTCCGCCAACATTGTTTTTTGGAAACAGATGAAGAGGAGGTGTTACGTGGATGTTCTTGCCGGAATGCCTGCATTCGCCGGGCGTAAGCCCATACTCTCGTTTAAACGCGCGTATGAAGGTTTGCTCATGTTCATAACCGCATTCAATTGCAATGTCGAGAACCCGTTTCTCGGTTAGCATCAAATTCTCCAAGCTGACGGCGAGCTTTCGAGAGCGGATATAGCTTTGTAGCGGCACGCCGAAAGCGAACTTGAAGAGCCGACGCAAATGAACAACGGAGATCGGGAGATCAGCCAAATAGTCTGTCTCCCTAGTACCAGAAACATCTTTTTCTATTCGTGCTAAAAGTTCAGATAGAACCTTGTATGGCTCCATAATTCATGCCACACTCCTAGAATATTTTTGTTCCTTACAATAAGCATGATAGCTCCCTAAGTGAATATTAAATCTCTCCCCAATATAACTCTGTCTCATATATAAAAGTTACTTTCCCGTTTTTCTCATATCGATTAAATAGCTTTTTTAATTCTTCCTTCATACGTCCGTAGTTAGGATGTTCAGGCATAGGAGTATAGGAGGAAGACATTATTCTTCCACTTAAACCCTCAAAATCAAATAATTGTTGCATTTTAAAAACGGACTTCTCCATCGTATTTTCTTTAAAAAATAATTGCAATTCATCTTCCGAAATGTTTTTGTGATTCACTTCAGAGTAATCAATCCCATAGTTAAGCAATAAATGTTCTATCCCTTCTAAAAAAGGGGTTCCTTTTGTTTGACGTGTATTCCAAACTAAAATAACCTTACCACGGTCTTTTAGAATTCGTGTAAATTCCATTTTTGCAACCGTACGATCGAACCAGTGGAACGCTTGTGCACAAACGATAAAGTCTACGGAATTTTCACATAAATATGTTGATTCTGCTGAACCTGCCACAGCACGAAAGTTGGATTCATGTCCAAGTATTTGTATACAAGCTTTTCGCATTTCCTGATTTGGTTCTACTGCGATAACATGAGTACCTCTTTCAACTAGTAATTCAGATAACTTTCCTGTCCCTGCCCCAATATCAGCCACGGTCGAATTCTCATCAAGTTTGACAATATTATATAAATAATCTATTGCGTCACTAGGATAGGTTGGACGATATTTAACATAATCTTTCACTCGATTCGAAAATGATTGCTTTATGTCCATCACTATGCTCCTCCTGTAGTTGGATAACATTAACTAAATCTGAGTCTATTCTTATAAGACGACAAAAGTTCACCTGTTGTTTCATACTCCTGCTTAAACAAAACTTCCAGTTCGTTTAATCCATATTGCACCAAAATCACAGCTGTCCTATTACCGAAAATGAACAGTTGGATACCCAGCCCCCAACTTCAGTTGCCCAAGCAGTAAATATAATGAACTAGAGCGTGTATGCAAACGCAAGCGAGCTGGATTCCGATAAAAACCAGCGTTAAAACGTCTTCCCTCTACTGCCGGGAATGGTACAACCTATAAATATAAAAAAGTGAACCTACGTACCAGAAGCCTGCTTCATGCTCTTCGTTTCTGAGGCTTGCTCCCTGCACAAAGACATATAGACAGACTTGGTGGACACAGAAGCCGCTATTTTAATCGAATCATGGGCTACGGCAGCGGCTGCGGACTCAGGGGCCGCTAATGCGCTCCTCATCGTCATTTTGAGAGGATTATGAAGGCAATAGCGAATCTCCTGTCTGCTTACGGCTCGAAAGGGAATCAAAAGCCAGAATAACGGAAACTCAGTCCGCCAAAAAAAGGAATCCGCTTCCAAATCCGCGTATTTTCAGCCACAGTATTCTCTACAACTGGAGTCTAAGCCACAGTGCTCACTGCCACAGTGCTCACTGCAACTGTGCTCTCAGCATCAATTATATGCTGCGGTTCCTTAAGCCTTAAATGGTCCGAGGAGATTTGCCTCGAATAATCACTAAACAAGGAGCAGCAGAAGGGCTCCCGTTTGCATACACATCCTAGAGCAAAAGAAAAAGGCCGGAGGATCACCCCCGGCCTTAAGGAAAAAGCTTATTTGCTTGAATGAATAGCGATGTTACTTGATAATAACGTACTCCAGGTTCACCAATTTAGCATAAGTCACGATTTGGTCTGTCGTCAGGTTCAAGGAAACGACCGTATGATGGCCGCCGCCATTCTCAATCCAAGCTTTGACGCCATCCTGGAAGTTCGGCTTCACCTTCCACAGCACACGAGCTACAGGGAGCTTAGGAGCTGGAACTGTTGGCTCGAATGCGGAAACCTCGTTAATCAACAGCTTGTAATGTGTGCCGAAATCAGCCATGGAAACAACGACACCTTCACCAGCTTTGCCATCGAAAATGAGACGCGCTGGATCTTCGCGATCGCCAATACCCAATGGGGAAACGATGATGGTTGGCTTGTTGCTGGCCAAAGTCGGGTCTACCTCAAGCATATGAGATTGCAGGATAGCTTCTTGGCCAGCTGCCATCTCGTATGTGTAATCCTCCATAAAGCCTGTATTTTGGTTGTGGCTCATCACTTTCAGCAAGCGATCAAGCGCGGCCGTCTTCCAGTCGCCCTCGCCGGCAAAGCCGTAGCCTTGTGCCATCAGTCGTTGGACAGCCAGACCCGGAAGCTGCTTCATGCCATGCAAATCCTCGAAGTTCGTAGTGAAGGCATTGTAGCCCTTCTCTTCAAAGAAGCGTTTCATGGCGATTTCATAGCTCGCTTGCACTCTTACGCTAGCTTCCCAAGACTCTTTGCTGCTCGTGCCATAATCAAATGTATATAGCTCCGCATACAGTCCCATCAGATCGTCGATTTCTTGCTCCGTAACGGCATTCACGTATTGTACGAGGTCGCCGATGCCGTAATAATCCACCGTCCAGCCGAACTGAATTTGGGCTTCTACTTTATCTCCATCCGTTACGGCTACGTTGCGCATATTGTCGCCAAAACGAGCCACCTTGATGTTAAAGCTTTCGTTATAGGCAACAGCTACATCCATCCAGTCGGCAATTTGCTGATGCACCTCAGGACGTTCCCAGTAGCCTACGACGATTTTATTTTGCTTCTTCAGACGGGCATTGATAAAGCCGTATTCGCGGTCTCCATGAGCAGCCTGATTGAGGTTCATGAAGTCCATATCGATTGTGGACCAAGGAATGCTTTCGTTGTATTGCGTTGCCAGGTGAAGCAGCGGCTTTTGCAGCAATTTCGTTCCGCGAATCCACATTTTTGCAGGCGAGAACGTATGCATCCACGTAATGACGCCCGCCACTTCATCGCGATAGTTAACTTCTTTCATCATGCTTGTGATTTTATCGGCGCTGATAGCCAGGTCCTGCAATACAAGCGGGTAAGGCAGCACACCACTTGCATTCAATGCATCCGTCATTCTCTGTGCGTCTGCTTTTACTTCGGCCAATGCTTCTTCCCCATACAGGTTTTGAGAACCTACGACAAACCAAAACTGTTTAGCTAATGTTACTGTCATTACAATCATCCTCTTTTCTAAATTTAATAGTGGATAAAATGATTACTTCTGCCCGTAGTAGGCGTCTTTCCCATGCTTACGCAAATAGTGCTTGTCCAAAATGCCTTGCGGCAGCTCTTTCGCGAAATGATTCAATTGCCGCGCATACAAATTCATTTTGCAAACTTCCTCCAGCACGACGCTGTTCACAACTGCCGATTTCGCATCCTTGCCCCAAGTAAACGGTGCATGACCATGGAGCAGGACGGCCGGAATGGCCATGACATCCAGCCCACGCTGCTCAAACGTTTCGATGATGACACGTCCCGTTTCAGCCTCGTAGCCCCGGTCAATCTCCCCTTGATTCAGGAAACGTGCACAAGGAACAGCTCCATAAAAGGTGTCCGCATGCGTCGTTCCCATTACCGGCACATCAAGTCCTGCTTGTGCCCAGATCGTTGCCCAAGTGGAGTGAGTGTGTACGATACCTCCGATCTCTGGGTAATGCTTATACAGGACGGCATGAGTTGCGGTATCGGAGGAAGGTCTTAGATTTCCCTCAACTACATTGCCATCGAGATCGACAACGACCATATCGCTCGCTTTCATCTTGTCATAACTGACTCCGCTCGGTTTGATGACGAACAGACCGCTTTCCCGATCCATTGCGCTCACATTGCCCCATGTAAATTTTACGAGTCCATGCTTCGGCAATTCTAGATTCGCCTCATATACCTCTTCTTTCAGCTGTTCTAACATCGTTAGTTCCTCCCGTTCTCCAGCAGATGGTCTACAGCAGCCTGCTCAATAGCCAGCCCACTGTTGTAGCGCTCCATAAATACTTCAAAACCCAACACATCAGATGGGTCCGGAGCAATCTCCTGCCCTTCAACATCTTTAAAGACCTTCTGCTCGAGGAAGTCGTCCAGGCTCTCCTGCTGATCCTTGTTGATCAAATAAGAAGCTAGAAGCGCCATTCCCCAAGCTCCGCCTTCACCGGCTGTAGACATGACCGAAATTGGAACGTTCAGCGCCGCTGCTACCATCTTTTGTCCGACGACAGGGGTTTTGAATAGACCGCCGTGAGCCAAAATGCTGTCAATGGCGACTTGCTCGTTTTCGGTCAAAATATCCATGCCCAGCCTAAGTGCTCCGAAAGCAGTGAACAGATGGGTACGCATGAAATTAGCCAAATTGAAGTTGCTCTCAGGCGAGCGAACGAATAGCGGACGACCTTTTTCAATTCCGGTAATATTTTCGCCTGAGTAATAACCGTAGCTGAGCAAACCGCCGCCATCCGGGTCGGCCTCCAAAGCCTTATTAAACATCACGCTGAACAATTTTTCGTTATCCGCTTCGTAGCCCATGGCCACAGAGAACTCACGGAACAATCCCATCCATGCGTTGATATCGCTGGAGCAGTTGTTGGCATGCACCATGCCGACCGGACTTCCGTCTGGCGTCGTAACCATATCGATTTCCGGATACACCTTGGACAATTCCTTCTCGAGTACAATCATCGCAAAAACGGAGGTTCCTACGGAGATGTTCCCCGTACGTTTTCTCACGCTATTGGTGGCAACCATGCCTGTCCCGGCATCACCTTCTGGAGGACAAAGCGCAATGCCTGGCTGCAGCTCCTGCGAGGGGTCCAAAATGCGGGCTCCCGCCTCGGTTAATTCACCAGCTTGCTCGCCTGAGCGGTGGACTTTAGGAAGAAGCTCCTCCAGTTTCCACGGATAGCCGCCCGCTGCGATCAGTTCATCGAATTGCTTGACCATCAAGGGATGGTAAGCATGGGTCGATTCGTCAATAGGGAAAATACCGGAAGCATCCCCGATGCCAATCACTTTATTGCCAGTTAGCAGCCAATGAATGTAACCGGCCAAAGTTGTCACAAAATCAATGCGAGGCACATGTTCCTCTTTGTTTAATATCGCTTGATACAAATGGGCGATGCTCCAGCGCTCTGGGATATTGAATTGGAATTTGTCCGTCAGCTCTCTTGCTGCCTGGCCGGTTGTTGCATTGCGCCAAGTCCGAAACGGCACAAGCAGCTCACCCGAGCTGTCGAACGCCATATAACCATGCATCATCGCGGAAAAACCGATCGAACCCACGGTCTTGAGGGTGACTTCGTATTTGCGCTGCACTTCTTGCTTCATTTCGCGATAGGCCGTTTGGAGGCCTGTAATGATATCCTCTTGGCTGTATGTCCAATATCCGTCTTTTAATTGATTTTCCCATTCATAGCTTCCTGACGCGATGGTCTCAAAACGATGATCGATCAATACCGCTTTGATCCGCGTAGATCCAAATTCGATACCTAGCGAGGTTTCTCCCTTAGCTATCGCTTCTTTCAACTCTACATGACTCATGATCACGCAAGTCCCCTCTCTGTTCAGTGAGTGTGAAATCTCAAATAACGGGTCTATATAGATTTGTATAATAGCTGCTTCAGATTAAACGATTCACTCCATGAGAGAAGCGTAACCATTCAATCAAAAGAAGGCGCTTTCCATTGCTGACAGCCTTAGTATATTTTTTGTACGTACATTTGTCAACACCAACTAATAGTTATACTAACAACGGTGCCATCACCTCTTAATCCCTAGAGTTGGCGCCCTCTTATTAGACGTTTCCCCATGTGAAAAATCTCCGTACAAGCATGGAATTACACCATTTATTTCGCGAAAAATGATACTGCATGTTCATTCGCTGCGAATCATGTTAGAATGTGTACGTACAACTTTCTGAACAACGATGAAAGAAGTGGATTGTGTGAAGCCAAAGTATCAGATCATCATTGATGATATAAAAAGCAATATCCTGTCGGGCACTTACAAAGCAGGAGAGCAAATTTCTACCGAGTCTGCTTTGCAGAGCAGCTATAATGTTAGCCGTCAGACGGTTCGAAAGGCTATTTTGGAGCTGTCCAACGAAGGGTTTCTAAGAAGCGAGAAGGGCTCTGGGACGTATGTCAGCAGTCAATACCGCTCCAGATCGGGCGGAAATGCCGCAAAAAAAACGATTGGCGTCATTACGACCTATATCTCGGATTACATCTTCCCCTCTATTATCCGTGGCATAGAAGGTCGATTAAATGAAGATAACTATTCGTTGCTGTTAGCCAGTACAAATAATGATATTATGCAGGAAAAGAAGGCGCTCGAGATGATGCTGTCCTATGGCGTGGACGGTCTTATTATTGAGCCAACCAAAAGCAATTTATACAACCCCAATATCGCTTACTATCTGTCCTTCAAGGAGCAAGAGGTTCCGTTCACCATGATTAACGCCTACTATGAAGAGCTGGAGGTCCCTTTCTTCTGTTTGGATGACGTGCAGTCCAGCTATCTCGCAACCCGGGAGCTGATTGCTAAAGGACATTCCCAAATTGGCATTATTGCGAAAATGGATGATCTACAAGGGAAATATCGCATGAAGGGATATATCAAGGCGCTTGGGGAAGCCAAATTACGGTTTCACCCCGAGCAGGTGCTTTCCTTCGATACGGCGACGAAGCCGGACCTCTCCACGGGCTTGGAGGAGTTCCTAAGCGACAATAGGGATGTTCTGACTGCGCTTGTTTGTTACAATGACGAGGTAGGTCTGGAAGTCGTACATGCCTGTAGAAAACTGGAAATATCTATTCCAGATGAACTATCCATCATTGGTCAAGACAATTCGTATATGGCCAAAAACGCAAATATCAAGCTAACGACTCTGACGCACCCCCAAGAACAAATGGGAAGAGACGCAGCGGACTGGGTCATTAAAAATATACAAGGAAAAAAAGACTTGCCCGTGAGCACCTACTACCAACCCGTGTTAGTTGAAGGCGAAACCGTAAAAGAGATTGAAGTGGAGTAATAAGGCAGCGGACTTTATTTTGAACCACAATTGCTTTTGCAGCATTTTTTCACTCGTTCATCTTCCGTTCACATTGCCGTCATCGCTAGGACATGTTCATCATATAAGCTTACATTAGCAGTCGGTTAAGGCAGCCTACTATCCAGATAACGACAGGAGAAGATACGATTATGAAAAAATGGCTTAGGGTTTTACTTAAAATATTAGCAGCAATTGTTATAGCAATCGTCGTTTTTATCGCCATTGTGTTTATAGTGAATAAGGTCAGCAGCAAATCTGAACTAGGAAAAATACAAGCCTATGGTCAGCTCGTACCCGTAGACGGGAAAAAGATGAATGTGCTGATTCAAGGGGACGGTAAAGAAACCATCGTGCTCTTGCCGGGTTATGGTACAGCAGCACCAGCGCTCGATTTCAAACCGCTAATTGACGAGCTTTCGCCTTATTACAAAGTAGTTGCGGTTGAACCTTTTGGTTATGGATTAAGTGATGGTACGGATAAAGAGCGTACGACAGAAAATATAGTAAATGAACTCCATGAAGCGCTGCAAGCCCTTAATATCGACCGCTACATTCTTATGGGCCACTCCATTGCAGGCATTTACGGAATCGAATATGCCAACAAATATACAAGTGAAGTGAGCGCATTTGCCGGCATTGATAGCAGTGTTCCAACACAACCCGGCATGGACGCTGCACTCCCTGTAACAACGTTTAAGCTTCTCAAACAATCTGGCTTTCTTCGATTGGTCATGAAAGTAAGCCCCGACCCCTATGAAGGACTGCCCTATGATGAGGCAACAAAAGAACAGCTGACCCTACTTTCTCTCAAGAACAGCAATAGTCCCACAATGCTAAGTGAAATGAAAAATATTTCTTCTAACTTTAAAGCAGCTGAGCATTTAACCTTCCCTAAAGAGCTTCCTATTATTTTCTTTATCCAAGCTCACAATGAAGGCATTCCAACCTGGGTACCGCTGCATGAAGAGCAAGTCAAAGATTCTGTGCATGGAAAAGTGATGACCTTTGAAGGCGGACATTATTTGCACCATACCAAATCCAAAGAGATTGCTGAAAACTTTAAGGCTTTTATGGAAGAAACAAGGTAAACCGGCCGAAAGCCGTCCCCTGACGGCTTAATCTCCATGCCATGGCAATGTATGCAAGCTTTCTTGCATATGACGCCATGGCATTTTTTTCACCACTTATTCATACTCCGTTCATATTGACGTCACGGGGAGGACATCCCCGTCATATAAGCTTTCCTTAGCGGCCCTTTAAGGCGGCTAAATATACCAATTAAGATAGGGGAAGATGCGAGTGAAACGAACTTCTATTGTCGCTGTCACCCTCGCGCTGACGATGCTGTCTCCAATGACTGCAATGGCTGCTGCGAATAGCAATAATCATGCTTTTGAGGCGACTAAGAAAATAGCTGCTGAGAAGGCCAAGCTGCTGACCGAAACTTACGGCATTACAAGCGTGCAATATGCGCTCATTGATGATGGAGAAATTACGATTTCAGGGCATGCAGGCAAAAATGATAGCGAGGATGCGATTCCACTTTCCTCAAATACGATATACGGCATCGGTTCTGCGAGCAAAATGTTTCTCACGGCGGCTGTTATGAAGCTTGTAGACGAGGGCAAGGTAGATTTGGATTTGCCCGTTGTGAGCTATATCCCTGACTTTAAAATGGCGGACAGTCGCTACACGCAGATTACTCCGCGCATGCTGCTGAATCATTCCTCCGGCTTCCTCGGAACTACGGGCAGCAATGCAACCTTATATGGGGATAATGATACTTATGCACATGATACTTTCCTTGAGCAATTGGCGATGCAAAGCTTAAAGGCAGATCCGGGAGCCTTTTCGGTCTATTGCAACGATGGTTTTACATTAGCTGAGATTCTAGTAGAGAGAGTTAGCGGCATGGGCTTTACAGCATTTATTCACAAATATATGACAGAGCCTCTAGACATGAACCATACGAAAACACCGCAGGATCACATCGATCAAGCGGCGCTGGCTGGAATCTATTCCCCTATATATGAGGGACAGCTTCCACAGGAGAATTATAATATGATTGCAACGGGAGGCATTTACTCCACAGCCGAAGACCTCGCTGCCTTTTCACAAATTTTCACGGGACAGGTCGAGGGCGTTCTTTCTGCTAAATCGGTAGAGGCTATGGCACAAGAGGAGTATAGAAGCGGCATGTGGCCGGAGGAAGCCGATCCCTCCTACCTCGCATACGGGTTAGGCTGGGATAGTGTCCGCTTGTTCCCCTTCAACGAGTACGGCATTAAGGCACTCTCGAAAGGTGGAGACACGATTTCGTATCATTCATCCTTAGTGGTGCTGCCTGAATACAATATGTCTGCCGCCGTTATTTCTTCAGGTGGCTCAAGCGCATTAGACCAATTAATCGCGAATGAACTGCTGCTTAGCGTCCTTCAGGAGAAGGGCGTGATTAAAGAGCGGAAATCGGAGAAATCTTATGGCGTGCCTATTAAGGCAGATATGCCGCAGGAAGTATCCCAGTATGCGGGTATTTATGGTGGCGGTTCGGGTAAGATTATGAAGGTAGAAATAAATCCCGGGGGCGAATTGTCTGTAGCCTCGGTTACGGCTCCGAACAATCCTGCCCAAACCTATACGTATACGGCTGATGGTTCGTTTGTAAACGATAAAGGTACAGAAAAGCTGAAATTCGTTGTTGAGAAAAATGGGCGTACCTATTTGTGGTCCCGCTTTTATCTATCAGTGCCAGGGCTCGGTCAAACGGCCATCTCCGAGTATAACGCTGAAAAGCTCGAAGAAAATCCATTATCCAAAGACGTAGCTGACGCATGGGCGCAGCGTGAAGGCCAAAAATATTATTTGGTGAGCGGGAAATATACATCCACAGTTTACCTCAATTCGACGCCTATCATACCTTTTCAGACTATTAAAGAGGTTCCAGGGTATGTGTTGGATAATAAAATTATTGGAGCAAACAAAGCCGTTAACCAGCTGCAACTCCCTGTCATGGATGGCCGTGACACGATGGAAATTAATTTCTTTCAGAAGAACGGAGTCGAATATTTTACGGCAGCAGGCAACGTCTACGCGAATGAGGAGCTTGTAAAACCACTCTATTCGGGTAAACAATCCCGGGTAACGATCCAAGCGGACGGCGAAGCCAAGTGGTATTCCGTTTCAGCGAAGGACAAAGGAAAGGTTATGACGGTTAAATTGCCTTCAAATGGCTCCTTTGCTGTATATAATCAAGCAGGTATTTGCATTAATCATACCGTGATCAGCGATAATAATCAGGTCATTTTGCCGGAGAACGGCAGCATTGTATTTGCAGGCGAGGCCGGCTCTACGTTTGATATTTCATTGAAAAAGTAAAATACGAGCTTGCCAAGCGGCTGTCTCTAAGGTCATGACTGACTTTAAGGACAGTCTTTTTTTAGCATATATACTTAAGCCCTAAGCTTTACTATTGACGGAGGCTTCGAAGCAGCAAAAAAGGTTTCACAAGATTAAATACTCTGGTAGATGATCACAATGATAAAGGGGAATTAAATTTATTCTTTTATGTGATAAGGAGCAGGGTGAACTAATTTGAGTAAAATTTCCAGCTATCAGTTATTTACGATCACTGTTTTATTTCAATTGGGGACAACGATTATATTCGGCTTTGCTGCTTCTACAGGCAGAGATGCATGGATTGTAACCTTAATTTCGGGAATCATTGGATTAGGTATTATCAGTATTTATATCGGTCTGATGAAGATGAATTCGGGCCTTTCCTTAGTAGAATGGTATCCTAAGCAATTCGGAAAATGGATCGGGACCCCGATTTCTTTGATGTATCCCTGTATATTTCTATTCGATGCAGGACGTATCGTTGGGGACCTGAGAGATTTAATTCCCACCACGCTTTTGCCCAATACACCCCCCTATATTATTACGATTGTTTTTATCTTTGTAGTTGTGTATGGCCTATATCTCGGCATTCAGAATATTGCAAGACTGGGGGAAGTATTAGTTCCGATTATCTTTATTCTATTTGTTATCGAGATTATTTTATTGATATTTTCTCAAATTCTTGATTTTAAGTATTTGAAGCCTATGTTGTGGGATGGGTGGCTACCTGTTATGAAAGCAGTGTTCCCCGAAGGAATAAGCCAAACCTACGGAGAAACGATCGCTCTGGCCATGTTGTGGCCGCTTGCTCATCGACAGGAGCGCATTTGGAAAGTGACCATTTATTCGACTTCGGTTGTTACCTTATTTTTTATCATTTCTGATTTGATGGCTATAGCTACTTTTGACGATGTTTTGTTCAAGCGAAATATTTATCCGCTATATTCTCTGACAGGGCTGGTCAATATAAGTGGGTTTATCACCAACATTAATGCTTTTGTGGTCGTTTATTTCATCAGTACAGCTTATATTAAATTGTTCATCAAGGTTTTTGCCGCTTTAACAGCTATACAAATTTTATTGCGCATGGAGAGCTACCGACCGCTTATTTGGCCTTCAGCCGTTATTGTCATGGTGTTGGGATTTATAGTGTCCACCAACATCACGGAACACATTTATATTCTTGCTATCGAAAGAACAACTCCGTTTGTTTGGGTTCCACTATTCTTAGTGTTTCCAAGCATCCTATTTATAGTGTCTTATATTCGAACACGAACAAACAAATCACAATGAATGTTTGTGAACTTAAGCATCAATCGAGTAATTCTTTTTGTTTCAATTGCACAGCCCCTCCTGTCAAACCAAACCGTTTAATTTGCAATTTGACCTTAACATCTACATCCAGACGTGGAAACTCTGTTATCCAGTCTTTCTGCAATCGTTTCCATTTCTTTGGATGATCACGGAATATCGTATCCCCAAAATTGAAAATATCCGTTTTAAACTTCGTTTGAGTTTTTTTGATTAGCTTATTTATTCGAGCCTCCTGCTCTTTTTCCAACGCTTGTTCGATAATGGAGATGTTGTCTGTTTTTAATAAATTAAATAATGTATTATTCTCACGAATGACCATAGATCCACTTAATTGAAGATGAATTGAAATTTTCTCTCCAAAAGTAGTGGTGATTTTAGTTTTCATTTTATTGATATCGGCAGTGATATAACCCTTCCCTTTGTCGATAAAGCTGGTGATGGATTGTTTTTGTGGTCTTCTTAATATCCAACGTGTATCTCCCGCCTCATCATTGTTAAGAAACCCTACAAGCTTTAAATTATTGTTTAACACTGCTGCGCCGGCATAACGAAATGTATTTCTTTTATTGTTCTCTCCTTTCTTATTTGATCTTTCGACCAAGGCTTCCATTGCAGGAATGATGGTTCCACCCATGGATTCACTGTTAACAGCCTTAAGGAGATTCATTAACGTGAGGTCAGGAACCTCGCTTTTAATCTGGTGCAGTTTATAATATTCTCTCTGGGTCTGGCTATCGTATGGCGTTGTGCTTCTCAGCAGGCTTTGTGCTGTTCCATTCTTTACAATAAGAATTTCTGTTCTTAAAGGTGTCTCTGGATTTCGGGTGGAGAGATCCATAATATTTTTAATCCCTTTTTTAGCCATCTTTTCCCCGAATATGATGCTCCGACGCTGCCCCCTACTCGTCTGTCTTGTAATTTTGGACTGCATGTTATCAAAGGCTTTGCTAATCGTATCCCCATTTGAAGATTCGGTAAAGAAGCTTTGCGTTTGTGGGTTGGCTCCCGTTTGCGCTGCTGTACTCAAGGCAAATTGACTGCTCAGAACATATACTCCATTTTCATCTAAATCTACGCCATTCCCCAACATTAAAGCCAGATCATTAAGCTCCTTATTGTCCCAACAGCCTGGCAGAAGAAGCAGCGATAAGCCTAAAAGCATAGTTTGTACTATTTTTCTCATATCGCAAATCCACCTTTAGTTTTCTGCTTTTGGCTTTTGGCCTATTGCTGTACGTCGTGACTTGGCGCCCTTTCCAGGTCGGAAAATCATTGCCCAGCGAGGCGCTCTCCACAATAAATCGGTAAAGCTTTTTTTTTGGAATGGAGCCAGTGGTGTAAAATAAGGTGTACCGTAGGAATCCAAGCTGACCAAATGAAGTAATATAGCAATCGTTCCCATAGCTATTCCATATAAGCCTAATGTACCGGCTAAAACCAATAATACAAACCGCAGCAGTCGCAGGGCATGACCCATGTTATACCGCGGTATAGTAAAAGAGGCAATGCCCGTACCTGCTACGACAATAACAATAGGGGCGGATACCACCCCTGCTTGTACAGCTGCCTGACCAATAACTAAAGCTCACACGATACTCACGGCGGAGCCTATTTGTTTTGGCAGTCTAATACCAGCCTCTCGCAAGCCCTCAAATACAACTTCCATAATGAACGTTTCCACCACAGTAGGAAACGGTGCGTTTTCTCTGGCTGTAGCAAACGTCAACAACAGACTGGTTGGAAGCATCTGAAAATGAAAATTAACAATGGCTACATATAGCGATGGGAGGAATAGCGAGCTGCTTAAAAACACAATTCTGATTAAACGTATAGCAGTGGAATAGACTGATCGGTTATAGTAATCTTCTGCACTTTGCAGCCCTGCCCAAAAGGTAAATGGAACAATTAATACAAATGGTGTTCCATCTGTAAAAATAGCTACTTTCCCTTCAAGTAAACTCGCGGCTACAACATCTGGTCTTTCTGTATTTTGTACAGTTGGAAAAGGAGAGAAGGGGTACATGTCGATAAATTCTTCAATGTAGGCCGATTCCAAAATGGAATCAACTTTGATGCCTTTAACTTTGTTGCGCAATTCTTGGACAATATGCTCATCAGCTATCCCTTCCAAATAAGAAATTGCGATCTTGGTCTGAGAAATTTGCCCTATGTTAACATACTCCATTTTCAATTGACTATTTTTTATTTTTCTCCGCAGCATACTCGTATTTACTTGAATGGCCTCGACAAATCCTTCTCTGGGTCCTCGCACAACTGGCTCTGATGAAGGCTCATCTATGCTGCGATGCTTTGGGCCAGGAATATCAACGCTTAACGCGAAATTAACGTGATCCAGCAAAATAACCACTTTTGGATTAAGAATGTCTTGGACAACATCTTCTATATAGTAAAGGCGCTTGATCTCAGCAGTATTGATTTCCGGTTTTGTGCTCATTTGTTCCGAGGGCGCTGCATCTCCTGCTTCCACGGACAAACCATGAAGGAGAATCGACTGCACGATCAATTGATCCATCATGCTAATATCGCCCAGTCCTTCTATGTATATCATTAACGCTTTGTTCGTTCCCTCTAAATGAACAGGACGAAAGATAACGTCTGAACAATAGTTGAACTTCTCTTTCAGTCTTTCTTCATTCTCATTGAGTCTGTCGCTGACGCTCTCGAATGGAATAGGTGGAGAAGTGAGGTCCTTCGATTCCGTTGACACTGCAGATCACCTTCTTAATTTTTAGATGAACTATTATTCGGCGGAGTTGATAATGGTCACTAATAATTATTCACAGATACCTCTCCGATTATGTGAACAAATACCATCAAATAAAACTACTTATATTTTTTTCATTATTTTGGTCATGGCCCTAGCCGATGTTCCCGTAAACGATTGGCTTCCATTGATTATGGGAGACGGCTATGACGCCTCTCCAACAACAAATCCGTTTGTTTTAGACATGAGAAGAACTTGGGATAAAATTCAAGCTGCCTTCTCATACTATATTTGAAAAAATGGAGGTGATTATGATGCCAAAAAATAGCGCTGATCCCAAATTGGACCGCTCAAATAATCGTGCAGATAAGAAAAACAATCAACAAAATGACGATCATTTAACGGAAGAAGCTCAGACGTTGACAAGCAATAAAGCTAACGATTACGTTCCGAGTTTAAATGGTATTTCAAAAAATGAAATTTAACTAGCAATGTAGCTGCTTGAACGTCGCAGCATGGCGAATTTTCCCCATAATCAGCAAAAAGGAGTAAAGCAACCTTAATGAGGCTGCTTTACTCCTTTTAATTTCCGGAAAACCGACTAATCCAGCTAGCTTTCTTTGAATGACTATTTTTTGATGCTGTCATAAACCGCTTCACAAAGGTCAACCGTAAACTGGCCCGACATGCCTTCCAGTGCAGTATTGCTAAACGCCACGACGCTGAGCCGCTGCTTGGGATCAACGAACCACGAATGACCGTAGGTGCCGTCCATGCGCCATGTGCCCGGTGATTCCGGTGTATTTGCCGCAATGGGATCCTTGAGCAACGTGATGCCTAAACCAAAACCTCGCCCTGGCCAATAAGCCATTGGCAAATCCCCTATCTGATTGGTAGTCAACTCACGAACCAGAGTCTCCGGCAGCAGAGGCGCTCCTCCTTTACGCAAAGTTTCCAGCAGTCGAATAAAGTCCTCGGCTCTGGACTATCATCGGTATATGCAATAGCCAGTCTACCTGGATCCACTGCAATAAAATCGGTGTCGGTCATGCCAATCGGCTTTGTCACTAGGGAATGCACAGCCTCGCTGAGCGTTGATTCCGTTACCTTTGCAATGACTGCTCCCAGCACATCTGTCGCGATGGAATATTTCCACTCGGTGCCTGGTGTATAGAGCAGCGGAACAACACCATGGCCCTCCAACAACTACAGCGCCGCAAGCTCCTCAAGCACCTGGTCAATCGTCTCTTTGGAGATACGGAACATGCCATTTTCGCTGACTTGCTGAAGAGAGAACGGCTTAGCAATGTTTGCCTGTGCGCCGCTGAACAGATTTGGCATATGCCGGCTCACAATGGCAATCGCCCGCTCATCCATCCATATTTCGCTCATCTTCGTCTTGGCGCTGTACTGTGAGCGGAATAAGCCTTCACTTTCATAGGCAAACTGGTACGTACCCGAGCCGGCACGGATAATCAAGCCAGCTGCGGTTTCCTCCGCCGATGCGATGCCCGCTATATTTTCAAGCGAGGTCCCGCCTTCTGTCGTGCCAGCGAGCGTCGCTCCCCGCAAAATAATATCTGCGGTCGTATTCGCCGGAATGACAACCTGAAGCTCAATACGGCTGCCATCCACACGCCAGCCCGACTCGATCCGTCCGTAAACAGAGTCGTAAGAGGCTTTCGCATAGGTCAGCATGGTCGATCCGAACAACGGCTCAATTCGAATATGCTTGAAGGCAGGCTGCGAAGGGTCCATGTCCAGCCCCGCCACCTTGCGGTACATCCAATCGCCGATGGCGCCATAGGAATAATGGTTGAACGAGTTCATGTCGTCGCTCCAGAACGAGCCGTCTGGCTTAATGCTGTCCCAATGCTCCCAAATCGTCGTCGCGCCTTTCGATACCGAATACAGCCAGCCCGGATAGCTCTCTTGCAGCAGCAAGCGAACCGCCGTCGTATGATAGCCGCTGTTCGACAGGGCAAAGCATAAATACGGCGTGCCCACAAAGCCGGTCGTCAGGTGATAGTCATTTTCGACGATCAGGTTGTTTAAGTCCTCCGCTACCCGATCCTTCACACTCTCATCCACCAAGTCGAACATAAGCGCCAATATATGCGCGGTTTGCGTCGGTGAAGCGATACGCCCCCTCTTGGTCATAAACTCGTCGCGGAACGCAGCGATTACGTGGCTGTGCAGCTCGCCATAGCGCTGGGCGTCCTCGTCATGGCCAAGCACCCTCGCTGCATCACGAACAATGCGCGTGGAGTAGGCATAGTAGGCCGTAGCAACCAATGCCGTTGGAGTCGCGCCAATATAGCTGTTCTCCTTCGCATCGAGCGCAAGCCAATCCCCGAAATGAAAGCCGGTATTCCATAAATATTCCTCGCTGCCCTGTGCCCGGATGTACTCGACCCATCGCTTCATGCTTTCATACTGCTCGGAGAGCAGCCGCTCATCACCATAATATTGGTAAACCGTCCATGGGCAAATGACCGCAGCGTCTCCCCAGGCCGCTGAATTGGCTCCGCCAACAATGTCAGGAATAACGAAAGGAATGCCGCCATCCTCATGCTGCTCCGCCTTCAGGTCATGCAGCCATTTTGCAAAAAACGGTGCTCCTTGGAAGTTGAACAACGCCGTGCTAATAAATACTTGCGCGTCTCCCGTCCAGCCCAGCCGTTCATCGCGCTGCGGACAATCCGTCGGCACATCGAGGAAGTTGCCGCGCTGTCCCCAGCGGATATTTTGCTGGAGCTTGTTGATTCGCTCGTCAGAGCATTCGAACTCACCCGATGAAGGCATGTCGGAGTGAATAACCTCGCCTTGGAAAGCATCTGCCGGCAGCGGAACACCTGCCTCCTGACCTGGAAAGCCCTGAACAAGCACATAACGGAAGCCCATAAAGGTAAAATGGGGCGCATAGCTTTCCATGCCGTCGCCTTTCGCGATATAGGTCAGCGTCTGCCTCGCAGGACGCAGATTGCCGAAATAAATATTTCCATCCTTGTCCAGCACCTCTGCATGGCGCAGAACGATTTGCGTTCCTTCCGGCGCTTCGACGGTAAATCTCATGCGCCCGACGATATTTTGACCCAAATCCAGCACATGATCGCCTGCCGGTGTAATAAACGACGAGATCGGCTTGATGACTTCGGTAACGTTAGTCGGCCAGTTTTCTTGTGCTACAAGCTGACTGTATGGCAGATCCAGCACTTGCACAGCCGACCAGCTGCCAGCTGCCAGCTTCGCATCACTTTGAGCTTCCGCTCTATCTGCTCCTCCTGCTCCATCGGCTTCGCTCCAGCCCTGGATTTCCAAGCGCGCATCATACGTCTCACCATGATAAATATTTGAATACTGAATCGCACCAAGCGCCGCTTGCCATGAGCTGTCCGTCGCTATGATCTCTTCCGTGCCATCTACATAACGGATATGGAGCTCCAGCAGCGCGGCTCGGTTGTCGCCGTACATGAAATTTTTGTCTTCAAAGCCTAATCCGCCGCGATACCACCCATCGCCCAGCATAAAGCCAATACCGTTCGCGCCCTCTTTAAGCCCCGCTGTCACATCATACGTCTGATATTGCACACGGGTGTGATAGCTGGTCCAGCCGGGAGCGAGCAAATCATCCGATACTTTGCCGCCATTCAAGTACAGCTCATACACGCCAAGCGCAGTCGCATATACCCGGGCGGACAGGATGCCCACTGGTTTTACATCGAAGGTCTGGCGCAGCAAATAGGCTGGGGCCGCGTCTGCCGCAATAGCAGACGTATCCGGCGTAATCCATTTTGCCTGCCAGTCCGCCCCGCCAGCAAGGGCAAGCTCGAAGGTGCCCTCCTCGCTCCAAGGCGACTCTTCTCCTGCTGTATCCCATACTCTAACCCGGAAGCGATAAGCGGCGCGGGCTGCAAGCGCAGGGCCGCCATAACGAATATGAAGCGATTGCTCGCTTTCGACCCGGCCCGTATCCCAAAGGCTTATCTCGAAGCCGCCCGGTGCCTCCGCCACTTGCAGCTGATAAGCGGCTTGGCGGACTCCTCTGCGCCCTGCTGCTTCCAGCATCCAGCTGAAGCGCGGCTTTGTGATGTCCGTGCCCAGCAGGGCACCTCTATATTCACAGCTTGCGGAATGAACATTTAACATGTAGCTATCCCCTTTTTACTATAGATTAATTAATTTTACGTTAGCCTTTAACCGAACCAGCCGTCATGCCGGATACAATACGCTTGTTAAAAATAATAAAGAGCAGCAGCGGCGGAATCGTAATCAGCAAAATGTTCGTGAACAGCAAATTGTATTGCGTCACATACTGGCTCTGGAAGTTATAGAGCGTCAGCTGCACCGTCACATTGTCCGAGCCCGGTAGAAAATACAGCGGGTTCGTGAAATCATTGAAGATGGTAACCGAGGACAATACGACTACCGTTGCCGTCACAGGCTGGAGCAGCGGCAAAACAATGCCGAAGAACAGTCGAAGGCCGCCAGCGCCGTCAATAACGGCAGCCTCATCCACTTCACGCGGAATGCCGCTCATGAAGCCTTTATAAAGCAGAACCGCGAACGGAAAGCCCAGCGCGACCTCGATTAAAATAAGGCCGATCAACGTTTTGAACAGGCCAAGCCCATCCATGACCCAGATCGTCGGGACAATTGCTGGTGGAATGATAAGCCCGGCAAGAATCAGGAAGTTGAACAAGGGAGATAGCTTTCCTGTCCGGCGCTGCAGCACATAGCCCGCCATGGCGCACAGTACGATCAAAATAGCGATTGAGGCCACCGTCAGCACCGTACTATTGATGAAGGCGCGAACCAGCATGAAATCCCGGGCCATAACGACGGTTTTGATATTTTCCCAATACTGACTATTCGAAGCCCACGACATCGTGAGCAGCGAAGACTCCTTCGCGTCCTTGCCCGAATTGACCAATATGAAGTAGAACGGAATCCAGAACACGACAATCGTAAACAAGACGGCACCGATTTCAAAGCCCCATTGTCTGATCTTTCTCACAGGTCTACCTCCTTGCGGTTCAAATACGTATAGAGCGGGAAGGCAAGCGCTGTCACAACGAGGAACAAAATCACATTGCCCGCAGTAGCGAGGCCATAGAAGCCGCCTTGATACTGCTTGTAAATGATCGACGCGATCAAGTCGGTCGTGAAGCCTGGGCCGCCCTTGGTCATCGCCCACACCAGATCGAAGGAGCGCAGGCCGCCGATGAAGGCTAAAATAATAACCGAGTTCGTAGCTGGACGGCTCAGCGGCACAATAATGTTCCAGAACTTATGCCAGTTGTTGCCGCCGTCGATTTGCAAGGCTTCATAATATTCCGCGGGAATAGACAAAATACCGGCAATGTAAATGACAGTGGCAAAGCCTAAGCCTTTCCACACATCGACCATAGCGACCGACAGCAGAGCGATTCTCGTATCGCCGAGCCAATCTGGCCCCTCAATGCCAATCGCGGCAAGCGCTGTATTAATGACACCTTGTGTCGGGTGCATCATCATGCTGAAGGCAATACCAACAGCAATCGTACTCACCAAGGTTGGGAAAAATATGACAGACCGCAAATAGCTTTTGGTCCGAATTTTCGAGGTTAGCAATACGCCTAGCAGCAGTCCCAGCGCAACCTTGAGCGTACAGGTAACGACCGCGTAGATCAGTGTATTTTTAAAGCCAATGCTTAAGGACTGCTCCTGAAAAAACGTAATAAAATTTTCAAATCCGATATACTCCCAATCCGACAGCGTCCATCTCGTCATACTGAAGAAGAAGGACATAATCGTCGGCAGGATGAAAATAATAAAATAAATGATGGCTGCAGGCAGCAGGAACCAATAGGAGTAGGTTCGTTTAAAAATACTGTTCATCGTTATCACTCCTACACTGTCAAGCGTATATTTTGAAGTAAAGCGGCCCTGCAAGCAGGGCCGAACTTCTCTATCTATTTTTTACTACTATTCAAGCAATAGATTACCAGCCCGCCAGTCCAAGCTGCTTCGCTTGCTTCTCAACATCTTTATCGTAAGCAGCCGCGCCTTCCGCTGCCTTCTTAATGCCTGCGCCAACCTCAACGGTAATTTGCTCCAGGCTCGGTCCTTTAACTGGGGAAACGAACTCAAGCGCAGGCGCCGTTTTTCCCGATTCGAAATACGGCAGCATGTCTTTCACCAGCGTTGGCACATCGTCTGGAATCTTCGCATCCTTGATCAGATAAGGGCCGGTTGGCTTCGAGACCGTAGCCGCAACCTCTGTCCCTTCTACAGAAGCCATGAATGCTAGAAACTGCTTTGCTGCCTCCACATTTTTTGTTTCCTTATAAACGTAGCCTGCTCCCGGCATCCAGACGCTCAATCCGTTTTTCGAGGCATCGTCGCCAGGCTGGGCAAAAAATCCGATATTTTCAATCTCATCCGGGAAGTTCTGCACAAGCGATGGCGATGCGAACGACAGCATTGGATATTGCGCTCCCTTGCCATCAGCAAGCATTTTGAGGCCAGCATCATAAGTTGTCGCCAGCATATCCTTGTTCATAAAGCCTTTATCATAAAGCTCCTGCAGCTTCTCGAAGCTTCTCAGCGCAGCGGGTGTGCCTGCAAAAGTAGCCTTATGGGCGGTAAAATCCTCTGCGAACGTTGGTACCTGTGCCTGTACATTGTAATAATCAGCCAGCACAACGAGCTGCGAGGTCCATGAGTCCTTGTAGGAACCAATGACAGGGGAAATACCTGCCGCTTTAATTTTCTCGCTATTCGCGATCAGCTCAGCCCAAGTCGTCGGCACCTTCAGCCCAAGGTCGGAATAGATCTTCTTATTATAGAACCAACCGCCAGCAATCGTGGAAGAGGTCGGCACCCCATACACTTTTCCATCCACGGCAACCGTCTGCTTGAAGGAATCCACGACGTCCGACATGAACGCTTCATTCGTCAGGTCCAGTATATTTTTCTCTGGAGACAATGCCTGCATTAAAGATCCCGAGTTATAAAAGAAAACGTCCGTCATATCGCCTGTCGCCAGGCGGGTCTTCACAATATTATCGCCTTCGCCGCCGCCCGGCCTTGTTTCCATCTCCACTGTAATGTTCGGATATTTCTTCTGGAAAGCGTCGACGTAAGCATTCGCCAAGTTGACCGTATCCTGCGTATTATCAACCAGCAGCGAGAGCGTTACCTTCTTCTCTGTATTGCCGCCTTCGCCACCAGCCGCCGCATTCGTACCCGTATTGCTGCCGGAATTGCTTCCGCCGCATGCCGCAAGCGTTCCGGTAAGCACAAGTGCAGTTGCCGTCATTGCGAGCGATTTAAGCTTCATATTCTTCATGTTTCGTTCCCCCTCGTTCGTTGTCGCTGATGCTGATAAGTAGCTTTCTATATCCTTATTGTAGAGAGGAAACGCCCTTTATGAAAGCGCTTCATTTTTCAGGTGAGTGTCGGTTTTTTTTAGGTAGGTTCGATGGGTTGAAGCGCAAGGTCACACGGGTGCCCTCTCCTTCGCGGCTCCAAACGGACAGCGAGCTGCCTTGCCCATAAGACAGCAGCAGCCGCTCCTTGACGTTGCGCATGCCGTAGCCCTGCTCTGTCTGGGCGATATCCGCCATACCCACGCCATCATCCTCAACCGTGAAAATCAAATACGGCCCGTCGGTTCCACCGGTCAAGCGAATGGTTCCTTCTCCGACCTTCGGCTCCAGACCATGGTAAATGGCGTTTTCGACCAGCGGCTGCAGCAGCAGCTTCATCATCTCCAGCCCCTTGATTGACTCCTCCACCTCCTCGATATAGTGGAAGCGGTTATTGAACCGAATGTTCTGGATGTTCAAATAATGCTCGATATGCTTCAATTCGTTGTATACGAGAATGGTCTCCTTGCCCTTGTTCAAGCTGAGCTTGAAGCTTTCAGAAAGCGACACTGCCATTTGGGCAACCTCTTTATTATTTTGCAAAATCGCCATCCAATAAATCGAATCCAGCGTGTTGTACAAAAAATGCGGCTTAATCTGCGATTGCAGCGCCCTTAGCTCCGCTTCCCGCTCCTTCAGCTCCGAGTTGATGAGCCGTGCATTCAGCTCCTCATTTTCGTGGGCAATCCTCTTGAACGTCTCACCGATGACGCCGACCTCATCCTGGGCAAATTCCGCCGGAAAATCGCGCTTGCCGAGCGTCCAGTCATTCATCATTTTTTTCAGCCGCAGCAGCGGTCTTGTGATGGTCCCCGATATAAAATAGGAAATGATCAGCGCTGTCACCGCGAAAGCCGCAGCAATAAGCGTCGTCGCCAGGCCAATGTATTGGGTGTGCTTCAGCAGCTCCTTCGATTCAACGAGATGGACAAGCGTCCAGCTTGTCGTCTGATTATAATAAGGATTGACCAGAAAGCCTTCATCCTTCAAGTGGCCGAGCGTCTCCGCAATTGTCCCGCCAGCAAGCGGAACGGTGTCATTATGACTGTATACTGCTTTTGTCGGGCCAGCCCCCTCGCTGAGCACCATGAACGAGCCATTCTCCTTGCTGCCACCGAACACTTTATCAAAAATCGTCTTAGAAACGTTGACCACGAGAATGCCGATTGGCTCGCCGCTCGGGTCCTCTGCATCGCGAAACAGCTTCACACTGGAAAAGGACTTATTCGATTCGTCAAAAATATCAATCGGATAATATACAACCCTTCCCTTGCTCTCATACGCTCCCCTGTACCAATCCGAGCCTGTAATCTTGGCTATTTTATCGCTTCCTTCATACACGCCCGCATCGTCGGAGCGGCCAAAGCAGTAGGTGTGAAACTTCAGATCCAGCAGACAGACCGAGGTCACATAACGCGTATCCGCAAAGCTGCTGCTGATTAAGCGCTGGAGCCGCGAGGAGGTTCTGCCGTTCACCGTATCGGGCTGTATGCCCGGGTTTTCCCCGCTGCTGCGCAGGCTCTGCCGAATGGCATCGTTTACAACAATGGACAGATGAAAATTGTTAATATTCCGAAATAATAGGTCGGCCACCTCGCTGGACGTCCGCAAATGATCCAAATTCGTTTTTTCATTCATATCCGTCAGCGTGTCCTTCGTAATATTGAAGGAAATATAGCCAAGCAGCATAATCGAAGGCACAATGAGCAAAATCATCGCCGCCAGAAACCGGCTTCGGATTTTTTTGAACCGCAGCCATTTCACTAGTCGTTTTTTAGCCATGGCCGTCTTCCTTACGCTCGATAGCATGGGCTTCCCGATAATGCTTAGGCGTCATGCCTACGAGCTTCTTGAACGTTTCCGTAAAATGCCTGTAGTTGAGATAGCCGACCTTCTCACTGACCTCGCCGACCAGCAGCCCTTCTCGCAGCATCACCTTCGCATGCTCCATGCGTTCATGGGTCAAATGCTTAATGTAGGAGATGCCCATCTCTTCTTTGAAAAGCAGGCTGAAATACGTCGCATTCAGGCCAACATGCTCCGCCAGCTCCTGCAAGGAAATGTCCTGCCCAAAGCGAGCCTCCATATAGGCAAGCGCCTTTTCGACCGCCGCATGCTTCGTAGAACGCCTTGCTTCCGTAATCGCCGTCAGCATCGCCTCTACCTTGCCCCGCAGCCAGCGGAACATTTCCTCGCGCGTATGCATAACGCCTAGCTCCTGATGCGCGACCTTGCCGAGGGAGCGAGTATCGCGCCCCGTTTCCTTCAGCACCTCATGGCCTACATAAACGAGCTGCAAAATTTCGCGCTCCGCCTGCTCCGGGTCCAGCTTCTGCTGCCCAACCGACGCCTCGAATTCGTCCAAGGCAGCCAGCAGCCCCTTTTTATCCCCCGTGCGCAAGGAGAAAATGACCGACTCCTCATGCTTCGTCAAGTTGCCAGCCAGCTCATCGCTGCCTTCCATTTGCTCAATGCGAACCAAGCCGCTTTCCTCCAAAAATCGACCGTAGCGGAGCGCTCGCCGTGCTTCCTTGCAGCTTTTTGGGGCTTCTGCAAGCGTTGTATAGGTTCCTCCAGCTGCGAACAGCTCGCAATCTTCACCCTGCAGCATAAGCTGCTCCCATAGCTCATCTGCAGGCAGCTTGAAATGAAGCACCGCTGACAGCCGGTCTGCTCCATTCGTCACCTCAACGATGCGATAGGACGAGCTTTCCACCAGCTCCACACATTCCGAGGAAAAAGCCAGCACCGTAATACCCGCAATAGCTTCCCAATCTGGGCCATAGCTTTGCTTCCATTTGCCTAGCGCACTGTCGCCTGCTAACAGCAAATTCAACGTCGCTTTCTCCAGCAGCTCCTGCTGAGACGCTTCCCATTTGGATTTCATGGAGCTGAACGCTTGCTGTTTGTCGATCCGCTCTATCGCTTTGCGCATCACTTCATCTATTTTCTCTACCGTAACCGGCTTCTCCAAATAATCGACAACCCCAAGCCCAATTGCCCGCATCACATATTCAAATTCATTAAAGCCGCTGAACACGATAAACATCGTATCCCCCGCTTCTTCAGCCACCGTCTCAATGAGCCGCAGTCCGTCCATCCCCGGCATCCGAATATCCGTCAGCACAATGTCTGGGCGCAGCTCGCGGAACATCTCCAGTGCCGATAGGCCATCTCCAGCTGTTCCTACCAGCTCGACGCCATAACGCTGCCAGTCGATCATCTGGCTCAGCCCTTGGCGGACAATATATTCGTCATCAAATACAACCGCTTTCAGCATCTTCCCCATCCTCCCTGCAAAGCACCTTCTAAATCATTCTAGTATACCCGCCTTATTCTCCTTCATCGTAATGGAGAGCCGCTTATTTTCCTACCGTTGTTTATTTCAGGTGATGTCTGTTTTTTTCAGGTGAAAGACAAGGTGAAACGGCCGAAAGCCATCCTTTGGCGGCGCAGCACGTTTCATTCCGAGAAATATATTTAAAAAAAGGCACATCGCAGCATGCTCCGATGTACCCTTTTCATAAATATAAATAGTTACTCATCCTCTTTCAGCAGCTTGTAAAGATAATCGACAGAACGCATCGCGTATTCGAACCGCTGCGGCTCGCCGTCCTTCACCAGCACCAGGCAGGGAACGCTCGTAATTTTCCAAGCCTCGCGCAGCTTGGGCGCGTAATTAATGTTGATTTTATACATCGTCGTTGGCACTTCCGCTGCCTGAACGATGTCCAGCATCCGCTCGGCAACCTTGCAGGTTCCGCAGAAAGGGCTGGAGAACAGCAAAGCATCCTTCCCATTGCCGATTCTTGCCAGACGCAGCCACTCATCCTCTTCGATTTCATAGATTGCCATACGTTCGTCCTTCTTTCCTTGCTCTGGCTGTATATGTGCCTAACGGCACCCGGCCAGCTTCGTTGCCTTCTATTTTAACATAAGACATAGACGAGCAGCCGCCAACATACGTTTTTATAACAACCGTTTTTGGAAAGGATGCGATGAGGCTTGATGGACCTGCTGCTGTTGCTCGGAATGGCGTTTTTTTGGACAATCACCTATCTGCTAATTATTTATCAAGGCTTTAAGGACCGCACCTGCGGCATGCCTTTGGCTGCACTCTGCGCCAACCTGACGTGGGAGCTACTGTTTGGCTTTCTCATTCCCTTCAATCCGCTTCAGCAAATCATTACAATCGTCTGGTTCGCGCTTGACATCATCATTTTGCTGCAATTTTTGTATTACACCCGCAATAACTATTCACCGAAAAAAATAGCGGTCATCGTCAGCGCTCTGCTCGTTACCGCGTTTCTGCTGCATTACGGCGTCTCGGTCGAATTTCATGACCCGGAGGGCAAATATACCGCCTTTGGCATCAATCTGATGATGTCGATCCTGTTTATTCAAATGCTGTTCCAGAAGGACCTGCTAGGGCAGTCCCGTTTTATTGCTTGGGCGAAAATGCTCGGCACCCTATGCGCCTCCGTGCTCAGCTACAAGCTCTATCCTGATTCGCTGCTGCTGATGATCATGTACGTCCTCATTTTCCTTTTTGATGTTGGTTATATTTTACTCGTGCAAAGCCGCTCGGTGAAAATCGTACAGCGCCCCGGCGCAAAACAGGGCAATACGCAGCAGATTGTTACCTAGCACAGTAGAAATCATCTACTTGTCTTGTTTTATTTGTTCCTTGAACATCCTGAGGTTTTCAACGATTTCTGCCGAATGAGTACGATATAAATAGTGATCCGCTTCAAATAACACTATTTTTCCATGAACAGAATTCTTAATTTGCTTCTCATGCTCTGGTATCCATCTATCCGTTACGGGATGATTCGCTTGGATAAAGAAAATAACGGGAAGAGCTTTTGGGAAGGTTAATTGTTCTGCTGCTTCAAAATTAGCATACATATTTCCGGCCTCATTTAATTGATTGGCATTATAAATGTTTTTGCGAATGAGTATTTTTAATTGTTCTTTTGTTTGATCATCATAGGGTAATTCAGCATAAGGGTCATCGCCTAATTTCAATTGCAATCTGGCGAAGCCTGATTCTCTGAGCAGGCTAAGCGTCTTTAATATGGAGGGCCCTATCTTCTGCTCTTTCAGCGCCGGGACACTGCTGTCGAGCCCGACAAATGCGCTCACTTCGCTTGGATATTTGTTCACATAGTCTAAGCTGTATAATCCTGAAATGGAGTGGCCCATTAAAATATAACGATTGATTTGAAGACTCTGCAGCACTTCATGAATTTCACTTACAATATTGTCTATGCTTCGTTCCTTGTCGGTTAGATCACTTAATCCATAACCAAATGGCTCAACTACGACGACTTTGTAATAGGGTGACAGTTGTTCAATTAGCGGCTTAAAATCAAGTGCTGGCGACGCTGTCCCATAACCCGGAAGGAGCACAATGGTTTCTTCTCCTTCTCCATGAGTCGATACATTCATATATTTTCCATCTACAGTTACAGACTGGCCATAAGGTAATAATTTCGCTTGCTCTGATTTGCTGCTGAACAGATCAACGAAAAAAACGACGGCTATAAAAACAACAATGGCTATAACTACGATTGCTAATCCTTTAAGTAAATGGCGAAGCCATTTTTTCATTCTGCTGGCTGGCTTTTTATCTGCTGCTGTATCCTGCTCCATGTTGCTTACCTCTCGTCTTTCCACTTGCATCTTCTCCTATCGTCATCTTTTTATTGGGCTGCCTTTAAGATTCGTTAAGGAGAGCTTACACGAAGAAGATGTACTCTACATGCCAGCAGGATGAACGGAGTATGAACGAGCACAAAAAAGCCTGCGTCATTATAGGCAAGGAAGCTTGCACCGGATGACGCAGGCATGGGAGAAGTGAGGTGACCGCTTTAGGATAACGGATAAGCCCCTTATTCAGTCAGCGTTGTGATGGGCAAGGTGATGATGAAGGTGGTTCCCTGACCCGGTTCGCTTTCCACTCGGATATCGCCTTGATGAAGCGAAATGATCTGTTTAACGATGGCCAGCCCCATACCGCTGCCTTCATATTTTCGACTGTGAGAACGATCAGCTTTAAAGAAACGCTCGAATATTTGCTTCTGATCCTCTAGCGAAATACCAATACCGTTGTCTGATATTCGGACGGTAAATTGTTTGCTGTCTTGTTTGATGCTGACTTTAATTATGCCGCTATCCTTGGAAAATTTGATGCTATTGCCAATGATATTGGTCCATACCTGATTTAGCTGATCATGATCAGCCGTTAGCATAGCTGGCTTCAAATTAAGCTCAAAATGGATGCTGCGCGCCGACCATTGCGGCTGGATCGCGACGATAACTCGCCTTATCTGTTCATCAAGACTGAGCGTTGCCAGCTGCAGCTGCTGTGACTGTGATTCGAGCAAGCTTAGCTTGAGCAGATTATCGCTCATCTTGGACATTCGCTTCGCTTCATTGATAATAATATCGAGATAACGGCTGCGCTCATTAGCTTCAACGCCTTCTTGCTTGAGCGCTATAGCATACCCGGATATCGAGGTGAGCGGCGATTGCACCTCATGCGACACGTTCGTTACGAATTCCCTGCGCATCTGCTCCAGCCGCTGCAGATCATGCATCATTTCTTCGAAGCTGCGAGCCAACGCACCTAATTCACCCGTCTGCTTAATATTCAGCTTGACGTTGAAGTCTCCAGCTGCTATCCGCTTGGTCGCTTTTGTCAGCTTGTTAATCGGCCTTATGATGAAAAAGGAGGCAATTAGAACAAATAAGCTTCCTGTAATTAACGAATACGCTGCAATATTTAGTCCCCATTTTATGACAAATGCGGTGGATGGAGGGGAGAGCGTCTCCACAAACATCGCTTTCATTCCCATATCTGTGTTCAATGGAAATCCAATGTAGGTAACCGTAACACCATCCTTATTGCTTTGAACTCCTTCTCCATCTAATACATTTTGTACTTGCTCCACAGGTATAACAGCAGGCTTGTGTCCGCCCAGCGCTCCGAAGGACTGGAATCTGTCCGTCGCCTCATAAATTCGGATATGAAAGGAATTAAGCTGCTTCAGTTTACTTACTAATTCGTCCGCTTCACGTGACGGAATGGTCTCGTAGATCGAGGTGATGTCCTGTCCAAAATTACGCAAAAGAATTTGCGAGTTTTCGTTTAATTGATCTTCAAATAACCAAGTTGCTGCCAAAAAAGCAATGATCGTGCTCCCAATCACGGACACTAAAAATATCAGGACTACACGTGTATATAAGGATTTAATCATTTTGGCACCTCAAGTCGATAGCCAAGCCCACGAACCGTTTCGAGTTGAAAAATAGTAAGCATCCGATCCCTCTTTCCCTGTTTCGCATCCTACTTCAGTAGTAATCATTATACTACTACAGCAAGGAGATTTAATAATTGGATTTAGGCGCCTTTCCGACTGAAGCAACTCCTTGCTAAAATCCAGCCCGCTTTGCCACGGCATGAGGAATTCGATGTTGGCATTGAAGGAGACGAGCTCATTTGACGATACCTATCCCCGATCGAGGCGATTTAGTATGGCTGGATTTTGATCCCCAAGCTGGTCATGAGAAAGCCGAGTATGAGAAGGCTGGGAGAAGACCCGCTCTTGTATTGTCTGAAGCTGATTTTAACGAAAGGACAGGCTTTGCCGTCGTCTGTCCCATTACAAGCCAAATCAAAGAATATCCGTTTGAAGTCGCGTTGCCTGGCGGTCTTGCCTTCTCTGGAGTTGTCCTGACCGATCAAATGAAAAGTCTCGACGTGCAGAAACGGAAAATTAAAATTATGGGCAGCGTCCCTGTAGATTCTCCCTTCATGAAAGCTGTGCTGCGCAACACGCGCTCTATACTGGCCTAAAACATATATAACCATCAATCGCCGCGCCCCTAACCATTAGGAGCACGGCGATTTCGTTTGAATAAGCGATTTGCCAACTCTATTTTTATTCGCGTATAGTTAGGGTTAGAAACATGGTGAGCGAACAAGAGCAGTATACTCGTGCACTCGGTCAGCTCCGCTCAATGATTCTCCATTTTGAAGGACTGACCTTCCGCTATTTCAGCGATTTACATGCTTATAGCTGCTGCGCGGACAGAGAAGCCGTTATGCCGCCTCCTATCGCTTTAAAAAGGAGGAATAGGGCTGATTAGCGGTTTCTGAGTCCACCAACATGGCCAAAAACCGTTTTTGCAGGGAATAACGGCTTCTGTGTCCGCCAAAATTCCTATGAATCCAAATACATAAAAATGGTTAACCATAATTGCCTATACCTCGCACTTTTTGAAGAATGGAAGCGGAATGAAGCTAACCAACAAGCCCGCCTTCAAGAAATGACTCAGGAGATTGATTCGAATGATGCCTATAGATAAACAGAACGAGCGAAAAAAAAACGACGCACTCCAGCAGCTTCCCACGCTGCCGATTTCGGAGTGGCGAAAATGGCTGCTGCAATGCTTGGAGCCGCTGGCCGCACAAACGAGAAACAGCGACTATGCCGGCCGCGCAGCTGAGCTTATTCAGCAATCGCGGCCAGCTTTTTCCCCTGCGATGAAATGCCTGTTCGAGCTGCACAGCTTCCTGTTTATTATGGAGCAGCTGCATACGGGCACGTTCGTCGGCTACCATACGCGAGTCGCGATGGAGGATGTGCAGGGCAGCATCAGCAAGCTGTTCGAGCAGTCGCCGGCGCTCGCTGATGCCGAGCCAGCGTTTTGGGACCGCCTGGCGGAAACCGTGGCGGATTTGCGTGGAAGACTGCTCGCGGAGGAGCGGTATGCGGATTATTTTTCACCTGTGTATTATGCGCTTTGGAGAAAATGGCTCTATCCGCGCCTGCCGGGCAGCCCGCTGCTTGCAGAGGAGCTTGCACATTTGGAGGCGCTGAAGCCCCAGCAGAAAATCGCCCAGACCCGCTATCAATGGATGTTCGCCAAATGCTGGCTGTGCTTTCTGCTAGGCCGCGACGAGGAGGCGCAAGTGCTGTTAACCGCGCTGGGCCGCAAATCCAAGCTGCGCATTCATGATTATTATGCCCTGCTGGATGAGCTGGAGCAGCGCAAGGAGTGGCATCGCCTGCTCCACTGGCTGAAGCAAACGGCGAGCTTGCTGGCGGATCATCATGGCGTGCATTTGAATGCTTTTTTTGCCTATTGGGATGCGGTGCTAGCGGAAATGCCTCAGGAGGAGGAAGCGATGTGGGAGCAGTTGCTGCTCCTGCTGCCCGCCTCGCGCTCCATCTATGCAGACAAGCTTCATCATTATGAAAAATGGCAGGAGTGGATCGACTACCAGCTCAGCGAGGGCATCGACCCGCTGTATTATCGCGTCGCCATGTTCGCTCCAATCGAGAAGCATGCGCCTGAGCTGCTGCTTCCCTTCTATCATCAAGCCGCCGAGCGTTATGTGCTGCTGAAAAACAGGGACGGCTATAAGTCGGCGGTCAAGCTGCTGAAACGATTAGCGAAGCTGTATAAAAAACGCAAGGACGAGGCGGGCTGGGAAACGTTCATCACCGCTTTCGCTGGGCGCTACAGCCGCTTGCGGGCTTTACAGGAAGAGCTGCGAAAGGGGAAATTGCTGTCATGAGCACAGAGCTGACGAAGAGCCCTTTATGGACGACGATAACGGTACATTTGGCTTTAACCGATTTTGGCGATGCGCTGCTGTATGCGGTGGACGACCGCCAGGATCTGCTTTCCGGCGTTCGCCTCAAGCAAAGCCTATTCGCTTGGCATGCGGCCACCACCTATGGGACAGACCTTGAAATTCGGCAAATGGAGCAGGTAGAGCTGGTCGTGCTTCCTGCTGAGCATGTGCTCCCCTTCTTTGCCGAGCAGCACCTGCTGGCGCATATTCATTGGGAATGGGACGAGCAGTCGACTGCGCTCATCCGGCTCGCGCCATTGCTCCGCGAGCACACGGAGGCTAAGCGCTACTTGCCGAGCCACTCCGCATGGCGGGCCGGGCAGCTGCAATGGGTGTGGGACGGCTCTGCTTCGGCGGAGCTGGCAAGCGAGCTTGCGCTTGCTGAGGAGAAAGTGAAGGACGGTCGCCTGTCGAACGGCTTTCTGGGCATGCTGGAGGCCGCCTTCTCAGCGGCGGTGTTCCAGCGCTATTATAACAGTGAAGCAGCTTCCGCCGATTTGCGCGCGGAATATCCGCTGCTGTTCGTGAAGGAGAAGGCGATCTTCGCTGGCCTTGATCCGTCCGGCTGGCTGATGGCCGTCGGCTGGAAGGCAGACCATGCGCCGTTCCGCCCTATGCTGCAGCTGCTTGAGCCGGGCGAGGAAACCGATGAGGCATGGCAGCTGCGGCTCGTCCTGCAGGACAAGCTGGACCCGTCGGTGCTGCGGCCCGTGAGGCTGTCGCAGCATGGCGATGTCGCCGGCGAGGTTCCGGCGGCTTGGGTTCATGCTGTGCAGGGTCGATCCGCCGGATGGCTGGATCATCTGCGCGCCAGTCTGCCTGACGAGCATTTGGCAGGCGAGAAATACGATGTGCTGAGAGTGCCGCTCAGCAGCGATACGGTTTGGCGTTTCCTGACGGTGGGCAGCAACCGTCTGCTCGAGGCGGGCTGGCAGGTGCTGCTCCCCGCCTGGTGGGAAAGCGCCCGCCGCAAAAAGCCTAAGCTGCGCGCCAAGGTCAAGGAAGAGGAAAACCCGGCGAAGGGCCGCTCCTTCTTCGGACTCGACGCCATTATCGAATTTGATTGGCGCGTATCCGTCGGCGATCTCACCCTTACGGAAGCGGAGTTCGCGGAGCTGCTCGCCCGTCAGGAGCGGCTGCTGCAATTCCGCGGGCAGTGGGTGACGCTCGATCCCGGCCTTCTGGAGCAAATCAGCAAAATGATGAAGGGCATGAACAGCGCCCAAGGGCTCTCCTTCCAGGATGTGCTTCAGCTGCATCTGCTTTCGCGGAAGGACTACTTCGCCCGCAAGGAAGAAGATGCAGAGGCATCGGCGGATGAGGCCGAGGATGAGAACGAGCAGCTGCGGCTAGAAGTCGAGCTGAATAGCTATATGCAGGAGATGATGGATCAGCTCGTGCAGCAAAAAGAGGCGCCACCTCTCCCCGTTCCTGCGGGCTTGCAAGCGACACTGCGCGCTTATCAGCAGGAGGGCTACTCGTGGCTTGCTTTTATGCGCCAGCTTGGGCTTGGCGCTTGTCTCGCCGATGATATGGGCCTCGGCAAGACGGTGCAGCTCATCGCCTACCTGATGCAGATGAAGGAAACGGGCGGCGCTGGCCGTGCAGCCGCACTCATCATTTGCCCGACCTCGGTGCTCGGCAACTGGCAGAAGGAAATTAGCCGCTTCGCACCATCACTAAACGTCATGCTGCATTACAGCAGCAAACGGCTGACGGGCGACGCTTTCTACGAAGCCGCCAGCGCGGCGGATGTTATACTCACATCGTTCGCGACCTCCATGCTCGATCAAGAGCTGCTGCAGGGCCGCACATGGGAAGCGATTTGCCTCGATGAGGCGCAAAATATTAAAAATGCGCAGACGAAGCAGGCCGCCGCCATTCGCAGTCTGCCTGCCAAGCATCGCATTGCGCTGACCGGAACGCCGATTGAAAATCGGCTGAGCGAGCTGTGGTCGATCTACGATTTTATGAATCCCGGCTTTCTCGGAAGTGCGCAGGGCTTTCAGAAGCGCTTCGCTACGCCAATCGAGCAGGAGCAGGACCCGGAGCGCATTGTCGATTTGCAGCGGCTGGTCAAGCCGTTTATGCTGCGCCGCAAAAAGAAAGATCCGGCGATTCAGCTCGATCTGCCAGATAAGAACGAGATGAAAACGTATGTTCATCTCACCGCCGAGCAAGGCGCACTTTATACGCAAACCGTCAACGAGCTGATGGCTAAGGTGCAGCGGGTGGAGGGCAACAAGCGCCGAGGCGCGATTTTGTCCGTGCTGACGCAGCTCAAGCAGATTTGCAATCATCCCGCTCTGCTGGAGGATGGAATGCCGCTAGAGGTAATGGAAGCGGAAATCGCCAGCGGCACGACCGGCACCGAGGCTGCAATGGAGTCGCTAATCAGCCGATCATCCAAGCTGGAGCGGCTGATGGCGATGGTGAAGGAGCTGCGAGCCGAAGGCGAGCGCTGCCTTATTTTTACGCAATATATCGGCATGGGCCAGCTGCTGCAAGGCGTTCTGGAGCGGGAGCTTCAAGAACGGGTTCTTTACTTGAACGGCAGCACAACCAAACTAACTCGCGACCGAATGATCGAGCGTTTTCAGTCCAGTACGCTGCCTGCGGATGAGCAGCCGAACGTCTTTATTTTGTCGATTAAAGCGGGCGGGGTCGGCCTTAATCTGACGGCGGCGAATCACGTGTTCCATTTCGATCGCTGGTGGAATCCCGCCGTGGAAAATCAGGCGACCGACCGCGCCTACCGCATGGGGCAAACCCGCGACGTTCAGGTGCACAAGTTCATTGCGCTCGGCACGCTGGAGGAACGTATCGACGAAATGCTGGAATCAAAGCAGAAGCTGAGCGAAAATGTCATATCCAGCAGCTCCGAGACGTGGATTACGGAGCTCGACAACGCTGCGCTCCAGCAGCTCGTTACGCTGAAACAGGACTGGGCTGGTGAAGCTTAGGCGGCTTCACGCCGCCAGCACCATGGACGGACAGTAGCCAAGATGCTGGATGGGCCGCTTTTATGCTAAACTGGTTGTACCTAAAACAATTTAGCCGGAATGACGGAAAGGCGGGAATATGATGGAGTATGCGTTTGTAATTGAACCGCAAAATTACCAGCCCTTTGAGAATGATGAGGAACAGGTAGAGAAATGCCAGGAGTGGGGCTTGCTCTCAGGGAAAGCCAGCAAAACAAAAACCTTTTATTATAAAGGCCACGGTCTGAATATCGTTTGCAGCATCATCGGTTTCGTCGATAAAATGACCGCCGTCATACAGCTGGGCAACGATCAGCTGCACTGCATCCACCCTTCGTATTTGAAAGAAATGCAAGCGGCAAGTTATGGCGCGAAGCATGCGGCTGGTATTGAGGCTGACGAGACTAGCGAGGAAACTGCAAATAATGAAACAGAAGCTGTTAAAGCCCAAAATGCAGAAAACGGCACTAACGTTAGCAGCGATTCCACAGCTACTGGCGAGAGTGATATCGGCCCTGCCAAGACGGTCGAGGAAATGCTTGCGGAAGCAGGCTTTGCTATCGATTCGGTCGAAAGTGCAGCAGCGATTCCAGAAGCAGTAGAGGAAACGGCCCATTCCAGCGATAGTGACAAGGCTGAGCAAACGGAAGAAAAGCCGAAAAGCAAAGCCAAAAAAGAAAAAGCGCCGAAGCTTGAGCTGCCGGAGGATAAGGTGAAAATGATCGCGACCGTTAAGGAGTTTACGACGGTGCCGAACCATTTTTCCGATAATGATGATGAGGTTGTCATTTATGAGGCCTTGTCTATCATGGAACAAGGGACACTTGTGGGTGAAGCCTGGTCCAGCCACAGCGCCACGCTCAAAAAGCAGGAGCTGGAAATTGGCGATGTCATCACCTTCGAGGCTAAAATCGTTGCCAAAAAGCTGACCAAGCATCCCGTCGCTTACAAAATCAACAACCCGGCGAAAATTAAAAAAGAAGAGGCTTGATTCTAATTTCCACAGCAACACAGCCTACTTAAATATGCGGACGCAAAAACAGAGCTCCTATGAGCTCTGTTTCCCTTTTTACCTATAAAATGATTATTATGCTTTAATTTGACGGCCTTCCGAATCTTTGAATGCGCCGCAAACAATCATAATAAAATCAATGAGCGTCCAAAGTCCAAAACCACCCACTGTCAAAATCATCAAAATGCCTGTACCCACTTTTCCCGTATAAAAACGGTGAACTCCGAAAGACCCCAAAAAGAAACATAATAATAATGCTGCAACAAAAGATTTATCACTCTTTACCACTTGTAAATCCCTCCATTATATATTCTACTCTTCCATTATCGGCATTTGGTCAGAAATTCTTTACATATAACATGAAAATGTTAATAAAATATTTGGTATTTCCTCAACTATAAAACCTTCCTCATCTCTCGTTTGCATTTTCCCTTTATATTTTGGTATTATTATAGAACGAACGTTCAGTATAATTAAGAGAAAGGGGCAGCGCCTCATGAATAAGAAACAGCTGCAAAGCGAGCAAACGAAGAAGAAAGTCGCAAGCGCCGCACGGGCGCTTTTTGCCCAGAAGGGCTATAAAGGAACTTCGATTGAAGATATTGTAGAGGCGACCGAAAGCAGCAAGGGCAATATTTATTACCATTTTAAAAGCAAGGAGGGCTTGTTTCTCTATCTATTAGAGGAATGGGATTTGGAATGGGAGCAAAAGTGGAACGAGCAGCAGGCGCGCTATGAGACGTCCACCGAAAAGCTGTACGCCATCGTCGAGCAAGGTGTGATAGATGATTTCAGCCACCCGCTTACGAAAGCGGCTGATGAATTTTTCAATCATGAGGAGAAAACCACTGAGGTGGAGAAGCGAATGACGGTCATGATCGACCGGCATTTGGAATTCAACAAGCGCCTGATTCAGGAAGGCATTGACCGAGGCGAATTAGAGCCGATGCAGGTTGAGCATTTGGCGATCATATTGGAAGGCTTGTTTTTCGGCTTGAATCAATTGTCCAGACGCTCCTATGCGATGGATGAGGTTTTGACCATTTACAGAACCGCTGTAAAGGTCGTCCTTCACGGCATCGCAAGCTCCAAGCGCCAGCAAACTTAAATATTAATACTACCTAGATCAGGGTGAAAGGATTTTAACCATGTCACTATTACTACGGAATAGAGGAGCTATACTCCTTCTAATGGGCAATATTTTGCTCGTATTTACAGGCATCGGGCTCGTGATTCCCGTTATGCCTGCCTATATGCGAGAGCTGGATTTGAACGGAAGCATACTCGGCTTCATGGTAGCGGCCTTTTCCTTAGCCCAATTATTATTTTCACCGCTTGCAGGCAGGCTCTCCGATTCTATCGGCCGAAAAAAAATGATTGTGGCTGGCGTAACGCTGTTCGCCCTCTCGGAATGGATGTTTGGCGCGGTCAGCGAGCCATGGCTGCTGTTTGTTTCTCGCATACTTGGCGGAATCGGGGCCGCATTCAGCATGCCTTCGATTATGGCTTATGTCGCTGACGTTACTAGCAACGAAGAACGCGCCAAAGGTATGGGCTACATCAATGCCGCGATTACGACCGGGTTTATTATCGGCCCCGGCATCGGAGGTTATTTGGCCGAATTTGGCGTACGCGTACCGTTTTATGTAGCGGGCATCGCCGGCGGTGTGGCCGCCATTGTTACAATGCTGGTTCTGCCAGAATCCAAGCCGAATTCCGCTCCAACGCCTGCCGCTTCAGCTCTCTCTAAGACCTCGGCTTCGGCTGGCGAACCCAGCTTTATGTCCCAGCTGCTGACATCTTACAAACAGCCCTACTTTTTCAGCTTAATCATCGTGCTTGTCGCCTCGTTCGGGCTTGCGAACTATGAGACGGTATTCGGCTTGTACGTTGACCATCGCTTCGGGTTTACAGCAACCGACATCGCGTTTATTATTACGTTCGGCTCCATCGCGGGCGCGGTTGTACAGGTAACGATTTTCGGCTGGATTTTGAATCGGTTTGGCGAGCAGAACGTCATTACGTGGTCTTTGTTTATTGCGGGTCTATTCGTTCTGTTGATGCTGTTGACCAACAACTACTGGATGGTTTTCGCGGTCACCTTCTTCCTGTTCCTGTCCGTCGATATTTTGCGCCCGGCCATCGGCACCCAAATTTCAAAAATGGCCAATGACCAGCAAGGCTACCTCGCTGGCTTGAACTCCGCTTTTACGAGCTTAGGCAACATTCTCGGACCGATCACTGCGGGCGTACTGTTTGATATGAATATCAATTTCCCATACGCCTCCGCTGGTATCGTGCTTCTGCTTTGCTTCCTTCTGTCCATGCGAGCAGGGAAAAAGAAACGGGCACCGCTTCGCGGCTAACGCCGCTCATCGCATGTATGCAGCAGCGGTTCCGCTCAGCAGCGGCCTGTCATCAAAGCAAAGCAAAAGCAAGCTGCCGCTTGCTGTGAAGCATGGCGCTCGCTCGCATATTATGGGCGGGTTTTGGCTTAATTGCCAAAACCCGCCCTTTTTCATTAAGGAATATGTGCCTTTAGTGGACAGGCATCGTCGTATACATAAACGAATATTGCCCAATTTAACCCTCGCTTACAGCCTCCCCTGCTCCTCCAGCAGCTCTCGCGTTCGGCGCGGCGATTGGCCGATGACCTTTTTGAACATTTTGGAGAAAAGGAAGGGATCGGTGTAACCAACCGAGCGTGAAATATCGCTCACTGACAGCTGCTTGCTGCTCAGCAGCTCCACCGCCCGATTCATTCGAAATTGCAGTAGAAAGGCTTGCAGCGACAGGTCAAACTGCTGCTTGAACAAGCTGGACAAATAAGTCCGATCCAAGCCAACAGCCTGAGCGATTTGCTCAACCGTTGTTTTCTGGCTGTAGTTATTTTCGATATAGGTAATTGCTTCGTTGATGTAGGTTTCCTTGGAGTTGGCACGAAGCGGCTGCTCCTCTGCTAATGCAGGCTCTGCACATTCAATTAATTCTCCAATTAGACGGTACAAAATGCTCTGGTACAAAATGTCCCGAATGCCCGTTTCATGGGCATCCATAAGCTGCTGATGGCTAGTATCGAACCAGTTGGCGCCCTTGGCACGAAATATCGGCTGCGTCACACTAAGCCCCGCCCGCTGCACAAAAGCTCTGGCATGAAGCCCGTCAAAACCTATCCACGTATACACCCAAGGGTCAGACTCATCCGCTGTATAATGGACAATCGCACCTGGCATTATGAGAAAGCCCTGTCCTTGCGACAGCTGGTAGGTTTCTCCTCCAGTACTAAATTCGCCCGAGCCGCTGATCACATAATGGATAATATACAAGTCGCGCAAGCCCGGACCCCAGCTATGCAGGGGTTCACATTCTTCCTTGCCGAAAAAACGCAAAAACAGCTCCATCTGCCGCTGCGGCGTCTCCTGATTATGTCTGACTTCGGTCAGAGGCATAGGGCATCCCCCCTCATTATGACAGGTAATAGTATAATAGATCGGATGAAACCATGCAATGAAAAGGCATTATGACAGGTTTTTCAGGAATTACTCCATGTTCGCACGCTCTCTCCGGGACTATAGTTAAGGAGTCGAGGCTATTCATAAACGGAGGCGAATTCATTGGCGAAAATAACGTTCCTTGGTGCGGGCAGCACTGTTTTTGTGAAAAATGTATTGGGTGATGTCATGCTTACAGAAGCACTGCAAGGCTTCGAGCTAGCTTTGTTTGATATTGATGGCGGAAGGCTGCGTGAATCTGAGCTGCTGCTGCTGAATATGAAGGAGTCGCTCGGAAGCAGCTGCGTCATTAAAGCATATACCGACCGCAAGGAGGCGCTTCGCGGCGCTAAATATGTCGTCAATGCCATTCAGGTTGGCGGTTACGATCCTTGTACGATAACCGATTTCGAAATTCCGAAAAAATACGGCTTGCGCCAAACCATTGCCGATACGGTCGGCATCGGCGGCATTTTCCGCAACCTCCGTACCATTCCGGTCGTCCTTGATTTTGCAGCAGATATTCAGGAGGTTTGTCCAGACGCTCTGTTCCTCAACTACACCAACCCAATGGCCGTGCTGACGAATGTGCTCATTTCGCAAGGCGGCTTGCAGGCTGTAGGACTCTGTCACAGCGTACAAATTTGTGTACCGCACCTATTCGAGCATCTGGGCATCGATACGGCAGGTGTCAAAACAAAGATCGCTGGCATTAACCATATGGCGTGGCTGCTGGAAGCAACAAAGGACGGTGTAGATTTATACCCGGAAATTAAACGGCGCGCGGCGGAAAAGCAAGCGGAGAAGCACCATGATATGGTGCGCTACGAGCTCATGCTGAAGTTCGGCTATTATGTTACCGAATCTTCCGAGCATAATGCTGAATACCATCCATACTTCATTAAAAAGAGCTATCCGGAGCTCATTGAACGCTACAATATTCCTCTAGATGAGTACCCGCGCCGCTGTATTGAGCAAATTAAAGGCTGGGAGGAAAGACGGGATTCGATGCTCGGCAATAAGAAGATTGAGCATACGCGCAGCCATGAATATGCCTCGCATATTATGGAAGCGATCGAGACCAACCATTCTTATAAAATCGCCGGGAACGTTATGAATACGGGCCTTATTACAAACTTGCCGAAGGAAGCCTGCGTCGAGGTGCCTTGCTTGGTTGACCGCTCTGGCATAACGCCAACCTACGTCGGTGACCTTCCGCCGCAGCTGGCTGCGTTAAACCGCACAAATATCAATACCCAGCTGCTCACGATTGAAGCTGCCAAAACATTGAAGCGCGAGCATATTTATCACGCCGCTCTGCTGGACCCGCATACGTCAGCGGAATTGTCGATGGATGACATTGTCTCGCTTTGCGACGAATTGATTGAAGCGCATGGCAGCTGGCTCCCAGCATACCGTTAATAGAAGAGCGCAGCATAAAGCAAAAAAGGGCTAGTCCAACTGCACGCAGCAGCCGGACCGGCCCTTTTTCATTTATATATAGGCTTACGCTTTGTTGGAAGATCCGAACTCGCGCATTTTACCCATAACTGTTTTTTTGATTGCATCGCGGCCTGGAGCCAAGAATTTACGTGGATCAAATACTTCCGAATCCGCAGTCAGAATTTCGCGAGCAATTTTAGTGAAGGCGATTTGGTTTTCAGTGTTAACGTTGATTTTAGCTGTTCCAAGGGAAATGGATTTTTTGATTTGATCCGTAGGGATACCTGTACCACCATGCAATACCAATGGCAGCTTGATCGTTTGGCAAATCTCTTCCATTTCTTTGAAGCCCAGGTTTGGTTCGCCTTTGTAAGGACCATGAACGGAACCAAGTGCTGGAGCCAGGCAATCGATACCTGTAAGCTCAACCAGTTGTTTACACTCTTGTGGATCAGCGTAGATAACGCCATCAGCAATAACATCATCCTCTTGTCCGCCAACTGTTCCCAGCTCAGCTTCAACGGAAATGCCGCGCTCGTGCGCATATGCAACAACTTGCTTCGTTGTTTTTACGTTTTCTTCAAATGGGGAATGCGAAGCATCGATCATAACGGAAGTGAAGCCTGCATCGATTGCTTCTTTACATTTTTCGAAGCTGGAACCGTGGTCCAAGTGAATCGCAACTGGAACTGTGATTTTCATTTCTTCGATTAGGGATTTAACGATTGCAGTAACAACCGTGAAACCGCCCATGTAACGAGCTGCGCCTTCAGATACGCCCAAAATAACTGGGGATTGCTCTTCTTGAGCTGCGCCCAAAATTGCTTGCGTCCACTCCAAGTTGTTGATGTTGAATTGACCAACCGCGTAACCTTCTTTTAAACCTTTGTTCAACATATCTTTCATCGAAACCAATGCCATGATAAATCCTCCTTCAGTGTAGTTGCAATTTAATGAATAGAACTTTCAATCATGCCCATTGATCTACTGCTTAAAATAACGCTCATAAACGACAGATCTATAGGCATGAGCGGAATTTTCATTTCCTTGTTCACATTCTTCATCTAATACTACATGTTATCATATATTTTATTATAAAACTACCTGCGCTGCGAGTGAATACTTTTCAAACAATTGATAAGAATTTATAAATGCGTTAATCCGTTTCTACAGGAACGCCATTTCTTTTAATCTGCGAAAATAAAGGGCTTAGCCGTTTCTCTGCCCATTCGGCAAGGAATAAAATCAACATCAAACCCAGCAGTGCCGTACATACAGATACCGGAATAAGCCAAAGATGCGTTGAATGGGAGAAAAACGGAATGAGCGACACCGCTACAATTGGCGGAGCATTCCACTTAAATTTCGTAATCATCCAAATCGTGATCAACACATTGACAAACAAGGAAATCGCGCTTGGATAGATGGAGAAGAGCAGCGTGCCGACGATTGACGAAATAAACGCGCCTAAAGTAATTTTGCTGAGCTCCGTATAACGGAATGAGCGCGAGACGAACAGGAAGCTGAAAGCCCCCAAAGTAGGGAAAAATAAAGTGTCCAGAAATGAAAAATGTAAGGAAAGCCAATAAATAAGCATGACGTAGACGCCAATTGCGATAATTTTCAAGTTCATTTTAATCCTGTGAACCTCCAGTCAAAATGGCCAGCAGATTTGCCGAGTGTTCTGCATGGAATACTGGCAGTATTGTAGTGCCTGCTCCATTTTATAAAGCTTCTCAGGAAGTGTCAATGCTGTGAAGCGTCTTCCAAACGACAAAAAAGCAGAGGCGCTTCACGCTTGCTGCCCCTGCTATTTATTCTCTACTATAGTCCCAGCTTCTGCCCCTTCTCCAGCCGCTGAATTTGCACCTCGCCGGTATCCGCCAGCTCTCTGAACTGCTGGATCGTTTGGCGCATTTTAGGCAGCGCCTCCTGCTTGTAGGTGCTGATGGAGTCCATCGCCGAAAGCACATCGGCGAAAGCCGTCTTGAGCGTATCGACGGAGATGTTTGCTTCCATCGACTGCTTTTGAATCGCGGCGCCTTGATTTTTCAGCATTTTGGAGGTGCCGCTGATCAGGCTGTCGGTCGTCTGATTCAGCAGCTCGATTTTTTGCAGGACGATTCGTTGATTGTAGAGCGCACTTGCTACAGTAACGGAGATTTTCAGCGCCGAAACGGTGACGTTCCTCGCTCTGTCCACCCCGCGGATCAGCTCCTTGTTGTTGCGCATCACAACCTCAATCGCCATAATGCCCTGCTGGTTCACGACGAGCATTTGCTGCAAATCCATGACGCGCTGGCGGAGCGGGAACAGCACCTCTTCCGTTATGAAGCGGATTTTATCCTCCGACTCCTGACGCGCCTCGGCGGCTGCTATCTGGGCTTCAATGCCTTCATCCATCAGCATGCCGAGCTGAATTTCCTTTTGCAGCTTTTTCGTCAGCTCGCGAAGCGCGTGCTGTTCCAGTTCCAGCGTGGTGTTGTCATTTTTAAGTATCGTACTGCCTTTGTCCAGCGATAAAATGATGCCCGAAATGACCGTATCCGCCTTCTGGTATTTGGCAAAATAACGACGTAACGGATTAAAAAACATGCCTAGTACGCCGCTTTTGGCAAAATCGACGACGCTCGGGTCCAAATCCTTGAGCTGGATGTGCAGCTCCGTCAAATCTTTCGCCACTTGGCCGCCTTCATCGCCCGTTTGAGACAAATTGCCGACCGCCACCTGCAGCAGCGAATTTTTCTCCGAGGAAGACCTCATCGACTGAATGCCAAACTGGTCAATCGATTGCAAAATCGCTTTCCGCTTTTCGAGCGAATCCAGATCCAGCTCCAAAATCGACGATACATTGCTCGTCGCCAGCTCCCGCAGCTGAGTGACCTCCTCAGGCTCAGGCTTCACCTGCTCTTCAATGACCGATTTCAGCTTCTCCTCACTGACCACTTCCATCGTAAATGACATTGCAACCCCTCCTCTTCAGCCTATAACCGCCATATAAAATTACATTTGAACGTTCAGCAGGTTTCCAATTTTATAAACGACATCGTCGGTATCGGCGTTGATGCTTGCCGCCTCGTTAATGCTCGAAATGCTTTGCAGCGCCTTGATATTTGCATTGTAGCCAATCGTATAAATCGGCACCTTGTACGTTTCTATGAGACCTTTAATATCCTTGAGCGAATGCCCTTCATTCGTCTCCCCATCGCTTAGCACAAAAATGATCGGCTTCACATCCGGATTGACGGCGAGCTCATCCTGCAGCATTTTCAGGGCGACTACGATGCCGTCAAAGGTGGCCGTCCCTCCGCTTGCCTGCAAGCTGTTAATCGCGCCCACAAACATCGATTGCTGGTTAGTGTCATATTTCCCAATTGGCAAGTTAATCGCAACGTCGCTGGAGTACGAGACGAATCCGATGCTGTTGCTCCTGCCCAAAAACTTCTGCCCCTTGAGCAGCGATTCCTTCAATCGATTAAGCGGCTCCCCGCCCATGCTGCCCGAAATATCGGCTACAAAAACAGCGGCAATCGGCTTGCTGCCATCCTTCTTTTCCTTCCAAAGCTTCTGCGCGGCGGCAAGCGTCTTTCCGTTCACAGCTTCCATCTCGGACTTGTAGTCCTCAAGGCCATTAAAGCCTTTTTCCACAGCAGCCTTCTGGTATTTATCCTGCGTAACAAAGTCGGCGAACTTCTGGATAATTTCCTGCTTATCCTTCGGCAGCTTGCCGAGCGCATAAAGCGGGCTGTCATGCCTCACGCCGAACGGCGTAAACACGTAGCCGCTCTGGAAATCCGCCGCGTTCACATAGGTTTGATACTCCAGTACAAAAGCATCCAGCATCCCCGTCTTGGCAGCCTCACGCATTTGCAGCGTAGTGGAGGCAAGGAATGGCACATTGGCCTGGAATTTCTCAAAGCCCTGCACCGCCTTCTCGCCCAGCATCTCTTGGCTGTCAAACGTCGCGAGGGACGTCACTAAAAAGTTGAGGCCCGTTGAGCTGGCAAAAGGGTCGGTATAGCCCATCGCTACCTGATTGCTTGCAATCGCATCGGTGAGCGTCTTCACATTGAGGGAGCCATATTCGGCAATCAATTCATCATATTTCGCTTGAGTGGAGACGATTCCCGCTACATTGCCCACAAGTCGTTTGGATACGAGCTTCGTTTGAACGCCACTCGCTGCGACCATCTCGCCCCACAGCTCGTTGGATGGCGTGAACGCATCGGGCACATATTTGCCTGAACGGATATAATCCGCTGCGGTGCCTGAGGCAATATTGCGGATTTTGACCGAAGCCGTCTTCCCGTTCACTTTAATATTCGCTTGATTAAAAGCGGTGGCTACCTCGTTCAGCCAGCCATCCATATCCGTTCCCGATTTCTCGGTAGAGGAAAAAATTTCAATGAATTGATCGGTCGTATTTTCAACCGATACGGGGAACTTCGAAATATCCGGCAAGGAGTCGCCGACATCGGCAGGATCAAGATCGATCTTTCCTTTAACCGGCTCCGCAGTCGTAACTGAAATGCCTTGATACAGCTTATTTAGCTGCTTGCCCGCATCCTCCGACGAAATCTGCGTATCTGTCTTACCTATGTTCGAGGTCAAGCTAATCCCAAAATAAACGAGAGCAAAAACGACAATCGCAATAAGTGCCAAGACAACAAAAGCTTTTCCTTTACTCGCCATATGCATCACCTTCTCATTGTTGATATAATTTGGTTTGCTTAATTAAAACATCGAGCTCCTTCATGCAGGGCATTTCCTCAACCGTCCGATAATCTGTACTCCCCAGCAGTGAAATTTCGAGAGCCAAGCGGTCCAGCTTCAGCAAAATCTCTTCATTCGCCCCCAGATAACCGGACACGTAGTCCAGGTATTGCTGGTAAAGCTCTATTTTTTCCTGCATCAGCTTATTCGAGAACTTCCTCGCGCTCCGCTGCCGTTCCAAGGAGGCAAACTCAGCAGCATCGAACACGCCAAGCTTATTCAGCATTCCTTTAATATTCAAGTAAAAAAGCTTCTCGACCTCAACAATGACGGAGTCGAACTTCTTGTAGCTGATTTCCGTCTGCTCAAATCTTTGGCCGAGAATATCGGATAAGATCGCTCTCTTCTTCGCTATTCGCTCCAGTTGGTCGAGGGCCAATGCAATATCCTTGTGTAGCACTTTAACGTTTTTGTAATAGGAAAGCGCCGCCATGAAATCCTCGCGTGTGGCAATCGAACGAATCTGCGGCACCGAAGCGGGCTTGAGCAGCAGCGTATAGCTTCCATAAGTCAGAACCAGAAAGCTGCTGACCAATAAGGTTACGCCTGAAGCGGTTGCAAGAACACTTTCACCCCCTATGACCACCCCGACAAGCCCCGGTGACAAAATAACAATATTGAGAGCGACAACTCCGCCTATGAGTCCGAGCAGCTTCAACAATTTCGAATTATTCCCCATAAATAATTCCTCCACGAATGCGGTAACTTGTCTCCATTTGTAAAAACAACAACATCATTTGCCTGTATATTTAATTTTAACAGAGAATAACCGAACAAGCTCCTAAATGTTGCTAATATCTCTTTAGATTCTATTTATACTCTAATTACTTCCACGTTATTTGTCCGGTTCCATTTTATTTTCGGGCTTGTCTCGGAACACTGTGCGGTGCTCGAGCCCAAGGTGAAACGGCTGTCGCCGTCCTCTGGCGGCGCAGCGCGTTTCATTCCGAGAAATAGAGAGAAAGGCTGGGAAACTCCTATCCTTTCTCTCTATTTCAAAAAAGAGCAATTGCTTTTCACTCCATTAAAGGTTATTGTAGATATACAGAGTCTTTAAAGTCTACGAAACAAAAACCATTTTATAATCAGGAAAGGAATGACGGGATATGAGTAGGAATTTGTTTAATGCAGCTGTGTGGGAGAAAGCTTGGACGGAGGACCCGAACGCGACGGGCAATAAAATGAAGAAGGCCGGCATTGGCCGCACGTCCTTTGACCATAAAGCAAAAACCTTTAATGCAGAGGTGTTCAGTGAAGGGGGAAGACACCGAAGCGAGCGCATTATTCGCTGGATAGAAGGGCAAGGTGTTGACTTCCAAGGGCTGTCCGTACTCGATATCGGCGCTGCCTCGGGCGGGTTCACGGTTCCTTTCGCCGACCGGGGAGCACGGGTGACGGCTGTAGAGCCTAACGTTCCGCTAAGCGAGCTGTTCGCGGAAAATACAGCAAGGTTTGATCAGGGGCAGGTCCTGCTGGTCCATGATGTGTTTGAGGAGCTGGATCTTGCCGCAAGGGGCTGGAGCGACGCCTTCGATCTCGTATTTGTGTCCATGTGTCCGGTCATTGTCGATTGGGCAAGCGTGGAGCGGGTACTCAGCACAGCTCGCAAGTATTGCTACATTAGTGTAGGTGCGGGGCCTAGAGAGCATAGTCTGCTGCAAGCTGTTCTTCCTTTGCTGACAGGCCAGGAGGTTCATGCAGAAAGCTCGGATATGGCCTACTTAACGCACCTGCTCTATTTGAAGGGTTATTCATTCCAATCCATTATCACGAAAGAAACAAAAACGACCGAGTCGTCTTACGAAGAAGCAATAGAGGAAGTCATGCAAGCGCTGAAAACCCATAAATTAATTCCTAATGAGTCTGCCCGCCAAATCGTTACCGATTATGTGCACCGTACTTATCCCGATGGGAAAGTGGTCATTCATCAGAGTGGACGTTATGGCAAGGTGCTGATTCAGTTGCAGGAGCTGAATATGTATACACGACCAGAAACCGTTAAAGCTTAAATCAGCTTAGGTCAGCGTAGGTCGAGATCATAATTTAAATTATTTAGCGTGATCAGATAATTCACTGACAAGAGAATCGTATAAGAGGAGCAGTGCTTTGGATGGACGAATGCCGAGCTCTTTTTTGATCAGCCTCACATAGTCGATGTATTGGGCCGTAAGCCCCTTCTTGTTTCCGTCCTGCGCATGCTTGCGGAGCAGCAGGCTCAGAACGGATTCATCAAGGGGATTTTGTGCATATAGCTTCAGCAGCAGCTTCGATGCTGCTGCCGTATTGGAGAGAACGAAGAGCGTCTCCACTACATTTTTGACGAACGAGGTGTAAATTTCCGCCAGCCGATCCGTCTCGTGTATAGCCCAGACGTAGGCTTTGCTGCCGAACAAATCCCCCGTGTAGAGCCTTTCCGCGTTCAGCGCGTCCTCCATATTAACAGCGTCAACCCTTTTACATTTGCGTGTTTGACGCTCAAACTCCTCAAAATCAATCATCGCATCGGCCAGCTCCAGCGCGTAGCCGTCATTTTCCGAGCGAATGGCATCCCGAAGCGCTAACGGCTCTAATGATTTGCGAAGCTGATAGACGGTCGTATTCAAATACTTTTCCGCATTCATACTCGTCATACCGGCGAAAATATCTGCAACGAGCCTGGCACGCGAAATCCTGCGACCACGGTTCAGAAGCAGGTAGGCAAACAGCTCGGCGCTTTTGCTGGAAATCCATTTCACGCGTCCCTGTTCATTTTGCACGGAAAAGTCACCTAAAGCTGTGATTCTGACACGGTTGGGGTTTTGAATTAGAGCGCTGCCCGTCGGGGAATCGCCTATCCTTTTCCTGCCTTCCAGTGCACGATGAATCGTCCGCTCCAGCCGTTCCTGCGTTACGGGCTTCACCAAATAATCGAGCACCGACAGCTCAAATGCATCCACGGCATAATCTTTATGCGAGGTAACGAACACAATTTGTGTTTTGCAGCCCTCCTCGTCCAGCTTGGAAGCAAACGCAAGCCCGCTGTCACCCGGCATGGAGATGTCTACAAACGCCAGCTCGACATCGGTATTTCCAGCGAGAAAATCGCCCGCCGCATGCGTATTCACAAATGCCCCTACAACCTGCAGTTCTGTGTATTTCGCCAGCATTTTCCGCATAATTAAATGCATGACGGGTTCATCATCAATTAAGATGACCTTCATAAGCTTTCACCACCGTTTCCTCGCTGTCACTTTCGACCCTGCTGCTGACGTCCCCTGGCAATGTAAACTGGAATGTCGTTCCTTGCCCCGCCGAGCTCTCAAATCGGAGATTGCCGCCATGCATGCGGAGAAATTCCCGGGTCAATACGAGACCAAATCTCATTTCGCTTCCGTCCTCCCCACTTGCAAATCCAGGCTCCTTGAAAAAGAGTTCATCATGACGCAGCAGCCGCGCCGTCTCCTCATCAATCCCGCTCCCGTTGTCGCTAATGGATACCGTTACCTCATTATGCTCAATGGAAGCGCTGAGCTCGATCTTTCCGTCGATATCCGTATATTTAATCGCATTGGAAAGCAAATTTCGAAAAATCAGATCCAGCATTTCTTTATCGGCATTCACCGTCAGCCTCTCGTCAATCTGCTCGGAAATTTGAATGTTTTTCATCCCTGCCCTGGCTCCTGCCAGCGATAAAGCTTGGCGGATAACCTGCTGCAGGTTCCAGGCCTGCGGCCGGAATGCAACCTCGCCATTTTGACTGCGATACCAGTCCAGCAAATTATCGACGAGTTGGAAGGTGGCGCGTATTTGCCGTCTAATCTCTTGAAATACCTCGGCGCTGGCAATATCGGTATCCGTAGGCTCCTCGCCCAGCAGCTCGGTTAAGCTCACTAGTAGGGCGATGGGATCACGAATATCGTGAGCCATAACGGTGAACAGCTTATCCTTAAAGGCGTTCAGTTGGGACAGTTGCTGCGATTTTTCACGAAGTCGCTCCTCATTCTCCTTTAGCTCCGTAATATCGCTGAACATCAGCATTTTGCCAATCGGGGTCGTCCCCGTGTCGTAAATATACGTTAAGCTGCAAATGTAATACATGTGCCGATCACCCAGCAAACGCTGGAATGCAAACCGTTCATCCTGAAAACCCACGGTAGATATTCGCTGGAGCAATTCGGGACTAGTCGCTAGTATGTCCTTGCCGAAGGCAGGGAAGCTTTTCGTTTGAACAAGCTCGGGAAACACCTCTTCGGCTGCGCGGTTGTGGTTCACGATTTGATTTTCATAATCCAGCAGCACCACCCCGTCACGAACGGTATCAAACATTTTGGCATAAGCAAGCGGTGTTAACCGAAGCAGTCCGAATCGAAAAATACCCCAAGCATACACGACGCCCGATACAGCGAACCCAAGCGGTGTAAAGTCAATGATCGTATTAAACATATAACCTATATTAAAAAGCATCGGCGCAGCCGCTCCAAGAATAAGCAGGACAATCTGCTTCCGCACAATAGGCAAAGCTCGTATATACATCGGAATAAACAGCAGAATGCCTAGCAGCAAAATCGTATAATTATAAACGCCATGCACCGCATACCAAGGGCCTTTTAATGTATTGTACAACGGAACGGTATCGTCCGGATTCGGAAAATAGCCCGCGTACACAAGATGATGCCATTCATTAGTAAGATGCAGAAGAAATGTGATCGACGGGATGAGAAAAAGCAGCAGCGCAAGCCATTTTCGGTAAGGAGCTGCAAGTCCGGTAAACTGGATCACCATCAGCAGCCAGAAGGCGGAGACGAAGGGAATGCCTAAATATTCGAACTGAAGCGACAGCTTTACGCCGTCCAAGGTAACGCTCAATATTTCGAAGGCATAGCCAAGCGCATAGCAGGATGCTGCTGCCATCATGTAAACCATCGTTCTCGCCACCTGCAAATGGCGTTTCCGATAGGACAGGAACAACACAAACAGCATCAGCGCCGTCGCAAAGCATAGCAATACTGACATCCACAATCTCGTATCCACGACGGCACCTACCTTTCATTCGCTCTTTCGAGCATCTCGTCTATCATTCGACAAAATGGCTGAAAATCCTTGTAAAGCCCCGACCGGGATTGGTCGGGGCTTGGAAGGAAGATTATTGTCTATCCGTATAATGCTCTCAAAGCTCTCTTAAATCAGACAGTGCATCTCAGAAAGAATTTTTTTTATAACCAATCGCTCCGATCTGGCGAGCGATAAAATTTGCAAAATATATCAATTCTGCTTAAACATAACGACATTTAATTTTCAATACTCTACAATCGACTTGATAATTTGAGTAATCAATTTCATTTTTTCGGGTGAGCACCCTTCGAGCATCTCTATAATTTCGTTGCGCAAATGATCATCCGCCGTTGTATTTGTTCCGCTTAGAATATATTCAATCGATGTATCCAGAGCTGCACAGATTTTGTCCAAATTGTCGAGATTAACAGCCGTTTTGCCTCGCTCAATTTTGCTTATATAAGCATTTGACACATCCAGGCATTCTGCAAGCCTTTCCTGCGTGACACCTTTGTCTTCTCGCGCCTTGCGTATTCTGCCGCCAATGACTTGATAATCAACATCCAATATTCATCACCCAACCCGAGTATATCAGCTTGCCTTCCTCATAACATGCACCACACTGCAAGTTTAACCTATAAGTTAAAGGGACTAGGCGATTAATATATACGTCAGAGCGAGATGTAAATGAATCACTAGGAGGGTATTAGGCCTTACGCTCAAAGTATGTTTGCAGTCGATACAGACAAATTTCCCGCGTCCATTCGTACACAATAGAAGAATCAGTTACCGCCTCTCGATTCAAGATTATCGTACCGTTCGCGTATGTAACTAGCTCCTTCGAGCTTCCGCTCCACTTTTTCATTGGCATTTTTTCAATCAGGGCAGCCATTTTATTCTCGTTGTATTCAGCAGCCAGTCCACCTGTTTCTTTACCTGAAAAATCGATTTTTCTACGATATTCTTTTCCCATGATATAGCTATAAAAAAGAGGCGCCGCCTCTAGTGAAGTAATAGGATCACTCCAATGTTTCCCCCCACGTTCAAGCATCGTAAACAGTAACACCATTTTATAGCTCTTGGTCATACGTGTACTTTCTATTTCTTTCAGCCAGCTCTCTGCCTGCATATAGGCTTGGCTTTCTTCATCAGACAGCTCACCCGCCCAGAGCAAAAATCCCGGATAGGATTTAAATTCCTTCTGATACTCATTACTTGGAGCAAGACCATGCAAATGCAGCTCTAGATAACTTGGACGCCTGCCCAGCTCCCTCTTCAACTCCCCGTAAGCCGACAGCAGCTTCTCTTTACGTGGATGCTTCCTTACTAATAGGGATTCAAGCCAATTAATTATACCGATTTCGAGATCAATGACACACTCGGCTGGAAGCTGCAAGCTTGCTGTCTCAGCCACTGATTGGCGCTCGTTAGTAGGGCTTCCAAAATCTTGCCGTATAAGAGACAACTTTTGCTCAGCATTCCGATAGTTACCAATTAGATCAATGATTACACAATGGGATTTCCCCTCTGCAAGGCGAAGGCCTCGTCCTACCTGCTGCGTAAAAACGGTCAGAGATTCCGTCGGCCGGACAAATAGTAATGTGTCGACGCTAGGAATATCCACACCCTCATTAAACAGGTCTACTGTAAAAATAATTTCCAATTCACCTTCGGTCAAAGCAGCTATTGCTTCTGCTCGGGTCATTTCAGTCGTTCGTGAATGCAGACTAAGTGCTCGGAATCCCTGTCCTTTAAAATAATTAGAGAGAAAATTCGCTTGGCTAATTGAAGAACAAAAACCAAGTGTACGTGTCTGTCTATACCGTTCCCAGCCTCTTAGTATGATAGCTGCGCGATCCTCCTGAAGCTGCGCATGGAGCAGTTCTTTCTCGTCATAACGCGCACCAAGCCAAGTAATTTGGTTATAATCCGTTTCATCGTATATACCGTAATAATGGAATGGACTCAACCATCCGCGCGATATCGCTTCGACAAAATGCAACTGATAGGCAACGTTACCATCGCATAATGCATATATATCTTGTCCATCCATCCGCTGTGGTGTCGCTGTTATACCAAGCAGAAACTTAGGTTTAAAATAGTCCAAAACAGCCGTATAAGATTTTGCCGCAGCATGGTGTACCTCATCCACCACGATCAAATCAAATGCGTCCGTTACAAATCGCTCACGATGTTTTTTTATGCCTAATGTATAAATAGAAGCAAAAATAAGCTCTGAATCGCCATCCTTTTCAGCGCCATTAAAAAGACCACTACTTCGATTAGGCAATACAAGCTGGAATGAGCGCCGAGCTTGCTGTAAAATTTCCTCGCGATGCGCGATAAATAATATACGTTTGAAGGATTTAGCAAAAAAAGCTGCCAAATAAGTCTTTCCGAGTCCCGTAGCCATGACGACCATCGCCTTGTCATAGCCTTCTTCCTTTGTCGCTTGGAGAGCCTCTAATGCAGCTACTTGAGCAAGCCTGGGCTGAATAACTGCGCTTACTGCCAAATCCTTTAAACCAGAAACCGTTTTTGTCGCTGGCTTTACCGGCATCATAAGCTCCGACTCTTCCTCCTCGGAAATGAACCGCTCCAGCTCCGGAAATTTGCGGTGATGATGATTGTAATGGAGCTCATACTCATTGACTGCTTCCGCATGCAAAGTACATGTCTGTTCGTGATAGAAACTATGCATAAATTGATCTAGGGCTTGGCTAAACGTAAAAGGCTCCGCCTCAGCGTTTACTGCCAAATTCCATTCATAGCCTACCTGAAAAGCAGATAAAGAGAAATTCGAGGACCCCACAATCATTTGCCCCTGACTCTGCCCATAGTCGAACAGATAGGCCTTAGGATGAAAAGAAGTACCATAGCTTCTCCATAGGCGCGCTTCGATTCGCTCATCTATTGCAAGCAGCCTTCTGAGCGCCTTAGGCTGTGTCACGAATAAATAATCGCCGGACAATACTTTAATATCTGCACCGCGGTCCATCGCACTTTTTAAATATGGCTGAAGCAGCCGCACACCTGAGTCCATGACAAAAGACGTCAGGATATAAATTCCTGTCGCCTTTTGAATACTCGGTATAAGCTCATCCGCCAAATTTTCAGTAATTAATTTAATATCCAGCACTGTGCAGCCTCATTTCAATAACGGCCTTAATCAAGCCGTCCCTTATAATCGATAAGCGGCTTGATCACCTGTGCGATCAATTTAATTTTGTCAGGTGAGCAGCCCTCAAGCATCTCCATAATTTCGTTATGCATATAGTCGTCTGCTGCTGTACTCGTTCCCGTCAGTATGTATTCAGCGGGGGTTTCGAGCGTTTCGCAAATTTTGCTCAAATTATCCAAATTAATCGGTGTTTTTCCCCGTTCGATTTTGCTTATATAAGCGTTGGATACCTCCATCGCTTTAGCCAACATATCCTGCGTTATTCCTTTTACTTCCCGTGCCTTACGTATGCGATTACCAATAACCTGAAAGTCGTATCCCAATGCCATCACCCAAACTGACTATACCAAGCTCCACAGTTTCTTTACATGCATAAAAAATAAACTTGAACCTATAGGTTCAAGTTTAGAGTAGAATGGTGTCACATTCTGGTACTTTATGCTCATTGTCACTGCCAATTGCCTACGCCGTAATAAACTTTCCCTTGTTCGCAGATGGCTATTGGAGCAAAGTGAATCGGCTCTGTTCTCCCTTTATCAACAAATGTGGATACGCGGTAAGGATTATAATAAGCTTCTTTCACATATGCAATAGGAAATTCCGCATGCTGCAGCTCGTGCATGAACTCACCTTGCACATACGCATGAATGTTCTTCATCCGCTCTCGCAGCACCCGTGCTCGCCCCGACTGAGAAACTAGAAAGCGGGCATTGCTTAATACAATCCGGTCCGTATAGCCAATGACCTTTCGGGAGGAGCGACTACGTATCGAAAAACATTTTTTATGAAAATGGTAAGCAATCAATAGGCTCTGCCCCTCCTGCAAATCTGGGCATTCCTGCCTTGCATTTTCTCTCCGCATACACGTCATCCATTCTATCGGTATTACTACTTAGTATGCGGAGTTTATGCTATTTTAGACCAATAGATTTAAAATTTTGTTGCTAAACCGTACAAACACATGGAACCGTATCATCCTCTACGCTTAAATATCGCTCCAGGCCTTCTTTCTCCAGTAACTCACGATACTCACGAAGGGTGTAAGGACCCCCATTACGCTTTAGAATAGAGACATTTTTATCAAAATGCTGACGAAATTGTTCTTCCATTTCTTCCTGCTCCCGATAGGTTTCCGGCCACGTATGATACAATTGCGCATAATGCTGGAAGCCGCCTCTTACGCATCTACCGCCGCAGTTTGCATGAGAGAAGCCTAATTCGTACATAATAGGCAGCTTTATGCCCCATTCTTCCTCAATAATTCGTTTAGCATCGATTTCCTCGCGAAATGTCGAGATGAGTGGAAAACGCGTTTCTACGGACTCTAACGGAACATGTTCATAAAAATCCTTGAGATTCTCTGCTCGATGCTGCTCATGGCGTCCAATTCCAAAGTACAGAATTGGCTCAAGCCCGTGTTCATCCCTTAGCTCCTCAAGAAATATGACCGTTTGCTTAACCTTGAGCTCCTCCGAGCATTTTGCCAATCGGGAGTTGCCCATAAATTTGTAATCATAAAATACCTGCTCGGGTGTTCTGCCATCGGTACGATAGGTAATTTCCACACCTAAGTAATCAGCTACCTCATGCATAAAACGATAGTTATCTTCATGCTCCCATAATGTGTTGGTAAAAAAGAGAATGCAATTTTCTCTCCCATGGGTTTGCACCATATGATATGCAACATAAGCAGACGATGCTCCCCCGCTGTACATGGCTACATGGACCGGCTTGCGCTTCATCATAACCGTTCCTCCTTCCTTAAACCCCCATACAAGCCCTATTCTATTTCTTGAAGCAACTGGAGCAGCAGTTGTCTTATTTCCTGAGCTGTACTATCTTTTCCCCCGTATTTCAACATGTTCTTTACGTTGGCATAAAGCGTCTGAGACTTTTTGGACAATTCGATCTGCGGCTCCAAAACTTGCTCCGATGTAGCCGCAACCTCATTTTTTACAAGGAGCAGCTGCCATTCATATTTCATTTGACTCAAAAATAAATCTTGGGTTGCATCCGACCATTCTGTACGGGAAACACCAACGAGATGCTCAGAGAGCTGATCGATCATTGTAGGTCCACCCTCTGTTTTCACTAAGGTGGAGAGCTTGCTATTTTTACTAATCGCCTGATCACGAAGTTTAATGAGGTCAGCAAACAATTGTGAAAGAGAATCGAGGTTGGTCAGACTTAATACATGCTGTACCAGCTCACTCTCATTGGTTGTTATAAATGTCTCAAGCTCTCTCTTGGCATCAGCCAATTCATGTCCATAAGCCGCTAATTGCCTCATATGCATATAAGGATCAATTTCTGCAGATCGAATATGATCACGGATTTTTCGGGTTTTATTCGATACACGAGCAGTAATCTGAGCATATTTAGGAAGACTCCGAAGCCATAACAGCAGGGTGTCAGCAGTATGTACGAAGCTTACACAATTCTCAGCAGGAAGTCCGAAATGACCGCCCAGCTCCTGAAGCTGTTGCTGTTCTTCAGCCGTCCAGCTAAAGTAGCGATACTCATAAGCTTCAGCAAGCTCGACCAGCTCTAAAACCGAAGCTCCGCTTAAATGAGTGGTAAGCATGTCATGGGAATAAAACAGCAGTTGATCCCAGCGATCTCTGAGCAAGGCAACGAAGAGCAGCGGAACCACGGCGGCTCGAATACCATACGGAGCTTCCCCCATCATGGAAACCAAATATGACAGCCTTCCAATAGGTTGACTCTCAAGTCTTTGCCTCAATTCATCTCTGATTACCTCAAGCTTGCCTGTACAGCTCACACCAGTTTCCACATCAAATGCATAACCATTATTTTTCAGCACGCTCGCATAAATGAGATAGTTCGGCCCGTATCCTGTTATGCCTAGACTGGGCTCACTCGGCTGGCGGATAACACGATCAATGACATCAATTAGTGCCCGTCTCTGTATGCCAGAAATGCGATTTCGATTGAAGGCTTCATTTCGAATAACTGGCGTATCCTGATACGTATTCCTTAACCGTTCTGTTACCAGACCTTCAAGTCCTCGCAGATCTTTAATCATTCTTCGCTGCGCTCCCCAGCGCCAATCCAGCTCCTCAAATACAAAATAGCGCTCCACGAAAGCCTTAATTCTCACACTAGTCTCATGAAGCATGTAAATGAGCTCGTTTTTCACTCTCGAATCTTCTGCCAGAAATAAAGGATCTTGCAAAAGCTGCTCAATGATTTTATAGTGCAGCAGACTTGGACGAATACTTTCCGCAGTGAATTTCGGGAACGCTATACAATAAGGCGCAGCCAGTTCATTCATAACGGAATCGGGATTATCCATTTCTTCGGCATCCATATACAGGACCAGCCAAATTCGATCATCTGCTGTAAAGATGACGTTATTACCAGATTTAAGCTCTGTTATGTTTGTAAAGCGTACATCCGCATAACGAAGCATGTCCATGTCATCATTGTATTCATAGGGCATGACATACGATATAGGTAGGTGTCGCTCCAATAAGGAGAGACTTTCTCTTACATTTAGTGAAGTTGAGGCTATTCTACCTGCCACTACTGCATTCACATCAATTGAACTGCCATCATACAGCTCCCAGAGATCACGGATAGAATTATAACGAACAACCTTAGCCTTGAGCAGCTGATCGAGAGTGTACTGAGCCACTTCCAAAGTTACACCTAATGCAAAAGAAAGGAACGGCAATGTTGCGGGTTGCTTCTGATTAAGCCGGGTAACCGCCCAAAGTGTCAGCAGTTCAACCATTCGATGCTGCATAGGATGCTTATCATCGAGATAGGGTGCAATAGTATGATAGAGCTGAAGGCTAGGCTGGTCTCCATCCTCTGCCGTGGCAATATTGAAGAAATGAAACAGCTGATCCGCATAATAGTAGTCACTCTGCTGATGAACATGATCGAGCAGACTATAACGCTCGTTATCGGTTAAGAAGGAATACAGAGTTCGTTCATTTTGTCCAAAAATGTTCGACAGCTGTGGTAGCAGCAGCACCGCAACAGGGTGAAGGGGATACAAGGTTTGAATGATGCCGTGCTCCAGCTGATAGGACGTATATTCACCAAAAAGCGGATAACGCTGAAGCATCTCTAGCGGCTCCAATTCAACCGTTAGCCCCAAACACTGCGTATTGATTGGAGAAATGGCCTCCTGCGCTAATCGTAAAAAGGTAGATGCGTCCGTTTCCAAACTATAAAATCTGAATCGCTTCTCCACCTTTTCGAATTCTCCACGAACACTTTCCCTTGAATTTACTGCGTATTGTCGAATATGCTTATGCCCAACAACGAGCAAATGCATATTTTCAGCACGATCAACAAACTCGGCGAAATCCTGAAGATCCTGCATATTCAGAGTGGTGTCCGCTCCTCCAAGCGATTGTAGAAACCGACCAAATTCATCATACACAATAAACAAGCCTATTCTTTTCTTCGCAAGCTCCACATAAAGCCATTCAAGATTATCAACAAAATAGCTCTCATGTTCGACCGTCCAAGCCGTACCTGAAGTCACGGTAGGATAAAACGCGATAAAGTCCTTCGTCACATCCTCATGGCAGTTCATAATGGCAGAATGCCATTCCGTTTCCGTCCATTTATTCTCTGTCAAATGCCTCATGAAGACACGATAAGTATCAAGGTACTGGCTTTTCCAGCGTTCGACTGTACTCAAAATAGAGCTTGCCTCATTCGGCGTTGCAATTGCAACGCCTGCTAGATGAAGGGCGCGATATATCGCCTGATTTACGATTTTTCGTAAACTTCCAGTTCTTCCGTTAATGATAACCGGAATATAAATGTAATCCGAGCTGCCGAACTCACGCAACCGGGCGGCTAACTGGGTATCGATTCGTTCCGCTTGTGCAAGCAGCTGTGTCTGCCATTCCGGAGAGAACTGCTTCGACAGAAATTGGCATATAATTGTCGCAAGAAGTGATTTACCGGTGCCGTATGGCCCAATTAATAAGTGGGCATGCGCCGCGCTCTGTGTAACGCCCTCCAGAATACCTCGGAACACTTCACTATGGGAGGATGTCAGTACGTATCGTTGAAGCAGTTCCTGATTTAGCAAATCGAGCTGCAAGTTAATGCTTGAGCGGAATCCTTGCATTTAATAAGCCGCCTTCCATGCGTATGCTTTTCGCAAGAAAACATACGCGTCTTCTACCTCTATATTTAAACTATAAATCTGATTGGTCCGAACGAATTTTACGGGATAGGTGGAATCAGCATGGAGAAGCTCAAGAGCCTCCAAAATTTGGTTGGAGGATAGATGGAACAGCTTGCCCCACAACATCGGTTTTACTAATATTTCTTCCAAGGTCACGCTATTCACATCATATTTGCCACAATAATATAGCAGGTTAAAATAAAGAGCATGCAGATCGATGTGCTGTGAATCTGGGCTTCGTTTCACAAACTGTTCTTTCGTATCATAAAGAAGATTTAATCCAGAGAAAGGACTTGCTACGACCTCCTCTGGATCATCCTCGCTCTTTGCCTGCACCGTATACATTTGCTTTAGGCAATCCAAATCACGCTTCAGCGTATTGGCCGACACCTCTCGTTTATGATGCTGCTTGACCCATTCCTGCAACGCTGCAAGTAAATCATCATTGGCACTCGAACGATGACCATACTCATTAAAATACCAATACCAGGTAGTAGCTTGCTCTTTATTGGAAACCATTAGACAATGCAGGACGGCAGCTGTCAGAGGCAATCGAATGAAACGATCGTTGTCAAAAAGCAGTTGTCCAAACTGGGTCAATTGATGAATCGATTTGCCATCCTCATTTTTATCCTCAGCCATTACGGAAGTTGCTACCGCCCAGTATCTTAGCGACTTGACCATATTTTTGCCAAGCCCAATCTTCTCAAAACCAAATTCATCGTAAAAAAACTGCGGGTCTTCGTTCCGCCTTTTCATCGCTTTGGATAGCCAGTTCACCCGAAGGTAGAAGCTTTGATGATGACCGAATTTCATTGTGTAACTCCACCCTTTCCAGCGGGACTATTGCTGACTATTCCTTCCGAAGTATCTCAGCAATGCTCTCTTGACGCTTGGCGTCAAATAAGGGCTTTTCGCCCTGACAATCTCCGGCATATCCATCTTCATTAAAAAATCGCCTTTGCCGCCAAGCTTTTCCGCTCCTTCTTCGCTAATAATAATTTTTGAAGCATGATGGTCCGCCGTCTTTAGTGCTAGTCTTGCAGGTAAATTATTTCGAATATTGGTTGGAACGATATCTGCTTTAGGATTTTGGGTACAAATGAGCAGATGGATACCGGCCGCCCGCGCTTTAGCACCAAGCCGCATAATGGCGCTCTCTACTCGTCCGCTCAAGCTTTTCTCTCGCTCCATAAAATCGGCAAATTCATCGAAAACAACAACCAGCCTTGGCATCGGTATCCCCGTGAAATCGACATACTGATCGATACTTGATACGCTCTCACCCGCGAAGAGCCGATAACGCTGCTCCATCTCTTCAACCAGTTGTTCCAGCGCTGCTATCGCCTCTTCAATCTCTGTAATAACCAGCCTTGTATGGGTACGATTTTCATAAGTGAGGAACTCTACCTTTTTCGGATCAACAAATATGAACTGTACCTCTTCAGGATTGTACATACACATCATGGCCAATATAATGGCGTTAATTGTAACGCTTTTTCCACTGCCCGTTGTACCGCCAACCAATAAATGCGGCGTATTGGGGCTGGAGAAATCCATAACAATGAGTTCCCTTAGTTGACCGACACCGACAGGCGCAATCAGTTTTCCCTTAAGACGCTCAGGAGGGAATAGCTCCCTCGTCTGAGCCATGAAATTTTCAAAGTAGACAGTTTCGGGTGTTTCACGATTAATGTCAATATTGATTCTCCCGTTACGAAGATCAATAAGCGGTATTGAGGATAGCTGAAGCCACAAATAGATATCCTTCGTACGGCTCTCTACGCTGCTGTAGGACTTGTCTCCAGGTATTTCAAGGACAATGCGAATGACACTTACGCCTACAAAAGAGTCCACAATTTTGACATGAATGCCATTTTGATTAAAATTGTAGCGCAGCTTCTTCTGGTAGCTCTCTACCAAAGAGGCGATATCCTCTGATTGCTCTACCTCTACAGGCGGCACATCGAATAACGCAGCTTGCTCTGGATAGATAACAGCAGCCTCTACTGTTTCTACTGCCTCTTCCCTTCCAGCTGCAACGAACGACATGCTCGCACTTTGAAATTCCTCTAGCTGCTGCGCTGTCACGGCCTGATTGTCTTCTGTTTCTAGGCCTATCGCCATCCAAACCCCTTCTCCAGAAGTCTCTGACCCCGCCGCTGCTTCTACCTGTGCTTTTGCCTCTACCTCTGCTTTTGTTTCCACTTCTACCGCTGCTTCTACTTTCACTTCTACTTCCGCTAAGGTTCTCGCAGGCTCCTGATCATCTAATTCCTCATTCTGCTCAATACCAATCTTATCTGCGACGAACGCGGTCACTTCTTGCAGCGCTTCAAAGGATGGTATTGTCTCCTCCTGCATCGCACCCAAAGCTTTCAAAATATAAGTGCGATTATAAATATGGTTCATATATTCGTTTTGAAGCATCTCCGTCTGGTATCCATTCACATGATCTTCCATCATGCTAAGCTCAAGTAAATTAGAGGTATAGACGAATGTATCAATCGATCCTGCCAGCGAGACATCAATATCTTCGATGGGAATATCTTGCAAGTGCTTCAACAGTGAAGCATCTTGCCGATCATAGGTGTTATATTCCAGTAAATAGTAAATCAATTCTTTGCGCCATAGTTCAGCGCTAGCCGGGTGCTCATTAAATTGGAAGCGACTCTTGTACAAATGCAGACCCGCCTTAACCTGCTTTATCGCATCGTATCTTTCCGTTTCAAAAATAGTGTGCGAAATAAATTTCAGTTCCACCAGTTCAAAATGCAGATCAATTTTCTCCCTATTGCGGCGAATAGAAGTTCGTACAAGATCCGGTCTGCGAACAGAACCACTGAACCAAGGCAGCTCGTCACACAGCGAATAGATAACAAGCTCGCCCTCTTCGGCGGCCCTCGCTTCTGTTGACAAATAGATGGCCATTAGTTCATGGGCAAAGTGTCCCGGGCCAATGGCTCGAAGTACAATACCTCCTGATATTTCCTTGACTCGCTCAATTGCCTTCACGATCGTTTGTCGGTCGAGATTGTCATTCTTGAGCAGTAACGTGAATTTACGGTATAATCGGTCATAATACTCATGATCTGACAATTCGTTAGCCAGCTTCCGAATATATTTAGAGGAGGATACCAAGGTGCGAAACCCTTTATCTTTGCCTGCATTTGATTTGTACTTTATTATTTGCGCTTTGGAAGATACCTGCCGCAGCAGCGACTTATCCAAATAACGATCAATAATGAGTGACCAGTTAAATTGTTCATGCATATAGTTGATGAGTTCAGCATCTGACTGCCTGGTTAGTGAAATGACATTTCGCAGTAAATAATGTTCATCTTGCTCGAGAGCTTCACTGTTGTGTATCATATATTGCATCTGATAAAAATACTGCATCAGCTTAGGCAGCTTCTCACTAACTAGGCTTACCCGTTTAATGGCATCATCCTTTTTAAGCGGCTCCCGATAAATCGTATCAAACCAATTGTCGGAATCCTTTACCGACACTTTTTCCAAACGATATTGCACACTAGTCGACTGACCGAAGTAGTTAACCAATACACCAATATCTGCATCATGCAAAGACTCCGTTACAGCTTTCATCATGGCATTGATCGACTGCTCAGCAATGACCTGAACCTCGACCTTTGGAAAGCTATAATGCCTCTCAGCATATTGCTCTTCCTGGTTAATCCAGCTATTTAAATCCTCATAGATTGCTGCGCCTCTTGTCTCGCTATGAATGACAGCTCTCACCTTGCGGACATTTGTATGCTTGAAAATTTGATCGATTAAGCGTTTTACATAATCTGCATGTGAGCAGTATAGAAACACAATGTCCAAACAATCTCGTGCATATGGATAAACCTCAAGATAGGTTTTGACCGTAGAGAGAAACTCCTCGGCAAAGGTACCAACAAGCTGCTCCTCCCCACTACTTTTGCCGTTTAAAGCGAACGTTCCTTCTCCCATTCTTTCTTGCCGTTCAATTAGGTATTGATCCGGTCCTCCATTAACGGCAAAATAATGAGGGGAAAGGCGTGAAGTACGTTCCTGCAACTGTTGAAAATAGGCATCCATATCGCCCACTACGTTCAATGAGATCTGCTCGGAGGAAAGCCAATAGGATAATTCAGTTTTAATCAGTGAAATACGTTTGGAATAGCCCAGCAACCTAAGCGGATTCAGCAGGGTAAGAACACGTTCCTGAGCAAACCCGACTCTGTCGGTCACCTTACATTCGTAGCTGTCGTATGCACCCAGACAGCTTATATATTGATAAATATGAATAGAAATAAGAGGGAATTGATGTGCTTTTAACAGAAGAAGCGCTAACCGCTCTTCTATTTCATCAAGAGCTATGCTGCATAACCCATTTTTTAACGCCTGCATCAACTCAGCTTTATAAAATTCCACAAAACCACAGAAGGCATCTGCAGCCTGCATAATTTCTGTCTGCCCAAGCACGACATCTCCGCTTACTTTCTCTTTAACCGTATCGAGGATGTTTACTAGTCTGACATCATCACCATAATACTGCTGTACATATGGCACATAGCCATCATCCTGCATACGCTCAATCATGTCATTTAGCCTGCCACAAAACGCTTGTATGAGCTTAAACTTGCTTTTATCTACCTCTTTCCCATCCATATAGAAAACAAGTTGAAAAGCCACATCATTGCTGGACTTCTCGCTCGATACATTTAAGGAATGGACATCAAAAGAAATATAGCCTGTTAAACACTCAAGCTGAAGCAAATGGAACCTCAGTGCCTTCCCGTCCTGCTCACTGACAGCAGCATCGGTCACGCTAAGTACAAAATTCACATCCGGAAGTAAATCTTCGGAATGCTTTTCGAGGAGCAAAATGCTTTCTCTGAGCAGGGCATCACTTAGCTCTGTATATTCCGCTAGCTGCCTCTGGCGAATAATAGTACGCTCCAAGTCCTTGCGCAGCTTTGGCTGCTCCTGTAATTCACCAGCGAATTCATCCATGAACTCCTGAACTTTGTCGGGATCGGGATTGTCGTCAATAGCTTCCAGCGTTTCGGATAGCAAATCATTGCGTTCCTCTGACCATTCCCCTTTTGCCTCAATAAGCTCTTTAAAATCATTTACTCGCTCATTCAACTTTTTCTTGCCTGTTTTGAAATGCAGTGCAGCGGCCACCTCTTCATATTCATACTGAAACAAATCGAGGGATTGGTTTTGAATAAATGCCAGCGCCTGCTGTCTAAATACTTCCGGCTGCACTTTATGCCAAAGCTCATGTTCACCCTGCTCACCGGTCGTTTTTTCTATAAATTCATCAAGATTTTCAATGAATTCATCCTTCTGAGACGACCTTCCTTCCTTTTCCAGCCTGGATAATTGATAGTTGCGCTTGAGCCTAACAAATCCATCACTCTGCTTAATCTGGAGCTTGCCATCCCGGAACAATAGCAGTTGATTCAGATTACTCTGAACTTTGTCTACCATAGATACTTGCGTATCCTCTATAATGGCTGAAAGAAATGCCAACACGTTGCGCAGCTGCGGCTCAGATATTCGGCTGTACATAACCATAAAGGTCTTAAGGGTTTCCAGCTCTTCTCCATAATACCTATACGACTCTGCAAGCAGCCTATACAGCACCTCCAGTCCTTCCGTGCTAAGGAGACGAGCCTCGTCGATTGTAAAAATATTTTCCAGACTTTGCGCTTCTGCTGACCTTTCATTCATAAAAATCAGCAGTGCGTCGCCAGATGCGTTATTATTGCGCAGCCACGTACTCGTCTCATGCTCCTTGCACTGATAGCGGTCAAACCCTTCTACGCTCGTCAGTGTTCTTAAAATAGGCCGGTAGTATGTACCAAGCTTGTCCTCCGCCTCTTGAAATGCACCCAGTACATCGTGCCAGGCTGCATCGTCTATACCGGAAATTCTAGTAAACAGCTTATCGCTATTCGCCTTTTTCTGTTCGTTAAAATAGCTGAGAACTAATGCCACGACCCACCTGCCTAGCAGCTGTCTCGCGGAACTATGCATAATAAAACTCCTTTTCGCACGAATTATATGGGTTTTGAATCATTGCGGTAGCATCAGAAAACTCAATCAGCAGCCCATTGTGCCGTAGCTTCTCGCGAAGCGCTTTCTCGTTGTCCTGGAAATAACGAATATTTAATCGGGACTTCTCATATTGCCCAGAAGACTTCGCTTGGTTTTCCCCGATAACAATTCCATAATCGCCGTACAAGGTTTCAAGGAAATCATGATATTCCATTTTCTCGCCCGGCTTCACCTTTGTAAAAACGAGCATTTGTAGAAAGGAATCCGATATCGTATATCGGTAATTCATAGCCGAGCCGCGGCGATAGGTAGCAAGCCCACCGTCCCTTGACAGGACGCGGGTAATTTGAAGCTGCTTAAGTTGAGCGGCCACTACTTCGCGGACACTGCTTTTCAGCTTTCCGAGTACATCATCCGCATTGCTGCATTTGAGCAGAACTCTTCTAATAGCTTCCTTGCGACTACGCATTTTACTAAGCCCCATTAGCTCAAAAAACTTCTCCGGCTCCTCTTTCCAAAGCGGCAGCTGCTCCTCAATATTTTCAGGAGAACCGAATACCTCCTGAGCCTTCCGTCCAAATTCATCTTCAAACTTCGCTTTAAGGAAGCTCTCATGCTGCTCAAAGCTGATAGCAGCAAGCTGAGAAATTTGTTTATTTTTCCCATCCAAACAATCAAAGAAGTAGGTCATCGAAGTAGGCGCAAGAATCGACCGTTCATGCATATAGCGCGCCAATTGAAAGCAGGTAAGCGACGTAAGCAGATAGAACATTTCATGAATATCAAGATCAAGCAGCAGAAGACTCTCAAGCTCATTTCCAAAATGCTCGAATAATTGCTCATTTTCCAGCTGAGCTGCTATTGGCAATATAGGCACATTTTCGTCTTGTGAGTTAGAACGCAGCTTACAGCTATAATCCTGATAAGATTCCGACTCTTCAAAAACGGTCGTGATTTTATCAACCACTTTAGCAATAATCTTATTTTTGGTCAGTAGTTGTCGAAAGCGATTTTCTATGAATTGCCGTCTGTCTTTGTGCTTATCTGTACCATGGGCAAGCATAAGAAAATAAAGCTCGCCGCCGCGGGCAAAAAAATTACGTTCGAAAGCAAGATTTGCCCCTTTTTTACGCAGCTCCACATATAAGAGGGATTCATGAAGTGGATAAAGCGATCTTGCAAACCAGGATCGGTCTGCCTCTTTGCCTTCTGTGTCATATAGAACCACTTCTAAATTACGCAAAAACTGCTTCAGAACGACAACATCGTTTTCCTGAACCGCTTGCACCAGCTTCTCTTTTTTATTCTCTGCCAGAACCAATATAGTAGAACCCTTGCCCTCTTTGACGCCTTCAAAAATAAACTCTCTGAGACTTACCGACTTCCTGCGATAATAAATATCGTCATTAAAGGAATAATTCGCACCAAATAACACATTCAGAAACTCCAGCACATACTCAGGACCCCGCTGCCCGTCCTTGAAACGATGTCCCCAAATATCCGATGATAGCTGTGAAGTAAAATCTTCCCGCTTAGTTGTTGCTTCAACTGTAGCCATATCGCAGTGCCTCCACGTCAAATATTAATTTCGTAACGCTTGTATACGCCCTTGCCTATATCCATTGCAAACACCTGCAAAAGGAAATCATCCAACGCACTGCGATTGATTAAGTCATTCCTGAATGTGCTGAGCAATATGTCCACTTCCTGCTTGAGCGTGACGTAAAGTCCACCATCCGCAAGCCGAAGCAGATATTCAAACACCGGCAGCTTCACTTCCAAACTTGGACCATGATTCACGGTTATATATAGCTTTGAAGGCTTATAGTCGATATCTGAGCGTAATTCATCGACTTTCAATACAACCTGGCTCGTTGAGAAGGCCTCATGAATCAGCAAATTTTCATTTACGGCGAACAATTGGGTTTCCGATCGATCAATCAGCTTTTTAGAAAAGGCATGGTTTAATCCATGAATGAATGCCTTGCGTATCGAAGAACGCTTTGAAAGATCATTAAGGCTGTCTATAAAAGTGAAAAAATGCATATAAGGAACCAGTTTTTGACGCGTACCCCGTTCACCCTCATCAGATTCAAAGAAATATTTGCGTCTGAAGCCCGGCATTAGCTCTACGATTTTACTAGAATCCCTATTCCTATCTTGACTACGATACATTTCAATCTGCTTGCGATAATAGCCGAACAATAGATCAATCTCTTCACCAAATAAATCGGCATGCTTATCTACAATCTGTTTCTCGCCACTTATATCTCCATTCAGCAGATAGTCGTCAATCGAGGAAACAGACAGCTGCCCAGGGTCCAATTTACGAAAATATTGCACGGCACCCTGCTCAATAGAGCTACCATCTGGCATTTCCGTTCCATAGAAATTATTGTAGTAGGCTCGCTTAGCATGCTCTTCGATTGCTTTATAGTCCGCATGCACCACTTGCTCACAGGTCAGACCGCCGGTCAGTGTGTAGCTAATATGAATCAATATTTCGCGCATCGTCACATGAATGCCGAGACAGTCCAATAATCGATACTGCTCGACAAGTTTTTCTCTTATGCTCTCTTGAGACATTCTGCGATGATTTAAATAAATGACACAGTTAGCGGTTTTTCCGCATGTTCCGCAGTCTACCCAGTTTTCCTCTTGATTCCATTCCTCCATAATAAGACCTGCATATATAGAGGAAGTAACATCCTGCAGATTTACGAGATGAAGCTGCCCATCATTCTTTTTGTGATCCATGAATCGATCATTCACCAGCACCGATAAGGACTTTAGGGACCCACTCTGGGAAAGAAATTTCGTTAATTTCCCCTCATTAGCAGCAATCAAATAATACATATTTCCTGCATGATGGTCTTCAACCTGTTTCTGAAGATGTATCAGCCTATCGTAAATAACCGTCTCCGTAAGCTCGGACAAGTCCTTCACAATAATTAGTGTCCCTTGACTAAAAGGAACTTCTACAATTCCACTTTCTGGCCACTGATTCAGCGGCTTTCCAGTTAATGACTCATATACACTTCTGCATAGTCTTGTCTTTCCATCACCCGCATTACCCGTCATAATGACGCTGCGCGGAGACCCATTAAATATCGATAGCAAAAATTGCTCAATCTTGGTTTGAATGGATAGCCGATACGGATCGGTACTATTTGTATATTCGTCGTATATTTTGGCATGATTTGGCGACAACACGTTAAATTGGTCCAAGTACTGAACAAATGAATTCATCATATCCTCCCGATCAGTTACTCAAGTCCTAAATCTATGAATCAATAGTCATCGTTTCCATATTTTCTATCATACAAAATTTAACCTATAAGTTCAATTGAACCATAAGGGTAATTTTTCATTTTCGACAATAAAATTGGACTTTTTGGTTGTAGTTATACTGAATTTAACTAATTCTTTCATTCCAAGTAAAAAAGAACAGCCCGCAAGGGAAACCCCTGCAGGCTGTTCTTTTCATTTTCTAATCCTATACATCTTATTACTCTACCCTAAACCTGTTTAAACTCAATCCACTCCATCTGCAAGCCTGGCTTAATAAATTCCAGCTTCAGTTCATAGAAGCCTGCTTCGAGTTCGACTTTCACAAGCTTCTGTCTGATCCATTTCCCTTCGGTTCCATTCGTTTGAATGGTCGTCATCAGTTGATCGTTCAGCGTTACATTACATGCACTTTGCGCTAATTCCGTCTCTGGAGACATAATGCTGACAATGATCCGGTATTGCCCAGCTTGATCCACCTGCATAAAGGATGAACCCGCTACAGCAGGCTTCACCTGTGCATTTTGGGAAAGCACTTGTATTTGCTCTGAGGAAGCAGCCGCTGCAAGCGAAGCATTCGCCTTAAACGCTTCAACCGTCTCTACGATTTCATGTTTTCTCGAAAATACAGGCGCGTTCATAATGAACGTGCAAATATTCATAGCAGAGCGCTGCAATTCGCCGCGGGTCAACGTGCCATTTTCAAGCGATTCAATCGTATTGTCATCCCAGCCATTGATTTCCGCACCGTAGTTCGGTACCACCATGTAAAGGTCGTTTTGCGCACGAACCATCCAGTTCGTCAGTTTGCGATCTGCAGGACCGCCACCCACGGCATCGTTCATGATCGCCCACCAGTCCGTCATCACAATGCCTGTAAAGCCCCATTCGCCGCGAAGAAGCGTCGTATTCAGGTCATAGTTGGAAGCGGCCCAATGTCCGTTGATCGGATTGTAGGAGGTCATAATCGAATTCGCACCGCCCTGCTTCACGGCGATTTCAAAGCCTTTCAAATAAATTTCCCGAAGAGCGCGTTCGGAGACGACCGCATCGACCTTGCTGCGGTGCTTTTCCTGATTGTTGCAGGCAAAATGCTTCAGCGTAGCGTTAGAGCCGCCCTTCATAATCCCTTTCGTACATGCTGACGCAAATACACCCGAAATGAATGGATCTTCTGAAAAATATTCAAAGTTCCGTCCATTAAGCGGACTGCGGCGAATATTTAGGCCAGGTCCAAGAAGCGTATCAATGTTGTTTCTTAGCAGCTCCTGACCTTCCATTACATACAGCTCTTCCACTAGCTCCGTATTCCACGTTGCCGCAAGCAAGGTGCCGATTGCAACCTGAGTCGCCTTCTGACCACTGTCCATCCGAATGCCCGACGGGCCGTCTGCTGTACAAGCAACAGGGATGCCATAATTGAACAGCTGGTCGCTGACTCCGCCGAAAGCCGATGCTGTCCCCGATGTAACGAGCGGGCTGCTCATGCCCTCGCCTCTGACGATTGCCGCCAAATCCTGATCGTTAAGCTGCGCGATGAAGCTTTCCATACCGATTTCACCCTCAAAAACATCTCTTAACGTATGTCCCTGATTGCCCGTCTGCACTAGCGTTGCAGGAAGATTGTTCTCGATCCGTTCCGCCATAGAAACCTTCCGCTGCGGCACCTCTACAGAGATTAGCTCATACGAGCCATCTGTCTTCCGGGCACCCGGCTTCATTCTCGTAAAGCTTTCTGTTGGCGCCATCGCTTCTTGCAGTTGCTCCACAACTTGAAGAGTGTCCACAACATAGCCATTCTGACCTTCGACAGCCACTTCCGCTACCTTTTTCACACTCGTTCCCACATAAAAACGATAAGTGCCCGCCTCCAGCACATAAGCGGAAGGATGCCCCGTCACACCAGCGTCATCATAGGAAGCCATAGCAGAAACAGGGAAGCTAACCGTAAGGCGCTGCGATTCGCCTGGCTGAAGCAATTTTGTTTTGCCGAATGCGGCCAGCGCTTTAGCCGGTTGACCCAGCTTGCCTTGCGGCGCTTCGTAGTACACCTGCACCACTTCTTTACCAGCGAAGGCGGTTCCCGTATTCGTTACGTTGACGTCGATTTCAATGTAATGATCTCCCGCTTTGGTTGTCAGCTCGGCATCCTCCGACTTGATGTCGAACGAGGTATAAGAGATGCCATAGCCAAACTCAAACTGAACTTTATCCGGGCAAAACGTCTCAAAATAACGATATCCCACATAGATATCTTCCTCATAAACATTTTTAAATTCATTCCCGTAATTGCGAGTCGACGGATAATCGTTAATAGAATAAGCGATCGTATCCGTCAATTTGCCGCTTGGCGTCACGTCTCCAGCCAGCACATCGGCAATTGCATTGCCGCCTTCCATGCCACCCTGCCAGGAGTAGATGACACTTGCAATGGGATGCACGTAGCTTTCATCGTTCAGCCAGCTCATGTCTATAATGTTCGATACATTAAGCACGACAACGGTTTGTTCAAAATAAGCCGTCACCAGCTTCAGCATCGCTTTTTCTTCCACTGTCAATTGGTAGCTTCCGGACTCATCAGCATTGTCCTGATCTTCTCCCGCTGTACGTCCAATCACCACGACAGCCTTGTTCGACTTACTTCTTGCCTCCGAAACCAGCTCATCCGCTAAAGGCATTTCCTTCTGATGCCATGGCTCAGCCGCCCAGCCACCTCCGCCGTTATCGAATGGATTTTCTTCAATCCATTTCTCATAAACAGCCGCCAGCGCTTCATTGACGGCAGCATTCTTGCTGCCACGAAGCCCATCCAGCAGATTTGTTGTATAAGCAACATGAACGCTGCCGCCCGAACCGGTACCGCTGCGATAATAGTTCACCTGGGTTCTGCCAAAAATAGCAACGTTGTCGCCATCCTTAAACGGAAGCACCTGTCCTTCATTTTTCAATAATACGGCACCCTCTGCGGCTACCGTCCGGCTGAATTCTGCAAAACCCTCTAATGGAACTCCAATGCTTTGTGTACTCAATTGATTCCCTCCTGTTTCTCGTATCCCTACCATTTGCTTGTTGCTGGCTCTATAGAAAAACACCTTTTCTATTATGAAGTTTCCCGTTTTTCACGAACCTTTGTATGATTTCTATTAAGCCTTTTAAAAGAATAAAAGCTACCCTACTACTATACAAGTACCGCTTCTATAAATGCAAAATATACCAGTCTATACCATGCAGGACATACTACAAAAAGACGTTCCTCCCTCATATAAAGGAAGAAACGTCTTTCTCTACTGCTAGCGCTTCACTTCATGCCCTTGATCATCAATGAACCATCGGTGCTCCTGTGCCGCTTCTTCGACTTCCATGAAGGCCCAGTGTCTTGTGCCAACATCCTCAAAGGTCGGAGTATTCACACCATAAAGCGGTCCCCGTTCAAACAGGCGGTTAAGCACCTTGACGGCTTCAGCCCGTGTCAGCTTCTGATTCGGCTTAAACGTATGATCATCATAACCGCTCATTATGCCACTGGAACGGATGAAGGCAATTGCCTCATAAGCCCAATGCTCGGAGGATAGGTCCTTATAGGTTTGTCCTATTGTTGAAACTTCGGCTTCAACGCCCTTGCTCGTCAGCCAGCGGTATGCGATGGCCGCCATTTCAGCGCGAGTGATACCATCCTCAGGGCCAAAGCGTCCGTCTGGATAACCTTCCATCAACCCAGCTTCGGACGCGACTCCCATTTCCTCATATGCCCAATGCTTCACAGAAACGTCTTTGTAAGAGAATACTACTCCCCCGTTCGGGAGGCTCTCCAAATTTCTGACCAGCATAGCCGCCATCTGCGCACGGGTAACCGGCTTGTCTGGGCCAAATGTTCCGTCAGGGAAGCCTTTAATATATGGCTTGTGGAGGTTCGCCCCTTCACCGTCCTGCTGCTGGGCAGCAAAATATTCCTTCCAGCCTTCCATGTAAACCATCGTAAATGTACTGAATTTATTGACGTCGAATTGCACGCCCTGCTCCCCGCCCTTATAGGCAGCAATCTCGCCACGAATCAGCTCTTTGGTTCCATCGCTGTGCTCTACGAAAATAACCAGGTTGTCCAGAATGTTTTGACGGGCCGCGGCATCTTCAGGCAAAGCGCCTTTAAGCGGCATCATCAACGTTACAGACCGGCTCTGCATATTGGTTTCAATGGTCATCGGACTGCCCAATACCTTAATCGTCTGGTCTCCTGCAATTTGGCGCACAAGCTCTTCTTTTTTCGCTTGGTCCTCTACGACTTTACGTTCATTTTCAGTCCGAAGCGGAATGAAGCGGAAATAAAGATCCTCGTCGAATCCAACCAATGATGCGTGCGGAATCAACACACGAACACCGTCAAGCTGGAATTCCAATGCAATGCCGCCGTCTGCAAGCGGTTTGACTGCATTTTTCGGAACTCTGATGTCCGTCTGGGCCACTTTCCCCTCTTCGTCTGGTATAATGATTCGCGCTATTGGATTCGACTTGCCCTTGAGCTGCTCTACCGTTGCCAGAACTCTATCCTGTGCCAAGACAACATTATCCCTGACCTTGCCGTCCGAACTGGTCGTACGCTCAATCGGCGTTCTAGTAAGTAATTCGCCTTCGCCCGCCGAAACCTCAGCGAATACCTCTTCTTTGACAGTGCCAGAGTTGGTACCCGTCCCCGACGAGGAATGTGAGGTCGGCGTCGGGGTTGCACCCGTATCCGGTGTCGGCGTCGGGGTTGCGCCTATATCCGGTGTCGACGTCGGCGTTGCGCCCGTATCCGGTGTCGGCGTCGGGGTTGCGCCTGTATCCGGTGTCGGCGTCGCCGATTGCACTTGCTTGATATCACTTGCCGTCAATTCAATTAGGCTAAAGCGTATTACCTTATTGCCAGCATCTATCTCATAAAGTCCAATATATTTATTAGTTACAGCATCTACACCCGGGATGTCACCCATCTGATAGGGATCGATTACTCCCGCTCCCATCGGAACGGAATCGCCATAATTAGGCGTTGCAATCGGGCTTGACGAAACCGAGACCACCAAACGATTATCTGGCTGTGAAAAAGCATATGGAAGGCTTGTCGTCCCTACCTGAAAGCCTTCCGTGGCTGCTGGGATAGGACTAAACGGCGATACAGGCACCGGAATCACTGGCGGAGTTGTATAACTCCACTGGAAATGCGGATAACGCTCGTTAAACGCTGGGGAGATCGCCCATATTTGATCAAAATCCCATTCCTCAAACTTCGATTTATCCTTCATGTCAGGTGTAGACCGATATTCGCTTATATCGAGCAAGGTTTTAAGATCCGTTTGGCCCGTCACTCTATCGGAGTATACCGATTCGACAACCGACGCATTGCTGCCGTTATTGCCGCCAAAGCTGTATGCGTCGGTATACATATAATCTTTGTCCAATATTGCACCCGTCGAATAGGCGAAACGAAACGTATTGGAGCCTAGATCGCTCCCGATGAATCCACCTACGTACTGAACACCTTCAACTCTTGCACGCGAGTAAACATTCTCATATAGGGAGTTGTCGGATTGACCGACAAAGCCGCCAATATATAAGCCGGAGCCGATGACTTGCTGGATCGGAGATGCATAAGTCTGCTTAACGGCCGCTCCCACAAGGTAGCCCGCCAATCCACCAAGAATCGTTCTCCCTTCCACTTCTCCTGAAGCATAGGATTTCTCAATATCGATTCTATTGCCCTCACCAATCAAGCCGCCAAGCTTGCTGCCATAGTAGCTTTCGGCTGAGGAAACTCTGCCCGTAGCGTACGATCGAACAATGGCTACCCGCTCATTCTCACCGCTGGTCACGTTGCCCGCTCTCCCGATCAAGCCGCCTCCTGCGCTTCCGCTAAAATCAATGATTGTCACTTCGGCGCTGGAATAAGAGTCGGAGACTAACGATTGGCCTTCAATGGCGCCTATTAGGCCGCCCAAGGCACTTTTACCAGTCACACTGCCGGATGAAGACGCATGAATGACTTGCGTTTGCTTGGCCATCCCAACCAAAGCCCCTGCCATCTCAGGCGGATTTAATTCATCCATTGCCGTAATAACGGCATTGGCCAGGTGCACGTTCTGGAGCGTCGCTCCTTCTGTATATGCGAACAAGCCAACACCCTTGCCGGCATAAGCCTGTATGTTCAGGCCGCTAATCGTTTTGCCGTTGCCATCGAATACTCCAGTAAACGGCTCAGTAGGCACATCGTAAGTCATATATGATCCGATTGGTGTCCAACTTGTCCCTGCTCCACCATCCGTAAGATCAATATCGTCCGTAAGAACAAAGTGACCATCCAACACGTAACGAATAGCATTTAATTCATCCGAGCCCGAAATTTGGTATGGATCGGCAACTGTTCCAGATCCGCCTGCGAACAGCTGGACATCATCTTTTTCAAGCTTAATGAGGCTGAACTTTACGATATTGCCGGCAGCATCAACCTCGTACAATGCGAGGTGGCTAACTGCTGCAGAGCTATCGATAGTAATATCGCTGCCAACTGTATAAGGATCTATCACGCTTGCCCCGTTGCCGACTGGAGCAGGGGCCCCCGCATCTGGAGTCGGCACACTGCCAGTCAGCATCTGTACCACAAGACGGTTGGCGATGCCAGCAGAAGCTCCACTAATACGTGTTGTTCCTTTTACTGTACCCGGTTCGACGGTAACAGCTCCTTCAATTTCCGGTGCCAGCTTGTCACCAAAGTAGGGGAATCCACCATTAACAGCAGAGTCAATCAGCCATATGCCTTTAAAGTTCCAGTCTCCCGGGTAGGTATCGGCATTTTGAATTTTGTTGGTGCATAGCGGCGTACCCAGCTCATCTCCCGGTTTGACAACCGAACATTGCGCACCTGAATGGTAAAACACATTGGAAACCGTTGCATTTGCATAGCTCGGCGCAAACTCTTTCACAATACTTTCATCGACTAGCAAGGTTCCGGCAAAATAGGCATTCTTAAAGGCTACCGTTCCTTCCATTTTATAAACAAAGCCCGCCATCTCATAGCCGGTGACCGTTGCACGGGAGAACACATCGGTAAAGGTCGAGTCTTGCGCTTTGCCAACAAAGCCCCCTATCGCCGTCCCGCCCTTCACGACGGATGAGCCCGGGATTCCCTGGATAACGGATGGTCCAGCATAAGACTCAGACACCGTGGCATTTTTCAGGACACCTGCCAGTCCGCCAGCATTTTCGGTCAGCGTTATGTTCATGTGGCCCGAGCTCACAGTGTAACCCTTAACCGAACTGGTCGAATAGGATGTTTCAACGATGATATTCTCACCATAGCCAATTAATCCGCCTGTCTGCAAGGTGCCTTCAACATCCCCCGTTGCCCAGCTGCCAATGAATTCGACTTGATCGCTTGCCGTGCCTTTTACACTGCCGATTAAGCCACCCCTGTTCTGGTATTTGTTATTAGCAAAAAGAGAAAGCTGGCCTGCTCCATTTCTTGGAAGCTGCACCTTTACCGATGCAGAGGAATGAATCACCGCCGTTTTGGCACCCGCTGCGGCCAATGATCCGATCAGACCGCCAGTGTTGTCTCTCCGGCTGACAATTGTTCCGGAGGCCGAAACATTTTCAATGATCGAGTTTTGGGCCGTACCCGCAAGCGCGCCAGCCGTAGCACCATTGGTTGTATCGCCATTGGTTTCATCACTTATATTGACAGCGGCCATATTCAGATTCCGAATGGTTGCGGAGCTGATGTAACCGAACAAGGAATTGTCCAATTTGTTCGACTTAATTGTAAGCCCCGAAACCGTGAAGTCTCCTCCGTCAAACGTTCCAGTAAAAGGCTTATTATCCGTTGTGCTGCCGATGGGACTCCAGCCCTCACCCTGATTGTACGGCGCAGCATCCAGATCAATATTGGACGTAAGAACAAAATGCTTGTCCCGATAGTCCCTTACCCTATCCAATTGCTCCGCGGTTGACAGTCGGTACGGATCATCCGCCGTACCCTCACCGCCGTCGAACAACCTAACATCCTCGTTGCCGAGAGTCAGCGAATCATTGGATTCGGCTGAGACTCCCAGCGGGGGAAGTCCCGAAAAAATCAATAGAACGATCAGAATGGAATGTAAATAACGACGAAGCATAATGTGGTTTTCCTCCCAAATGTTATCTCTGCCACATGTCGCTCAACACCTCGACATTTTGCGGCATTTTTCGCCATTATACCTCCTCTTCTGTGACAAAATTGTTGCAAGTGCAACGGCTGATCCTCCCTCTGGAGGCAAGATAGGCTCAGCAAAGGGTTCATGCTCAAGCAGCCTTAGTCCAGCCTCCATTAAATAGCGCTGATAAATGTAGCGGTAGCTTTCACACCATTCCCCGCCAAATTCCGCGAGAAAGGGACATTCACATCTTCCATGTTCCGAATTTTTTTCCTACTCCACGTCTGTGAGACGTCCCGGGCTAAGAGCGCTATCTTCCTCTCCATCTATCTGCTTCTTTAATCACGTACGCCTTTGGCAGTAAGGACTTCTACATGTTGTGCAGTCTCATCCAACCTACGCTAGCCTTATATGAAGTTCGTGTTCCTCAGACCAGAAACTTGCCATCGGCTTCCTTCAGATTTCACCTCACGATGGACACCATTGCCTTAAGCTATGGCTGCTACTGCCTTCACCATTCGGGACTTGAACCCTAGAGATAGCACCCACGCTGGGCGCACACAAATAGAGGGGGCCGAATTCGGCCCCCTCTATACCTAAATTAGATCAGATTTTTGCATAAGTTTTTGAATAACGGTTGCAACCTCGCCCCTGGTTATGTACTCCTGCGGCGCAAGCTTATCAACGCTTCGTCCAGATACAATGCCAGCTTGAAGGATGTCCGCAACACTGCTTTGCGCCCACGCGGATACCTCCTGTGCGTCTCCAAACATACGAAGAGTAGCATCTGTTGGCTGAACAGACAGTTTAGCCTTCAGTCCTGTAAGCTTCATCGCTTTGGAGAGAATAACCATCGCCTGTTCCCTCGTGATCTTATCCGTCGGTCGGAAAGTGCCGTCTACAAAACCGTCAATCAACTGATACGTATAAGCCGTATTGATTGCGCTGCTAAACCAATCTGACGTCTTCACATCAGAGAATGGTGCGGCCCCGTTTTCCAGTTTTAGTCCCAATCCGCGTACCAGGATAGCTGCAAACTCAGCTCGTGTTATATCTCGATCTGGATTAAACAGACCGCCGCCCGTACCATCAATGATCATCCGCGATCCCATGTCGTTAACAGCAGCTTTCGACCAGTGACTCGCAACATCAAGGAATTCAAGCGGATGCCAGACGACGGAGTAAGTGCTGTTGGTTAAGCTGTTAATATGAGCATAATATTTGCCGTCGATTTCGACGATCTTGGTTGGTACGTGGCGAACCGTTCCATCCGGCTCGACAACGACGCCCGTAGTAATTTGGTTCGTGTCGATTCCGGCCGGGATGGCGATGGTTCGCTCAACATAAGCATCGAATCTAGATACTTCGATTGTCTTTGTTCCGTATGTAGCTCTGATCGTGAATTCAACCGGCGGAACGACAAGCGTGAATTTCCCTTTCGCTGCCGCATCCTCCACAACTTTCATCGAATCGTTCGTTGGTGCGGCGATTTCAACTTGAACCTTGATGTCCTTTAGCGGCACCGACTTCCCGAATTGCTCCGCTATCATGTTAATATTCATTTGTTGCGCAGGAAGCTTATAAGTCGCATGATTCGTTCTGATTTCCAAAATAGCTTTTTGATTATCCATGGTTTGAACCATTTGACCGTTTAATTCGCCAATGACCACGTCAGACTGTGTGTTGACCGGAATCGTAATGACTGCACCCTGGCCTTCCGCAGCCAGCTTGTCTTCCAGCTTCTTCTGGTCAATTGTGATCGTGAGAACGGTTTGATCGTTAAGCTTACTTGTTGCGGCGATTCCCGCATTTTCCTGTTTGCCGTTCACCAACACGATGACCACATCTCCGCTTGAGTTGCTGGAGGCAGGCGCTGATCCCGTGTTATTGGCCGATTGTGCTTTCACCTTGAGGGTGAACGTTTTGGTCTCCGTTTCGCTTCCCTTCGTAATCGTGGCGGTCAGCGTTACTTCTTTGTCTCCTTCGGCGTAGGATGGACGGGTCACTTTGCCGTCATCGGCCACAACGCTCGTATTGTCGGATGACCATATAATTGTCGTGCCGCTTGCTCCTGTTCCAGGCAGCGTCACGTCTTGCGTGACATTCGTAGCGCTGTCGCCACTTCCGAAACTGACCTCCAGAGCAGCCTTGTCATCGCTAACAGCTCCCGCGTCGGTCTGCGAATTGACTTTCACCTTGAGGGTGAACGTTTTGGTTTCCGTTTCGCTTCCCTTCGTAATCGTGGCAGTCAGCGTTACTTCCTTGTCTCCTTCAGTGTAGGATGGACGGGTCACTTTGCCGTCATCGGCCACGACGCTCGTATCGTCGGATGACCATATGATCGTCGTGCCGCTTGCTCCTGTTCCAGGCAGCGTCACGTCTTGCGTGACATTCGTAGCGCTGTCACCACTTCCGAAACTGACCTCCAGAGCAGCCTTGTCATCGCTGACAGCTCCCGCATCGCTCTGCGGATTGGCCTTCACCTTGAGGGTGAACGTTTTGGTTTCCGTTTCGCTTCCCTTTGTAATCGTGGCAGTCAGCGTTACTTCCTTGTCTCCTTCGGCGTAGGATGGACGGGTCACTTTGCCGTCATCGGCCACAACGCTCGTATCGTCGGATGACCACGTGATCGTCGTGCCGCTTGCTCCTGTTCCAGGCAGCGTCACGTCTTGCGTGACATTCGTAGCACTGTCGCCACTTCCAAAGCTGACCTCCAGAGCAGCCTTGTCATCACTGACAGCTCCCGCATCGCTCTGCGGATTGGCCTTCACCTTGAGAGTAAAGGTTTTGGTTTCCGTTACACTGCCCTTCGTAATCGTCGCGGTCAGCGTTACTTCCTTGTCTCCTTCGGTGTAGGATGGACGGGTCACTTTGCCGTCATCGGCCACAACGCTCGTATCGTCGGATGACCACGTGATCGTCGTGCCGCTTGCTCCTGTTCCAGGCAGCGTCACGTCTTGCGTGACATTCGTAGCGCTGTCGCCACTTCCAAAGCTGACCTCCAGAGCAGCCTTGTCATCACTGACAGCTCCTGCGTCGGTCTGAGTAGCAACGGTGACCGTAATCGTCGCCGTTCCGTTTTTGCTGCTGTCCGCCGTCGATGTTGCCGTGATTGTATAAGCTCCCGTTACTGCTGCTGCATCAACAGTAACATTACCCGCAGTATCTACCGTCACTTTGCCGCTGGCATCGCTGCTCGTCCATGTCACTGTCGTCGCTGCACCGCCCACCACATCTACCGTGGCCGTGAGCTGCTGACTCTTGCCTTGCTCTACGCTTGCGCTGCTTGGACTAACGTTCACGCTGTTCACCGCCGGTGCCGGAACAGATTGCAGAATGGTTCCACTGGCCCCCACAGCCGTAAAAGTACCGTTGGCATAGATGACTCCCAACAAATTATTTGTAGTACTGCTCGTACTCGTTTGCGTAGTCCAGTTCACTCTGTCGGCAGAGGTCACAATCTTTCCGCTGGCTCCTACAGCCACATAAATGTCATTTCCGTAAGCTGCGCTATTTAGGCCATTTGCGGTGCTACTTGCTTGGCTCGTCCAGGTTACTCCGTCGGAAGAGGTCATAACCGTACCGCTGGCTCCTACAGTCACAAACATGCCATTTACGTAGGAAATGCCGTTTAAATTAGCGTAAATGTTTCTTGCTTGGCTCGTCCAGGTTACTCCGTCGGCAGAGGTCACAACCGTGCCGCTGGCTCCCACAGCCACATAAACGTTATTTCCGTAGGCTACGCTATTTAGGCCACTTGTGGTGCTGCTTGTTTGGCTCGTCCAGGTTACTCCGTCAGCGGAGGTAATAACCTTTCCGCTAGCTCCCACAGCTACGTACTTATCATTTCCGTAGGTGATACTAAGCAGATTTTGCGTCAGTCCACTCAGCGTCCGTTTCGTCCAGCTTACCCCGTCGTCGGAGGTTACAATCGTTCCACTGTTCCCAACGGCCACATACTTGCCGTTCCCATAGATAACACTAAACAGATTTTGACTAATGCCGCTCAGCGTCTGCTTCGTCCAGCTTACTCCGTCGTCGGAGGTTACAACCGTTCCACTGTTCCCAACGACCACATATTTCCCGCCTCCATATGTTACGTAATTTAAAATATTGGTCGTTAACGCTGAGCTTCCCCGGCTTGTCCACGTAACAGGAACAGCGGTAACCGTAATCGTCGCGGTTCCGGCCTTACTGTTGTCTACCGTCGATGTTGCCTTGATCGTGTAACTTCCAGGCACGGCTGCCGCAGCAACAGTCACCTTGCCCGTGGTGTCTACCGCTACTTTGCCGCTGACATCGCTGCTGATCCATGTCACTGTCGTCGCTGCACCGTTTACCGCACCTACCGTTGCCGTGAGCTGTTGGCTTTTGCCTTGCTGCACGCTTGTGTTGATTGGGCTGACGCTTACACTGTTTATTGCTGGCGCTCCCGGCGCGGCAATCACCGTAATCGTCGCGGTTCCGATTTGCCCGTCATCCTCTGTCGATGTTGCCGTAATCGTGTGGTAGCCTAGCGGGGCATCTGCGGGAACGATTACCTCCCCTGTAGTGTCTACCGCCACCTTTCCACTAGCATCGCTGCTGGTCCACGTCACTGTTGACGCAGCGCCACCCGACGTATCCACCACTGACGTGAGCTGCTGGCTTCCTCCTTGTACTAGTCTTACGCTACGCGGGTTGACGTCGATGTTGCTTACTTCCGGTAATATTGGCATTGCAGCGGATTGCAAAACCCTTCCTGAATCCCCTACCGCCACATACGTCCCATTGTTGTAAACGATACCGTTAAGATTGACCAAATCCTGGTTCGTCGATTTCGTCCAATTCATTGCATCGCTGGAGGTTACAATCTCTCCAGCATTCCCTACTGCCACAAACCTATGATTTCTATAGATGATAGCATTTAGCTGAGCGGAAGTGCCGCTCGCCGGGCTCGTCCAATTCACGCCATCATTGGAGACAATCAGCGTTCCACCAAACCCTACCGCCACAAACTGGTGACCTCCATAGGCAATACCCTTTAGCTGTTGCGTAGTGCTGCTTGCCAGGCTCGTCCAGTTCACGCCATCGCTTGAAGTAACAACCATCCCCGTGTTTCCAACCGCCACGTACTTCCCTTTCCCATAAATGACGCTGTTTAGACTTTGCGTAGTGTTACTCGCCCGCTGTGTCCAGCTCGTTCCGTCACTGGATGTTACGATCCTTCCAGTGGCCCCTACTGCAACAAACAAACCATTTCCATAGGTGACACTATATAATCGAAAGTTAGTGCCGCTCGATCGGCTCGACCAAGCGATCCCGTCTGTGGAAGTAAAATTCGTTCCATCTGGACCCACTGCTACGAATATACCTTTTCCATAGGTAACCCCATTTAAATCTTGTGTCATACTGCTCTTTGTTCGGTTTGCCCAAGCGATTCCGTCGTCGGAGGTTGCAATCGTTCCATCTGGACCAACCGCCACATAGGTTCCGTTACCGTAAGCGATGCTATTTAACTTATTACTCGTAGGCAACGGGCTCCGGATCGTCCAGTTCTCTCCGTCAGCATAGGTTAAAATCGTTCCGCCAGTCCCTACTACCACATAGGTTCCATTACCGCCGGCGACTCCCATTAAACTTCCTGAGTTGAGGCCGCTCGTTTGATTTTCCCAAGTTACTCCGTCAGTAGAAATTTTAATCACTCCAGAGTTCGCTGTTGCCACAAACTTCCCGTTCCCGTAAGTGACGCTAAGCAAATTTTCCGAAGTGCCGCTCGTCCGCTGTGTCCAGGTTACGCCGTCTTCGGAGGTTACAACCTTCCCTTCTGAACCTACTACCACATAGATACCGTTGCCGTAGGCGACACCCAGCAAATTGGGAGATAAGTTACTCGTTTGATCTGTCCAGTTCGTTCCATCACTGGAAGTAAAGATTTTTCCATTCCCACCCGCTACTACAAAAATACCGTTGCCATAGGTGATCCTATATAAAACGGAATTTGTAATTACGGGGCTAACTGGGTTCAACGTCCAGTCCATGCCATCGCTCGAGGTCACGACCTTCCCAAACCACCCTACCGCCACATACTTCCCATTCCCATAAGCAACGCTGGCAAGCTCGCTTGAATCGTTGTTCGTTGCGTTCGTCCAGTTTACTCCATCGCTGGAGATGATAATTTTCCCGCCTTCGCCTACCGCCACAAATTGGCCGTTTTCATAGCTAATACCTTTTAGCTTACTCGTAATACCGCTCGTTTGAGTTGTCCAACTCGCACCATCGGCAGAGGTCATAACGGTTCCATTATCTCCAACAGCTACATATTTCCCATCCCCATAGGTCACGTCATATAAATGCACACCCGTGGGCAGAGGCCCCCGGACCGTCCACTCGTCAAGCGGATTCGCAGCATTCGCAATCTGAGGAAAATGACCCACCACTATCAATACTGCCATGACGATTGATATCCAACGTTTAATCATTGTTGTCTTCCACTCCCTTTTTCTTCATTATTTGTGTGCCTGCCAGTCCGCCAGTATTTTCGACCAACGTTATGTTCATATAACCCAAACTCACTGAAGGTAAATAACGACCAATCATAATGTGGTTTTCCTCCCAAATGTAATCTCTGCCGCATGTCACTCAACACCTCGACATCTTGTGGCATTTTTCGCCATTATACCTCCTCTTCTGTGACAAAATTGTTGCAAGCGTAGCGGCTGATCCTTCCCCCGGCAGCAAGATTCATAAAATAAGGATGTGTTTATTTTTTTGAGTAAAGTTCCAAATAAACGATTCGAGTTTATAGATTAAAAATGTGAAAAACGTTACAGAAAAAGCGGGAGCTCCATGATATGGACTCCCGCTTTTTCTCCATTACCTATCATTGCAATTCATCTCCACGATAGAATCTCATAGAGTCTTAATAGCCACTCATCTGTAGCTTAGCTTATCAATTAGTTCGAAAGCAATAACTTATCGATTAGGCGAGTGATAATTGCCACAGACTCCGCACGGGTTGCGTTATCGTTTGGTTTAAAGCTGTTTTCGCCCTTGCCAGTCACCATTCCTGCTGCTGTAAATGCACCTATAGCATCGGCTGCCCAACTGCTTCGTGCTACATCACTAAAGCGAGCTTCGGAAGGGATGTAGTTTGTTAATCGGGAAAGAATAACAACGATTTCTGCTCGTGTAATCTCTTGATCAGGATGGAATCCCCCTCCGCTGTAGCCTTGTATCATGTCAAGCGCATGTAAGGTGCTTATGGCATCCAACGCCCAGTGTCCTTCAACATCATTAAACGTTGCTGCACTGGTCGATTTCAAACTGAATGCCTTCATGACCATCATCGAAAATTCTGCACGAGTCACACTTTGCTCTGGTTTGAATGTACCATCGGTATAGCCCGATACAAATCCCATTCGTGCTGCTCGTTCGATCGCTGCTGTACTCCACAGCGTCGATGGAACATCCGAAAAGCTGACATTCGGAGCTTGCTGCTCACTATCAACCATAGATTGAATGATATCTATATTCACTTTATCGTTAGCAACCGGTTGAGTCACTGTTGGTTGTGTTGGCTCACTTGGGCTAGTCGGTTCAGTTGGTGTCGGTGCTGGTGTCGGTGCTGGTGTCGGTGCTGAACCCACATTCCCATTTCCTCCATTGCCACCGCTTGATCGTACCGTGACTTGAAGGGAAAGCGTTTTACCGCCATAGGAAACCGTGATCTCAGCTAACCCAGCCTGTAGAGCTGTAACTACTCCTGCTGCATTAACAGTAGCTGCTTCCATGTTGCTTGAGGTATAGATGGCGCTTGACGTAACATCCTTTTCACTTTCATCCGCATAGCTTGCCTTCACGCTCAAACCTTGCGTTGCTCCTGCTACAAGCGTTACGCTTGTTGGGGTAGCTGTAATCGAATCTAGATTCGCCGTCCACTTCGCATACAGCGTCATAGCTCTGCCTGACATCGTATCGCTTGCAAAGCTCCACGGTTCGGCTAACTCCGCCTCGGTATACCAGCCACCAAAGGCGTACCCTTCCCTTGTTGAAACTGGCTCTGTTAGCAGCTCTCCATAACTCACGTTAGCTGCACTCACCGCGCTTCCTCCATTCGATTCATACGTCACCGTGTAGCTATTGAGCGTCCACTTCGCATACAACGTCATAGCTCTGCCTGGCATCGGATCGCTTGTAAAGCTCCACCGTTCGGTCAATTCCGCCTCGGTATACCAGCCACCAAAGGTGTATCCTTCCCTGGTTGAGACTGGCTCTGTTAGCAGCTCGCCATCACTCACATTAGCTGCGCTCACCGCGCTTCCTCCATTGGATTCATACGTCACCGTGTAGCTATTGAGCGTCCACTTCGCATACAGCGTCATAGCTCTGCCTGGCATCGGATCGCTTGTAAAGCTCCACCGTTCGGTCAATTCCGCCTCGGTATACCAGCCACCAAAGGTGTATCCTTCCCTGGTTGAGACTGGCTCTGTTAGCAGCTCGCCATCACTCACATTAGCTGCGCTCACCGCGCTTCCTCCATTGGATTCATACGTCACCGTGTAGCTATTGAGCGTCCACTTCGCATACAGCGTCATAGCTCTGCCTGGCATCGGATCGCTTGTAAAGCTCCACCGTTCGGTCAATTCCGCCTCGGTATACCAGCCACCAAAGGTGTATCCTTCCCTGGTTGAGACTGGCTCTGTTAGCAGCTCGCCATCACTCACATTAGCTGCGCTCACCGCGCTTCCTCCATTGGATTCATACGTCACCGTGTAGCTATTGAGCGTCCACTTCGCATACAGCGTCAAGGTGTTCTTCACTTTATTTTCTGCAAAATCCCATGCTGTGTCGAATGTTGCTTCCTTATACCATCCGTCAAACGTATACCCCTCTTTGCTCAATACCTCACTTGGTTTAACAGCGTTGGAGTCGTAATCCACGGTTTGATCACTTATGATCTCCTCGGTGTTTGTTACGAATGACACTTTATTCTTGCCCCATTTGGCATAGATGGTTAACGGCGCTGTGACGAACCCACTCCACGTTGAAGTGTGATCTTCATTCCTAGACCATCCATTAAAAGTATTCCCAACAATGGAGGATGATTGATCAGAAAAAGCATTAACTCCCACAGACAGAGCACCATTAAATCGAACACTCGTCAACTGATTTTCAGAAAATGCATAATCACCTATCGAGGTGACACTACTCGGGATCTCTACGCTCGCCAACTGATTACCATAAAATACACCAGCACCTATCGAGGTAACGCTACTCGGGATCGCTACACTCGTCAACTGATTAGTAGAAAATGCAGCAGCACCTATCGTTGTGACGCTACTCGGGATCGCTACACTCGTCAACTGATTATTATAAAATGCATTAGCACCTATCGAGATGACGCTACTCGGGATCTCTACACTCGTCAACTGATTAGCAGCAAATGCATAATCACCTATCGAGGTGACGCTGCTCGGGATCGCTACACTCGTCAACTGATTTTCAGAAAATGCATCAGCACCTATCGTTGTGACGCTAATCGGGATCTCTACACTCGTCAACTGATTATCAGAAAATGCCCAAGGACCTATCGTTGTAACGCTACTCGGGATCTCTACACTCGTCAACTGCTTATCATAAAATGCAGAATCACCTATCTCTACAACCGTTGCTCCACCAATCGTTGCAGGGATCACCACAGCTCGCGATGCTCCACTATATGAGCTAATCTGAACACCTCCAGCAACAGAAGCCACTATAAAATCACTCTCACTATTAGTCGCTACCGCTACATAACTATTTCCTATACTTACCTGACACACAAGCACGAACAGTGTCATTACCCTAACAATCGTCTTCTTCACCTATTCATCCACTCCTATTTAATCGCTATTACGATTCACCATCTTGATCACACGAGCGTACATCTCCGACAAGTCAATAACTTCAATTACTCCATTTCCTTCATTCTTTGTGCGCCTGCCAGTCCGCCAGTATTTTCGACCAGCGTTATGTTCATATAACCCAAACTCACTGAAGGTAAATAACGACCAATCATAATGTGGTTTTCCTCCCAAATGTGATCACTGCCGCATGTCACTCAACACCTCGACATCTTGTGGCATTTTTCGCCATTATAACTCCTCTTCTGTGACAAAACTGTTGCAAGCGTAGCGGCTGATCCTTCTTCCGGCAGCAAGAGCTAACCTTGCGCAATAAAATACAAAGTCCGTTTAGAATACAGCCTCTACCTTCTTTATCATTTCAAAAAAAAGAGAACAGACACGGATAATCCGTTCCTGTTCCCCATTTCAATAGGTTAAAATCTTCTTCTCACAACTTTCCGCTTATCATTCCAACAGCCTTCTATAGCTCGATTTAAATTCTTCTCCAGGCTCCGTGCCCAGCTCCCGTTCCAGCATATTCACGTAGCTTTGATAATACGCAATAGCCCCTGCCCTTCCGCCTATGCGCTCCTGCTGCTTAAACGCGGCAAAGCGAATGGGCTCGGAAAAGGGTTCATGCTCAAGCAGAGCTTCGGCTACCCTTAAGCTTCTCACAGGCTCACCGCCGCTCCGTTCCAAGTACTTAAGCAGCCTTAGTCCAACCTCCAATAAATAGCGCTGATACCTGTGGCGGTAGCTTTCACACCATTCCCCGCCAAATTCCGCGAGAAAGGGGCGTTCACAGCCTGTTACCCAATTCTCAATCTGCTTTGCATTGCGGTCAGATATGGCGGATCCTTGAAGCATGAAGCGTTCTAGCTGGAAAGCCTCGGCCAAAAGCTCCGTATCCTCGCAGTTCAGACGATAACCATTTCTGACCGAAATCAGGCTCATGGAGGATCCGTTATCCCGCAGCGTTTTATTAATTCTGCTGACTGTACTGCGCAGGTTCACGTCTCCCTTCTCCACGTTTTTCTCCTTCCAAAGCGTGTCAATCAACGTCCATTTGCTAATTTCCTTTCCCTCACCCTGAAGCAGCATATACGCAAACATCTCCGCGCACTTAGCTGTCGTCCATCGCACAGGCACCGTACTGCTTTCAAGACGCAACGCAAAGGGCCCGAAAAATGAAACCGCCGCCCGCCGTTCCTTCCCTTTGCTCAAACGTGCGTCATTTCCGGCGGCGAACCTCCTGCGAACCCGCTCTATCGTACGGGTCAAGTCCTCCTCCATAACGGGCTTAAGCAAATAATCCAGCGCGCTTACTTTGAATGCATCGAGGGCATAATTCGTATATGCTGTAACAAATACGATTTCCATTTCACCTACTTCATCAGCCAATTGCTCTGCCAGCGACAAACCGCTCATTTCCGGCATTTCAATATCCAGAAACAGTACTTCGGGCTTTAGCCCGCGAATTCTCTCCAGTGCCTCGCACGGATCGGTGAAGCATCCAATCACTTCCACTCCTATGCCCTCCAGAAGTCTTGCAATATGCTCGCCAGTCAGCAGCTCATCCTCTACAATAACTGCCCTCATATCTGTTGACCTCCTTCCCCAATAGCTACCCTTCCTTCAGGAAGCAGAATGGTCACCTTAGCTCCGAAGCCTTCTCGGCTTTCAATCCGCAAACCCCGGCCATATTCATTCAACAGACGCTTGTGCACATTGGCTAGACCGACTCCCTTGCCGACCTGCCCTGTATGTCGAAAATCCTCCAGCTCGTCGAGCATGAATCCAAGCCCATTGTCGATAATAGCAATTTGCAAGTCAGAGCCCTGCATTCCAGCTTCTAGCCGTACAACGCCGCCTTGAGCTCGCTTCATCAAACCGTGGCGGATGGCATTTTCAACAAGCGGCTGTAGGGTGAGCGCTGGCAGTATAAAGTCCAGCAGTCCTTCGTCAATTTCCAGCTCCACACTGAGCCGATCTCCGAAACGCGCTTGTTCCAGCTCAGCATAAGACTTCACTAGGGAGATTTCTCTCCTTAGGGTGACCCTGGCTTGTCTAGGGTCCAGATCAAAGCTCAGCCTAAGGTAATTGCTGAACTGCCCCAGAAGGCGTCCGGCCCGCTCTGCATCCTTATAGCACAACGAAATAATAATACTAAGTGCATTATAAATAAAATGCGGCTTGATCTGCGATTGCAGAAACATCGATTCCATTTGGATAGCCTCTTTCACAGCCTCTCTCAGTTGCAGAAGCGTATTGACCCTCGCATACAGCTCCCGGGCATCAAACGGCTTTACAAGGAAATCATTCGCTCCTGCATCCAAACCCGTGGCAATATCCGCAGGAGAATGGCGCACGGTAAGCAGAAGCACGGGAAGACTGTAGATCGGATAAACCTCACGGATACGACGACAGGTTTCATAACCGGACAGTCCTGGCATCATAACATCGAGCAGCACAATCGCAATATCTCTATGCTGCTGCAGCAGCCTCAAAGCAGACTCTCCGTCATAAGCCGTCACCGTGTGGTAGCGATCTGGCGGAAAACATTCTTGAAGCACCTTAATATTGGAGGCTTCATCGTCAACCAGCAACAGAGTAATCTTATTTTTATGTTCTTCCTCCCAGGCGAGAGTCGTTCCCGCAGCTACAGGAGCTATTGGCAAAATACCTTGACCCTCCGGCAATTCCACATCCGGAACAAACTTCGCCAGCCCGCGCCCTTGGTCAGCGCTTGCAGCGGGAAGCACCAGCTCGAATACAGTGCCGCGCTGCAGTCTGGATTCCACCAATAACAAGTCTCCTCCCATCCGTACGGCAAGCCGTTTAGAGATTTGCAGCCCCATCCCGGATGGCCGATTATCCATCTGTACGCTATCTCCCATGCCGCTCTCACTGTGGAACAGCCTCTCCTGCAGATCGGCATCCATTCCTGCGCCTGTATCCGAAATGGTAATAGCTATCGCCTCGCCGCGCGCCTCTGCTCGCAGCTCGACCATGCCCTCATCCGTAAACTTGAGCGCATTGCCAACCAGATTGACCAGAATTTGTGTAAAGCGATTTTCATCCGCAAACAAATAAAATTCGCCCGAAGGGACACGGTTAATTAGGCGAACCTCCTCTTCCTTTTTCATATGCTGAAGGACATCAATGGTAGCTTGAATCGTTCCGTTCATGTCGAATACGCTATTTTTCAGTACTAATCGCCCTTCCCGGAGATGCTGGAAGTCAATAATGTCATTCACAAGCGTCGACAACCGGGCAGATAGCGACATAATATAGGATAAATTTTCCTTTTGTTGCCTCGATATATGGCTATCTTCTTGATCCCTGACAACTCGGGCCAGATTCATAATGCCATGCAGCGGCGTCTTGAATTCGTGGGAGGTTCGAATGAGAAATTCATCCTTAAGCTTATCGGTCTCAACCAGCTTTCGGCTCATTACCTCCAATTCATCATAGGCCCTTGTATACTGCTCAGCAAAGATAAGCGCAATCATCCCCAGAAACAAAAGCTGCATCACAATATGACTCAACAGCGTGAAAATTTGGGAATACAAATATAGGGTCATGCTAATCATCATAACAAGAAGAGACAGCACGCTCACGAGCAGCTGCCAGGCCATTCGAGCATTGGAATTTCCAAAGCGCTTCAGCAAGATGGCCCGCAGCAGCAGCACTTGTATCCCTACCAGCTCGAACAGCGTCATAACGGTCATCGTCTTATCCAGCAGCGGCATATCGGCAAACGGGCTGATAGCTGAATATACGATCCAACCGCCCGCTGCCAGCCTGATGCACCATAATGGCATAAAGGCTGGCTCCGTCCTTCGGATAAAGACGCACAGGCAGTACATACCTCCCAGAATAACAACAAATTTAATTCTCAAAATCAGCAGATAAGGGATAGAAGGCATGAGCTGCATAAGTACCCGTTCACTAGTAGAGATCGCAACAAAGGAAAAACCGAGGCAGAACAAGGCGAAAAATAGAAACCGAATATCCTGACGCCGCTTTAAATAAATGCCCAAATAATAAAGTGATGAAATCAGCAAAAAAGCCGCGTTGACGACATCGACAAGAGTCATTTGCAGGGCCAATGATCGAATGTCCTCGGAGGTTCCCAAATATATACTTTGAATGATGCCACCGCGAAAATAATCCCAGTTGGCAGCCTGAATAGTCAGGTAAAATGAATCTCCCTCTGGCAAGAAATAGGCCGAAATCGGTATATTATGCCCCCTGTAGCTCTCGTCCCATTGTGCGGATACCTCTCCGCTGCGGCCCAATTCCGTATCGTCCACAAATAGGACGCTGGAGCTTCTAATAAATGTCGTTTTAATACCGTACCGTTTAATTTCGGGATTAATTTTGACAAGCAGTCGATAGGTGCCCACGCCTTTGTCCTGCATATAGGCAGAAGTCTGCGAATCGCTCCAACCGGCAGGCACATGCCAATAATGCTCCGGGCGCAAGCCGGATATGTCGGACGGATCGAGCAAACGATTAGGATAAAACCCCCATTCACCATCCAGCCTTACCGTCCCCATCTTACGAAAATCCCAATTGGACAGATCGATGGTTCCATCAATTGCTTGTGGAGGTGCTTGACGTTTCCCATATCCTTCCCATACGACAGCCGAAATGGCTGCCAACAGCAAACCGATGATTATCGCGATTATAGCCGTTCGCACTTTTGGTTTCGCCCATTGCCTTCCTATTCCCGCCATACTAGAAACTCTCCATTCACGTTGGGATAACCGCAGGCAGGCTCTCCAGTCAACGGCCCTAAGGGCTGTCCCTGTCGTACTTGCCTTATCGCATCATCCATCGTAACATAGCCACTTTCAAAAATCCCTAAAAACCGACAAACGCTCCATTTACAGCTATTAAAAAAAGGCGGAAGTTCGCTAGTGCAAACTTCCGCCTTTTTCCGCCTTTCAATCGTTAAAGCTCATCTCTATTACTCATTTATAATTTGCAATAAAATCAACCGCTTTACGAATATCCGCCTCCGGCTGCGTACCTACCTCACGCTCAATCGTCAAATAACCGTTATACCCAATATCCTGCAGCGCCTGAAAATAGCGATTAAAATCGACTCCGCCCTCTCCAAGCGGAACCTCGCGAAAATACAAGCCAGAGGAAACCATTTCGGCGATTTTCTCATGATCCATAGGTGCGTATCCAACTGCCCCATATACGTCTCTTGGATCAACCGCCTTAAGGCGAATGCCATCCTTCACATGGGTATGGACGATATAATCCTTCAATAGATGTACACCCTGCACCGGATCATCGCCCGTGACCATAACCATATTTGCCGGGTCAAAATTAACCGATACGCCATTCGTCGATAACGTGTCGAGAAAAGCTTTTAAATCTGCGGCTGTTTCGGGGCCCGTCTCAATGGCGAAGTAGGCTCCGACGCTTTTCGCATATTGGCCAAGCTCCTCGCAAGCCGTATGCATCGTATGAAATGCTACAGAGGACGTATCGTGTGGAACAATGCCGATATGCGTCGTTACAATTGTCGTGCCGAGATCCAGTGCCAGATCGACGATACGCTTTGACTTTTCCACTTTCCAGCGATTATCCGCCTCGACTCCGAAGCCATGACCGCCTAAATCGCCAACCAACGCTGATATTTCCAGTCCGAGCGATTCTATGTAGCTTCTTAGCTCCTTGCGGGCAGCAATCGATAAATTCTCCGGGTCCATTTCCCCCTTCACCGCATAAATCTGTACGCCTTCCGCTCCGACTTCCTTCGCTTTCACCAGCCCCTCGCGTACGCCTAGCCCAAAGCTGTCGACAATTACGCCTATTTTATTCGTTAATTTCATCGATTTATTGACCTCCTGTTGAACTGGTCTGTTGATCCCGCTCCAAAATCCCCTTTGCCATCGCCTTATAAACCAGCTTCAGCGTCTTGATCTCAAAAGGCTTAAACGTTAGCTGGAATGCTCCCTGCTCACAGGGCAGCTGCCCTAATTCATCCTCAAGCAGATTTACGACAGTCGCCTTCATTTCCCCCTCTAGCCACTGAATTCGCACCGTCTCTCTTCCACCTGATGACTCATAAAACCGCAGTATGGTGCCAGTCCCATCCTCGGAAGCTTTAATCGTATCCAAAATGACATGCTCACTTTCAAAGCTCAGCCATGTATGCCGTACGGGAAGTGCAGGAACCGCTGGATGCTCTACCTGCACGGGGTGTAAACCTGTATTCGACTTGCCCGCAACCGTCATGACGGGATGATTCAATTCCATTGCATGCCGAACAACCTTGGCTCCCCGCCAATCCTCCTGATGAGGCAAGACCGAATAAGTGAACTCATGCTCGCCTTGATCTGCATATTCGTCCGGCCATTTCGGCGCGCGCAGCAGCGATAAGCGAATGGTTTGGTCCTTAATGTCGTATCCATACTTGCAGTCGTTCAGCACACTCAAGCCGCCGTTGCCCTCAGAAATATCGGCCCAGCGATGCCCGCACACTTCAAATTGCGCCTGCTCCCAGCTCGTATTGTTATGCGTCGGCCGTTCCAATGCACCGAAAGGAATTTCATACGTGGCTTTTGCAGCAATTAGATCAACCGGGAACGCCACCTTGAGCAATTTATGGCTCTCTGCCCAGCTTACCTTCGTCTGAAAATCAACACGGCGCTGATGGCGATACAAAATCATATCCTGGCTAATTTCCGAATCATTCAGCCTCCAGCGGAAGCGAAGCACATCCTTGGTGCTCCCTCGCAGCACGACTTCTTTCGAGATCAGCTGCACAGAACCGGCACGCTGCGATTCAAAGCGCGGATCAATATCCCATGCATCCCAATAGGTCGGTTTATCATGAAAAAATTGCAGCTCATTCGCCTTATCGCCTGGCTTCAGCCACTCGCGCTGCGCAGACTTGTCATACCAGCGGGTAATCTCTCCCACGTCATTAAATGCAAGCGTGTAATAATCCGTCTCCCAAACGTCAGGAAAAGCTTCATCCGCTTGCCTATCCTCAACGCCATCCGTATGCTTTGACGCACGCAGCCATATCGTCGTATAGCCGAAGGCCGGGATAGACGGAACGTATACGGATACCGTCTGGACGTCCCCACTCCGCAAGACATCGCAAGCCAGCTGCTCCCCGTTTACATCAACAACGGATAGGCCGTTCATTTCAGCGCTGCATGTCAAGCTGACAACCTCTCCGCGTTCCCAGCCCAAGCTGTTGAACACGACGTAAGGCAGACCTTCCCCAACTGGCGCTGCATGGTTCGCAATGGCCTCAAGCGAGCGGGTGAGCGCAGCCGTCCCGATCTCCACCACCTTTGCATATTCCTCAGTAGACGTCACATACGCTTCTGGAATAGACGTTCCCGGGATAATATCATGGAATTGATTCAGCAAAATCAGCTTCCAGCCTTCATCGAGAGCCTCAGTCACTGTGCTCGCCAGCCCAGCGAACTGCCCCCACAGCTCCGCTTCGCGGTACAGCACTTCCGCCTTGCGGTTGCTTCGCTTATTTCTGGCATGTGTCGTGTAGGTGCCGCGATGAAGCTCCAAATATAAATCGCCATGCCACTTAGGCAGCGATTGCCCGCTTTTTCCGATTCCTTCAAAAAAAGCCCCGGCCGTGCTGAACTTGCTTACAGGCTGTCCGACCATAAAGGAGGACCGCTCGGCAAACTCGACCATTTCGTTCGTCACGCCGCCGCCACCGTCCCCATGCCCGTAAAGCAGCATTTGCTGGGGATGCAAATCCTTCTGTTTGTATGATTTCCAGTGTTCATCGACATCCTTGGGACGGGTATGCTCATTTACCCCATGGTTCAAATAGGCAATGACGGAGGTGCCATCGATGCCCACCCAATCAAACAGATCGTAAGGGAACGCATTAGTGTCATTCCAATTGAGCTTCGTCGTCATAAAATACGGGATATCCGCCAGCTTCAGCATTTGCGGCAGCGACGCGCAGTAGCCAAACGTATCAGGAAGCCACTCGATGTTGGAGCGTTTGCCGAACTCCTCCTTATAGAAGCTTTGGCCGTACAAAATCTGCCGCACCAGCGACTCGCCGCTCGGAATGTTCAAATCCGGCTCGACCCACATGCCGCCGACCAGCTCCCAGCGCCCTTCGGCAATTCGCGCCTTAATCCGCTCATACAATTCCGGATAATGCTCCTTCACAAAGACATAAAGCTGCGGCTGGCTCTGCGAATAGATAAAGTCAGGATATTCATCCATTAGTGTACATACCGTCGAAAATGTGCGGCTGGACTTACGGACCGTTTCGCGGACAGGCCACAGCCAAGCAATGTCGATATGCGATTGTCCGACCAAATGCATAAAGCCACTGCGGCCGCCCTCCGAATCTTCCTCCTGCACCTTCTGGGCAAGCGATTGCTCCAGACCGTTCACCCACTCCGCCTCATTCCAACGCTTCGGCTCGTTATACATAAGGTCCATAATGCTATGAATCGCTCCCATAAGGCGATTTCGCTTCATATCGTTCCCCGGCAGCGCGTTCAACGACTCCGCCAGCACCGTTACGCTGTACATCAAGCTTTGCAGCGGCTGATTCACTCGAACAAGTGCCGAGCGGATGCCCGCGATTGGCGGCTGAATGACCGCCTGGCGGTTCAGCGGATCATGCGGCTCGGGAATCGGATCATACAATTCGATTTCCAGCAGCGGCTCGTTCCCTACTCGCTCCACCGGAAGCGGCACATACCAGTGATTCCGGTCGAGTCCGTGATACGGAGCCCCGTTCACCTTCAACAGCCCTTCCCCGCCCGCTTCGAAAATGAGACCAACCGCGTCTTGATGCCAAGCCTGCGGTATAGCTGCTTTTTTCGTTAAAAAATAGGTGGTGCCATGCGTACTGTGAAGAGGATTCACATTTTGCACACCGACATTTTGCTCATCAAGCACGTATTCGCCGGGACGGATATATTTCGCCTTTTGCATATGCCACTGCGGGAGCTCTACCTTCTCCAGCCACTGCCGCTCAGCGATATCCTGTATGAACCGCTGAATTCGAATCATGCTTGATCCTCCTCACGCTTAACGTGCAAGCTGCATGCCAGCCAATCCTTCGAGCTGCTGCCGACCATTAAGCGGAATTCGCCCGGTTCTACAACCGGCTCCAGCCCCGCATTAATTAGCGCAAGATGCTCTTGATTTACAGGGAAAGTGACCAGCTTCGTCTCCCCCGGCTGCAAATGGATTTTGCGGAAGCCCTTAAGCGAGGTTTCAGCGCGGGTAACCGATGCTGATACGTCCGTTATATACATCTGCACAACCTCATCTCCAGCCACACCGCCGATGTTCGTCACTTCGATTTGCACCTCGGCTTCTCCGCCCAGAGCCATTACTTCTGGCACAACCCGTATGTTATCGTAGCCAAATTGGGTATAGCTGAGTCCAAACCCGAATGGATATTGCGGTTCCAGATCCGTCTCCAAATACCGCTTGCCGCGCGTTCTCTTGGCATGATAATAAACAGGCAGCTGTCCGACATGCTTCGGAATGGAAACCGTAAGTCGCCCAGAAGGATTAACGTCGCCGAACAAAATGTCCGCAATTGCATTGCCGCCCTCCTGTCCCGGATACCACGCCTCCAAAATCGCATGGGCATGCTCTTCAATCCAAGGCTCAGCAATCGGCCGTCCGTTGATATAGACGATGATGACCGGCTTTCCAAGCTTATAGATTTCCTGCACCAGTTCGAGCTGCACACCCGTGAGATTAAGCGTCGAACGGTCGATGCCTTCGCCGCACTCCATATCGTTCCAGGCATTATCCGTAACGACGGACGCCCCCGTCCGCAAATCAATCGTGCCTTCACCGAAATCGCGGGCGCTGGAGCCGCCGATGACCATAACGATGGCATCCGCTTGCTCCGCGCAGGCGAAAGCGTGGCCGAAGCCGTCTTTAGCGTCCCCTTTAATCCGGCAGCCAGGCGCATACAGCACCTGATCATCCGCCTCCGCATTCGCGCCGAGCTTGCGGCGGATACCGTCCAGCACGGTGACGATTTGCCCCTTCGGCTGCGGCGAGGTGTAATCGCCGAGCTGATTGTAGACGTGATTCGCATTCGGACCGATAACAGCTATTTTGGTGCCTGCTTTGCTGAGCGGAAGCGTGGCCATTTCATTTTTGAGCAAAATAATGCCCTCCCCAGCCACCCGTCTCGCCAGCTCCACATGCTCCTCGCACCCGATGACCCGCTGCGCAAAATCAGGATCAACATAAGGCCGTTCGAATAAGCCGAGTCTAAATTTCATGTCAAGCACCCGTCCTGTCGCTATATTCAGCTCATCCTCAGTCATCAGTCCCTGCGCAAGCGCGCCCCTTAAATGCTTACCATACATATAGCCGGACATCTCCATATCGACGCCTGCTTTCAGGCTTTGCGCCACTGCCTGCTCCCCGTTCTCCGCCGTATTGTGGCCGCTGACCAGCATTTGAATCGCGCCAAAATCGGTAATGACAAAACCGTCAAATCCCCATTCCTTGCGAAGCAGGTCATTCAGCAAATAGGAATTTGAGGTGCAGGGCACACCGTCAATTTCGTTGTACGCCGTCATAACGGAGCAGGCGCCTGCTTCGACCGCCTTTTTGAACGGCAGCAAATCAATTTCATGAAGCTCGCGCAGCCCCATGTGGACAGGAGCTGCATTGCGCCCACCCTCCGAGCTGCCATAAGCGGCAAAATGCTTAAGCGTCGCCACAATCGTTTTGTCTGTATCCAGCCGTTCCCCTTGCAGCCCCTTGATCGCCTGAACCGCCAGCTCGCCGATCAAATACGGATCTTCCGCGAAGCATTCCTCCGTCCGTCCCCATCGCGGATCGCGCACCACATCAAGGACAGGCGAATACGTCGCAGCTCCGCCTTGGCTTCGAGTCTCAGCCGCAATGGCCTCGCACATTTCCCGGTACAAATCGATGTTCCATGTACTTCCGACTGTAAGCGGAACGGGAAATACCGTTGCGCCAATTGCCATATGCCCATGCGAGCACTCCTCTCCGAACAAAATCGGAATGCCTAGACGGGAGTTTTCGATGACATACCGCTGAATTTCATTCGTAGCGACTGCTCCTTGTCTTGGCGTAAGTCCCGTCTCCAGCGTCACCTCTGTCCAAGGATCAGCGCGAAGAACGCCGTATAATGAACCTACTCCGCCCCGCGCAACCTCTTCTTTGAACTGTTCCGTCACCTGCACGGTGCCATCCGTTTCCTTAAGATAGGTTTTCCACCCCATAGGCTGGATCAGCTGGCCGATTTTCTCCTCTATTGTCATTCGTTCGAGCAGATCCTGAACCCGTTCTTGAATCGGAAGCGAAGCGTCTTTATAGTCCATATGCACATTCTCCTTCTGGGTTGATTTAACGTTTGAATGGGTTGATGCTCAATTTTTCATGGGCTCTCTAAACAAATATTATTGTTATTTTCGTTAGGTTAATATATAATAACGTTATGATAAAGCCAGTCTATAACTTTTTCCAACAAACGTCAACGCTGTTATTTAGCGTGGCTTTAGCGTAACGTTTGTTAGTCCTAGTACCTAAGGAGAGCATTATGCCACGTAAAGTATCGATCCAAACGATCGCCGATCAACTCGGCCTATCCAAATATGCGGTATCCCGCGCACTTAGCGGAAAATCCGGTGTCAGCCAGGCAACGCGCGAGCGGGTTTTAGAGTTTGCCAAGACACTCGGCTACGGGCTTCCTTCCCAGAAAGCGCCTTCACCTGCTCCCGATGCCGCTTCTTCCTTTGTCCTGATTTGCATGAACCCCTCCAACCGAGTCGATCCTTTTTATTGGCAGAGGGTGCTCGAAGGAATCATTTCCGGCTGCAGCGAGCGGGGATGGCCTCATGTTATCGTCTCCCAGCCAGTCTCTTTTCCAGCCGTGTCCGATTTATCTCCGCAGGAAATCATCGCGCCGCATTTGGACTGGAACAGCTGCCTTGGGCTCATCGTCATGGGCGCATACCCTTATGCCGCCCTTCAGCTTATGGCCCGCACTGGCAAGCCACTCGTGCTGCTCGATCATAATGAGCCTTTGCTTGATTTTGATTCGGTCAATCATGCAAATATTGAAGCGGGAATTCTCATTGCCCATTATTTGCTAGTTGCTCAGAAATGCAGAAGCCTTATTTTTCTCGGTGATGATGGCCGGTCCGCCAGCTTTGCCGAAAGAAGAATCGGCGTAAGAACCGCACTGGAGCGCTACGGCGGCTCAGAAGCGAAGCTGCAGGAATGGGAGCTGGCCTATGAAGACAAGGATTGGCTCACCGCTACTGCGGAACGGTTTGCCCAGCTGGCACCTGAGCAGCGCCCTGATGCATGGATCTGTGCCAATGACGACATCGCCATGCAATGGATGCAGCAGCTGCAGAGAATGGGGGTAGCGGTCCCCGAGCAGACGCGCGTGTCGGGTATCGACAACGTGGAGGCAGCCGCCCATACGTCCCCTCGACTCACTACCGTGAACCTAAGTAAGGAAGCACTCGGCAGCCGTGCAATCGAAGCGCTATGGCGCCGCATTGAACGTCCGGGAACGCCGATGGAGCGGCTGCATCTCAGCGCCACCTTAATTCCGCGAGACTCCGCTTAAGCCTCCTATTCCGCATAAGCTTGAGCAGCGGACTTTCCCCTATAAAAAGACAAACGGCGATCGTTTTTTGTGCATTCACAATGAACTACCGCCGTTTATTATTGTGAAGCTGCCCTCTTCACTCCTACCATTTATTCATAACGCTTGTTCGTACCTATCATTAGCTGCTATTACCTGTTCATATCGCCTTGCGGTAATCGCTTGGCGCTACACCTACTACATTTTTGAACGCCCGATTAAAGGAGTTGTAGTTGGTATAGCCCACTTCCTCGCTAATTTCCTGAATCGCCCTGTCCGTCTCCAGCATAAGCTGCTTCGCCCGCTCTATACGGTGGCTGATGAGCAAATCGACGAACTTCTCGCCAACCTCATCCTTGAACAGCTTGCTCAAATATTTCGGATTAATATCAAACAGATCGCTTAAATAATTCAGTGAAAGCTCCGGATTATTATAGTTTTCCTCCACATATTTACGGATTTCCAAAATATGCGTCCGATGCTTCTTGCTGCAGCGCATCGCCTGCATCTGCTCAGCCAGCTCCCGAAATGTCTCCCAGCAGAGCAGCCGAAGATCGTCTAGCACTTCCCAGTCCTCCAGCCCGCGAAGGAGACGGCCAAACGAGGTCGACCACAAATCTTGGTATTCACGCGGCAGCTCGGCAAACTCCCGATTATAGTGCTGAAACAGCAGCTGCACCGTGTTCATCATTTCCTGACGGGACAATACGGAGGCGGTGATCTGGTCAAACAAGCGTTCGAAGTGCTTTTCCCACGTTTCATCGGACAGCCGCATCGCTTGCACGAACAGGGAAATCGTCTTGAGGAACTCATATACATCATTTTTAGAATCCGGCACTTCCCCATACGAAACCACTCGGTTCATACCCAATACTGCTTTATAATCCAAAGCATGGGAGGCTTCCTTGAGCGAAGCTCTCAGACCTCGCACATCACTCGCCACTCCACCCGTCCCAATCGTAACGGTGAAGTTCAAATATTGCCCCACCTTCTCCAAATAGCCAGAGAGCACCTTGCGCTCTACCTGTTCAGACAACGCCGTTTCGGAAAGCCAGATAATCGCATGCAGCCGGCGCTCGGAAATCCACTCCGCCCATACGTCTGCCCCCTCCTGCTGGGCACTTTCTTGCAGCACAGTAGAAAGGACGAACTTGAGCAGCGTCTGGTCATGCTGATGATAGTCCGCGGCAAACTGCGGATAACGGTCAATTTCCACAACCATGACCATCCAACTGCAATCCAGCTCTGGAAGCTTAAACTTCGTCATTTCAGCCTGCAGCTCGCTGCCCGTGAACAGACGCGACCCTTCAAGCAGCTCCTGAAAAAAATATTTCTTTTGCAAAATCAGATTCTCTTCGTATTTTTCTTGATATTGCTTCGTTTGATCAATCATTCGCTCCAGCGTGTTTTGAATAAACCTGAACTCATTTTCTTTCGTAGAGCTCGTTCCCGGTTGTTTCTGCGAGGCGACTGTCTGAATTAACGTCACAATTTGCTGAATAGGCTTGTAGTTTCTCCGAGTGACGTAAATAACCCAAATGACACCGATTAGAACCACTGCGATCGCAAAAGCAAACCATATATTATAAAATTGCAGCGCAAATTTAACGACTTTCCCATTATTAATGCCCGTCTCTACCTTCCAGCCGCTGTAGCTGGACGTAAACGTCGAGAAAACTTCGCCGGAAGCAGGCTTAGTCCCCGCGCTTTCAGGCATACGTTCATCCCACAAGCTTCCCCCAGAGCTGCTGATCACATTGACGAAGGTATATTCGGGATCATACATCTGCATAATGGACTTCCGCAGCGTCTGCAAATCCACATTGACGACCACAAGGCCCGTTCCGCCCTCCAGGCCGCGAACAAGCGTCACGACCTGCTGCGCCGATTGTGAAGGAAGAGCTTTGAAATTTCTGAAATCCACCCATTTACGCGTCGGGCTGCTGCGGCTTTCTTCTATAAAAGAGGCATCTGGAAACTCCTCAATCGGAACTGCCTTTCCGTTGCTGAATACGATATTGTCCTTGTAGCGGACCAAATAGATGGAATCGATTAACGGGAAATTGATTTTCAGCTCATCGATAACATCAAGAACCTGAATGCCGGCGTATACATCATTGCTGCCAGCAGCCGTATAATAATTTTTCAAATCCGGATTCGTCAAAATTTCCCGCAGCACTTTAAAATCGATCGAGCGCAGCGAATTGTCCAAATACTGCATGACCTGGGATGCCAGAAATTCATTGGCCTTCAAAGCTTCCTTGCGATTTTGCTCATTGAACAGCTGGAAGAAAATAATAAACAATATCGTCGTTACGATAAAAAAAACAGGCAAATACGACAGCAGCAAACGTCTAAACCAATTGTTGTTCATCTCCGAGGTCCCCCCTCACTTTTTATACACGTGACAACAACCTTCAAAATATTCATTTATTATATAGGATGAGGCGAGGCCGTCATAGGAGAAGACCGCTCCGAGTCATGTCTGACAACAAGGAGCAGCCCCCGAGAATAAACGTTTATGCTGTTTTATTTTTTCTCAATCGCGCGCTGGTAGATCGCCAAATAATTGCTCAGGCCCAGTCCATCGAAGCCTTTGACATAGCTGTCCCAATCTTTCTCAATGCTCTTGTTGCCCAGAATGAATTGCGCCATATTGGTCTGTACGTAGTCTTTAACTGCCGTTGTCAGCTGAGCAGCTGCTTCGGTATCCTCTGGACGAATGAAGACGTTGGAAGGATACACCTCCTTCGGCGCATAAGGAGCGTACACCTTCGTCGCTTGCGCCAGACGAGTGCCGTAGCCCTCAGACACTAGAGGGTCCTGCCCTTCCACAAACAAGTTGCGGAACGTATTGGACAAATCATGTGCGCCAATTTGCGACCAGCTTTCGTTAACGACGACGTTCGGATCACGCTCAGGCAGGTTATAGTAGCTGTATTTGGCAGGCTCGCCATTAATATTTTTCTCATCAGCGCCAGCCATTTGCCAGCCCTTGCCCTCAGTCGGGCCATATTCCGCATAAAGCGCGCCTTCTTCGCTGAACATGTAATCGATTATTTCAATCGATGCGATTTGCTGCGCTTCCGAAGCTTTATTCGTAATCGCAAACTCGAATTCGCCTACGCTTTGCGTAGCGCCTGTCGTTTGCACACCATCCGGCCCTTTGAGCGGAGGCACAATATCCCAGTGCTGATGGCGTGTAATCGCCTTATCGTACGTATTGACCAGATAGCTTACGAGCGCGGTCGTAATGGAGCCGACGACCTCGTCGCCTTCCCTGTTGCCGAGCTGTCCAACCGCTTGGTCATTCTGTGTAAAAGCAGCCGGGTCGATCAAGCCTTCTGAATACAGCTTGTGCATATATTCCAGACCCTTCTTCCAGCCCTCTTGGTTAGCGGCAAAATCAACCTTGCCATTATTGACGATTAAATATTTGTCGTTGTCGTTATAGATGAAGCTATTCATCAAATAAGCATCAATATTCCCGTTCCACACATACTTGTTTGGAGCACCTGTAAGCGGAATTTCATCGGCTTTGCCATTGCCGTTAGGGTCTTTTTCTTTAAAAGCTTTAAGAACGGTGTACAGCTCATCGGTCGTGGTCGGCATTTCTAGCCCAACCTTGTCGAGCCAATCGGTATTCATCCAATATTTTTGTGCATACGTACAGTGATAGCATTCATTAAAAATCGGCAGGGCGTAAATTTTACCATCCGGAGCGGTAATTGCCTCTTTGAAATACGGTTTTTCTTCCATAATCTTTGTCAGATTCGGAGCATGCTGGGCAATCAAATCGTTCAGCCCAAGGAAGATCCCTTGGCTCCCGTACGTTTGAAGGTCTGAGGTTGTAAACTTGCCATGGAGGAACACCTCGGGATAATCACCACTCGCCAGCAGCAGCTGCCTGCGATCCTGGAGCGCATCTGTTGGAGCGAGATCCCATTTCAGCTTCACATCAAACTTGTTTTCAATGAATTTTGTGAACTCATTGTCTTCCATAGGTGCCTTGCCCTGTGGAGCAAAAAAAGTCATCGTTACAGGCCCTGTGTTCTCCCCACTGCCACCGCTGCTGCTTTGTGTATTATTGCTAGGCGCAGAGCTGCAAGCCGACAGTACGGCAACCGTAGTAAAAACAAGCACCAACATTGAAATCCAAGATTTTTTCATACCAGACTCCTCCTTTTTAATGAACACCACTTAATTGCCTGTTGCTGCACTATATTGAACCCTGTCCCGGAAGTCCGCCAGACCTTCGCCCCCTTCCACAAAAGCTTCCGGATAGTAGTTATGGCAAATGCCCTACCCTTTCAAGGAACCAACCATAACCCCTTTGACGAAATGCCGTTGAACGAATGGGTACATGATTAAAATAGGTATGCTCGCTACAACGATCAATGCGTATTTAAGCACCTGCTCGAACCCTTGATCGCGAAGCTGCTGGCTCGTATTGGCGAGCATCGCTGGATCGGCCGCGTTCAGAATGAGCAAATTGCGCAGCACATATTGCAGCGGGAATAAATTTTCAGAGCGTAAATAAATGAGCGCATCAAAGTAAGCATTCCAATGGCCTACCGCATACATGAGCGTCATAACTGCCAAAATCGGCTTCGATAAGGGCAGCACAACGCTGACCAAATAACGAATGTCCTTGCAGCCATCGACCTCAGCGGCCTCCCGCAATTCATCCGGAATGGACGATTGAAAAAAGGTTCTGGCGACGATGACTTGAAATACCGCCAGCGCCCCCGGCAGCCACATCGCCCAACGGGTATCGAGCAGGTGAAGATCCTTCATCAGCAAGTAAGTCGGAATCAGGCCGCCATCGAAAAACATCGTAATCATCATGAAAATAATGATGGCGCCGCGGCCATAAAACGTTCGGCGGGATAACGGATACGCCAGCATCACCGTCAGGATGACATTGATCGCCGTTCCTACTACCGTGTAGATGATCGTATTATAAAAACCCATCATCAGCTGCGTGCTTTTAAAAATCGAAATATACGCCTTAATGTTGAAATCAACCGGCAGCAGCCATATTTGCCCGGATGTGACCGCCCGAGAGGAGCTGAAGGAGGAGCTGACGATATAGAGCAGCGGGTAAGCGACGACAATCAGCACCAATACAAGAAATAAATAATTAATCCCCATAAACACACGGTCGCCGAGTGGGTCTTTAATTCGATTCCGATTATACATAGATGGCCTCCTCCTCCTTTACCATAAGCTGTTTTTACTGACTTTTCGGGAAACCGCATTGACCAAAACAAGCAAAATCAGGTTGATGATTGAGTTAAACAATCCGACCGCCGAGGAAAAGCTGAAATTCGCTCCAATCAATCCGACCTTGTACACATAAGTGGAAATGACTTCTGAGGCACTCGTATTCAGCGGATTTTGCATCAAATATATTTTTTCAAAGCCAACGCCCATTATGCTGCCAAGATTTAAAATCAGCAGAATGACGGTGACGGGAATGAGGCTTGGAATGTCGATATGCCATATTTTTTTGAGTCGGGAGGCCCCATCCATTCGGGCTGCTTCATAGAGCGAGGGGTCAACTCCAGCAAGGGCAGCAATATAAATAATGGAGGAATAGCCCATCCCCTGCCATACACCCGACCATACATAAATCGATTTAAAATATTCCGGTATGCCCATAAAGTTGGTCATGGTCATGCCAAGGAAGGTAAACAGCCGATCTACGATGCCAACATGAGGCGACAGCATTAAGATAATAATAGATACCATAACGACCGTTGAGATAAAATGCGGGGCGTAGGTGACCATCTGCACCGTCTTTTTGAAATAGCCCGTTCGCAGCTCATTGAGCGCCAAAGCAAGCAGAATCGGAATTGGAAAACCTGCAATCAGCGTGTAAAGGCTGATCCCAATCGTATTTTTGAGCAGCAGCCAGAAGTTTGGAGAGTTGAAGAAGGTTTCAAAATGTTTAAGCCCTACCCATGGACTTCCCCAAATACCCTGAACGACGCTGTAGTTTTTGAAGGCAATTTGTACACCAGCCATTGGCATGTACTTGAAGATCAATAAATAAAGCACCGGAGGAAGTACCAATAAATAAAGCTGCCAATGCCTTTTGAGGCTTTTAAGGAAGGGGTGCTCTATTTTGCGCTCGCTCTGGTTCATGTTTTTATGGGGCTTCATTCGTGCCGGTATCGTTCCCGAGTTCTGACTCATCTGCATCATTCCCTCTATATTTTAATGTAATAATACCTAACACAAAATTTATTATACCGCGTGATTTTTCATTAAAACTTCTTTCATGCGCCTAATGTGTAAACTTTTCTATCAGGTAGCGCTTTCTTGCATTGATCGTACCTTGATTCGAGTCGTTTAAGCAATTTGCAATTTTCTCACACCTCTCCATATTCCAGAAACCCTTGTCAAATCAGGGGAAAATGCTGCTTTCCTCTCTTTTTTCGCCAGTGGCTAGCGGAGACATAAGGTAGAAGCAGGGGATGAACACGAGATAAGCAGAGTACAAAAAAATCCCGAGGGACACTGATTCTCCCCCGAGATTTCGAATCACGCTTATTAGGATGTAAACAATCGGAACGTTTGTGTGATAGGAGCCTGCTCCGTGATGGACGCTTGCGTCAGGTTAACAGCCACTCCAGCTTCCGCCTTGGCAAACGTAACACCCTCTTGATCATCCACTCCAACAAGCTCAATTCGTTCCACATGGCCTGAGTATGGAATGACGAGCTGCTGATCGACCGCCTCATCTTCATTTGCGTATAGGCGGAAGGCATACGTTACATTGTCCTTGCTGGTAAATGCCCAATCTCCTGTAAAATAAGGACCGCAAATTCGCGTTCCATAGATGCCCTCGCCATGTACATTCAGCCAGGCACCAAGCTCCTTGATGCTCTTAACCGCACCTGCCGGCAGGCGACCATCTGGCTGTGGCCCTACGTTCAGCGCCAAATTCCCTCCCTTGGCTACTACCTCGAGTAGAATATGGGCCAGCTGCCTGGCTGTCTTATATTTATCATCGAAGGCATAAGCAAAGGAATTGCCAATCGTGATGCAGCTCTCCCATGGAATATTCATCGGCTGCTCTGGAATCGTCTGCTCCGGCGTTACAATGTTCTCATAAGGCCCGCCGACCGTACGATCGGCAGCCAGAAGCCATGGCTGCGTCTTGCGCGCCCGCTCCACAACCTCGCCCAGACGGATATCCTGCCCCTTCCGGCCTTCCCGCACCCAGCCTGCATCGAGCCAAAGACACTCAATTCGGCCGTATTTCGTCAGCAGCTCCATAATCTGCTCATGCGTAAACGCTACGAATTTCTCCCACAGCCAAGGATACTGCTCTGGATCATAAGAAGGCCCGCGCCACATATGATGTCCGCGCTCCATGCCCGGCGCCCAGTAATAAGGCGTATGCCAGTCCGCTTTGGAAAAATAAGCCGAGATGCCCAGCCCCCTAGCGCGGAAGGCATCAAACAGCGTACGGCAAATATCGGCGTATTTATGCTTATGAAACGGCGTGTCCGCTCCCGTAATGCGATAATCCGTCGTATGTGTGTCCCACATGCAGAAGCCGTCATGATGCTTCGTCGTGAACAAAAAATATTTAAAGCCGTTGTCTGCGGCCAAATCTGCCCACACCTCCGGCTGAAAGCGAATCGGGTTGAACGTCTTATTCAAGTCGCAATATTCGCGCTTGAAGTGCTCCATGTCGTCGGTCCAATCCACATCGTGGCGGGACCAGTCCCCATCGTCATCGCTCAGCGCCCAGGATTCCACCAGCCCAAGCTGTGAATAGGGCCCCCAGTGCATCATTAGGCCAAGCTTCTGGTCCTTGAACCATTCCAATCGCTCATTCAGCAGCGGCTCCTCGGGCCTGATCCATTCTTCCTCTTTGCTGAAATGATGGACACCAGCTTCAACAACAACCGCTTCCTGCTCCAGCAAAATATCCTTAGGCTCGCTCATCGCCGTCATCTCCTAAAATTGTATTTCCCGTCCTTGACGTGCCGACTCGTAGATTGCACAAAGGATCTTCATGACTTCAACGCCGTCCTCTACCGGGCTCAGCGTCTCCTTGCGCCCCAATGCACTGTCGATAAAATGGTTGATTTCATTGCTGAAGGAGCCCATGAAATCAAAGGACTTAGAATCGACCTGCGGCGTCATATTTAGAATCGTATCGAATTTTTCGCCGATTATTGAAATTTCCGGCTCCAGCTCGGCGCCGCCCTTGTCTCCGAAAAGCTTGACGGAGATTTCGTCCTGCTTGGCATGCAGTGTGAAGCTGACATCTACCAGCAAGCTTGCACCATTTTCAAACCGAATCATCGCATTGGCCATGTCCTCTACCGTATTCTCCTTCGCATCGTAGTCAGCGGCTTTATAAAACGACAGATGGCGGATGTTGGAACGGTTGCCTAAGCGATTGGAAAGGTTGGCGGATACCGACTTGACCTTGGGCTTGCCCATCAAATACCAGCAAATATCAATAATATGCACACCCAGATCAATGACGGGGCCGCCACCGGAACGCTCGATATCCGAGAACCAGCCGCCAGGGTTGCCAAGTCGTCTTAAACAGGACGCTTTCGCATAGTAGATTTCGCCGAGCTCGCCCTCTTCGATGAATTTTTTCAGAATTTGGGCATTGTCGCTATATCGCCGCACAAACCCTACTTGCAGGAGCTTTCCACTACGATGCACCGCCTTCTCCACGTCGAGCGCTTCCTCGACGGTTTGGCAGAGCGGCTTTTCGCATAGAACGTTTTTACCAGCATCCAAGGCGGCAATGCTAATTTCGGCATGCGAATTATTCCACGTACAAATGCTGACCGAGTGGATTTCAGGCAGCGCCAGCAGTTCTTTATAATCGGTGAACACTTTAGAAGCCTTATATTTTTTCGCCATTTCCTGCGCCCGGCCTTCGTTCAAGTCACAGATGGCGTAGATTTCAACTTCCGAATTGCTGGCATACGCCTGCAAATGGCAATCTGATATAGAGCCTGCGCCGATGACGGCGATTTTTAATTTGGACATTTTACTACCCTCCATGATCTGCTTTTTGGCCTGTTCATTTGCTACTGGGCTTGATGCTTACGCCTCTTGCCAGAAACGGCGTACGTTGTCCATTGCTATTTTGGAGGCCGTTCTGCAATCCTCCATGCCTTCAAACTCAACGGAAATATACCCGTCATAGCCAGACTGCTTCAACACGCGGAACACTTCGTACATGTCGATGTCTCCATGCCCCACAATTGCACCCCGCAAATAATTGCCGTGCGCCGTCTGAAACCAGCCCGCTCCCGGGTTGCGATAGGAGGGTCTAAGGTAAAAATCCTTGGCATGAACCATCGAGGCATAAGGAATATTATTTTTCACAGCGCTGACAGGATCTTCATCTACACAGAGGAAATTGCCGATGTCCAGCGTCGTTTGGAAGTTATCTCGCGCTGTTTCATGCAATAATCGTTGGATTCGCTCACTGGATTGTACATAATACCCATGATTCTCTACGCTTGTTGTAATGCCGAAGCCTGCTGCATAATCAGCAATGGTGCGGCATGCCTCTGCAAGAATCGGCAGATCTGCCTCAAACTGGGCGATCGTTCCCTCATGCGCGGGGCGGAAGGCGACGTCATGGCGCATTTTGGTGACACCAAGTACTCTAGCTACATCGACATGCTTCTTGACGGCTTGAATTTCGTTCTCCAACGCTTCGGGGCCGTCATTTGCAACAAAATTAGCTCCGATGGCATAATTGGAAATGTCGATGCCCACTTCCTTGGCAGTCTGTACAATTTGATCAACCAACTCTGGATTGTCGATTAGGCTATAGCCAATAGGAACGATTTCCACATGTTCCCCGCCTTGCTCGGCGATAAAACGAATCGCATCCGGTACGGTCATTTCTTTTTTGTTCAAAGCTTGCTGAAGACTATATGTGCTGAGTCCTACCTTCATTTCTTCCCTCATCCTCTCCCGCATGTTTGTATCCTCACACCAACGTATACCCTTTTCCCGGGTATTACACAATTCGCAATAATCGTCTACTATTCTATTTTCCAGTCTAGCCGCCCAAATCCGGGGTATCTACAATTGATTGCTCAAATAGACGCCCAGCCCAGATAAAGTCGGACACCATCTCGATTCTTGTACGGTGAGACGGATTTTCCTCGCGGTTACCGGCTCGAAGCAGCAAATGCGCTTATAGCCCACTATCGTCCCTTCATATAAAGGCTTCCAGCCATCCCCCTCAAAATATTCCAGCTGGAAACGTTCGATTCGTTGCCCCGTCTTAATATGTTCCTGGAGCACGATTCGGTCAAAGCGCTGTTCTTCCTGCAAATCCAGCTCGACCCAGGCCTGCTCCGTTCCTTCGCGAGGACACCAGAACGTAGCCAAATCATCATTTAACAGCTGTGACACTGCGTGAGCGGCCCCAGCAGCATCCATCGTTTCCGACGCTTGTATTTCCACTTGAGGTTGTGCCGCTAAATTATGAGTAAAGGTGCTTCGCAAGGCGTCGCCCAGCTGCTGTAAGCGCTCTATATCATTTTCGTGAACGAGCCCGCGCTTATCCGGCGGAAGATTCAGCAGAAAAGTGGCATTGCCGCCAACCGAGCCATTATAAATGCTGAGCAGCTCTTCCAGCGATTTTACCTGATCATCCTCCGCTTCATGATAAAACCAGCCCGGACGGATCGATGTATTCACTTCGGCTGGGTACCAGATTAATTCGTCGTACTGTTTAACGATCTCTCTGCTGCCTAGATCACTTTCCTGCGAGTTAATTCTAGTTGTAAACTCACGATCATCCGCCTGTTGGGATTGCTCTTGGATTTTTTCATTATCCTGCAAATGGGCTGGCACGACGCTCCACTCTGAAGCTCTTGTATGTCCCGCTTCATTGCCGCACCAGCGCACATCGGGGCCGCAAACGGAAATAACGGCATTGGGCTGCAGCTCGCGGATGACCGCATAATACCCGTCCCAATCATAAACCTGCCGTTTGCCATTAGGCCCTTCCCCGCAAGCCCCGTCAAACCACACGCAAAAAATATCTCCATAATTCGTCAACAGCTCTCTAAGCTGATTTTTGAAAAATTCATTATAACGCTCCGAGTCCCCATAGGAGGCTTCATGGCGATCCCATGGCGACAAATACACACCGAACTGGATTCCACCTTTTCGGCATGCCTCGGCTACTTCCCGCACCAAATCGCCGGAGCCATTTTCCCAAGGACTTGCTGCTACCGTATGATCCGTATAATCACTAGGCCACAGGCAGAAACCGTCGTGATGCTTGCAGGTCAAAATTAGCCCCCTCATCCCAGCCGATTTGCACGCCTCTACCCATTGATCAGCACTTAGCTCCGTCGGGTTAAAAACAGCGGGGTCTTCATTGCCTAAGCCCCATTCCTGATCTGTAAAGGTGTTTACCGTAAAATGAATAAAGGCATAAAACTCCAGTGACTGCCATTTAAGTTGACGTTCTGATGGCGACACGCTTGCCGCCGATTTTACCCATTGCGCTTGGATCATTGGGACCGCCTTCCTTCCTCGGCTCTATTCAGTTTAAATACCGCTTTATTGGTACCTACAACAAGACCGCCGTCGTTCTTGAGCTCCCGCGACGCAAGCTGATACATCAGGTCAATTGTAACCCGATTGCTATAGTTTATCTGCTCCAAAATGGATGCAATAATCAGTGCCCATTCCTCTTCAGAGCCGTCCAGCACCTTCAATGCGAACGCCACTCTTTCCTTGTGAAGCGCAAACCCATAAATGCCTTTGGCTCCGCCCTTCGCCACGATATTGCTATCCTTTAATAGATTCGAGCATATGAACCAGGGAGCCGAAACCATATTATGATTTTCGTTCATCAGTCTTCCTATTTGTGAGGCCGCCTCTCGCACGCGATGATCCTCCAGCAAATCCGGGCAAGCAAGCTTTAGAAACATATTCGCTATTTGCCGCAGTGGCAATGCAAATACCGGAAAACCGCAGCCGTCCGTGCCCAACTGGATCTCTCCCGCTTTCGCCCCCGAAAATTCAGCAATTGTCCGTAAAATCTCTTTCTGCGCCGGGTGCTCAGGGTCCGCATAGCCCTCTAATGGATATCCCTTTGCTTGGCATAACGCCAGCACGCCTAAGTGCTTGCCTGAACAATTATGATACAGACGACGCGGCGGCTGACTGCCCTGCAGGAGTGCATCCCGCGCCTGCATGCTTAAAGGATAAGACTCGGAGCAAACCAGACACCGCTCCTCTACGCCTATTTTGGCAAGCATTGATTTCAGCGCTTCTACTTGATAAGACTCAGCGCGTTGCGAGGCTGTCATCAGTGTTTGTTCCTGATCCGTTAGGTTGTAAGTTTCAGGAACGCCATGCACAAAAGCTGGAATCGCCTGAAACGGCTTGGCCGCAGAGCGCATATAGGACACCCATTCCGGATCACCTACGCTATAGATGACTTCACCTTTATCATCGATTCCGCAAATATGACCGTGATGAATATTTTCAAGCGTTCCGCCTCTATATTCCTCTACCAAATGTGGTGCCATAACCTGCATAACCGAATCACCTCTTGTTATAGAATTAGGGGATTAACAATTTTAAAGTTCATTTGCCGCGTTAATTAAGTACTGCTTTGCCCTTGCTACTAAATTGAAGTCAACGGGTGAATGAAAACTGCCCTCGTGGCGCACTCCTGAGCCAAAATGCAGCTCCGTAATACCCGTATGCAGGACGAAGGAATGGATTTGATCTATGCTCAACCCAGCCCCGGCCATTACTGCAACGTTTCGTTTTTCTCCTCGTTTGTACAGCTCCTTTAATTCGTCTTTTGCCTCCAAGGCGGTACACTTTCCACCCGATGTGAGTACCCGTTCAATCTGAGAGAACGCGCTTATGGCGTCTAACGTTCGGGTCAGGCTAGCACTCTCATCAATCGCTCGGTGAAAAGTAACGCCTAACCCTTGAGTCTCAGCCAAGCACTCCTGCAGCATCGAGAGGTCCGCTTCGCGCTTATCCGTCAAAGCACCTATAACGATTCCCGAGGCTCCCAACCTACGGGCCGTATGAATATCTTTTTTCATTGCCTTCCTATCATCCTCGTTGTAGCAGAATGAGCGGCTATGAGGCCGAATCATGACATACACTGGAATTGAAACGCTGGAAACCACCTGCTCGATGATTCCAAAGCTAGGTGTGAGCCCGCCTTCTGACATAGCGCAAACCAGCTCGATGCGATCCGCGCCGCCCGCTTCTGCTGCTCTCGCGTCGGCCGCATTCACTGCGATTACCTCTAATAAGGGCTGCTTACTGGTCATAAAAAACACCGCCTTTGCTTTCCTGCTGTCACCCGTATACGTGACGTAAAATTCATCGCCCGACGAAACGTTACGTCACTGAACTTATCGTGCTTTCCTGCGCACCACGCTGCCAGCATGATTCAATTCTATTGTTATTTTTGTTATGTAATATCTAAACATCGTTATGTACCATCAGTCTAATAGGTTAGGCAGTATACGTCAATTAGAAGTCATTAATGGTTTGCGGTACCGGAGTGAATTTCATGGGAAGGCTTTTTTCTTGTTCCTCTTTTTTATATGTATGGGTAAATACAAATAGTGCGCACCCAAAAGGATGCGCACTCGAATTTCATTTTTCATGTTGAACTAGGCTTAAACAGTCTTTATTTATTTTTTCAGATCGGCAATTTCCTGCTCCGTTAGCCCAGTGGCTTTAGATATCGTTGCTAGGTCCAGATTTAGGCTTAACATATTCTCCGCCACTTCTCTTATACCTGTCTTCATGCCTTCCTGTAGGCCTGCCTCCTTACCCGCCTTTATACCTTCCTTCATACCTTCCTTCTTACCTTCCTCCATGCCTGCCTTCATACCCGCTTTCATACCTGCTTGCATCGCGCTATCCATCATGGATGCTTCATCATGCAGATACTTCTGCCTAGCATCGTACAATCGTCTGGCGTCTGAATCTTGGCTCAAATATTGCAGTGTATCCATCGCCTTCTCTAAGCTCGGCTCATTCATTCTCAGTACCTCCCATTGTGATGTATTGGCCCCTTTTAAAAACAGCAGCCAGTTGATCAACCCACCCTCTGATGGAACAATACGTTCATCCAGCTTAGGCAGCTCCAAGAAATGAACCTCAATATCATCATTTAAGGATATTCCTGTCCGATCCTCACGCAGATGAAACACATTGTGATATTGATCGTTCTTCAAGAACGAATAGTTTAAAATGTTGATCGTCACGCATTTCTTAAGCTCCAGATATTTGTCACCCTCACTAAGTTGGCTCGCATATCGTTTGCTCCAATAAAACAGCGTTCGTTTCTCTATGTCGTACTTATTGAAAAGCTGCATCTCAATATCAATCAGCTTGCCTTCCGCAGTCTTGGCATAAACATCAAAAATAGACTGTTTATCAAGTGGATCGTCTTTATCCGTATAGGGATTCATAAGAATAATCTCAGTCAGCGGAGGTTCTCCGGCTTCAATGAAAATACTGTTCAAAAACGCTAACAACACATCTTTATTGTTTTCGCTTCCAAATATCCGTTTGAATACAAAATCCACGCGCGGGTCCAACAAATCCATCGGCATCAGCTCCATTCGTTATTATTATATCATTTTTCCGTTTATTTGAACCTCGTAAAGATGTGTAGAGTTACTCTCACACCGAGTTAAAAAATAATGTTCAAATGAAAAAGGCACCCTCTAGGGCGCCTTCACTGATTCTAATTATGAAGTGTAGAGGTGGTCGATAACGGCCGCTTGCCCAAAAAGCTCCCAATGGCAGCAGCTGTCATCCAGCTTATCCCCCATTGGCTGAAAATAATAAAACTCCACAACCTCCAAGAGGCTGTAGAGTTTCTATTGGTGGAGGCAAACAATAAAAAGGCCACGGTGCCTACCGTTATTTTATGTTTACTTCCTTGTCACGGTACCCAAACATCCCTTTTGTAAAAGGTTACGCTGTAAGCTGCCGTGTCGCTGTATCGTCCATCTTTGCTTATTACTTTAAAATATACATTATCGTAGTCGACAAGAATCGTATCTGTTCCTGACGTATTCGTAGAAGAAGCAACCAAATTGCCAGCACTGTCATAGGCGTATAAATCGTAATCATAGCCGGAAGGAGAACCCAGCAAGACAGATTTGCCATGCCCTCTGAATGTAAAGTAATCTACATCTGTTGGGGATGATAAATAGGACCAAGCACTTCCTCCCCAGTATGCCAGACCATAAGGAGTGACCACCGTTTGCGTTGGAATTTTATATGCTGTACTTAAAGTGTCATTCGACTCATAATTATCCGCCCAGGCGGCACCTGCAATTGAGCCTGATAACAGTGTTAACATAATAGCAGAATACAATGTTTTCTTCATTTCATTCTCCCTCCATTTCTTTTGATAGATTAGTACGGCTACGAGACTTCAAGCTTTCTCACCTTTCATAGAAACGCCTACTCCTAAAAGGCCACCATCTACCTCCTATCAAAATATGGAATTAACTTGATTATAATGTAAACAGATACATATTGTCCACTTTTTCATTTTCACTTGGCGGCCATAAATTGACAACGGGCATTCGAGATGATAAGTTGGCGTAATACCCATTTTTATGGGTCATATTATAAGGGGTGTTTGATATGTTTTTACCTGTGCACGAAAGATTCATCCATCAAGCAAAGGAAAAACTCAGCCAGGATCAACGAGTTCGCGGCCTCCTTGCAGGCGGCTCCATGATGACGAATACGATGGATGAGTATAGCGATCTAGACTTAATCATCGTTTATAACTCAGCCTACCAGGATCAAATCATGAATCAACGGATTACCATTGCTGAAGGCTTGGGCAAGCTGCTTTCTGGATTCACAGGTGAACATATCGGCGAGCCTCGTGTGGTGATTTGCTTATACGGACCAGAACCACTGCATGTCGATCTTAAATTCGTTACATTGGAAGAGCTTGAAATACGAATCGAAAACCCTCTTATTTTATGGGAAAGGGCTCAGGAAATCAGCAGCATTTATGAAAAAACTTCTCCCTCCCATCCTTACCCAGATGCCCAATGGATAGAGGACCGTTTCTGGGTCTGGGTCCATTACGGCGCAACGAAGCTGGGAAGAGGAGAATGGTTTGAATTCATTGACCATCTAACCTTTATTCGCGGTGCTGTCTTAGGCCCGTTGGTATTAATAAAGAATGGCCAGCTGCCTAGAGGCGTTAGAAAACTGGAACAGTACGCCATTAGTGAAATAGAAGAGCTAAAAAATACAGTTCCTTCGCATCATTTCGAGAGCTGCTACCATGCATTAAAAAGCACAATTGATTTATATAAAAGCTTGCGTCAACAATCGGATACACTCGTTTTAAAGGATGAAGCGGAGCAGGTTTCTATTGCATACCTCGATAAGGTGTATGCTTCTTCGGATCATTAGAAAGCAAAAAGAGCACCTGACACGGTGCTCTTTGCTCTTTTTCCGGATAATCGGTTACAACTTCTTTGCGAATTGATTGAGCTGCTCCGACATGCGATGAACCTCTTCGATAAAATCCAAAACCTGTCGGGATGATACGGCCTGCTGATCAACAACGGATGTCATACCTTCGATAGATGCACGCATGCCGCTTATTGCCTCTTCAAATGTTTTCAGAGTATGCTGAATCGCGTTTGTAGAGGTAAGCGTCTCATTGGACAATTTCCGTATTTCACTGGCTACAATGCCAAAGCCTTTGCCTCGATCCCCTGCATGGGTTGCCTCAATCGCCGCATTAATGCCTAATAAGTTCGTCTGATCCGCTACTTTTCTGACAATCGACACCACTTTCCCCGCCTCATCTACCTGTTCTACCGTCCGATTGGCGAGTGAAAGAAGCTGCTGGGCAGACGCTGCCAGAGTAGCGGAGCTATCGGCGACTTGTGAGAGTTGATTGTTGGCCTGCGATAGTGAAAACGAAATTTGATCGGCAATTGCTACTAATTCGCTCTGTTTTCGAAGCTGAATGGCTATTCCGCCGATTACATTGCCATTGATGTCATGAAGCGGTGTTGCCGTCCCAATAAATTCAAAACCATAAAAGGTAGCAGGAACTTCTGCCCTTAGCGCTACATTATTCCGAATCGCATGCATTAACGGTTCCTCGTGATGCAACGGTTGACCAACTTGTATGTGCAAATCAATATTTTCGCCAGCCCAATAAGCAATAAATTTTTCTGTATCACAAATCGCGATTGATAATTCGGCAGGAACTGCCGCTTTAAAGATTGGAATCCATGCAATCATACTTTCAAGAGATTCTAAGCTGTTCATTATGGAGTTTCCCCAATCCGTGTCTGTATATTGAAGCTTCAGTATTTTAAATATAACGCAGAAATCGAAAATACGCCATTTATTCATAGGCAATGGACAGCGGCAGCAAAAGCACATCTTTCTATGTGGGGAAATATCCCAAATTATATGATATAATCGCCATAGTTAATGAATTACATATAACTAGGAGGATTCTACTATAATGAGAAAGTTTGCTTTACGTATTCAATTGCTAGCTCTGATTGCCATTTTGACAACCTTTTTTCCGCATAACGTATCTGCTGCTGACTTTACAGAGCTCCCCGAGCCACGATGGACCATAACGGTTCCAGATCACACATCAACCACTGTTTTAGATAGAAATTATTACTTTCTAGGCAAAAAATATTTTCCTATCGTAGCTGATCATAACGCTTCCCGTACTGGATATATGTTTCAGTATTATCACCCCGGCGGAAAAAACAAACCTACTTACAAGATGATGGCTTTTGACGATACGACGGGAAAGCAAAAATGGACACGCAACTCGCCTTACACGTACAATGTATTCGATATGGATCGTAGCGGGAACTTATACTATGTAGAGCAGGTAAAGATCGAAAAGAAAAACTTCAGTAAGCTAGTCGCGCTTGATTCAAACAATAAGCAGCGATGGTCGAAAACCCTTGCTTATCGTTTTAATTGGTACGTGCTTGATGATGGACGCATTGCTACTATTGATACGATTCAAGATAAGAGCCATTTAGTTCTTTATTCAACGGAAGGCAAACAGCTTCTTAATCGAGAATATGATGGTGTTATACGCCACATCCAAGGAAATTATGTCGGCTCCGCTAACTATGTAGGGGCTGCAACGATTTTAGATATCTATTCTATTTCGGCTAACAAAAAAATCACGACTGCCAAATACCCGCAGGATTATTTTAGCTATATACATGCTGACTTCGATGTTCTCAGTGGTGGCACTCTACTTGTTCCGGTATTAGATGCAAAGACCGGAATCGAAACTCTATACGGCTATTCACCTGACGGTAAAAAGAAATGGAGCCGCATTATGCCGACACCTGAGTCTGATCGTAAAGATAGATTGTTCATGTCCCTAGGCAATCACTATCTGGTTCAGGATAAAAACACGCTTACCGTCTACGATACAAATAATAAGCTTATCGCAACGAGAACCTTCGTTGACTTACCTGACCAATACACGCTGCAACTGCTAGGAAACCAAAGTATCGCCTTCGGTGGTGTCGTGTCCAAAGGCTCTTGGTTTGATTTTGAAAAACCATCAAAAGCAGTCATCTACGTAGTCGATTCTCGCACGCTCAAAACGCAAAACTCATTAATACTGGAGCAAGCTCGGTTTGCCGAGAGAAATATTCGATTCTTGAATGCAAATACCTTTTATCTGGATATGGGTACGAGTCTTGCAAAGTATGAGCTGAAGTAAGAATATGAATATCGCTTTGTAGCTGCGCACTATTAATAAACAAACAAAAACCATTAACTCATTACTGGTTAATGGTTAATGGTTTTTTTATCTTATTCTATTAAAAATCCATCCAAAAAAATTGAGAGACAGCAAGCACAAGCGCAACAACATTGGCAACAATAAACAACCACTTTTTGGCTCTGCGGCTTACGGGCTCTAGTCCTGTAAATAATGTCCAAGCTATAATTCCATTAAACACAACCATAATAATAAGAGCCAGCCACCAATTAGCCGCCATTACGACTTCTTCCTCTCCAACCAGAATGAATATTCCAAGGATTCCTCTATAAAATCACTTTAATTCCCTCTTTTCTGTCAAGCTCTAGAATGGCATATATTATCACCCTTATAAAAAACAAACAGTGACTCTCCACGGAAGAGAGTCACTGTTCGTTTTTTATCTTACCCATCAAGCAGGGTCATCTGTTCTTGCATATAGCGGGTACCGTGAACGACATGTTTAGGGCTAACATCTTCAATACGAAGCAGGTACTGAGCCGTTAGCTCAACATCCACAGCTTTTCTTTGCGGAATGGTGGAATCCCCATCTAATGCAAGATTGACCATTTGCTTTAGCAAAGATAGCTTCATTCCAGTTGCTCGAAAACATGTCATCAGCCTTATCCAATCTAAATGCTCTTGCTCAAACAGACGATTCCCATGCTTGTCTCGCTTAATGTAAGGGAGTAATCCTTCCTTCTCATAATAACGAATGGTATGTGCCGGGCAACACCCAAATTTCGAGAGTATTTTTTATATTGAACATCTAAACAAATCCGCAGTTATATTTGGTACTTATTCTAGGGCAAAATGTAGATGAAAAGCAAAAATCCACAACCTTAAGCGGTTGTGGATTTACATAGCAGAGACAGGAAGCATTTATTTTTTCATTTATTTGTTACCTTCAACCAGCAAATCAACGATGATATCCAACTGATGTTCGACTGAGATCGGATCACTGAGAAGAAATGTATTGAAATCAATATTGTAGATCTTTCCTGCTTTCCCTGCTGGAGAGTTTTTAATGAGCTTCTCCACTTTCTTCAACTCTTCCTCTGCTCCTTCATTTACAGCTAGAAATAACCGATTGCCTATGAAATCGGGAATGACCTCGGTAGATATTTCCCATGTTTCTCCATTAATAACATCCGTCTTTATTTTTTCGGTTGGCTTCAAGCCCAGGTACCTGTAAAGAATGTTGCCTCCCATATTGGTATCACCGTAAATAAAAACAGCATTAGGACGCACATTCAAAATCGAGAAGGTTTCATCAGCCCCAATAAACGGGCTAACCTTCTCCTTGTAATCGGCTAATTTTGCCGCAAATGCCTCATTCCATTGCTTGGCTTCCTCTTGCTTGCCAAGAATATCGCCAAACATTGCAACATCCTTTATCGGATCGTTGTGCTGCTCTACGACAATGGTTGGGGCGATCTGGCTCAATGCTTCGTACCCGCCATCTACTGCCTCAGCGAATGGTACCGTTGTAACAATCAGATCAGGCGCAAGCGAGAGAATCTTCTCCGGATCTGGCGGAATACCTATATCTTCAATACCGGAAGTATCGCTTATCAGCGGGTTACTCAGAATGTAGGTGGTTGCACCTACTGGCTTTACCCCAATTGCCATTAGCTCACCCAAATGAAAGAGGCTGACCACCCGCTGAGGATTCACAGGAATTTCCGTTTTGCCTTTCAAATGCTCGTAAATACGCGTTTCTGCAGCTGTGCTTTCTGTAGCGACACCTGCTGACGCAGGCTGGGAGGCCACTGCCCCTGTATTGCTGCTTGTCTGACATGCATTCAGCAGCAAAGCTGTGCATAATAGCAGCATGGCTCCGAACGCTGGTCTTGAAAATCTAAACATGGATGTTTCCCCTTCCCCATTGCATTGATAACAAATCTCATTCTCATTATGGGAAACAAGCTTCGGGGATACAATAGACGATTTTAATAGACGTAATGGATTATTCTGAACCGCCTGCCGATTGTTCTCTCTAAATTGAAGAGGTGAGCAGCCCGTGTGCTTTTTAAATAAGCGGCTAAAATAATAGACATCCGCATAGCCAACGCTGCTGGCTATTTCCTGAATACGCGCCTCCGATTTGAGCAGAAGCTGCTTCGATTTGTGAATGCGTACATGAATCAGGTATTCAATCGGACCGGTTCCTATCTGGTTTTTGAACAAGCGAGATAAGTAGCTCGCACTGCAGCTGTAGATCCCGGCTAATTCCTCGGCTGTAATCGAATTCCTGTAATGCTCTTGAATGTAATGAATCGCTTCGGTTACCAAGTTCGGCCTGCTGTTTTCCGTTTTTAACGTGCGGATTTGCCGCATAACCTCATATACAAACGGCAGAAAGACAGACTGCGCCTGAAGCTTTTCCATTGGGGTGGCTTGCTGCCACAGGTGATTCATCGTTTTACACTTCTCCTGCAATGGCAGCAACGCATAAGGCGTGAATGCATAAGACATATGGAAGCTCTCCCGATCCTCCGGCAATTCACAATCAGCTTTGTACAGAATCAAATAGCATTCAAAATCGTTTTCTAGCGGCATAATACCCAGCTCCGCTTCCTTTCCTCCGTGCAGAATGTGGTGGGATTGGGCTCGATAGACCGCTCCCGACAGGCTCACTCTTGCCTCTCCACGAGTAGTAACTACAAAAAAACTGCTATGCGCCACATAGCGCTCAGGGACATTTCCATGCTCCACACCATATTGTCGAATATCCAGCAGTCTAACAGCGGCTCGGCTCCACCGTTCGATGTGGGCTTCCCAATCCATATGTTTCTCCCCCTTTCACTGTTTGGGTAAATTCAGCCACACCCTCAGCATTGCCCACTTGCCCAATTTCTTTATCTTGAGAGCTTATATTTATTATATTGAAAAAATCATGCTCACCTACTTTTGATGTCACCCTAGCAAACGCCCTGACTATTTGATTAGCCTATCTAATGTCGAAAAATGGGTACTCTCACTTACACTTGTGTCCGCTTGCCAGAATATGATTGTTTAGAAAAGGAGCAAAAGTGTAGCGCATGCTTTAAAGGAGATGTGGTTTAATGACACCGCGATTAAGTTCAACGACATATTCCAGAAATTTGCGAAGGTTTTCCAGTCACGCAAGCTACTTTATAAAAAAACTAGGCTGTAGACAGAACGAACAACTGTATTTCACTTTAGTCCATGACGATAAAAACAAAAATAAAAGATACAGTACTTCATTAATTCACCCAGCGATGACACTGCATAAACCTCTAAGTCTACTTGAAAGACGCACCTCTCAATTCACACTCTTTACCAAGAGAAATAAACGTATACACGTTCTCAGTCAAAATAAAAAAGGTTATGCCGTATTTATGGAGATCAATTACCGTGAAACAAGGACTAGTGATTTCAAAAAAATCAGAGCACAGTTCATCGATGTAGATCTGAACAAGATTTCCATGCATTTAGACACAAAAGAACAAGTTAAGCAGATGATTGAATCGATTCACTCCGACCCTGAAGAACAGCTTCAATCGATTACAGTTAAAAGAAATAAAAAAGGCCAATACCATCTGTTAGCTCTGCGATCAAAACAGAGAGTAACGAAATTGAAGAAGGCGTTTATAAAAAAATTCAAGCTTCAAATTAAGGATACGATGATCATCGAAACTAAAAACGGATATCACATCTATTGGGTTGTTCAAGGCGCATCCGTAAGCAAATTCGTTCCCATTCAAAAAGCATTAGCCCAAAAATTCAGCTCTGATCCTCTGATAACCAATTTATCAAGAGTCATGCGTATACCTGGCTTTTACCATATGAAAAATCCTAGAAGCCCTTTTATCGTAAAGGTTAGACAACTGGGCAGGAAAAAACCTTTTTCCCAAGAGGAAATTATTCAGTCTCTAGCATTAAAACCTTTTAATTAACTTATATAAATTGAGCTTAGAAAAGCTGTTAGTATGTCTAAAATAGTAAAAACCCCGACCTTTGGCGGTCGGGGATTGTTTGGATACGTTTGCGGGAGCACCCTGTACTAAACGGCCCTATTCGCAACAATCTCGTCTATTTCACATTTCAGCAACAGGTATCTATGGGCACTTCTCATGATCGGGACTTTTGTTAAGTTGTATTTATCCACGAAGATCTTCATTTGGTCTTTGGAGAGACCCATTAATCCTCCTGCCTCCGTTACGGTTAATACAACTAGATTGCTCGTTGCATTAAACGTCTTTTTTACTTTTAGATTCCAGTCTTCAAATCCATTCATATTGAGTTTCCTCTCTCATTCCTAGTCGATCGTAATACTTCATTATAGCATGATTTCAGCCAAATGCTGATTCTATTCCGTATATCCAATCCAACACAAAACCCAGACCTTATGCGGACTGGGTTTTCATGCTGGAGCGTGCTACCTAAAAACGATTGTATGTCCTCTGTATTTTTCACAACGACTTGCGAATAACCAAGTTCATTTTATAGGCGGCTGCCGTATATCAAAGACAAAACCCGTCATCAAATGTGACGAAATAAAATTATTCAACGTCATAACAACAAACTGATTGAAAAAGAATATGCCGGCATGGATAAAGCACAAATTCAAAAAGGCGGTCATGTCTTTATCATAAAAAGCGATATTGATAATTTTCCCGTTGAGGTACGGAAGTTATAAAGCTCAGGAATCCTAACAGCACCAAAACCAATTATTATCTGAACCTTTCTACATCTTACAACAAATTCCTCCAATGTATACTAAAATAAAAGGACAGCTAAGATTTCTCTTAACTGCCCTTCTATTCAATACAACCAGGTTGTTACTGAAAATCCACCAACTAAGTATATTGTGTTCGTTCTTAATACGGGTGTAGTCACGATTTTGATGTCACCTTAGTTGCTTCACCATAGCTTTCGTTTCATTACTCTAATCTTATTAACCTATCACCTGAGCCAATTCGAATATATTCCCCCACGGATCGGTGAAAAATGCGAGGCGGCGATGGATGGCCTCCAAGTTAAAGGGCTCCCCGATGAGGGCGACCCCTTTTGAATCCAAATATGCAATCGCTTCATCCACGTCGTTCACGCTCATGCAGAGATGATGGTAACCAGCCTTATACATACTGCTGTTAATATCATGATAAATGGGAGCGTCATTTACCTCTCCGTCTCCAATAATCTCAAAATAAAAGGAGTCGTCATGAGGCGGAGCGACATAAGCAAGCTGCAGGTCTCCAAACGGCCATTCTTGAATAACACGGAAGCCCAGCTTCTCCACGTACCAGCTCTTTGCAGCCTCGTAGTCTGGCACACGGATGGCGATATGATGACCTTTCATTGATGCAATAGGGGTGGCAGCGGAATCCTGCCGAAGGTTAGAGTCAGGCATGATTTTTCCTCCTTGGATGTAATAGGGCTAGAGTTCGTCTGGTTGACATATATAAATGTACCAGATGAATGCACGCTATACTTTGTTCGGAGGTCCAAATCCGTTGTTCATTCGGCTCAGGGTTCAGATTATCAGAGCTTTGGCGGTTGTTTGAGTGCGGAAGGCGGGATTCCGAATCTCAGCTTAAACACTTTGGAGAAGTGTGAGACGTTCTCAAAACCCGTTGAGAAGCAAATTTCAGTTACGGATAAGGATGAATGGATTAGCATTTCTTGTGCTTTATCCAATCGGCGATTTCGTATCCACTGGAGCGGAGAAGTATTATAGATCGCTTTAAAATCACGTTTAAAGGAGGATAGGCTTCGGCCAGATAAGTAGGCGAGATCATGCAAGGTTACGGGATTTGTGATATTCGCATCAACGACGTCCTTGATGCTTTTTCGTTCTTGGCGCTTAATATGGGCAAGCTCAGATAGGAAAATATCATTTCTATCAGCTATGCCAAATAATAATTCTAATAACTTCACCTTAACCAACCCATCTCTAATTCGTTCCGGTTCATTAAAATACGGCTTCAATGATTCCAGATAGCTGAAAAGTCTATCATCAATCGCATGTACAGATACCTGAGCCGGTACCCTAGCTGCTGAAGTAGGAGTATAATCTGCTAGTTTCATAAACTCGTTAATTATTTCGTCTTTTAAGAAGAACATCATATAATTGAGTACATAATCGAAGTTCGGTTCCCCGCTTTTTTCATATTGAAACGCAATGGATTTATGAATCAGTACCATTTCATGCTTGTTTACCGTATACACCTCGGTTCCAAACCGTACGGTATACATCCCTTCAATTACGATTAAGAGCATATGGTCTTCTAGAAACAACGTGCCAGTGGCGCCCTCTGTACGTGTGCAAGACTCTATCGCAGACAGTCCATTCATTCTCAATATTTTTTGTTGATGGGTTGGTGTTTGAATTAGGATTCGGGGTATTTTTGTCAACTTACTCAAGGGTACAGCCAATGGACATGACTCCTTAGGAAGTATTATGAAAAAATGACATGCTGCTAGACAGCATGGTTAGAAGCGTTTATCTTACCATGCAAATTCTTTTTGATAAAGCCTATGCATCAATTCCCAAAATAGAGTTTTACCAAGAAGAACAAACCCTTATTACGAAGAATTGGTTATGCAGCCAGTACAAGATTAAAGTATCTCCTTTTGGAAATAGCTTTTGGGATGGATTTCATAATCATGCCCAGATACCAAAACATCCTTTGTAAAAACTTCTTGCATTGGAGATGTGAAAATTGAGCCTGCCATGGCTTTTCAATTCGGAATTCCAATATTATTAGTTAGAGAGCGGGGAACTGACGTCAATAATGGCGTTTCGGCTGGTTGTGCAAAACCACAATTCGCCGCCGCGTGTTAAGCAGAATTTTAGATAGGTGGAATCATTTAGACATTTATATATCCCCCTGATGCTAATTCTTATTACTAATGCTCTTCAACGCATGCCTGCAAAAATCCTTCATCAGCTAATAAACAATTAAGTTCCCCATCGACCTTCAGATTCCAAATTATTGATGCAATTGTTGGCAAGTACAGTAAATAAGACGCCTTCAGTTTCGTTAAAATTGTAAAAGAGACGTTTCAAAAGTCATGAACATGACTTTGAAACGCCCCTGCTTAGAATGATGGTCTGCATACGTCTTTATCTTCGACCGATTCGTTAATCAACTCTGGAGATTCTTTTTCCGTCTTTTAAGGCTCAATTCCCCACACTAGGTTGCCGCCTTTATAGAGGGTCACCTTGTTCGAGTCCTGATAGGATGTTTTGGTTGAATCGTAGGAATAATCATTCGTTTCGTCAAAGTTGGTCCAGTCCGTTTTGTACATGCGGAGCTGGATATCCCCGGATTGTCCACCTGCCTGGATCGCACCGGCTCCGGAAGTAAAGCTGAGCTCTACATACGTATCGGTGAACGTGCGCAGAATGTTAGTACCGCCAACCTGAGCCCAGTCAATGGCCGAGTCCATAGCTGCGGTGCCTTCCTTCGAGAAGTAATAACGGATTTTCAGATCACTCAGATCTACAGCCGTGTTGCCGATGTTTTTGATATTGAAATACGGCTTGATCTGGCTGTCTGTCGCATTGGTATCTCCCGCACGATATTGCAAGACCAGATCACTGGATGGAACAACCACGCTTTGCGGAGTTGCGGAAGCAGCGGCAGAATTAGCACCTTCCCCCGCAGCGTTCACAGCACTCACAACATAGTGATAGGTCGTGCCGTTGGTCAGACCTGTATTCGTGTAAGATGTGCCGCTCACATTGGCAGCAACCGTAGTGAATGGTCCGGCCGCACTCAGCGCGCGTTTCACGTTATAACTGGTCGCCCCTGCGGAAGCCGTCCAGGACAAGCTGATCTGTGCATCGCCTGCGGTGGCCGTCAATGCAGTAGGTGCAGCAGGAGCGGTGGCTCCAGCTACCGGCACAGCACTTTTTACAGCCGAATTCGCGCTTTCACCTACGGCATTTACGGCGCTGACCACATAATAGTAGGTTGTTCCGTTGGTCAAGCCTGTATTGACATACGATGTGCCGCTCACATTGGCGGCAACGGTTGTGAATGGTCCGGCCGCGCTCAACGCCCGCTTCACGTTATAGCTCGTCGCTCCTGCGGAAGCCGTCCAGCTCAGTGACACCTGTGCATTGCCTGCTGTCGCAGTCAGTGCTGCCGGAGCCGCTGGAGCGGTAGGTTCGCCGACATTGGTAGCCGGAAGAACAGGGAATGCGTTTTGCACCAGCATGACGAATTGATTATGGAACCAGTGACCGGATACTGGAGCGTTAGGAAGCGCGCCCGTCAATACCCCATCACTAGTTATAAACGTTGGGTCACACATCCGGTCGAATCCTTTGCCTTCATTGTTCGGAATTTCCGAACTGGAGCCGTCAGATTCACCTGGTGGCTTGACCCACACATAGGCATCCAAATGGGCAGGCCCTGGTGCCGCTTTAGGTGCTTCACCTATACCTGCTCCACTGTTGTTGCACCAGTTCCCCCGGTGATTCCGGCGATCGACACGCCCAGAATTTACGTAGGTGTTAATATCACTGCCTATAGCCGCTGTCGGACGGTTCACCCCTCCCCAACCATTGCGGCTGGTATCAATCAGGAAGCCTACGCTGGTCGGCCAGCCTGCCTGTACAAACCCGCTATACAAGGCAGCCGTAAAATCGGTTTCATCAAAATACGGATTCCACTCATAATACTTGGACGACCTGATCGGTTGTCCTCCGATGTTCAGATCCGGGTTGGACAGATTCGGTTCATTCAACGGTGTGCTGTTCGCCGTGTTGGTAATGAAGCCGTCTACGCTATTCAGACCAGCCACTGTCCCTTGGACAACGCTCGTATACAGCGAGATTGTAGCTGTCCGGTTGTTATCCCATCCGAGCCAGCCGGAGTGACCGATATCCAGATAGTTGTACACATTCGGAATGGCATGCAGCTTGTCCAATGCATATTTCACGCCAGCTTCGTAGATGCCTGTCGAACTGGCTTGAGCACAGGCCGGTGTATTGAGATTGGTGACCAGGTTAGGCAAACTGTCCGGTTCAATAATGGCAATGATGCGAATGTCCTGATACTTGGGTTTCGCAAAAATACCTGCGATGACATCAATATAGTCCGTTTTGTACGTCTGCAATGCGGCCAGCGTCAGTGGTAATTCACCGTTGGACGCCAGCGCACGGCAGTCCCGGCCCGGAAGATTATAAATGACGAATGAAGCGGTAATCGGAGTACCCGCTTTCTTTTGAGCAAGAGCAGCATCCAGATGCTCCTCGATGCTTTTGCGTCCGGCATTGTTCGCCCCGCCATTAATGGCGTCAATTCGGTCAATCCAGACTGCAGTTGGATAAGATTTGACCGTTTCCATCTTTGCCTTTAGCGACGCATCACTAGTAAGCCCGATGGATGTATCGACAAGGGTGGAATAATCCGGGTTCAGGTACCCCGTAGCTCCGACAAACGGATTATTCTGATGCGCTTCCGCAGCCTGGATCGTCCCCGGGGCCATACCATGGAAAATCCCCCCGACAAGCATCGCGATTACAAGTATTTGCTTAATACCTTCACGGAGAGCCTTACCGCCAATAAATTTGGTTTTCAATTTCGTCATCATGGATCCACCTTTCCTTTGGTTAGATTTATTAAACATTCGTATTTGATCCTCTGTGTCGGCATGATGTGTATGCACCCTAGAGAACGTACGGATGAACTGTGAATTTTCACCTCCGTCTAAAATGATTGCGCTTGCAACAAGGCGAACAGATAGCCTTTAAAGCTGCAAACAGAGAAACAGAAATGGGTGACTGAATATGCAAATCAGTTTCCTTGGTGAGGGGGTACCGCTTGTGGGTAAATGCAGGTGATCATCGGTGTAAAAGCTTCAGGACATGTAACCGGATTCCAAACAGGGAAGCGCTTACTTTTTGAGGTTTTAAAAAAGGCTTACCCTCGATATAGACTTCACATCGCATGTTCACCTCCTTATGAATCGATTATACTTTATGGATATATTGCTGTAAATTGAATTAATTAAAAATTTTTATAATTAATCCCAAAAATCGGGCAGGAATTCAGAAAGTTCCTCCTCATGCCACTCTCAGCCGATTCTCCCTCTTTATCCCGGTTGTAAACACCTTATGAAATCTATAAACGAAGATATACTCTAATCTATTTCCTGTACCATTTTAAAAAAATCAGTATTTTATTACATTTTGTTATGATTATTATATATTTCGGTTTAATATAATGCGGATGAACTTATGATCGGTGTTAGTCAAGATAGTTGTCACGAATATATAAATATAAGATAGCTATGCTTGAGCCTTTTGCTCAGCTTGAATAGCGCTCGCTTTTTCCGAATTGAGCCCAACTTCTTCATCCAGGCCGCAATCGCGCGTTGCCCCTGACCAGCGACCAGGATTCAGAGAATAACACAATTGAAGGAGGTGTTTATAAAAAATTCAGCTCTGATCCCCTTAACCAATTTATCAAGAATCATGCGTATACCTGGCTTTTACCATATGAAAAATCCTAGAAGCCCCTTTATCGTAAAGGTTAGACAACTGGGTAGGAAAAAACCCCGACCTTTTGCGGTCGGGGTTTACATAGTGAATGTTTGGGGATTTGAAGCCTATCCGAAGACCACACCACGCTTGCTTCTACGGGTGTACTCATTGTTTGGATTTCGTTTGCGGGAGCACCCTGTACTAAACGGCCCTATTCGCAACAATCTCGTCTATTTCACATTTCAGCAACAGGTATCTATGGGCACTTCTCATGATCGGGACTTTTGTTAAGTTGTATTTATCCACGAAGATCTTCATTTGGTCTTTGGAGAGACCCATTAATCCTCCTGCCTCCGTTACGGTTAATACAACTAGGTTGCTCGTTGCATTAAACGTCTTTTTCACTTTTAGATTCCAGTCTTCAAATCTGTTCATATTGAGTTTCCTCTCTCGTTCCTAATCGATCGGAATACTTCATTATAGCATGATTTCAGACAAATACTGATTCCATTCCCAAAATCCTTTCCAACACAAAACCCAGCCCTCATGCGGACTGGGTTTTCATAGTGGAGGCGAGGGAGTCGAACCCCTGTCCGAAGATCACGCCACACAGGCATCTACGGGTGTAGTCACAGTTTTGATGTCACACTTTTATCAGTACCCAACAAGAACAGGATTAGACCAAGCAGGTATTGTCTCAAAACAATAGATCAAGTTACCCTGCATGATTTCCGCCTTTGCATGTGTTTCAAAACAAATGATCCAGATAATGTCGTTTCAATAGCGAAGCTTTTACCACTTTTTATGAGAGATCGAATTCTTTTCACAGCTTCCCTTCCAGCAGACAGGTCAGCTACGCGGGTCCTCTGGCTTCAACTCTCTTGCAATCTGATCAGGATCAACCAGTTCACCAAGCCACTCTCTCATTTGCATGCTGAGTGTACTTTTCCCTGCTCCATTGGTACCAGCAAACATAGTCATGACTGGCTTAGTTTCACTCATGATACTCAAACTCCTGGCGTTCCCCAGTAGCATCGAAAATAATTTCGAATTTCTTACCTTCAGCATCTTCACGAACACGTTTGTTATTCTTTATATAATAAATAGAGGCACCCAACTCTTTAGCTTGCTTCCGTGCATGTTGATTCGCTTTTTTTAAAATTTCTTGGAGCTGTTCTCGATTTTCAATCATTCCCAGTCCCCCAATCTAAATTTGTGTTTATTATATCATAAACTGAAAAGCCACCAACCAGAACACTGGTTGGTGGCTTTCACTCTAATGGAGGCGAGGGGAGTCGAACCCCTGTCCGAAGATCACGCCACACAGGCATCTACGGGTGTAGTCACGAATTTGATGTCACCCAGGAGGACGCCTCGTAACCAGCTTCTTCCAAGGTCAGCCTGATTGTCTTCTTCAGCTCACCCCAGGCGGAGATGAGACAGCGTATCCCACTACTTGTTAGCCCCTAGTCTAGTCACATGGGCGATGCTAGGTAGGAGCACGCTCACAGTTTCTTAGGCTGCGAAAGCGTAGTTTGTTTGTTGTTTGCCATTTAATAGGCTTTAGCGTTGATAAAGTGGACGCGTCCCCACTACCCGCAACCCGCGCTCGTCCTATCCCCGTCGAATCCAAGAACGCCCCCGAGTTGGCATAAATGACGTATCACTGCCGGCTCCGAAAGAAGCTCAACCTGATCATCATTTAGCTTAAGATATTGCTTTGCTACTTGCTTAGTATAACACGATTCAAGGAATAATCCCTAAAATGTTATTGGAACTGCTAGTAAAATTCAACACGCTTTCCTTGAAAATCTACAGACGCTCTGACTTGCGCTTACTCGCACAATCTCGCGCTTAACGTATAATCTTCTGCTTCTCGCGCAGCACCCGCTGAATATCACGCTGGGCATCGCGTTTTGCCGCGGAATCGCGTTTGTCGAACTGCTTCTTACCTTTACCTAACCCAATCAGAAGCTTCGCATAGCCATTGCGCACATAAATTTTGAGCGGCACAATGGAGTAGCCTTCCTGCTTGGATTGACCGAGCAGCTTGTGAATCTGAACTTTATGAAGCAGCAGCTTGCGGGCACGCGTCGGATCCGTTGGATTGTGGCGATTCCCCTGCTCGAAAGGACTGATATGCAAATTGTGGATAAAAATTTCGCCGTTACGTATCGTCGCAAATGCGTCGCTTATATTGGCTCGTCCGTTGCGGAGCGATTTAATTTCAGTCCCCATTAGCACCATTCCCGCTTCATACGTGTCTTCGATGAAATAATCATGGGAAGCTTTTTTATTTTGTGCAAGCTGCTTACCGTCGTTTTTCTTGCCCATTCTTATCACCTCGACATCATAATTAGCTCCAGAAATTTGAAAAAGCCGCTAGATATATATTGTAGCAATTTTTGAAAATGAAAGCAAGAAAGCAACGGCCATATTGTAAAATATGGTTTGATCGTCAAAACCATAAAAAGCCGCTCCGACCTTACGGTCGAAAGCGGCTAAATTTCGCAGTTGATTAAACTACTACAGTTTTACTACGTTTTCAGCTTGTGGTCCGCGGTTGCCTTGAACAACGTTAAATTCTACGCGTTGTCCTTCTTCCAGCGTTTTGAAGCCTTCGCCAGTGATTGCGCTGAAATGTACGAATACATCGTTGCCGCCTTCAACTTCGATGAAGCCAAAGCCTTTCTCAGCGTTAAACCATTTAACTGTACCTTGTTGCATTTGTAAAACCTCCAAAATAAAATTAATATGCGCCTGTTTCGTTTTGAGAAACAAAAAATTCACACATTGAAAAAGGTCCATGACTGTAATGACACCCTTTTCAATATGTGAATTCAGGTCCATATCATCAATTGCTTTGAGTGTACTATACCCATATTCAAAAAGCAAGCGACAAGCTTAAATAATTTTTAAAGCTTGGCCCGCTGTACCAGCGCTGCCGAGCCTCTGTATGAGGGGCAGCGCCGATGCAAGGGACTTTACAACTATTTTGTTTTATTTACGTTTTTTTCTAACAAAAGCAGCCGTAGAATTGCCGCCTCCGCTTTTCTTCTTGCGCTTCCTCTTAGCCGCGTCTCCGCTTGCTCCAGCAGCGTCTGGCGAAGCCTGCCCACTAGGATTCGCGCCGCTTGGCGCTGAGCCTGGCTGCGCCGCCTGGCGCCGCTTGCCGCCTTCAAAGCCACGGCTAGCTCCGTCGCTTCGCTCGCCGCCATCGATGCGACGGCTGCCTCCTCTAATCGGCAGCCCCCACATATCCGTGCGCGGCGCGCCTTCGCCGCCGCGCCCTTCGCCTCGATCCTGCGGCTCCGCCCGCACGATCCGCTGCGTCTGCTCCGCCGGCGCAAAGCTGCCGCCAGCGTCGCCCTTGCGCCCGCGGCGCGGCGCGTTCCCGCCGCCGCTTGCGCCTGGCGCAGCTCCGCGCCCAGCGCCCTTGCGCTGGCGCTTCGCGCCTTGGCCGGCTCCGCCGGCCTGAGCAGCTGAGTTCCACCACAGCTGCTCCTCACCAGCGCCGCCATCCTGGCGCTGGCTCTCTCCTGCCGGACGGCTTAGCGCGTCCGACAACCCCGGTGCGGCGCCTTCAACATCGCGCCGCTGCCACGGGTTCTGCCCATTTCCGGCTTGAGCACTGCTTTGCTGGCCGCCATCTCTCGCTCTGCCGCTGTTCGCTGCTCTTCCACTTTTTCCTGCTCTGCCTTGCCCTTCATTCCCCGCTCTAGCGCCTCTCACTCCGTTGCCTGCTCCAGAACCTTGCGCTCCATTGCCCGCTTTGGCGCTTTTGCCGCCCTTGCCTTTAAAGCCACCGTAGCCGCCATTTGCGCCTTTGCCGCCAGCAGCGGTACTATCGCCCTTCGCACTAGTGCCGGTGCCCGCACCGCCACCGCTGCTGCGTCCGCCTTTGTTAAAGCCGCCGCTGCGCCCGCGCCCGCCGCGCGAAGCGCCGAACCCGGCATCAGCGATGCCTTTAAAACCGCCGCGAGGCTTCATATCAACCATTTCAAAATCAATTGTATGGTCATTCATATTCACATTGCCAATGCGGATTTTCACCTCATCGCCAATTCGGTATACCTTGGAGGTACGTTCGCCGATGAGCACCATATGCTGCTCTTGGAAGTGGTAATAATCATCCGTCAGATCGCTCAGACGAATAAGCCCCTCCACTGTATTATCCAGCTCGACAAACATCCCAAAGCTCGTGACACTGCTGATGATGCCATCAAATTCCTCGCCAATTTTATCCAGCATGAATTCGCATTTTTTCATCTGCTCGGTGTCACGCTCAGCATCAGCAGCTACCCGCTCGCGCTCAGACGAATGCTGCGCAATATCCGGCATGCGGGCAGTCAGCGCCTCATTGCGCTTCTCGCTGAGCGCTCCGCCGCCTTCCAGCACCTCACGAATGACGCGGTGGATCACCAAATCCGGATACCGGCGAATAGGCGAAGTGAAATGCGAATAAAATTCCGCCGCCAGCCCGAAATGTCCCAAGCTTTGCGCATCATATTTTGCCTGCTTCATCGAGCGAAGCATCACAGTGGAAATAACCGTTTCTTCCTTCGCGCCTTTAATTTCCTCCAGCAGCATTTGCAGTGCACGCGGATGAACCGAGTTGCCTTTGCCCTTCACAACATAACCGAAGTTCGCGGCAAACTGCATGAAATGCATCAGCTTCTCCTGATCCGGGTCTTCATGAATCCGGTATAGGAAAGGAACACGCAGCCAGTGGAAATGCTCGGCTACCGTTTCGTTCGCCACAAGCATAAATTCCTCAATGATCTGCTCTGCGACGGAACGATCCCTCTTCACAATATCGACAGCCTTGCCCTGCTCATCAACGATAACCTTCGATTCCTGAAAATCAAAATCAATCGCGCCCCGCTTCATCCGCTGCTTGCGAAGCTTCATCGCCAGCTGCTCCATGAGCGTGAACATATCCAGCAAATCGGCGTAGCGCTCCTTCAGCTCGGTCTGCGGCTCCTCTTCGGTTGCAGTGAGCAGCTTGCGCACATTCGTGTACGTCATGCGCTCCTTCGTACGAATAACACTCGTAAACACATCATGGCGCACGCGCTTAAGTGTTTTGGCATCGAATTCCATCTCGCAGGAAAGCGTCAGCCGATCCACCTGTGGATTGAGCGAGCAAATGCCGTTCGACAAGCGATGCGGCAGCATTGGAATAACCCGGTCCACCAAATAAACGCTGCAGCCTCTGCGGAAAGCTTCCTGATCCAGCTCGGAGTTTTCACGCACATAATAGCCCACGTCCGCGATATGGACACCCAACAAATAATTGCCGTTATCCAGCACCTTTACATGTACGGCATCATCGAGATCCTTGGCATCCTCGCCATCAATCGTCACGATGACCTCATCCCTCAGGTCACGACGTCCCTGTTGAATAATTTCTTCCTCCGTTATGGAATTCGGCGCTGCTTCCGCCTCTGCATCCACCTCTTCCGGGAAGCCTTCCGGCAGCTGATGCTTGCGGATAATCGACAAAATATCAATGCCCGGATCATCCTTATGCCCGAGAATCTCAATAATTTCCCCTTGCGCCGCTGAACGGCCTTCCGGATAGGTTACAATGCGCACGACAACCTTTTGTCCGGATACGGCGCCTTTAAATTCATTTTTGGCGATGAAAATGTCGCGGTTAATCCGTTTGTCATCCGGCACAACAAAGGCGTACACTTCATGACTTTCAAAAGTGCCGACCACCTGTGTAACCGCTCTCTGCACAATGCGGACAACCTCGCCCTCCAGACGGCCTCCCGCTTGGCTCTTGGACGTCACACGCGCAAGAACAATGTCGCCGTTCATCGCGCTGAGCTGATCATTGGCATGAATGTAAATGTCAGGATGCTCTTTGTCGTCAGGCAGCAAGAAAGCAAAGCCTTTCGCATGGACCTGCAATTTTCCGCGCAGCAAATTCATCCGTTCCGGAACGCCGTAACGGTCATTGCTCGTGCGTAGGATTTTACCGCTATCCTCCAGTTGAGTTAGCAGCTGCAAAAAAGCTTTAAAATCAACAGCCTCCATCACGCCGAAATGCTGCTCCAGCTCCTGATAAGTCATCGGTTTATAAGCGGTCTCCCGCATAAAATCAAGCAATTCCTGCTCTTGTATCATTAGTTTCCTCGTCACCTCATATACCGGAGGCCATTCTATCAGCACTTGCAACCGGTTGATAGATTATTATATATCATTTAGTATACACGAAATTACCCAATCGCATCCGCGAAACAACAAAAAAAGTGGAGGAAACTCCCCCACTTTTTGCATGCAAGACAGAATATTACTGTTGTACGACGTAAGCAACAACGAGCGACAGGACGAAAAATCCAACAGCCAGTGCAATCGTCAAACGCTGCAGGAACAAGTCCAAACCACGCGCTTTCTGTTTGCCGAACAAATGCTCAGCGCCACCACTGATGGCTCCGGACAATCCCGCGCTTTTACCTTTTTGCAGCAATACGACAGCAATTAGGCCAACCGAAAAAATAACCAGTAGTATTTTCAAAGCTATATCCATTCAATCCACCTCCAGCATAGGAGCTCCATTAAAACATATAAAATGATTGTATCACAGCGATTTGCTGAAAACAATACTTTGCTGTTTAACCCTTACATTTCCTGTTAACGGCTACCCTTTTGCTGGCTGCGGATTTTGCATAAGCCTTTGCATAAAATGAAAGCTCAGCTCTGCGCTTTTCAGCGAAGTTTCCGTAAACTGCTGCTGCTCGATAATGATATATTTTACTCCCGATTGCTTAACCACCTCATACAGCTCGGAGTAGCCCACATCCCCTCTCCCAAGCTCCGTATCCTTGCGCCCCACCTGAAAATCTTTAAAATGGACAAGCGGCAGCCGATCTGAATAATACCTCACGTATTCAGCAGGATCATAACCCGCCATATAAATCCAGCCTAAATCCAGCTCTGCTTCCATAAGGTCTTCGGGCACAAGCTCCAGCAGGTGGACATATAGCGGCTTGCCTTCAACCTTTTTCCAATCCGCATCGTGGTTATGCAGGCATAGCTTAATGCCCTGCTGCTTCGTTTGCCAAGCGCATCGCTCCAAAATTTCTGCCAAATATTTTATATCGTCCATTTTCGGCACTTCTGGCACAGGAACCCATGGCACGACCATATATTTCAGCCCCAGCTCATTCGCATATTCTACCTGCTTCTCGAAGTCTGAAGGGATTTTTTTCGAATTTTCAAAATTAAGCGGAACATGGGCGGACGGCGCCACAAGCCCCAGTGAATCCAAACGTTCTTTCAGTCTTCTTGCCGGTGCGTGAAAATAGCCCCCGAATTCGACAGCCTTATAGCCGATCTCAGCTACCTTGTCCAGCGATCCCAATAGATCGCTTTCTGTAATATCCCGCAATGAGTACATTTGCAGGCTCAGCACTTGTTTATCCATAAAATAACACCTCCTTTTCTGCTCAAATCCAGCAACCATTTATAAAACAGGCTCGTCATTAGAGGTAACCAAGGTGAAACGGCTGTCGCCGTTCTCTGGCGGCACAGCGCGTTTCAGTCCGGGAAATATAGAGAAAGGATGGCGAAATCATTTCCTTTCCTATATTTCAAAAAACGTGCATGGATTCGCACACTACTTATGCAGAGGGGGATACCGCTATGTTTATTATCATTTGTTTAGCCGGGATTATCCTAACCATGATTGTTCTCAAAAAAGCGGGCGCCTTATACATTTACTCCAAAGGTGTCTTCATTTCCGTCATCCTTACGCTCATAGCTGCAATAGGTCTTTCACAAAATTATTTGTACAGTCTGATTCCCTCATATGAGGACGGTATTGCGGTTTCTAATTTTATTGCTTATTGGATTATAGGGGATAATGGCTGGTCGGTTCGGCTGTTTCAGCAGTATTCGGAAGGTTCGTTAATGCTTGCTATTGGCTTGCTGGTTGTCTACATTGTTGTGCATCGTGTGGAGTTGGCTGTTGGACGCAAAACGGCGCGATAGAAGGCTGCTGAAAAGGATCTGCGCTGCGTAAAAGGGTTGTGGTTCGATCGCTGTTGCCCTTGGAAATCCCTGAACAATAACTGCTTTAGCGGTAGATTTCCAAAGACACCAGCATATGCTTACGAAGCTGCTTTCCTACGGAAAGCTTTAGACGAACGCTGCGCTTCTCCACCCCAACCCTTTTACTCCGCTTGCCTTTTCAGCAGCCTTTCACCCTTTTACATACCAAAAACCCCTGCTCCACATTATTTGTGGGCAGGGGTTTTTTAAGTGCAATAAAGCTTATTCGCATTGATACTTGCTCACCTTGAAAAGGTCAGAATCAGAGTACTGGCTAATCATAATGAGCAAGTAGTCATTGGTTTGGGCTTATTTGAAGTTTTTAAGGTTGTAGAATGCGGATTTACCAGCGTATTGAGCTGTAGCACCCAGTTGGTCTTCGATGCGAAGCAATTGGTTGTACTTCGCTACGCGGTCCGTACGGGATGGAGCACCTGTTTTGATTTGACCAGCGTTTGTTGCAACTGCGATGTCAGCGATTGTGCTGTCTTCGCTTTCGCCGGAACGGTGGGAAATAACCGCCGTGTAACCAGCGCGTTTCGCCATTTCAATTGCGTCGAAAGTTTCAGTAAGGGAACCGATTTGGTTAACTTTAACCAAGATCGAGTTGCCCACGCCTTTTTCAATACCATCGGACAGACGCTCTGTGTTTGTAACGAACAGATCGTCACCAACAAGTTGAACTTTACCGCCCAATTTTTCAGTAAGCAATTTCCAGCCATCCCAATCGTCCTCGGAGCAACCGTCTTCGATTGTGATGATTGGGTATTTATCAACCCATGAAGCAAGCAGGTCAACGAATTCAGCAGGCGTGAAGGATTTGCCTTCGCCTTCCAGGTGGTATTTGCCATCTTTGAAGAATTCAGTCGAAGCTACGTCCATACCAAGGAATACATCAACGCCTGGCTTGTAGCCTGCGCTCTCGATAGCGGAGATAATTGTAGTGATTGCTTCTTCGTTCGAACCAAGGTTAGGAGCAAAGCCGCCTTCGTCGCCTACAGCTGTGTTCAGGCCTTTGTTTTTCAGAACCGATTTCAGGCTGTGGAAAATCTCAGCGCCGATACGAAGAGCTTCTTTGAACGTTGGAGCGCCAACTGGCAGAACCATGAACTCTTGTACGTCGATGTTGTTGTCCGCGTGCTCGCCGCCATTGATGATGTTCATCATTGGAACTGGCAGAACTTTAGCGTTGAATCCGCCCAGGTAAGTGTACAGGGATACGTTCAGTGCATCAGCAGCAGCGCGAGCTACAGCCATCGATACAGCAAGAATCGCATTAGCGCCCAGCTTAGCTTTGTTCGGCGTACCGTCAAGCTCGATCATTTTGCGGTCGATAGCTACTTGATCAAGAGCGTCCAGACCAATGATTTCAGGAGCGATAATCGTGTTAACGTTATCTACTGCTTTTTCTACGCCTTTACCAAGGTAACGGCCTTTGTCGCCATCACGAAGCTCAACAGCTTCGTATGCGCCAGTGGATGCGCCGGATGGAACGATAGCGCGGCCTTGGCCACCGGATTCTAGGGATACTTCTACTTCTACTGTTGGATTACCGCGGGAATCCAATACTTCGCGTGCATATACGTCAACGATAATAGACATGTTTGAACACTCCTCTTAGTTTGATGATTGTTGTTACTTCTGAATCAGGGAAATGCCCGTCATCTCTGCCGGCTTGGAAAGCTGCATCAGATCAAGCACCGTAGGTGCAAGGTCTGCCAAAATTCCGCCTTCACGCAGCGTTGCTCCAGCAACCGTCACAATGCAAGGCACTGGGTTGGTTGTGTGCGCCGTGAACGGACGTCCGTTTGCATCAAATACCATATCGGCATTACCATGGTCAGCTGTAATAATACATACGCCGCCTTTAGCAAGCACCGCCTCAACGACTTGACCCAAGCATGCATCCGTTGCTTCTACCGCTTTGATTGTCGGCTCCAGCATGCCGGAGTGACCCACCATATCCGGATTGGCAAAATTCAAGATAATTGCATCATGCTTGTCTGCTTCAATCTCGCTGACCGCAGCTGCTGCCACCTCATAAGCGCTCATTTCCGGCTGAAGATCATACGTTGCAACTTTAGGCGAATTGATCAGAACGCGAGTCTCGCCCGGAAGTTCATGATCACGACCACCGCTAAAGAAGAACGTAACATGCGGGTACTTCTCAGTTTCCGCAATGCGAAGCTGCTTCTTGCCGTTTTGCACAAGCACTTCACCAAGCGTATTATCGAGATTTTTCGGCGAATAGGCCACAAAACCGTCAATCGTTTCGCTGAATAGCGTCAAGCATACGAAATACAAATTTTTCGGAGCATGCTCCCCACGTTCAAAACCGCGGAAATCTGCGTTCGTAAACACTTGTCCCAGTTGAATCGCACGGTCTGGACGGAAGTTGAAGAAAATAACCGCATCCTCCGACTCGACGAGACCTACCGGTTTGCCATCCTCACCTACGATAACCGTTGGCATAACAAACTCATCATAAACGGATTTCTCGTACGATTCAACTATCGCCTTAAGAGGGTCCGTATATTGTGGACCTTCGCCATACACCATAGCGCGGTATGACTTCTCTACCCGCTCCCAGCGTTTGTCGCGATCCATCGCATAATAACGTCCTTGTACCGTAGCAATTTTGCCTACGCCTACCTCTTCGATCTTCGCGATTAACTGCTCCATGTAGCCTTTTGCGCTATCCGGGGCAACGTCGCGGCCATCAAGGAATGCATGGATATAGACCTCTTCCAGGCCTTCCTTTTTTGCCAGGTCAAGCAGAGCAAACAAATGCGCAATGTGGCTGTGTACGCCGCCATCAGACAGCAGGCCGTATAAGTGAAGCTTCTTGCTATTTGCTTTTGCATGGCGCACAGCGCCAAGCAGTGTTTCATTGTCGAAAAACTCGCCGTCGCGGATCGACTTGCTGATGCGAGTCAAATCCTGATAGACGATGCGGCCTGCTCCGATGTTCAAGTGTCCAACCTCGGAGTTGCCCATTTGTCCATCTGGCAAGCCTACCGCTTCACCGCTCGCTGTCAGCTGCGTATGAGGGTAAGTCGACCAGTAACGGTCGTAGTTCGGCTTTTTCGCTTGGGCAACTGCATTGCCTGTAACGTCATCGCGCAGACCAAAGCCATCAAGAATAATTAATGCAACTGGAGCAGCCATCTTACTTGGCCCCCTCGATCAGTGCGATATAGGAAGCAGGCTCAAGGCTAGCTCCGCCTACAAGCGCGCCGTCGATATCTTGCTGACCCATATATTCAGCAACATTGTTAGGTTTAACACTGCCGCCGTATTGGATACGAACCGCTGCTGCTGTAGCATCGTCATAAAGACCTGCAATTACGCTGCGGATATAACCGATAACGTCCTGTGCATCTTCAGAAGTCGAGGATTTGCCTGTGCCAATCGCCCAGATTGGCTCATATGCAACGACTACTTCAGCTGCTTGAGCTGCGGACAAGCCTTGGAATGCCGCTACCGTTTGCACGTTGCACACATTTTTGGTTTCGCCAGCTTCACGCTCTTCAAGCTTCTCGCCTACACATACGATAGGAGTCAGATCATGCTTGAATGCTGCATGTACTTTTTTGCCAACGATTTCGTCTGTCTCAGCAAAATAAGCACGACGCTCGGAGTGGCCGATAATAACATATTTTACGCCCAGGTCTTTCAGCATTACGCCGCTGATTTCACCTGTGAATGCGCCATTGTCTTCGAAATGAAGATTTTGTGCGCCAATCGCGATAGTCGTTCCTTTAGCTGCTTCAACAAGGGAAGGAAGTGCTGTGAATGGCGCGCAGATAACGCTCTCTACGCCATCAACCTCTGCTTTGCCTTTCACATCTGCGAAGAAGGAAGCTGCTTCAGAAACGGTTTTGAACATTTTCCAGTTGCCTGCAATAATTGGTTTTCTGCTCATATATATACCCTCCTGTACTGTATGGGTTGCTTATTTATCGTTAAGTGCTTCAACGCCCGGCAATACTTTGCCTTCCATGAATTCCAGGGAAGCGCCGCCGCCAGTGGAAATGTGGTCCATTTTGTCAGCAAGACCGAATTTCTCAGCCGCTGCAGCTGAATCGCCGCCACCGATAACGGTGTAGCCAGCTGTTTCTGCACATGCTTTCGCTACCGCTTGTGTACCATGGGAGAAAGGCTCGATTTCGAATACGCCCATAGGTCCGTTCCAAACAACTAGCTTGGAGTTTTTGATCGCTTCAGCGTAGATTTCACGCGTCTTAGGACCGATGTCAATGCCTTCCCACTCAGCTGGAATGCCGTCAACTTCAACGATTTGCGTGTTGGCGTTTTTGCTGAAATCATCAGCGACAACGATATCAACTGGAATGAGGAAGTTTTTGCCGAGCTTTTTAGCTTTCTCGATGAACTCAAGCGCCAGATCAAGCTTCGAGTTATCAACCAGCGATTTGCCGATTTCATGGCCTTGTGCTTTGAAGAACGTGTAGGACAAGCCGCCACCGATAATGATGTTGTCAGCAATTTCAATCATTTTGTTGATAACGTCAATTTTATCCTTAACCTTCGAACCGCCTACGATAGCTGTGAAAGGACGCTCAGGGTTGTTCAGCGCTTTGCCAAGAACATCAAGCTCTCTCTCCATCAATAGACCGGAAACAGCCGGCAGGTGGTGCGCAATGCCTTCAGTCGAAGCGTGAGCACGGTGTGCAGCGCCGAAAGCGTCATTTACGTAAAGATCAGCAAGCTCAGCGAAAGCTTTCGCCAGCTCAGCATCATTTTTCTCTTCGCCCGCATGGAAACGAACGTTTTCAAGCAGCAATACATCGCCAGCATTCAAAGCCGCGATTTGCGCTTTAACATTTTCACCGATCGACTCATCTGCTTTTACTACCGGTTTGCCAAGCAGCTCAGACAGACGCGCTGCCGATGCAGTGTGGCGAAGCTCTTCTACAACTTCACCGTTCGGGCGGCCCAAGTGGCTTGCCAAAATAACTTTCGCGCCTTTTTCGATCAAGAAGTTAATCGTAGGAAGCGTCTCACGGATACGCTTGTCATCGGTAATTTTACCATCTTCGAGCGGTACATTGAAATCGACGCGTACGAATACCCGTTTGCCTGCTACTTCTACGTCACGAACACTTTTTTTAGCCATGAATGTAACCTCCTGATATTAGCGTGCAAAGCTTGTCATCATCTATATTCAAACAAAAAGAAGCGTTCCCTCTTTATCAAAAGAAGGAACGCTCCCTCTTGGCTCGCGGCCAGAAGGCTCGCAAACCTGAAGCCGCGCTTCGTCGTGAAGACAAAATCGCGCCCCTGTTAAGGTTTCGCTTGAATCGCATACGATGCCCCGGGAGCGCCGCGGATTAAGCGTATCCCGCAGCCGGTGCAAGACCGGCCTGGGACGTAAAGCGTTCCATGTAATTGTGGGGGATATTTCCCTTGTTCTTACAGACCTTTGCTTGCGATATAAGCAGCGAGATCAACTACGCGGTTCGAGTAGCCCCACTCGTTGTCGTACCAAGAAATAACTTTTACCATGTTGCCTTCAACAACCATAGTCGACAAGCCGTCGATTGTGGAGGAAGCAGGGTCATGGTTGTAGTCGCTGGAAACAAGCGGAAGCTCGTTGTAGTTCAAGATGCCTTTAAGTGCGCCTTCGGAAGCTTCTTTCAGAGCAGCATTAACTTCTTCAACTGTTACGTTAACTTTCAGCTCAGCTACCAGGTCAGTTACGGAAACGTTAGGTGTAGGAACACGCATAGCCATACCGTTCAATTTGCCTTTCAGCTCAGGAAGTACAAGCGATACTGCTTTAGCAGCGCCAGTGGATGAAGGAATGATGTTCTCAGCAGCTGCACGAGCACGACGAAGGTCTTTGTGCGGTACATCCAGAACGGATTGGTCATTTGTGTACGAGTGGATCGTTGTCATCATGCCTTTAACGATGCCGAATTTATCGTTCAATACTTTTGCAAACGGAGCAAGACAGTTCGTTGTGCAAGAAGCGTTGGAGATGATTGTGTGTGCAGCTGCATCGTATTTATCTTCGTTAACGCCGATAACGACAGTGATATCTTCGTTAGTAGCAGGAGCGGAGATGATAACTTTTTTAGCGCCGCCTTTAAGGTGAAGCTCAGCTTTTTCTTTAGCTGTGAAAATACCAGTGGATTCAACAACGATTTCAGCGCCTACAGAAGCCCAAGCCAGGTTTTCAGGGTTGCGCTCAGCGAAAACTTTGATTTCGCGGCCGTTAACTACAATCGCGCCTTCTTTAGCTTCAACTGTAGCATCAAGAGTACCGTGAGTTGTATCATATTTCAAAAGGTGAGCCAGTGTAGCTGTGTCTGTCAAATCGTTTACTGCTACGATTTCTACATCAGCGTTGTTCAGAGCTGCGCGGAATACGTTACGACCAATACGACCAAATCCGTTAATACCTACTTTAACCATTGTTGTTTCCTCCTAGAGTGTTTTGGGATAAAAAATATATTTCAAGACATTTCGCATGCCGGGTGCCATTGTCTCGCACGGCGCGAAGCATCAAGATCACTTGCCAAGGTGAAACGGCTGTCGCCTTTCCTTTGGTGGCGCGGCGCGTTTCAGTCCGAGAAATATAAGCGGAGTATAAGCGTGAAACTTATACTTTCTTACTATTTCAAGCAAAAACGACTTCTTCGTCCTTCTAGGACGAGCGAAGAGCTTTGTCGGAGAAATATAAGTCCTATTTATAAGCTGCAACTTATAAATTCTTATATTTTTATGGTGCTGAGCCTTCAATAATTGCAATTATTTCTAATGCGGCAGCCTCATCAGTAACTAAAACATCATTGTGTCCAAAGCGCATAACTGCTGCGATCGCTTCGCCTTTGCTTTTGCCTCCGGCTACCCCGATAACAACTTCAGTCTTAACAATATCCTCGAGCCGTAGTCCTACCGTCGGCATCTTGTGAACCACTTGCCCGCTCCGATCAAAATAAAAACCGTATGCTTCCGCAAGTGCCCCCTCCGCTTCAATACCCTGCATCGTCGCCTCATCAAGCTTCCTGCGCCGAGCCATCACCATAGCGTCTCCGATGCCGTGCACGACAATACGCGCCCTGCGGATCACTTCTATAATGTCCTGGATATTCGGTTCCTGCATAATGGGAGCATAAGCTTCCTCTCCAAGATGATCAGGAACGTGAAGCAACCGATAATTGGCACCTGTCCGCTTCGCCATGGTGGAAGCAATCGTATTCGCCTGATAATCGACGCTTTCGCCAAGTCCGCCTCTTGCAGGCACGAACCAATTGGTTTTAAGCGGCGCCACGGCCGAAAGCTGATTTGCCACCTGAGCAGTCGTCGTACCGCCTGTAACGGCAATAACGTCGCCTTGCTCCATCGCTTTGCGCAGTACCTGTCCTCCTGCTCTGCCGAGTTCCCGCTTCGTCTGTGCGGATACATCAGAATCGCCGGCCACAACGACAACCTGGCTCAGCCCAAAATAACTTCTGATCTTCTCCTCAAGCTCCGACAAGCCGAAAATCGTCTGCACAAAAGGCTCAAACTGTTCCAGCAGTTCTTTGCCGGGTTCACTGATCCTCATGCCAGAGGCATGAATTTCAAGCAAGCCCTGTGACTTTAGAAAGTCCGTTTCTGCTCGCAGCACCCTCTCCGTCATACCGAGCGTTGTCGCAAGCGTTCTGCGGCCGATTAGATCAGAGAGCATAACCTGGTGCAGTATCCTATAGCGCTTCCTCATCACGTCGAGCAAATCTGGCAGAAGCTGCTGCTGCAATTCAATCATCTGGCGCATCTTCTAATTATTCACTCCACCCGTACTAAGTTAAGCGAAACCGATACTCACGCATAGCGGTGGACACGAAACGTCCCATGCTTTCGTTTTAAGTCCCACCTCTATTTTACCGAACTTGATCTAACATTTCAAGTCAACAATTTCATATGAAACCGTTTACCGACACGATTTTAGCAAATTTATTTTTAATAGCTGGCTTGATTTCTATTCACATTTAACATATACTAAATCTTGCTGTTACTTTTATACATGCGCCCGTGGTCCAATGGATATGACGTAGGCCTCCGGAGCCTGAGATCTAGGTTCGATTCCTAGCGGGCGCGTTCTGATTAACCGATAACAATTTGCAGCGAGCAATAGGCGTTTATGAAGCCTAGTATGTGGCCACCCTGATGAAAGGGTGGTTTTTTTATATCGTTTTTTAGCTATGAAACGGCATGCGCCCGAGAAAAATCTGATTTGTCTGACTATCTTTGACTTTTAACGTTTCATCCGCTATTATGATGTTACGGCAATATCAATCTTGTTATTTTTCGGAGGAGGTTTACAGGATATGAATTTCGTTCCTATGGTTATTGAGCAAACTAATCGCGGAGAGCGCTCCTATGACATCTATTCCCGGTTATTGAAGGATCGTATTATCTTCTTGGGCTCGGGCGTCAATGACGTTGTAGCCAACTCCATCATCGCACAGATGCTGTTTCTGACAGCAGATGACCCTGAGAAAGACATCTCCCTTTACATTAACAGCCCTGGCGGTTCGATTACCTCGGGTATGGCTATCTATGATACGATGCAATACATCAAGCCTGACGTATCCACCATTTGTGTAGGTATGGCAGCATCGATGGGCGCGTTCCTGCTTGCAGCAGGCGCCAAAGGCAAGCGTTACGCGCTTCCGAACAGCGAGGTTATGATTCACCAGCCGCTGGGCGGCGCTGAAGGCCAAGCGAGCGACATCGAAATCCGTGCTCGCCGCATTATCAAAATGCGCGACCATCTTAACGGAATCCTGTCCGAGCGCACAGGCCAACCGCTTGAGCGCGTTGAGAAGGATACCGATCGCGACTATTTCATGAGCGCCCAAGAAGCTTGCGCGTATGGTCTGGTTGATAAGGTTATTGAGAAAATCTAAATCATCCATCATTCATATGGGTGTATAACAAAACAAACCCGGTTCAGGCGAACCGGGTTTGTTTTGTTATGGACTCTTTTTCAATATGGCTTATATTTCAAAAAAACCGCCCTGGATCATCCTGATCCAAAAGGCGGCATGGCCAAAAGATATGGTTATGAGCAGACGAGTCCCTGCTGCATAAGGCTTCTTATTGGTTCTCGAGCTCTTCCTTGCTTACCAATGCAGCTAAAGCGTTTACAGCCTGTTCTGCGTCCGAACCTTCCGCACTTATGAAAACTTCAGTGCCCGAACTGATTGCCAAGCTCATAATTCCCATAATCGATTTGGCATTCACTTTCTTGTCGTCTTTCTCGACGAATACTTCTGATGAAAATTTATTAGCTTCTTGTACGAATAATGCTGCAGGTCTTGCATGAAGACCTGTTTTTAGTCGAACGACAACCGGAAGCCTTGTCATGGAAAGCATACCCCCTATATCTTATTCAATCCTTAATTATGCCGATAATTTTAAACTCATTGTATCATTATACCATCGGAAACATGAAGTTAAAAGTTTAGCCGTTGCGTATTTTTTCAGCAAGTTCGTCAATTTTGCGAAGCCTGTGGTTTACGCCTGACTTGCTCACTGACCCTTTGAGCAGTTCTCCAACTTCCTTCAAGTTCAGATCGGGATGCTGCAGGCGAATTTCAGCGACTTCCTTGAGCTTATCCGGCAAATTTTCAAGGCCTAGCTCGCGGTCCAGCAGTTTAATATTATCAATCTGCCGCACGGACGCGCCGATGGTCTTGTTCAGGTTCGCTGTCTCGCAATTGACGATTCGATTGACGGAATTGCGCATGTCGCGCATAATTCGCACATCCTCGAATTTAAACAGCGCCTGATGAGCGCCAATAATGTTCAGCAGCTCAATAATTTTCTCGCCTTCCTTAATGTAAAAAATAAAGCCTTTCTTCCGCTCGATGCAGCGGGCATTCAGCTCGAACTTATTGGCCAGCTCCACTAATGAGCCGCAATACTCCTCATACATTGAAGAGATTTCCAAATGGTACGAGGAACCCTCAGGGTTATTCACTGAACCTCCAGCAAGGAAAGCACCACGCAAATATGAACGTTTGCAGCAAGACTTCTTAATCATCGTCTTATCAATTCCGGAGTTGAACACGAAACCCTCAGATACGATATGAAGCTTGCTTAATATAGATTGTACCATTGTTGGAATACGTACGATATACACATTGTTCTTTTTCAGCCGCATTTTTTTCCGAACCAACAGCTCGGTGTGTACCTCAAAGTGCCTTTTGACCAGAGAATAAATACGACGGGCTATTGCAGCATTTTCTGTTGAGATGTCCAAAATGACTTTGCGGCTGGATAAGCTGACAGAACCATTCATCCGAATGAGCGCGGAAAGCTCTGCAAGCTCACAGCAGGAATCCGCTTCAATAAGCGTAAGTTCCTTTTTTGTTTGTGCCGCAAACGACATGGTTTGTCACCTCTTTCTAATCATCCAGTTTTCCACTAGCTTATAAATATGATGGCTTAGACGCTCGGCATCATGCCTTAGAAACGTCTGGAATAAAACAAAACGATCCTCAATAACCTCGCAGCCCTTGCTGCGAATAGCTTCCAAATCAATAGCGACGGGCTTCGCGCCCATCTCTGCGTATTTGGCTTCCACTTGCGGTGAAATTTCACCATTGTTCACAATGACATAATCGAATAATTGCAGGCCGATATGGGCCTCAATCGCATTCATATGATCCGATACCGTATAATTGTCCGTCTCACCCGGCTGCGTCATCACATTGCATACAAACAGCTTGACGGCGCAAGATTCCGTAATCGCTTGAGCAAGCATCGGAACAATCAAATTCGGCATAATACTCGTGTACAAGCTTCCCGGCCCAATTAAGATAGCATCTGCTTGCTCAATCGCTTTGACCGCTTCCGGCAGCGCGTGCGCATTCTCCGTATCAATGAATACACGTTTAATCGCTTGGCCCGCCTTTGGAATCATCGACTCGCCAATGACGATCGAGCCATCGGCCATTTCCGCCTTAAGCACAATGGCCTGGGCTGCGGCGGGCAAAACCCGTCCGCGTACCGCCAGTACCCTGCTCAGCTCGCGTACGCCCGTCACAAAATCGCCTGTGATGTCAGCCATAGCAGCCAGCATTAAATTGCCGAGGCTATGCCCCGCTAGTCCTGTACCTGAATTAAATCGGTATTGCAGCACCTCTGCGAGCAGCGGCTCGGTGTCGGCAAGTGCCATCAGCACATTGCGAACATCGCCTGGAGGCGGAATTTGCAGCTCATTGCGAAGCACGCCAGAGCTGCCCCCATCATCAGCAACCGTGACGATGGCTGTAATATCCATAGGCTTTTCCTTAAGCCCGCGCAGCATAACGGATAATCCTGTGCCTCCGCCAATGACCACGATCTTGGGAGGAGCTCCTATTTTGTGCCTGTTCTGCATACGTTCCCTCCGTTAATGCTTGTCGCGGTCGGAATCGCGATGGCTGACGCGTACCCGTTCCGTATCACTGCTTCCCAGCACACGGCCCAAGTATTCCGAAATCGCCACCGAGCGATGTTTTCCTCCGGTGCAGCCAATGCCGATAACGACCTGGCTCTTCCCTTCCTTATGATAAAGCGGAAGAAGGAACTGGAGCATGTCAACCAGCTTAGCCAGAAACGCCTGCGTTTCCGGCCATTTCATCACATATTCATAAACCTCTGGCGTCTGGCCGGTATTTGGGCGCAGATGCTCAATATAATGAGGATTAGGCAAAAAACGCACATCATAAATTAAATCCGCATCAATCGGAATACCATATTTAAAGCCGAAAGAAATGACATTGACTGATAAGCTATTTTGCTCCAGGTTCGTAAACTTGGAAATAATTCGCTCTTTCAACTGTGCGGGCTTGATGCTGCTCGTATCAATAACCAGCGAAGCAGACCCCTTCAGGTCCTCCAGCATTCTGCGTTCCAGCTTGATGCCGTCCAGCGGCAAGCCGTCGGGCACAAGCGGGTGACGGCGACGGCTTTCCTTATAACGTTGAACAAGCACGCCATCCGTCGCATCCAGGAACAGTATCTCACAGCTTATGGTAGAATGGTCTTTAATATAACTTAAGGACTCCGCCAAAGCTGTAAAAAACTCCCTGCCGCGCAAGTCAATAACCAATGCGACCTTGCCGATCTTCCCGTTTGATTGCTCAATTAGCTCAGCAAACTTTGGGATAAGCACCGGGGGCAAATTATCGACGCAGAAGAAGCCAAGATCCTCCAGACTTTGTACAGCAATCGTTTTGCCTGCACCTGACATCCCTGTAATAATAACAAGCTTCGCTAGTGCTGCTGCCGTCTCCATCTTCTTCTCCTCCTTACAAGCGGGGAAAATGTCCCTGTTATCCTATGTTTATCGCTACGAGCGCAAAATCAATCCAGCCGCGCCAACGACACCTGCATTGTTGCCGAGCGTAGCAGGGATGATTTTCACGCCATCCTGCGCTTCTTTCTGTGTATACTTCTCGAATACTTCGCGAATTTGATCGAATAGAAAATCGCCGGCTTTGGATACGCCGCCGCCAATAATGAAGCATTGCGGATTCAGCACGACTGCCATGAGCGCCATCGAGCGTCCCAAATAATACGCAGCACGGCTTACAATGCGTATAGCCACTTCATCTCCAGCTTTCGCTGCATCGATAACGTCCTTCGCCATAATATCTGTCACTTGAGCAAGCGTCGTACGGTCGCCGCGCTCAACGGCATCCTTCGCCATACGGATAATGCCCGTTGCGGAAGATACCGTTTCCAGGCAGCCCATTTTGCCGCAGCCGCACTGAATCGCTTCGAGATCCGGCACAATCGCAATATGTCCAAGCTCGCCAGCCATACCCGCAAAACCTTCAACGATTTTGCCGCCGATAATAATACCGCCACCTACGCCTGTACCAAGCGTATAGCATACGCAGTGATCGATGCCCTTGCCCGCGCCAGCCCAAGCTTCGCCCAGCGCCGCCACGTTTGCATCATTATTTACCAGCACTTTAGTTGCAAGCTTGGCTTCCAAATAATCTTTCAAATTTACGTCGCGAATCTTCAAATTCGGCGCGAACTTAATATAGCCCGTCGGAATGTCCAAGAAACCGGCTATTCCAACGCCTACGCCGCCAACCTGCTCCCATTCATAGGAAGATTCAGCGACGATGGCACGTGCATAAGCAGCAATATTTTCAAGGATAGCATCCGTACCTTTATTCGTTTCTGTGGGACCTTCATACGTATGAAGCAAATCCCCGTTCTCGTTGCACAATCCGACCTTAATTGCCGTTCCGCCAACATCGATTCCAACGTAAATCTTTTGAGACATTTGCAGTCCACCTCATTAATATGTTAATCTTCTCTGTCCACTATAAGCGAAGCTCCTCCCTCTGGTCAAGGCGGGAAGCTCCTTGCTGCCGCTGGATTTGCACGTTGAGTTCACCCCGTATATCCATTAGACTAGGGTCAAGGTGAAACGCGCCACGCCGCCCTTTGGCGGCGGGCTTTCGTTTCGCGATGAAATATAGAGAAAGGATGGGAACATCACATACTTTCCTATATTTCAAGCTAAAACAGCACGATCTCGTCCATCAGAAGGAGAAGTCCGTTTCACATCGGAACCGAAGCAGCCTATACAAGCCTAGCTGGCCGCTTATTATAGATCCATAAATCCACATCCGCTAGAAGGAGGTATTCGTCCTTGCCCTTTCACAACCAGCAAATATTGCCTGCTCCACGAAAAACGAAGGATTTGGAAAAGCTGATGACTTCTGACTTCTCCTATATTGTGCTGCTGGAGACGCATATCAGCCAATTGCAGAGCATTTTCGAGCTGGCGAATGCCCATGGCAAAAAAATTCTGCTCCACGCCGATTTAATCGGCGGTCTCAAAAATGACGAATACGCCGCCGAATATTTGTGCCAGATGATTCGCCCGGCCGGGCTTATTTCTACGCGCGGCGCCGTTATTAGTACAGCAAAGAAAAACGGCCTCATTGCGATACAGCGCTTGTTCCTGCTGGACACGCACGCACTGGAGAAAAGCTATGTGCTGCTGGAGCGCACGAAGCCTGACTATATTGAAGTGCTGCCAGGCGTCATGCCTCATATCATTCGTGAAGTTTTTGAACGGACGGGCATCCCGATTTTTGCCGGCGGACTGATCCGTACTGTAGCAGATGTAGAAAATGCGACTGCCGCTGGCGCTTCAGCAGTGACCACCTCGCGCAGCGAGCTGTGGACGCACTTCGCTTCTACGAACAAATAGTTTTATTCAGCAGCTCAATACTGCTCGGCTCCATTCTGCGCTACCAACATATGCTAAGGCATCGTTCTCCTGCTCTGGAGTGCGGCCTGGACAAACGGGCACACAACAAATAAAATAACCCTCTGCCTTATTTATCTGGCAAAGGGTTATTTGCTCTATTTTAATCTAAGCTTACAGAGATTGGCTCCAGTCATGCGTCATGCTGCCTTCAAGGAAACGTTCGCAGTCAAGCGCCGCCATACAGCCGCTGCCGGCAGCGGTAATCGCTTGGCGATATTTGCTGTCCTGCACGTCGCCACAAGCGAAAATACCCGGAACGTTCGTCTCGGAAGTGCCTGGCTTCACTTTAATGTAACCATGCTCATCCGTATCGATTTGTCCATTAAGGAAGGCCGTGTTTGGCGTGTGGCCAATCGCGATAAAAATACCGTGCGTCTCAATGACTTCTTCACTGCCTGTTTCATTGTTGCGTACTTTAAGACCAGTAACGCCCATTGGCCCAGCTACAACCTCAACTGGCGTGCGGTTTAGGCTCCAGTCGATTTTTTCATTTTCGCGTGCGCGGTCCTGCATGATCTTGGAAGCGCGCAGCTCATCGCGGCGATTTACAAGCTCTACATTCGTCGCAAAGCGAGTCAGGAAGCTAGCTTCCTCCATAGCGGAGTCTCCGCCGCCAACCACGATTATTTTCTTGCCGCGGAAGAAAAATCCGTCGCAAGTGGCGCAGGTGCTGACACCGCGGCCTACGTTTTCTTTTTCCCCAGGAATGCCTAGGTATTTGGCGGAAGCGCCAGTAGAAATGATAAGCGACTCGCCTACGTATTCGCCTTTGCCTTCTACTTGCAGCTTGAACGGTCTCGCCGAAGTATCCACGCTGTTTACCCAGCCTGTAATAAACTCTGCGCCGAAACGCTCCGCTTGCTTGCGCATATTAGCCATCAAGTCTGGACCCATAATACCTTCTGGGAAGCCCGGAAAGTTCTCTACCTCCGTCGTCGTCGTCAATTGACCACCCGGCTCCGGTCCTTCAATAACTAGCGGCTTCATGTTTGCACGAGCCAAATAAATCGCAGCCGTCAGTCCCGCAGGACCCGTACCGATAATAATCGCTTTATACATCCTGTAACCCTCCTTAAATTTTGCCCTATCCCTATTATATTTTACAGACACGCCTGCTCGCTATTCCAGCGGCTCATCTGGCGCAAATACCGAATTGATCGAACGCATTTTTTCCTTTATGCCGCACACTTGATCGATTCGCTTCGCATTTTTGCTGACCGTTGCAATGGAAGTGCCATAACGAACGGATACCTCATGATACGAAATCGTGCGCCGATGCATCTTCGCCGTCAAATATTCCAGCGCTGCGGCCCAGCCTTCCACCTTGCTGAGCTTCGGAACGTCCGGATATACACGGCTTAGAAACTCGACCCACAGCGTCATCAGATCATGCTGTTGGATTAGATCATAACGCTTGTTCATTCGCGAAAGCGCAGCCTCGACAACTTCCTGCCACTTGGCTTCCCATACGGGCAGCCGTGAAGGAACACGATTCGGTTCGATGACCGTTTCCTTGCCCTCCAATATGGCCTGCAGCGGCTCCTGAACATCAATCGTACGCAGAACGAAAATCGCAATCCGCTTCAAATAGTCATCTTCGCCCGGTTCGATCAGAAACGCCTTAAGCGCATCCTTTACTTCATTGTCAGCAATCATGCCGAGCGCCTGGATGACCTGCAGCTTCGTGTTGCGATCACCGTGGCGCAGCGCCCAGAAGAAGGAGGAGCGGACAAGCGGGTCACGCTTCAAATGGTCGGGCAGTCCATCCGAGGAGTTTTCCCAAAGCTTGAACTGCTCCTCAAACGGCAAATGATAATGGTAGCTGACCGCTGATTTGTGCTGCCCTTGCTTCACCAGCTCCAGCTGTTCCATATAATAGCGAGGAATATTCGATTTTGGATCTAGCTTTGCTGTCTGCCGCCAAAGCCGCTCGGCTTCATGGAACCGCCCAATATTGCAGGCCGCTACAGCCGCATAATGATACAGGCAAGGGTCCTGATTCAGATCAGGGTCCTTCAGCAAGCGAAGGAAGTGGCGGTAAGCCGCCTCGTGCTCGCCAAGAATCCCCATCGTCGTAGCCAGCTTAAATACATGCTCCTCATGAAAAGGCGCCGTCTTGCGCAGCAGCTCTACTAGTGGAGCCAAACTTTTCTCGTCCTCTGCATGCTGATAAAAGATCGCCAAATTGCACAAGGCATGCAGGTTGCCCGCATCAATATCCAGCGCCTCATGTATCGTTTCCATCGCCTTATCAAACAGGCCCATATAATAATAAGCGAGCGCCAAATTATTGCGTGCTGCCAGAAACTCCGGCTGCGCCGCAATAATGTCCTCCAGTAGTCGAACCGCCTCGGTAAACTTGCCTTCCTCCAGCAGCGTGCGTGCCTGATCATGCTCGAACAAGCCTTCACGCGCCTTAATACTCGTTACCCGCGTTGGACGCTCCAGCTCATAATCGAGCAATTCCATCATTTCTTCCGCCTCATCGAGGTACTGCCCATCCGCATCCTCTTCGAGATAATGCACCAGTGCCCCTTCAGCGGCTTCATATTGTTCCATGTTGGCATAGTTGTTCGCCATATAGAAATGGCATTCCGTCATCGTAGGATCAAGCTCATCGACGATCCAATGCAAAATTTTATTGGATTCCTGATAGTTGCCCATTTCCGATAAAATGCCTGCCATATTACAATGGTTAACCGGATTTTCCGGCTCATATTCCACAGCACGGCGAAAATATTTGAGTGCCTTGTCATAGTGGTATCGGTCCAACGAGCGGACAGCCCGTTCGAAAAAGAATGTGGCATCCCACTGAACAGGTATGATTTTCGTCTTTGGGTCAGCTGTGGCAGCGCGTTTCTTTCCCTTCATTGGCAAGGCACCTCCCGGAAACTTCATTTTCTACGATTATAACATAGGAACGGTCAACTCGCGCACTCAAACTAAAGGAAACGCTCCGCCGCGGCCGCTATTGCCCGCGCTCCCTTGGGGCAACAGGCAAAAAAGCTATGAAAATAGCGGACGTTTTAATAACCGCCCGCGATTTCATATAAGTATTTATGCTGTTTTTGGTAAGGAGTCCATGAGGTGAAACGGCTGTCGCCGTCCTCTGGCGCCGCAGCGCGTTTCATTCCGAGAAATATAGAGAGAGGATGAGAAAATCATATCCTTTCCTATATTTCAAAAAAGTTCTCGCTACACGCCTGCATTTTTGAACAGGGTGCTGATCGAACCGCCTTCAATAATGATGCGTGTTGCTTCCGCAAGCAGTGGAGCAACCGACAGCACAGTGAAACGGTCCGGACGATTGTCAGGCAGGAGAATAGAGTCGGTTACGACTACTTCTCTAATACTTGGAATATCCAAACGCTCAATAGCATTTCCGGAAAACAGAGGGTGAGTAGCGCACACGTACACATCTTCCGCGCCACGTTCCTTCAAGCTTTCGACTACATTGACAATCGTTGTGCCGGTATCAATCAGATCCTCGATAATAATCGGTGTCTGACCTTCAACATCACCAATAACATGGGTAATCGATGACTCATTGTGTGCCGGACGCTTCTTGATCATAATCGCGAACGAAGTGTCCAAGTAGTTGGCAAGCTTCTCGGCAGTTGAAGCGCGTCCTGCATCTGGCGATACGACAACTGGGTTTTTAATATTTTTCGATTTCAAATAATCGCTGAGCAGATCAAGAGCTGTCATATGATCGACCGGAATATTAAAGAAGCCCTGAATCGCTGGTGCATGCAAGTCAATCGTAACGACGCGGGTCGCCCCAACTGTCGTCAATACGTCTGCAACCATTTTTGCGGTAATCGGTTCCCGCGGCGAGGATTTACGCTCCTGACGGGCATAACCGTAATACGGCATAATGATGTTAATGGTTTTCGCCGAAGCCCGTTTCGCCGCATCAATCATTACGAGCAGCTCTACGAAATATTCGTTGATCGGATGCGAAAACGATTGAACCAGAAATACGTCGCAGTTCCGGATGGTTTCTTCATAGTGGACATAAATTTCGCCACTCTTGAATCTAGACATCTTAATGGCGCCGAGCGTCAATCCTAAATCCGAAGCAATCTTCTGAGCTAGTTCCGGATTAGACGATCCCGAGAAAATACGCAACTTGTCGCTTAACATAATACCCTCCTGAGCGTTTAAACCAGATAAGTTTTACCTGACTAGGCTTTCAATGCGCAACGCCTGCTTGCCCTAGCTTGTGCTCTGGGCACAGCCCGTTTGCGCTTGGTCAATACCATTATACATCGAATTGCTAATAATTCAAAAATCAATACTGACTAATTTTCGACGATCAAAGGTCGCGAGCTGCGAAAAACCGACTTCTTTCAACATCAGACGCGCTTGATCAAGGTATTGTGCCAGTCTTTCTGGCTGATGCGCGTCCGAGCCGACCGTAATGGGAATGCCCAGCTTATGCGCATATTCCAGCATTCTGCGGCTCGGAAACATTTCCTCCGCTGGCGTCCGCAAGCCCGATGCGTTCAATTCAATCGCAACGCCATGCCGCTTGACAGCTTCGAGCGCTGCATTTTCCAAATGCGTCACATCTTCCTCCGGCTTAAAGCCGAAACGCTTGATTACATCGATATGCCCAATAAAATCATAAAGCCCTGTGGCCGCCGCCTTCTGCACTGCATCATAATACTGCTCATACACCACCAGCCGGTTTTTGCCTTCCCAGCCATGCGTCTGCCGAAAATCAGTAATATCCCACTCGCCTAGAAAATGCACCGAGCCAATTACGTAATCGAACGGATATGCTTTAAGAATATCCTCGATCTGCCGCTCGTAACCTTCGATATAATCCCCTTCTAGCCCAACACGTATATCGATTTGATGTCTGTACTTCTCCTTAAGCGTCAAACATTCCTCGACATAACGCGGCAGCTCTTCCATCGGCATAGCCATCTCTGGATAATACGCTGCCGGATCGACATGGATTAGGGGCAGATGGTCGGACAGGCCGAGCTGATCAAGCCCCAGTTCAATGCCCTTCTGAACATATTCCTCCAGCGTGCCCACTGCATGCCCGCAGCGAACATGATGCGTGTGGTAATCGATTAGCATAAGACAGCCCCGCCTTCCCCTTTTACTGATATGAATGAAAACCGCAAAACGCGGCAACCCGCCTGGCTAGGCTTTGGACTGCTCGCGTTTCATTGCATTATTGCTGGCTGGTTTCCCGTGGCGCTGCACAAGCTCCTGCATCACATCATCGAGTGGCAGGCCTCGCTGTCTAAGCAGCACCAGCAAGTGAAAAATCAAATCGCTCGCTTCAGAGCGCAGCTCGTCGTTATCCTGATTTTTCGCCGCGATAATCGCTTCGGTTGCTTCCTCGCCAACTTTTTTAAGAATTTTATCGATGCCTTTATCGAATAAATATGTCGTATACGCACCTTCTGGACGCTCCGCATGACGCTCGGCAATGACGGTTTCCAGACTTCCCAAAATGGCAAAGCGATCGCCACCTTGGTGGGCTGCGCCTGCAGCTGCCCCAGTTAACGCAGAATCTACGCTGGAATTGGCCTCATTTGCTTGATCCGCCAGCTCGATATCATTGAAAAAGCAGCTATAGCTTCCTGTATGGCAAGCAGGACCGACTTGATGAACACGTACCAACAGCGTGTCGCCGTCGCAGTCATAGGATAAAGACTCAATGCGCTGCGTGTGGCCGCTCGTTGCGCCCTTGTTCCACAGCTCGCTGCGCGAGCGGCTCCAGAACCAGGTCGAACCCGTTTCCACCGACAGCTTGAGCGAATCCTCGTTCATATAAGCGAGCATCAGCACTTCCTTGCTCTGCGCATCCTGAACGATCGCTGGCACAAGGCCGTCTTCGCTCCACTTAATCTGCTTTAACCAGTCTGTCATCTGACCTCCACGCCCTTCTGCCGCAAATCATCCTTCACTTCGCGAATCGTCATTTCTTTGTAGTGAAAAATCGTCGCCGCCAGCGCAGCGTCCGCCTTGCCTTGATCGAAAACATCACTGAAATGCTCAATGCGGCCGGCTCCGCCCGAAGCAATAACCGGAATGCCCAGCTTGCCGGATACAGCAGAGGTCAGCGGCAGATCAAAGCCGTCCTTCGTGCCGTCTGCATCCATGCTCGTCAGCAAAATCTCGCCGGCGCCCAGCTTCTCAACCTCGCTCGCCCACTCCAGCGCTCTAATGCCTGTCGCCTGACGGCCGCCGTGCGTATAGACTTCCCACTCGCCCCATGCAGCGTTAAATTTCGCGTCAATCGCGACAACGATGCATTGGGAGCCGAATTTGCGCGAGCCATCGCGCACGAGCGTAGGATTTTTGACTGCAGCCGTATTAATGCCGATCTTGTCCGCACCTGCGCGCAACAGCCGCTTCATGTCATCCACATGCGAGATGCCGCCACCAACAGTGAACGGAATCGTAATTTCGCCCGCCGTGCGTTTGACGACCTCGATCATCGTAGCCCGGCCTTCAACAGAGGCGGAAATATCGAGAAATACGAGTTCATCCGCGCCTTCGCGGTCATAGGTAGAAGCTAACTCCACCGGATCGCCAGCATCGCGCAGGTTAACGAAATTTACGCCTTTAACGACACGGCCGTCTTTGACATCGAGGCATGGAATAATACGTTTTGCCAGCATTTTGCACGCTCCTTTATATTAGACTCATCTAGTGCTGCGCCTGCTACATACAGCCTGTAGATATTCATTTTTTGTGAAAAATAACGTTTTTCGATCGATACATACATGGTGCTGGAAAGTGACCTCCAAGTGAGGGAGCCAGCGACTAGGCTAGGCCTTTCCGCTGCCAGTCAATGCGAGGAAGTTTCCAAGCAGCTGCATGCCCAACTCGCCGCTTTTTTCCGGGTGGAACTGCATGCCGTATACTTGCTCACGCCCAACGATAGCCGTTACCTGCTGATAATAATCGGTCGTAGCCAGCAGATCGCTGCCCTGCTCTGGCTTTGCATGAAAGGAGTGGACGAAATACACATGGCCCTCTTCCAGTCCTGCGAATAGCGGGCTTTGCTCCTGCTCAAAGCTTAGCTTGTTCCAGCCCATATGCGGGATTTTGTAGTCGCCTTGGAAGCGGATGACCTTGCCTGGCAGAAGACCGAGGCCCTCGTTGTCGCCGTATTCCTCGCTCGCGGTGAACAACAGCTGCATGCCGAGGCAAATGCCAAGCAGCGGCTTGCCAGAGGCGGCATATTGCTTCACAACCTCACCCAGCTTCGTCTCGCGCAAATTGCCCATCGCATCACCGAAAGCGCCGACACCTGGCAAAATCGCGCCATCCGCTGCTAAAATTTCCTGCGGATCATCCGTTACAACCGTTTCATAGCCCAGACGCTCAACCGCTTTGCTGACGCTGTGAAGGTTGCCCATGCCGTAATCGATGATCGCAATCATGCTACAGCACTCCTTTCGTCGAAGGCACTCCTTGTACGCGAGGATCAATGCTCGTCGCTTCATCCAGCGCTCGGCCAAGCGCCTTGAATACCGCTTCAATCATATGATGCGTATTCTGGCCGTAATGTACGATGACATGCAGCGTAATGCGCGCTTCCAGCGCCAGCTTCCATAGAAACTCTTGTACCAGCTCCACAGAGAAGCTGCCTGTCTGGCTTGAAGGATACTCCGCACGGTATTCGAAATGCGGGCGGTTGCTCACATCGATAATAACCTGGGCCAGCGCCTCATCCATCGGTACGAATACGCTCGCGTAGCGCTTGATTCCGCGCTTGTCGCCGAGTGCTTCACGCAGCGCTTGCCCGAGGCAAATGCCGATATCCTCCACCGTATGGTGGTCGTCGATTTCAATATCACCTTTCGCATCGACCGTCAGGTCGAACTGTCCGTGCTTCGTGAACAAATCCAGCATATGGTTCAGGAAAGGCACATCCGTCTCAAGGTTGGTCGTCCCGCTGCCGTCTACCGAAAACGCCAGCTTGATGTCTGTTTCATTTGTTTTGCGAGCTACTTCCGATACGCGTCCTGTCAATTCCGCCATTACCGATTCCTTCTTTCTTCTTGTAAAATAAATGCTCGTTTTGTTTTATATTGGCTCACCTTAGTCCTGCTCGTTAACGCCCTTCGCGCTCCAAACGAATTTGGATCGCCCGTGCATGGGCTTCAAGCCCTTCCTGCCGGGCCAGCGTCATAATTTTGTCGCCATTGGCGAGCAGTGCTTCCTTGCTATAGTAGATCAAGCTTGATTTTTTTAGAAAATCATCCACATTGACCGGCGAGGAAAATCTCGCTGTCCCGTTCGTTGGGATGATGTGGTTCGGTCCGGCAAAATAATCGCCAACCGGCTCCGAGCTGTAAGGGCCGAGGAAGATTGCCCCGGCATTTTCGATCAAGCCGAGCAGACTCATTGGATCGACTGTCAGCACCTCCAGATGCTCAGGCGCCAGCTTATTCACGACGTCGATGCCCGCTTTCAGTGAATCGACCATCAGCACGGCGCCGTAGCTGTCGATAGAGGCACGCGCAATTGCTTGGCGCGGCAGCGTCGCCAGCTGGCGCTCCACCTCAGCAGCTACCGCGTTTGCGAGCTGCTCCGACGGCGTTACGAGGATGGACGATGCCATCTCGTCATGCTCCGCCTGAGACAGCAGGTCAGCGGCAATATAAGCCGGATCAGCAGATTCGTCGGCAAGCACGACGATTTCGCTCGGGCCGGCGATGCTGTCGATATCGACAGCGCCAAATACTTCGCGCTTAGCCAGCGCGATATAAATATTGCCCGGCCCGCAAATTTTATCAACGGGCGCAATCGTTTCCGTACCATGGGCGAGTGCGGCAATCGCCTGCGCTCCGCCTACGCGGTACATCTCCTTGACCCCTGATTCCGCAGCGGCCACGAGAATACCTGGATCAATGCCGTCCCGTCCGCCAGTCGACGGCGGCGTGACCATTACGATTTCCGGCACGCCAGCCACCTGGGCCGGAATAACATTCATGAGCACGGACGACGGATACGCCGCCTTGCCTCCGGGCACATAGACGCCGACCCGCTTCAGCGGGCGCAATATTTGCCCGAGCAGCGTCCCGTCCGGCTGCAGATCCATCCACGAGTTGCGCTTCTGCTTCTCGTGGAAAGACCTGATGTTGACAGCGGCCTCGCGGATCGCTGTCAGAAAAGCGGCGTCCACCTGCTCATACGCCGCATCAATTTCCGCCTGCGTCACGCGAAGCTCCGCCGCCGTCAGCTCAGCCCTGTCCAGCTTTGCCGTATAACGCAGCAAAGCGGCATCTCCTTCTTTGCGGACGTCTGCAATAATCGTCCGCACCACTTCATTTTGCTCCGGCGATCCGTATTCCACCTCGCGCTTCAAACCGAACTGCTCTGCTCGCATAATTCTCACAATCGCCAACCCCTTTCCTTTAAAGCTCTGCACCATCTGCTTTGTGGCTCTGTTTCATCTACTTCTATAGCTTGTGCTTCCGCAATCCTAAAGCTTCGCACCAAGCGTTTCCTGCAATCTATCACAGAGGCTTTGAATCGCCTCGTTTTTCATCCGATAGCTGACGCGGTTCGCAATCAAGCGGCTCGTAATGCCGAAGATGGACTCCATCTCGACCAAGCCGTTTTCACGCAGTGTCTGCCCTGTCTCTACCATATCGACAATGCGGTCAGCCAGGCCAATAAGTGGCGCAAGCTCAATCGAGCCGTTCAGCTTAATCACCTCTACCTGCTGACCCAACTCGCGAAAATATTGCGAAGCCACATTCGGATATTTCGTCGCTACCCGCGGATTTATAACCGGCTTCCAGTCTGGCAGCCCGATTACCGACATCCGGCACTTGGCTATGCCAAGATCCAGCAGCTCGTAAACATCTTTATTTTCCTCCATCAGCACATCCTTGCCGACGATTCCAATATCTGCGACGCCATATTCCACATAAGTAGGCACATCTACAGGCTTTGCCATTATAAACTCCATGCCTGCTTCCGGCAGCTCAATGATCAGCCTGCGCGTATCGTCAAAATCACTTGGAATCGGCAGTCCCGCTTCGCGAAACAGCTTTGATGCCTGCTTGTAAATCCGGCCTTTTGGCATAGCCACCTTCAAAATCTCTCTGCCTGCTCCGCTCACTTGCCATCCCCTCCAAGCATTCCATTCAATCCTTCGGTAAACAGTAAAAACTCCACATATTCTACGCCTTTGAAAATAAACCGTCCAGACGTGTTCTTCGAAAGCTCCGCTGCTTCTTCTTTCCCGATACGCTCTGTCACAACTGCCGCTCCTTGGCTTCTGAGCTGCTGCGCGATTGCCAGCGCCGCTTTGCGCTCCGTCTCATCGTAGCCAATCAGCACGCGCTCTGCCTTAGCAGGCTCATCTTCATTGCCGAGCACTTCCAGTATCCGCGTCGTCTTCAGCGCAAAGCCTGTTGCTGGAGCCGGACGGCCGAATTGAGCAAGCAAATTGTCGTATCTTCCGCCGCTCACTACAGGGAATCCAAGATCCGCCGCATAACCTTCAAAGGTCATGCCTGTATAATAAGAGAAATCGCCGATCATCGTCAGATCGATCAGCACATGCTCGCTTAGTCCGTAAGCGTCGAGCACGTCCCACATCTCGCATAAATGCTGGATAGACGCCTGTGCCGTCTCATCTGCGCTTAATTCAAGCGCCTGCTTGCATACCTCCTGGCCGCCGCGCAGCCTTAAAATCCCTTCCAGCTCGCGCTTTACAGGCTCCTCCAGCGACAGCTGGCGCAGCTGCTCCCGATAGCCGACGTAATCGCGTCCCAGCAGGCACGCTTTAAGCTGCTCCTGCTCTTCCTTGCGTCCAGACAGCGATTCCTCGAACAGTCCGTTCAGGAAGCCGACATGACCGATAGCAATCTTGAAACGTTTTACGCCAGCTGCCTTCAAGGAAGCAATAGCGAGCGCCACAACCTCCGCATCCGCATCAGCCGAAGCATCGCCAACAAGCTCAACGCCCGTCTGGAAAAACTCGGCTTCCCGGCCCGCTTCCTCTTCAATTGCACGGTACACATTCGCATGGTACGACAGTCGCAGCGGGAATGGGGACTCCTTTAATAGCGAGGATACTACACGCGCAATAGGTGCTGTCATATCCGAACGCAGTACAAGCGTTGTTCCACGGTTGTTGAGCAGCTTAAACAGCTTTTGGTCAGAGGTAGAGCTTGCTACCCCTACGGTGTCGTAATATTCCATAGTTGGCGTAATGATCTGCTCATAGCCCCAGCCCTGCATACAGGCAAGAGCCGCATGCTCAATTCGGCGCAGCTTTGCAACAGCCTCCGGAAGATAATCTTTAACACCAATCGGTTTCTCAAATACTTTTGGTTTAGACATCTATTTTCACCCACAATTTACTTTAGTATGTTAACGCGTTGCCATATTAGCGATCTGCCAAAATAAAGTACCTAGACGTTATGGTAACATGAAGCTTCTGCTCCGTCAAGATTAGAGCTTTCCCGAAAATTACGATTTATAATGAAGATGCCAAGGTTGAGGAAAGCCGCTACTAATACAATAGGTGCTTCCATGAACATGAATAAAGCTGATGCTCGATAGACCATCAGCTTTATTCATGTTAGAATTAGCAGATTTAGCTGTGATCCTCTGGGCGGCTCCCTTTTCCAATTTCCCGAATTGGGTTCCCGCCAACGAAAGCATGGGCTGGAACATCCTTGTACACGACTGAGCCAGCGGCTACCACCGCATGATCACCAATCGTAACACCCGGCAAAATCGTCGTGTTTGCACCAATCATTACGTTTGCCCCTATTTTTACATCGCCAAGCCGGTATTCGCGAATTAAATACTCATGCGTAAGAATCGTCGTGTTGTATCCGATAATCGTATTATCCCCAACCTCAATCCGTTCCGGGAAAAAAACATCCACCATCACCATCAGCGCGAAAGCGGTATGCTGACCAACCTTCATGCCAAGCACACGGCGATAGATCATATTTTTGACCGGCAAAATCGGACAATAACGGGCCAGCTGAATGAATATGAAATTACGAACCGCCTTGAAGCTGCTGACCGTGCGATAGACCTGCCAGAGCGCATTAGGACCCTCTACCGGATAACGTTCGACATTACGCAATTTATCTCCGCTCCAATCCTGCGAAAGCGTACAGCTCCCGCATATCATCAATGACATACTGAGCGCCAGAATCTCTAAGCAGCTGTGCCCCCTTCATCGACCAGGCTACACCAACGGACAAAGCACCAGCCGCCTCAGCGGATAAAATATCGACGGAGCTGTCGCCCAGCATCAATGTCGTCGCCGGATCTGCACCAAGCGCAGCAATCGCCATGCTGACAGGCTCTGGATGCGGCTTCGGATGTGTGACATCATCAATGGTCACAACCGTGTCGATATAGTCGCTCAAGCCAACATATTTCAAGCCGCGCTCTGTCGTCAGACGCATTTTCGTCGTTACAATGCCGATCTGAATGCCCTGTTCATGCAAATTTTTTATAACCTCTACCACATAGTCGAAAGGCTTCACGTATTCATCGTGCAGACGAAGGTTTACTTCGCGATAAGCCGCTACCAGATGCGTTACATCCTCAAGTCCAGAAAACTGCTGCATTTGCATCGTTAAAGGCTGTCCCATGCTTGGAATAATATGCTCTCTGTTGAAATCCGCCGGAACGACACCTTTCAGCGCATCCAGAAACGAGCGGATAATCAGTTCATTCGTATCAATAATAGTACCATCCAAATCAAACAGCATCGTTTTTATGTTACCTAGCACATCTGTCTCCTCCTAAATCCACTTTAATGCTTCTCTATAAGCCTTTCAAAAAGCTTTACAAAAACATAACGGCTATTGCCTTCGAGAAGGCAATAGCTCGTCTCATCTGAATTTAACTTTTACCTTTATGCTTTTGGAGCATCATCCGTTGCAATAGCCGCATGCTCCACCTTCGTGGAGACGATAGGATCGGAATAATGCTCTTTGGCAGCTCCTGTTTTGCGGCGAATCACGATAAAAGCGATGGCTCCAACAATAAGCAGCAGCGCAAGCAGCTGTGAAATCCTCAGGTTGCCATAAGACGGGTCCAAATAGCCCGGCTGGAACAAAATCGTCATCGGCGACCAAAGAGCGTCCACAAGGTTTACCAGCCACGCTGGGCCATGGAAGGCCAAGCTGTCCGTACGCACCATCTCAATGTAGAAGCGTCCGAGGGAATACCAGATGAAATAGCTGGCTAGCAATTCACCCGCACGCAGGAAGCGTTGACGACGCAATACGCAAAGCAGAATGATACCTACAAGACTCCACAGCGATTCGTACAAAAAGGCCGGGTGATGGAAGACGCCATTCACATTCATTTGATTCACAATAAAGGAAGGCAGGTGAAGCGTATCACGCAGGAAGCTTTCCTCTACGGGACCGCCATATGCCTCCTGGTTCATGAAATTGCCCCAACGGCCAATCATTTGACCGGCAAGCAAGCCTGGCACGCACACATCGGCGAGTCTCAAGAAACTGTAGCCCTTATAACGGAAATAGAAGAATCCGCATAGGAAGGCACCGATCAACGCACCGTAAATGGCTATGCCACCCTCCCAAATTTTAAACACATCGAGCGGGTTCTCCTTATAATCTTCCCATTTGAAGGCAACATAATATATGCGAGCACAGATAACAGCGGATGGAACGCCAAGCAGCAGCATATCCATAAAGAAATCCGGCTTAATGCCAAAGCGTTTGCCCTCTTGTATCGCCAGCAGCAAGCCTACCAGGGCAGCTGTGCCGAGAATAATGCCATACCAACGAACAGTTAGGGGACCCAGCGAAAAAGCAATCGGGTCAATTAGCGATGTAAGCATCTTTTATTAGCTCCTTCATATCAATCGTAATCATCCGCATCTTCGGCAATAGTTTCGGTCAGCTTATTAGTGAACTGCAGCGCAGCGTTATAGCCCATCCGCTTCAGCCTGAAGTTCATAGCCGCAACCTCAATAATAACCGCAAGGTTACGCCCTGGTCTTACAGGAACAGTTACAAGTGGAACATCTGTATCAATGATACGCGTCTTCTCTTCATCTAGACCCAGACGGTCATATTGTTTGTCCTGCTGCCAATTCTCAAGTCTGATGACTAATGCAATCCGCTTCTGTGTACGTACGGCACCCGCGCCGAACAGCGTCATGACATTAATAATGCCTAAGCCGCGAATTTCCAGTAAATGACGGATTAATTCCGGAGCTGTCCCGTGCAGCTGGCTGTCAGACGTTTGTCTGATTTCAACTGCATCATCGGCAACAAGCCGATGTCCGCGCTTTACAAGCTCAAGCGCCGTCTCGCTCTTACCGATGCCGCTGCCGCCCGTTATGAGCATGCCCACCCCGTAGATATCTACCAGAACACCATGAATAGTCGCGGTAGGCGCAAGCTTTTTCTCTAGAAAATCTGTAATCCGGCTGGTCAAAATTGTAGTTGCCACATGACTGCCAAGCACGGGAATTTTCGTTTTATTCGAATAAGCTATCAGCTCATCGGGCGGTTCCAGTCCGCGGGTCAAAATAATACAAGGCGTGTCTGAATGGCACAGACGCTCCATCCGCAGTCTACGCTCCTCTGACGTCAACGTGCTGAGGAACGTAATTTCCGTTTTTCCTAACAGCTGAACTCGCTCACTCGGAAAATAATCAAAATATCCGGCCATTTCAAGCCCAGGACGATAGAGGTCATCAACCGTAATAGCACGCTTTAAGCCTTCTTCACCCGATATGATTTCCAACGAAAAATGCTGCACTAATTCTGATACTTTCACTTTTTTAGGCATAGCATGGCCTCCTTATATCACAACAGCGTATGTAAGCTAATTACCAATGACTTCATCGTATAGGAAAAAAGCGCCGAAAGCAACGTCTTCCCGCTTTCTGACGCTCAAATGAATGATACTCTTCGCCAATTTATCCTCAGTGGAATAACAAAAAGCTGTTGGACGAATCCAACAGCTCTTTTATGAAATCTATAATGGCTTTAGCAATTAGTTTTCGAAAATGTTAAGCTCGGACTCTGTATCGAACAGGTGAACTTTGTTCATGTCCAAAGCAAGTTTAACGGTCAGGCCATCACGCAGAGCGGAACGTCCGTCTACACGTGCGATAACTGTGTCTGTGCCAATACCGTTCAGGTACAGGTACATTTCGTGACCCAGGTTCTCTGCAACTTCGATCGTAGCGCTAACGATCGTGTTAGGCGAAGCTTCCATAAACACAGGCTCTTCATGAAGATCCTCTGGACGAATACCCAAGATTACATCTTTGCCAATGTAGCCTCTGGAACGAAGTGTAGCCGCTTTACCCTCAGGTACAACTACATCTACGCCAGTAGCTTTGAAACGAACAGTACCGCCTTGCTCCGTAACTGCCCCTCTAATGAAGTTCATGGAAGGAGCACCGATGAAGCCAGCAACGAAAATGTTAACGGGGTGGTTATAAAGAACTTCCGGAGAAGCTGTTTGTTGAATAAAGCCATCTTTCATAACAACAATACGATCACCCATCGTCATTGCTTCGATTTGGTCATGCGTTACATAGATTGTTGTTGTTTCAAGACGTTTAGTCAGCTTGGAAATTTCAGCACGCATTTGACCACGAAGCTTCGCATCCAAGTTGGAAAGCGGCTCATCCATCAAGAATACTTGCGGCTCACGAACGATCGCACGACCAAGAGCGACACGTTGACGCTGACCACCGGAAAGAGCTTTCGGTTTACGGTCAAGCAAATGCTCGATATCTAGAATTTTAGCAGCTTCACGAACACGTTTGTCGATGTCTGCTTTTTTGAATTTACGAAGTTTCAAACCAAAAGCCATGTTTTGGTATACGTTCATATGCGGGTAAAGAGCGTAAGATTGGAATACCATCGCGATATCACGATCTTTAGGAGCTACGTCATTGACAAGACGCTCACCAATAAACAATTTACCTTCGGAAATTTCTTCAAGACCTGCGATCATACGAAGAGTTGTCGATTTACCACAGCCGGATGGACCTACAAGCACTAGAAATTCTTTGTCCTTGATATCTAAGTTAACGTCAGTTACCGATGCTTTATCAGTTCCCGGATATTTTTTGTAAATGCCTTCTAAACGTACGCCTGCCATGTGAATTTCCCCCTAAAAGAAATTTTCTTATAAACCTATCTTATCCCACATGCCCTCAGATGACTATGCACAAACTTTACAAAAAAACTAATGTCTTTTCGTAACTTTGTACAATAGCAATATAATTTTGACTAAGACGGCGTCACGAAATTGTCGAACATCAAGCCCCGTCTCCTGTTTTAGCTTGTCCAGACGATATAATAACGTATTGCGGTGGATATAAAGCTTCTTCGCGGTTTCGCTTACATTACAGTCTAATGAGAAGAATGTTTCCAGTGTTGCAAGCATTTCTGCCTCTACGAAAAGCTCTGTACGCTTTAGTGATTGCTCCAAATATCGGGCCCGTTGGCTCTCTGGTATGCTATTCAGCAGACGCTCCAGCTGCAAATTCCACGGAAAATGAATATTGCTGCCAACATGGAATTTTCGTCCCAAATTTATCGTTTCGCGCAGCGCAGCCGTCGTTTCTACAATGCCTTTCGCCGGTCTGATCGGATGCGAGACCGCCAGATGGCATTCACCGATCCACTCACTGGCAAGCATCTCATGCAGCCCCAGACAGATGGAAGCCAAGTTATCCTCCACCGATTCTTCATCGTCGTCATCATACAACTCCGAATCCGCTTCCTTAAGCAGCGATACCGGACCCCAAATGAGCCATTCCTGCTCCCGCAGCGGTATTAATAAAATTTCCTCGGCGAGAAAGGAACGCAGCAGCTTCTCCAACTCCACATACGCCGCTTGCTTGGTATTCGAATATTCCGTTACTAATAAAAAAGGAATCATATCGGCAAACAGTTTGCCGCCCGCGGTCAAGTGATCCGGCATCGATTGCCCCGGCTCGCCTGATTCGAACTGCTCCTGAATCCACTCGCCAATACTGCGGGCTGTTTTCTCGCTTTCCGTCAGCTTGCCGGCCGCCTTATCATGCATTGGCATCGTTTCATTCCAGCGCAGCATAAAGCTCAATAAATCCAGCGTACTCGCCTCAAAGCGGCTGCCCTCTATTTCTAAAACCTCTATTTCATGCTCCACTGCTCGGACGGCCACCCACATTTTATCCTCGCGCTGGACACGTTGTCCTTCCAAGGCGGAGCCGCGTCCTGGCTCCCCTGCCTGCAGGTAGTGATTTTTATCTGCTATATCATTCCATTCGGACATTTGCATTTTAAATAGACGAACTGGACAGTCCAAAATGCGCTCCAGCGGTTTCAACCATTCTGTCGTGCTCATTTTCTGCTATCTCCTATCGCAAGCCTCACGAATGAACGCTTTTTCTCGTCATTGTAACATATTGGGGCAGGTATTTCAGCCCATGACCAACAAAAGAATGATCGACAGCATGGAGAACAACGCAGCAATTAAATATAGAAAGGATACGGTTTGCACCTGGTTCAATCCCCACTTCATCAGCGCATGATGGGTATGCAGCTTGTCCGCATGATGCAGTCCTTTGCCACGGACGAGCCGCCGCAGCATGACGATGGAAGTATCCATAATAGGCAAGCCCAGCGCCAGCAGCGGCACAAGCACTGTAATGAAGGTTGCTTTCTTAAATGCACCGTCCACGGCCACAACAGCGAGCGTATAACCAAGAAACGTAGCTCCTGCATCCCCCATAAAAATTCTGGCCGGATAAAAATTAAACACGAGAAAGCCCAGGCACGCCCCTCCTACAATAGCAGCTAAAATCGCCGTTTCAGCCTGCCCTTTGACCAAGGCAGTAATGAACAGCGTGACCGCCGATAAAACACATACTCCAGATGCCAATCCATCCACCCCATCCATGAAATTAATCATGTTGATAAGTGCGAATATCCAGATCGACGTCCCGAGCCAAGCTACCCAATGCGGGAGAAAAAAGAACAGGCCCGAAGCAGGGTTCGTCACCCCTGTTATTTGAATATGGAACCAGAGCGGGAGCGTGGACACCGCGCCATAAACAAGCACTCTAGGCCAGACAGGAAAATCTCTTCCCTCCGCTTTGGCTTTATCATCTAATAATCCAACGGTGACAAGCACCGCGCCACCAGCTGCAATCGTCCAGCTTAACGATGTCATCCCCTGAAAAGCAATAATCGTAACGGTGCATGCCACATAGATCGCTATCCCTCCAAGCAAGGGAATCGGCTGCCGATGAATTTTTCGCGCATTCGGCCGATCCATAATACCGTATTGCAAAGCGAACCTTCTCACAATGGGAACCATTACACTCACAATAGCCAAACTTATAAAAGCCGCCAACCCATACATCATCATAGACGGACCCCTTTGCATCGCTAATCAGCTTGTTTCCGCCTATTGTTCCCTAATGAGCTAAAAATCATGAACACTTTCCATAAATGTCATTGACGCCGAAAAGATTGGAATGTTAAGATTAAACAAAGTTAACTTATCGGAATAAATATACATACAATAAGGAGCGATTATCATGTCAACGATTGTCATCATTTCGGGCAGCCCGAATCCTGGTTCCCGTTTAACCGGCATTACTCAATATATCGAGCAGCAGCTCATTAGCCAAAATATAACACTCAGCCATATTACTGTCGCTTCTTTGCCAGCGGAAGATCTAATTAACGCCCGTTTCGACAGCCCTGCCATTGTGGAAGCAACAGCATTAGTAGAAGGCGCTGGGGCCGTTATTATTGCAAGTCCAGTCTACAAAGCCTCTTTCACTGGTGTTCTTAAAACATTCCTCGATCTATTGCCCCAAAAAGGTTTAGAAGGAAAAATTATTACGCCCTTTTTCATTGGAGGCTCTCTGGCCCATCTGTTGTCTATTGATTACTCCCTGAAGCCTGTACTTGCTTCCATGGGTGCCAAGCATTTTTCCAGCGGCGTTTATGCGGTAGATTCTCAAATTGCTCGTGTACAATTGGATGGTGGGGCAGCTGGATTCGAGCTAAATGACGAATTAAAGCTTCGTCTCGACGCTTCATTAACTGAACTGCTAGCCGAATTAAAGCTTCGCTCCTAATAAAAAAGCATACAAAAAAGCTCGGTATTAGTGATTACACCAATACCGAGCTTTTAAATTTACATATAAACAAAAAAATTCGCAGATTATTTTCTGCAAATTGGCTTTTTAAAAAATGGTGAGTCATGTAGGATTCGAACCTACGACACCCTGATTAAAAGTCAGGTGCTCTACCAGCTGAGCTAATGACTCTCGATGTAAAAGAAATGGTGGAGGGCGATGGATTCGAACCACCGAACCCGAAGGAACAGATTTACAGTCTGCCGCGTTTAGCCACTTCGCTAGCCCTCCATAAAAATGGTGGCTCGGGACGGAATCGAACCGCCGACACGAGGATTTTCAGTCCTCTGCTCTACCGACTGAGCTACCGAGCCGTATAACGAAAAGAAAATGGCGGAGCTGACGAGATTCGAACTCGCGGTCTCCTGCGTGACAGGCAGGCATGTTAGGCCTCTACACCACAGCTCCATAAATTATTGCTTAAAATTGGTTGCGGGGGCAGGATTTGAACCTGCGGCCTTCGGGTTATGAGCCCGACGAGCTACCGGGCTGCTCCACCCCGCGTCATTGTAAAACATATATGGTGGAGGCTGAGGGGATCGAACCCCCGACCCTCTGCTTGTAAGGCAGATGCTCTCCCAGCTGAGCTAAGCCTCCGAAAATATGGTAGCGGCGAAGGGGATCGAACCCCCGACCTCACGGGTATGAACCGTACGCTCTAGCCAGCTGAGCTACACCGCCACATTTTCCCGATTACTTACATTGCAGACCTCGGGATGTACTGCAATATCAACGTGAATTGCACGTTGAAAACTGGATGCGAAAGCCAAATATTGAAACATTTAGCGTGTTGTTTAGGATAAGCCCTCGACCGATTAGTATTCGTCAGCTGCACGCATTGCTGCGCTTCCACCCCGAACCTATCAACCTCGTCGTCTTCAAGGGGTCTTACTAAATTGGGAAATCTCATCTTGAGGGGGGCTTCGCGCTTAGATGCTTTCAGCGCTTATCCCGTCCGTACTTGGCTACCCAGCGGTGCTCCTGGCGGAACAACTGGTACACCAGCGGTACGTCCATCCCGGTCCTCTCGTACTAAGGACAGCTCCTCTCAAATTTCCTGCGCCCGCGACAGATAGGGACCGAACTGTCTCACGACGTTCTGAACCCAGCTCGCGTACCGCTTTAATGGGCGAACAGCCCAACCCTTGGGACCTACTTCAGCCCCAGGATGCGATGAGCCGACATCGAGGTGCCAAACCTCCCCGTCGATGTGGACTCTTGGGGGAGATAAGCCTGTTATCCCCAGGGTAGCTTTTATCCGTTGAGCGATGGCCCTTCCATTCGGTACCACCGGATCACTAAGCCCGACTTTCGTCCCTGCTCGACTTGTAGGTCTCGCAGTCAAGCTCCCTTATGCCTTTGCACTCTCCGAATGATTTCCAACCATTCTGAGGGAACCTTTGGGCGCCTCCGTTACATTTTAGGAGGCGACCGCCCCAGTCAAACTGTCCACCTGACACGGTCCCCGAACCAGTTTCATGGTCCTAGGTTAGAACTCCGATACGATCAGGGTGGTATCCCAACGTCGCCTTCACACAAGCTGGCGCTCATGCTTCAATGGCTCCCACCTATCCTGTACAGATCGTACCAAAGTTCAATATCAAGTTACAGTAAAGCTCCATGGGGTCTTTCCGTCTTGTCGCGGGTAACCTGCATCTTCACAGGTATTAAAATTTCACCGGATCTCTCGTTGAGACAGCGCCCAAGTCGTTACGCCATTCGTGCGGGTCAGAATTTACCTGACAAGGAATTTCGCTACCTTAGGACCGTTATAGTTACGGCCGCCGTTTACTGGGGCTTCGGTTCACAGCTTCGGATTGCTCCTAACCGCTCCCCTTAACCTTCCAGCACCGGGCAGGCGTCAGCCCGTATA